>CALRSS020000001.1:0-859964 GCA_943370905.1 Synechococcus sp. UW140
GGCGAGTTTAGCCAGACCCCGCCTGGACCGAGCACCGCAGGTTGCCCGCAGCGCAGCGGAGGGACGCAGGCACCAGGGTCGCCTTCTCTTTGCTTACTTTCTCTTGGCGAAGCAAGAGAAAGTGAGTTGCCGCCGGGCAACCCCCGGCCTCAAGACTCAGCCAAAACACACCATCGTTTCAATGCCCCTGCGACGCCCGATCCGTCCACCCCATCGTGTGTTTTCAATTGCGCTGAACAGCTCGCACCACACCATCGCAGAGGCCATAAACATCCCCCGGCAACCTCCGGCACAGGTCTTGCTGCGAACTGCGATGGCAAGCTTCGCTTCCTTGGTCACCACAAGCCCCACAAAGATTGGTGATATTCTGTAACAGAGCTGATTGAGCGGGGCGGGCCACCCCCCCCCGGATGCATTTCCCTCTGGACTTCCCCTGGAACAGCGGCAGCTTGAACGGGGCGACCATATGATCCATCGGAAAAAAGGAAAAGCCGTGACGCCAGTCAAACCATCCATGTGGATGGAGGGGCGGTTTTGGCGCCTCTGTGCCCTTGTCGCATTGTGGATGACTTGCGCAAGGGCGGCCCAGGCCACCGATATTTCGTTTTACTTTCCCATCGCGGTGGGAGGGCCTGTGGCCAAGGCAATTTCCGCCCTGGCGGCTGACTTTGAAAAAGAAAATCCCGGCATCCGCGTGAAGCCGATTTACACCGGCACGTACAAGGATTCCATCGCCAAGGCCTTGACTGCCCATAAAAGCGGCACGCCACCTGACGCTGCTGTGCTGTTTGCTGTCGATATTTACACGCTCATCGACGCCAACGCCATCGTCCCTTTCGACGAGCTTGTGGCGACGGCCGAAGACATCGCGTGGCTGGGAAGCTTTTACCCGGCCCTGATGGCCAACAGCCGGGCCGCCGGTCAGACCTGGGGCATTCCCTTCCAGCGCTCGACCATCCTGCTGTACTGGAACAAAAAACTTTTCCGCCAGGCGGGCCTGGACCCCAACCGGCCACCCACCAGTTGGCGGGACATGGCCGACTACGCGCAAAAGCTGACACGCCGCGATGCCGATGGGAATGTCACGCAGTGGGGCGTGCAGATTCCTTCCTCCGGCTTTCCGTACTGGTTATTTCAGGGTCTGGTCACTGCCAACGGTGGGGCGCTGATGAACACCGCCGGCACCCAAACCTTTTTTGACAGTCCGGCTGTGATTGGGGCGCTGCAGTACTGGGTTGATTTGTCGCGCGTGCACAAGGTGCATCCGCCCGGCGTGGTCGAGTGGGGCGCTACACCAGGCGACTTTCTGGATGGCAAGGCGGCCATGATCTGGACCACCAGTGGCAACCTCGGCAACCTGCGCGAAAAAGCCGGTTTCGATTTTGGTGTCGGCGTACTGCCCGCCAACACGCAGCGCGGCTCGCCCACCGGCGGCGGCAACTTCTATGTGTTCAAAAAAAGCCCGCCTGCACAGCAAAAAGCGGCTTTCAAATTCATTCAATGGATGGTGGCGCCGGAACGCACCGCGAAATGGGGAATCGACTCCGGCTACATCGCGGTCAGCCCGGTTGCCTGGGACACCGAGATCATGAAAAAGCATCTTTTGCGCTTTCCCGACGCAGCGGTTGCACGTGACCAGTTGCCGTATGCGGTGGCCGAGCTCTCTACCCATGAGAACCAGCGCGTCACACGTGCACTCAATGCTGGCCTTGCCGCCGCGTTGACCGGCAAGCGCACGCCTCGTGAGGCGATGCAGGACGCCCAGGCGGAGGCAACGCGCATCCTGCTGCCCTACCAGCGTTAGCAGGCTGAATCGATGAAATTCACTGTCACTCGCCTGCCCCTCGCCTGGCACGCCGCTGGTCAGTCGTTGGTCAGTTGCTGGCCAGCGATCTCGCCGATTCCCCTTGCCAGGTGAAAATCTTGCGCCTTTTCACCCCCCCTTTTGCTGCGCGCTTGACCTGGCAGCCCCTGCGATTTTTCAGCTACCTGCTGCCCTGCGTGGTGCTTGGCCTGTCACTGTTGACGTCGTGGTACTTCTGGGAAAAAGAGCGCCGCGAAATAGAGACCGTTTTGCAGGGCGAGTTCGACACGCGCGTGCGTGAAACGGTCAACCTGTTCCGGGAGCGCATGCTGGCTTACGAACAGACGCTGCGCGCCACGCATGGCCTGTTTTCGACATCGGACCGCGTCCAGCGAGGCGACTTTCAGGCCTTTGTGTCCAATTTGCGTATCCAGAACCATCCTGGCTTTCAGGGCATGGGCTTTGCGCTCATCGTTCCCGAGGCCGACCGGGAAAAGCATGTCGCTGCGGTGCGCAGTCAGGGTTTTCCGGCCTACACCGTGCAGCCGGGCCTCACCGGTGGCGCCCGCACCTCGGCGCTTTACTTCGAACCGTCGGGTTCGACCTTTCTCAGCACGCTGGGCACGGATTATTTCGCGGAGCCGTCCCGCCGCCCGGCCATGGAGGACGCGCGCGACAGCGGCAACATTGCCATTTCCAACAAGGTCAAGCTGCCGGAAGAAGATGCTGCCCAGATCCAGGCCGGATACCGCATGTACCTGCCGGTCTACAAAAACGGCAAGCCGCATGCCACCCGGGAAGAGCGGCGTGCCCATATTTCGGGCTGGATTTACGGCGCCTTCAGCATGGAAGGGCTGCTGGACAGCATCCTGGGGGAGCGTGCCACCATCACACTGGACGTGTACGACGGCGGCAGCGGGCAGGGCGATGACCAGCTGACAGACACCTACAGCGACCGCGTGGGCGGCGAGTCGGCCGTGAAGCTTTTTCATGCCTCGCGTCAGGTCGAAGTGGGAGGCTACACCTGGACGGTGACGGCCCGCTCGCTGCCCAACTTCACCACCGCCATTGCCATCAGCAAGCTGCAACTGGTGGCGCGGCTCGGCGCGGCCGCCAGCGTGCTGGCCGCCTTGTTGACCTGGCTGCTGGTCCGCAGGCGACTGCGGGCTCTGGACGTCGCTGAAAGCCTGCGCATCGCCAAGGAACATGCCGAGGCCGCCAGCCAGGCCAAGTCGCAGTTCCTGGCTGTCGCCAGCCACGATCTTCGCCAGCCGATCCAGGCCCTGAGCCTTTTTGTGGCCACGCTTCAGGCCATGGGCCGGCGTACCGAGTTGACGGGCGCAGAGGTTTCGCACATCGCAGCGCGCCTGCAAATGGCCCTCAATGGTCTGGGGCGGCTGCTCAATGGCTTGTTCGACCTGTCGCGGCTGGACAGCGGCACTGTCGCGGTGGCCTGCCGACCGGTCGCGGTGGCCGGACTTCTGTCGGAATTGAGCAATGCCTTTGCCGGTCCTGCGCAGGCGAAGGGGCTGCACTTCAAGGTGGTCGGCGCCCGAAACCTTTGGGTGCACACCGACCCGCTGGTGCTGGCGCGCGTGCTGTCCAACCTGGTATCCAACGCGCTGCGTTACACCGAACAGGGCCGCATCCTGGTGGCTTGCCGTCCGCGCGGCGGAAAGGTCATCTTCCAGATTTTTGATACCGGAATCGGCATCGCTGAAGGAGAGCGCACGCGCATCTTTGGCGACTTCTACCAGGTGCCCGATGTGGCCCGCGATCGTGAACATGGTCTCGGCCTGGGACTGGCCATCGTGTCACGCTCAGTCCAGCTGCTGGATGGGCAGATTGACGTTCGATCAACGCCCGGCAGGGGCTCGGTTTTCTCCGTGACCCTGCCGCGTGCCGATTCTGGCGCCGATGTCCATGCCCTGGTCGGGTTCCATCCGCCCGATGCCCCTGGGCAGCAGGCCGGCAGCATTCTCGTCATTGACGATGACCCCGAGATCCGCGAGTCCATGCAGCGCCTGTTGGCCGAGTGGGGCTATCCGGTGCTGGTGGCTGCCTCGATGGACGAGGCGGTCGCCGCCGCCGGGGCGCACCAGGCCGACATCAGCCTGATTCTTTCGGACTACCGACTGGGGCGCACAGCCACTGGCATCGAAGCCATCGCCGCAGTCACCCGCCGGCTGGGCCGGGAGGTGCCGGCGGTGATCATCACCGGTGATACGTCGCCGGAGCCTCTGGCCCAGGCGGCTGCGCACGGATTCCCCGTACTGCACAAGCCACTGGAGCCGCTGGCGCTGGTCGCCCTGTTGAAGAACAGTCCCACCGGAGTCCTGTCATGAGCAAGGTCGTCAGAATCGTCCTGGCCGATGACCACGTGCTCATGCGCGAAGGCCTGAAGATGCTGCTTTCCACCGAGCAGGGCTTTGAGGTGGTGGCAGAAACGGGGGACGGGGCCGCAGTGGATGCGCTGGTCCGCCAGTTCAATCCGCAGCTCCTGCTGCTGGACCTTGGCCTGCCCAATCTGCACGGTGTGGCCATTGCAACGGCCATCAAGACCGAGTTCCAGGCCGCCATTCGTGTGCTGGTGCTGACCGGGGACCTGCGTGCCAGCTCGGTCCGTGAAGCCCTGGCGGCAGGAGCCGATGGTTATGTGCACAAGAGCGAGGACAGCAGCGAGCTGTTGCAGGCCGTGCATGGCGTGCTGGCGGGCAGGCAGTATGTGAGCAAAAGCATTGCCCAGGCCTTTGCGCCCGACACGGGCACTGCTTTTCCCATCGCCGCCACGCCACGGGAGCGCGAGATCATGTCATTGGTGGCGCGCGGACTGAGCAATCGGGAGGTGGCGGAATTGCTGGGCATCAGCGTGCTGACGGTGCGCACACATCGCCAGAACCTGATGGAGAAGTTTTCGCTGCGCAATGCAGCGGAAATTACGGCCTATGCGGTGCAGCAGGGCTATTACGTCCCTGCCTGAGCCAGGGGGCTGCCTTGTCCGGGCTGGCACTCCTCTACTGTCTACTGCATTGGCAGTATGGTCACGGCTGAGGTGCCTGCCCATAATGATCAGCACCTATGGTCGATACCCGCTTACTCCCGATCGCTATCGAGCAGTTCCGCAGGGACTGGCCTGCCATGGCGGCCAAGCTGGCCGATTTGAGGGAGAAGGCTTTGAGCGGCGCGGAGCTACAGGCGTACCGTGAAATTTCGCGCATCGCCGAACGCGTTCCCGGGTGGACGGGTTTACCCGCTGACGCCAACAACCGTCCGGTTCAGTCCATGGCACGGGCTCAGGCAGAGTCTTCCTCAGCCAGTTCTTCTTCCCGCTGCTGAGGCGCCCAGGCACCCGGCCTGCGCGCCAGATGCTACAAATTAAATAGCGAGTGGTATCCGTTCAACAAGGGGACGAAGCACTTTTTCGGGCGGCGAGCGTGTGGTTGCCCCGTTTCCGATGCTTCTGGACGAATTTATCCGCCTTGTGAGCCCCGGTGCGCCCAGCCGGTGGTGTGCTTCTCCACGTAACTGAAGAGCTCATACATCGTCATCGCCATCGCGCCGATCACCACCAGACCGGCAAACGCCAGCGCCAGCCGCTGCTGCGAGCCGGCGCTTTGCATCAGGTAGCCGATGCCCGAGTCACCGGCGGTCATTTCGGCCAGCACCGTGCCGACAAAGGCCAGTGTGATGGCGACCTTGAGCGAGGCAAAAAAGTAGGGCATCGAACGCGGCAGGCCGACCTTGACCAGCACATCCCACCGTTTGGCGCCCAGCACGCGCAGCACGTCTTCCAGCTCCGGCTCCAGCGTGGCCAGCCCGGTCGCCATGTTCACGGTGATCGGAAAAAACGAAATCAAAAAAGCAGTGAGGATGCCGGGGCCCACACCGATGCCGAACCAGACGATCAGGATGGGCACCACCGCAGCCTTGGGCACGGCGTTGAAGGCGACCAGCAAGGGGTACACCGCGGCATAGGCCAGCCGTGAAGAACCGACCAGAAAGCCTAGCAGCACACCGACGACGATGGACAGGCCAAAACCGCAGAGGGTGACCCAGAAGGTCTTCCACGCTGCCTCGCCGATGGGGCCGGCAAATTCGGCCATGGCCTGGGCAATCGCCCATGGCGCGGGGAAGATGAATTCCGGCACCGAGAAGAGGCTGCACACGGCCTGCCACAGCGCTACCACCAGCGCCAGCAGCACCCAGGGTGCCCAGCGCTCCATGCGTTGGTTGTTCATGCGCCTGCCCCCGTCTGGCGGATGGCGCCGATATGGCCGCGCAGCTCGTGCACGATGTCCGTGAAGGCCGCCGAGTAGGTGATTTCGAGGTCGCGCGGCCGTGGCAGGTCGATCTCGCGGCGCACTACAAAGCGGCCCGGGCTTTTGCTCATCACGTACACGGTGTCGGCCAGAAACACCGACTCGCGCAGGTCGTGTGTGACCAGGATCACATTGAAGCGCTGCTCGGTCCACAGGTCGCGCAGGATGCACCAGAGCTCCTCGCGCGTGAAGGCGTCGAGAGCGCCGAAGGGTTCATCGAGCAGCAGCATGCGCGGCTCGTGGATCAGGGCCCGGCAGATGCTGGCGCGCTGCTGCATGCCGCCTGACAGTTGCCACGGAAACTGGTCCTCATAACCGGCGAGTCCGACTTTTTTCAGCAGCGCGCGGGCACGTTCTTCATACGCAGGGCGCTGCGACTTGAACTGGCTGCGGTAAGGCTCGACGATCTCGAGCGGCAGCAGCACGTTGTCGAGCGTGGTGCGCCAGGGCAGCAGCGAAGGCGCCTGAAACGCCATGCCGGAGATCTTCAGTGGCCCGGTCACGGGCTGGCCGTCAATGTGGATCTGGCCACGCGAAGGCATCTTCAGCCCGGTAGCCAGCTTCATGAAGGTGGACTTGCCGCAACCCGATGGCCCGACGATGGCGATGAATTCGCCCTGCGCCACCTGCAGGTCGATGGCCTCCACCGCGAACTGCTGGCGTGCCAGTGATTCCGCGCTGTAGGCGAGCCACACGCCCTGGAAGTCGACAAAATTGCCCCCACGCTTCCCCACTGCGTGTGGGTCGCTGCCCCCCGGGGGGGCGCTCGCGCCTTGGGGCGGCCCGGCGGCGGTACTTGTGGCCCCCACGCTTGCCACTTCGTGTGTTGCGCTGCCCCCCAAGGGGGCGCTCGCGCCTTGGGGCGGCCCGGCGGCGCTCGGGGCTTCAGTCATTTCTTCGGCGTGGGCAGGACATTCAGCTCGGCGGCACTGGGCAGGAAAGACGGGTTCCAGACCAGTGCCGGGTCGACGCGGGTCTTGGTGTTGAAGGCATCCGACACCTGCGATGCCATCAACGTCAGGCGCGGCAGCTTGACCTGGCCGAAGCCTTCGGCGCGGGCATCGGGGCTGTTGATCACGGTGTCGATGGCCAGCCGCAGGCGGCGCACTTCGAGCGGCACGTTGATGATGCCGTCGCGGGCTTTCACGAATTCAATCGCTGCCGCCGGGTCGGCCACCACGTCCTTCACACCACGGGCAAAGGCCTGCAGGAAGGCCTTGACGGCGGCCGGGTTGTCCTTGATGAGCTTGGGCGAGGCAATCACCACATTGCCGTAGTGCTTCACGCCGAAGTCGGCATAGGGCAGTACCACCACGTCCTCGGCTTTCACGCCGCGCGCTTCCAGGTTGAGCAGCGAGGTGAAGGTGAAACCGGTGATGGCATCGACATCGCCGCGGGCCAGCATGGTTTCGCGCAGCGGTGGGTCCATGGCTGTCCACTGGAAGCCGGTGATGTTGTTGGCCTTGGCAAATACCGGGAAGGCACGGCGGCCCGCATCGAACACCGGGGCACCCATCTTCTTGCCACTCAGGTCCGACGGCTTGGTGATGCCGGATTTCTTCAGCGCCATCACCGAGGCGGGCGTGTTGTTGTAGACCATCATCACGGCCACCGGCTTGTTGGGTGCGTCCGGGTTGTTGGCGTGGAACTCCATCACCGAGGCCATGTCGGCAAAGCCCATGTCGTAAGTGCCCGAGGCGACACGCGTGACCGCACCGCCTGAGCCATTGCCGGCATCCACCGTCACGTCGAGCTGGTTGGCCTTGAAGTAGCCTTTGGCCACGGGTGTGAGGAACAGGGCCGAGGGACCTTCGAATCGCCAGTCGAGCTGGAACTTGATGGGTGTGTTCTGGGCCTGTGCCGAACCGATGGCTGCCGCCGCGAGCAGCGTGGTCAAGGTGTGGCGCAGAAGTTGATGGGCCATGAAAATCTCCCTGGAAACGTCAACACTGAAACTACGTGGAAAGTGTGGCTACCCGCAGCAAAACGAGCAAGAAAGATGCCCGGGCGGCTTGCCGTGCCGTCGAATGGCCGGATTATCGCCAACGCGGCCAGCTCGTCCTCACCCGGAATACCCTTGGCAGTGCAGGCGAAGGACGGCGCCTCACGGGACGATGGTGGTGAACAGGTACACCGCAAACAGCACCAGGTGCACCGTGCCCTGCAGCACTGTCGTGCGGCCGGTACCCAGCGACAGCGTGGCCACCAGCAGCGAGAGCAGCAGCAGTACGGTCGATTTGATGTCGATGCCCAGCGTCAGTGTCCAGCCAGTGGCCAGCGAGACAATGGCCACCGCCGGAATCGTGAGGCCAATGCTGGCCAGTGCCGAACCGAGTGCCAGGTTCAGGCTGGTCTGCAGTCGGTTGGCCCGGGCGGCGCGCAAGGCCGCCAGACCTTCGGGCAGCAGCACCACCGCAGCGATGATGATGCCGACCAGCGCAGCGGGTGCACCGGCAGCAGCCACCGCCGCCTCGATCGTCGGCGCCAGTGATTTCGCCAGCAACACCACGGCCACCAGACAAACCACCAGCAAGGCGGCGCTGATGATGGCGGCCTTGTTGCCGGGCGGCGATGCGTGCACTTCCTCATCCGTGGCGGCATCTGGCGGCAAGAAATAATCGCGGTGCCGCACCGTCTGCACCAGCACAAAAGTGCCATAGAGCACCAGTGACACGATGGCAATGAAGCCAAGCTGGCTGGGGCTGTAGGTGGGCCCGGCGCCGCTGGTGGTGTAGTTGGGCAGCACCAGCGTCAGCACCACAATGGCGGCCAGTGTGGCCAGTGAGGCGCTGACACCATAGAGGCCAAAGGTCTGTTCGCCGTGGCGGCTGCCGCCGGCCAGCAAACACAGGCCCATCATGCCGTTGAGGATGATCATCACCGCCGCAAACACGGTGTCGCGGGCCAGCGCCGCCGTGGGCGCGCCGCCAGCCAGCATCAGCGAGACGATGAGCGCCACCTCGATCACCGTGACAGCGATGGCCAGCACCAGCGTGCCGTAGGGCTCACCCACACGGTGCGCGACCACCTCGGCGTGGTGGACGGCCGCGAGCACACAGGCCAGCAGGCCGGCGGCCACCAGCGCTTTATAGGCGACGCCTAGGCTGCCGGTCAGGTCCAGCGCGGTGCCGGCCAGCAACAGCCAGCCCACCACCGGCGCGACGATGGACCAGAGGGGCAGGGCGGGGTGCTGTTTCATGCCAACGATCTTATCGGCCGTGGCATGGCTACGAGTCCTGGGTCAACAGATCCCGCAGCGTGCGGGCAATCACCTTGGTCGCGCGGCGCAGGTCGTCGAGTGCCAGGTGCTCGTCGGCGCGCTTGGCATTGGACTCCAGCACAGTGCGCGGTCCGGCACCGTAAATGACGCCCGGAATGCCGGCTTCGGCATACAGGCGCACATCGGTGTACAGCGGTGTGCCCATGGCAGGAATTGGCTGGCCGAACAGCGCTTCACCGTGCTTTTGAATCGCCTGCACCAGCGGCTGGTTGCCCGGCAGCGGCTGCATGGCTCTTGCCAGCAACAGGCGCCTGATGTCCACCGTGATGCCGGCACAGGCTGCGGCCGCGTCGCTGATCACGCGGCGGATGCTGGCTTCGACCTCTTCCGGGTTCTCTTCAGGAATCATGCGGCGGTCCAGCTTGAAGCTGACCTTGCCGGGCACGACATTGGTGTTGGTGCCGCCTTCGATGCGACCCACGTTCAAATAGGGGTGGGTGATGCCTTCGACGCTGGAGCTGACTGCTTCGTAGGCCGTGTTCTGCGCATACAGCGCGTTCAAAATGGCGACCGCGCCCTGCAGCGCATCGACGCCGGTGTGCGGGATGGCGGCGTGCGCCATCTTGCCGTGTACCGTGACTTCCATCTGCAGGCAGCCGTTGTGGGCGGTGACCACCTCGTACGAAAAACCGGCGGCGATCAGCAGGTCGGGGCGCGTGAGGCCTTTGCGCAGCAGCCAGCCGGGGCCGAGTTCGCCACCGAACTCCTCGTCGTAGGTGAAGTGCAGTTCCACACCGCCGGTGAGCGCGGCGCCCAGCGATTCGAGCGCACGCACGGCAAAGGTGAAGCTCGCAAAGTCGCCCTTGCTGACCGCAGTGGCACGGCCGTAAATCTGCCCGTTCTCGATCTCGCCGCCATACGGGTCGTGCTGCCAGCCATCGCCAGGCGGCACCACATCGCCATGGGCGTTGAGGGCGATCACCGGTCCGCTGCCGGGCGCACCGTACGGCCGGCGAACGATCAGGTTGGTGATGGACGCCATGCCGGCCGCCTGCACCTCGGCCGCGGGCACCGGGTGTTTTTCAGCCGCAAAGCCAAAGGCCTGCAGCAACTCGGCCGTGCGATCGGCATGCGGCGCGTTGTTGCCGGGCGGCGTGTCGGTCGGCACACGGATCAGCTCCTGCAGGAAGCGCACTTCCTCGTCGAAGTGCGCGTCTATCCATTGGTCGAGGGATCGGTAGTCTGTGGCCGGGCTGGTGTCGGCTGTCAAGGAGGTCAAAGATGTCATGGGGGGTCACTGGCAAGATGGGTCAGCAGATGGCTGAAGGCGGTGATGGACAGCTGGATGTCGTCGCTGGTGCTGCTTTCCAGCGGGTTGTGGCTGATGCCGGAGTTCTCGCCGCGCACAAACAGCATGGCCTGCGGCATGATCTTGTGCAGCTTCATCGCGTCGTGCCCGGCCCCACTGGGCATGCGGTGCAGCGGCAGGCCCAGCGCGCCCACGGCCTGCTCCCAGCGTTGCTGCCAGCCGGCAGCGCTCGGTGCGGCGGCGGCGCGCTCGGTGAGTTCAGTGCTGCAGTGCACGCCGCGGCGCGCGCAGATGGCCTGCAGTTCGGCCAGCACGTCGGTGACCATCGCGTCGCGCTGTGCGTCGTGGGGTGCGCGCATGTCGAGCGAGAAATGGCAGCGCCCCGGCACCACATTGATGGATCCGTTGGGCACCTGCAGCATGCCGATGGTGGCGACCGAATCGCCGTCTTGCGCAGCGCGCTTTTCCATGTAGAGCGCGAGCTCTGCCACGGCGACGGCAGCATCGCGCCTTCGGTTCATCGGCGTCGTCCCTGCGTGGCTGGCCATGCCGGTCATTTCGCACAGGTAGCGCACATTGCCGTTGATGGAGGTGACGATGCCCAGCGGCATGCCCAACTCATTGAGCACCGGCCCCTGCTCGATGTGGACCTCGACAAAGCCGAGGTAGTCGTCTGCGTTGCGGCGGATCGCAGGAATGGCTGCCGGGTCCAGTCCGGCGTGCTGCATGGCCTCGCGCATGGGGATGCCTGCCGCGTCCTTCTGGTCCAGCCACTCCGGCTTGAAGTCCCCGGTCAGCGCGCCTGAGCCGAGGAAGGTGGCTTTGTAGCGCTGGCCCTCCTCTTCGGCAAAGCCCACCACTTCGATGTGAAAGGGCAGGCGCTCGCCGCGCTGATGCAAGGCCTGCACGCAGGCCATGGGCACGAAGATGCCCAGCCGGCCATCGTACTTGCCGCCATTGCGCACGGTGTCGTAGTGGCTGCCGGTCAGCAGTGTTTTGGCCGGGGTCGTAGCCGCACGGTAAATGCCCACCACATTGCCCACGGCATCAATGCGTACGTCATCAAAGCCGCAGTCGTGCATGGTCTGGCTGATGAAGGCGGCGCAGGCACGGTGGGCGTCGGTGAGGTAGGTGACGGTCAGTTGGCCCTTCTCGGTATAGCCCGGGTCGCTGAACTGCGCCATTTGTTCATGCCAGTCCCACACGGTGTGGCCCTGCAGGGGCTCGGTGCCGAACTTGTCGTTGATGCGCAGTTCGACCACGCGGTGGATGTTGCGCAGGTTTTCCTGCAGCTCGAAGTCGGGGTGGTTCTGCAGGCGCCGGCTGAAGGTGTCGATGATCTGCTGCTTGTTCAGCCCGGTGCCGCGTGGGCCACGCACCGCCAGGATGAAAGGGAAACCGAACTTTGCGTGGTAGTCGCTGTTGAGTTGCTGCAGCGTGGCGAATTCTTCCGGCGTGCATTGCGTGAGCCCTGCCTTGCCCTGCTCGTGGGTCGATTCCGCCGTGAGGCGCTGGCTCGCCATGGCCTTGCCGGCAAGTTCGGGGTGGGCGCGGATCAGCGCAATCTGTTCGTCGCGGCCGGCGTGGGCCAGCACCTGCACCAGGGCGTACTTGAGGTGCGCCAGCGACACGAACGGGCGCGCCTCCAGCGCCTTTTCGGCGACCCAGGGCGAATGTTCGTAAAGACCGTCCAGCAGCGTCAGCGCTTCAGCAGCAGACGCGGCGTTGATCTGTGCAAGGGTGATGGCCATGTGTCAACGCTCCTGCACGGGTTGAACGGGTGGAGGGGCTTGATAGGGGTGGGTCTTTTGCCAGTGCCGCGCAACGTCGATGCGGCGGCAGACCCAGACCTGGTCGTGCGATTGCACATGGTCCAGAAAACGCTGCAGTGCGCGCAGGCGGCCGGGCCGTCCCAGCAGGCGGCAGTGCATGCCGATGCTGAGCATCTTCGGCGCGTTCTGGCCGTTCGGTGCCCCTTCGTTATAGAGCACGTCAAAGCTGTCGCGCAGGTAGGTGAAGAAGTCATCGCCCTGCGAGAACCCTTGCGGCAGCGCAAAGCGCATGTCGTTGGCATCCAGCGTATAGGGCACCACCAGGCGCGGCACCACCACGCCATCGGTGCGTGTCACCGGTGTCCAGAAGGGCAGGTCGTCACCGTAATAGTCGCTGTCGTACTCGGTGCGCCCGTCGTCGGCCACCAGGCGGCGCGTGTTGGGGCTGTCACGGCCGGTGTACCAGCCCACGCCGTGGATGCGCTGCTTGTCGTCCGTCCGCGCGCCAGTGAGTTGTTCTATCGCGTCCAGCCCAAGGCGCAGGTGCTCGCGTTCGGTGGCTTCGTCAATCTGCTGGTAGTTGATCCAGCGCCAGCCGTGGCAGGCAATCTCGTGGCCCAGCTCCACAAAGGCGGCGGTGACATCCGGGTGGCGCTGAAGCGCCATGCCCACGCCAAACACGGTCAGCGGCAACTGGCGTTTTTCAAACTCGCGCAGGATGCGCCACACGCCCGCCCGGGAGCCGTATTCATAAATGCTCTCCATGCTCAGGTGTCGGTCCGCAAAACTGGGCGGGTTGGCCATTTCCGAGAGGAACTGCTCCGAGCCCGCGTCGCCGTGCAGCACCGAGTTCTCGGCGCCTTCCTCGTAGTTCAGCACAAACTGCACGGCGATGCGCGCCTTGCCCGGCCACTGCGGGTGCGGCGGCGTGCGGCCGTAGCCGATCAGGTCGCGCGGATAGTCGGGGGTAGAGGTCATGACAGCGCCATCGAAATGTCGTTGCTGGGCACCTTGCGGTCGAAGGCCAGGTTCTGCTCCACGTTCAGCAGGTGATCTGTCATCAGTCGCACCGCCAGACTCTCATCACGCGCCGCCAGGGCGGCGATGATGTCGGCGTGTTCGTCATGCGAGTGCTCGGCGGCGCTGTCGGTCTGGTACATCAAGGTGATGAGTGCGCAGCGCGAGATCAACTCTCCCAGCATCTGCGCCAGCACCTCGTTGCCCATCAGCTCGGCCATGCGCACATGGAAGTCGCCCAGCAGCGTGGTGCGCCCCGGCACATCGCCGCGTTCCATGGCTGCTTTTTCCTCGGCCACGTGCTCTTTCAGAGCCTTGATCTTGGCTGGTGTCACCTCGCGCACAAAGGCGCGTGTCATTTCTGCCTCCAGCATGCGGCGCACCGCGAACACCTGACGCGCTTCCATCACCGAAGGCGCCGCGACAAAGGCGCCGCGTGCGGGCTCCAGCCGGATCAGCCGGTTCTGTGACAGCTGGAACAGCGCCTGCCGCACCAATGTGCGCGAAACGCCGAAGTGGTCGGCGAGCTTTTGCTCGGCCAGTTTGGTACCGGGGTGCAGCCGGTGCTCCACAATGGCCTTGGTCAGCGCCTCGACGATGGCGCGGGTATTGGGTGACTCCATGTCTCGATGATAACGGGAAGCAGAATATGTATACACTTTTGGTAAACCATTTTCAGCCAGCGCTGACAACCCCCGCACACAAGGATGACCATGGGACTGAGCACACACGTACTGGACACCATGCACGGCACGCCGGCGGGCGGCATGGGCGTTGCCCTCTACACCACGCAGGGCGAGGCGGCGACGCTGGTCAAGCGCTTCGTGCTCAATGCCGACGGGCGCAACCCCGATGGCCTGCTTTATGACAGCGCCACCCTGAAGGCCGGCACGTACCGGCTGGTGTTCGAGGTGGAGGCCTACTTCCGCGGCAAAGGCGTGGCCCTACCCGAGCCAGCCTTTCTGGGCCGGGTGAGCCTGGATTTCGGTGTGGCCGACCCACGCCATCACTACCATGTGCCGCTGCTGGTCAGCCCCTGGAGCTATTCGACCTACCGGGGAAGCTAAGGCCGCACTGACGCCTCACGGTGTCATGCACAAGTCACCGAGGCCGGTGACAATCGAGAAACATCATTTTTTCTGCGTCTCCCATGATCTTCCAGACCTGCAACGATTGCCGCCGCTCCTCTGCCTCCCGCCTGTCTTCGGCCCCCCGACGGCTGGCCCTGCAAATGATGGCTGCGAGCACCTTCGGCCTGGCTGCCCTGGCAAGCGGCCAGACCCTGACGCCGGGCGCCGCCAGCCCCGTGGGCGCCTACCCGGACCGGCCGGTGAAGATCGTGGTGCCCTTCGCCCCTGGCGCCGGCACCGATGCGATGGGTCGGCTGATTGCCCAGAAACTGGGCGAAACCCTGGGCGGTACCTTCGTCGTAGACAACCGGGCGGGCGCCTCCGGTGCCATCGGCACGCAGTTCGTGGCGCAGTCCCCGGCGGATGGCTACACGCTGCTGCTCGTGGCCTCGCCGTTCACCACCGTGGCTGCCTCGCTGCCGAGCGCCAACTACGACCCGCTGCGCCAGTTCACCCCTGTGGGCATGATCGCCAGTGGCCCGCTGGTCTGGGCGGCCAACACCAGTCTGCCGGCCAGCAACATGAAGGAACTCGTCATGCTGGCGCGGCAAAAGCCGGGGGCGCTCAATTACGGCTCGGCGGGTGCGGGTGGCGTCAACCATCTGGTACTTGAGCTGCTCAAGTCCCGCACAGGCACCTTCATCACCCACATTCCCTACCGCGGCGTGGCGCCTGCCACCATGGACATGATTGGCGGGCAGATCCAGCTGATCACCGGCACCATTCCGGCGCTGCTGCCTTTCATCAAGGACGGCCGCGTCAAACCGCTGGCCGTGACCAGCGCCAAACGGTCCAGCGCCTTGCCCGACGTGCCCAGCATGGCCGAGGCCGGCTTGCCTGGCATCGACGTGGTGAACTACTTCGCGCTGATGGCACCTGCCGGCACGCCGCCAGCGGTGGTCAACACCCTCAACGCCGCCATCAACAAGGTGGTGGCCCTGCCCGACGTGGTGGCCCGCTTCAAGGTGGATGCCGTGGAAGCCGCACCCGGCTCACCGGCCTTGCTGGGGGCCTTCATCGAGGCCGACTACCGCGCCTGGCGCAATGTCGTGAAGATGCAAAACCTAAAAATTGAGTAGTAGGCCCACCCCCGTCCAGGCTCACTGCGTGTAGCCTGTGCCCCCTAAAAATAGCGCCCCCACGGTCGTTCGCTTCGCGTAACTCCCTGCCCCCCGAGGGGGCCACCCGCCTGCGGCCCGGCAAAGCCGGTTCCGCGGCTCGGGCTGGCTTGAAGAATTCGGGTTGAGGGCTACCGCGCCGCGAAGGGCCGCCCCGAGCAAGCGACGGCCCCCTCGGGGGGCAGCGCATTACACGCAGTGAAAAGCGTGGGGGCTAACAATCAAGTCTGTCCTTCTGTGAGCGTGTCCAGCTGGAACTTGCCGCTGACGTGCCAGAGCCAGGTGTCGGTGTAAACCACCTTGCCGAGCTTCACGGGTGCGGGGAAGGGTGCAGCGTCACGGATGGTGCGTTCAATCTCTGCAATGACTTCCGGTGCATGGCGCGGTGCGCGCATCCAGTCCAGTTTGGTGACGCGGCCGGTGCGGTCGATTTCGACATTCAGCACGCCAATGGCATATAGCAGCGGCGGCATCTTGCCTTTGTAGATGCGTTCGGAGTTCAATCCGTAAATATGGCTGGCGCCGTCCGCCCGGTAGGCGCGAGGCGTGCTGGCCGACGAGCTGCGGGCAGAGCCCTTGGAGGCATTGACCGGGCCGATGACCTCGGGCGCCGCAGCGACAGGGCCGGGCGCAGCCGGGGCATCCGGTGCGGTCTTGCAGGCGCTGACGACGGCTGCCGCTGCTGCCGAGAGGGCGGCCAGCAGCCAGAAGCGGCGGGGGGTGGTATCTGTGGGGAGGTGTCGCATGGGTTTGTCTCGGATCGTCCAGGGGGCTGTGCAGAAGCCGCACTTGACGTGTGTGGCTTCACCGCGCCAGCCAGTGGTGCTAAGGTGATGTCGTCAATGATTGTGCCCCCTATTTCTGCCCTCTGGTTCTGCAACAGTTGTTAGCCATGGTTTCAATCTGTGTCATGTCGCTTGCAAACGAGTTCGCCGCGCGGGTGGCGGAGTCGTCAGCGGTGCTGGTTCGCGTGGTGTCGACCGAAGGCTCGGTGCCGCGTGAGGCGGGCACCTGGATGGGTGTTTTCCCCGACACACTGGTGGGCACCATCGGGGGCGGGCATCTGGAATACGACGCGATTGCGCAGGCCCGTGCGATGTTGCAGCGGGCGACTGCGGAACCTGCGCAACCCGTACCCCCCTGCACCGCACGCGTGGCCCTCGGTCCTTCGCTGGGCCAGTGCTGCGGGGGCGTGATGCATCTGCATTTCGAACTCGTCAACGCTGGCTACCTGCCTGCCCTGGCCGGACTGCTGGCGCCGCCTGCGCGCATGCCGGTGGCGCTGTTTGGTGGAGGGCATGTCGGCCATGCGCTGGTACAGGTGCTCGCGCCCTTGCCGGTGGCGCTCACCTGGATCGACAGCCGCGAGGGTGTGTTCCCGGACCCGGCCCCTGCGCATGTCATCTGCGAGCATTCGGAGCCCGTCCAGGGTGCGGTGGCCGGCCTGGAGGCGCAGTCGCGGGTGCTCATCATGAGCTTCAGCCACGCGGAAGACCTCGACATCGTGGCGGCCTGCCTGCAACGCCAGCGCGACCGCGGCGATCTGCCCTACATCGGACTGATCGGCAGCCGCACCAAGTGGGCCAGCTTCCGCCAGCGCCTGGAAGCGCGGGGCTTTACCGCCGCTGAACTGGTGCAGGTGACCTGCCCGATCGGGGTGCCGGGCATTCCCGGGAAGGAGCCCGAGGTGATTGCAGTGGCGGTGGCCGCCCAGTTGCTGCAGACCTGGCAAGTGCCTTCAACATACCCGTAAAGCCGATAAACTGGTGACCTCGGGCCGCAGCGGAGCCGCGGGGTTGTTCCTTCCAAAGGGATACGGCCCCTGTTGTTCGTGGCCCTCCTTCTGCTTACAGCGCCCGCAGTGGTGAGCAGGTTTGCATGGGTTGAGAAACATGGAAAGCTACCTTCTCGACTGGGCCAACCTGCTGCTGCGCTGGGTCCACGTCATCACCGCCATCGCCTGGGTCGGTTCCTCGTTCTACTTTGTCTTTCTCGACAGCAGCCTCACGCCGCCGGTTGACGAAGATTTGAAGCGCCAGGGCGTCAGCGGCGAGCTCTGGGCGGTGCACGGCGGCGGTTTCTATCACCCGGTGAAGTTCGCCGTGAAGCCGCCGCAGCTGCCGGCTCACCTGCACTGGTTTTACTGGGAAAGCTACAGCACCTGGCTGTCGGGCTTTGCGCTCTTCACGGTGTCTTACCTCTGGCATGCCGGCACCTACCTGGTCGACAAATCGCTGATGGCCTGGTCGCCGGTGGCTGCGGGTGCCGTGGCGCTGTCCTTCTTTGCGGTGTTCTGGCTGCTCTACGACGGCATCTGCCGCATGTTCGGCAAAGGTCCGCGCGGTGATGCGTGGGTCGGTGCAGGCGTGGCCGTGCTGGTGGTCGCGGCGTCGTGGCTGGCCTGCCACTGGTTTGCCGGGCGGGCCGCCTTCCTGCTGGTGGGCGCGATGCTGGCCACCACCATGAGTGCCAACGTGTTCTTTTGCATCATCCCTGGCCAACGCATGGTGGTTGCCGCGATCCGCGCCGGCGAGCCGGTGGACCCGGTGCACGGCCAGCGCGGCAAGCAGCGCAGCGTGCACAACACCTACTTCACACTGCCGGTGCTGTTTGCCATGCTCAGCAACCATTACAGCTTTGTCTGGAGCCATCCGCAGAACTGGTTGGTGCTGGTGTTGATGATGGCGGCCGGCGCAGCGATCCGGCAGTTCTTTGTGCTGCGCCACGGCTACAAGCTGGGCCGCAACCGCCACCCAGTGGCCTACGCGGTGGCGGGTGTGTTGGTGATCGCTGCCGTGGTGCTGTGGCTGGCGCCCCGCGCTGCCCCTGCCGGGTCGGGCCGCGCCGGGGGTACCCAAGCCGCAGCCACGTATGCCCAGGTGCAGCCCGTGCTGGCCCAGCGTTGCTACCAGTGCCATGGCGCCGAGGTGCAGATGAAGAATGTGCGGCTTGACTCTGCCAGTGCCGTGAAGACCCATGCGCTGCAGGTTTACCAGCAGGCGGTGGTGCTCAAGCTCATGCCCATGAACAACGCCACGGGCATCACCGACGCCGAGCGGCAGTTGCTCAAGGAATGGTTTGATGCGGGCGCTGAAACGTCTGCACCACCTTGAGCGGTAGACCCGGCGGCAGCTACCAGTCCACCACCAGGCCGGCGGCGCGCGTGGAGGACTTTTCAAAATGCGCCGCCAGAAAATCCACAAAGGCGCGCACCCGGGCCGACGCCTGGTGGCGCTGCGGGTACACCGCGTGGATGTCGGCTGGCGGTGTGCGGTAGTTTTCCAGCACCGGCTTGAGGCGGCCGCTGCGCAGGTAGCGGGCGATGTCCCACTCGGCGCGCATCACGATGCCATGACCGGCCAGTGCCCAGTTCACGGCGATCTCGCCGTCGTTGGTGCTGAGCTTGCCGCGCACCTTCACCGCTTCGGTGTGCTTGCCTGACGACAGCCGCCAGGTGCCGTAGGCCTCGTCCCCCTGGCGGATGCCGATGCAGTCGTGGCGGGTCAGATCGTGCGGCACCTTGGGCGCCCCTTGCCGGGCCAGGTAGGCCGGCGCGGCGCACAGCAGGCGCCGGTTCGGCGCCAGGCGCCGCGCCACCACGCGGGCGTCGGGTGGCTCGCCGAAGCGGATGCACACATCGAAGGCGTCGTCGCTCAGCGGCGGCGGGTCCACCGAGAGCTGGAGTTGTATCTGCACCTCGGGGTGCAGCTTGATGAAACCCGAGATCAGCGGCGCAATGTGGCTGCGCCCAAAGCCCAGCGTGGCGTTCACCCGCAGCAGGCCCTTGGGGGCTGCCACGGCGCTGGACACCAGCTGCTCCATGTCGTCGATGTCGGCCAGGATGCGGCGGGCGTGCAGCAGGTAGGTTTCGCCCTCGGGCGTGAGGCCGACGCGCCGTGTGGTCCGGTTCAGCAACTGCACACCGAGGCGTGCTTCCATCTGGGCCAGCCGCTTGCTCACGGCCGGTGTGCTGACCTCCAGCTCGCGTGCGGCCGCAGAGAAGCTGCCGCAACGCGCCAGCAGACTGAAGAAAGCCATTTCGGAAGGGGCAGAAGCTGGTGTGGACATTGTTAATTCAAAGTAAACAATGACTTAACTCTAGCGGCTTCCATTGAATCGGGCAATCCTTAGACTTCAGTGGTATCGCACAACACTCTTGAGAGGTATCGCATGAAGACATACAAAATCGCCTGCATCCCCGGCGACGGCATCGGCAAGGAAGTGGTCCCCGCAGGCCAGCAGGTGCTGGAGGCGTTGGCTGCCACGCAGAAGAACTTCCGCTTCGACTTCACCACCTTCGGCTGGGGCGGCGACTGGTACCGCGCGCACGGCGAGATGATGCCCCAGGACGGCCTTGACGCACTGCGCAATCAGGACGCCATTCTGTTCGGTTCGGCCGGCGATCCGCACATCCCCGACCACATCACGCTGTGGGGCCTGCGCCTGAAGATCTGCCAGGGCTTTGACCAGTACGCCAACGTGCGGCCCACGCGCATCCTGCCCGGCATCGATGCGCCGCTCAAGCGCTGCGGCCCGAAAGACCTCGACTGGGTCATCGTGCGCGAGAACTCGGAAGGCGAGTACGCAGGCGTCGGCGGCCGTGCCCACCAGGGGCACCCGATCGAAGTGGCCACCGATGTGTCGATGATGACGCGCGCCGGTGTCGAGCGCATCATGCGCTACGCCTTCAGGCTGGCGCAGTCGCGGCCGCGCAAGCTGCTCACCGTGGTCACCAAGTCCAACGCCCAGCGCCACGCCATGGTGATGTGGGACGAGATCGCGCTGCAGATCAGCAAGGAATTTCCGGATGTGACCTGGGACAAGGAACTGGTTGATGCCTGCACCGCGCGCATGGTCAACCGGCCTGCGTCGCTGGACACCGTGGTGGCCACCAACCTGCATGCGGACATCCTGAGTGACCTGGCGGCGGCATTGGCCGGCAGCCTGGGTATTGCGCCCACCGGCAACATCGACCCGGAGCGCCGCTACCCCAGCATGTTCGAGCCCATCCATGGCTCGGCTTTCGACATCATGGGCAAGGGGCTGGCCAATCCGGTGGGCACCTTCTGGAGTTGTGTCATGCTGCTGGAGCATTTGGGTGAAACCAGCGCAGCGCAGACACTGATGGCTGCCATTGAACAAGTCACCGCCAATGCCGCGCTGCACACGCGCGACCTGGGCGGCAGCGCCACCACGGCGCAAGTGACCGACGCCGTGTGTGCAGAGGTCAGCAGGCAGCCCGCGCTGAAGGCGGCCTGATTTCTGGCCTCGTCAGTGCGGTCAACCATGGCCAGTGAGTTCCCCGAAAAATTTCATCAGGAGACAAGCAATGACAAATGACATCAAGAAGTGGCTGGGTATTTTTTGCGTCGTCGTGGCCCCCGCGGTCATGGCGCAGCAGGCCCCGGCCAGCCCGGCGTGCCCCGACAAAAACATGCAGTACTGGCAGGCTTTTCCACCGGGCGGCGAGTCGGATCTGTCGGCACGTCATCAGCAACTGGTCCTGAAGAAAAAATGCGCAGGCATTGAAACCATCGTCCAGTACAAGGCTGGTGCGGGGGGTGCGCTGATGTGGACGCAGATGAACACGCTGCCCGGCGATGGCGCCAATGTCGTCGGCATCAATCTGCCGCACATCGTGTTTCAGCCGATCGAGGGCCAGGTCCAGTACAAGACGCAGGACATCACGCCCGTGTTCTGGTTCCACTACACGCCCGACATTCTGGTGGTGCCCGAGCAGAGCCCCATCAAGAACTTTGCCGACTTCATCAAGGCAGCCAAGGCCGAACCCGGCAAGCTGAGCCTGGGTGGCTCTGGCCTGAACTCGGCCAACCACGCCGCGCATGAGCGGCTGAACGCTGCTTTTGGCGTCAAGACGATCTATGTGCCGTTCAAGGGCACGGGCGACATGGCGACCTCCGTCATGGGCGCGCAGGTGGATGGTGCGATGACTTACACCCCCTTTGCCATCAACAACAAGACCCGCATCCGCCCGCTGGCAGTCGCCATGGAAAAACGTCATCCCCTGATGCCCGACGTGCCGACCTTCCGCGAGCTGGGGGTGGACTGGGTGGACGGAGCCTACCGCGGCATCGGCATGCCCAAGAGCACGCCGCCCGAGCTGCGCAAGAAGACTTCGGACATGTGGCTCGTGCTCAACAACGACCCCGAGATGAAAGAACTCGCCGCCAAGAACGGGTTCGAACTGATCAACATCGGCGTCGAGCAGATGGATGCCTTCATGAAAGACAAGACCCGCCTTTACACTGAAGGCGCACAGCGTCTGGGGCTGGGCAAGAAGTGACTTTCCGTTGTGGCCGGCTGATGCCCTGGCGCAGGCCGGCCACGACGGCATCCCGGCATTTGTTTGAAAGATCCTTGTGAAGATTGTTGACATCCGCGAATCCACCCGGCCCATCCAGTCCAACATCCGCAACGCCTACATCGACTTCTCGAAGATGACCCTGAGCCTGGTGGCCGTGGTCACCGACGTCATCCGCGATGGCAAGCCGGTGGTGGGCTACGGCTTCAACTCGAACGGCCGCTACGGCCAGGGCGCCCTGATCCGCGAGCGGTTTGTGCCGCGCGTTCTGGAGGCCAAACCCGAAACATTGCTCGATGACACCGGTGACAACCTGGACCCGCAGCGCATCTGGGCCACTTTGATGACCAACGAGAAACCGGGCGGTCATGGCGAGCGTTCGGTCGCGGTCGGCACCATCGACATGGCGGTCTGGGACGCCGTGGCCAAGATTGCCGGCAAGCCGCTGTATCAACTGCTGGCAGAGCGCTATGGCAACGGCACCCCCAACCGCAAGGTGTTTGTCTATGCGGCCGGTGGTTACTACTGGGCAGACAAGGGCTTGCAGGGTCTTGAGGACGAGATGCGCAGCTACCTGGACCGCGGCTATTCGGTGGTGAAGATGAAGATCGGCGGCGCCCCGCTGGCCGAAGACTGCCAGCGCATCGAAGCCGTGCTCAAGCTGCTCGGCCCTGGCCAGCGGCTGGCGGTCGATGCCAATGGCCGGTTCGACCTGCCCACCGCCATCGCCTATGCCAAGGCCCTGTCGCCTTACAACCTGTTCTGGTACGAGGAGGCGGGCGATCCGCTCGACTACGCCCTGCAGGCTGAACTGGCGAAGCACTACGAAGGCGCCATGGCCACCGGCGAGAACCTGTTCTCCATGCAGGACGCCCGCAACCTGATCCGCCACGGCGGCATGCGGCCTGACCGCGACTGGCTGCAGTTCGACTGTGCGCTGAGCTACGGGCTGGTGGAGTACCTGCGCACACTGGACATGCTGAAAGACCACGGCTGGTCTGCCACGCGCTGCATCCCACACGGCGGCCATCAGATGTCGCTGGCGATTGCAGCGGGCCTGGGACTGGGCGGCAACGAAAGCTACCCGGACCTGTTCCAGCCTTACGGCGGCTTCCCCGATGGCGTGGCGGTCAAGGACAGCTTTGTGGTGCTGCCGGAGCTGCCAGGCATCGGCTTTGAAGGCAAGGCCGATCTGTATGCGGAAATGAAGCGCCTGTCCGGCGCGTGAAGTGGTGTGGACTGGCCGGCTGACCCGGGGTTACCAGCCAGTTACCACGTCACAATGTCGGCGGGAGACATTTCATGACCGCACCAGACTTCACCGCCATCCAGGCCGTCCACGCTGACCCCCGGGGGTTTTTGCAGCATCTGTTCAAGGCTGCAGTCACGCGCGCGCTGCCGCTTGAAAGCACCGCAGCGTATCTGCCGGCACCCCCCACACCGGCCAGTGGCGGCCGCACCATCGTCATCGGCGCCGGCAAGGCCGGCGGCTCGATGGCGCAGGCGGTTGAAGCCTTGTGGCCGGCGGATGCGCCGCTGCAAGGCCTGGTCGTCACCCGCTACGACCACATTCCACCGCGCCCCGAGGGGCTGAAGCAGCGCATCGAGATCGTCGAGGCGGCGCACCCGGTGCCCGACGCCGCCGGCATGGCTGCGGCTGAGCGCATTCTGGCCATGGTGCAGGGCCTCACGGCCAACGACCTCGTGCTGTGCCTGATCTCTGGCGGTGGTTCCTCGCTGCTGACCTTGCCGGCGGTCGGCCTCACGCTCCAGGACAAGCAGCGCATCAACAAGCAGTTGCTCGCCAGCGGCGCCAACATTGCCGAGATGAACTGCGTGCGCAAGCACCTCTCGCGCATCAAGGGCGGTCGTCTGGCCGCGGCCTGTGCGCCAGCGCGCGTGGTCACGCTCACCATCAGCGATGTGCCGGGCGATGACCCGTCCATCATCGCCAGCGGCCCCACCGTGCCGGATGCAACCACCTGCGCCGACGCGCTGGCCATCCTGAAGCGCTACGGCATCGCGGTACCGCCCTTGCTGGAGGCCGGGCTGCAAAGTGGCGCGCTGGAAACACCCAAGCCCGGCGACGCCGTGTTCACGGGCCATGAAGTCCACATGATCGCCACACCCCAGCAATCGCTGGACGCAGCAGCGGCTGTTGCCCGTGCAGCGGGCCTGGAGGCCCATGTGCTGAGCGACGAGATGGAGGGCGAGTCGCGCGAAGTGGGCAAGGTGCATGCCGCGCTGGCACGCGCTGTGGCCTTGAAGGGCCAGCCCTTTCGCAAGCCCTGCGTCATTCTGAGCGGTGGGGAAACCACGGTGACCATTCGCAAGCAGCCCGAAGGTACGCCGCGTGAAAAACGGGGAAGGGGTGGCCGGGCCGGTGAATTCTGCATGGGCCTGGCACTGGCGCTGCAAGGGCAGCCCGGTGTGCATGCGCTGGCTGCCGACACCGACGGCATCGATGGCGTGGAAGACAACGCCGGCGCGTATGTGGCACCGGACACCCTGGCCCGCGCGCAGGCACTGGGCATGAAACTCGACACCTACCTGGACCGCAACGACGCGTATGGCTACTTCGAGGCGCTGGGCGATCTGGTGGTGACAGGCCCGACGCACACCAACGTCAACGACTTCCGGGCCCTGCTGATCCTGTAGCGGGTGGCAGAGACGGCGTAGCGCTGCCGGATTCAGGGCTCATCAGCGCCCGCACCAGCAGCGTCAGCCACAGCAGGGCGGTGGCCGCTGCCAGTCCCACTAGCAGACGCCCGAGCTGCACCTGGTCGTCCAGCAGGTAGGCGTTGCAGACGCGCACGGGTGAGCTTTCGTAGAGGCTGCCCGCCACCACCATCATCGGCAGCAGGTTGCCCAGAAAAAACCCCTGCACCAGCCAGCCGGCCGGCCGCCAGGAGAGGTAGAGCGCTGCACCGCACACCACCAGTGCCAGGCACTTGGCCGTTTCCACGGCCGGGTCGACCAGCGCCAGGTCCAGCACCCGCGGAATCATCAGCACCCCGAGAATCAGGGCCACCGCGAACAGGCCGCTGATGCCGTGGTCATTCCAGCGCGCCGCTGCCCGCCGCCAGGCGTCGGGCAGTGCGGCGGCGAGCAGCGCGCCAGCCACCATCAGCAGCGGAAACTGCAGCAGCATGTGCCGGGTCATCTGCGCCTCCATCCACTGGCGCGTGCCCGGCCACAACAGCACGCCGAACAGAGCCAGCGCCATGCCGTACTTCATGCCACGCAGCGGCTGGACAGCGGGGTTCATCACTGCGCTCATGGCTGTGCCCTGGACGCCAGGTCGCGGGCGTAGTCCAGTGCCAGCGTGTGTTCGGCGTAGTCGAAGATGCGGACCAGCCGGCCGCCGGGGTCGATGACCAGCAGCGCAGCATTGTGCTCGAAGTCGCCGCGGCCATCGGGCACCACCACCACGTCAAACGCCTTGAGCAAAGCGGTGCTTTGCGCGGCATCGGGCACCCGGGCGAACTGCCACAGCCCGGGGTCGGCGTTCAGCCGCCCGGCGTACCGCTGGAGCACGGCGGGCGTGTCATGGGTGCCATCAAAGCTGATCGACAGCAAGCGCACACGGGTGCTGCCGTCCGGCGGACTGGACTGGCGCCCGGTCTGCAGCGAGGCCTGCATCTGCTGGAAGGTGCTGCCCAGTGCCAGGCAGACCGTCTGGCAGCGCGTGTAGACAAAATCCACCAGCGTGACGGTGTGCCCGTCCGCCAGCCAGCCAGCCAGCGGCTGCAGCGCCAGCCCGGGCCCTTCCGTGGCCACCACAGGCGTGGCGACGGGACTGAGCGCCACCTCCAGCCGGCGTGCGCCTTCGGCCGTCCAGACCTGGAAGTCGTGCGTCAACCAGGCAGCACTGGCATAGCCCCCCAGGGCCAGGCAGGTGCTCAACGCCAGGGTGCGCAGCATCGCAGGGCGACCTCAGGACTTCGCTGCCGTCAGCGTCTTGAGTTCCTCGCCGCCGTTGAAGGGCGCCGTGCGGGTGCCGGCCTTGCGTTCGGCCTCGAACAGTTCAGGCTTGATGGCTGCGGCCTTGTTGGACCATTCGCTGCGGATGTAGCTGGCCACGGCGGCCAGCTCGGCGTCGCTCAGTTGCTTGAAGGGCGGCATCGCACCCTTGTACGGGGTGCCCATCACAACGATCTCACCGTTGATGCCGTGCAGCAGGATGTTGGCTACCGTGCGCTCTTCACCCATCACCCACTCGGAACCATCCAGCGGCGGAAACACGCCGGGCAGGCCCTTGCCAGTGGCTTGATGGCAGGCGGCGCAGTTGGCCGTGAACACCTGCTTGCCGTTGGCAGCCCCCGCGGCGGCGCCAGGGGCGGGGCCAGTCAGGTCTGCCATGGTGCGCCGGTCACCCAGGTCCGCGCGGCCGAACGACCCCGAGAACAGGATGTAGCCTGCTCCCCACAGGACCAGTGCGGCCGCGAGGATCAGGAAGATCAGGGGAATTGGCTGGTTGCGCTCGGAGGGCTCAGCCTGTTCCCGTGCCTGTGCTTTGCGTGAAGCGTCGTCTTCGTTCAACATGGGTGTGCCCTGTTTGACTGGTTTCTGGACTGGGGCCGGCTCATGGTTTGGGCGCGGCTGGCAGCACCGGGTAGGTGTGGTTCAGGCCCTGGAGGTATTTGACGAGGTCCAGCGCCTCGGCAGAGGGCACCACGACCATGCCGGCATCGGGCGCGTAGGCTGGCGGCAGCACCAGGGGCTGCTCGCCTTCGGCCTCGGCATCTTTCGCATCTTTCACCGTGAAGAGGTAAGGGTAGGACGGCATGATGGAGCCCGGCAAATACGCGCGTGGCTGGTAGAGATGGCCCAGATGCCAGTCCTTGCTCGGCTGGCGCGCGCCGATGTTGAAGAGATCGGGTCCGGTGCGCATGCTGCCCAGCAGGTGGGGCTTGTCGTAGTAGTAGTCGCCCGGCACCGAGGCGCGGCCCCAGCCGCGTTCCAGGTCCGGGCCGAAGTTGCGGTCGCGTGGCTGCTGGCTGTGGCAGTACACGCAGCCATTGGCCACGTACACCGCACGTCCGCGCATCTGGGCGCTGGTATAGGCCTTGAGCCCCGGTGGCGGCGTGATGTCACGCACTTCCATGTAGGGCAGCACCACCAGCGCTGCGGTGGCAATGCCCAGTGCCACCATGGCGCCAGAGGCGAGTTTGACTTCATTTTCCATGTGTCAACCCCAAGTCCTTGTTCATCAGATTGTTCTGCCAGAAAAGTGCGGCACCCGCGCGCGTCGGGCCGAAGCGCAGCGCCATCGCCAGGAAGTGCCCGACGAACACCAGGTGGCTGAGCACCATCAGGCTGCCGCCGATCGAGCGCCACTTCAGGTAGGGCAGCGTCACATTGACGGAGTCCATGAAGGGCCGGGCGGCGTCGAGCATGGCCACGCCCTGCAGCCAGCCACCGATGGTCAGGCCGACAAAATAAATGCCGATGCCGATGGAGGCCAGCCAGAAATGCAGCGTGATCAGCTTCGGATACGGCCACTCCCAGTTCAGCACCCGCGGCATCATGAAGTAGATGGCACCGAACAGCACCATGGTGACAAAGGCATAGGCCCCGAGGTGCGCATGCGCCACGGTGAAGTGGGTGAAGTGCGTGACCTGGTTCACACTGCGCAGTGCCTCGGCCGAGCCCTGCAGCGAGGACGCCAGGTACATCAGGCCGCCGAACATCATGAAACGCAGCGTCGGCGAATAGAGCGCCAGGTGCATGCGGCCCTTCATGGTGGTCGCCATGTTGATGGTGAAGGCGATCACCGGAATCACCATCATCACGCTCTGCACGATCGACAGCGTGATCAGCCAGCCCGGCACCGGGCCGCCGATGAGGTGGTGCCCGCCGACCTGGCCATAGAAGAATGCCAGCGTCCAGAAGCCCAGCAGCGAGAGGTTGTAGGAGCGGATGGGCCGGCCGATGATCTTCGGCAGGAAGTAGTAGATCGCACCCACGCTCACCGGCGTGAACCACAGGCCGAGCACGTTGTGCCCGTACCACCAGTTGGTGGTGGCCTGCTGCACACCGGTGTGCACGCCCGGCATCTTGCCGACCAGGAACAGCAGCGCAATCCAGAGCAGGGCAGCCGTCATGTACCAGACGCTTACATACAGGTGCGACACCTTGCGGTTGACCAGCGTGAACAGGATCGGCAGGATCACCAGCGCAAAGCCAACAAACATGAAGATGGCGATCTGCCAGGGGATCTCGAGGTACTCCATGCCGTCGTTCCAGCCAGTGGAGATGGCGCCGATGCCGCCGGCAATGCCCATGTTGATGAGGGCGCCGCCCAGCATCACCCAGATCGCACCATGCAGCCGGGTGCGCAGCAGCCGTGGCAACAGCCAGACGATCATGCCCAGTGCAGCATTGGTGATCCAGCCGTACAGCACGGCGGTGATGTGGGTGGTGCGGATGCGCCCGAAGGTGAGCCATGCGTAGTTGGTGAGCCAGTCGGGCTCATGCAGCTTGATGGAGGAAATCAGTCCGGCCAAAGAGCCCACCACCAGCCAGAGGCAGGCGAAGGTGACGAACATGAACACCGGGAAAGCGGTGGAGCGGTCCGATGAAATACGGTCGCCCAGTTCGGCGGCATCGGTTTCATGGGTGTCGATGCCGCCTTCCTTGACGGCACGCTGCATGGTGTTCTGCGCAGCACCCGCCAGCGCCGGGTCGTCGACCTGGCCGATCTCGCCACGCGCAAAAATCACCGACGCTGCGGCCGGGTTCTCGACCAGCAGGCCCTTGCGCAGCGACCAGATGAAGACAAACAGGCCGATGATGGACAGCAGGAAGGCGCCCAGAAGGCTGACGACGGTGCCGTCCATCAGAAGGCCCTCCGTGTGGGTGCGTGCCGCAATGCGGGGTGATGCGTGCAGGCCGTGGGTCCGGATGCGGTGCCCTGCGGCAGGTGATGTGCAGTGTTCATGACTTCTCCGTGGGGGATGGCCTGGCGCTCGCCCATGTCTTCCATGCGTGAGCTGTGGGCCCTGTGTGATCTGACCATCCTAACCCGATGAAGCCAAAACGTCTTGTTCCAGATCAAAAGGATGGCGACTCGTGTTGATGGGCCGCGTTGGACGTGACGCCCGGCGCCTTCAGCCGCGGTGCTGTTCTTGTTGCCAGGCACGGCGCAGGCGAACCTGAGCTTTTGTCGCAGGCGCTGTGTTAGCCTCGCCGCCATGACGCTCAAACGCATTCCTTCCTTCCTGCGTCATGTGGGGCCAGGCGTCATCACTGGCGCGGCTGACGACGACCCGTCGGGCATTGCCACCTACACCCAGGCCGGCGCGCAGTTTGGCACTGGCCTGCTGTGGACGGTTTTTCTCTCGCTGCCGTTCATGATTGCCATCCAGCTGGTGAGTGCGCGCATCGGCCGCGTGACGGGCAAGGGCGTGGCCGCCAATCTGCGCGAGCACACGCCGCGCCCCTTTCTCATGACCATGGTGTTGCTGCTGGTGGTGGCCAACACCATCAATATTGCGGCCGACATTGCGGCCATGGGTGAGGCGCTGCAACTGGTGGTGGGCGGCGGCGACCACTTCCATGCGGTGGCCTTTGGCGTTATCACTGTGCTGCTGCAGGTGTTTGTGCCCTACCGCAAGCTGGCGCCCATCCTCAAGTGGCTCACCCTGTTTCTGTTTGCCTATGTGATCGCCGTGTTCCTGGTCGATGTGGCCTGGGTGCAGGTGCTGCATGACCTGGTGATTCCCAAACTGCAGTGGGATTCAGGCTACTGGATGATGATCGTCGCGCTGCTGGGGACGACGATTTCGCCCTACCTCTTTTTCTGGCAGGCCTCGCAGGAGGTGGAAGAGCTGCGCCTCAAGGGTGGCCAGCGCGGCAGCGACCTCGCCGTTCGCAAGGATCTGCGGCGCGTCAAACGCGACACCTTTGTCGGCATGTTCTTCTCCAACGCGATTGCTTTCTTCATCATGGTGCTGGGCGGCGCGGTGCTGTATGCCAGTGGTGTCCGCGATGTCACGTCGGCCGCCCAGGCGGCCCAGGCCTTGCGTCCGCTGGCAGGTGACTTCGCCTTTGCGCTGTTTGCCGGCGGCATCATCGCGACGGGCCTGCTGGCCGTGCCGGTGCTGGCCTCATCGGCCGCCTATGCCGTGGCCGAGGCCTTTGACTGGCCCGAGGGGCTGGAGCGCCACTGGTTCGAGGCCAAGCGTTTTTACGCCATCATCATTCTGGCCACGGTGGTGGGCACTGGGCTGGACTTCACCTCGATTGACCCGATGAAGGCGCTCTACTGGAGTGCAGTGATCAACGGTGTGGTGGCGGCACCCATCATGGCCGGCATGATGCTGCTGGCCGGCAAGAAGGCGGTGATGGGCCCCTTCACCTCGGGCCTCAAGACCACCTGGTTCGGCTGGGGCGGGGTGGCGGTGATGTCCTTTGCGGTGGTGATGATGCTGTGGGACGTCGTTCGGTCCTGGCTTTAGCGGCCCGGGTTCTTCAAGGCCCGGAGCACATGCTCGGCCGTCGCCGGCGCCTCCAGCCTCACCAGGCCTTCGCGCCTGGCCCCCACCGCTTCGCGCAGCGCCTCGTACACGCTGATGGCCAGCATGAAGGGCGGCTCACCCACCGCCTTGCTGCCGAACACGTTGTCCTCGCGGTTGGGCTCTGGCCACAGGTCAATGTGGAAGTGTTCGGGAATGTCGCCCGTCGCCGGAATCTTGTAGGTGCTGGGGGCGTGGGTGGCCAGTGCGCCTTTGTCCGTCCACACCAGTTGCTCGGTGGTGAGCCAGCCCATGCCCTGTACGAAGCCGCCCTCGATCTGGCCGATGTCGATGGCCGGGTTGATGGACGTGCCCACGTCGTGCAGGATGTCCACCCTCAGCACGCGGCTCTCGCCGGTGAGGGTGTCAATCGCGACCTCGGTGCAGGCGGCGCCATAGGCGAAGTAGTAGAACGGCCGGCCGGTCAGGGTGGTCTTGTCGTAATGGATTTTCGGTGTGCGGTAGAAACCGTCGCTCCAGAGCTGGATGCGGTTGGCATAGGCCAGCTTCACCACGTCGGTGAACAGGCGCTTGCCGGTCGGCGTGATGATCTCGCCGCCCTCAGGGCCGGCGGCAAACTGCACCGCGCCGGCGCCGCAGCCATCCAGCCCGGCGACGAACTGCGCCAGGTTGCCCTGCACATGGCGCGCGGCGTACTGGGCGGCGCGGGCGTTCAGGTCGGTGCCGGCCGATGCGGCGGTGGCCGAGGCGTTGGGAATCTTGCCGGTGTCGCTGGCGGTGGCCAGCACCTGCGCGAGGGGCAGGCCCAACTCGTCGGCCACGATCTGTGCGACCTTGGTGTGCAGGCCCTGGCCCATCTCGGTGCCGCCGTGGTTCACCTGAACGCTGCCGTCGGTGTACACATGCACCAGTGCGCCGGCCTGGTTGAACAGCGTGGCTGTGAAGGAGATGCCGAACTTCACCGGCGTGATGGCGATGCCGCGCTGGATGACGGGGCTTTGCCGGTTCCACGCGGCGATGCGTGCGCGCCGCTGCGTGTAGTCCGATGTGCGCTCCAGTTGTGACAACAGTGGTTCGAGGATGTTGTCCTCCACCGTCATCTGGTAGTGGGTCACATTTCGACGCGGGGCTTCGACAGGCTCAGCCCGAACGGTATTTGTCTGACTGCCTTCGCTGACCGTTCGCCCTGAGCCTGTCGAAGGGCTTGTGAGTTCCTCGCTGTACAGGTTGCGCCTGCGCACCGCCAGCGGGTCCAGCCCCAGCGTGCGGGCGATGTCGCCCAGGATGGTCTCGATGACGATCATGCCCTGCGGCCCGCCGAAACCGCGAAAAGCCGTGTTGCTTTGCAGGTGGGTCTTGCAGCGGTAGGACGCGATCTCCACGTCTTCCAGAAAATAGGCGTTGTCGGCATGAAACACCGCGCGGTCGGCCACCGGGCCCGACAGGTCGGCGCTGAAGCCGCAGTTGACCGCCATCGTCAGCGTCAGGCCCTGCAGCCGGCCGGTGTCGTCAAAGCCCGCGGTGTAGTCATAGGCAAAGGGGTGGCGCTTGCCGGTGACCATGAAGTCGTCGTCGCGGTCCAGCCGCAGCTTGACCGGGCATCCGAACTTGCGGGCAGCGAGCGCAGACCACACCGCGAGGTGACCGGCCTGTGTCTCCTTGCCGCCAAAGCCGCCCCCCATGCGCCGGCATTCGACGCGCACCGCATGCTGGTCCAGCCCCAGTGCGTGCGCGACCCAGTGCTGTACCTCGCCGGGGTGCTGCGTGCTGGAATACACCAGCCACTGGTTCTGCTCCTGAGGCACGGCATAGGCCACCTGGCCTTCGAGGTAGAAGTGCTCCTGCCCGCCCACATCCAGCGAGCCGGTCAGCGTGTGCGGTGCCTGCTTCAGTGCGCGTGCGGCGTCGCCGCGCCGCACGAACACCGGCGGCAGCACAAAGCTCTGCGCCCTCATGGCCTCGCGCACGTCCAGCAGCGCGGGCAGGGGCTCGATCTGGCAGCTGACCCGCCGCGCCGCGCGCCGGGCCTGCATGGCCGAGCTGGCCACGACCAGCCCCAGCACCTGGCCGACGTGCTGCACGGCGCCGGTGGCAAAGATGGGTTCGTCACGGCCGAAGCTGGCCAGCAGCGGATCACCCGGAATGTCGGCGGCGAGCACCACGCCACGCACGCCTGGCAGGGCCAGCGCGGCAGTGGTATCCATGCCCAGCAGCTTGCCGTGGGCCACGGTGGAAAGAATCGGCGCCGCATGCAGCGTGCCTCGGATTTCCGGAATGTCGTCCACATAGGTCGCCGAGCCCGCCACCTGCGCACGGGCGCTTTCGTGGGCATGCGGCTTGCCCGCGGCACGGCTGGCGTCCCAGGTGACCGCAGCGGGCAGGGCGCGGCTCACAGCGCCAACTCTTTCGTGAACTGCGCCGGATCAGACAGGTCCACGTGCTGCACGCCCTGACTCTCCAGCCAGTAGCGCTGCAGCAGGTTGCCCACTACTTCGCTTCGGTAGGCTGCCGAGGCGCGCATGTCGGAGATGGGCGAGAACTCCGCGCGCAGCGTGGCCATGGCGTTTTGCACGGTGTGCAAATTCCAGGGCTGGCCTGTCAGTGCCGCTTCAGTCTGGAGGGCGCGGACCGGTGTGGCGGCTACGCCGCCTGCGCCTATCGATGCGGCGATCACCTTGCCGCCTTCCACGTACAAATTGATGGCGAGGCAGACGGCGGAGATGTCGTCGTCGTAGCGCTTGGAGATTTTGTAGACACGGCTGGCCTCGCCGGGTGTGGGCTTGGGCACCTTGATCCAGGCCATTACCTCGTCAGGCGCCATCACGTTCTGGCGGTAGCCGGTGTAAAGCTTCTCCAGCGGCATCTCGCGATGCCCACGCACGCTCATCAGCACCACGTTCGCGTTCAAGGCGATCAGCAGCGGCATGCTGTCGCCAATCGGCGAGCCATTGGCCACATTGCCGCCCAGCGTGCCCGAGTTGCGCACGGGCAGGCCGGCAAAGCGCATGGCAAAGCTGTGCAGCTGCGGGCGCTCTTTCACCAGCGCGGCAAAGGCATCGGCCAGCGGCACGGCGGCGCCGATGGCGATGTGGTGCGCGTAGTCCTCGATGCGGCGCAGCTCACGCACTTTTGTCACATCCAGCACGCTGTCGAACTGCCGGTGCTGCTTGGTCACCCACAGGCCGACGTCGGTGCAGCCCGCGACCAACTGTGCATCGGGATGCGCAGCGCGGGCGTCCAGCAACTCTGCCAGTGTGTGCGGCAGCATGTAACCTTTTGCCGTTCGCCCTGAGCCTGTCGAAGGGCTTGCGACGGCTTCGACAAGCTCAGCCCGAACGGATTCCAACTGGCTAAGAATTCGCTGTTCGTCGACGAGGACTGGCGGCAAGTCCTGCATCTGCTGCGCAGCATCCAGAATCGGCCGGTAGCCGGTGCAGCGGCACAGGTTGCCCGAAAGTTCTTCCTGCGCCAGTGTGCGGCTGACGGTCTGGCCCTTGCACACATGGTTTTGATACATACCAAACAGGCTCATCACAAAGCCGGGCGTACAGAATCCGCATTGGGAGCCGTGGCACTGCACCATGGCTTCTTGTGCTGGGTGCAGTGTGCCGTCGGCGGCGGCAAGGTCTTCGGTGGTCCAAAGCGCCATGCCGTCAATCGAGTGCGCCAGCCGGATGCAGCTGTTGATGGCCCGGTAGCGCAGGGCGGTACCGCTGCGGGATGCCTCTGGCTCGGCCACCACCACGGTGCAGGCGCCGCAGTCGCCTTCGCCGCAGCCCTCCTTGGTGCCGGTGCAGGCGAGGTCCTCGCGCAGCAGCTCCAGCAGGGTGCGGTCGGGTGGTACATTGGGCAGCGACACAAGCGCGCCGCGTCGGATGAAGCGGATGGTTTTCACTGAATTTGGGGCAGCAGAACGGTTCGTCATGCCAGACTTCCTGCACATCAGGGTAATGCCGCCGGGCGGCGCCCGGCATACAACAGCGCGTATCAGCCGCATGGGTGAACGGGTATGAGAGAGCCGGCGCCCTTCGACAAAATTGCCGACAAGATTGACCTTCACCTCATCCGGGTCCTGAACACCGTGCTCGTCGAACGCAGCGTATCACGTGCCGCCATCCAGCTGGGCATGTACCAGCCAGCCGTCAGCGCTGCCCTCAAGCGGCTGCGCACGCTGGCGGGCGACCCGATCCTGGTGCGCTCCGGTGCGGGCATGGTGCCGACCGACGCCGGGCTGCGCATGATCGAGCCGTCAGCCAGCATCCTGCGTGCAGCCGGCATGCTGTTCAGCGATGCGCGGGGGTTTGATCCGGCCACGGCCGAGAGCACCTTTCGCATTGCTGCCAGCGATTACCTCGACCCGTTTTTTTTGCCGCAACTGGTGGCGCAGCTCAAGAGCCAGGCACCGCGCTGCCGCATCGAGATATTGCCCCTGTCGGCGCAGGCCGATTACCGCACCCAGCTGGCGCAGGGTCTGGCCGACATCGTGATCGGCAACTGGAGCGCGCCCCCGGACGACCTGCACATGGCGCGTCTCTTCGGCGACGAGGTGGTCTGCCTGGTCGCCAAAGACCACCCTGCCGTGCGCCGCGGCTGGGGCAAGAACGCTGACGCATGGCTTCAGTCAGAGCACATCGCCCCCACGGCGCTGCACCCCGGCGCCAAGGGCATCATCGACGAGCACCTGGACACACTGGGGCTGCAGCGCCACATCACCGTGCGCAGCCCGCACTTCGGCCTGATGCCGGCGATGGTGGCCGCCAGCCTGCTGGTGATGACCACCGGGCGCCAGTACTGCGAGCGTTTTGAGGGTGTCTTGCCCGTCAAAATCCTGCCGTGCCCCGTTGCCTTCCCCCGCATGATGTATTACCAACTCTGGCATGAGCGCACGCATGCGTCGGCCTCGGCGCGCTGGCTGCGCGAACGCGTGAAGTCAGTCGCCGCGGCGCTGAGAAAAGAATGATGCCGGACATGCTTTCGCCAGCGAATCCGCCTCGTTTGCAACTGGACGGCATCACCAAGCGCTACCCGGGCGTCGTGGCCAACAACGGCATCTCGCTGCAGGTGGCACCCGGCGAGATCCATGCCGTGCTGGGCGAGAACGGCGCCGGCAAGTCCACGCTGATGAAGATCATCTACGGCGCCGTCAAACCCGATGCCGGCAGCGTGGCGGTCGATGGCCTGCCGGTGCTGGTGCGCAACCCGCACGAGGCACGTGCGCTGGGCATCAGCATGGTGTTCCAGCACTTCAGCCTGTTCGATACGCTGACCGTGGCGGAGAACGTCTGGCTGGGTCTGGACAAGTATCGCTGGTCGCCGGGCCGCCCCACGACCGGCGCCCCCTTGGGGGAAGCGGCGCGAAGCGACGCCTCGGGGGAGGGCTTTACTCTGGCCGAGGTGTCGTCGCGCATCCGCGAGACCACCCAGGCCTATGGTCTGGAGCTCGACCCGACGCGGCCAGTGCACACCCTCAGCGTCGGCGAGCGCCAGCGCGTCGAGATTGTGCGGGCGCTGCTCACCAACCCCAAGATTCTGATTCTGGACGAGCCCACCTCGGTGCTGACGCCGCAAGCGGTCGAGAACCTGTTCGTCACGCTGCGCCGCCTGGCCGAACAGGGCTGCAGCATTCTCTACATCAGCCACAAGCTGCATGAAATCCGCGCGCTGTGCACGGCCTGCACCGTACTGCGCGGCGGGCAGGTGACGGGCGTGTGCGATCCACGGCAGGAGTCCAACGCCTCGCTCAGCCGTCTGATGATTGGTGCCGAGCCGCCCGCACTGGAGCACCGTGAGGTGCCGCTGGGCGATGTCGTGCTGCAGGTGCAGGCGCTCGGCCTGCCGCGCGTCGAGCAGTTCGGCGTGGACCTCCATGCGATCGGCCTGCAAGTGCGGGCCGGCGAGGTGGTGGGCATTGCCGGTGTGTCCGGCAACGGCCAGAAGGAGCTGCTGTACGCGCTCTCGGGCGAGGACACGCGCGCCGCGGCTGCAGCCATCACCGTGAAGGGGCGGGAAGCCGGCAAACTGGGCCCGGCCCAGCGCCGCGCCCTGGGACTGCACTTCGTGCCCGAGGAACGCCTGGGCCGCGGGGCGGTGCCGTCGCTATCGCTGGCGCGCAACCTGATGCTCACGCGCACCGAGTCGGTGGGGGCGGGCGGCTGGCTCAAGGGCGGCACACTGCAGGCACAGGCCCAGCGCATCATCGACGGCTTCAAGGTCAAGGCGGGCGGGCCGCAGGCTGCGGCGCGGTCGCTCTCGGGCGGCAATCTGCAGAAATTCATCATGGGCCGAGAGATCGATGCGGCGCCTTCGCTCCTCATCGTCTCGCAACCCACCTGGGGGGTGGATGTGGGCGCCGCCACGCAGATCCGCAGCGAACTGCTGCAGTTGCGTGACGCCGGTTGCGCGGTGCTGGTGGTCAGCGAGGAGCTGGATGAGCTGTTTGAAATCTGCGACCGCCTGCATGTGATGGCCAAGGGGCGGCTGTCGCCCTCGCTGCCGCGTGCTGAAGCGACGGTGGAGCAGGTCGGGCAGTGGATGAGCGGGCTGTGGAAAGAATCCGTTCGGGCTGAGCTTGTCGAAGCCAGCACTTCGACAAGCTCAATGCGAACGGAAAATCCACGCGGGGTCAGCCATGATCAAACTTGAAGTCCGCCCGCAGGCCTCACCGTTCTGGACCTGGGCCTCGCCAGTGATGGCGCTGCTGGTCACGGTGGTGATCGGTGTGCTGCTGTTTGTGGCGCTGGGCAAGGACCCGGTGCGCGGCCTGCAGGTGTTTTTCTGGGAGCCGATCAAGAGCCCCTATGCCCTCGGTGAGCTGATGGTCAAGGCGACGCCGCTGCTCATCATCGCGCTGGGGCTGGCGGTGTGCTTTCGGTCCAACGTCTGGAACATCGGCGCCGAGGGCCAGTTCGTCATCGGGGCGGTCGCAGCCGGCGGCGTGGCGCTGCTGGCCGACAAGACCACCGGGCCATGGATTGTGGTGGCCATTCTGCTGGCGGGTGTGCTGGGCGGCATGGTGTGGGCGGGCATCACCGCGCTGCTGCGCGACCGCTTCAATGCCAACGAAATTCTCGTCAGCCTGATGCTGGTGTATGTGGCCGACCTGGTGTTGAACTACCTGGTCTTCGGGCCCTGGAAAGACCCGAACGGCTACAACTTTCCGCAAACCCGAACCTTCGAGGCGGTGACGCAGATACCGCGGCTGATGACCGGTTCGCGCGTCACCATCGGCATTGTGCTGGCGCTGCTGGGGGTGGCGGGGCTGTGGCTCTTTTTGTTCCGTACCTACGCCGGCTTTGCGCAGGAGGTGAGTGGTTTGGCACCGGCGGCAGCGCGTTATGCGGGCTTCTCCTCGCGCCGCGCGCTGTGGGTGGCGTTGCTGGTGTCGGGCGGCGCCGCCGGGCTGGCCGGCGCGCTGGAAGTGGCTGGGCCCATCGGCCAGCTCACGCCTTATGTGCCTGCGGGTTACGGCTTTGCCGCCATCATCGTGGCCTTTGTCGGTCGGCTGCACCCGGTGGGCGTGGTGTTCTCGGCCATCCTGATGAGCATGTTCTACATTGGCGGTGAACTGGCGCAGTCGCGTCTGGGCCTGCCCAAGTCCATCACGGGTGTGTTCCAGGGGCTGCTGCTGTTCAACCTGCTGGCCTGCGACACGCTGATTGCCTACAGGGTCATCTGGAAGAGGTCTGCCCCCAAGCCCGCTCTTTTGCCGAAAGGAGCCCGCTGATGGACTCCACCGCGCTGCTTCTGGCCGCCACCTTGAGCGCAGGCACCGTGCTGGCGATTGCCGCGCTGGGCCTGCTCATCAATGAAAAGGCCGGCATCGTGAACCTGGGCGCCGAAGGCATGATGCTGTGCGCCGCCATCGCCGGTTTTGCCGCGGTGGTGCACACCGGCAACCCCTGGCTGGGCTTTGCCGCCGGCATGGCCGCCGGTGCGCTGCTGGCTGCGGTGTTCGGTGTGCTGGTGATCTGGCTCAACACCAACCAGTACGCCACTGGCCTGGCGCTCAGCCTCTTTGGCAGCGGATTCTCGGCCTTTGCCGGCATCGGCTACGTGCAGGAAAAGCTGCCGGAGCAGACGAAGTTTCCGATTCCGTGGCTCGCCGACATCCCGCTGCTCGGCCCGGCCCTGTTCCGCCAGCATCCCTTGGTCTACATCGCGATGGCGCTCACGGCGGGCCTGATCTGGTTGTTGTACCGCACCCGCGCCGGCCTGGTGCTGCGCGCCGTGGGCGAAAGCCCGGAATCGGCCCATGCGCTGGGTTACCCGGTGCGGCGCATCCGGCTGATGGCCGTGGTGGCGGGCGGGGCGCTGTGCGGCCTGGCCGGTGCCTATGTGTCGGTGGTGTACACGCCGCTCTGGGTTGAGGGCATGATCGCCGGCAAGGGCTGGATTGCCCTGGCGCTCACGACCTTTGCCACCTGGCGCCCGGCACGGGTGTTGCTTGGGGCCTACCTGTTCGGCGGTGTGACCATGCTGCAGTTCCATTTGCAGGCGCTGGGGGTGAACATTCCGAGCCAGTTCCTGAGCATGCTGCCCTACCTGGCCACCATCGTGGTGCTGGTGCTGATCTCGCGCAACCCCCTGTGGATACGCGTGAACATGCCGGGCTCTCTTGGTAAGCCGTTTTACCCCGCGGCCTGAGGGGCGGCCCTGTGTTTACGTCGCATAATCTTTTCTGCTGTTTTGGCTGACCGGTCCCGATGCCACTGAACTGTTCCCGACTGTTTCCCCCTTCCTATTGATTCCTTTTTTTCACGAAAGCGAGTTCACATGACTGACCTGCACAAACGTTCCCTGCTCAAGCTGGCAGCCCTGTCAGCGGTGGCCAGCGCGGCCCTGATGGGTTGCGGCAAGAAGGAAGAGGCGGCGCCTGCGCCCGCACCGGCCCCCGCGGCAGCGGCACCGGCAGCCGCCAAGCCCGAGCCGCTGAAGGTGGCTTTTGCCTATGTCGGCCCCGTCGGCGATGGCGGCTGGACCTTCGCCCACGACAACGGCCGCAAGGCGGTGCAAGCCGCTTTCGGCGACAAGGTGGTGACCAGCTTCGTCGAGAAGGTGCCTGAAAGCGCCGACGCCGAGCGCGTGATCCGCGACATGGCCCAGCAAGGCAACAAGCTGATCTTCGGCACCACCTTCGGCTACATGGAGCCCATGCTCAAGGTCGCCGCCGACACCAAGGACGTCAAGTTCGAGCACGCCACCGGCTACAAGCAGGCCGACAACATGCGCACTTACGACAGCCGCACCTACGAAGGCGCCTACATGGCGGGCGTGATTGCCGGCAAGATGAGCAAGACGGGCACGCTGGGCGTGGTCGGCTCGGTGCCGATTCCCGAAGTGGTGCGCAACATCAACAGCTTCACGCTGGGCGCGCAGTCGGTGAACCCGAAAGTCAAGACCAGGGTGGTGTGGGTCAATGAGTGGTTCAACCCGCCCAAGGAAACCGAAGCCGCCACCACGCTGATCAACGGCGGCGCCGACGTCCTGTTCCAGAACACCGACTCGTCGGCCGTGCTGCAGACCGCCGAGAAACTGGGCAAGCGCGCCTTCGGCTGGGACTCGGACATGACGGCCTACGGCCCCAAGGCCCACCTGGCGTCGTCCATCATCAACTGGGGCCCTTACTACGTGAAGGCCGTGGGTGATGCGCTGGAAGGCAAATGGACCGGCAACTCCGCATCCTGGTGGGGCGTCAAGGAAGGCGCGATCGACATCGTGTCCATCGCCGCCGATGTGCCGGACGACACCAAAAAGCGCATCGACGAAGTCAAGGCCGGCCTGAAAGACGGCAGCTTCTCCATCTGGAAAGGCCCCATCATGGACAACACCGGCAAGGAACTGCTGGCCAAGGACGTGGTGGCCGACGACAAGTTTCTCGGTGGCCTCAAGACCTATGTCAAGGGTGTCGAGGGCAAGGTGCCCGGCAACTGAGTCTTTGCCTTTTTCCCTCTTCCTCTCACCCCAGGGAGGAGGGATCCATCCTGGTTCGGCTGCCTGCGGGCAGCTTCTTCGTTTTTGGAGTTCGAATGAATTGGCGTGAACTGGCCGTGAAACCGGTTGCAGCAGACCGTTTACCTGATCTGCTGCGACGCATGCCCAAGGCCGAGCTGCACATCCACATCGAAGGCTCACTGGAGCCCGAGTTGATCTTTGCGCTCGCGCAGCGCAACGGCGTGCCGATTCCCTACGCCAGCGTGGATGAGCTGCGCCGCGCCTACGCCTTCACCAACCTGCAGAGCTTCCTCGACATCTATTACGCCGGCGCCAGCGTGCTGATGACCGAGCAGGATTTCTACGACATGGCCTGGGCCTACCTCGTGAAGGCAGCGGCCGACAACGTGGTGCACACCGAGCTCTTCTTTGATCCGCAGACCCACACCGCCCGCGGCGTGGCGATGCACACAGTCATCAACGGCCTGCACCGCGCCTGCGCCGACGCTGCTGACACGCTGGGCGTGAGCGCATCGCTGATTTTGTGCTTTCTGCGCCACCTCAGCGAAGAAGAAGCGTTTGAAACGCTGGAGCAGGCCTTGCCGCTGCGTGACAAGTTCATCGGCGTCGGGCTCGATTCCAGCGAGCTGGGCCATCCACCCGAGAAGTTCGCGCGCGTCTTTGCCCGCTGCGGCGAGCTGGGCCTGCACCGCGTAGCCCATGCGGGCGAGGAGGGCCCGCCCGCCTATGTGTGGACGGCGCTGGACGTGCTGAAGGTCGAGCGTATTGACCATGGTGTGCAGTCGGTGCACGACGCTGCGCTGATGCAGCGGCTGGCCCAAAGCCGCATCGCGCTGACGGTGTGCCCGCTGTCCAACCTCAAGCTGTGTGTGTTTCCCGATCTGGCCAGCCACAACCTGGGTCGCCTGCTGGAGGCCGGCCTTGCGGCCACCGTCAACTCCGACGACCCGGCCTACTTTGGCGGCTACATGAACGACAACTTCGTCCAGACGTTTGCCGCCACCGGCCTGCAGGCCGGGCAGGCCTACACGCTGGCGCGCAACAGCTTCGAGGCGAGCTTTCTCGACGCGACAGTCAAGGCCTGCCACATCGACCGGTTGAACGAAAGCTTCGAAACATTTCAATGACCGCACCTGAATCACGTCCGATCCCAGCCCCCTCCCGCATCAACCCCTGGCCGATTGCGCTGGCCGGGCTGGTGTCCCTGGCAGTGGCCATGGGCTTGGGCCGCTTTGCCTTCACCCCGCTGCTGCCGATGATGCTGCACGACGGCGTGGTCGATCTGCCCACGGCCAGCTGGCTGGCCAGCGCCAATTACCTCGGCTACATGCTGGGCGCGGTGCTGTGCACCTTGCAGCCGTGGATCTGGTCGCGGGTGAAGGGCTTGCCGTTGCTGGCATTCTCGTCACTGGTGCGCGCGGGCCTGGTTACCACCGGGGTGCTGACCTTGGCGATGGCGTGGCATGTTCCCGCGCTGTGGCCGCTGCTGCGCTTTCTGGCCGGCATCACCAGTGCGGTGGTGTTTGTGTTCACCTCGGGATGGTGCCTGTCGCGCATGGCCAGGCTGGGCGTGCCGGCCATGGGCGGGCTGATTTATGTCGGCCCTGGCGCCGGCATCGTGGTGAGCGGTTTGTTCGCCACCGGCATGGTGGCCTGGCACTGGACGGCCGCCTCCGGTTGGCTGATTTTCGGTGTGCTGGCCTTTGTGCTCACGGCGCTGGTGTGGCGCATCATGCGCGGCGGGGAGGAACGCCTGATAGTGCTGGCGTCCGGCACCGCTTCGCAGACGACGGCCGCCGGTCCTGCATCGCCACCGCAGGCCAAGGCCGAAATGCCGCTGCTGACATTGGCTTACGGCGTGGCCGGCTTCGGCTACATCATCACCGCCACCTTTCTGCCGGTGATCGCCCGCGCCGCGCTGCCGGGCTCGCCCTGGCTCGACATGTTCTGGCCCATCTTCGGCATGGGGGTGATGATTGGCGCGGTGCTGGCCACCCGCATGCCGCCGGGCCAGGACTTTCGCATCCTGCTGGCGGGCTGCTACTTTTTGCAGGCACTGGGCATTGCCGCCAGCCTGTGGAGCCCCAGCCTTGCGGGTTTTGCCATTGGCAGCCTGATGCTGGGCATTCCGTTCACGGCGATCACCTTCTTTGCGATGCAGGAGGTGCGCCGTCTGCGCCCCGTGACGGCGGCTAGTTTCATTGGCCTGCTCACCGCCACCTACGGCGTGGGCCAGATCGTCGGGCCACCGCTGGTGGCGCTGCTGCTGCGCCACACGCCCACAGCCGGTGCCGGCTTCACGTTGTCACTGGAGATTGCGGCCAGCACGCTGCTGGCCGGTGCCTTGCTGTACCTGTGGATGGCCAGGGCGTATCCGGTTCACCAGCCCAGCAGGCCCCGTTGAGGGTGCGAAACCGGTAAAATACGAGTTGCGTTGTCCCGGCGCGCTGTCATTTCGGGGCCATGTAGAGGAACACCATGTACAAAAACCTCGCTGCCCCGGGCCGTTGCTGTAACGCCTGCGCGGCTGCCAGTTTTGCTTTCCCTTGCCGATCCCTCCGCCATACGGCCCGTGCGTGTGGCGCTCCGTCACGTCCTGATGGCGGGAGGACTGCATGAGCTACCAGGTCAAGGAAATCTTCTACACCCTGCAGGGCGAAGGCGCCAACGCCGGCCGGCCGGCTGTGTTCTGCCGCTTTGCGGGGTGCAATCTGTGGTCCGGGCGCGAGCAGGACCGTGCCACCGCCGTCTGCCGTTTTTGCGACACCGACTTTGTCGGCACCGACGGCACGCTGGGCGGCAAGTTTGCCGACGCTGATGCGCTGGCGGCGCAGATCGAAGCGTTGTGGCCTGCCGGTGATACCGGCCACCGTTTTGTGGTGATGACCGGCGGTGAGCCGCTGCTGCAGGTGGATGCCGCGCTGATTGATGCGCTGCACGCCCGCGGCTTTCAACTCGCGGTGGAGACCAACGGCACCATCGCAGCACCTGCAGGCATTGACTGGATCTGCGTCAGCCCCAAGGCGGGCGCAACCTGGGTGCAGCGCGAGGGGCAGGAGTTAAAAGTGGTATGGCCACAGCCCGGGCTGAGTCTCGACGAACTCGAAGCCGCACACTTCACCCACCGCTACCTGCAGCCCATGGACAGCCCTGCGCGCCAGCGCAACACCGAGGACTGCATTGCCCTGTGCATGGCACGGCCCGCCTGGCGCCTGAGCCTTCAAACCCACAAGATCACGGGCATCCGATGAACAACGAACCGATCCCTCACGAGATGACCTGCGATATGAGTTGCGAAATCAGCCAGACTTTTTATTTCGACGCGGCCCACACGCTGAACCGCGCCGTCGAGGCTGAAGGCAGCAAGCGGGTGCACGGCCACACCTACAACGCCGAGGTGTTCATCGCCGGCACGCCGGACCCGGCCACCGGCATGGTGATGGATCTGGGCCTGGTGCGGCGCGAGATCGCCGTGCTGCGCGAGCAGCTCGACCACCACATGCTGGACGACGTGCCCGGCCTCGGCCCGCCGACGCTGGAGAACCTCTGCCACTTCATCTTCCGAAAGTTGTCGCCCAGCCTGCCGACGCTGGCCTCGGTGCGGGTGTGGCGCGAGTCGCTGGGCGATGGCTGCCGCGTCACCCGCCAGCCGGGCCGCTGACCACCGCATAGTCCTCATCCGGTGCGGCGTATCGCCCGCAGCCGGGGCTGAGGTAACCTCGGCAGCATGAAAGCCTTTCGCGCTGCCATCCTGCATTTCCCCCGACCGGCCGAGGCCGTGCTGAAGGCTGACGGCCTGCTGGTGATTGGCCTCAACGCACAGGGACAGGAGGTGGTGCAGGCCGTGGGCAGTTACCAGCAACTGGCACCGCGCTATGCCGACGTGCCAGTGACCCACTGGCCGGGCCGCATCATCGCGCCCGGTTTTGTGGACATGCACATCCACTTTCCGCAGGTCGATGTGATCGGCTCACCCGCCGAGGGGCTGCTGCCCTGGCTGGAGCATTACACCTTCCCGCAGGAGATGCGTTTTGCCGACCCGGCGCACTGCGCCGAGGTGGCGCGCTTTTTTGTTGCCGAGCTGCTGCGCCACGGCGTGACCACCGCGCTGGCCTTTGCCACCTCGCACCCGGCATCGGTCGATGCCCTGTTTGCCGAGGCACAGAAGCAGCAGATGCGGCTGATGACGGGCAAGTGCCTGATGGACCAGAGCGCGCCCGAGGGCCTGCGCGACAGCACCGAGCAAAGCCTGCAGGACACCGAGTCGCTGATCCGCCGCTGGCACGGCGTCGGCCGGCTCGGCTACGCCATCACGCCGCGCTTTGTGCCCAGCTGCTCGGCGGCCCAGTTGCACGGCGCGGGCGAACTGGCTGCCGCCTACCCCAACGTGTGGGTGCAGTCGCATGTGGCCGAGAACAAGGACGAAATCGCCTGGGTGCACCAGCTCTACCCGGCGGCGCGCAGCTACCTGAGCGTGTATGAGCAGTTCGGCCTGCTGCGGCCGCGGGCCGTGTACGCGCATTGCCTCCACATCGACGACGAAGACCGCGCGCTGATGCGTGGCACCGGCACCGCCGCTGCCGTGAGCCCGACCAGCAACCTGTTTCTCGGCAGCGGGTTTTTTGATTACGCCGCGGCCGACCGCGCGGGCTTTGCCTATGGCCTGGCCAGCGATGTGGGCGGTGGTACCTCGTTCAGCCCCTTTCACACCATGCTGGCCGCCTATTACGTGGGCCGGGAAGGGCAGACCAAGGCGGGCCTGTCGCTCACGCCGCAGCGCTTGTGGTGGCAACACACGGGCGGCGCAGCGCACGCCCTGGGGCTGGGCGGTGTGGTGGGCAACCTGCAGCCGGGCTGTGAGGCCGACTTCGTGGTGCTCCACCCGGCGGCCACACCGCTGCTGGCGCGCAAGACCGCGCAGGCCACCAGCCTCGACGAGCTGCTGTTCGCCCTGATTGTGCTGGGGGACGACCGGCTGATCGAACGCACGGTGATCGCCCAGCGCACCGAGACGGCCGCCGCGTAGGCTGTGGGCTGCCTACAATGGCAGCACAAGGAGCCTTTCGCATGAGCATCAAGAGCGACAAATGGATACGCCGCATGGCCGAGACCACCGGCATGATCGAACCCTTCGAGCCGGGCCAGATCCGCGCCGCATCGGACGGCCAGAAGATCATCAGCTACGGCACCTCGAGCTATGGCTATGACATCCGCTGCGCTCCGGAGTTCAAGGTCTTCACCAACATCCACAGCACCGTGGTGGACCCGAAGAACTTCGACGAGAAGAGCTTTGTCGACTTCCACGACGACGTCTGCATCATCCCGCCCAACAGCTTCGCGCTGGCGCGCACGCTGGAATACTTCCGTATCCCGCGCAACGTGCTGACGATCTGCCTCGGCAAAAGCACCTATGCCCGCTGCGGCATCATCGTCAACGTGACGCCGTTTGAGCCCGAGTGGGAAGGCTATGTGACGCTGGAGTTTTCCAATACCACGCCGCTGCCCGCCAAGATCTACGCCGGTGAAGGCTGCGCCCAGGTGCTGTTTTTCGAAAGCGACAAGGACGACGTCTGCGAGACCAGCTACAAGGACCGCGGCGGCAAGTACCAGGGACAGGTGGGCGTGACCCTGCCCAAGGCCTGATCGGGTCTGACGCGGCCCGAGCCAGCATGCGCCACCGTCAGGCAGCCTCAAGGGCTATCTGTTACAACAGGGCACATGTGCACCTGTCTCCCCGCCGATAGTCTGATGGCAGTACCCTGCCTCGCGCGTCGTCCGGTGAGGCCGCACCGCCACTTTGCCAGGGCGCGCTGACCTTGACCCCCCGTGATTCGCTCCCCCTGATGACCCGCACCGGCCTGGTCCGGCTGTTCTGCGAGGTCGCCGTCATCACGGTGGTCTCTGAACTCCTGATCGCGCTGGCACTCGGGCGCATCTGGGGCAGCAGCAAGGACACCACCTCTGCGTTTCTGCACGCCGCCTTGTTGATGGCTGTGGTGGCGCCGCTCTTTTTGTGGCGCTGTATTGCGCTGACACGGCGGGAGGCCAGCCTGCTCGATTCGGCGGCTTACGACATTCCCCGCTCTGTGCTGGGGCTCACCACCGGTGTCTTCGTGCTGGGCCTGGGCGTGGCGCTGGCGATTGCGCACTGGCAGCACGCCAGCATCGAGGCCGACGCGCGCCAGCGCTTTGACCGTCAACTGGAAGTGCTGGGGGGGGAAATCCAGCGGCGTTTCGTGCAGCCCATCTATGGCATGAAGGGCGCGCGGGGCGTCTATGCGGCCCATCCGTCCGTCAACCGCGCCGCCTTCAAGGCCTACGTCGAATCGCGCGACCTCGGGCAGGAGTTTCCCGGCGTCAGGGGTTTCGGCATGGTCCAGCGGGTGCTGCGTCAGGATCTGGAGGCCTTTGTCGCCGCAGAGCGTGCCGATGGCATGCCAGGCTTCAACGTGCGCACCAGCGGCACCGCGCCAGACCTGTATGTGGTCAAGTACATTGAACCCGCCGCCACGAATGCCGCTGCGTCGGGTTTCGACCTGGGGACAGACCCGCTGCGCCGCGCCGCTCTGGAACAGGCGATCCGTACGGGCCTGCCCACGCTGACAAACCGCCTGGTGCTGGTGCAGGACGAGCAAAAAGGCGCTGGTTTCATCTATCTGTTGCCGGTGTACCGGCAGGGTGCTCGGCTCGATACCTATGAGCAGCGGCTCGACGGCCTGGTGGGTGTGCTGGCGGCGCCGATTGTGGCGCGCGAGTTGCTGGCCGGTACGGTGAGGGCGGTGGCCTCCCAGCTGGATTTCGAGCTTTACGAGGGTGCTTTTCGTGCCGCAGACCTGGTCTATGCCCATGCGGCGGGGCAGCCGTCCACGACGGTATCGCCTGTTGCCACGCGCGCAGCCTGGCTTCATGAGGACCGTGATCTGGTCATCGGTGAACGGGCGTTTGTGCTGAGTGCGCGGTCCTCGGCCGTGTTTGATGCCACGGTGGATGTCTGGACGCCCATCGTCACCCGCATCGGCGGCAGCCTGCTCAGTGCGCTGCTGGCGCTCACCGTCTGGCTGCTGGGCACCAGCCGGACCCGTGCCTACGCAGTAGCACAGCGCATGACGGCGGATCTGGCCCGGCTGGCCGAGGTGGCCCGTCTCACGTCGAACTCGGTCGCGATCACCGACGAGGCGCAGCGTGTCACCTGGGTCAATACCGGATTCACGCGGCAGTATGGCTACACCCTGGGAGAAGCCGCAGGGCGCCCCGTGGCGGAAGTGACGGGCGCTGCTGAGACGTCAGGTATGAACGGCGCGCAACTGGAGCGCGCGGTGGCCGCGGGTGAGCGCTGCCAGCTGGAGGCCCTGCATCACTCGCGGGATGGCCAAGCCCACTGGATGGAGCTGGAAATCCAGCCACGCCGCAACGAACAGGGGGCGTTGGTCGGCTTCATGCAGATCGGGCTGAACATCAATGAGCGAAAGCGTGCCGAAGACCTGCTGCAACATGCCAATGCTGTGTTGCAGAACATTCTTGAAAACCTGCCCTGCGGCTTGAGTGTGTACGACCACAACCACATGCTGGTGGCCCACAACCGCCAGTTCCGTGAGCTCGCCGGCCTGCCGGACGAACTGTTCGACAAGCCCGAAGTCCGCTTCGATGAAATCATGCGCGTCATGGCCCAGCGCGGGGACTATGGCTCTGGCGATGTCGAGGCGTCGGTGGCCGCGGCCACCCTGCGGGTGCGTTCAACGGCAAAACGGCTCTCCGAGCGGCTGCGTTACGACGGCTTGCCACTGGAGGTGCGCGGCGCACCGATGCCGGGTGGCGGCTTCGTCAACATCTACGTAGACATTTCCGAGCGCCGCAAGACCGACCGGCTCAAAAGCGAATTTGTGTCCACCGTCTCGCATGAGCTGCGGACACCGCTGGCGGCCATCTACGGGTCGCTCAAGCTGCTGGCAGGCGGTGTTGCCGGCCCGCTGCCGACACCAGCACAAAATCTGTTGCTGGTGTCGATCCGCAACAGCGAGCGGCTGGTCAAGCTCATCAACGACATCCTGGACCTCGAAAAACTGCAGTCCGGCTCCATGACGCTGGACCTCACCCAGCAGTCGCTGCGGCCGGTACTGGAGCAGGCCATCGAGTCGACCCGGCCCTACGGCGAACAGTACGGCGTGAGCTTCCAGATGGTGCCGTGGGAAGGTGACGCCGTGGTGAGAATCGACGCCGACCGCATCACCCAGGTGGTGGTCAACCTGCTGTCCAATGCGGCCAAGTTCTCCCGGCCGGGCGGTGTGGTGCGGGTGGTGGTCACCCCGGGCGAGGGCCGTGTGCGGGTGTCCGTGATCGACGAAGGTGAAGGCATTCCGGACGAATTCAGGGAACGGATTTTTTCGCGCTTCTCCCAGGCCGATGGCTCCGACACCCGGCAAAAGGGTGGCACGGGCCTGGGTCTGAGCATCTCCAAGAGCCTGGTCGAGCAGCATGGCGGACACATCGACTACCGCAGCGTGGTCGGCCAGGGGACCGAGTTCTATTTCGAGTTGCCGCTGGTCTGACAGCTCATCGGGCGCAGCGGATTTCACTGCAGGATTTGTCATGCCCGAGAACGAGAAAGACAGCGACATCATCCGGTGTACGGCGGTGCAGATTGCTACGGCGGTGCGTGCAGGCCGGCTTCGGGCCAGCGACGTGATGCAGGCCTTCATCGCGCGCACACAGAAGCTGGAGCCGCTGCTCAACACCTACGCGCACTTCATGCCCGATGAGGCCATGGCCCAGGCGCGCGCCGTCGATGCCCGTGTGGCGCGCGGCGAAGACCCGGGGCCGCTGGCCGGTGTGCCAGTCAGCGTCAAAGACCTGATCGCCGTGGGCGGTGCGCCGCAGGCCTTTGGCTCGCGCCTGTTCGCCGGCAACATCGCGGCGCACGACGCACCCAGTGTGGCGCGCCTGCGTGCTGCGGGTGCCTGCATCACCGGCAAGACCACCACCAGCGAGCTGGGCTCCAAAGGTGTGGGCGATTCACCGCTCACCGGCATCACGCGCAACCCGTGGAACACCGGCTTCACGCCGGGCGGCTCCAGCGCGGGCGCCGCCGCTGGCGTGGCGGCTGGCCTGGTGCCGGTGGCCCTGGGCACGGATGGCGGCGGGTCGATCCGCATTCCCGCGGCATTTTGTGGGCTGACGGGGTTCAAGGCGCAGTACGGCCGCGTGCCGGTGTGGCCTGCGTCGGCCACGCCGGGGCTGGCCCATGTGGCGCCGCTGGGCCGCAACCTGGCCGACGTGGCGCTGGTGCTGTCGGTCATTGCCGGCCCCGATGAGCGGGATGCCAGTTCCGCTCAGGGCATGCCGCCTGATTTCATCGCAGCGCTGTCGCAACCCTTTGTGCCTTTGCGTGTGGGCTGGTGCCCCGACTTTGGCGAGGGCGGTGCCGAGCCTGAAGTGATCGCCGCCTGCGAGGCCGCTGTCCAGCGCCTGCGCGCGCTTGGCTGCACCGTGGTGCCTGTGGCCCCGTGGTTGCGCACCTCGGCACGCTCGCCTTGGGAGACCGAGTTCTACGCCGGCATTGCCCAGCGTGTGGCCAGCCTGCCCGACGCGCTGGCGCGTATTGATCCGGCGCTGCGGCGCCAGGTTGAAAGCCTGCACCTGCCCGTCGACACGGCCCGGCTGGCGCTTGAGCTTGCCGCGATCGGCGACCAGCTGGCGGCCGTGTTTGCTGGTGTGGACGTGCTGCTCAGCCCGACGCTGCCGGTCGCCGGCATCCCGGCCGGGCAGGACGCGCCGCAGGCCTGGGCCGACCGCGGGCCAGTGGCGTGGTCTCACTTCACCTATGCGCTGAACCTCACCGGTCATCCGGCAGCCTCGGTGCCTGTGGGGCTCAACGCCCAGGGTTTGCCGATGGGGCTTCAGGTGGTGGGCCAGCCCGGCGACGAGATGGGCGTGCTGCGTGTGCTGCAGCAGCTCGAGGCAGGGGGGCCTGACTTCTCGGCGGCAGCCATCGGGCTTTTCCCCGCGCAGGGGTGACAGCTGCTCAGTGCAGCGTCATCGGCAGCGAAGTGGTCTTGACGCGAACCACGGCCGCTTTGGCTTCGTAGCGCACAGCAGGCTGGCCAGCGATGGCCGCGGCAATCGTGCGGGCCTGGCGTGCGATGGGCTCGATGAAGCGGCTGGCCTGACCACCTACCGTCATGCAGTCGCCCATGGCGTGGATGCGCGGGTTGCTGGTGCGCAGGGTGTCGGCATCCACCGCGATGCCGTTGTCCCAGTCCAGCCCGGCCGTCTGTGCCAGTCGGCTGGGTGTGTGCAGGCCGGTGGCGGCAATCACCTGGTCGCCCGTGAACATCTGGCCGGACGCCAGCGTCACGCGCAAACGGTTGCCCTCCCGGGTCACACTGGTCACGTGCGCGTCGCCAACAAACCGGATCGGCAGCGTTTGCCAGGCCTCCAGCAGGCGGGCGCCGGCCTGCGCTGCCGTCCAGCGCGACAAGGGCTCTGGCTGCGTGTCCAGCAGGGTGATGCGGTGACCACCGAGTGCCAGGTCGTTGGCCAACTCGCTGCCGATGAGGCCTGCACCGATGATCAGCACGTCGCGCGGGACGGAGCCCAGCGCCGCGCGCAGTTTGAGGTACGCGTCGAGGTGATTGATGCGCCAGCACAGCGACGCCGGCAGCACCGCTGGCAACGCGGGTTGCGCACCGTGCGCCAGTACCAGGTGCTGGTAAGGCAGGGTGCCGCGCGTGGTGCGCAGCGTGCGGGTGTCGGCACACACGCGCACCGCATGCGTGTGCGCCAGCAGGCGGACCTGCAGGCGCCGGGCGGCGGCCGGGCCGGTTTCGCGGACCAGTGCCGTGGCCGAAAGCGAGCGTGCCACCGCCACCGACAGCAGCGGTTTGTCGTACACATCACCCGAGCAAGCAGTGACGAGGGTGATGGGCAGCGTGGCATCGGCAGCGCGCAGTTGCTCGGCCAATTGCCAGCCAGCGCGACCTGCGCCGACGATCACGGTGCCCGCCTGATGCCGGCGGGATGACGCGGCGGGCTGGGTGCTGCCACCGCCTTGCAGTGACGCGCGCAGCTCTTGCGCCGAGGGGGGGGTGTACGGCGAGAAGTCGGCTTTGGTCACGCCGCACAGCGGGCAGGCCCAGTCGTCCGGAATGTCGGCAAAGCGCGTACCGGGCGCCAGGCCACTGTCGGCGTCGCCTTCGGCTTCGTTGTAGATCAGGCCGCAGGCATCGCAAATAAATTGCAGCCAACCAGCCCCCACGCTTGTCGCTCTATCCATCCGTTCGCCCTGAGCCTGTCGAAGGGTGCCCCCCGAGGGGGCCGTCGCTTGCTCGGGGCGGCCCGTCGCTGCGCTGGTGGCTACCGTATCGACGACCGCTTCCTTTGGAGTCGTCATGACGTTCATGCCGGCGATTCCTCGGCGCTGAGCCGTGCAATCTCCTTGCGCAGGTGCTTGATGGCCGGTGTGACGATGGCGACAAAGTGCGATTCGCGCACCCGCCGCTGCACTGCCGAGCTGAGCAGGTAGCCGCGTGCGCCCTGGTGCATCAGCGCCGACTGCGCTGCACGCAAGGCCAGCTCGGCGCTGTGGGCGCGGGCGTCGAGCACGTCGATCACAAAGGCGTTGGAAGTGTCGAAGGGCGTTTTGGCCAGCACCATGATGCGCTCGGTCAGTGCATCGAGCTCGGCCTGCAGCGTATCGGGCCGGTCGTCGAGAAACTGGTTGACGTGGCCGAGCTGTGCTTCGACCGCCCAGATGGAATCAATCGCGCCTTGCGTCACGCCCAGCGCCCAGCCGCACTGCAGCATCACGAAGGCGCCGCGTATGCGGCCGATCAACGGCTTGGCCGGGTCGGCCATGATGTCGTCGGCACCCACAAACACGTCGGTCAGGCGCAGAGCGTAGGTGCCCGTACCTTCCATCGCCGAGAAGCTGGGGCAGTTCTTCAACTCCACACCCGGTGCATCGCAGCGCAGCATGAACATCAGCTCGCGCGAAGGCGCCAGGGCGTTGCCCGCCTCATCGACCACACCGGCGATCGCGCCGCAGTAGTGGCCGGCGCCGAGGTGGCTGACCCAAGGCAGTGCGCCGTTGACGATGTAGCCGCCTTCCACCGGCGTGGCCTTGAGCAGCCAGCTCTCGATCTGCGCATAGCTCTTCATCGGGTTGGAGAGCGCGGTGCCGCCCAGCGTGGCGCCGCTGGCGTGCCGGGCCAGTGCCTCGCCCATCAGCGCCGGGTTGCCCGAGGCCTCCATGTAGAGGCCGCAGACGGCGTGGCACCACACCATGAAACCAGTGGCACCGCACACGCGGGCCACTTCCGACATCGCGCGCAGGGCCATGCCGTAGTCGCCGCTGCCGTGGGGCGCATTCAGGTGCGCGCTCATGCCGCCCAGTGCGCCCAGTTGCTGCAGCACCGCTTGCGGGTAGCTGCCCTTGTCGATGGCTTCTGCCTGCTGCTGCAGCGGCCCCTGGGCCACCTCGCGCACAGCGGCCAGCAAGGCGTCTGCGGCCAGCGGTGGGGTGCTGGTCACGTCGCGGGGCAGGTCGGCTGGGTTCATCGGAAGTCCTCGGGTGGGGGCAGTTGCGAGCGGGTGGTGTGAGTGATGTCTGGATCAGTCGGCCAGACTGATCTCGAACGGAATCGGGTTGCGCATGCTGTTGGCCACGGGTGAATAGAAGTTGGCGTGCTGCACGATTTCGTCGAGCACTTCGCGGGATGCATCGCCTTCCACAATCACTTTCACGCGGATGGCCTGAAAGCCCATTTCGGGGGCTGTTTTGGCGAGTGCGCCGCCGGCGCCCCAGGCGGCGGGGTTGCCAATGTCGCCCTCCAGAAACACCTCAAGGCGCGTGAGCTTGACCTGCTTCCAGGTCGCCACGGCCGTGATGCCCACCGCCAGGCAACCACCCAGGCCCGACAGCACGATCTCGCCGGGTGCGGGTGCCGTGTCTTCGCCGAACAGGTGCAGCGGCTCATCGACCACCACTGGCGTGTGCTTGCCCACGGTGCTGAGCGAGCGGTATTGCCCCTCCATCACGGTGTGGACCTTGTTGGTACCGCGGCTGTTGGGGTTGTTGCGGCCCTTCTCGGCAAAGGCCAGCAGGCCGTCGCGGTCAATCGGGCGCAGATAGCTCTTGCCGCTCTTGATGGTTTGCACGGTATCGGCGGTATGGGGGGCGCGGGTGGCGGTGTCGGACATGGTGTCTCTTTCTTGTGAAGGGGCGGGGTAGACGATGATCAAAGGGAATATTCAGGCGGGTACTGCACACCACGCCACGGCTTGCCTGAAAGACCGGAGCCGTGGCAGGCCGCTGTGGATAGGTTTCTACTCATTGCCTAAATCCGTTCGGGCTGAGCCTGTCGAAGCCTGTCCTGAGGATTTCGAAAGGCCCTTCGACAAGCTCAGGGCGAACGGTAAAAGTCATCCGTCATGGATGGGTACAAATTTCAATACTCAAGCTCAGGCGGCACGCGCCATGGGTTGTGCCATGCCACTGCTGACAGTCGGCAGACCTGTCTCGATCGGCAGCGCCGGGTCGCGCGACCATTCGTTCCACGAGCCGAAGTACATGCGCACGTCCTTGAAGCCGGCCTGCTTGAGTGCCAGGAAGGTGTTGGACGCGCGTGCGCCCTTGAAGCAGTAAAGGTACACGGTGTCGTCCGGCGTGATGCCGGCGGTGGCGCATTCGGCGCGCACTTCGTCGGCCGACTTGAATACCGGGCCCTGGGGCGACGGCTTCATGAAGCGGTACCACTCCAGCCATTTGGCGCCGGGCAGGCGGCCCTTGCGCGGGGCGAAGTCCTTGCCGTAGGGGGAGGAACTGTCGCCAATCCATTCATCGACATCGCGCACGTCCATCAATACGGTGTCGGTGCCGAGGGCGCTCTTCACGTCTTCGAGCGTGACCATCACATCGGCGGCGGGCAGGTCGGCCGGGAAGGTGGCGGCCACCGGCTTGGCGGCGGTGGTCGAGACAGGCAGGCCAGCGGCCTTCCAGGCCGAGAAGCCGCCGTTGAGCACGCGCACCTTGGGGTAGCCCAGCCAGGTCAGCAGGTAGTAGCCGCGGCACGATTGGCCGTAGCCGCTGTTCATCGAGTCTTCGTAGAACACGGCGGTTTCTTCGCCCGACAGGCCCACGCCGCCCAGTGCGGTGGCAAAGCTTTCCTTCAGCGCCTTCAGGCCTTCGGGTGAGGAGGTGGCGAGGTAGGTGAAGATTTCGCGCAGGTTGACCGCGCCTTCGATGTGACCGGCGGCGTAGGTGTCTGCGTCGCGGGTGTCGATGATGACCACGGGTTCTGCGCCCTTGAGGGCCAGGAGCTGGTCAGGTGAAATCAGGATGGGGGATTCAAGTGCGTTGGCCATGGTGTCCTCGGTAGGTTGCAGGCGGGTTGCCTGAGGCTCTTATCGCAACAGGTGTGCCATGACTGGTGTCAGGGTGTGAATACTTGATGAAATCTTCCAGAAGCATTTTGCTGTGTGGCTGTAGTGCTATTCTAAAAATAGCAAATGATGGAAGTCAGTGCCTGCTTCGTATGCGTTTGTAGCGTGTGTGGGCGACAGCTTGTCGCCACTGTGTCGACAATTTGTCGGACTTCGTGGGTGCCATATACCGTTCACCCTGAGCCCTTCGACGGGCTCAGGACATGCCTTGTCGAAGGGTCGGAGACTGAGTTTGTAGAAAGGCCCTTCGTCCTTGCTCAGGGCAGGCTTCGACAGGCTCAGCCCGAACGGATTAACCCCCAGCCTAAATCCTTTACCGTTCGCCCTGAGCCCTTCGACGGGCTCAGGACAGGCCTTGTCGAAGGGTTGGAGACTGGCTCTGCTGAAAGGCTCTTCGTCCTTGCTCGGACAGGCTTCGACAGGCTCAGCCCGAACGGTGGCAAGGCGAACAGTGGCGAGCTGGCCGTCGTGATTTGTCGAACCATCGACAGGATTCAGCGCAGCCCGGCCTTGCGCAGGCGGTAGCTGTATTGCCGCACCGTCAGCCCCAGGCTTTGCGCCGCCCGCGACTGATTGCCGCCGTGGGCCTGCAGGGCTTGCTGCAGCGCGTCGCTGCTGTGCGAGCCGATGCTGATGTAGTCCCGCACCAGCGCAGCGGGTGGCAGGGCCTGTGGCGCTGGTCGCGGCGCATGGGCGTTTTCTGCAACGTCTTTGCCATCCTGCTGCAGAAAGCGTTTGAGCGCCGCCTCGTTCACGACGGTCTGGTCGGACAGCAGCACCAGCCGCTCGATCAGGTTGCCCAACTCGCGGATGTTGCCGGGCCAGTCGTGCAGCGTCAGCATCTGCAGCGCCTCGGGTGCGAGGTTCACATTGCGCTCGTGGGCCTGGTTGGCGCGGTTGAGGAAGTGCAGCGTCAGCGCCGGAATGTCGTCGCGCCGCTCGCGCAGCGAGGGCAGGCGGATCGGGATCACATTCAGGCGGTAATACAAATCCTGCCGGAAGCGGCCAGCCTGCACATCGGCCGACAGATCGCGGTGAGTGGCGGCCACCAGCCGCACATTGACCTGCACCTCGCGCCGGCCGCCCAGGCGCACCAGCGTGCCCTCCTGCAGCGTGCGCAGCAGCTTGGACTGCATGGCCAGCGGCAGCTCACCGATCTCGTCGAGAAAAATCGTACCGCCATCGGCCTGCTCGAACCAGCCGGGGCGGGCGCCGCTGGCGCCGGTGAAGGCGCCGCGTTCATGGCCGAACAATTCAGATTCAAACAGCGACTCGGGAATCGCCGCGCAGTTGACCTTGATGAAAGGCTGGTCGCGCCGGCCGCTCGCCAGGTGCACGGCGCGTGCGAACAGTTCCTTGCCGGTGCCTGATTCGCCCAGCAGCAGCACGCTCACCGTGGCCTGCGACACCTGCTCCAGCTCGGTCAGTGCGCGCAGCAGGGTGGGTGAGCTGCCGACCAGGCCGTAGCGCGTGGTCTTGGTTTCGAGTTGCTGCGCCAGCAGGGCATTGTGGCGCTGCAGGCCGCTGGTTTTTTCGTCCACCAGCTGATGCAGTTGCAGCAGTTGTCCGGCCAGCGTGGCCAGCACGCGCAGCAGCGCCAGGTCGTCATTGAGGTGGCGCTGGCGGCTGCGGATGCGGTGGCAGGCCAGCACGCCGATGGGCCGGCCGTTCACTTCGATTGGCAGCGCGAGAAAGGCGACCGTCTCGGGCGGCAGGTGCTCGCGGCTGACGGCGCGGAAGAGGAATTGCGGCTCGCGGTCGATGTCCTGCACGATCACCGGCTGCCCGGTGGCCAGCACGCAGCCCGTCATGCCCTCGCCCCAAGCATAGCGGCCGCGGGCGATTTCGGCGCGGGTCAGGCCGTAGGCGTGGCGGATCGAGGCGGTGCGTGGCGTGGTCGTGCCGGAAGTGGCGTCGCCCGCCGCCGGGCTGTCAGCCAGCACGATGCGGCCGCGGTTCAGCCCCAGCAGCTCGCTCATCAGGTGCAGCATCTCCTTGAACACCAGCTCGGGCGCCAGACTGCGGCCCACCAGCCGCATCACCTCGTGCATCAGCAGCAGCTCCTGCGCGCGCCAGTCGGTCACCGGAAGTGGCGGGAGCGGCGTGGCGGGCTGAAGCTGGGTGGTGGGCATGGCGGTCACGCTGCAAGTTCCGCGCCTGTTGCCCCCTCGGCGCACTGAGGAACAGCGGATTGCTTACACTTTTCGCAAGCAGGCGCCATCCGCGCCGCTCAACCGGTTTCAGTGCATGAAAAACGACTTCAAGGGCAACAAACAGAGTCTGCCCTCCAAACCCTGCCTGGTCTGCGGCCGATCGATGACCTGGCGCAAGGCCTGGGCCAAAAACTGGGCCGAGGTGCGTTATTGCTCCGACGCTTGCCGCGCCCGCAAGGGCACTGTTCAACTCCCCGAGTCACCGAGCCATGGCTAAGCCGTCCCCGTTGCGCCAACTGGTCGTGGTGCTGGGCGACCAGTTGGACGAGGAGGCCAGTGCCCTCGAAGGCTTTGACCCGGCGCTCGACGCGGTGTGGATGGCCGAGGTGGCCGAAGAATCCACCCACGTCTGGTCGGCCAAACAGCGCATCGCGCTATTTTTGAGCGCCATGCGCCACTTTGCCGGGTCGCTGCGTGTGCGCGGCTGGACGGTGCATTACACCCGCCTTGACGACCAAGGCAACCGCGGCACCCTGGCCGCAGAGCTGACCCACGCGATAGACACCTTGAAGCCCGAACGTCTGGTGATGACCGCCCCCGGCGACTGGCGTGTGCTGCAGGCGCTGCGCGCGGTGTCGACGGCCACCGGCAAGCCGCTGGACATCCGCGACGACCTGCATTTCTTCAGCACCGTGCGCGACTTTGCCGCCCATGCCAAAGGCCGCAAGCAGTTGCGGCTGGAATACTGGTACCGCGAGCTGCGCGCCAAAACCGGCATCCTGATGGAAGGCGGCAAACCGGTGGGCGGGGAGTGGAATTTCGATGCGGAGAACCGCGAGTCTTTCGGGGCCAAGGGCCCGGGCGAGTTGCCGCCGCGCAGCGCCTTCGCGCCAGACGCCATCACGCAGGAGGTGATCGCGCTGGTCAACACCCGCTTTGCCAGCCACCCGGGCACGCTCGATGAATTTGGCTGGCCCGTCACGCGTGAGCAGGCGCTGCAGGCGCTCGACGCTTTCATCGCCCAGCGCCTGCCGCTGTTCGGCCAGTATGAAGACGCGATGTGGCAGGGCGAGGTGTGGCTCTACCACTCGCACCTGTCGTCGTCGCTCAACCTCAAGCTGCTCACGGCGCGTGAAGTGGTGCAGGCGGCCGAGGCGGCCTTCCGTTCAGGCCATGCGCCGATTGCAGCAGTGGAAGGTTTCATCCGCCAGATCCTCGGCTGGCGCGAGTACGTGCGCGGCATCTACTGGACGCACATGCCCGAGTATCTGGAGCGCAACGCGCTGGGGGCCGAGGCCGCACTGCCCGCGTTTTACTGGACAGCCGACACCGACATGGCCTGCCTGCGCGACGCCCTCACGCAGACCCTGCAGCACGGCTATGCGCACCACATCCAGCGGCTGATGGTCACCGGTCTTTACGCGCTGCTGTTCGGCGTGCGGCCACAGGAGGTGCATGGCTGGTACCTCAGCGTATATGTGGATGCAGTGGAGTGGGTGGAACTGCCCAACACGCTCGGCATGAGCCAGTTCGGCGATGGTGGCGTGATGGCCAGCAAGCCGTATGCGGCCACCGGCAAATACATCCAGCGCATGAGCAACCACTGCAAGGGTTGCCGCTACGACCCGGCTGAATCAACCGGCCCCAAGGCCTGCCCCTACACCACGCTGTACTGGGATTTTCTGATCCGCCACGAAGAACGCCTGGCGAAGAACCCACGCATGGCGCTGCAGGTGAAGAACATCGCACGCCTGTCAGAGTCCAAGCGCGCGCTGATACTTGAACAGGCAGCGGCACACCGCTCGAGTGTGGCAAGCGTGAGCACGGCGGCACCTGCATGAGTGACGGTGGGCTGTTCGGGCGCCTCAGCGAGCCGATTTTCGAACCCACCCTCGCTGCCGCGCAGCGTCGCATTGCTGCGGTGCGGCCTTCGGAATATGCCCGCACGCGAAACGCCATCCACGGCAGCGTGTCACGTCTGTCGCCCTACATCACACATGGTGTGGTGAGCCTCCCCGAGGTTTACCAGGGCGTGGCGCAGCGCCATGCGCTGGCGCCAGATCACAAGTTTGTGTATGAACTCGGCTGGCGTGAGTTCTTCCACCACGTGTGGGAGCAGCGTGGCGATGGCATTCATGAATCGTTGCACGAGGGCGTGCTGCCCGATGCAGCCTACTCGCGGGAACTGCCCGCCGACATTCGCGAGGCACGCACCGGCGTGCCTGTGGTGGACATGGCTGTGCGCGAGCTGTATGCCACCGGTTATCTGCACAACCATGCGCGCATGTGGCTGGCAAGCTATGTGGTGCATCTGCGCAAGGTGCATTGGCATGTGGGCGCGCGGTGGCTGTATTCGTACCTGCTCGACGGCGACCTCGCCAGCAACCACCTGAGCTGGCAGTGGGTGGCGGGTACCGGCAGCAGCAAACCCTATCTGTTCAATGCCGAGAACGTGCAGCGCTACGCACCGGAGGAGTGGCACAGCCCCGGCTCTGTGGTCGATACGTCTTATGAGGCCCTGGACCGCATGGCCCGAAGTGGCCAACCTGTGCTGCAGAAGCAGGCAGCCCCGTCGCCCGGAGTCACAGAAGCGGGGGAACCTGCCGTGCATGGAGAGCCTCCCGCATCAGCAGGGTTCAGGATGCTCGGCGATGCTTCGGCAGAGGATTTTTTAAACCTCGCCCACCTGCTCGCAGGCAAGGATGTCTGGTTGGTACACCCGTGGGCCTTGGGGGTGCCACCTGCCGATTTGCCGGAAGGCACCGTGACGGTGTGCGTGGCGCTGGCCGAGTTTCACCAGCAGCAGCCGTGGTCGGCGCTGCGCTGGCAATTTGTAGCGGCGCGCATGCGTGCGCTGGCGGCACAGTCGCTTTGCTGGTATGGCGAGGCATCGGCTGTCTCGCAAGCTCTGCGCAACGCGCGCAGTGTGTGTGTTCAGGCCGATCCGCACCTGCGGCCGTGGCTGGCGCTGCCGCACCCGGGTCTTGCGCTGGATGCACCCGAGCCGTCGCCGCTGGTGCCACCGGCCACCCCGCCGCGGGTGTTGCCGGTTGAACGCTTGTTCAAGCCTGTGCCTAGGCTGTGCAACAGCTTTTCGCAGTGGTGGAACCGCACGGCGCCGGACCTGCCCACCAAGGACATCCGCATTTCCTGAAACTTCTTACGCGGCAGCTTTCAGTGCAGTACGCGCCGCCGCCAGGTCCCAGCCAGCCCAGCCGCAGCTTTTGAACAGCACCGGGCCGGGCGCTGAGAAGTCCGGCTGGCGCACCACGTCCGCCAGGCTGGCAAAGCGCGCCACGTCCAGCCCGGCCTGCAGCAGGTCGCCCGCCTCGTGCCGGGCGTCCACGGTATCGACCACCACGGTGCCGACTTCGGCGATGTGGCGGCACAGGCCAGGCGCCAGCTCCACCATTTGCGGCGTGAAGGCGCCCACGGCGGCGATGAACACATCGTCGCTTGGCCGGGCGCTGAGCACCACGCTGCTGGCCGGGGTGCAGGTCACCACCAGCGGGCAGTCGGCCAGCGCTGCATTGGCGTCGGTGACCACGCGCGCCGTCAGCCCCAGGCTCTGCGCATGCCGCACCAGCTGTGCGGCACTGGCGCTGCTGCGGGATGTGACCCACACCTCGCGCACGTCCAGCTCCTCGGCAAAGGCCTCCAGATGGGCCTTGCCCTGCACGCCGGCGCCCACGATCAGCAGGGGTCCGTTCTTGCAGGGCGCCAGCCGCTGCGCTGCCAGCAGCGAGACGGCGGCGGTGCGGCGTGCCGTCACTGTGGGCCCGTCCAGCATCAGGCGGCGCTGACCGGTGGCCACGTCAAACACCAGCACATCGCCCTGAATCGACGGCAGCCCGCGGCCGGTGTTGGCCGGGGTGAAGGTGATGAGCTTGGTGATGGCGCAGTGTGCGTCCATCGCCGGCATCACGAACAGGCTGCCGCCGCCAGCGAGCGCCTGCACCAGGCGTGGCGGCACCTTGACCTGCGGGTCCTGCAGCAGTGCCGTGATTTCACTCACCAGCAGCGGGTAGGGCAGGCAGCCTGAGGTGAAAGCTGCACTGCCCTGCGGGCTGCCGCTCAAGACGGCCGGGGGCTGCTGGATGTTGGTGTTCATCCGCGCCATGGTAAGCCGTCCGCCACGACGCGCATTCCTCCTACAAATGGGCGGGAAGGTGTCGGTGTTGTATCGCCAGACAGTCGCCTAGCATCAAGGCAATCACTTCTGAGTCTTCCACCATGTTTTCTGATCACCTTGTTCCCCGCGCACCTTCACACACCCAGATCTGGCTGGCCTTGGGCGCTGGCGTGGTCATCATTTGCCAACTGGGCGCACTGGCGTGGCTGGCGGACGGACAGATGGACAAGGCGCAGACGCGTGAGGCCCGCTACACCGCCGAGCGCGAGTTGCTGGCCCAGTGCATCGAAAAGAGCTCCGGCGCCACACGGCACCTGTGCATCAAGCAATCCAAGGTGGAAGTCATGGCGGCGCAGACCACCGACATTCCAGTTGCAGAGTTGCCCGCTTTCCAGACCAACACAGCCAACTACGGCGTTGGCGTCTTCAAGTCCACATCGCTGGCACCACGCTGAAGTGGCCGGGGCCTTCAGTGCGTCGCGCCGCCACTGTGCCTCATGTCCTGCGGAGTGGTCAGCGCGGTGGCAATCGCCACGCGCAAGCCCAGCACCATGTCTTCCAGGCGCATATGGGGCATCCCCTGCTCCGGCAGGTAAGGCACATGGATGAAACCACCCCGCACCGCCATTGACCCGGCGCCTGATGCCCCGACGCCGGATAACGCCTGTCGGCCGGCCAGTGCATGCATCAGGCTGTAGAACACATGGTTGCAGACAAAGGTGCCCGCCGTTTGCGAGATTTCAGCGGCCACCCCGGCTGCCTGCACGGCCTCGCGCATGGCCTTGATCGGCAAGGTGCTGAAGTAGGCCACCGGGCCGCCAGCCACCACGGGCGTGTCGATGGGTTGCTGGCCCTGGTTGTCCGGCTGGCTGGCGTCGTCCACATTGACGGCCGTGCGCTCCAGCGAGATCGCGCTGCGCCCACCCGCTTGCCCCACGCACATCACCAGCGCAGGCTGGTGTTGCCTGATCAGGCGCCACAGCTCGCGTTGCGCTGCCCCGAAGGCGGTGGGCAGCTCAGCAGCCAGCACCGGGTGCCCTTCGATGACCTCGCCCCGCAAGGCCTTCACGGCCTGCCAGCTCGGGTTGATGGGCGAGGACGCGCGACCCGCTTCGGCAAACGGGGAAAAACCGGTCAATAGCACGGGTGCGGGTTGGGAGTGTGGCGGCATCTTCGGATTGTGGGCGAAACCGCCGATCGCTGGCGGACGGCAGCTCGGGCTGTTGCCAGGCCCCGGACTGCAGTACAGTGGGCGCCCGGGTGCCGCGGCATCCATCGCATCGATCCATCAACACGGCGGGGCAGTCCAGCCCGCCGGACGCAGGAGCCATCATGAAATGGGAAGGCAATCGGGAATCCGACAACGTCGAGGACCGCCGTGACGACAGCGGCGGCGGAGGGGGCGGAGGCTTTGGCTTCGGCGGCCGCAGCGTGGGCATTGGCACCATCGTGGTGGCCTTGCTCGGTGGCTGGGTGTTCGGCATCAACCCGATCACCATCCTCAATCTGCTCAGCGGCGGCGCGCCGCCCGCGCAGGTGCAGCAGCAGACGCCGGCGCACCGCCCGCCCGCCGATGACCGCATGGCCAAGTTCGTCTCGACGGTGCTGGCCGACACGGAAGACGTCTGGACCGACGTTTTCACCAAGGGCGGCGCTACCTACCAAAAACCGCGTCTGGTGCTGTTCAGGGGCGCCACGCAGACCGCATGCGGCCAGGGCCAAGCTGCCATGGGGCCGTTTTACTGCCCCGGTGACCAGAAGGTCTACATCGACCTCGGGTTCTACGAGACCTTGACCAAGCGGCTGGGTGCCCCGGGCGACTTCGCCCAGGCCTATGTGATTGCGCACGAGGTCGGGCACCACGTGCAGAACCTGCTCGGCATCAGCGCCAAGATGGACCAGATGCGCGGCCGCGTCAGCAAGGTGGAATACAACGCGCTGAGCGTGCGGCTGGAACTGCAGGCCGACTGTTTTGCCGGTGTCTGGGCGCACAACGCGCAAAGTGCCCGGCAGATTCTGGAGCAGGGCGACGTCGAAGAGGCCATGAATGCCGCGGCGAAGATCGGTGACGACGCGCTGCAGCGCGCCAGCGGCGGCGCGGTGGTGCCCGAGAGCTTCACCCATGGCACCAGCGCCCAGCGCCAGCGCTGGTTTGACACCGGCCTCAAAACCGGCAGCGTCAAGGCCTGCGACACCTTCAGCAGCCGAAATCTGTAAGCGGCATCAGTGCCCCGTCAATCTGGGCGTGAATTTTTTGCTATTTAATTGGTAGCAATTGTCGTGCTGGGAAAGGTCAAAACGGCCAAAATGGCCCGCTGACCCCAAAGTGCGACAATAGAGGGTTACATGACCTCTTCTTTCTCGAACCTTTCGCTGGCAGAACCGCTGGCCCGCGCTGTAGCCGAAATGGGCTACGAAACCATGACGCCCATCCAGGAGCAGGCCATTCCGGTCGTGCTGCAGGGCAAAGACGTCATGGGCGCCGCGCAAACCGGCACCGGCAAGACCGCTGCCTTCTCGCTACCGCTGCTGCAGCGCATGATGAAGCACGAGAACGCCTCCACCTCGCCTGCGCGGCATCCGGTGCGTGCGCTGGTGCTGCTGCCGACCCGCGAGCTGGCCGACCAGGTTGCCCAGCAGGTCAAGCTCTATGCCAAGTACACCAACCTGCGCAGTGCGGTGGTGTTCGGCGGCATGGACATGAAGCCGCAGACGCTGGAGCTGAAAAAAGGCGTCGAGGTGCTGGTGGCCACGCCCGGCCGCCTGCTCGACCACATCGAGGCCAAGAACGCGATCCTGAACCAGGTTGAGTACGTGGTGCTCGATGAAGCCGATCGCATGCTGGACATCGGTTTTCTGCCCGACCTGCAGCGCATCCTGAGCTACCTGCCCAAGCAGCGCATCACCTTGCTGTTCTCGGCCACGTTCTCGCCCGAAATCAAGCGCCTGGCCTCCAGCTACCTGCAGGATCCGGTCACCATCGAGGTGGCGCGCTCCAACGCCACTGCCTCGACGGTGGAACAACATTTCTACAGCGTCAGTGCCGACGACAAGCGCCGCGCACTGCACCAGATCCTCAAGGCCCGCGACATGAAGCAGGCCTTTGTGTTCGTCAACAGCAAGCTCGGCTGCGCGCGCCTGGCCCGCTCGCTCGAGCGCGAAGGCCTGAAAACCACCGCGCTGCACGGCGACAAGAGCCAGGACGAGCGCCTGAAGGCGCTGGAAGCCTTCAAAAAGGGCGAAGTCGACCTGCTGGTGTGTACCGATGTGGCCGCCCGCGGCCTGGACATCAAGGATGTGCCGGCAGTGTTCAACTTCGACGTGCCCTTCAACGCCGAAGACTATGTGCACCGCATCGGCCGCACCGGCCGTGCCGGCGCCTCGGGCCTGGCCGTGAGTTTTGTGGCCAGCAGCGACCAGCGTCTGGTCGCCGACATCGAAAAGCTCATCAAGACCAAGATCGAGATCGAGCCGCTGGAGTTTGACGAAGACCGCCCGCGCATCAGCGAGCAGGGCCGCATCAACGATGGCCGCCGCATGTACCGCGATGCCGAAGACATCGCCCCGCGCGAGCCCCGTGCGCCACGTGAGCAGCGCGAGCCGCGGGAACGCCGCGAGCACCCGCCGCATCGTCAGAGCGCCGCGCCGCGCGATCCGTTCTTTGACCAGCCCTACGAGCCGACGGCAGCGCCTGACGCCCAGCCGGCATGGGAGGCCGCCGCCAAGGCTACCCCGGCGCGCAGCAGCGTGTCGGCCAATATCAAGACCAAGAAAAAAGTCGCGGCCCTGTTCAAGACAGTGGCGCCTGCCGACACCACCGCCGGCTGAGCCCGGCCTTCGGGCTGGTATTGCTGTACAGCTGGTACGGCTGGCAGGGTCGACATTCGCGGTAAGACCCCTCCGCTGACGCATCCACCGGACGCGTCAGCCAAACCCTACGGCCACGCGCGCGTCCGTCCGCTTCAACGGCGGGCGACTGCCTTCTAAGCTGGCACCATGGTGCTTACCTATATCCGGCATATCCGTGCCTGGCCTGCGGGCTGGCTGTTCTTTGTGGCGCTGGTGCGCGTGGTGTGGCCCGTGGTGCGGCCCTTTTATCAACTTTTTTACCTGCCCTTGTGGCGTTCGATCCAGCGCTGGATGGAGGCTGACGGGCTGCGCATGAGCGCTGCGATGTCCTTCTACGGCATTTTGAGCCTCGCGCCCCTGCTGGTGTTGCTGGTGGCCGGGCTCGGCTGGTGGCTGGACCGCAGCTACATCGAGGTCAGCCTGGTGACGCAGATCCGCAGCGTGATCGGTGCCCAGGGCGCGCAGATGGTGCAACAGGCACTGTCGAGTGCGCGTGAACCCTCGCAGGGCATCATCGCCTCGCTGTTCGCCTTTGGTCTGCTGCTCTCGGGCGCGACCGGCGTGTTCGCCGAATTGCAGGACGCCTTTGAGCGCGTGTGGCGGCAGGGCAGCGGGTTGGCCTCGCAGCAGAAGTGGTGGTACAGCGCCTCGCTGCGGCTGCGCGGTGTGGCCTATATCCTCGCGTTTGGTTTTTTGCTGCTGGTGTCGCTGGTCATCTCTACCGGGCTCAGCCTGCTGTCGGGCTGGGCGGGCAGCTACGTGCCGCTGGAGCGCGTGGTCAGGGTGGCCAATGAACTGGTCTCGCTCGGCTTTTGCGTGATGCTGTTTGTGGCCCTGATGCGCATGAGCGTGGGCCCCAAGCCCTCGCTGCGCTACCTTGTGATGGGTTCAGTGGCCGGTGCGCTGCTGTTCACCGCCGGCAAGCACCTGATGGCGCTGTATCTCTCGACCGCTGCTGTGGTGTCAGCCTACGGCGCGGCGGGCTCGCTGGTGGTGATCCTGATGTGGATTTACTTTTCCTCGGCCGTGCTGCTGCTGTCTGCCAGCATGGCGCGGGTGTGGTCAGACGATGCCGCTGCGCGTCTGGCATTGCGGCAGGCCAAGGCTGTCGGGGCCCCGCCGCCGCCGGCTGCCGAGAAAGCCCTGGCAGAACCGCTGACGGCAGTCGCCTAGCGATCACACCCTGTCGGGCTTTTTGGCCTGCGCGCATTTCACGCTGACCAGCTCGAACGCTCCGGGCGCCGCGCCCACACGGGCCGCGGTGAGGCAGCCGCCCCACAGGCACCCGGTGTCCAGTGGCAAGGTGTTGTGGCGCATCCGGGGCACACCATCCGCCTCTTCCGTCACCAGGGTCGACCAATGGCCAAACGCCATGGGCGTGGCTTCGGTGGCACGCTCTGGCACGGCAAACCATGGCAGGTAGCCTGGGGGCGCCGCACCGGCGCTCTCGGTGCTGGTGAATTCCATCGCGCCCTCCGGCGTGCAAAACCGCAGACGGGTCAGTGCGTTCACGATCACGCGCAGGCGGTCGGCACCGGCGAGGGTGTTGTGCCACTGATGCGGCGCGTTGCCATACATGGTGCTGAAAAAATCCTTGAGTTCCTGCCGGTGCGGGGTGCGCAGCACGCGCTCCACCTCGGCGGCCAGCGCCAGCGTTTGCGTCACGGTCCAGGTCGGCAGCACGCCCGCATGCACCAGCAGCCAGCCCTGCCGTTGCAGCGCCATCGCGCGGTGCCGCAGCCAGTCCATCAGTGCCTCGCAGTCGGGCGCCTCCAGAATGGCTTGCAGGGTGTCGCTGCGTCCGGGCTTGCGCAGGCCCTGCCACACCGCGAGCAGGTGCAGGTCGTGGTTGCCCAGCAGGCAATCGGCCGCATCGCCCAGTGCCATCAACTGGCGCAGCACCGCCAGCGAGCCCGGCCCGCGGTTCACCAGGTCGCCCAGCAGCACGAGCCGGTCGCGGCTGGGTGAGAAATCCACCGCATCGAGCAGGCGCTGAAACGGCGCATGGCAGCCCTGCAGGTCGCCGATGAAGTAAAGTGACATGTGTTCATTTTGCCTGCGGAGTCATGGATTTCCTGCTGATTGCCTTTCTCACGCTGCTCAACGGCGTGTTCGCCATGTCTGAAATGGCATTGGCCTCCAGCCGCAAGGCGCGGCTCAGCGCCATGGCCGAGGCGGGTGACAAGGGAGCCGAAGCAGCGCTGGACCTGCTGGGCAACCCCACGCAATTCCTGTCGTCAGTGCAGGTGGGCATCACCTCCATCGGCATGCTCAACGGCATCATCGGCGAGGCCGCCTTCAGCAGCGGCCTGTCGGCGTGGATCCAGACTTTCGGCCCTTCGCCCCGCGCATCCGACATCTCTGCCACCGCCCTGGTGGTCACGGTCATCACCTTCATCACCATCGTGTTTGGCGAACTGGTGCCCAAGCGCATCGGCCAGTTGTACCCCGAAGCGGTGGCGCGGCTCGTGTCCCGCCCCATGATGTGGGTGGCAACCGGTGCCAAACCCTTTGTGAGGTTGCTGTCCATCAGCACACATGCCTGTCTCAAGCTGTTGCGGGTGGACGTGACCGCTGGGCGCGCCGTGACGGAAGAAGAAATTGCCGCCAGCCTGGAAGAAGGCGTGGACGCCGGGCTGATTGAAGAGCATGAGCACCAGATGGTGCAGAACGTCTTTCTGCTCGACGACCGGTTGCTCACGTCCCTGATGGTGCCGCGCTCCGACATCGAATGGATCGACGCCTCGCACACAGTGGCACAGGCCATCGCACAAGCGGGTGCCACCGGCCACTCGTGGTACCCGGTGTGCCGCGGCAGCCTGGATGATGTGGTGGGTGTGGTGAACGTTGCCAAGCTGCTGGCGCTGCGCGGCCACATCCAGTCATCCCCTCCCATGGGTGACAAGGCTGGCGACGCGCCCTCGGTGGCAGACCGCATTGGCGCCTACGCGATCCCTGCGGTGTTCGTTCCGGAAACCCTCACAGGCATGGAGCTGCTGGAGCAGTTCCGCGCCCGCTCCACACGCATGGTGTTCGTGGTCGACGAATACGGCGTGGTGCAGGGGCTGATGACGCCGATGGACATGCTCGAAGCCATCACGGGCGAGTTGCAGCCGGGCGCGCAGATCGACGCCTGGGCCACGCAGCGTGAAGACGGCAGCTGGCTGATCGACGGCGTGATGCCGGTGGCCGAACTGAAGGCGCGGCTGGACATCCGCGAGCTGCCCGAGGAAGACCGTGGCCGCTACAACACCGTGGCCGGCCTGCTGCAAAGCGTGTCGGGCCGCTTGCTCGCCACCGGTGACAAAGTGGAATGCGCGGGCTGGCGGTTTGAGGTGATCGACCTCGACGGCAAACGCATCGACAAGGTGCTGGCCAGCCTTCTGCCCGAAGAGGCCACTTCAGAAGACGACGGCTAGCAGACTGCATTGGGCGGCATTGGTTCTGACGGTACGGGTGCCGAATCAGTCAAGGTACAGCTCGTTTTGAGGCATGTGACCGCCGTGTCGATCCCGCTTTCACGGAAGAGCTCCATCGATTGGTGCGTGAAGCACTAAAGAAGTGCATTTCATCTGTTCGTGCAGACAGGCCCGATGGGCACAGTCCTTGCACACAAGATGGAATGCAACTCGAAAGGCCTCGCATGATCACCCGTCGAAAACTCCTGGTTTCCTCCGCCACGGCGGCCACTGCGGCGTCGTCCCTGCTGAATTCCGCCTTCGCACAGGACAAGGTCATCAAGGTCGGCACGCTCAAGCTGATGCACGCCATCACGCCGCACTTCTACGAGAAGTTTTCGCCGGCCGGCTACAAGTTCGAGATCATTCCGTTCGAGACGCCAACCGATGGCAAGAACGCGGTGGTCACCAAATCGGTGACGTTTGGCGCCTTCGGCATCGCAGCGGCTACCTTGGGCGGCGCGGCCGGCGAGTCGGTGGTGGTCATCGGTGCGCAATGCAACAAGGGCATGGCGGTGGTCGCCGGCAAGGATTCGGGTATCGCTTCCATCAAGGCACTGAAAGACAAGAAGGTCGGTATCCTGCCGGGCTCCACGCAAGAGGTGGTGATCCTCGACCGCCTCAAGCAAGAGGGCATGACGGTGAAGGACATCCAGCCGGTACGCCTGGCCTTCAGTGAAATGCCTGCAGCCCTGGAGCGTGGTGACATCGACGCCTATGTGGGTGCCGAACCCGGCCCGTCGATTTCCATCAGCCGCGGTATCGGCAAGGTCGTGGAGTACCCCTACAACACCCCCACCGGCGCGCTGAACATGGTGATGTGCACGCATGCCGATGTGGTCAAGAGCGACCCGGCCATGATCAAGGCATTTCTGCAGATGCACCGCAAGGCGACCGAGTTTGCGGTGGGCAATCGCGCAGCGTTCATCGAGATGTGCGAGCAGAAGCTCGGCCTGCCCGGCAAGACGGTCGAACTGGCCGCGCCGAACATCGAGCTGACCTGGCGCATCGACGACGATTGGGTCACGCGCGCCAAGTATTACGGCGCCCAGATGCTCGACAAAAAGCAGATCCGCCAGTTGCCCGACTACGGCAGCTTCATCAACACCAGCTTCGCCAAGAGCATCTAGTTGAGCGCGCTGATGCTTCGGCGCCTCCTGCTGCCGACGGTGCTGCCCATCCTGCTGGTGGCGGCCTGGCATGCGGGTGTGCGCATCACCGGCACACGGCTGATTCCGGTGCCGCAAGACGTGGCGCTGATGCTCTACGACTTCGCGTTCGGCGGCCTTTACGACGACGCCTACAGCAAGACGCTGCACATCCATCTGTGGAAGTCCTTCACACGGGTTTACCTCGGCTTCTTTGCCGCGGCGCTGGTGGGTATTCCGCTGGGTCTGCTCATCGGGCGCATCAAGGCGATCCGCGAGTTTGTCGACCCGACGCTGCAGTTGCTGCGGCCGGTGCCCGTCACGGCGTGGTTGCCGCTGTCGATGATCTTTTTCGGCATTGGCCCGAATGCGGCGATCTTTCTGGTGTTTCTCGGCGCGTTCTATCCCATCGTGTTCAACACGACGTTCGGCGTGCGCTCGGTAGACAACCGGCTGTTTGAAGCCGCAGCCATGCTGGGTTGCACCGGCTCGTCGCTGTTCCGGCAGGTGGTGCTGCCGGCGTCGCTGCCTGCGATCCTCAACGGCTTGCGCCTGGGCCACGGCTTCGCGTGGATTCTGATTGTGGTGGGCGAGATGACGGGTGTTCAGCAAGGTCTGGGCGCCACCATCATGGACGGCCGCATGCTGTCGCGCTCCGAACTCGTGATTGCCGGCATGCTGGTGATCGGCATCGCGGGCTTCACCACCGACCGGGTGCTGGTCATGCTCAACAACCACGTCCTCAAATGGAGCCCGCAACACCGTGTCTGACCTCATCCACGAGCCGGCCAACCAAAGGCATGCACTGCCCGTGCTATCGGTCACCCATCTCGGCAAGACTTTCAGCATGGGCGACCGGCAGACGCAGGCTCTGCACGACGTCAACCTGAGCGTGAACAAGGGCGAGTTTGTCTGCCTCATCGGCGCCTCGGGTTGCGGCAAATCCACGCTGCTGCGCATTCTGGCCGGCTTTGAAACCGCTACCTCGGGCACGGTGCAGATGTACGGCATGCCCATCACCGGCCCCGGGCCAGAGCGCGGCATGGTGTTCCAGGACTTCGGTCTTTTCCCCTGGCTCACCGTGCAGGAGAACATCGCCTTCGGCCCGCACCAGCGCGGCCTACCCAAGGCGAACCTGGCCGAGCTGGCCGGGCACTACATGCACATGGTGGGGCTGGACAAGTTTGCCGACTACTACCCCGGCCAGCTATCGGGCGGCATGAAGCAGCGCGTGGCGATTGCCCGCGTGCTCGCCAACGAATGTGAAGTGCTGCTGATGGACGAACCCTTCGGCGCGCTCGACGCCCTCACGCGCGAGAAGCTGCAACAGGACCTGCTCGAAATCTGGGAGCGCACCAAGCTCACGGTGATCTTCGTCACCCACGCGGTAGAGGAGGCGGTGCTGCTGTCTGACCGCGTGGTGGTCATGACGGCCGGCCCGGGCCGCATTGAGCGGGATGTGCCGCTGGCGCTGGCCCGCCCGCGCGACATCGTCGGCATCGAGTTCAACCAGGTGCGACGCGACATCACCCAGTTGCTGTCCAGTCACGTGTCGATGAAGGCCGCCGCGTGACGTCCGTTTACCGGGGCATGGACCAGGCCGCACTGGACGCCGCCTACAACAACAGCCTGGCGGTGGCCAACAGTGCTGAGTTGATGGCGAAATACGGCGTGCTCAGCGAGCAGATGCGGCAAACGCCCGGCACCAGAATCGGCCTGCGCTACGGCCCTGCACCGCGTAACCTGATCGATTACTTTCCTGCTGCTGCTCCGGGCCCGCTGCTGGTGTTCATCCACGGCGGCTACTGGCAGATGCGTTCCAAGGAAGATTTCAGCTTTCTGGCCAAAGGCCCGCTGGCGCACGGCATGCACGTGGCCCTGGTCGGCTATACGCTGGCGCCAGAGGCTACGCTGGCCACCATCGTCCACGAAGTGCGCGCCTCCATCGGCTGGCTGCACGCCAACGCGGGCGAGTGGGGCGCGGACGTGAACCGTATCGTCGTGTCAGGCTGGTCTGCCGGCGGCCACCTCACCACCATGTGCATGGATGAACCCGGTGTTATCGCCGGCCTCGCCATCAGCGGCATTTACGACCTGGAGCCGGTACGCCTGAGCTACCTCAACCCCAAGCTCCGGCTGGCTGAGCAAGACGTGGGCGCACTCAGCCCTGCGTTGTTGCCGCTCAGCGCCAAGCCGCTGACGATCGCTTATGGCGGTGCGGAACTGCCCGAATTGCAGCGCCAGTCTGGGGAGTTTTTTGCGCAGCGCAAGGCAGCCGGCTTACCGGGTGCGCTGCTGCCATTGACCGGGTTGAACCACTTCACGATTCTTCCGGAACTGGCGAACCCGCAAGGTGCCTTGGCGCTGGCGGCGAAGCGCCTTGCCAAGCTGGAACCCGCCACGGTGTGACCATGGCGGGGGAGGTGCCTGCATCAAGCAGGCGCCACGCCTCAAGCCAGCGGATTCTGCCTGTTGTCGTATTTGGACCTGTCGCTGTGCAGGTCTTCCCGTTCCCGGGCAATCTGCCGCGCGGTTTTGCGGTTTTTTTTGTCACCCAGCGTGGTGGTGACGATCAGGGCGACGACGATGCCGCCCAGCACCCAAAGGAGCGCAGTTTCGAAAGCTGCCATGGTTCAAACACCTCACAAATCTGCGATTGCACTGACGAAGAAGTGGATCGAGCTAATCCACGCATATCCGGTGAGGATTGCAGTGATTAAAGCAGCTAATGGCGATGCCAGCGTGGTCAGGGGTTATTGCAATAGTTGGACACAATAGCCCGGCATTTGCGAGCGGCCTGCAGGCCCTCCACCCGCCATACCCTGAAGGCTCACTGCTCAATCTGCAGGTGGGTGTCGCTGACCAGCTTGGTCCACTTGACGACTTCCGCCTTGAGGAAGGTGCTGAACTGTGCCGGCGTCACCGGCGTCGGCTCGGCCGCCATCTCGTGCAAGCGCGCCTGGATGTCGGGCAGGGCCAGTGCTTCGTTGAGCGCCTTGTTCAGCCGCGCCACCACAGGCTCTGGCGTTTTGGCCGGTGCGCACAGGCCCCACCACTGGATCGCGCTGAAACCCGCAAAGCCTTGTTCCGCCACGGTGGGCACCTCGGGCATCATCGGGTCACGCTTGACGGACGCCACGGCCAGCGCGCGCAGCTTGCCCGCCTTGATATGCGGCAGGGCGGTCGTCGTGCTGGGGAACATCGCGTCCACCTGCCCACCCAGCAAGTCCTGCATCGCCGGTGCCGCGCCCTTGTAGGGCACATGTACCAGGTCCACCTTCGCCTGATTTTCCAGGTACTCCATGATCAGGTGCGTGGCCGAGCCGGCCCCTGCCGATGAAAAACTCAGACTGCCCGGCTTGGCCCGCGCCAGCGCCAGAAACTCCTGCAGGTTTTTGGCTTTCGACTTGTCGCTGACCACCAGCACATTCGAGGTCTGCGCCATCATGCCCACCGGCGCGAAGTCGGCGATCGGGTCGTACTTGAGCTTGAGTACGGCGGGGTTGGTGCTGTGCGTCGCCACAAAGCACTCCATCAGGGTGTAGCCGTCTGGCGCCGCGCGTGCAACCTCCATGGCCGCGATCGAACCAGAGGCACCGGCCTTGTTGTCGATGATGATGGGCGCGCCGAGCGATTGAGACATCTTCTCCGTCACCATGCGCGCCACCGCATCGGCACCGCCGCCGGGTGCAACCGGCACGATCACTTTGATGGGTCGGCTGGGAAACAGCGTTTGCGCCAGGCCCGCCAGCGGCATGGCCAGCAGGGCTGCGAGTGTGGCGGTCAGGCAGATGGCGGCACCGCGTGACGAATGGCTTTTCATGGTTTGTCTCTCGTTGTATTTTGTAGCGCGGTTCTTTGTCACCGCAGGCAACGATAGCAGGATGTGGGGAAACGTGTCGTTCTGGAGTGGAGGCAGTGACCCCTCCATTGGGTCTCTTTTTCGCACAACGTCATACCGTAGGGGTGTACCTCAGAAGGCGGCTGGTAGGTAACAACCAGTTCGAGCCTGACACCTGACTGTGCAACTTACCGTGCAGCCAGACCATGAGCAGCAACTGGTCGGGGCGCGTCTTTCCAACTGGCGGCCATCTTGATCGGGCTGAGCAAGTGCTGCGGCAGCTGCAACGAAATCGTCATGACGAGCGGCTTCGACTTCAGCAGCGGCACCTTCAGGGCCCTTGACCCATCGGGGTGTTTGGTACTCTCGGAGGTTGAGACGGAGGCGGTTCGTCTTACCGCGCAGGCAATGGCTTTGCGCGTCGCAGTCTGTACTCGATGAGTTCAAACACCCCCTCGCTCAGAAGCGCCAGCAGCGCCGCAGGCACGGCGCCCGCGAGCATCAACTGCCCGTCATTGAGTGCCAGCCCGGTGACGATGCGTTCCCCAAAGCCACCTGCACCAATGAACGCCGCAATGGTCGCAGTGCCGATGGCAATCGCTGTGGCGGTGCGCACGCCCGCAACGATCACCGGAAGCGCCAGTGGCAAGAGAATGCTGCGCATACGCTGGCTCGCCGTCAGGCCCAGCGCCTGCCCCGCCAGCACCAGGCCCTGCGGCACACCCGCCAGACCTGTGACCGTGTTGCGCATGATGGGCAAGAGCGAATACAGCGTGAGCGCGATCAACGCAGGCACAGTGCCTATGGCGCCAAGCAGGGGAATCAGCGCAGCCAGCATCGCGAGCGACGGAATGGTCTGCAACAGCCCCGCACTGGCCAGCAAGGCCGCACTCACGCGCGGACGCGCAAAGGCGGCAATCGACAGCGGGATGCCTATCAGCACCGCCATGCTCACCGACAGCAGCACCAGCATGAGGTGCTGCCCCGCCAGGCGCGCCAGGTCGGGGCCGAACAGCTTGGCCCAGAAGCCGCGCGCTGCAGCATCCTGTGCCGCCGGCTTGCTACCGGTGGGGGTCACCGCGGCTGCACGCAAGTGGTCCCGCGCAATCACATCGAACGCCACGCCATTCAGCTCGGCCCGTGCATTCATTGCAATCATCGCTGCTTCATTGATGCCCCCCGCGAGCCCCTGCAGTGCGGCCCATTGCGCAGGAAAGCGCTGGGGCACGTCGAGCTTGTAGATCACCACCGCGTCGTAACGTGGAAAGTAGTTTTTATCGTCCTGCAACACGCGCAAACCCAGCTGGCCGATTTTTGCGTCGGTGGTGTAGATGTCGGTCACCGCAATCTGCCGGGCAGCCAGCGCATCGTAGGCCAGCCCGTGGTCAATGCCCGTGGGCGTCTGCGGTAAACCATAAGCCTTGGCGAGCCCCTGCCAGCCATCGGTGCGGCCAATGAACTCATTGGAAAGACCCAGCTTCAAGTCGCCATGGGTAGCGAGGTGGCTGAGCTTGGCAATACCTAGCCGCGCCGCCTCATCCTCACGCATGGCCAGCGCGTAACCATCATTAAAGCCCAGCGGGATGGCTACGCCCAGCCCCAGCGACGCGAGCTGGCGGTTGATGTCGTCCAGCGAGGTCACAGCCGGGTTCTTGAGAATCTCCAAGCTGATGGTGCCGAGGTATTCCGGGTACAAGTCGATGCTGCCCGATCGCAAGGCTTCATAGACGATGGCCGTGTTGCCCAGCCCCTGCTTGACCACTGGTGCAGCGGCACCGCCCGGCAGACTGGCCTTTTGCGCCAGCACCTGCGCGAGGATGTAAGACTCGGTGAAGCGCTTGGAGCCGATGCGCAGGGTATCGCCTTGCGCCATGGCAGTGCAGGGCAGTGCCGCGATGCAGCACAGCAAAGCCGAAGACAAAATCTGCTGGAATCTGTTCATGGGCAGAGTATGCAACGCACAGACGGGGTGCAGGAGAAATCAGTCTTTCCAGCGAACCGGCTTCCATCAAGCTTGGGACGATTCAGGCGCGACAAGAAGGCGGCGTTGACGTATTGACTGCACGAAAAAGCCCCCTAACCGTCACAGCTAGGGGGCCTTCATTTGGTGCCGGAGAGATGAATCGAACACCCGACCTTCTCATTACGAATGAGCTGCTCTACCGACTGAGCTACACCGGCGTTATTTTTCAGTACAGCCTGTGATTATATCCGGCTAATTCTTGGCGGCGTGGTAGGCGGTCACGCGCTCGACTTCGTTCTTGCTGCCCAGGATGACGCTGACGCGCTCGTGCAGCTTGCCGGGCTGGATGTCTAGGATGCGCTGCTGGCCGTTGGTAGCGGCGCCGCCGGCCTGCTCGATGAGCCAGCTCATGGGGTTGGCTTCGTACATCAGGCGCAGCTTGCCGGCTTTTTCGGGTTCGCGCTTGTCCCAGGGGTACATGAAGATGCCGCCGCGGGTCAGGATGCGGTGCACGTCGGCCACCATGGAGGCGATCCAGCGCATGTTGAAGTCTTTGCCGCGCGGGCCCTCTTTGCCTTGCAGGCATTCGTCGATGTAGCGCTTCACCGGCTCGTCCCAGTGGCGCATGTTGCTCATGTTGATGGCGAACTCTTTGGTGTCTTCCGGCACGCGCACGTTCTCTTCGATCAGCACGAAAGAGCCCTGCTCGCGGTCCAGCGTGAACATGGCCACGCCGTCGCCCACTGTCAGCACCAGCGTGGTTTGCGGGCCGTACACGCAGTAGCCTGCGGCCACCTGCTTGCTGCCGGGCTGCAGGAAGTCGCTTTCGGCCACACCTGTGCTGCCATCAGGTTTTTTGAGCACGCTGAAGATGGTGCCGATGCTGACGTTCACATCGATGTTGCTGGAGCCGTCGAGCGGGTCGAACAGCAGCAGGTATTCGCCCTGCGGGTAGCGGTTGGGCACCAGGTAGATGCTGTCCATTTCTTCCGAGGCCATGGCCGCCAGGTGGCCACCCCATTCGTTGGCCTCGATCAGCACCTCGTTGGCGATGATGTCGAGCTTTTTCTGCACCTCGCCCTGCACGTTTTCGCTGCCGGCGGTGCCCAGTACGCCACCGAGGGCGCCCTTGTTCACGGCCTGGCTGATGCTCTTGCAGGCACGGGCCACCACTTCCAGCAGCAGGCGCAGCTGGGAGGGGATGTGGCCGTCGGACCGCTGCTGCTCGACCAGGTAGCGGGTGAGGGATATTTTTTGGGACATTGAGGGCTCCAGCCGTCGAAATTAGAAGGTCAGATCAGTCTGCCAGAGCGCGGGTCACGACTTCATGCGTGTCCTTGCTCAGGTCGGGCCTGGCGGCGACGCGGGCAATCGCTTCGCGGGCGGCACTGCGGTAGGGCTCGGCCAGCTTGCTCCAGCGGTCCAGTGCCCGGGCCAGGCGTGCCGCCACTTGCGGGTTGATGGCGTCGAGCTCGACGACGCGCTCGCTCCAGTACACATAGCCTGCCGCATCGGCACGGTGGAATGCGGCGGGGTTGGCGTGGCAGTAGGTGCTCACCACACTGCGGGCACGGTTGGGGTTGCGCAGGCTGAAGTCGCTGTGCTTCATCAACTGCTTTACCGCGGGCAAGATGTTGCCGCCGCGGTCTGGCGAGCCGGCCTGCAGCGCAAACCATTTGTCGATGACCAGGGCTTCGTCCTTGAACATGGCGTGAAACCGCGCCAGAGCTTCAGCGGCCAGCGGGTGCCCGCTGGAAACAAGCGCCACCAGCGCATTGAAGCGGTCCGTCATGTTGGCGGCGTCCTTGAAGCGCTGCAGGGTCTTGCCGGGCCATTCATCCGTCCGTCCTGAGCCTGTCGAAGGGCTCGCATTGGCAGCCAGGCACAGGTGCGTGAGCGCCATGCCGGCCAGTGCGCGACGGCCTGAGGACGTCGGGTCTGGCGTGTAGGCGCCGGTGTTTTCGCTGGCGGCGTAGGCGGCTTCCCAGTCGGCCTTCAACGCGATGGCGAGCTGTTGGCGCATGGCTTCGCGCACCGCATGAATCTGCTGCGGGTCCACCACATCCAGCTGCTCGGCCAGGTAGGTTTCAGACGGCAGCGTGAGCACCAGCTCCTTGAAGGCCGCGTCGAGCGTGGGATGGTTGAGCACCTGGCGCATCGCGCCGAGGTAGGCGTCGTCCAGCAAGTGGGCTGTGGGGGCAGATGCATTGGCCGCCAGCGACTGGATGGCTGCTATGGCGCGGTTCACGGCCAGGCGCTGGCCGGCTTCCCAACGGTTGAATGGGTCGCTGTCGTGGGCCAGCAGGTGCAGCAACTGCGCGTCGGAATAATCAAACGACAGCACCACGGGCGCCGTGAAGCCGCGCAGGATGGACGGCACGGGTTCGCTGTCGATGCCGACAAAGGTGAAGCGCTGGCTGGCTTCGGTGAGCACCAGCGTTTGCGTGCCTGTTATCACCTCGCTGTGGCCTTGCTGCTGCAAGGGCAGGTCGCGGCCGTCAGCGCCCAGCAGGCCCAGGCCGACTGGAATCACAAACGGCTGCTTGCCCGTCTGGCCCGGGGTGGGCTCGCAGCTCTGGCTGAGCGTGAGGGTGTAGGTGCGCTCTGTGGCGTCGTACACGCCGTGGGCCTGCACGCGCGGTGTGCCGGCCTGGCTGTACCAGCGCTTGAACTGCGGCAGCAGATTGGCGAGAGGCGAGCCGGGGTTGGCGTCGGCAATCGCCTGTGCAAAATCGTCGCAGGTCACGGCGTGGCCGTCGTGGCGCTCGAAGTACAGCGTCATGCCCTTGGCAAAACCAGCGCGGCCGACCAAAGTCTGCATCATGCGGACAACTTCAGCGCCTTTTTCGTAAATGGTGACGGTGTAGAAGTTGCTGATCTCGATATAGCTGTCGGGCCGCACCGGGTGCGCCATCGGGCCGGCGTCTTCGGGGAACTGGGCGGTGCGCAGCACGCGTACGTCTTCGATGCGCTTGACGGCGCGGGCTGACGCTTCTGCGCACAGGTCTTGCGAAAACTCCTGATCGCGGAAGACGGTCAGGCCTTCCTTCAGGCTCAACTGGAACCAGTCGCGGCAGGTGACGCGGTTGCCCGTCCAGTTGTGGAAGTACTCGTGGCCGACGACGCTTTCGATGTTCGAAAAATCGGTGTCGGTGGCGGTGGCCTGGTTGGCCAGCACGTACTTGGTGTTGAAGATATTCAGGCCCTTGTTCTCCATCGCGCCCATGTTGAAGTCGCTGGTGGCGACGATCATGAAGCGTTCCAGATCCAGCGGCAGGCCGAAGCGCGCTTCGTCCCAGGCCACGCTGGCCATCAGCGAGTTCATCGCGTGTTCGGTCTTGTCGAGGTCGCCGGGGCGCACGTAGACCTGCAGCAGGTGGTCTTTGCCGCCGCGCGAGGTGATGCGCTGCTCACGCGCCACCAGCTTGCCCGCCACCAGGGCGAACAAATAGCTTGGCTTCTTGTGCGGGTCGACCCACTTGGCGAAGTGGCGGCCGTCGTCCAGATCGCCCTGGGCCACCAGGTTGCCGTTGGACAGCAGCACCGGGTACTTCGCCTTGTCGGCGCGCAGCGTCACGGTGTAGCTGGCCATCACGTCGGGCCGGTCGAGGAAGTAGGTGATGCGGCGAAAGCCCTCGGCCTCACACTGGGTGAAGAAGGAGTCGTTGCTCACGTACAAGCCCATCAGCTTGGTGTTCTTCGAAGGGCAGGTGGTGGTGAAGATTTCCAGCTCGATCGGCTCGGGGCCGGTGGGCAGGTTTTCCAGCACCAGCTGGTTGCCATCCATCTTGAAGCTGGTGCCCTGGCCGTTGACCAGCACCCGCGCCAGGTTCAGCTCTTCGCCGTCCAGGCGCAAGGCCTGCGCCGGAACGTCCGGGTTGCGGCGCAGCGTCATCTTGTTGAGCACGCGCGTTTTGGCCGGGTCGAGGTCGAAGCACAGGTCTACCGTGTCAATCCAGAAGGCAGGGGCGAGGTAGTCCGCACGGTGGATCACCGCAGGCGTGGCTGGCCCTGTTCCCCGGTCGTCAAGCATTTGCAACATGGAGATGTCCTCAAAGAATGGAAAAAATGGGTGAGTCGTCAGCGGCGCTCAGACGCCCTGCTTCAACGACGCTTCGATGAACGGATCCAGGTCACCATCGAGCACCTTTTGCGTGGCCGACGTTTCGTAGTTGGTGCGCAGGTCCTTGATGCGGCTCTGGTCCAGCACGTAGCTGCGGATCTGGTGGCCCCAGCCCACGTCGGTCTTGGTGTCTTCGAGTTTTTGCTGGGCTTCCTGTTGCTTGCGCAACTCGAAGTCATAGAGGCGCGAGCGCAGGCGCTTCCAGGCCACATCGCGGTTGCTGTGCTGGCTGCGGCCGTCCTGGCACTGCACGACGATGCCGGTCGGGATGTGCGTCAGGCGCACAGCCGAGTCGGTCTTGTTGATGTGCTGGCCACCGGCGCCGCTGGCGCGGAAGGTGTCGGTGCGCACGTCCGACGGGTTGATGTCGATCTCGATCGAGTCGTCAATCTCTGGGTAGACAAACACCGAAGCAAACGAAGTGTGGCGACCGCCGGACGAATCAAACGGCGACTTGCGCACCAGGCGGTGCACGCCGGTTTCGGTGCGCAGCAGGCCAAAGGCGTATTCGCCCTCGATCTTGATGGTGGCACCCTTGATGCCGGCGGTGTCGCCCGCGGTTTCGTCTTCAATCGTGGTTTTGAAGCCCTTGCGCTCGGCGTACTTGAGGTACTGGCGCAGCAGCATGCTGGCCCAGTCGCAGGCTTCGGTGCCGCCCGCGCCGGCCTGGATGTCCAGAAAGCAGGGGAGCGGGTCGGCCGGGTTGTTGAACATCCGGCGGAATTCCATCTTCTCGACTTCACCGGCCACCTTGGCGGCTTCGCCTTCAATCGTCTGCATGCCGGCCTCGTCGCCTTCGGCCTTGGACATCTCGAACAGCTCGGCGTTGTCAGCCAGCTCGGAGGTGAGCCGGTCGATGACGTGCACCACGTCCTCGAGCGATTTCTTTTCCTTGCCGAGTTCCTGCGCGCGCTTGGGGTTGTCCCAGACTTTCGGGTCTTCCAGCGCAGCGTTGACTTCGTTCAGTTTTCGTTCTTTGGCAGGGTAGTCAAAGATACCCCCGAAGCTCGTTGACCCGGTTGCTCAGGTCAGCGAGCTGGTTGCCAATGAGGTTGATGTGTTCTGCGTCCATGGTGTTCAATCCTGAAAAGTGTGTAGTGGCCGCCATGCCTTGAAGTGCCTTCAAGGCGGCGGCCGGAATCCGGTGAGTGGTCTGACCCCGGGTTGACGCCTGGGGCCGCAACCGGCGATTTTCTCATGCTCCGGGCCGCCGGGCGCCCGGACGGGATTTACAGAAACGCCTCGATCAGCGCCGCCAGCTGTTCAGGCTGGTCGTGGTGCAGCATGTGGCCGGCATCGTTGATCACCGCCACCCGGGCGTCGGGCAGCTTTTTGAGGCGTTCGTGGTACTCGGCCAGGGTGTAGGTGCCCTTGTACCAGGTGGTGAGCGAGTCGTCGGAAGCCTCCACCGCCAGGGTGGGCGCGGTGATGCGCTGGTAAATCTCCAGCACCTCGTCAAGCCGGTAGAGCTGCGCGCTGGTCACCTTGTGCGATGCCTCGCCCAGAATGCGCCACTGGCCGTTAGCGTCCGGCGCCGCCCAGTGGTTGGCCAGCCAGGCTGCCTTGTCGGGTGACAGGCGTGGATTGGTTCGCATGAGGCGACGGGCCACGCCCCCCACGTCGGCATAGGCCTTGAGATCCATCTCGCCGCGGTGCAGGCTCTTGAGCTCGTCGATCCACTTGGCGTAGCGCCCGGGTGCCTGGCTGGGGCGGCTGGCGGGCAAGCCAAAGCCTTCCAGGTTGACCAGGCGGCGAATGCGTGCAGGGCGGATGCCGGTGTACAGCATGGCGACGTTGCCGCCCATGCTGTGGCCGACCAGGTCCACGGGCTGGTCGCCCGCATAGTGGTCGAGCAGGAAGTCGAGGTCGGCCAGGTAGTCGGCGAACACATAGTGGTCGCTCCCTTGGGCATGGGGGTCGGCCTGGTCCGCCCTGCGGGTCAGGCCAAAGCCGCGCCAGTCCGGTGCGATGACGCGGCGGCCCGCTGTGAAGGCTTCTGACAGGGCATCGACCATGAACTGGTAAGAGGCGCCCACGTCCATCCAGCCGTGGACCAGCACCAGCGGGGGTTTCGCAGCCGCGGCAGGGTCGTGGGCAGCGGGTGCGTCCCAGACGCGGACGTGGTACTGCAGCCCGCGGATAGGGACAAACTCGCTGCGGGAGGATCGGTTTTCTTTGTACATTGGACAGAATCATAAGGAGACAGATGCCGATGCGCAGTCAACACAGGGACAAGGTCAGCCCGGCTGTAGATGCCTACGCCGCCATGCACAGCAGTTTTCGCTGGCAGGTGGACGAGTACTTCAACATTGCCGAGGTGTGTTGCAGGCGCTGGGCCGGCCATGCCGGGGCGGGTGCCAGCTCGCGCATTGCCATCCGCTCACACGCGGCCACAGGCCAGACGATCTCATACTCGTATGCGGAACTGCAGCGGTCTGCAGACGCGTTCAGCCATGTGCTGGTGGCACTGGGTGTACAGCGCGGCGACCGTGTCGCCATCGTGATGCCGCAGCGCTTTGAAACCGCCGTGGCCTACATGGCGGTGTTCCAGATCGGCGCCGTGGCGATGCCGCTGTCGATGCTGTTCGGCCCCGACGCGCTGGAGTACCGCCTGCAGGACAGCGAGGCCGTGGTCGCCATCTGCGACGAAAGCTCCATCGACAACCTGAAGGCCGTGCGCGCGCGTTGCCCCGCATTGCGCACAGTGGTGGCTGCGGGCACAGCCGCCGGGCAGGGCGACCTCGACTATGGCCCGGCGCTGGCGAAGCAGAAGCGCGCCTTCACGCCCGTTCGCACCAGGGCCGATGAGGCGGCCATCCTCATCTACACCAGTGGCACCACCGGACCGCCCAAGGGCGCGCTGCTGGCGCACCGGGCGCTGATCGGCAATCTGCCGGGCTTTGTCTGCAGCCAGAACTGGTTTGGCTTTTCGCCGGCGTCGAAGGCGGGCTTTCCACGGACAGATTCAGACGCTGTGTTCTGGTCGCCGGCCGACTGGGCCTGGACGGGTGGCCTGATGGACGCGCTGCTGCCCACGCTGTACTTTGGCCGCCCCATCGTGGCCTTCAACGGCCGCTTCAGCCCCGAGCTGGCCTTCAGCCTGGTGCAGCAGCAGGGCGTGACGCACACCTTTTTGTTCCCTACTGCCCTCAAGGCGATGATGAAGGCCTACCCGCACCCGCGGCAGCAGTTCAGGCTGCAACTTCAGGGCTTGATGAGCGCCGGCGAAGCCGTGGGCGATGCCGTGTTCGGCTACTGCCGCGACGAGCTGGGCGTGGTCGTCAACGAGATGTTCGGTCAGACTGAAATTAACTATGTGGTCGGCAACTGCCATCACTTTTGGCCTGCACGGCCGGGCAGCATGGGCAAGGGTTACCCGGGCCATCGCGTGGCGGTGATCGATGACGAGGGCCGTGAGTGTGCTGTTGGCGTGCCGGGCGATGTCGCCGTCAACCGTTATGACGTGCATGGCCAGCCCGATCCGATTTTCTTTCTGGGCTACTGGCGCCGCGACGACGCCACGCGCGCCAAGTTCACCGGAGACTGGTGCCGCACCGGCGACCTCGCCCGGCGCGATGCCGACGGCTACCTCTGGTACGAGGGCAGGGCCGACGACGTGTTCAAGGCGGCGGGCTACCGCATCGGCCCCGGTGAGATCGAGAACTGCCTGGTCAAGCACCCTGCAGTCGCCAACGCAGCCGTAGTGCCTAAGCCCGACCGCGAGCGCGGCGCGGTGGTCAAGGCCTATGTGGTGCTGGCACCCGACTTTGCCGCGGCGCGCGCAAGCCAGGCAGGCAACGCGGGCAACGCGGGCAACGCGGGTAACGCGGGTAACGCGGGTAAGGAGGCAGACTTCGACCAGCAGGTGGTGGCCCAGTTGCAAGCCCACGTGAAGACCATGCTGGCCCCCTACGAATACCCCAAGGAGATCGAGTTCATCGACGCACTGCCGATGACCACCACCGGCAAGGTGCAAAGAAGAGTCTTGCGGCTTCAGGAGGAGGCGCGCTTCAAAGCCGCCACCTGATCCAGGCCACCCAACGAAAAAGCACCCCGGAGAGGTGCTTGTTTCTTAATCAGCAGGCTCCGTAGATCGGGCTTTGCCCGTCTGCAGGAGCCGTCCCCTGCAAGGGGAGAACGGGCTACACGCAGTGAGCCCGGACAGGGGTGTGCAATTACCTTCCAGCGACTTGTTCAGCCACATAAATTTCGACACGGCGATTCTTGTCGCGGCCTTGCTGGGTGCTGTTGTCGGCAATCGGCTCGCGTGAACCGCGGCCATCCGTCACGATGCGGGTGCGGGCGACGCCACGGCCGACCAGGTAGTCGCGGGCAGCGTCTGCACGGTCCACTGACAACGGGTTGTTGATGGCGTCAGAGCCGGTGTTGTCGGTGTGGCCGATGATGGTCACCGTCGTCACATTGTTCTGGTTCAGGCTGGTCGCGAAGTGGTCCAACACCGGGGCGAAGTTGGATTTGATGGCTGAACGGCCTACGTCAAACGACACATCGCTCGGGATGTCGAGCTTCAGGCGGTTGTCGGCGGTCTGGCTCACGGCCACACCGGTGCCGACAGTGGCTTTTTCCATCGCAGCCTTCTGGTCCTGCATTTTCTTCGACCAGATGTAGCCGCCGCCAGCGCCTACGGCACCGCCGAGGACTGCGCCGGTGGCCGCGCCCTTGGAGCCGCCAGTGGCCGCGCCCAGCAGCGCGCCTGCGACAGCGCCGATGCCGGCGCCTTTGGCGGTGCCCTGCTGGGTTTCGCTCATGTTGGCGCAACCGGACAGGACGGCGAGCGCCAGGGCGACGCAGGTCAGGGATTTGATGGGCATGAATCGGGTGGATGTGTGGGTCATGAGATGGCTCCTCTAGTCAGGCTGTGAATTCAGACTGCCACGGTATGTTGGCGCTGATGTGTGAATGCTAGTCATTCGAACGGTGAGCAGATGTAAGACAAGCGCGCAATCGGCGTCAGCACTTTGCCTGCGAACCTTTAAACTAAGGTGTCTAAGAGTCCTTGGGGCACAGGCACACGCCGATGATCCGTGCCCTGGCCTCAGGAAGTTACTTCACCCTCTTTCATTTCCACCATTTCACGGGTTCTCATGAAACAAGTTCAACTCGGCAACAGCGGCCTGCACGTCACCCCCATCTGCCTTGGCACCATGACCTTCGGCGAGCAGGTGAATGAGGCATCAGCCCACAGCATCCTGGACCGCGCGCTGGAGCGGGGTATCAATTTCCTCGACACCGCCGAGATGTACTCGGTGCCGGCCCGCGCCGAGACGTTTGGTGCGACCGAAGCCATTCTGGGCAACTGGTTTGCCAAAAATCCCTCGGCCCGCAGCCGCGTGGTTCTGGCCACCAAGGTCGCCGGACCGTCGCGTGGCATGCCCTGGATCCGCAACGGCAGCACCGACCTGACCGAAGCCGACATCGTGGGGGCCTGCAACGACAGCCTCAAACGCCTGAAGACGGATGTGATTGACCTGTACCAGATCCACTGGCCGGTGCGCCACGTGCCAGCGTTTGGCATGGTGTACTTTGACCCGACCAAGGACAAACCGGTGTCGTCGATTCACACACAGTTGCAGGCGCTGGCCGGGCTGGTGAAGGCGGGCAAGATCCGCGCGATCGGCCTGTCGAACGAGACGCCCTACGGCGTGCATGAGTTCGTGCGGCTGGCCGAGCAGCACGGCCTGCCGCGCGTGGCCACCGTGCAGAACCCGTATTGCCTGATCAATCGCACCGTGGAAAACGGCCTGGATGAAACCATGCACCGGCTGGGGGTGTCCTTGCTGGCGTATTCGCCATTGGGTTTCGGCTTGCTGACCGGCAAGTACGACGCGTCTGGTACCGAAGGCCCTGCGGCGCCGAAAGAGGCCCGCATCGGCAAGTTTGAATCCATGCGCAAGCAGCGCTGGGGCCGGCCCGAGGCACTGGTCGCCGCGCGCCGCTACAACGCGCTGGCCCGTGCCAACGGCCTCACGCCAACGCAGATGGCGCTGGCGTTCTGCTACACCAAATGGCAGGTCGCCAGCACCATCATTGGTGTGACCTCCCTGGCGCAGCTGGATGAAGACATCAACGCCTGGGGTGCCACGCTCTCGTCCGAGGTGTTGGCAGAGATCGACAAAATTCGTTGGGACGCGCGCGACCCGGCGTTGTGATCCCCCTGATTCGCCGCCCATGATCCCCTCATTCCATGATCCCCTCATTGCCAGTTCAAGCCGTGGAACCGGCCTTGGCCTGTCCTGAGCCTGTCGAAGGGCCGGGCCACAGGCGGGCGGCCCCCTCTGGGGGCATCCTTCGACAGGCTCAGGACGAGCGGATAACAGTGAGTGACCGTGGCTGCTAAACACATCAGCGAGACACCAGCCACGCAGCTGTTGAAGGCCAATAAAGTGCCCTTCACCGAGCATCCGTACGCGTACCTGGAGCACGGCGGCGCGCAGCATAGCGCCGAGGTACTGGGGCTGGATCCGTTCACGGTGGTCAAGACGCTGGTGATGCAGGACCAGGATGCCAAACCGCTGCTGGTACTGATGCATGGCAACCGCAAGGTGTCCACCAGGAATCTGGCCCGCCAGATTGGTGCCAAAAGCGTGGAGCCGTGCAAGCCGGAGGTGGCGAACCGTCACAGCGGCTATCTTGTGGGCGGGACGTCGCCGTTTGGCACGCGCAAGGCCATGCCGGTCTACATCGAGGAGACGATTCTGGCCCTGCCTAAAATCGCCATTAATGGGGGCCGCCGTGGCTACCTGGTCGGAATCGAGCCGCAGGTCTGCGTATCTCTGCTGGGTGCCAAGCCAGTGCAGTGTGCATTGGCTGATTAGCTGCGCGGCCGGCCGACCCTCAGAACAAGGAAACACTCATGGAATACGCCACTTTTGCGGGCGCAACGCTGCTGGCCTACCTCGTGGGCTCGCTGTCTTTTGCCGTCATTGTCAGCAAGGTCATGGGCCTGAACGACCCGCGCAGCTACGGCAGCAAGAACCCGGGCGCCACCAATGTACTGCGTTCGGGCAGCAAGGTGGCGGCCATTGCCACGCTGCTGCTCGATGCCCTCAAGGGCTGGTTGCCCGTGGTGCTGGTGAAGTGGTTCGGGGGCGATTACGGCCTTGGTGACGGCACCATGGCGGCGGTTGGTCTGGCCGCTTTTCTGGGGCATCTGTACCCGGTTTTTTTCCAGTTCAAGGGCGGCAAGGGCGTGGCCACGGCTGCCGGTGTGCTGATGGGTGTGAGCTGGATTCTGGGCGTCGCCACGCTGGCCACCTGGCTGATCGTGGCCTTCTTTTCGCGCTACTCCTCCCTGGCTTCGCTGGTGGCTGCGGTGTTTGCGCCGCTGTACTACCTGTTCGGCGACCGCGCCGCCTGGTATGTCGACAAGAGCCTGCTGGCCGTGATGTTTGCCATCAGCGCGCTGCTGGTCTGGCGTCACCGCGAAAACATCCACAAGCTGCTCAAGGGCAAGGAGTCGAGGCTGGGCTCGGGCTCCGCCAAGGCTGCAGGCAAATAAACCTGCACACAGCGCACAATCTCAGTAGCGCTTGTCCAGCGTCATCTGGCTGTTCTCGCGGCGCATCTGGAAGCGGCTCAGGAAACTGTTGCCCAACAGCACGAAGGGCATGGGTTGCGGCGTGATGACGGCATCGACGTCGAACACCTCCACGTCCGCGACGCGCACGCTGGCCAGCTTGACGCGGTAACCCAGCGCCATTCCGTTGGCGGTCGAGAGACTGACGGGCTGGCCGCCCTTGTAGTCGAGGCCAGCGCGTTCTGCATCGGTCATGCTCATGGAAATATTGGTGGCACCGGTATCCACCATGAACTGCACCGCGCGGCCATTGATCTGACCAGGCGTCATGAAATGGCCACCACCGCTTTCCGAGAGCACGATGCGCGTGCTGCGACCCGCATTGGCACCAGCGCCGGCGCCCGCCCGGACCGGCGCATCGCCGACCCGCAGCGTCACGCGCTTGCCGCCCTGTTCAATCACGGCCTGGTCGCCGGCGGTTGAGAGCACCTTCACGCCCTGGTGCGTCTCGCCTGGCGCAACCGATTTGGGCGCACCGCCATCGACCACCAGCAAGGCCTTGCTGCCCATCATGCCGGCCAGTGCCACCGATTGGGCGTGTGCGGCGCCGCCTACCAGCATCCACGCAGCGACCAGCAGAGCGGCGAACCCGCGCCACGCCGGGCCGCCCCGAGCAAGTTCAGCCCCCTCGGGGGGCAGCGAACCACGCGAAGCGGGGAGCGTGGGGGCCATTGCTTCAATCACGAAAGTTGTTGAAGCTCAGAGGAAATTCGCTGATCTCCGCGCGAATCATCGCCATGGCGGCCTGCAGGTCGTCACGCTTGGCGCCCGTCACGCGCACGGCATCGCCCTGGATGGAGGCCTGCACCTTGACCTTGCTGCCCTTGATGAGTTGCTGGATCTTCTTGGCCTGCTCGGCCTCGATGCCGTTGCGCACCTTGGAAACCTGCTTGACCTTGTCACCACCGATTTTTTCGCTCTTGCCGATGTCCAGAAAGCGGATGTCGACACCCGCCTTGGTCAGTTTGTTGCGCAGGATGTCGTTGATCTGGTCGAGCTGGAAATCGCTGTCACCGATCAGCGTGATGTCCTTGTCCTTCAGCTCGATGGAGGCTGACGTGCCCTTGAAGTCAAAGCGCGTGCCGATTTCCTTGGCGCTGTTTTCCACGGCGTTTTTGACCTTGACGAGATCGGCTTCGAGAACAGTATCAAAGGAAGGCATGGGCGGTGTCTTTGCAGAAGGTTGAGCTGGAGAGGGCGGCCTGTCGGTCAGGCGAAAAGGGGTGTTTTCGGAGGCGGGTTGGTGAGCCGGGGTGAGACAATCTGTGGATGTTAGTCGAGAAAAACGTTCCGCTCCAGCCCTCCAACACCTTTGGCATCGTCGCCAAGGCGCTCCGTCTGGTGCGCGTGGGCAGCGAGGCGGACGTGGCCGAGGTGCTGCAGGACGCCGACCTTCGCCCGTTGCCCAGGTTTGTGCTGGGCGGCGGCAGCAATATCGTGCTCACCGGCGACGTCAAACCACTGGTGCTCAAGGTGGAGATCATGGGCAAGCGCCTGGTGTCCGAGACCGCCAGAGGCTGGGTGGTCGAGGCTGGCGCCGGCGAGAACTGGCACGACCTGGTGACCTGGACCCTGCAGAACGGCTACCCGGGTCTGGAAAACCTGGCATTAATTCCCGGAACGGTCGGTGCATCCCCTGTGCAAAACATCGGCGCCTACGGCGTAGAACTGCAGGATCGTTTCGAATCGCTGGACGCGGTGGACCTGGGCACGGGTCAGGGCTTTACCCTGAATGCGGCGCAATGCGCCTTTGGCTACCGCGACTCGGTCTTCAAGCACAGTGCCGACGCACGCAGCGGCGGGCCGCAGGGTTTCGGCTTGGCCGGCAAGGCTTTGATCACCCGTGTGCGCTTCTTTCTGCCCAAACCCTGGAAAGCGGTGCTGGGCTATGCCGACATCGACAAAAAGATGCAGCAGTCGGGTATCACGGCACCCGACGCGCAGCAGATCTACGACTGGATCTGCGAGATCCGCAGGGCCAAGCTGCCGGACCCGAAGGTGATCGGCAACGCGGGCAGCTTCTTCAAGAACCCGACCGTCTCGCCCGAGCAGTGCGCCGACATCATCCAGCGCGAGCCGAAGATCGTGCACTACCTGCTGGCCGATGGCTCCGTCAAGCTGGCGGCTGGTTGGCTGATTGACGCCTGCGGCTGGAAGGGCAAGTCCATCGGCAATGCCGGTGTGTACGAGAAACAGGCGCTGGTGCTGGTCAACCGCGGCGGCAGTGCCGACCCGGTGACCGGCGGCGAGGTGATGACGCTGGCCAAAGCCATCCAGACCAGCGTGTATGAGCGCTTTGGCATCTTGCTGGAGCATGAGCCGGTGGTGGTCTGAGGCATGGTGCGGCTGGGTGATACCTACCGGGACCTACCGGGGGCCGCAGATGCCCCTGTGGCGCCCGCAGGTCTCTTTGGGTGGGGAAGCTGAATTTTTTCCGGGCATCTGCGCTCTGTTCAAGCCTGCTTTCATGCTTGCGTGTTAAAGAGTTCTTTCATGTGATTTCATCAAATTAAAGAACTCTTTAACTCTATGCAGCACTGGTACCTACGCCACCTCCATCACCCTGGCTGCGGCAGTTTTTCCTGGCGTGCGTGCGCCGCAGGCCAGTTGCGGCTGCCAGCGGTGGCGATTTGAGGTGGGTAACTTGCTATTGCTTTAGTAGCTACCTGCGCCCGTATTGACTGCGCTAGAGCTCAATTTAACTGTTGATCCTCAGTGATTAGCCGTAGAAAATCAAAATTCGACAAAAATACGGCCAATGGACGATCTCCCGCTTTCTGATAACGCCGCGCGCCATTCATTGACGCGACCATCTGGGCATCGTCACCGAACTGACTGGGCAGAAGAAAAATCGCAACTACAGTTACACGGCGTACATTGCGCTGCTGGCTGAATAGGAAATTTGAGGGGAGGGGAGCATGCTCATCAAATCAGCGGACGACAAGGCCAAACGCCTGGCATTGCTAGAGGACCTACAGCAGTCACCCCTGCTGGACGCCCGCCAAAAAGAGTGGCTGCGTGTTGAACTGCGCAATTTGACCGCCGGCATAAAAGGCGAACGAGAAGCCGCCTTCCACCTCGACGGGCACTACAAGGACAGTCAAAACAACGTGCTGTTGCACGACCTGCGGTTCAAGATAGAGGGCGAGGTCGCCCAAATTGATCATTTGGTCATCAACCGCACCGGCTACATGGTACTGATTGAAACCAAGAACTACTCAGGCGATCTGGAAGTCAACGCCCATGGCGAATTCACCGTGCGCTACGGCAAGGACCGCTACGGCATTCCATCCCCCTACGAGCAAAGCCGCCGCCACGCGCGCATCCTGGGAAAACTTCTGGAGCGACTGGAGATCAGCACCCGCACCGACAAACTGCCCGAATTCCATAACGTGGTGCTGATGCACCCGCAAGCCATCATTCAGCGACCAGACGCCAAGGCGTTCGACACCAGCTTCCTCATCAAGGCAGACCAGTTCCGCGCTTGGCATGAAAAGCTGGTGGAAGGCTCTGGCACGGGCACCTTGCTAAAGGCGCTGTTCAACATCCGCAGCCCAGACACCATCAAGGAGTGGGGCGAAAAGCTCAAGCGCCAGCACCGTCCGCCAGACCTGCTGGACTTGCCAGACTTTATGCAGCCCAAACCGCAACCGGCCAAGGCTGTGATGGAACCCAGGCCGCCAGCGCCAGTGTTTGTAGCAGCATCCGCCACCCCGGCACCCACACAGGCCGACGCCTCATTGGCAAAAAAGCTGATCTGCGCGCATTGCCGTGAGAAGATAAGCTTCCCCGAAGGCAAGTTCTGCTGGAACAACGCCAAGCGTTTTGGCGGGTTGCAGTATTGCCGGGAGCATCAAGGGTTGTTTGGCTAACCACGTATTGGCGGGAGAACTGAATTGACGAGCATGTCAGCGTCTGAACGGCAAACGCGCAGTGAGCTGGTAGATGCCCAATTGGCTGTCGCGGGCTGGAACGTCAAAGACCCTACGCAAGTCGTAGAGGAATTTGACATCCTGACGGAATTCCCTTCCGGTGTTGCAGAGCCTTGGACGCCCTATGAGGGCCACCAATTTAGCGACTACGTCCTATTGGGCAAGGACCGTAAGCCCTTGGCCGTGATCGAGGCCAAGAAGACCAGCCGCGATGCAGCCATTGGCCGCGAACAAGCGAAGCAGTACTGCTACAACATCCAGAAGCAGCTGGGCGGCGAACTGCCGTTCTGCTTCTATACCAACGGCCACGAGCTCTATTTTTGGGATCTGGAGAACGCGCCACCTCGGAAGGTGGTTGGATTTCCCACCCGCGACGATCTGGAGCGCTTTGCCTACATCCGTCGCAATCGCAAGGCGCTGACCCACGAGTTCATCAACACCTCGATTGCAGGGCGCGACTACCAGATCCGCGCGATTCGTTCAGTGCTCGAAGGCATCGAACAGAAAAAGCGCGATTTCCTGCTGGTGATGGCAACCGGCACCGGCAAGACGCGAACCTGCATTGCCATGGTCGATGCACTTATGCGCGCAGGACACGCGGAAAAAGTGCTGTTCCTCGTTGACCGCATCGCTTTGCGCGAGCAGGCATTAGCGGCTTTCAAGGAGCACATGCCCAATGAGCCGCGCTGGCCCAATGTAGGTGAAAAGCTGATTGCTACGGACCGCCGTGTGTATATCGCCACCTACCCGACGATGCTCAACATCATCCGGGCCGAGGTGCAGCAACTGTCGCCGCACTTTTTCGACTTCATCGTGGTGGATGAGAGCCATCGCTCTATCTACAACACTTTCGGTGAAGTGCTCGACTACTTCAAGACTATCACGCTGGGCCTGACGGCAACACCGACCGACATCATCGATCACAACACCTTCCAGCTTTTCCATTGCGAAGACGGCATTCCCACGTTCGCCTATACCTATGAAGAAGCCGTAAACAACGTGCCGCCTTATCTCTGCAACTTTCAGGTCATGAAGATTCAGACCAAGTTTCAGATGGAAGGCATCAGCAAGCGCACCATTTCTCTGGAAGACCAGAAGAAATTGATTCTTCAGGGAAAAGAGGTTGAAGAAATCAACTTTGAAGGTTCGCAACTGGAAAAGCAGGTCATTAACAAGGGCACAAACACCTTGATAGCCCGTGAGTTCATGGAAGAGTCCATCAAGGACTCCAACGGCGTACTGCCCGGCAAGACCATCTTCTTTTGCGCCACCAAGGCCCATGCCCGGCGTATTGAAGAAATCTTCGACAAACTCTACCCGCAGTACCACGGTGAACTTGCAAAGGTGCTGGTGTCGGATGACCCGCGCGTCTACGGCAAAGGTGGGCTGCTCGATCAATTCACCAACAACGATATGCCTCGCATCGCCATCAGCGTGGACATGCTTGACACCGGCATCGACGTACGAGAGATCGTTAACCTCGTCTTCGCGAAGCCGGTCTATTCGTACACAAAGTTTTGGCAGATGGTCGGACGCGGCACACGCCTGCTGGAATCCAGCAAGCCCAAGCCCTGGTGTCTTGAGAAAGATGTGTTTCTGATCCTCGACTGCTGGGACAACTTCGAATACTTCAAGCTCAACCCCAAGGGCAAGGAGCTGAAAGCCCAGTTGCCGCTGCCAGTGCGGCTGGTGGGCCTGCGGCTCGACAAGATCGAAAAGGCCAAGGACAGCGGCCATGCCGACATCGCTGCGCGGGAAATCGCCAAGCTCCGCCTGCAGATTGCGGCGCTCCCCAAAGAGTCGGTGGTCATCAAGGAAGCCGCCGCCGCGCTGGCGCGGCTGGCTGATGACAACTTCTGGATAAGCCTCAGCCACGACCGGCTGGAGTTCCTGCGCGCAGAAATCAAGCCGCTGTTCCGCACCGTGTCCGAGGCTGACTTCAAGGCCATGCGTTTCGAGCGCGACCTGCTGGAGTACTCGCTGGCCGTTTTGAAAGAAGAAAAGGAACAGGCCAACACCCTTAGGGAAGGCATCGTCGAGCAGATCAGCGAACTGCCGCTCTCCGTCAGCTTCGTCAAGCAGGAAGAGGCACTGATCCGCTCCGCGCAAACCAGCCATTACTGGGCCAAGGCGGATGAAGACGCCTTCGACGAACTGGTCGTCAAACTAGGCCCGCTGATGAAATTCCGCGAGCAACCAACCGGCCAGGAACAAACCCACCTCGATCTGGCCGATGAACTGCACAAGAAGGAATGGGTGGAGTTCGGCCCACAGCACGAGGCGGTCAGCATCACCCGCTACCGCGAAATGGTAGAAAACCTGATTGCCGAGCTCACCGCGCACAACCTGGTGCTGCAGAAGATCAAGAACGGCGAGGCTGTGAGCAGCAAAGAGGCGAACGAGCTGGCCGAACTGCTGCACGAAGAACACCCGCACATCACCGAAGACCTGCTTCGTCAGGTCTACAAAAACCGAAAGGCGCGCTTTATCCAGTTCATCCGCCACATATTGGGTATTGAAGTGCTCAAAAGTTTTCCGGATGAAGTCAGCGCCGCCTTCGACCAGTTCATCCGCGCCCACACCACGCTCAGCATCCGACAGATGGAATTCCTCAATCTGCTGAAGGGCTTCATCATCGAGCGCGAAAAGGTGGAGAAGAAAGACTTGATCAACGCTCCCTTCACGGTCATCCATCCGCAAGGCATCCGTGGCGTATTCAGCCCACTTGAAATCAACGAAATCCTGCAGCTGACCGAACGGTTGGCTGCCTAAATAACGGTCACACCATGCTACAAAACAACCCCGAACTCAAAAGCAAGATAGACCAGCTCTGGAACAAATTCTGGAGCGGTGGCATCAGCAACCCGCTCACCGCCATCGAGCAGATCACTTACCTGCTATTCATGAAGCGGCTCGATGAGCTGGATCAGAAAAAACAGGCAGATGCCGAATTCACAGGCGAAAAGTACGCCTCAAAATTTGAAGGTAAGTGGATTCCGCCGGAGTACCGCGCAAAGGTGCGCGACGGCGATACCCAAGGTGAAGCAGATAAAAAACTTGCCGACGGCAAGATGTACCAAATTGACAAGCGAACCCTGCGCTGGAGCGAGTTCAAGCGTATGCAGGCCGAAGACATGCTGCAGCACGTGCACGACAAGGTGTTCCCCTTTCTCAAGGACCTGAACGGCGCCGAATCCAACTTCACCCACCATATGAAGAACGCCGTGTTCATCATCCCCAAGCCAGCCCTGCTGGTGGAAGCGGTGAAGACCATCGACGACCTCTTCGAGGTGATGGAGAAGGACTCGAAGGAGAAAGGTCAGGCCTTCCAGGACATCCAGGGCGATGTCTACGAGTTCCTGCTGTCCGAGATCGCCACCGCAGGCAAGAACGGCCAGTTCCGCACCCCTCGCCACATCATCAAGCTCATGGCCGATCTGGTGCAGCCGCAACTGGGCCACAAGATTGCCGACCCGGCCTGCGGTTCAGGTGGGTTTCTTCTCGGCGCGTATCAGTACATCGTCACCGAACTGGCGAAAAAAGCGGGCGCCCAAGGCCTCAAGCCCGATGAAGACGGCTTCACCCGCACATCGGTCGCGGCGGCGCTCACCGAAAAGGCGCAGGCCATTCTGGCCAACTCGCTTTGGGGCTATGACATCGACCAGACCATGGTGCGCCTGGGGCTGATGAACCTGATGATGCATGGCATCGACGAGCCCCACATCGACTACAAGGACACCCTCAGCAAGAGCTACACCGAGGAATCCGAATACGACATCGTGATGGCCAACCCGCCCTTCACCGGCAGCATCGACAAGGGCGACATCAACGAGAACCTGCAACTGGGCACGACCAAGACCGAACTGCTGTTTGTCGAGAACATCTACCGCCTGCTCAAGAAGGGCGGAACAGCTTGTGTAGTTGTGCCCCAAGGGGTACTTACCAACGCAGGCGGTGCATTCAGGACTCTACGCCAGTTGCTGGTGGAACGTTGCGACCTCAAGGCCGTGATCACCCTGCCCAGTGGCGTATTCAAACCGTATGCTGGGGTCAGCACCGCCATCCTGCTGTTCACCAAGGTCTGGGGGCCGAAAGACAAGGTGAGCAAACCCGCCACCGAACTCGTCTGGTTTTACGAGATGGCCGCCGACGGCTATTCGCTGGACGACAAGCGCAGCAAGCAAGAAGGCCACGGCGACCTGCAAGACATCATCGCCAGATATCACTCACGCAATCCCGCCACTGACGCCGACCGCACCGCCAGATGCTTCATGGTGCCACGCGCCGAGATTGCCGAGGAGAAGAACAACTACGACCTCTCGCTCTCACGCTACAAGCAGGATGTCTTCGAGAAAGTGCACTACGACGCGCCGGGCGTGATTCTAGATCGGCTGATTCAAGCCGAAGTGGGGGATGTGGACGAAGCGGAACTGGGCAAAGTACAGAGCGGCATCGTGCGCGATTTGCTGGAGTTGAAGGGGATGGTGGGATGAGCTGGACCCCTAAACCTCTCGGTGAAATCTTGGAACAGTCGGGCCGCCACCGTGCTGGCGATCAGGATTTACCTGTCCTTTCGATCACCATGAAGCACGGCTTGGTCGATCAAGCAGACAAGTTCAAGAAGCGCATTGCCAGTTCAGACACCTCGAAATATCGCGTTGCATACAAGAATGAATTAGTTGTCGGCTTTCCGATTGATGAGGGTGTCCTCGGTTTTCAGACGAAATATCCAGCAGGAATCGTTAGTCCGGCATATGACATCTGGAAGCTACGAAGCGAAGTAGATTCCCACATCCCCTACCTTGAGCGATATTTGCGATCAGCGCAGGCAAGGGGTTCTTATGCCTCGCGCATGCAAGGTGCCGTTGCACGGCGGCGAAGCCTGACAAAGACGGATTTTCTCAACCTAGAAATTCCGTTCCCACCCCTCGACGACCAAATCCGCATTGCCCATCTTCTCGGCAAAGTGGAAGGCCTGATCGCCCAGCGCAAACAACACCTGAAACAAATCGACGACCTGCTCAAAAGCGTGTTTCTGGAGATGTTTGGTGACCCAGTGCGGAATGAGAAGGGATGGACGCCAGCACCGCTTGCGCAACTCGGTTCAATCAATCGCGGCGTCTCCAAACACCGCCCACGAAACGATCCCCAACTACTTGGTGGACCGCATCCGCTCATCCAGACCGGCGAAGTATCAAACGCCGGGACCTACATCACAACGTACACGCAGACGTACTCCGACTTGGGATTTGCCCAGAGCAAGCTATGGCCTGCTGGAACGCTCTGCATCACCATTGCGGCCAACATCGCACAAACCGGCATTCTGACCTTCGATGCATGCTTCCCTGACAGCGTGGTCGGCTTCCTTGCTCACAAGGGCGAGTCCAACACCCTGTACGTGCACGGACTGTTCTGGTTTTTCCAAGCCATCCTGGAGAAGAATGCACCGGCTGCAGCACAGAAGAACATCAATCTCGAGATTCTTCGCGCGCTATCAGTTCCCAAGCCCCCCATTGAACTTCAAAGCGAATTTGCCACCATCGTCGAGAAAGTCGAAGCCCTCAAATCTTGCTACCAGCAAAGCCTCACTGATCTCGAAGCCCTCTACGGTGCCCTGAGCCAGCAGGCCTTCAAGGGCGATTTGGATTTGTCTCGGGTGGCCTTGCCTGCCGCCCCCATGGAAAGAGAAATCCCGATGGACGCTGCCGTGCCTGCGCCCATCACCACTCCGGTGATCGAGCTGCCCGAAACCGATTTGCTGCTGCCCGCACTGCAAGACCGCACACAGCTCGCGCCCCTGCTGCACCTCTGGTTGGAGGCCTATCGCACGCAGTTGGGCAGCGCGGCTTTGTCCCTCGAACGCTTCATCGCCGCCGCGCAAGCCCGGCTGGCGGAACTTCACCCGGACAACGATTTCGAATGGGCTGCTAGCGACTACGAGTCCATCAAGACCTGGGTGTTCGAGGCCTTGGCCGCTGGTGCCCTGACGCAGGCGTTTGACGACGACGGCAACCGCATCGAGCTCAAAGCCATCGCCGAGCAAAGCTTGGCATGAAGCTGCTGCGCCTCAAGATCACCGACCCCAAAGGCTTTCGCAGTCTGCCCTGCGGGTTTGAGCACTACTTTCGCACCGAGTGGAGCTTGCAGGACGAGCTGGCGCAAGCGAACGACTTTGCGCCCTTCGTCTGTGCCGGACCCAACGGTAGCGGTAAATCCAACCTGCTCGAAGCGCTGGCGGCGGTCTTCTATCAGCTGGAGGTGCTGCGCGTGCGCCGCAGCTTTCTGCCTGAGGCCTTGCAGGACGAGGCGCTGGATGTTTCGCCCGTCGCATTTGAACTGGATTACCTGATCCGCGTGCCCGCCGAGTACCGCAGCCCCGACAGCCCACCCTGGGCGAAGGTGGGTGTGTGGAAGAACGCCGGCGAATCGGTGCGCTTTCTTTGGGAGAACCAGGGCGACTTCAGCACCGATGTGTACGAGGCGTTCAAGGGCGGACACGCTGATATCCTGCTGCCGCAGTATGTGCTGGGTTATTCCTCGGGCGAGAATGAGATCCTCAGCCTGCCGTTCTTCAAGATGCGTTTCGTGCAGTTCGACGAGTACTGGAATGCACTGACCCGGCAACTGAGCTACCCCGGCCACCCGGAGACACGGCTGGCCTATCTGGACAGCGGATTCAGCCAGGCCATCCTGCTGTGCAACCTGCTGTTTCAGGACGAGGCCACACTGCAGCCCTTCCGAGAGGATGTGGGCATCGAGGCCCTGCGGGCGTTTCGAATCATCTTGCGCCGCCGAATTCCTATCGACGCAGTACAACTTGAAGCCTTCGACCTCGCAGATGAAGATCAGATGCGCGAGCGACGAAATCGAATACAGGCGGATGCTCGAACACGCGGACTCTCAGAGTCTGAGATCAGCCAATCAATTGATGAGTGGGTTCGCCGCGAGATCATCAAAGGAAATCCCGCGCTCTCGGCGACTGATGAGCCGGGAAGTACCCGCTATCGCCTGAATCTGCTTCAGCTGCTGGAGGGTGACGAGAAGTCCTCACTGGTGGTGAGCGCGCTCAAGCGTTGTGCCACGCTCAGTTACATCGACGATGCCAGCGATACGCTGGTGCTTGACTACTGGGTGAATGAGGTAACCAGGCAGGCGTTTCGCGAGAACTTCGATGGTTCGGCGCTGGCACTGTTCCAGGCGTTTGAGGTACTGTTGACGCTCAACCTGTATGCCGTCAACGAGGTTTTGAAGACTGACCTCTATACCTCCACCAGCCACTACGTCAGCGAGACGGTGCCGACCTTGGCGTCCGATGAGCGCGCGATGCGCATTAAGAACTTCTACTTCACGAAGCAGGGCGTTGAGAAGCCAATGCTTCTCAAAGAGTTGTCGGATGGCGAGCACCAGTTGCTGCACAGCCTCGGCCTGTGCCTGCTGTTCCGCGACACCAACAGCCTGCTCCTGCTCGACGAGCCCGAGACGCACTTCAACCCCGACTGGCGCGCTAACTTCATCAGCCGCTTGCGCCAGTGCTTGCCGGGCGGTGGTGAATTCGCGCAGGAAATGCTGATCACCACCCATACGCCCTTCCTGATTTCCGATAGCAAGCCAGACAAGGTGCTGGTGTTTGCCAAGGACAAAACCACCGGCGCGGTCAGCATCAGCCACCCTGACTACAACACGCTGGGTGCCTCGATCAACAAGATAACCATGAACACCTTCGGTAAGCGCGAGACGATCGGAGGCCATGCGCAGGCCTTGTTGAAGGCGTTGCGGGACCGCTTCGAGCAGGGCGGCGAAGACAAAGAAGCCTTGATCACGGAGATTCAACAGCAACTCGGCGACTCAGTGGAAAAGGTGCTGCTGATCAAGGCCGTCCTCGATGCTGATCGGCCGAGCAATGGGGAGGCGCAGGGCTGATGCTGTTTCCGTACACCTATGTGCCGCACCAGATGGAAAAGATGCAGACCTTCATCGACTTCATCTTTCATGAGGTGTGGTGCAATGCACCGATTGGCTTGGTCTTCCACCCAGACCTTTTTGACGGTAATCCGGAGCTGAAGGAAGTGATGGTCGAATTCGGCTTTTCCGCGAAAGCGGCAGACCGTGGGAAGGCGTTTTACAAAGATGTGAAGGCAATCTACGATCTTTTTGCATCACTCTCACCGCAAGAAATTGATCAATTCAAGCAGTGGTACCAGTGCAATAACGATCTGGAGAGAGTGTGCGCAAATGATCCGGCAATGCACATCGTCCGTTACGCCGACATCGCGGTCAATCACGAAGACCTAGCCGCCCAGTTCGGTACGTTCTTCAAGGGCTTGTATTCGCAGTCACTGCTGGAACTCGCTGCAATGCGCGCCAAAATCGGTGACATCGACGATCACTTCCAGACCTTCGTTCAAATCAATAAGACTGGGAAATGCCCGTTTTGTGGTATCGGCGATATCAAGGGCGAACACCACAGTAAACGTGAGGCTTACGATCATTACCTACCCAAGGTACTGTATCCATTCAACTCCATCAATTTTCGCAATTTGGCCCCTGCCTGCCACGAGTGCAACAGCACCTACAAGCTCAGCAAGGATCCCATAAACACTCAGGTGGGACGGCGTAAAGCCTTTTACCCATTCGCAGCGGCAACCCACTCAGTGGAAATTCAAGTGATCTTGCAGCACTCCGACATCGAGAACCTCAAGCCTGCAGATGTACAAATGCAGTTTGGTCCTGCTGCCCTTGCCGAGGAATTGGAGACATGGAGAAACGTGTACGGCATTGACGAGCGCTACAAAGCCAAAATCTGCGGGGAGAACGACGGAAAGTACTGGCTGACCCAGGTGCTGGAGGAGGGAGAAGCATATGGCAAGCAGCCTATTGATATCCTCAACATGCGCGCCCAGCAGGCTCAAAACCGACCCTACGCAGACTGCAACTTTCTGAGAAAAACATTTCTTGATGCATGCCTGCAGATCGGCGCTCTTTGAATTCGTAGCAAGCCTAAGCTGAGTGCCGCTGCCTGCAATAAAAGAGGCCCGCCAAGCTCTCACCTGGCGGGCTCTGTCTTTGGGGGGTTAACGGAGGCTTACTTACCCAGCTTCAAAAAGTCATCCCCCTTGCCCAGCTCCAACATCCCAGCATTGGAATAAATCCCCAGCTTGGCTCGGGTGTCGGTGATGTCCAGATTGCGCATCGTCAGTTGCCCAATACGGTCCAGCGGGCTGAACGGCGCGTCCTCCACTTTTTCCATGCTCAGGCGCTCAGGCGCGTAGGTCAGGTTGGGCGACTCGGTGTTCAATAGCGAGTAGTCGTTGCCGCGGCGCAGTTCCAGCGTGACGGTGCCGGTAATGGCGCTCGCCACCCAGCGCTGGGCGGTTTCGCGCAGCATGATGGCCTGGCTGTCAAACCAGCGGCCCTGGTAGAGCAGGCGGCCCAGTTTGCGGCCGTTGTCTCGGTATTGCTCGATGGTGTCTTCGTTGTGGATGCCGGTGACCAAGCGCTCGTAAGCGATGAACAGCAGCGCCAGGCCCGGGGCTTCGTAGATGCCGCGGCTCTTGGCTTCGATGATGCGGTTCTCGATCTGGTCGCTCATGCCCAGGCCGTGGCGGCCGCCGATTTCGTTGGCCTTGAGGATCAGGCTGACCAGGTCGGGGTACTGCACGCCGTTGAGCGCGACAGGGCGGCCTTCTTCAAAGGTCACGCTCACTTCTTCGGCTTTCACCACACAGTCGTCTTTCCAGAAGGGCACGCCCATGATGGGGTTGACGATCTTGATACCGCTGTTGAGGTTTTCCAGGTCTTTGGCTTCGTGCGTGGCGCCCAGCATGTTGCTGTCGGTGCTGTAGGCCTTTTCAGCGCTCATCTTGTAGCCAAAGCCGTTGGCCGTCATGAAGGCGCTCATCTCGGCGCGGCCGCCCAGTTCGTCGATGAACTGCTGGTCCAGCCAGGGCTTGTAGATCTTCAGCGCGGGGTTGGTCAGCAGGCCGTAGCGGTAAAAGCGCTCGATGTCGTTGCCCTTGAACGTGGAGCCGTCGCCCCAGATGTTCACGTCGTCCTGCTTCATCGCGCTGACCAGCATGGTGCCGGTGACAGCGCGGCCCAGCGGCGTGGTGTTGAAGTAGGTCACGCCGGCGGTGGTGATGTGGAAGGCGCCGCTTTGCAGCGCGGCAATGCCTTCGGCAGCGAGCTGTGGGCGGCAGTCCACCAGGCGCGCCTTGATCGCGCCGTATTCCATGGCCTTGCGCGGGATCTCGTCGTAGTCGGCTTCGTCGGGTTGGCCGAGGTTGGCGGTGTAGGCGTAGGGCAGGGCGCCCTTTTGTTTCATCCACAACAGCGCGGCGCTGGTGTCCAGGCCGCCAGAGAACGCGATGCCGACCTTCTGGCCGGCGGGAATGTTTTGGAGAATGGTGTTGGACATGTTTTAGGCCTGAATATCGCTGGAGCCACCGCAGAAATTGCGCAAGCAGCTATGAAAAAAAGAGCGGTTGGGGGCGACTACAGATGCTTTTTAACCGAAGTGGCAGATGTAGTGGTAAGCCGCTTCACCGGCCGCCACGCGGATGTCAAATTTGGCATTGCCCGGCACGCTAAACTTTTCGCCGGCAGACGATTTGACCCAGACATCGCTGCCCGCCAGCTTGTATTCGCAGGCACCGGCCACGCATTCCATGATCTCCGGCGCGCCGGTGTTGAAGGTCAGCGTGGCGGGGAGGATCACGCCCACAGATTTTTTGGTGCCGTCCGCCAGCGTGATGCCGTGGCTGACGCATTTGCCATCAAAGTAAACATTGGCTTTGGTGGTCACGCTGACCTGGTCGATTTTTTCGGTGGGCATGGGGCGGGTGGGGGAGGGTGAATGGAAGAAATGAAGAAACTTGAATGCCGCGCCGGGCCGGAGCCCGCTGCAGACGGCAGAACCTGTAATTTTAGGGCACCCGGCTTCAGCCGACCGGATGGGGCTGTGAATCCGTTTTGACGCCCGCAGCGTATCTGGTAATACCGGACAATACCGTCCATGACACCAGAAAGCCCGGATACCGCCTTGATCGCCTTGATTGACCGAGTTGCCCAAGCCGACGAGTCGGCCCTGCGGGAGCTGTACGACCTCACTTCGTCCAAGCTGTACGGCGTGGCAGTGCGGGTGGTCAGCAACCGGGAATGGGCTGAAGATGTGCTGCAGGAGGCTTTTTTGAACATCTGGCGCATTGCCGGTGACTACAAGGCCAGCCTGTCGCCACCCATGGCGTGGATGGGCCTGGTGGTGCGCAGCCGGGGCCTTGATTTTTTGCGGCGCCGCGCGTCTGACCGGGCCGATCTGGCGCAGGAACTCGACGACGTGATCTCCGACACCGTAGCCGGCGACTCGCCCAATCCGATGGACACGGCCCTGGCCAGCGAGCAGGCCTGGGCCCTGCATCAATGCCTGGGCCAACTCGACCACAAGCAGCGCGAGGTGGTGAGCCTGGCTTACCTGCGCGACATGAGCCATGGCGAACTGGCCGAGCAGCTCAAGCTGCCGCTGGGAACCGTCAAGACCTGGATTCGCCGGGGCCTCGAACAATTGCGCGGCTGCATGGCCCGGTTTGCATCATGAACATCCAAAACAATCCTTCGCTGATGGAGCAACTGGCGGCCAGTTACGCGCTGGGCAGCCTGCGCGGCGGCGCGCGTCGCCGCTTCGAGGCCCTGGCCCGCGACAACGCCACGCTGCGCGCTGCCGCCCTCATCTGGCAAAGCCGCCTCGCTTCGGTGGCCGAGTTGCAGCCACAGGTGGTGCCAAGCGCCGCCGTGTGGAAGCGTATTGAGAACCTGGTGCAGGCCGAGCAGCAGGCGCGGGCCATGCAGGCTGCGCGCGCGCCGGCCCGTGCTGCCCCGTCGGGTGGCTGGTGGGCCAGCCTGGGCTTGTGGCGCGGCGCCTCGTTTGCCGGTGCGCTGGCCACCGTGGTGGCGGTGGTCACCGGTCTGAGCACCAACACGCAGTTGCAAGGCCAGGTGCAGGAACTCACAGCCAAGCTGTCGGCCACGCCCGATATCCAGTACGTCGCGGTGCTGGCGGACGACAAGGCGTCAGCTTCCATGCTGGTGACCTTTGATCCGCGCAACCGCAAGCTGCTGCTCAAGCGGGTAGGTGACTTCCGGGAGCAGCCCGACAAATCGCTCGAACTGTGGGCCTTGCCGCCCGGTGCTGCGCCCAAGTCATTGGGGGTGCTGTCGGGCGATCCGGTGGTGCGTCTGACGGCCGCCAGCAACGACATGCGCGAAGTGCCCACACTGGCCATTTCGCTCGAACCCAAGGGTGGTGTTCCGGCAGGCAGTGGACCGACAGGGCCTGTGCTGTTCAAGGGCGCCCTGATCCAGACGGCGCAGTGAGCGGCGCGGAATCACTATGCTGCCGCATGCGGCAGCCGTGAAAAAGGGCGTCCTGGACGCCCTTTTTCAATGGTGGTTTTTGAAGCCCTGAAGCGTTGACCCGGCCGGCTTCAAGTCCGACTCAACGCTCAACGCCAGTGGCGATGGCCGTAACCGCGACTGTAGCCAAAGTTGAGCGACAGGCCGATGGGTGGGTAGTAAGCCGGGCCGTAGTAGTAAGGCCGGGGATAGTAGGCCGGGTACACCACAGGCGCTGCCAGCACCGGCTGGGCATACACCGGCTGCTGGGCTGCCTGCTCTGCATAGGCCTGCGGTTGCAGCGACTGGGGCTGCTGGCTCACGGCGCCCACCGGTGTCACCTGCAGCCGCACATAAGGGCCCGGGTCGGTGGCCATCTGGGCGCTGTACTGGGTGCCCTGGTATTCATAGACCACGTTGTAATGGCTGGCGCGGTTTTCGTAAAAGGTCTGCGTGGTGCACTGCTGCACGTTCTGCACCTGTTGGTTCGAGCCTTCAATGCTGTCACCGACGATGGCGCCGCCCACCAGCCCGATCATGGTGGCGACCGCACGGCCGCCGCCGCTGCCGATGGCATTGCCCGCAGCACCACCGGCCAGCGCGCCCATCAGGGCACCAGCGCCGGAATTGGGCTGCTGGAAGACGACAGGCTGGTTGCTGCAGACCTGCCGCGGTACCGCCACCTGCTGGACCACCGGCGTGCTGGAGATCACCCGGGCCATGATGTCCACGGCCGATGCAGGGATGCAGGCCAGCGCAGCCACGGCCCCCACTGCAGAAACCAACCATTTTTTGTTCATGATGCCAACCCCTTTCCAGCGCCAGGCTGAAGCTCGACCGTTTTGGGCGGGTCCGGTGTCCCGTGGACTGCAGGGCGTCAGTGACAACGCCCCAGCCATGCTGCAATTTTAGTAAGTCAGAGCAGTTTTGGGCCGGCAAGTTCGGTAAAACGGGTGTAAAGCTGGCCGATCACGTGCTTTGAAGGCGCGCTGCCCACGCCGCTGGGTCAAAACCCACCGACATGCTGCCGCCCCAATCGACCACGGGGCGCTTGATGACGCTGGGCTGCGCCCGCATCAGGGCCTGGGCGCTGTGGCTGTCGGTCACGCTGGCCTGTGCGGTCGGCTCCAGCTTGCGCCAGGTGGTGCCCTGGCGGTTGAGGAGTTTTTCCCATCCGAGCGCGTCGGCCCAGAGGGCCAGTGGTTCTGCCGGCACGCCGGCCTTCTTGAAGTCGTGAAATTCGTAAGCTTGCCCCTGCGCTGTCAGCCATGCCCGGGCTTTTTTGACGGTGTCGCAGTTGGGAATGCCGTAAACAGTGATCATGTCCGGATTTTCTCATGGGCTCCCATCGTCTCCGATGGTCTTCGATCGGCCCCGATGGTCGTGGCACCAATGGGCCGGTTTGGCTGGGGGCGATTGAGCTTGCGCGACAATTCAGGCCACTATGAAAGAGTTTATGCAACAGGGTGGGTCACACGGCAAGCCAGAGGGCACGCAAGCACCCCGGACGCTGGACGACTGGCTGGCGTACTGCGAGCACCTGCACCCGGTCGGGATTGACATGGGGCTGGCGCGCATCAGCGCCGTGGCCCGGCGCATGGGGCTGGCGTTTGACTGCCCCGTCATCACGGTGGCTGGCACCAATGGCAAAGGCTCCACCTGCGCCATGCTCGAAGCCATCTTGCTGCAGGCCGGCTATCGCACGGGGGTGTTCACGTCACCGCACCTGGTGCATTTTGAAGAGCGCTGCCGCGTCCGGGGCGACATTGTTTCCGCAGCGCAGTTGGTCACCCAGTTCGCCCGCGTCGAAGAAGCCCGGACCAGCCACGGCGAAACCATTTCGCTGACCTACTTCGAATTCACCACGCTGGCCATCCTGCAGTTGCTGGCCGATGCGAAGCTGGACGTGGTCGTCCTGGAGGTGGGCCTGGGCGGCCGGCTGGATGCCGTCAACATGCTGGACGCCGACTGTGCGGTCATCACCAGCATCGACCTGGACCACATGGAATACCTCGGCCCCGACCGCGAGAGCATAGGGCGCGAGAAAGCCGGCATCATGCGCGCCGGCAAGCCGGTGGTGGTGAGCGACCCTGTGCCCCCGCAAAGCGTGGCGGACCATGCGGCGGCCGTGGGTGCCGACCTGTGGCGCTTTGGCACCGACTTCAATTTTTCCGGTGACAAGCAGCAGTGGGGCTGGGCTGGCCGGGGCCGGCGTTACGCCGGGCTGGCCTATCCGGCGCTGCGCGGCGCCAACCAGCTGGTGAACGCCAGCGGCGTGCTGGCCGCATTGACGGCCCTGCGCGACCGCCTGCCCGTGACGGCCCAGGCGGTGCGCAATGGCTTGTCGATGGTGGAACTGCCGGGGCGCTTCCAGATCATTCCGGGCCAGCCCACGCTGGTGCTGGACGTGGCGCACAACCCGCATTCGGTGGCCGCACTGACGGAGAACCTCGATGCGATGGGTTTTTACCCCTGCACCCACGCCGTTTTTGGCGCCATGGCTGATAAAGACCTGGCCCCCATGCTGGCCCGCATCGGGCCGCTGATCGACAAGTGGTATTTCACCGATCTGCCCACGCCCCGCGCCGCCAGCGCCGCCGATTTGCTGGTGCGCTGGAAGGCGGGCAACACCCGCACCGACGTGTCGGCGAGTACGCACGCCGGGCCCCGGCAGGCGCTTGAGGCAGCGGTCGCCGCTGCAGACCCCACTGATAGAATTGTGGTGTTCGGTTCGTTCTACACGGTGGGGGGGATTTTGAAAGACGGCGTGCCCCGGCTTTCCGCTCCCCATCTGGCCACCTGAAGGCCGGACCAGGCACCTGCAGGGGCGTTGCGGGCTGGCTCGCCGCCGGTTCAAGCCGGCGCGTATCAAACACTGTTCTTACGTCACGTCCATCTGAACCGATCTGACCCTTAACGGATTCAACCCACACCATGCCGCTTTTCAACTTCCGCCGGGGTGGCGCAGGCGCCGCTCCCCTTGCCGGTTCTGCCGCTCAAACGGAAAGCGTGGAAGTCATGCGCAAGCGCGCCAAGCACCGCCTGATCGGCTCGGCCGTGCTGGTGCTGGTCGGCGTGGTGGGTTTTCCGCTGTTGTTTGACACCCAGCCGCGTCCGATTCCGGTCGATATTCCGATCGAAATTCCCGCAAAAAACACGGCCAAACCGTTGGTGGTACCCGGCCAGGCCGGTCTGGTGACGCCGGCGCCAACAGCTGCCAAGGCCGACGACAAGGTTGTGGCCTCGTCCAGCCTGGCGCCCAAGGAAGAGCTGGTGCCGCCTGCCAAACCCGTGGCCAGCCCGGCGCCTGTGGCCAAGGCTGAGCCTGCCCCTGAAGCGAAGGTGGCCCCCAAGCCAGAAGCGAAGCCGGAAGCCAAACCGGAAGCCAAACCTGTGGCCAAGGCAGAGGCCAAACCCGCCACCAAACCCACATCGGGTGATGATGCCGCGCGCGCCAGTGCCTTGCTGAACGGCGGCAGCGCCTCGGCACCTGCCAAAACGGCGGCCGAGGGCCGTGTCGTGGTCCAGGTCGGGGCCTTTGCCGACGTCGAGAAAGCCCGCGAAGTCCGCGTCAAGCTGGAAAAAGCCGGCCTGAAAACCTACACCCAGGTGGCTGACACCAAGGACGGCAAGCGCATCCGCGTTCGCGTCGGTCCGTTTGCAACCCGTGCGGAGGCTGACAAAGCCGCCAGCAAGATCAAGACCCTTGATTTGCCGGCCGCCATCCTGACCTTGTGATGGCAGGGCCGGGTGCGAAAGAGGCGCTGGGGTGCTGATGTGACGGCGGTGGACTGGATCCTGCTGGCGGTGCTGGCGTTCTCGATGCTGCTTGGTGCGTGGCGCGGGCTGGTGTACGAGGTGCTGTCGGTGCTCGGTTGGGCGGTGTCCTTTTATGTGGCGCAATGGCTGGCACCGGAGGTGGCGGCGCGGCTGCCGGTTCAGTCGGCGTCTGACCCGGTGCGTTATGCGGCGGCCTTTGTGCTGGTGTTTGTGGCGGCAGTGTTTGTGGCAGGCTTGCTGGCGTTTTTGCTCAAGAAGCTGGTGGAGGCCATTGGCCTTCGGCCTGTCGACCGCACCCTGGGGGCTGCTTTTGGCCTGGTGCGTGGCGTGATTTTGCTGCTGGCTGCGACCGTGGTGATGAACATGACGGCGCTCAAGACCAGCGACTGGTGGGTGCACTCCAGAGGGGCCCCGGTGCTGACTGCCATGCTCAAGGGCCTGAAGCCCGTGCTGCCGGAGAAGTTCGGCCAGTATCTCGACTGATTTTCTGATTTCATTTTCCTGAATCCTCATGACTCAATTCACCTCGATCGGATCACCATGTGCGGCATAGTCGGCGTTGTCAGCAAAGCCCCGGTCAACCAGCTGATCTATGACGGCCTGCTGCTGCTGCAGCACCGTGGCCAGGATGCCGCAGGCATCGTCACCCAGCAGGGCCGCAAGTTCTACATGCACAAGGCCAAGGGCATGGTGCGTGACGTGTTCCGCACCCGCAACATGCGCGCGCTGCCGGGTTCGGTGGGCCTGGGGCAGGTGCGCTACCCGACGGCCGGCAATGCCTACAGCGAAGACGAGGCGCAGCCGTTCTACGTCAACGCGCCGTTTGGCCTGGTGCTCTCGCACAACGGCAACCTCACCAACGCAGCCGAGCTGAAAGCCGAGCTGTTCAACACCGACCACCGCCACATCAACACCGACAGCGACTCTGAAGTCCTGCTGAACGTGCTGGCCCACGAGCTTGAAAAAACCACGCGCGGCCTGCCGCTCAAACCCGCGGACGTGTTTGCTGCCGTGCGCGGCGTGCACAAGCGCGTGAAGGGTTCGTACGCTGTGGTGGCCCTGATTGCCGGCCATGGCCTGCTCGCCTTCCGCGACCCCTTCGGCATCCGGCCCCTGTGCATGGGCCATGGCCAGAACGAAGGCGGCAAGACAGTGATGGTGGCCAGCGAGTCGGTGGCGCTGGAAGGCACGTCGCACCAGTTCGACCGCGACATCGCACCCGGCGAGGCGGTGTTTGTGGATCTGGACGGCGTGGTGCACGCCGAGCAGTGCGCCGCGTCGCCCAGGCTCAACCCCTGCATTTTTGAATTTGTGTACCTGGCCCGGCCCGATTCGGTGCTCGACGGCATCTCGGTCTACCAGGCGCGGCTCAACCTGGGCGAGACGCTGGCCAAGCGCGTGGTGTCCACCGTGCCGCCCAACGAGATCGATGTGATCATTCCCATCCCCGAATCCAGCCGCCCCAGCGCGACACAACTGGCGCATCTGCTAGGCATCCCGTACCGCGAAGGGTTCGTGAAGAACCGCTATGTGGGCCGCACCTTCATCATGCCGGGGCAGGGCGTGCGCAAGAAGTCGGTGCGCCAGAAGCTCAATGTGATTGCCAGCGAGTTCAAGGACCGCAACGTGCTGCTGGTCGATGACTCCATCGTGCGCGGCACCACCAGCCGCGAGATCGTGCAGATGGCACGCGATGCGGGCGCGCGCAAGGTGTACCTCGCCAGCGCGGCGCCGCCGGTTCGCTACCCTAATGTGTACGGCATCGACATGCCCACGCCGGGTGAGCTGGTCGCGCACGACCGCACCGTGGAAGAAATCCGCCAGGTCATCGGCTGCGACGCGCTGATTTATCAGGACGTCGAAGGCATGAAGCGCGCCATCGGCTCGCTCAGTACCCATCTGGACGGCTTCGATGCGTCGTGCTTCGACGGCGTCTACATCACCGGCGACGTGACGGCCGAGACCATTGCCGCGATGAATTCGCAGCGTGCTGATACCGCCGAGAAAATCGGTGAAGACGGCGACACCGATGTGTCGCGCCTGGCGCTGCCCAATCCGCAGGAGGCTTGAACATGACACAAAACATGGGGCAAAAGAAACTGCCCGACAACCTGCACCGTGACACGCTGGCCGTGCGCGTGGCTGTAGACCGCAGCCAGCACGGAGAAAATTCGGAGGCGCTGTACCTCACCAGCGGCTTTGTGCAGCCCGACGCTGAAACATCGGCGCGGCGCTTTGCCAACCCGGAAGAAGGCTATACCTACGGCCGCACCTCCAACCCCACCGTCACCAGCTTCGAGCGGCGGCTGGCGGCGATGGAGGGCACCGAGTCCGCGATCGGCGCCTCGACCGGCATGAGCGCGATCCTGATGATGTGCATGGGCCTGCTCAAGGCCGGCGACCATGTGGTGTGTTCGCGTTCGATGTTCGGCTCCACCATCGCGCTGATCGGTCGCGAGTTCGGCAAGTTTGGTGTCGAAACCACCTTTGTGTCGCAGACTGATGTGAGCGAGTGGAAGGCGGCGCTGCGCCCCACCACCAAGCTGCTGTTTGCCGAAACACCCACTAACCCCCTGACCGAGGTGTGCGACATTGCTGCGCTGGCCGACCTGGCGCACAGCGTGGGCGCACTGCTGGCAGTGGACAACTGCTTTTGCTCGCCCGCCCTGCAGCGGCCGGTGGAATTCGGCGCCGACCTCATCATCCATTCCGGTACCAAGTACCTCGACGGCCAGGGCCGTGTCATGGCGGGTGCCATTTGCGGCCCGTCGAAAATCATCACCGAGGTCTTCAGCCCCATGGTGCGTACTGCCGGCATGACGCTGGCGCCGTTCAATGCGTGGGTGGTGCTCAAGGGGCTGGAAACGCTGGGCATCCGTATGCAGGCCCAGAGCGCCAATGCGCTCGCGGTGGCGCAATGGCTGGAAACCCAGCCTGCAGTCAAACGCGTGTATTACCCGGGCCTCGAGTCCCATCCGCAGCATGCGCTGGCGATGCGCCAGCAGTCTGGCAAGGGCGGCGCCGTGCTGTCCTTCGATGTGCGCGGCGACACGCCCGAGGTGGCGCGCGCCAACGCCTTCCACGTGATCAACAGCACGCAGGTGCTCAGCGTGGCCACCAACCTCGGTGACACCAAGACCACCGTCAGCCACTCGGCCACCACCTCGCACGGGCGCCTGAGCGAAGCGCAGCGGCAGGCCGCCGGCATCGGGCAGGGTCTGGTGCGTGTGGCCGTGGGGCTGGACCACTTTGACGACATCAAGGCCGACCTGTTGCGCGGGCTGCAGAGCCTGCCCTCCTGATGACATCCCCGACCGACTTCATGACCGACCTGCCCACCAAGAAAACGCGAACACGCTTCGCACCCTCGCCAACCGGCTTCATCCATCTCGGCAACATCCGATCGGCCCTGTACCCGTGGGCATTTGCGCGTGCGACGGGCGGCGACTTCATCCTGCGTATTGAAGACACCGACCTGGAGCGCTCCAGTCAGGAGGCGGTAGACGTCATCATCGAAGGCATGCGCTGGCTCGGACTGGACCACGACGAGGGGCCGTTCTACCAGATGCAGCGCATGGACCGCTACAAGACCGTGCTGGCCGAAATGCAGGCCGCCGGGCATGTCTACCCCTGCTACATGAGCGTGGCGGCGCTCGACGCCCTGCGCGAAAAGCAGATGGCGGCCAAGGAAAAACCGCGCTATGACGGCACCTGGCGGCCCGAGCTTGGCAAGACCTTGCCACCCATACCCGCCGGCGTGCAGCCGGTGCTGCGATTCAAGAACCCGCAAGGCGGCTCGGTGGTGTGGGAGGACAAGGTCAAGGGCCGCATCGAGATCAGCAATGACGAGCTCGACGACCTGGTGATTGCGCGACCGGATGGCACGCCTACCTACAACTTCTGCGTGGTGGTCGATGACATCGACATGGCCATCACCCACGTCATCCGCGGTGACGACCATGTGAACAACACGCCGCGGCAGATCAACATCTTCCGCGCGCTCGGGCACGACGTCCCCGTCTATGCGCACCTGCCCACCGTGCTCAATGAGCAGGGCGAGAAGATGAGCAAGCGCAACGGTGCCAAGCCTGTGACGCAGTACGCGGCCGAAGGCTATCTGCCCGATGCCATGGTGAACTATCTGGCGCGCCTGGGCTGGAGCCATGGTGACGACGAAATCTTCAGCCGTGCGCAGTTCCTCTCGTGGTTCAACCTCGACCACCTCGGCAAGAGTGCGGCGCAGTTCGACGAAGCCAAGTTGCGCTGGGTGAACGCCCAGCACCTCAAGGCCACGGCCGACGATGTGCTGGCCGGTCTGGTGCAGCCGTTTTTGCTGGCACTGGGCGTGACCGGGCAAGACCCCGCCTGGGTGGCCCGCGCCTGCGGCCTCTTCAAGGACCGCTGCAGCACGCTGGTGGAACTGGCGGGCTGGCTGCAATTGCTGGTGACGGGCGGCGTGCCGGGCAGCGATGACCTGGCGACCCATGTCACGGACGCGGTGAAGCCGGCCATTGCGCGGCTGAGCACGGCACTGGCCGCCTGCGAGTGGAGCCGCCCTGCCATTGCGGCAGCCATCAAGCAGGTGCTGGCCGACAGTGCCATGAAGATGCCGCAACTGGCCATGCCGGTGCGCGTGCTGGTGATGGGCACACCGCAAACCCCTTCGCTGGATGCGATTCTGGAGCTGATGACGCGTGAAGATGTGCTGACGCGACTGAAGGTCTGAGAGGGCGTTTGATAAAGCCCGGATTTTCGGGCTATAATTCAAGGCTCGACGGGTTGCAGGGAAACTTGCAGCATCAGACAGTCCGGGGGTATAGCTCAGCTGGGAGAGCGCTTGCATGGCATGCAAGAGGTCAGCGGTTCGATCCCGCTTACCTCCACCAGGGTTTGTCGGAAATGTCGGGAAGTTTTCAGAGAGTTTTGGGCGGGTGGCAGGTTGTTGATCTGCTCCTCGCTTCCGGAAGTCCAAGGTTTGACCCCATCGTCTAGAGGCCTAGGACATCACCCTTTCACGGTGAGTACCGGGGTTCGAATCCCCGTGGGGTCGCCAAAATTCATCACACCACGCGTGTGATGCACCAGGCGCAAGTCGGTAACAGTCTGCCCGCAAGGGCAGGCGACTTGGCTCGAAAGAGCGGCTCGCAAGAGCAAACGTTACGTCTACCAGGAGTGGTAGTTCAGTTGGTTAGAATACCGGCCTGTCACGCCGGGGGTCGCGGGTTCGAGTCCCGTCCACTCCGCCAGTATCAAAGGGTTTGCTGCTATTAATATTGCAGCAAGCCCTTTTTTCTTTTCCGCTTCACACCGGGAACGGATCAACGTACCGCCTTGTTGTGTCGGCGGTGTTGAGTTTGCGTCCGGCTCGGCCCCACAATCACCCCATGCGCAAACACCTGTCTGAAACCACCGGGCTGCAGCGGCTGCTGATCGGCCTGGCAGCGGGCGTGGCGACGGCGGCCTTGCCGCTGCCCACGGTGTGGCAGTTCCGCGGCCTGCTGGGGTGGTGCGTCGGCATCGGGGTTTACCTGCTGCTGGCGTGGTGGCTGTGCGTGCGTTTTGATGCCGAGCGCACGCGCGCCCGGGCGCAGGCGCAGGATGAGCCCAGCGTGGTCTTGTTTCTGCTGATGCTGCTGTCTACCGGCATGTGTCTGGCGGCGATCACGGTGATGATGCAGCAGTCCAGGGGACTGACGGGCAGTGAGCGGGCGCTGCACATTGCGGTGGCGCTGGCGGCGCTTGCGGCCTCGTGGCTTTTCATCCAGACGATATTTGCCTTCCGCTATGCCCACCGCTACTACCAGGAAGAAAAACGCCAGGAGCCCGACGGCCCGGGATTGCTGTTTCCCGGTGGGCTGGACCCGGATTATTTCGACTTCCTGTACTACGCGCACGTGGTGGGTATGACGTCCCAGGTGTCGGATGTTCAGGTCACGTCGCGTGAGATGCGGCGTCTGACACTGCTGCACAGCGTGCTGTCGTTCGGCTTCAACATGCTGGTGCTGGCGCTCAGCATCAATGTGGTGGCCGGGGCGTTGCAGTAGCCGTCGGTCTGCGCGGCAGTTTGAGCAGGCCGGTAGACAGCGCCGTGCCGCAGACGATCACACCGGCACACAGCAGCATCCACGGCGTGACAGACTCCCCCAGGAACAGTGCGCCGTACAGCACGGCGAACACCGGCACCAGAAAAGTCACCGACAGTGCCCGCGGTGGCCCGGCGTTTTCAATCAGTCTGAAAAAGAGGATGTAGGCCAGACCTGTGCACACCACGCCAACGGCCAGCAAGGCCAGCCAGGCGTGCGTGCCCGGCATCTGCTCGGGCCATAGCCACACGGCGGGCAGTGCCAGGCCCAGCGTTGCGCCGATCTGGCTGCCGGCGGCGGTGACCAGAGGGGGCAAGCCGCCCAGGTAACGCTTGGTGTAACTCGCCGAGATGCCGTAACACACACAGGCGAACAGGCAGGCCAGCACGGCCCAGCCAGGCGCCACGCCCGAAGCGTCGGGCTTGAAGGTGGCCTTGTCCCAGGCCAGCATGGCCACGCCTGCGAAGCCGATCACCAGGCCGAGCACGCGCGAGGCGGTGGGTTTGTCTTTCAGCCAGAGCCAGGCCACCAGCGCACCGAACATCGGCACGGTGGCATTCAGGATCGCAGACAGGCCGGTGGTGATGGACAGCAGCGCAAACGAGAAGCAGGCAAAGGGAATGCCGGAGTTCAGCATGCCGATCAGAAACACCCGCCGCCAATTTTTGCGCAGCTCAGGCAGCAAGCCACGCAGCCAGACGATGGGCAGCAGGAAGAGGGCGGCAATCGCCACGCGCACTGCGGCGGTGGGCAGCGGGCCAAACTCCACCGCGCTGATCCGCATGAAGAGGAAGGACGAGCCCCAGATGGCTGCCAGCAAGGCAAAGTCGGTGACCCAGTTTTTCGGTGTGGCCATGGCGACTGGTGCCGCCAGGCGGGTGGCGGGGGAAGTCAAACCAGGGTCTCCTCCAGTGCGCCTTCCAGCGTGAGCAAGGCCGTTTTGCGGTCCAGCCCGCCGGCATAGCCGGTGAGCGAGCCGTCGGCCCCCATCACGCGGTGGCAGGGCACGATCACGCTGACCGGGTTGCGCCCGACGGCGGCACCCACTGCGCGTACGGCGGAAGGCTTGCCAATGCGGCTGCTGAGCGTGCCATAGCTGGTGGTGGCACCTTGCGGAATGGCCAGCAGCGCCTGCCATACCGATTGCTGAAAGGGTGTACCACCGGTGAGGTCGAGCGGCAGGTCGAAGCGGCTGCGTCGGCCGGCGAAGTATTCGCCCAGTTGCGCCATGGCCTGCTTCAGCACGGGATGGCCAGCGTTCTCTGGCCAGACGCTGGGCTCGGCCAGTTGCGGCGGCAGATGCCGCTGGCCTTCGAACCACACGCCGGCCAGACCCTGGTCGGTGGCGGCCAGAAGCATGGTGCCGAGCGGGCTCTGGAAAGTGGTTTGGACGATGCTGTTGTCAAATTTCATCTGGGTCACCTTTGAATGGTGGGGGTGTGCATGTTGGGGCTTGTGGCGTCTGCGCTCGCCGCCATCCATTCAATGCCCATGGTGCGGCGGCGCAGCGGGTTTGTCCAATGAAATGGGCGGGTGGGATTGATTCCATGGCGGCATCAGTGGGTGTCATCCGGGGCTGGCCAGGGTGCCGCTCCAGGCGCGGATCACGGCGTAGCTGCGCCAGGGTTTCCAGATCTGTGAGGCTGCTTCCGCTTCTCTGGCGGGCTGCTTCAGGCCCTGCACGCCGAGGGCCTTGTGCAGCGCCACATCGCCTGCCGGAAAGGCGTCGGGCCAGCGCAGTGCGCGCATCGCGATGTACTGGGCCGTCCAGTCGCCGATGCCCGGCAGCGCTTTCAGTGCGGCGATGGTGCTCTGCACATCGGCGCCGCCATGCAATTGCAATTGTTTGCTGGCCACCGCACGCGCAATGCCCACGATGGCTGCCTGCCGCTGGCGCACGATACCCAGTTGCCCGAGCGTGTCGCCACTGGCGGCGGCCAGCACGGCGGGTGAGGGGAACAGCCGGTTCAGCGCAGGCCACGGTGTTTCAATCGCCTCGCCCAGGCGGTCGACCAGGCGCTGCGCCAGCGTGCGTGCCGCTGCCACGGTGATCTGCTGGCCCAGCACCGCGCGCACGGCCAGCTCGTAGCCGTCGAGCGCGCCGGGCACACGCAGTCCGTCGCCTTGCGGGAAGCTGGGGTGCAGCACGGCATTGATGGCTTGCGGGTCGGCGTCCAGGTCGTAGGTGGCACGCACGCGGCGAATCACCAGCGGCAGCACCTCGCGCAGTGAATCGCTCACCTGCAGCAGCAACTGGTGCCGTGCGGTGTCAAAGGCCACAGCCAGCCAGCCGGCATGGACCTGGCCGCCTGACTCGATGTGGAATGTGCGCTGAATCCCCGGCAGGGCTGCATCCGGCGTGACAGACTCCACCGAATGAATCACGCGCTGGCTGAAAAAGCGCAGCATGGCCGGCACGTCGTAAGGCGGCCGGTAGCCCAGCCGCACCGCGATGCCTTGTCCGCCGACGGGCGCCCCCTGGCGCCGCAGCTGTGTCGGGTTCAGGCCGTAGTGCGAAAGGAAGGCCGCGTTGAAGCGCCTGACACTGCCGAAACCGCTGATCAGCGCGACCTGCGTGATGGGCAGGCGGGTGTCGGCCAGCAACTGCTTGGCTGTTAGCAGGCGGCGCGTTTGCAGGTATTGCAGCGGCGACACGCCGAACTGCGCCTCGAAGATGCGCCGCACATGACGATCGCTCACGCCCAGGCGCGCAGCGAGTGCGGCGACGGTGGGGTTGTCGTCACCCGGAGCTTCCGGTTCGTCGAGCAAACGCGCCGCTTGGTGCGCCAGGATGTAAGTGGCATCCTGAATCGACCACACCACCGACTGCGGCGCCAGCTCGGGCCGGCAGCGCAGGCAGGGCCTGAAGCCTGCGCCCTCGGCCTGGGCGGCCAGGCCAAAGAAACGGCAGTTCTCGCGGCGCGGTGTCTTCACGCTGCAGACCGGGCGGCAGTAGATGCCGGTGGAGGTGACGCCGGTGAAAAAGCTGCCGTCAAAGCGCGCATCGCGGGCTTTCAGCGCCAGGTACCGGGCGTCATCGGTCGCAGTGTCGGTTGCGGTGATGGGGAGGGTGGTGCGATCGGCTGGCATGGGAAGAATCATACGGCGATGGTCTGGCGCAACCAGCCATTTCCGGACATCCCCCTCCAGACCCCGCAGCCTACAATCCGCAGATTCATTTCCACCTGCCAAAGACCCCTCCATGCAAGTGAGCGCATCCATTTTCAAGGCCTACGACATCCGCGGCGTGGTGCCGTCCGGCATTGACGAGAACCTGGCCTTTGCATTGGGCAAGGCGTTCGGCATGGCCGCCCGCACCGAAGGCGAACGCGTGGTGGCTGTGGGGCGCGACGGCCGGCTCAGCGGGCCGGGTCTCGCCAGCGCGCTGATGCGCGGCCTGGCCGCCGTGGGCGTGGATGTGCTGGACGTGGGCATGGTCACCACGCCGATGCTTTACTTCGCGGCCAGCACGTTGGCGCGTTCGGGCATCCAGGTCACCGGCAGCCACAACCCGAAGGATTACAACGGCTTCAAGATGGTGCTGGCCGGCCGCGCCATTTACGGTGAGGAGATCCAGGCCCTGCGCCGGGCGATGGAGGCAGAAGACTGGACGGCGCCAGACAAAGCCGGACAGATCACTGCGGTCGATGTGGAGCAGGCCTACCGCGAGCGCATTGTGGGCGGCATCACACTGGCGCGGCCAATGAAGATCGTGATCGACTCCGGCAACGGTATTGCCGGCGCCTCGGCCCCGGCCATTTTTCGTGCGCTCGGCTGCGAGGTGACCGAGCTTTTCAGCGAGGTGGACGGCAACTTCCCCAACCACCACCCGGACCCGAGCAAGCCCGAGAACCTGCAGGATCTCATCAACGCCTTGCAAGGCGGCGACGCTGAACTGGGCCTGGCCTTCGACGGTGATGGTGACCGGCTGGGCATCGTCACCCGCGACGGGCAGAACATCTACCCCGACCGGCAGATGATGCTGTTCGCGCGCGACGTGCTGTCGCGCGTGCCTGGCGGCACCATCCTCTTCGACGTGAAATGCTCCCAGCGTCTCGCGCCAGAGATCGAGGCAGCTGGCGGCGTGCCCCTGATGTTCAAGACCGGCCACTCGCTCATCAAGGCGAAGATGAAGGAAGTCGGCTCCCCGCTGGGCGGCGAGATGAGCGGCCACATCTTCTTCAAGGAGCGCTGGTACGGCTTTGACGATGGCACCTATGCGGGTGCCCGTCTGCTGGAGATCCTCAGCCGTTCGCCGGATGCAGGCACGGTGCTCAATGCCTTGCCCACGAGTTTCAGCACGCCCGAATTGAACGTGCCCTGCCGGGAAGGCGAGCCGCATGCGGTGGTGGACGCGCTGACCAAGGCGGTGCGCTTTGCCGCCCCTGCAAAAATCTCGACCATTGACGGCGTGCGTGTGGATTGGCCAGACGGTTTCGGTTTGATCCGCGCCTCCAACACCACGCCGGTGCTGGTGCTGCGCTTTGAAGGCCAGACGCCTGAAGCCCTGGCGCGCATCCAGGCCGACATGCTGGCGCTGCTGCGCAGCATAAAGCCAGACGCGAGCTTTGCAGCGGCTGCGCATTAGAAATGGTGCCCCCACGCTTGTCGCTTCGCGTACTGCACTGCCCCCCGAGGGGGCGCTGCGCCTGCGGCCCGGCAAAGCCGGTTCCGCGGCGCCGGCTGGTGAAGACGGCTCTCCCATGCTTTTCGGTCTAGTTGTTGTTGGGTGACTTGTGAAAATCCTTCTGGTCAAGCTGTCCTCGCTCGGTGATGTGGTGCATGCCTTGCCGGTGGTACAGGACATCCATGCCGCTTTGCCCGAGGCGCAGGTCGATTGGGTGGTGGAAAAATCGTTTGCACCGCTGCTTGCGCTGTGCCCCGGCGTGCATCGCGTGATCCCGTGTGAAATCCGGCGCTGGCGCCAATCGTTCTGGACGTCGGCCACGCGCGCCGAGTGGCGCCACTTCCGCCATGACTTGCGGCGCACGCGCTACGACGCAGTGATTGATCTGCAGGGCCTGACCAAGTCCGCGCTGGTCGCACGCCTGGCCGCGCTGGCGCCTTCGGGCAAGCGTTATGCCCTCGCCAACCAGACCGAGGGCTCCGGCTACGAGGCGCCCACGCGCTGGGTGGCCGATGTGGCGATTGACATGGCGCCGCATATCCACGCTGTGCAACGCTCACGCGAACTGGCCGCAGGCGCGCTGGGGTACTCACTGCAGGGCGCAGCCAACTTCGGGCTCAAACCGATCCGGACAGCCTTGATCACTGCCGACGCATCCCGTCCCACGGCGGTGCTGGTACACGGCACCTCGCGCACCGACAAGGAGTGGCCTCTGGCGCATTGGGTGCAGCTCGCCGGGCGCTTGATTGCGGACGGTTTTGCGGTGGCTCTGGCGCATGGCAATCAACGCGAGCTGGCGACCAGTCAAGCCATCCATGATGGCATTCATCAGGGTATGAAACAGGCGCCGGTGGTGGTGTGGCCCTTGCTCGCGCTGGATGCCTTGTCGGCACAGCTGGCCAGAAGCAGCGGTGTGATTGGTGTGGACAGTGGCGTGAGCCATATCGCGGTCGCGCTGGATCTGCCCCATGTGCAGATCTACAACTTTGACACCGCCTGGCGCACGGGCCCTGGCGAGGCGATGGGTAGTGACCGGCAACTCAGTGTCTATGCGCAGCCGGTGCCGACAGTCGATGCGGTCTGGCAGGCATGGCAGGCCTGCCGGGTTGTGCAAACCCGGAAGGCATCGGTGTGATGAGCGTCATCGCACTGCGCCTTTATTCCTTGCTGATGTGGCTGGGCCAGCCGCTGCTGCGTCGCAAGCTGGCCAGGCGTGGCAAGGTCGAGTCGGGTTACCTCTACGGCGTGGAGGAGCGCTTTGGGTATTACACGCAGCCTGCGGAGGCGCAGGCTGATCTGGTGTGGGTGCATGCGGTGTCGCTGGGCGAAACCCGCACGGCCGGCCTCCTGCTGAAGGCCCTGCGCCAGCAGCATCCCGGTATCCGCATCCTGCTCACCCACGGTACCGCCACCGGGCGCAGCGAAGGCGCGGCGCTGGTGCAGCCGGGCGATGTGCAGGTCTGGCAGCCCTGGGACAGTGTGGGTGCAGTGCAGCGCTTCCTCGCGCACTTCAAGCCGCGCGTCGGCCTGTTGATGGAAACCGAAATCTGGCCCAACCTGATGGCTGTGGCCACAGCGCGGTCGGTGCCGCTGGTGCTGGTGAACGGCCGCTTGTCCGAGAAATCCCTGCTCCAGGCGCTGAGGGTGGCGCCGCTGTCGATGCCGGCCTATGCCGCGTTGTCTGCGGTGTATGCGCAGACGGATGACGACGCCCGGCGCTTTCGCCAGGCGGGCGCTCAGGTCACCGGCATTCTGGGCAACCTGAAGTTCGATGCCACGCCCGATGCGGCGCAGTGCGCACGGGGCCAGGCGTGGCGCGAGTCGCTGGCACGCCCGGTCCTGATGTTTGCCAGCTCGCGTGAGGGTGAAGAAGCCCTGCTGTTTGACGCCATCCGCAATACAGGCAGCACGGCCACGTCGAGTGCGGCGGAACGGCCCGTCTTCCTGGTGGTGCCTCGCCATCCTCAGCGTTTCGATGAAGTGGCCTCACTGGCGCAGTCGCGCGGGTTTGCCGTGTCGCGGCGCTCGGGCTGGGGCGATGGCCCCGCGCAGAGCGGCGAGGCGATGGCGGCCGATGTGTGGCTGGGCGATTCCCTCGGCGAGATGGCACTTTACTATTCGCTGAGCGAGGCGGCGCTGCTGGGCGGCAGCTTTGCGCCCGTGGGTGGGCAAAATCTCATTGAGGCGGCGGCCTGTGGCTGCCCTGTGGTGATGGGCTTGCACACTTTCAATTTTGCCGATGCAGCGGAGCTAGCCGAGTCAACCGGCGCGGCCTTTCGGGTCAGCGACATGAAGGCGGCATTGCACGGGGCGCTGCAGCTGATGGCCGACGCCGCCGCGCAGAAACGCGCTGCCGGTGCAGGCATGGCCTTTGCGGCGCACCACCGGGGCGCGACGGCGCGGACGGTATCGGCCCTGAAGCCGTATCTGGATCGACAGGACCGGGGCGGGTGATCGGGCAGTCATTGACGCGAATCCAGACACGAATCAACACACGAATAGGCATCCGATGAAAAGTATCGACATGTCTCCAGGCGCGCCCCCAACCAACCGGCCCCGTGTGGTTTTTGTGCCCGCTCCGCTGCTGGCGCAATTGAACAGGAAGATTCGACAGGGTTTACAGCTGCAGCAGCAAGGCAGGTACGCCGAGGCCAAAGCCCTCTACGAGGGCATCCTGCAGATTCACCCCGAGCATGTCGATGCGCTGCATCTGTCGGGCGTGGTGGCCTTCCAGACGGGCCGGGCGGCCGACGCCATTGCGCCGATCAGCCACGCCATCGCGCTTCAGCCTCGCGACGCCTCGTTTCACTTCAATCTCGGGCTGGCGCAGGCACAGCTGGGGCAGACCGAGGCAGCGCTGGCCAGCCATGAGCAGGCGATTGCGCTCAAACCGGATTTTGCAGAGGCGCACGTCCATCGCGGGCAGGCCTTGCGCCAGCTGGACCGAAATCTGGAGGCATTGGGCAGTTACGACCGCGCCCTCGCGCTGCAGCCGCCGGATGCGGAGACGCACTTTCGTCGCGCCGTGGTGCTGCGGGACTTGCAGCAACCAGAGTCTGCCGTAGCCGCCTATGACGAAGCGATCCGGATCAAGCCGGACTACCCCGACGCCCACTTCAATCGCGGCAATCTGCTGCGGGAGCTCAAACTGCCTGAGGAAGCGGTCGCCAGCTACGACCGGGCCATCGCGCTGAAGCCGGATTATGTGAAGGCCTATCTGAACCGCGGGGTGGCGCTGTACGAGCAGAACCGGCTGGAAGAAGCACTGGCCAGTTACGACCGTGCGATCGGTGACAAATCCGGCTACGCCGATGCCTATGTGAACCGCGGAATCTGCCTCTACGAACTTCGGCGGCTGGACGAAGCGGTGGCCAGCTACGACCAGGCGCTGGCGCTGCAGCCCGACTATCCGGAGGCGATGCTCAACAAGTCGCTCACGCTGTTGCTGCAGGGCAAGCTGCTGCAGGGATGGGATCTGTATGAATGGCGCTGGCGCCTTCCTGCCTCCGAGCCTTACCGGCCGGCATTTACGCAACCGTGCTGGAGCGGGCGGGAGCCGGTCAAGGGAAAGACTGTTCTTCTCTTTGGTGAACAGGGCTTTGGCGACTTCGTGCAGTTCGCTCGCTACGCCACCCTGCTGGCGGCCCGTGGTGCCACCGTGGTGCTGCAGGTGCCGCGCTCGCTGGCGTCCGTGCTGAAGGATCTCGCGGGTGTGTCCCGCATCGTCGTGAAGGGCGAACCGCTGCCGCCCTTTGACCTGTATTGCCCGCTGCTCAGCCTGCCCAAGGCCTTTGGCACCGACATGGCTGCCATTCCGTCTGCGCCCCGTTACCTGCAGGCAGACCCGGGCAAGGTGGCGCACTGGCGTGCGGAGCTGGACCGGCGGCTGGGCGACAAGACCCGGCTGCGCATCGGGCTGGTCTGGAGCGGCAACCCCACGCAGGGCAACGACCGCAACCGCAGCATGGCGCTGTCGGCGCTGGTGCCGCATTTGCCGGTGAACCACCAGTATGTGAGCCTGCAGAAAGACGCGCGCCCGGCCGACCGGCTGACGCTGGAGCGGCACAGCCACATCCTGCATCTGGGTGATCAGTTGAAGGATTTTTCAGACACCGCTGCGCTGTGCGAGCTGATGGATCTCGTGCTCACGGTGGACACCAGCGTGGCCCATCTCAGCGGCGCACTGGGCAGGCCCACCTGGGTGATGGTGGCGTATGTTCCGGACTGGCGATGGTTGCTCGAAAGGCAAGACAGCCCGTGGTACCCCAGCATCAAGCTCTACCGGCAGTCCGCACGCAATGACTGGGGCCGCGTGTTTTCAAGGCTGTGGGACGACCTGAAGCAGCTTCAGGCCTGACCCCGCCTAGGGCCCGCACGGCCCGGCAACACCTGGTGGCAGGTGCAATTGCCCCAGGCGTACAAGCGCAAGTGGTGGGCCCAGTCGCGCAGCGTGGCCCAGGCGCCGCCGGTGGCGACTTCCCAGGGCGTCAGGCCGAACATGCCCAGACTGATGGACGGCTCACGTGACACCACCGAATGCCAGGTGCGGCGTGGCACGAAGAGCGCGTCGCCGGCCTCGACCCGCGCATAAATTCCGTGGGCTTTTTCGAACGACGCCAGCACTTCGGGCTGCTCGGGCAGGCGTGAGACATTGACGTCGCTCAGCGTGGCACCCCAGTCGTATTTTTGGGCAGGGCACATGTGCGCACGCTGGTCCGGCGGGAACAGGATGAATTCCTTGGTGCCGGTGAGCTGGGTGAACCAGTTGTGCGGAAAGTCATTGTGCAGACCGGTGACGGTGTTGGCCGGTCCCATGAAGACGTATTCCCAGGTCATGCGCATGCCGGGCCACAGGCTTTTGATGCGCAGATCCTCGCGCAGCTCGGGGAATTTCTGCAGGATGTCCCATTGGGCGAGGTACAGCGTGGTGGGCCGGAAGGACTGCATGTGCGCCCAGTTCAGGTGAAAGCGCTCACCGGGTCGCTGGCGGAGGTGCGCCAGGCGCGCCAGTGTCAGCAGGCCGGCTTCCGGGTCGGCCGGTTTCAGTGCTGCCTTGCCAAGCTCGCGCAGGTAGGGCGCCACCGGCAGAAAGGGGCGGCCCTTGGTCACGCCCTGCTCGACCAGCCCGTCGGTGAATTTCACTGGTGCCTCCGAGCCCTTGCTCTCGCACACCTTGGCCAGATGCTCGAACGACCATCGGCTGAACGCCGGCCAGTGCTTTACCCCACCCTTGACGAGCACTGGCCGCGAAAACGGCCAGCGGCGCCCGGAAGCCTTGAGGGCCTCCCAGGTGGTCTCTTCGATCAGCTCGAAACTTGGGCCGACAGGCACTTCGCGGGGTGGCTCGGTGATGCGCTCAGCTTCGATGGGCAAGGGGATGACATCTGCAGGCATCAGCATGGTGCGGGCTCGGCGCTGCGGGCGACCGGTTTTATTTGGCGATCAGGGCGTTGATCTTGAGCAGGTCGTCCGGCATCAGCGTGCCGCTGGCCTGGCGCAGCTTCAGGTCGCCCAGCAGGACGTTGTAGCGTGCCTGTGCCAGGTCGCGTTTGGTCTGGAACAGCTGGCTCTGCGAGTTGAGCACATCAATGTTGATGCGCACGCCCACCTGGTAGCCCAGCTTGTTGGCGTCGAGTGCGCTCTGGCTGGACAGCTCGGCCGCCTCCAGCGCCTTCACCTGCCCCTGGCCTGACATCACACCGAAGTAGGCTGTGCGCGTGGCCTGTGCGACAGTGCGGCGGGCACCTTCGAGGTCGCTCTGGGCCTTGTCCCGCAGCGACAGTGTTTCGCGCACGCGATTTTGCGTGGCAAAACCGGCAAACAGCGGCACATTGAGCACCACGCCGATGCTGCTGGTGTTGGCGCGTGAGGTGATGCCGTTCTGTGCCGTGCTGCTGGGGTTGCGCGTGGTGTTGTAGCTGGCAGTCAGGTCCAGCGTGGGCTTGTGGCCGGCCTCGGCCTTGTTCACTTCCAGCTCGGCGATGTCCAGGTTCGAGAGCGCCTGGCGAATGCTCGGATGCACACCCTCGGATTGCTGGACCCAGGTGTTCACGTCGGCGGGTGTCACGGCGGGCAGGGCCACCGGCGCCAGCAGTGGCCTGGGTTTCGATTCGGGCTTGCCTACCAGCTGGTCCAGCGCGATTTTCTTCACGCGCAGATCGTTTTCGGCGGCGATCTCCTGGGCAATCACCAGGTCATAGCGCGCCTGCGCCTCGCGGGTGTCGGTGATCGTCGAGGTACCGACCTCGAAATTGCGCTTGGCAGAGGCCAGCTGTTCGGCCACAGCGGCCTTTTGCGCCTGGACAAAAGTGAGGGTGTCCTGCGCGGCCAGCACGTCGAAGTAGGCCTGGCTGGTCCGTACGATCAGGTCCTGTTCGGCCGCGTCCAGTTGCGCCTTGGCCTGCGCGACCTGCTTGAGGCCCTGCTCGTAGGTCGCCCAGTTGCCTGGCCGGTACAGGGGCTGGGTGGCTGTCAGCGTGGCATTTTGCTGGTTGTAGTTCTGGTTGACGACGGGGTTGGTGTTTTCAAAACCGATGCGTGACGCACTGGCCGAAATGCCTGCCGTGGGCAGGATGCCGGCCTTGGCCTGGTCGGCCCTGGCCAGGTTGGCGTCGTACTGCAGTCTGGCCGACTGGTAGGTGGCGTCGAAGGAGCGGGCTGACTCGTACAGGTCCACCAGACTTTGTGCGCGTGCGGCAGTCGCCATCACCATCCACGCGCAGGCGACAGCCAGCGACAGGGGCAGCCGGCCGGGCTGTGTCTTCGGCTTGAATCGCGCCGGGGTGAGGATTGGCGTGGTCATAGGCATCCCTGAAGAAGAGTGAATCGGAAAATCTGCGGCAGCTGGGTCTGGGTGTGACAGCTTCCTGCGTCCAGTCAGTAGGCGGGCACCGAGCGGTCCAATTGCTGCGACCAGGCGTCTATGCCCCCCTGCAGGTTGACCACGCCGGTGAAGCCGCTTTGCAGCAGGTAGTTTGCCACTTGCAGGCTGCGCATGCCATGGTGGCAGAGGCAGGCAATCGGTTGCCCCGTGCCGCCAGCTGCGTCCTGGAGTTCCGCCAGCCGCGCCGGCACCTCACGCATCGGAATGTGCACCAGGCGAAAACCGTCTTCCCGCACCGAGGCGGTTTGCAGCTCCCACGGTTCACGCACGTCCAGCACCACCGGCAGGGCCGCTGTGCCAGCGCTGTCGCGCCACGCCGGGAAATCGGAAGGGCTCAATTGGTCAATCATCGACGGGCGCTTTCGGTGGGGGTGGAATCGAAGAAGGTGGATGGGGCGGGGCTCAGAAGCTGAACCTGGACGGCTCCGGAAAGTTCAGCAGCCGCGGTGCCACGGTGTCCCAGGCTTGCGTGGTGCGCCAGGCGTCTTCGCCCACACGGGTCACCAGCGTGGCACGCATCACCGGCTCGGAGCCGACGATGGCGCTCAACCGTCCGCCGACCTTGAGCATGGACAGCAGGGATGCGGGCACCTCGGCCACCGAGCCGCTCAGCACGATCACGTCAAACGGGCCGCGCAAGGGGTCGTTGCTGGAGACGGCCTGCACCAGGTTGGCCGCGCCATCGCCCGTGCGGACTTCTGCGTTGTAGATGCCGGCTTTCTGCAGGTTATCCCGCGCCATCTGGGCCAGCGCAGGGTCGATCTCCAGCGAAATCACCTGCTGACCCCGGTGCGCCAGCAACGCCGCCATGTAGCCGGAGCCGGCACCGATTTCCAGCACCTTTTCGTGTTTTTGCACCGCCAGCTCCTGCAGGATGCGGGCCTCGACCTTGGGCGCGAGCATGCACTGGCTGGGGTTGCTCTGGGGAGGCAGCGGAATTTCCATGTCAACAAAGGCCAGGGCCTTGTGGGCCAGCGGCACGAAGTCCTCGCGCTTGACCACGGCCAGCAGGGAGAGCACCTGCGTGTCCAGCACTTCCCAGGGGCGGATCTGCTGCTCGATCATGTTGAAACGTGCTTGTTCGTAGTTCATGGTGGACCTGTGTGATGCCGAAGCCGGGGCAGGGTGTGCTTCGGTGGCTTCGTGAGAGTGGGCGAGCATGGATGTAAACCCTTGATTTTAGCGGTGCGGCGTGACGGAGGCAGCCCGCGCAGAAGGCGCGTCCGCAGGCACGGGCCGGGCGGCAAACCGCCGCCTGAACCACTGGGCCAGATCGTCGAGGTAGCAGTAGGTGACCGGCACCACCACCAGCGTCAGCAGCGACGACGTGATGACGCCGCCGATCACGGCCTGCCCCATGGGTGCACGCTGCTCGGAGCCCTCCGTCAGCGCGAAGGCCAGCGGCACCATGCCGAAAATCATCGCCAGCGTGGTCATCAGGATGGGGCGCAGCCGGACTTTGGCGGCGTGCAGCAGGGCCTCGCTGCGGCCCATGCCGGGCACGCGGTGGCCGTCCACATCGAGCTGGTCGGCCCGCATGCGGATGGCAAAGTCCACCAGCAGGATGGCGTTTTTTGTCACCAGTCCCATCAGCATCACCACGCCAATGATGGAGAACATCGAGAGCGTCGAGCGGAACAGCAGCAGGGCCAGCACCACGCCGATCAGTGTGAGCGGCAGCGAGGTCATCAGCGCCAGCGGCTGCAGAAAGCTCTTGAACTGGCTGGCCAGGATCATGTAGATGAACAGGATGGCCATCACCAGCGCCGACACCGCGTAGCCGAAGGACTCGGCCATATTCTTGGTCGAGCCGCTGAACTGGTAGCGGTAACCAGGCGGCAGGTTGAAGGTGTCCAGTACCGTGCGGATGTCGGCCGACACCTCACCGGCCGAGCGGTTGTACACATTGGCGTTGATGGCCACTTCGCGTGCCAGGTCGCGCCGGTTGATCTGGTTGGGGCCGGTGGATTCCCTCACGCTGGCGACCTGGTTGAGCCGCACCACGCGGGCGCTGCCATCGGCGTTGCTGCCCTGGCCGGCCATGAAGGGCAGGCGCTCCAGGTCCTGGGGCGCGTTGCGTGACCCGGGAGCCAGCCGCACATTGACGTTGTAGGTCTGGTCGTCCGGCGCGCGCCAGTTGCCCACGGTCTCACCGGCCACCAGCGTGCGCAGCGCGTTGCCGATCTGGGAGACCGAGAGGCCCAGGTCCGATGCCGCATCGCGCCGCACATCCACCTGGATCACCGGTTTGTCGGCCTTCACGCTGGAGTCCAGATCGACCAGGCCGGGAATGGTGCGAACACGCTCCGTGATCTGCCGCGCCAGGCGCTCCAGTTCCTTCAGGTCCGGCCCCTGCAGCGAGAACTCGACCTGCTTGTTGCCGCCGACAGCATCGAGCAGACCCACCTGTGTGACGGTGATGCCAGGGACCTCCCGGAGGCGGTCGCGCAGCACGCCCGACATCTGGTCCACGCTGCGGCTGCGTGCCTTGCGGTCTACCAGCCGCACATAAAGGCTCGCATACATCTTGCCCTGCGCGTTGCCGGTGTTGATCGTGGTCAGCGTGTAGCGTACTTCCGGAAGTTCCCGGATGATGGCTTCGACCTGACGCGCCTTGGCTTCGGTGGCCTCCAGCGACGAGCCCACCGGCGTGTAGAAGTTGACCGTGGTTTCGGAGAAGTCGGCCTTGGGCACGAACTCGGTTCCCAGCAGCGGCACCATGACCACACTGGTCACAAAAATCAGCAAGGCGACTGCCAGTGTGGCGAGCTTGTGGCCCAGGGCCCAGCGCAGGATGCCCTGGTAGGCGTCGCTGAGCGAGTCGGTGGCATGGTCAAACCATCCGGTGACGCGGCCGATGGTGCGGTCATACAGGCTGGGCGGGCCTGCCGGGTGGTCACCGCCTTCGCCATGCGCCTTGATGGCCGGGTCGTGCCAGATGCTCGACAGCATCGGGTCCAGTGTGAAGCTCACAAACATCGAGATCAGCACCGCCGCCACGATGGTGATGCCGAACTCGTGGAAAAACTTGCCGATGATGCCGCCCATGAAGCCGATCGGCAGGAACACCGCCACGATGGAAAACGTGGTGGCCAGCACGGCCAGGCCGATTTCCTGCGTGCCGTCCAGCGAGGCCTGGTAGGGCGTCTTGCCCATTTGCACGTGGCGCACGATGTTCTCGCGGACCACGATCGCGTCGTCAATCAGCAAACCCACGCACAGCGACAGCGCCATCAAGGTGATCATGTTGATGGTGAAGCCGAACAGGTTCATGAACAGGAAGGTGCCGATGATGGAAATCGGCAGCGTCAGCCCGGTGATGACGGTGGAGCGCCAGGAGTTGAGGAACAGGAAAACAATCAGCACCGTGAGCAGTGCGCCTTCGATCAGGGTGCGGCGCACGTTTTCCACCGCCACGCGGATGGGCCGGGAGCCATCGGCGATCAATTCCAGCCGCACGCCCGGTGGCAGTTGGGTCTTCAGGTCCGCGACCGCCTTGTTGAGGCCGTCCACCACGCTGATGGTGTTCTCGTCCTGCGCCTTCTGCACCGTCAGCAGCAGGGTGCGCTGGCCGTTGTAAAGCGCCAGGCTTTCGATCTCCTGCGCGCCGTCTGCCACGCGGGCCACCTGGTCCACGGTGATGGCCGAGCCGCCCTTGCGCGCCACGATGATTTTTCCGAAATCCTCGGGCCGTTGCATGCGGGCGTCGATCTTGACGACGCGCTCCTGGTCCGGCGCACGGATCGCACCGACCGGCAGGTCCTGGTTCTCATTGCGCACCGCGGCCACCACCTGGTCGGCGCTGATGCCCAGCGACTCCATGGCCTGCGGGTTGAGGTACACATTGATCTCGCGCTTGGTGCCGCCCACCAGCGTGACCGAGCCCGCACCGCGCACGTTCTCCAGCCGCTTCTTGAGCACCTGGTCGGCCCAGTTGGTCAGCGACACGGCAGACATGGGAGCCCCCACGCTTGTCGCTTCGCGTACTGCGCTGCCCCCCGAGGGGGCCGCTGTGCCTGCGGTCCGGCAAAGCCGGTCCCGCGGCACAGGCTTGCACGCATCCTCTGCGGCGGCGCCTATTGCGTCCTTGTCTTGCTGCGGAGGGGGAAGAGCCGGAAGAACTGCGACTGACCAGATGGAACGGCTGGCCGGGTCGAAGCGCAGCACGCGCGGCTCCTTCACCTCGTCGCGCAGGGTGGGGCGGATGGCCGAGATTTTTTCGCGCACGTCTTCGGCGGCGCGGCGTCCGTCGATGTAGAGCTGGAACTCGATGATGACGACCGACTGGCCTTCGTAGCTGCGCGACGTCAATGCGTTGATGCCGGCGATCGAGTTGACGCCTTCCTCAATCTTCTTGGTGACTTCGCTTTCGACGATCTCCGGCGAGGCGCCCGGGTACTCGGCCGTGATGACCACCACGGGAAAGTCGATGTTGGGGAACTGGTCGACCTGCATGCGCTGGTACGAGAACAGGCCCAGCACCACGATGGCCAGCATGGCCATGGTCGCGAAGACCGGGTTCTTGAGGCTGACCTGGGTGAACCACATGCCGGGCTGGTCTCAGGGCGCGGGCTTGCTGCTGGCGGGCAATTGCGCAGGCGCTGCTGTCAATGCAGTGAAGCGCACCCTGGTGCCTTCGCGCAAGGGACCGGCTGCGCCTCGAATTACCAGCGCGCCTTCAGCCAGGCCCGTGATGCCGACCACGGGTTCCGCCGCGGAGGCACTGCCTGCGGCAGGTGTGGCGGGGTCCTCCACGCTGCCGCGCTGGCCGGTCTGCACGGTGCGGTGAACCACCTGGCCGTTTTCGACCGTCTGCACATACGGCGCAGGCTTGTCGGTTCGCACCGCGCTGACAGGCACCACCCGCAGGGAGGTTCGTGCCGTGCCGAGCGTGCCTTGTGCAAACAGGCCCTGACGCAGAACGGGTGTACCTGCGGCACTGGCTGAATTGTTGATGCGCAGATAGGCCAGCACGCTGCGGCTGCCCGTCTGAGCGCTCGGATTGATGCGCACCACCGTGGCCTGCACCGGCAGGCGGCTGCCTTCCATCTGCAGCTCTGCCGTCTGGCCCACGCGGACGTCCATGGAGTCCGTGGCGCTCAAGGCCGCCTCCAGCTCGAGCTGGCTCAGGTCCACGATCTCCACGATCTTTGCGTCAACACCCACCCGCTCGCCGGGTTGCGCCAGACGCTGTGACACCTGGCCGGCAATCGGCGACTTGAGCACGGTGTCATCCAGCGACTTGCCTGCGATGTCAGTGGCGGCCTGCGCCGCCCTGTAGCTGGACTGGGCCGCGTTGAGGTTGGCAAGAGAGGTGTCCAGTGCGGTTTTCGAAATGAAGCCCTGGTCGACCAGCGCCTTGTTGTTGTCGTACTGGCGCTGGGCCACATCCACCTGGGCCTTGGCCGAGTCGGCCTGATCGCGGGCCTGCCGTACGCGCGACTGGAACTCGCTGGCGTCGATGCGCGCAATCACCTGGCCGGCCTTGACCGTGTCACCTTCACGCACCGTGAGCCCCTGCAGCTCACCGGCCACGCGGGCCTTGATCAGCGCCGAGTTCACCGCCCTGAGCGCACCCGAGACAGGCAGGCCCTGAAGCACCTCGCGGGTGGTGGCCTTGACCACGTCGGTCTCAGCCAGCTCCACCGACCCGATGTTGCCCGTGGTGCTGGCTGCGGCCAAGGCCTGCTGCTGGGCCTGGCGGGCAGACAGGGCACGGACCACGCCGCCCACCACCAGCAACGCCACCAGCGCAGCCAGACCCCATGCCATCCAGCGTTTCATGACAGGACCTTCTGGCTGGGGTGTGCAGAGCCTGCGGCCACGCCCTGCCCGGCGGCAAGCGCTGCCGACGGCGTGCTGAGCCCGTACAAAATGGTCCGCAACTGCGACTGGATGTATTTCTGTGGGTCCAGCTCGAGGTCTGCCCGCACGCACACGCCAGCCGAGTGCTTGGACAGGATCAGGAAGATCATCGGCGCCACCACCGAGTACACCGCGTAATCAAGATCCATGGGCTGAAGCTCGCCGCGGTCGATGCCGCGCTGCAGGATACGCCGGATCAGCGACTGCCCGGGCATGATCACTTCCTGCTGGTAGAACTGGGCGATGTCCGGGAAGTTTCTGGCCTCGCTCATCATCAGCTTGGTGATGCCTGACGCACGGGTGGCGCCTACCCGCTCCCACCAGCTCGTCATGCAGTAGGCCAGCAGGTCTGCGGTGTTGCCCTCGAACACATCGAGTTCTGCGCGCCACTCGGTAAAGCGGCCCGAAATGTTCTCGCGCACGACCGCCTTGAACAGCTCTTCCTTGCTGGGAAAATAGAGGAACAGCGTGCCCTTGGAGACACCGGCACGGGCCGCCACTTCCTCGGATTTTGTTGCCGCAAAACCTTTTTCCACAAACAGGTCCAGCGCGGCGTCCAGCAGTTCCCCGGGACGGGCTTCCTTGCGGCGCTCGCGTTTGGCGGCGGCGCTGCCGGTGTTGTCACAAAAAAGTTTGGAAAGAGACATGGTTACTGACTGACTGGTTAGTAATATATCGTGCAGCCTGGGGACCGTCAACCCAAGGCCATGGCTTCCACATGCCTTGGAGCCTACACGGACTCGCAGGGAGGCAGGCCTGGTCCAGGTAAAAGCCCGGTAAAGCGCGTGTCGCCCCGGGGCCGTGGGTGCGGTTAAAGAGGAAGCAGGCGCCCCACCCACAAGGCCAGCAGCTCATGCAGCACCTGGCGCGACGCCAGCAGGCCGCTGGCCGAAGGCGTCCATTCCAGCAGATCACGCTGGAAGGGCAGGGTGTAGTCGACCGGGGCGGGCAGTACGGTGAGGCCGGCGCGCTCAAAGGCGAGGGCCGCGCGCGCCATGTGCGAGGCGTCGGTCACCAGCGCTATGCGCTGCACGCCGTCGCGCCTGAGCAGCGGCGCCAGCAACTGGGCGTTTTCGGTGGTGTCGCGCGACCGGCCTTCAGTCCACCGCAGGCGCAGGCCTTGCTCCTGCCAGGCCACGCGGGCGGCCACCTCGGCCTCGGAAGCCGCCTGCCCGTCAGGGGCCGCCCACCCATAACCACCGCTGAACGCCACCGGCAAGCCGGTCTGGCGCGCCAGCCAGAGGCCGTAACGCAACCGGGCTGCGGTGTGTGTGTTGGGCTGGGCGTCGCCGTACTCGGGCGCCTGCGGCAACACGCCGCCGCCCAGCACCACAATGGCCTGCACCTTGCTGGCCTGCAGGTGGGGAAGGGTCAAGGGCGGAAACTGCGGCAGGGCGTGACTGGCCAGCCATACCGCCGTGCCGTGGCAGCTGAGCGCAGCCAGCAAGGCAATGGAGAAAGCCGTGAGCCCCAGACCGCCACGCCGTTTGCGCATCGCCATCCACAGCCCCAGGCCGGCGAGCAGCAGCAGCGACGCGGGCGGCATCGCCAGTGCGCTCAGCAGGGGTTTGAGTGCGCTGAGGTCCATGGGTGGCATCTCTCAGGCAGCAGCACCCGTGCGGGCCTGTCAGTAGAACGCCTGCAAACCTGTCTGGGCGCGGCCAAGAATCAGCGCGTGTACATCGTGCGTGCCTTCGTAGGTGTTCACGGTTTCCAGGTTGATCATGTGGCGGATGACGTGGTATTCGTCGTGGATGCCGTTGCCGCCATGCATGTCGCGCGCCATGCGGGCGATGTCGAGCGCCTTGCCGCAGCTGTTGCGCTTGATGAGCGAAATCATTTCCGGCGCGGCCTTGTCTTCGTCCATCAGCCGGCCCACACGCAGGCAGGCCTGCAGGCCCAGGGTGATCTCGGTCTGCATGTCAGCCAGCTTCTTCTGGATCAATTGGTTTTGCGCCAGCGGGCGGCCGAACTGCACGCGGTCCATCGTGTACTGGCGGGCGCGGAACCAGCAGTCTTCTGCTGCACCGAGGGCGCCCCAGGCAATGCCGTAGCGCGCCTTGTTCAGGCAACCAAACGGGCCCTTCAGGCCGCTCACGTTGGGCAGCAGGTTGGCTTCGGGCACGAACACGTCGTCCATCACGATCTCGCCGGTGATGGAGGCGCGCAAGCTCATCTTGCCCTCGATCTTCGGCGCCGTCAGGCCCTTCATGCCTTTTTCAAGAATGAAGCCGCGGATGCTTTCCTGGCCACCGACCTTGCCGTCCGGGTCTTCCAGCTTGGCCCACACCACGAATACATCGGCGATCGGGCTGTTGGTGATCCACATCTTGGCGCCCTTCATCAGGAAGCCGCCGTCCACGGGCTTGGCGCGCGTCAGCATGCTGGCAGGGTCCGAGCCGTGGTTGGGTTCTGTCAGGCCGAAGCAGCCGACCCATTCGCCGGTGGCCAGTTTGGGCAGGTATTTCTGCTTCTGCGCTTCGCTGCCGTAGGCATTGATCGGATGCATCACCAGTGACGACTGCACGCTGATCGCGCTGCGGTAGCCGCTGTCCACACGCTCGACTTCGCGGGCAATCAGGCCGTAGGCGACGTAGCTGAGGCCAGCGCAGCCATAGCCCTCGATGGTGGAGCCGAGAAAGCCCATGGCGCCGGCCTCGTTCATGATCTCGCGATCGAACTTTTCATGGCGGGCGGCCATCAGCACGCGGGTCTGCAGCTTGTCCTGGCAGAAGGTGTGCGCGGCTTCGACGATGGCGCGTTCGTCATCGCTGAGTTGCTCCATCAGGAAAAACGGGTCTTGCCAGTTGAATCGGGTGCTCATGGTGTGTCTCCTTGTGTCTCGGGGCCGCTTGGCCAGAGTGTAGGCCTTGGGTTGGCTTCTGGTGCTTGCCACCGGATTGTTGGGCATGCATGAATACTTGTCTAATATCAATTATCGATTCAACGATATAAAATTTATATCGATGGAATTCCGGCACCTTCGCTATTTTCTGGTTCTCGCCGAAGAGCTGCACTTTGGCCGGGCGGCGCGTCGCCTGTCGATCTCGCAGCCGCCGCTGTCGCTCAACATCCAGCAGCTTGAAGCCTCGGTCGGCACGCAGCTGTTCGTGCGCAGCAGCAAATCGGTGCAGCTCACCGCCGCCGGGCGCGCGTTTGTGCCCGAGGCCCGCGCACTGCTGGACCGGGCAGCCCACGCGGCCAGCCATGCGCGCGACGTGGGCCAGGGCCTCGCGGGCAGCCTCACGATCGGCTTTGCCGGCACCATGCTCTACAGCGGTTTGCCGAAAATTCTGGACCGCTTCCAGGCGCAACACCCCTTGTTGCGGCTGATGCTGCGCGAGCTCAGTTCCAGTGAGCAACTGATCGAGCTCAGCCACGACCGGCTGGACCTGGGTTTTGTGCACACCACCCGGGTGCCGCCCGAGCTGTCGCAGACGCTGGTGGCCAGCCAGCCCTTTGTCTGCTGCATGCCGATAGGCCACCCACTGGCGCGCAAGCGCAGCGTGCCCCTGGCACAGTTGCAGGGTGAACCCTTTGCCGTGGTGTCGCGAGATGTCTCGCCCGATTACCACGAGCGCATCGTCTCCATCTGCACCGCAGCGGGCTTTTATCCGGAGATTCGCTATGAGTTGCGGCATTGGCTCAGCGTGGTCTCGCTGGTGTCGCAGGGCATGGGGGTGGCGCTGGTGCCTGCCGCCCTGCGCCAGTCGGCTCTGGCGGGCGCGGCATTTGTCCCGCTCAGCGCGGTCACCACGCCCTATGACACACATTGCCTGTGGAAAACAGCGCGCAGCGGTACAGCGCTCAAGGCTTTCGTCAAGGCCGTGCAGGCGGTGGCACTGCCTACCGGCGCCTGAGGAACGTACCCTGCTGGCGGCATGGACAGCACCCGCCGCGTAAGATGACGGCGCGTTCGGCGACTCATCCTTTTCAGCGGAGATTTCCATGTCCTCTTCCCCCTCAACCACCCACCAAACCATCACGCTCGGTGGTGGCTGCTTCTGGTGCACCGAGGCGGTGTACGTCAAGGTGCGCGGTGTGACCGACGTCGAGTCAGGCTACAGCAACGGCCAGGCGACCCGGCCCAGCTATGAAGAAGTCTGCACCGGACGCACCGGTTGCAATGAGGTGGTCAGGCTGGAATACGACCCGGCCGAGATCACGCTGCGCGAGATCCTCGAGATTTTCTTCGTCATCCACGACCCGACCAGCCTGAACCGCCAGGGCAACGACGCCGGCACGCAGTACCGCAGCGGCATCTACTACAGCACGGACGAGCAGAAGGCCGTGATTGACGAGTTCATCCGCGACGCGGGCCAGAACAAGGTCTTCGGCAAGCCCATCGTCACCGAGGTGCAGCCGCTGGCCCATTACTGGCCGGCCGAGTCCTACCACCAGGACTATTTTGAAAACAACCCGAACCAGGGCTACTGCGCCTTCGTGGTCGGCCCGAAGGTGGACAAGTTCCGCAAGACCTTTGCCTCGCGCGTGAAAGCCTGAGCTTGCGGGTGGCCCTGCGTCAGGCGCCGGCGGTCAGGCCCGGCGCTGGGCAAAGTAGAACCACTCCTGGCCCACCTCGCTGCGCGGATTGGGGAAGACGATAAATCCGTCAGCCACTGCAGTGATGGGCTTGCCGTCATGGCGTGTGCCGATCGTCTCGCCGGCCTTCAATGCATCGAAACTGCGCCATTCGCGGGTGAACTGGTCGCCTGCATGCGCCCGGTCGGTCACGTCCACCAGCGTCAGGATTTCACGGGCGGCAGGCTCCGCGTGAAGTGGCCCCGACGTGATGCCCAGCAGCGCGAGGGTCTGCAGGATGGCGTGGCGGGCCACATCCACCGCCTGGGGGTCTTCATGCTGGCCGCATTCCAGCGTGACACCGTAGCCGCCGCGCGATCGCATGTACTCCGTGGTGCCAACGCCGTAATTGGGGTTGGTCACCAGCGTCTGCACCCGTGCACCGCTGGCCGGTGAGGGGGCCGCGGCGCGGCGCTGTACGCCACGCGCGTAGGTGTCCAGCCAGCCTTCCACGATGCGGTGGGGTCCGGTGTGCAGGGCCAGTTGCATTTCCTCGGTTGCGTGCGAAAAAGGCTCCAGCACACCCTGGTTGTTTTGCGGGCCGATCATCACGAAGGGGCTGCCGCCGGTGTGGAAGGAATGCAGGTCCAGCAACACGTCGTGCGCATCCAGCAAGGGACACAGGACGTTGGCGATGCAGTCTTCAAAATCCTGCGGGATCGCGCTGGGCGCCATGTTGCGGTTCAGGTTGCGGTCGCCCACGCGCTGCCCGCGCTGGTAGGCCAGCGGGTTGGTCACAGGCACCAGGGTCACCAGGCCGCGTTCGATGCGAAGCGCTCCGCTGTCGATCTCCTGCAGCAACCGCGTGATGGCGCGCGTGCCACAGGTCTCGTTGCCGTGCACGGCGCCGGTGACGAGCAGCCGCGGACCCGGCGCGAGGCCATGGTAACTGTGGCTGCGCAGGTGGGCGGGGCGGGGGTGCTGGACAGAGGCATTCATGCGGGTGTTTATACCGCCGTTCACAAAGCACCCGCTGAAAAGACCTGTTTCACCGGACTGGCATGATGGCGGCAATCCCATGCACAATCCGCTGGCATTCCATAGACACCCCTGTTGCCTTGTTGCCTTGGCAGCGGCACTTTTCAGGCGCCCCGTGCACTGCTTCTGAATGATTACCTCACGAGACCTGACCTACCGTTACGCCCAAGGCCCCGAGCTGCGGTTTGATGATGTGGACGTTCCTCAAGGCGGCGTGTTGCTGCTGCGCGGCTCTTCGGGCTCCGGCAAGTCCACCTGGCTGGCGCTGGCCGCGGGTTTGCTCGCCCCTGGTAGCGGCGACATGGTGGTTGCATCGCAGCCGGTCGCTGCACTCGGCAAGGTGACGGGCGACGCGTGGCGCGCCCGGACCATCGGCTTTCTGCCGCAAAAGCTGCACCTGAGCACGGCGCTCACGGTGCATGGCAACCTCGCGATGGCCCAGTGGGCGGCTGGTGCTGCGGCGGATGAGTCCGCCATCCAGACGGCATTGACGGCACTTGACGTCCAGTCGCTGGCCGGCCGCAAACCGGCACAGCTCTCGGGCGGGCAGGCGCAGCGGGTGGCGCTGGCGCGTGCCGTGCTGCTCAAGCCGCAAGTGATTCTGGCGGATGAACCGACGGCGAGTCTGGACGACGCCGCAGCCGCCAGTGCGCTGGCCTTGCTGCAGGGCACGGCCGGGCGGCAGGGCGCGACGCTGGTGATTGCCACACACGATGCCCGTGTCGCTGACTTTTTTCGGCCCCTCGCGGGCGTCCAATCGCTGATGACCGGACGCGCGATCGTATGAAGACCATTGTCTTTGCCTGGCGCTACCTGTGGTCCCGCCCCCTGGCTGCCGCGCTGAACCTGCTGCTGCTCACGCTGGGGCTGGCCTCCATCACGTTTTTGCTGCTCGTCAGCCACCAGATCAGCCAGGCGTTCGAGCGCGATGTGGTGGGTATCGATGTGGTGGTGGGCGCCAAGGGCAGCCCGATGCAGCTGATTCTCTCGGGGCTGCTTCACCTCGATGTGCCGACCGGCAATGTGCCGCTGGCAGACGTGAAGGCGCTCGAAAAGCACCCTCAGGTGGCGAAGGTGATCCCCATCAGCCTGGGTGACAGCTTCCGCGGTTTCCGCATTGTGGGCAGCACGCCGGAGTACATCCGTCATTACGAAGCGCAGCTGGCGCAGGGGACGATGTGGAGTCAGCCCATGCAGGCGGTGGTTGGTGCCCAGGTGGCCCGCCAGACGGGCTTGAAAGTGGGTGACCGCTTTGCAGGCACCCACGGGCTGGGTGGCGGCGGCGATGTGCATGGTCAGACGCCCTACACCGTGGTCGGCGTGCTGGCCGCGAGCGGCAGTGTGCTCGACAGGCTGGTGCTGACGGCGACCGAGTCGGTGTGGAAAGTCCATGAGACAGACACCGCGCTGGACGAGGACGACCAGAAGATCCTGGAGGAGGAGCGCGAGGTGACGCTGGCCCTGATCCAGTACCGTACCCCGCTGGCCGCGGTGACCTTTCCCCGCTACATCAACACCAGCACCGATATGCAGGCGGCTGCACCCGCCGTGGAGATCACCCGGCTTCTGAACATGCTGGGGGTCGGCACCGAGGTGCTGCGGGCGCTGGCTGGCGTCTTGCTGCTGACCGCCGGTTTGAGCGTGTTCATCGCGCTGTGGGGTGCGGTGCGCGAGCGGCGCGCAGACCTCGCCCTGCTGCGGATGCTGGGGGCGCCGCCGCGGCGTGTCGCTGCCTTGCTGCTGTGCGAAGCACTCTGGCTGGCCGTGCTGGCCACGGCGCTGGGCGTGGCGGCGGGGCAGGGCTTGACAGCCCTGATAGGCTCGATGTTGCAGCTCGAAAAATCGGTGCTCATCGCAGCCCTGTCATGGCCGGTCGAGTTGCTGGTCGTTCCGGCGCTGGCATTGGGTGTGGCGATTGCGTCTGCACTGCTGCCGGCCTGGGAGGCCTACCGTGTGAGCGTGTTCGAACTTCTGCAACCCCGATAAACCATGGAAATGAAGCGATGATGAATCCTGCCACCCACAACTCCCTGATGTGTGTATTCCGCCTGGCGCTGGGGAGCGCTGCCATCGGCGCTGCACTCTGCGTGGCGCCGCTCGCACAGGCCCAGAATATCAACAAGGAGACGAAGGAGGACATCCAGCGCCACCGCGCCATGGCCGCTGCGCATGAAGCGGCGGCCAGGTGTCTGGAATCCGGTAAAAAAGATGAAGTGTGCGAGAAGGAGCTGCAAGCCTCTTGCAAAGGACTGGCAGTGGGTAAATACTGCGGAATGAAGCATGTCCATTGAACGGGCCGTGCTGCCAATCATCTGGAAAACACCATGAACATGTCGCGTCACCTTCTTGGCTTGGGCTTGGCTGTGTGCCTCGGTGGGTACACCGCCTGCGTGCTGGCCCAAACCGTGTCGAATGCCGTTCCTGCGGCACCTGCTTCCGGTGCGCCGGCATTCGATATCCCGATAGGCCAGGGCCCCGGTGTGCACGGTGCCAACAGCCCGTTTGCGCCTTTGTCCACCCGCGAGGATGTGGTGGCGTGGTCCGTGTTGACGGCCGTGAAGACCCGGGTCGAGAAAAACCGCGTGCTGCCGGTCTTCAGCATGACGCAAATGGCCCTGAACCAGAAAACGCAGCGCGTCCAGGGCTTCATGATGCCGCTGGAGCCGGGTGCCACGCAAAAGCATTTCCTGCTTTCGTCCGTCCCGCTCACCTGCGCATTCTGTCTTCCCGGTGGTCCCGAGAGCATGGTCGAAGTCAAGACCAAAACACCCGTCAAATACAGCATGGAGCCGGTGGTCGTCGAGGGCCGGTTTGTCGTTCTCAACGATGATCCCTACGGCCTGTACTACCGCATGACGGACGCCAGCAGCATCAAATAACCGGTGCGCTGGCGGCTCAGCTTCGGTCTGCCTTCAGCGAGGTCATTTCCCACACTTCGCTGTCCCGGATGCGCCCATTGTTGCGCTGGATGAAGCTGTACTTGATGGGCTGTCCGTAGCGGGGATCTACCCAGAACGTGGTGGTGCGTGTGAAATCTGGCCCGTTGCCTCCGCCGATGAACACCTGGGTCTCGATGCGGTAGGTCTGAAAGGTGCCGGCCGGCACTGTGATGGTCTCGATGCTCACCACCTTGCCTGAGTACGTCTGGGTGCGGATTCTGCCGTCGCTCCGGGTGATGGTGGATTTGCCCTCGAATTTCTTGCCCACCTGGTACTCGGCCAGACCACCGCCGCTCGGTGGGTCGAACACGGCCTTGACGCCGTCTATCTCGGTTTCAATGGTGGCCCCCAGCGGCGTGAGCAGCGCCCGCCCGCGGTTGATCTCCACGACATCGCCTTTGATGGCTGTCACATTGCGATTCACTTCGCGAAGCGGCAAGCCCGTCAGGCCGTCCTTGACGGAGAACGAGAAGCGGTCGTTCAGGCGCAGGCGGCTGCCGCGGTAGCCCAGGCTGGCGTCCTGACCTTTGCCCAGGGAGGCTTCAATCTTCGGCTTGGCCAGTTGGTCCAGCTGGAACTGCGCTTGTTCTGTTAACTCACTGGTCGGGTATTTCTTGAGGTACTCAAAGAAATCGTCGGCGTTCTTCGATGCGCGGATGCGCTCCCAGTCGGCGCTGGCCGCTGCGAGCTCCTTTTCCCTGGCCTCCTGCAGGGCCTGCTTGCTGGCCGGCTCACGCGCTCTGGCCGGCGCCTGCGCCTCGGCGGCCTGCCGCTCCTGCGCCTCCTTGAGCTGCTTGGCGGCTGCCAGCCGCTCCTGCTCGGCCTGGCGGAGGGCTTCTTCCTGGGCCTCGCGGGCCTTCTTCTGTGCTTCTGCGAGCACACGTTCACGTTCCCTGGCCTGTGCTTCCTGGGCCACGCGCTGCGCCTCGCGGGCCTTGGCCTCCGCGGCCAGACGGGCCTGCTCCCTGGCGCGTGCCTCGGCGCTCAGGCGCTGCTGCTCCAGCTCAAGGGCCTTGGCTTCGGCGGCCAGACGGGCCTGCTCTTTGGCGCGTGCCTCGGCGCTCAGGCGCTGCTGCTCCAGTTCGCGGGCCTTGGTTTCGGCGACCAGCCGGGCCTGTTCCCTGGCGCGGGCTTCGGCGGCGACCCGCTGCTCTTCCTGCTCTTTGGCGCGTGCTTCAGCCGCCAGCCGCTGCTGTTCGAACGCCCTGGCTTCAGCCGCCTGGCGTTCCCGCTCCTTGACCAGCTCTGCGGCCAGTTGCTGCTCGCGCCGGCGCGCCTGCTCTTCCTGTTGAAGGCGAAGTTCTTCGCGTTGTTTGGCCTCTCGGGCCAGACGCTCCAGGTAGTCGGGCTTGAAGGTGTACTTGACGCCATCGTTGAAGAAAAAATCATCCTCCAGCGACGTGGATTCCCAGGGAATTTGCCGCCCCTGGCTCTGCTTGCGAACATTCAGGCGCACACGCTTGAAAACGTCCTCGATCTTGGTGATCGGCTTTTTCAGCTCTTCCAGCAGGTACTGCGTATACAGGCCATTGCCCGATCGGCTGTCGCCGTCCTCGGCCACGTTGCCGGGCGCGGTGGCATACGCCAGAAAAGTACCGGGTGGCGCATCGAGCTGCGCCAGGCCCTTGCCGCTGGCAGTGCCCGAAAAAGGGTTGTCGCGGCAGGCGTCCAGCACGACGATGTTCATGCGGTTGCCGGCGCTCTTGAAGGCGTCGATGACGGTACCCAGGTCGACGGTTTGTGCGGCTACATCCGACGCCTTGCTCAGCCGGGCGTCCACCGGCACCATGTAGTTGTGCCAGTCGAGCTGCAGGCCGTGGCCAGCGTAATACAGCATGCCGATGCCCTGCTTGCCTTTGAGGGTGTCGCGCACCTTGATGATCGCCTCCGAGATGGCGGCCCGGTTGCCGTCGCGCAGCTCCACCACGGTGAAGCCCAGTGCCCGCAAGGTCTCGCTCATGGCCTTGGCATCGTTGGCCGGGTTGCTCAGCGCCGCGGCGCCGGGGTAAGCGCCGTTGCCGATCACGAGCGCCAGACGCAGGTCACCCGGGGCCTGGGCGGCCACGCTGAACACCACCAGTCCGAGGCTGGCCACGCCCCGCGGCAGCCATCGCCGCAAGGGTGAAGGCACCATCAGCAAGCCCGACAGCACGGCCCTTTGCGCAGACCTTTGTGCAGCCCTGACCGCCCTGGCGACGCCCCGGTGCGTGGTCATTTCACTTCTTCCACGCTGAACAGCGCCGCGCCATAGGCGTCCGAGCATTGCGCGTTGCCCTTGCGACTGCCGCTGCTGCATTCCTGTGTCGCGACCTTGCTGGAGGTCGTCATCAGCGACCCCAGTTTGGCCCGGCCATCGGTGTCGTTCAGGGACGAGACGAATGGGCCTGCCTTGCTCGCCGCCAGCTGGCTGAGGTCGCGGGGCCCGTCCGTCACCAGCACCAGCAGGTTGTCAACACCCACGGGGCCGCGCGCCTTGACCCGCCAGTTCGGACGCGGCAGCACCAGTTTCTGGCCAGGCTCGATCCGGTTGCCCTGGTCCAGATCGTTGGGGAACAGCAGGTACAGCGACCGGTTGTCCGAGCCGGCGAGTGCAACGTACACATAGCCGCCGCGGTCTGACTGGACGGCGAAATCGAGCGCGTCCTGGTCGATTTTGAGCTGGCTTTTGGCCAGTGTGACTTGTACACGGCGTTTGGCATCGCGCTGGTTGAACATCTGGCGCAGGGCCTGCTCGCCCGTGAGGGGGGCTGGCGGTGGCGGTGCCACCGCTGGCGGCGCAGGTGGCTGCGGGACGGGCGTCACCAGCGCCACGGTCGGGCTTGCCGCTGGTGTTGCCGGTGGCTTGGCCGCCGGCGCCGTGTTGACCGAGGCCGTGCTGGCCGGTGGCCTGACTGCTGGGGGCGGGGTCGTTGCAGGCGGCGTGGCCACAGGGTTGCCCGTGCCCGGTGCATTGTTGCCGGACAGCGAGAGGCCGACGGTCTGCGCCACAGGAAGCGACTGGCTGAACCAGGCGGGAACAAACCCGGTGTTGCCTGACAGCATGATGTGGTGCGGCTTGAAATTGACGTCGTTGGCCATACGGCGGTCCAGCTTGTCCTGGGCGCACTGGCGTATTTCGTTCATGTCGATGGCGCCGGAGCCATCCAGATCTTTGGCGTCCCGCAACATGCAGTCCCGCATGAACTGCGTGGCAAGCCCGCCCTTGAGCGAATCGTCAAAGCTGATCTCGTCGTCGCGCGACGCGCTCACGTGAATGATGTCCTGCGGCAGCGCGCCCGTGTTGGTGGTCTCCACCAGCAGGTTGCGCGTTTTCACATTCACGGGGCGGCCGCACTCTTCGCTCACGGCGGCCACCTTGGGGCTCAACTGGCCTTCGTCGTTGGCATTGCTGAAGCTGCCAGCCAGGCTGCGCGTGCGGGCGGTGGCGGCGTTGTTGACGATGCCGCCCGAGTGGCAGGCGTCATACATCACCATCAGCTTGTCGGTCTTGTTGGTGATGGGCTTGAGCAGGCTGGCCATCTCGCGGTTGGTGAGCATGGCGTTCCAGTTGCCCTCGTAGGCCAGCAGGGCCTCGACGCAACCGCCGGAGGCCGGGTCGTTGAAGCGTGTGCCATGGCCGGAGTAATGGATGAACACGCGGTCGCCGTCCTGCACGCGGTCGTTGAGGCCGCGCAGCGCCGCCCGGATGTTGTCAGCCGTCGCCTGCTCGTCCTGCAGGTAGGTGATGTTGCCCGCCGGAACCTGCATGGCGGTGGCCATCTGGGTCGCACTGTCGCGGTCGATTTGCGCGCCCGGCAGTGGAGAAATATTGGCAGACTCGTAGCGGCTGATGCCGATGATCAGTGCGTGGCGGTTGCTCCGCGGTTGCAGGCCGCGAGAGCCGAGCGTCAATGCGGTGTTACCGGTTGCCTGCCTGCCGCTGTCCATGCCCGCAGCAGCCGAGCTGCCAGCCTGCAGATCGAGTGCGTTGGCGCGTGTCCAGCCCCGCACCCCGGAACCCTCGACCAGGGCCCAGCCACCCTCCAGGCTGAGCAGGCGCAGCGATGCGCCGGAGGCCACGCGGGCCACCACGGCCGCCGATCCCAGTTTGTCCGCCCGCAACTCGGTGCCGCGCAGTGCGGTCGTGGTCTGGCTCCAGGAGGTCATGGCACATGCCGCGCACATAGCGGCCATCAACAGGGTGAGGAACGCAGGACGTTTCATGGGGTGATTCCTTGTGGCACTGAAAGAAGCGGGGAAGGGGGCGCTGGCGGTGCTGACGTCAGTCTGACCCAGCCCGCCATCGCAGCGGCGCAGAGTGCGTCCCGCGAGGCGTTGGGTGCCAGGGACTGGATGCCGGAATTCTGGACGTGTTCCAGGCCCTGAATGCCCGTGAGGGCCTGCGTGAGCCGCTGCCGCGCGCTGACAAGTTCGTCGCACGGGCCGACGATGGCGATGTAGCCGGCCAGTTCGGGCCAGTGAAGGGTGGCCGGCCAGTTGACGGTAATGTCGTGCGTCAGGATCCGGCAGCCTGGGGCATGCTTGGCGACGGCGTCAATCAGCCGGTCCAGTGCCGCGTCTCGCCATGGTGTGCTGCTGCGCCAGGGCCATACGCCCTGGGCCTGCGCTGGCGTTGCAGGCGCCTCCACCAGGCACCAGTACTGGCGGCGCAAGGTATTCCACAAGCGCAGCACTGCCAGAAACACCAGTCCCAGGCCGGCCGCCAGACTCAGGTCAATGAACAGGGGCAGGCCATGGAGGCTGAGGTAGCTGATGCCCAGCAGCGACGCCGGCAGCAGGAACAGTGCCGGTGCGAGGGACGACAGGCTTTTGACGCGGACCCACAAGGCGATACCGGCACAGATGGCAGAGGCCAGAGCCGCCTGCAGCCAGCGCGGCAGCTCGGCCAGGTGCCGCTGGCTCAGTGCGTTGTCGAGCACCGTGGCCAGTGAGTCGACACCGGCCTGTGTGGGCGACAGTGGGGTGGGGTGCACATCGTGCAGGCTGGGCGCCGTGGAGCCGATGATGACCACCTTGCCTGCAAAATCCGGCAGGGGCTTCAGCGGCACGCCACCGTCGGCCTTGGCAAAAACATCCGCAAAGGGAACGGACGGATACTGGTTGGCTTTTTTCCGCCACACCACCAGCTCATCCCTGCTGGCCGAGGGTGCATGGAGCGCCTTGAGGTTGGCCGCTCCCGGGTTCAGGGCCTGCAGGACGCTCAGGGGCAGCGACTGGATCACGCTGCCGTCGGGCAGGGTTTCCGCATAACGGAACCGTCGCAGGACGCCGTCGCTGTCCACATAGCCGTTGTTGTAGCCGAGCCGGCTGGCAGCGACGGCAGGCAGTGCGGGTGGAATCAGTGCCACTGCGGCCGTGCTGGCGCCAGTTGCGGGCAGCCACAATCCGGGCAACTCCTTGCGCGTGACCTGGCTGTACACATCGTTTTGCGGCGGCAGGCGGACGATGGAGAAATGGCTGTGTTCGCTGCGCTGCGCGGCCGCGTTGAAGGCCGCATCCCCGCCAGGGCTAAGGCGGTCAGCGTCTGAAAAGACAACATCCCAGACAATCGCCGCCGGGTGCTGTTTTTCAAGATGATCCAGCACCGTGGCCAGGGTGTCACGCGGCCAGGGCCAGCGCCCGAATTCCTTGCCCATCCGCAGCAGGGAAGACTCATCGATGTCCACGATCAGGATGCGCGGATCTGGCGCCGCCGCATGCACCCGTGCCCGCACCATGGCGTCGTAGCTCGATTGCGACAGTCCGCTGCTCAATCGGAGCACCATGACGTCCACCAGGCCCCAGGCGATGAACACGGCCATCAGCCCCCATGTGACCCGCGATGCAGGCCAGGCCCCGATGTGCATGCGAAGCGGGCGCAGTGCGCGTGCGATGGCTCTTTGCATGGAGGGTGTGGCTCAGTGGCAGGAGGCGCTGGATACTGCGCTGGCCTTGCCCATGGGCCAACGGGTGGCGCACCCTGAGGCCAGGCAGCCGCGGGTCAATTGGATTCCAGGTTGACCACCCGGACCCGGCGATTTTCCGGCGCCAGGGGGTTCGCCCCATTGGCGAGCTGGGTGGCGCCCTTGCCGGTGGTCGCCAGACGCGTGGTGGGCACCCCTTGCTGCACCAGAATGCCCTTGACCGCGTCGGCGCGCTGCTGGCTCAGTTGCAGGTTGTAGTCGGGGCGGCCCTTGGCATCGGTGTGTCCCTCGATGCCGAATCTGGCGTTGGCCAGCTCCGGCGAGAGCATGGCCTGGGCCAGATTGCTCAGGGCTTTCTGGCTTTCCGGTTTGACCTGCGCCGAGTTGAAGTCAAACTGGATCTGGAACGACAGCGCGGCCCGTGCCTGTTCCGGCTCCGGGACCGCTTCGACCGAGAGGTTGCGCAGGCTGCGTGTGCGGGGCCGGCTGCCGTCGGCGGGCAAGGGGGGCTGCCTGAGCTTTTCCACCATTTGTTCCGGTGTCAGGGCGTCGGCCGTGCTGCCCTGTGCCTGACAGGTGGCCGCTCCGCACATCACGAGCACGAAGGCGGCTCGCTGAAGAGCGGCCAGCAAGAGGGGGCGGATACTGCGTGGCATGAGTCTTTCAGGGCTTTGGCCGAGGGGTTACCGCGGCGGGCAGGACGGTTACTTCCTGTAACTCTAGCAGCAATTGGCCCGCGCGCCGAGTCAGGCCGCCAAGCGGGTCAACCAGTGCAGGACGAACCCCAGGGCCAGGCATGTCAGCGAACTGACCCAGGTGGCGCGCAGCCCCAGGCGGTGGCTGTCAACGCCGCCCCGAGAGCTTTGTGTGCCGGGCCACGCGTAAAGAACGGCCGCTGTCGTGCAGGCAACGCCCAGCAGCCAGGCGGAAATTCCGGCCCGCAGCCAGGCCAGGGGCCCGATCTGTGTCGCCAGCAGGCTGGCGGTCTGGTGCAGGTCGCCCACATTCAGCGCGAAGCCGGCCAGCAGGCCAAGCAGCATGGAGGACACGACCATCAGGCAGCTGCTGGCGGCACACACCGCACCGTGCGCCACGATCCACGGCCAGCTCAGGCGTGCCGCCTGCATGGAGCGCTGTTGCACCGTGCCCTGGAAACCTCCGCCGGATTCCCGCTCGGTGAGCTGGATGGCGATGCTCGGGGCGTTGACCATGGCCATGATCTGGGCGCACACCATGGGTGCGATTTGCAAGGCCCACAACGGCCAGGCCAGGCGGAGCACCGGGTCCGACTGCTCGCCCAGCTCCGCCGGCAAGGCGCCGAACAGGGTGATCGCGGCCATCAGGGAGATGACGAACCCGGCCGGCAGGTTCTCGGCCAGTTCGGTGTCGCGCTCGGCGCGCATGGCCGCGCGGGCCGCCGGCTCACGCCAGGCAGCGCGCGCTTGCCACAGTGCCTTCAACGCCACCCAGCGCACGCGCGCCGGGCTCAGCAGCAAGGCTTCCAGCGGCAACACATCTTCCAGGTCGAAGCCGCGGGGGACTTCCGGGCGGGTCGGCTGGGTCATGGGAGGATGCTGGACATAAAGACTGGGTTCGGGCTCAGGGTCAACGGATCGCCGTGCCGCTTTGCAGTGCGCGGCGGGCAGTCCGCGACTGATCGGCCAGCGCCTGTGCGCGCACGGCCAGCAAGGTGTTGCCCTGGGCCTGATGCGCCTGGGCGATCAGGTCCAGGTCGAGGGCGACACGGTCCGCCGCGCCGCTGGCCTGATCGAGCGCCAGCGCTGCCTCGGCCAGCGCCAGCGCCTGCCGGGGGGCGCCCAGCACCTGGTGGCCGTTTGCCATCAGCCGCATGGCATTGGCGCGGTCCGCGTCATGGCCTGCCGCCTGTTGTGCACGCTGGCCGGCGTCAAGAGCGGCCTGGGCTTCACCCTGGGCCAGGTGAAGTCGCCCGCGCATGGCATGCAGTGCCGAGGCTTCGACACATTGCGCAGCGCACAGTTTTTCAGCGGCCTGAAGATGCTGTCCGGCAGCCGAGGCGTCGGCAGGGGTCGCCTGCAGCGCCAGGTTGGCCGCGCGGCCGTGCGCCGCGGTCAGTGTGGCCGGTGAAAGGGCTGCGGCGTTGTCGAGGATGGCGTTGATCTCACGCTGGGCCAGCGGGAGCTGGCCGGCCTCGGCCAGGACGCGAACCTGGCTGAGTTGGGCGCGCGCCATCGGGTCTGTCAGTGCCAGCGACTGGTAGATCTGCGCGGCGCGCCGGTAGTGGTTGTAGGCGCCTTGCAGATCAGCATGCGCAAACGCGGTGCTGCCCTGGCGTTCCTGCAATTGCGCCTCGGCCACGGTGGCGTTGGCGGGCGAGTTACGGCCGCCCGCCGCCTCGGGTCCGCGTGGCTGCGCGCAGGCGGTCATCAGCACCAACACGGCGAAGGCGGTGAACAGCCTGCCGGCATGCAGGCGTGGGGCGGCCGTGATGGCCCGGCGGAGCTGGGGCGCCTTCATCGGGCGGCGCCTTCGAAGCCGTCGAGGGGCAGGTTGCCGTCGACAGCCGGCTTGACCAGTGTGGACAGGGGCCAGCTGCGTTTGAGTCCGTCGCTGAGTTCGGCGGCATTGTCTGCCGCCGTGCGCCCTGACCGTACCAGCGGTGGCAGGGCTTGTCTTGCTTCCCCAACGATGTGACGGGTGTCGGCGCTGATCTCGCGCATGTTGGCGAGCACGACAGGCAGATCGGTTTCTGCCGCTTTCAGGGCCGCGCGCGCGCTGGCCGTGGCGGCTTCCGCCTGCAGCAGGACATTGCGTGCCTCGGCGACCAGCGCCTTCCGGTCCTGGCGCAGGTCGGTGGCCATGCCGGAAGCGGTCTCGCCCGCTTGCCGCAACTGGACCGACAGCGCCTGAAAGTTGCTCACGATGGCGTCTGCAGAAGCCCGAAAGGACTGCCGCGCGGCAGCCACTTCGCCCGTCACCTTGCGGGTGTCATCCAGAATCGGATCGACCTTGGCGAGCACAAGGGTGAGTTTTTCGACTGCCGTCTTGACCGTCGCCATCACGTCCTCGAAATCTCCGGTGACATCGACCGGTACCGTCCGGCCCGCCTCCAGGCGGGGGCCCTGGCGTGTGCCGGGGGTTATCTCGATGTATTTGCCGCCAATCGGCCCATCCCGGCCAAAGCGCGCCGTGGCATCTGTGCCCAGAAGTTCCAGCTTGGCCTGGGCAATGCGCAGGCGCACACGGACGTTGAGCGAAGGCTGCAGGCTCACCTCATCCACCTCGCCGATCTTGAATCCCTTGAGCTTGACCGGCGTGCCGGCCTGCACACCGCTGACGTGGGGAAGGTCCAGGTACACATCGGCTGTTGGGGTGAACCAGCCCTGGCGCCAGGCCGACAGTGACAGCAATCCCGCGGCCGCCAGCATGGCGACCATCAGCCACAGGCGACCAGCCCTTGCGGTGGAGGTCGCGGGCGGCGCAGTCTGGAACGGCGGTGGGCCGGGCGGCGAGCCACCGGGCGTTGCGGGATCGGGCCCAAGATTGACACGGTCTGGGTTCATGCGTCGGGGACTTCCTGATCAACTGGCACCAGCCGGAGCGCGCGGGTCGCGTGTTCCGGCCACTGTGGCTGGGGTCACATGCCTCATCCGGTGCCTCGCACTGCTGAGGGACACGACCCGCCGCCGGAGCCTAGCTTACTGTAATCGGCACACAGGGGACGTCAGGAATACCAGTGCGTGTGCGGCCAATCGCTGCGCAGACGAGACCCACGGCGATGCCGCGGGCGGCCTGGTGCGTGCCGGCCGGAAGGCCTGCCCGGTTAAACTGCCGCCTGTCACAAAGACGTCTTATTTCAGATTATTCCCAGGAGTTTCCATGCTGTTTGGCAAGTTGCTGCCGCGCGAAGGCAATTTTTTCGAGATGTTCAACCAGCATGCTGACAGGATCGTCGAGGCAGCGCACGCGTTTTCAAAGATGGTGGCCAACTACAGCGATGTGGAAAAACGCGAGGCCTACAACCGCGAGGTGGACAACGCCGAGCGCGCGGCCGACCGCATCACGCAGGAGGTCAACCGCATGCTGCACAAGACCTTCATCACGCCGATCGACCGTGAGCAGATCCACTCCCTCATCAACACCATGGACGACGTGGCCGACCTGATCCAGGATTCGGCCGAAACCATGGCGCTGTACGACGTGCGCCACATGACCGAGGAAATCACGCGCCTGACCGACCTCAGCGTCAAGTGCTGCGAACGCCTGAAAGATGCGGTGGCCCTGATCGGCCGCGTCAGCGACGCAGCCACCGCAGAGGCTGCCCTCAAGACCTGCGAAGAGATCGACAAACTTGAATCGGATGCCGACCGCGTGATGCGCTCGGCCATGAGCCGCCTGTTCCGCGAAGAGCCCGATGTGCGCGAAGTGATCAAGCTCAAGGCGGTGTACGAACTGCTGGAAACCATCACCGACAAGTGTGAGGATGTGGCCAACCTGATCGAGGGCATCGTCCTCGAGAACTCCTGATCACCGGCTGAACGCGATGCAAACCATGCAAGCGGCCTTGTGGATCGTGGTGTTGCTGGTCGTGCTGGCGATTGCCTTCGACTTCATGAATGGCTTTCACGATGCGGCCAATTCCATAGCGACGGTGGTGTCGACGGGCGTACTCAAGCCCGGGCAGGCGGTGGTCTTCGCTGCTGCCTTCAACCTGGTTGCCATCTTCATTTTTCATCTCAGCGTGGCTGCCACCGTGGGCAAGGGGATCGTGCAGCCCGGTGTTGTCGATATCCACGTGGTTTTTGGCGCCTTGATCGGCGCCATCACCTGGAACCTCGTCACCTGGTACTACGGCATTCCAAGCAGTTCGTCGCATGCGCTGATTGGCGGCATTGTGGGCGCCGTCATCGGCAAGGCGGGCACGCAGGCGCTGATTTCCGGCGGCATCATGAAAACCGTGACGTTCATCTTCATCTCGCCGCTGCTGGGCTTTTTGCTGGGATCGATGATGATGGTGTTGGTGTCGTGGGTCTGCCGGCGGGCCACGCCGTCCAAGGTGGACCGCTGGTTCCGGCGTCTTCAGCTGGTGTCTGCGGGTGCTTACAGCCTCGGCCACGGCGGCAACGATGCCCAGAAAACCATCGGCATCATCTGGATGCTGCTGATCGCCACCGGCTACACCTCGGCCACCGATCCCTTGCCGCCGACCTGGACCATCGTGTGTTGCTACATCGCCATTGCAGCGGGTACCATGTTCGGTGGCTGGCGTATCGTGAAAACCATGGGCCAGAAGATCACCAAGCTCAAACCGGTCGGAGGCTTTTGCGCCGAGACCGGGGGCGCGTTGACGCTGTTTCTGGCGACTGCATTGGGCATACCAGTCTCTACCACCCACACCATCACCGGCGCCATTGTTGGCGTGGGCTCCACGCAGCGCGCGTCGGCGGTTCGCTGGGGAGTGGCGGGCAACATCGTATGGGCCTGGATTTTCACCATCCCGGCCTCGGCGTTTGTCGCCGCGATTGCCTACTGGGTGAGCCTGCAGCTGTTTTGACACCACGGCATGCGGTTCAGCATGCCGTGATGCCCAGGCTATTTTCCATTCACCGGCGCGATGCCGGTGAACCTGGGTGTGGCTTCAAGCCTTCTTGGCGTAGGCGCTGCACCAGCCTTTGGACGACACCTGCTTGCCGGCAAACAGCGGGCAGGCGCCAGCTGCGTCAGCCGCTTTGCCCTGGAACAACGCGCAGTTGCCGCAATGCTGGCCAGCGGCGTATTTCGGGTATTTGACCTTGTCAATCTTGGTGGCGTCTGCCTTGTAGCCCAGCGCGGTGGCCTGGCCGTCGGTCTCGGCGACCATGGCTTGCGCCTGGGCAACACCTGTCAGGCTGATGGCCGACAGGGCGCCAACGCCGGTGATGGTTTGCACGACGAATGTTCTGCGGTTGGTTTTCATGTTGTGGGTTCCTTTGAATGTAGCGATGAATCTCAACAGCAGTGATGGGGCCGTTGAGCGCACCGCGCGAGCGTGTCATGCCGACATAGGCGAGACAGACTGTATTACGACGTACTAAACCAACGCTTGCACTTGGTATTTATGCGTAGCCTTTTTGGCGGCGGGCCGCGTTGAGGCGTGCAACTGACGCCTTTCTGACTGAAGTGATGGCTCAATCACTGGCTGATTTTTCGAGCCTCTTCCACCTGGTATTCAAAGTACCGCTGAAAACTGAACACGATGCTGGACATCAGCGAGATGGTGCCGAAGAGCAAGGCAAACACCACAGCGCCTATGGTCAGCCAGTTTGTGTGGCCGGCGCTGGAGGAGGGGTTCGCCGCGTTGTGACGGGCATTCCATTTTTCAAAGGGCGTCAAGCCGTAAACAATTGCCGTGAGTGCAGTCGCTGCGATCGTGAATCCCAGCAGGGGAACCAGCAGCCAGGCCAGTTGGTCGTCCTGGCCGTAGGCCCTCACGCGTGCCACGCCCCACCAGCCCAGTGCGGCGGCCACCGGGTGCAACCACGCCCACGCATCGCGCAGGCCAAAGAGGTAAAAGCGGTGAAGGCCGAGCTGCCCGCCGATGAACGCGAGCCAGGCCGCGGAGGTCTTGTTTTTGGTGGAAGGGCTGGGCGGCGTGGGTGCGAAGGGGGATGTCATCACCCGATTATCAAACCTTGGCGTCTACAGGCGGACGAGCGTCGCCTGCGCCCAGCGTTTTTTCCATGATCACGATGTCGCGCCAGGCGCCGAACTTCCATCCGCAGGATTTGACCGTGCCCACCTCGGTGAAACCCAGCGAGCGGTGAACGCCGATCGAGCCGGCATTGGCTGAATCACCAATGACGGCCATGGCCTTGCGGATACCGCCTGCCTCCAGCCGTGCCAGCAGTTCTGCCAGCAGCGCGCGCCCCAGGCCCTGGCGGTGCAGATCGGGCGCCATGTAGATCGAGTCTTCCACCGAGAAGCGGTACGCTGGCCTCGGCTTGAACCAGTTCGCATAGGCGAAGCCAATGACCTGTCCGTCCTGCTCAACCACCAGATAGGGCAGTCCCTTGGCCAGCACGTCGGCGCGTCGGCTGGTCATGTCTGCCGCGCTGGGGGGCTCGGTCTCAAAAGTGCCTGTGCCGTGCAGCACGTGGTGGGCGTAGATGGCAGTGACGGCGGGGATATCCTTGTCCTGGCTGGGGCGTATCAGAGGCATGTTGAGTCGGGTGGGGTTGGTAGGGAGTGGACGGGTCAAGAGGGCCGCATTCGCGGGTAACCGCCTGATTTTGCAGAAAAACGCTCCGGCGGGCTATAATCTCAGGCTTTGCAGCAATTCGCTGGCCGGGTGGCCATGTCGTGTGTCTCAAGCGCTGCAGAACATTCCGGGGTTTCTGCCTTCAAGGCCTTCCAGGCTTATTGATGGGCTGTCCCCCCACCCGAAGGATAAATCATGGTCGTCATTCGACTCTCGCGCGGCGGTTCCAAGCACCGTCCTTTTTTCAATATCGTTGTGGCTGACAAACGCGTTCGCCGCGATGGCCGTTTCATCGAGCGCATCGGTTTTTACAACCCGATCGCCAAAGGTGGCGAAGAAGGCCTGCGCATTGCGCAAGACCGTCTGACCCACTGGATCGGTGTGGGCGCCCAGCCTTCGCCGACCGTTGAGCGCCTCGTCAAGCAAGGCGCCGCCAAGGCAGCCTGAGTTCCGGGCAGCTTGAAGTCCTGATGTCGTCCGGCCTCCAGTCGTCGGCGGGTTTGAGTCCCTCAAGCCTGCCAGGCGATGCGATTGAAGTCGGGCGCGTTCTGGACGCATGGGGTGTGAAAGGGTGGGTGAAAATCCTGCCCCACAGCACCGACCCTGCTGCCCTGTTTACCGCCCCCTCCTGGTTCCTGGAGGCGCCTGACGCCAAGTTCAGGCCCGGCTTTTCGGTTTTCTCCGGCACGCAGTCTGTGCAGGTGGAGGAAGTCAAAAACCATTCCGATTCCGTGGTCGCCAAGTTCACCGGCGTGGACGACCGCAATGCGGCCGAAGCCTTGCGCGGCACGCGCATCTTCCTGCCGCGCAGCGCTTTTCCTGCCGCTTCCAAAGACGAGTACTACTGGGTCGACCTGATCGGCCTGGATGTGGTCAACCGCGAGGGCGTGGCCCTGGGCACTGTGCGTGACCTGATGACCACTGGCCCCCAATCGGTGCTGTGTGTCGAATACAACGTGAGCCGTGAAGACGGCTCCAGTGGATCTGCCGAGCGCATGATTCCCTTTGTCTCGGTGTACGTCGACAACGTCGATTTGCCTTCGAGGCGCATCACCGTCGACTGGCAACCGGACTACTGACGTTCCACCCCGGGTGTCTGTGTTCCCGGGCATCGCCTCGCGGTGCGCAGTCGGTGCTAAATTAGTTCCACCATGCGCTTTGACGTCATCACCCTTTTCCCTGAACTGTTCGCGCCGTTTCTGCTGAGCGGCGTGACACGCCGTGCCTATGAATCGGGTCAGGTCGAGGTCAAGCTCTGGAACCCGCGCGATTTCGCCGACGGCAATTACCGCCGCGTGGACGACCGCCCCTTTGGCGGTGGGCCGGGCATGGTGATGATGGCCGAACCGCTGACCCTGTGCCTGGAAGCCGTGCGCGCCGAGCGGGCCACAGCCGGCGCGGGCCTCGCGCCGACCGTGCTTTTTTCGCCCATCGGTCAGCCACTCAACCACGCCGCGGTGGAGCGCTGGTCGGCAAGTGCCGGAGCGGTGCTGATTTGCGGCCGCTATGAGGGACTGGACCAGCGCTTTATTGACGCGCACGTCGACGTACAGATCAGTCTGGGTGATTTTGTGCTGTCTGGCGGCGAGATTGCCGCGATGGCGCTGCTGGACGCCGTGGCCCGCCTGCAACCCGGTGTGCTGAACGACGAAGGCAGCCACCAGATGGACAGCTTCAACCCCGCACTCGACGGCTTGCTGGACTGCCCGCACTACACCCGGCCCGAGGCCTGGCGGGGGCTGGTCGTCCCGCCGGTGCTGATGTCTGGCAACCACGCCCACATCGAGCGCTGGCGGCGCGAGCAACGGCTGGCCTTCACCCAGTCGAAGCGCCCCGAACTGGTGCAACAGGCGCGGGACCGTGGGGTTTTGACGGCACAGGACGAGACTTTTCTGTCCGGTTTGGCGAATCCCCCGGCCTGATCGACACTCGGGCCGCCCGAATTGCTATAATCAAAGGCTTTTCGATCCTCTGGCGGCCACCGCAACCATGAGCGACTTCCCAGGAAGTCCCTGGAATTGCGGTCTTTAGCGTAGCGCGTGAATGAACGAAAAAGTGAAATGGAAACAACCATGAATCTGATCCAGACCCTCGAGCAGGAAGAAATTGCCCGCCTCAACAAGACCATCCCCGTGTACGCACCTGGCGATACCGTCATCGTGAGCGTGAACGTGGTTGAAGGTAACCGCAAGCGCGTTCAGGCTTTTGAAGGCGTGGTGATTGCCAAGCGCAATCGCGGCCTCAACTCCAGCTTCATCGTGCGCAAGATTTCGAATGGTGAAGGCGTGGAGCGTACGTTCCAGGTCTACAGCCCGCTGATCGCCGGCATCGAAGTCAAACGCCGTGGTGATGTGCGTCGCGCCAAGCTGTACTACCTGCGCAGCCGCAGCGGCAAGTCTGCACGTATCAAGGAAAAGCTGGGCGCCAAGGCAGCCTGAGCTCCACTTGTGCGTTCCCGAAAAACCGCCTCTTGAGGCGGTTTTTTCATGCCCGCTTCCCGTCCCGTGGATGCCTGCTAATCTGGAGGGCTGATGAACGTTTCCAAACCCCTGCCCAAGTTCGACCCGCGCAGCATTCCGGTGCTGGGCACGGACGCCCATCTGGAAGGCGTCACTGCCGACCGGCTGATGCCGCAGGCCTTGCGCGACCGTTTCCGGCACCCGCCGGTCTGGACGCCCGAGCACAGCGTGGAAAAGAAGTTCACCGACCGCACGCCAGCGCTTGCCGCCGTGCTGCTGCCGCTGGTGATGCGCGACGAACTCATGCTGCTGCTCACTGAGCGCACGACCAACCTCTCGACGCATTCAGGGCAGATTGCGCTGCCGGGTGGCCGCACGGACGACGCCGACCGCGATGCCATCGACACGGCCTTGCGTGAGGCACGCGAAGAGATTGGCCTGCCGGCTGCGCACGTGGAAGTGCTGGGCACGTTGCCGACCTATGTCACGGGCACGGCATTCATCATCACGCCGGTGGTGGCGCTGGTCACACCGGGGTTCGAACTGCAACCCAACCCCGGCGAGGTGGCCGATGTGTTCGAGGTGCCGCTGTGGTACCTGATGAACCCGGCCCACCATCGCCGACACGAGATGGAGTTTGACGGTGTGCTGAGGCAATGGCTGTCGATGCCCTATCTGGAGCCCGCGCCAGGCGGCGACGACGCGGAGTCCCGCGAACGCTACATCTGGGGCGCCACAGCCGGCATGCTGCGCAATCTTTACCGGTTCCTCAGCGCTGGATGACTACCACCCCCGTCCAGGCTCACTGCGTGTAGCCTGTTCCCCCCTTCCAGGGGGCGGCGCCTGCGGTCTGGCGAAGCCAGTCCCGCGGCGCCCGCTGCTGCAGACGAGCCACAACAATCTCTGTGGAGTCTTAAAGCCAGTGGAGCCGCGGAACCGGCTTCGCCGGGCCGCAGGCGGGCGGCCCCCTCGGGGGGGCAGGGAATTACGCGAAGCGAACGACCGTGGGGGCCCATTGATCGGGGGAAGTATCATTCACCATGAGTTTTTTCGCCGTGCTGTTTGCGCTCCTTGTGGAACAGGCCCGACCGCTGGCCCGGGGCAATTGGGTTCATGCGGGTTTTCGCGGCTGGGCCCGATGGACCAACCGCAGCATGGATGCCGGTCAATCCCATCATGGCTGGATCGCCTGGACCGTGGCTGTGGTGGTGCCGGCGCTGGTGACGCTGGCGGTGCACTGGCTGCTCTGGCTGGTGAACCCTTTGCTGGCCTTTCTCTGGAGCGTGGCCATCCTGTATGTCACGCTGGGCTTCCGGCAGTTCAGCCACTATTTCACCGACATTCGCGATGCCCTGGATGACGGTGATGAGGCTGCCGCGCGGGAGTTGCTGGCCCAGTGGCGGCAGGTCGATGCCAGCGAGTTGCCACGCAGCGAGATTGTTCGCCATGTGATCGAGTATTCGGTGCTGGCGGCGCACCGGCATGTGTTCGGCGTGCTGGGCTGGTTCTCGGTGCTGGCGGCGCTGGGTCTGGGGCCTGCGGGTGCTGTGCTCTACCGGATGAGTGAGTTTGTATCCCGCTACTGGGCCTACAAACGGCAATCGGCGGCGGCAGCCGGCGAAGGTGCCAGCCCTGCGCTGCAACTGGCTGCCAGCCGGGCCTGGGGCGTGATCGACTTCGTGCCGGCTCGGGTCACGTCGCTGGGTTTTGCCGTCGTCGGCAGTTTTGAGGACGCCATTGATGCCTGGCGCAATTACACCCAGCGCCTGCAGACGGCAGAGCCGATCACGGCAGAAAACCACAACGACGGCATCATCCTGGCGGCCACCTCGGGCGCTGTGAACGTCCGCCTTGGCGGTGAGGTGCTCAAGGCGGCCTTTTCAACCGACGCCTCGCCGGCGTTTCAGGCCGGAGGACTGGACGCTGTGGAGGGTCCTGCGGTCACCGAGACCACGCCCGGCCGTGAACCTGAAGTGGCGCATCTGCGCAGCATTGTGGGGCTGGTGTGGCGCTCTGTGGTGTTGTGGATGGTGCTGCTGGCGCTGCTGACCCTGGCGCGCCTGCTGGGCTGACTCCGCGCGTTTTTCCCGGCGCGCGGATCGGTCAATAACGCGACTGGGACAACTCTGCGAACAACTCGCCGTACAGGCGGTAGCGGTGGCTGCTGATGTGGCTAACACCCGGTGCGGCATTCACGTTGGCAATCACCCCGCAACCCGGCTCATGCAGGTGCGTGCAGTTGTAGAACTTGCAGGCCTGTGCGTGCGCTTTCAGGTCAGGCATGTAGCCGGCCAGTTGCATCGGGTCAATGTGGTGCAGCCCGAACTCCTGAAAACCTGGTGAGTCGATCAGCGCGGTGGTTCGTGCCGGATCCAGCCAGTACAGGGTGGTGCTGGTGGTCGTGTGCTTGCCCGAGTTCAGCGCCTGCGAAATCTCGGCCGTGAGCACCCTGGCTTCGGGCAGCAGCAGGTTGGTCAGGCTGCTTTTCCCGGCGCCAGACGGCCCCAGTACCAGCGTTTTTTTACCCTGAAGCAATTGCATCAATTCGGTATGCTGGGCTTCTTGTGCGGCATCCGTCGGGACCTGGCTTTTGGGTTTGATGGCCAGCCCCAGCATGCGGTAGCCCATCTGGCGATAGGGCGCAAGGCGCTCCCACGCGCGGGCAAAGGGTTCGGCCAGATCGCTCTTGTTCAGCGCAATGACGGGTGTGATGCGCTCGGCCTCGGCGGCGATCAGCGCGCGGGTGAGCTGGCTCTCGGAAAACTCCGGTTCAGCCGCCATCAGGATCAGCACCTGGTCGAGGTTGGCGGCAAACGATTTGGTGCGCAGTTCATCCTGGCGATAAAAGAGGTTGCTGCGCGTCTCGACTTTCTCGATCGTGCCTTCGTCCTCAGAAGGCAGCCAGCGGACCTGGTCGCCCACCACGGCCTGGCTTTTCTTGCCGCGAGGGTGGCAGATGAGGCGTTCGCCAGAAGGCGTTTCCACCAGCACATGCCGCCCGAACCCAGCCACCACCAGGCCCGGCAGGGTGCCCGCCACGGGCGCTGCCGCAGGCCGCGCGGGTTTGCTCAAGCGAGCAGCGCGTCAACCTTCGACGCGCAGAAGAAGTCGCTCACGGACACGCCGTTGACGTCGTGCGTATTGAAACGCACCGTGCATTGGCCGTAACTTACCGCCAGATCGGGGTGGTGATCTTCGGCATTCGCAATGAAGGCCAGGGCGTTGACGAAGGCGATCGTCTCGTAATAATTTTTGAATTTGAAGGTTTTCTCCAGCGACCCATCGATCAGGCGCCAGCCCAGCGGCTGCTCGCCGTTGAGCTGGCTCAACTGGGTGACGATCTCGGTGGCGCTGAGTGCGCGGCGGTTCTGGTGAACGGAATGGCTCATGAGGCGACCGGGGTGGATGACAGCATGCGACCGAGTCGCTCTGATGCTGGCGGGTGGGAGTAGTAAAACTTCACGAAGACCGGATCGGGCGTCAGCGTGCTGGCGTTGTCCTGGTAGAGCTTGAGCAGCGCGCTTTGCAGCGCCGCACCATCGGTTTGCGAGACGGCATAAGCATCGGCTTCAAATTCGTGCTTGCGCGAGAACTGCGCAAACACCGGAGAAATGAAGAAACTGAACAGCGGCACCACCAGCATGAACAGCAGCAGCGCCAGCGCGTCGTTGGGCGTTCCGCCCGATGCAGTGGCGATGTTGGGCGTGGCGCCCAGGCCGGTGTAGAACCAGACCTGTGACGAAAGCCATCCCAGCAGTGCAAAGCCCACCAGGCTCATGGCGAACATGGCCACCATGCGTTTGACGATGTGCTTGTGCTTGAAGTGGCCCAGCTCGTGTGCCAGCACCGCATCGACTTCGCCCGGATTGAGCTGTTTGAGCAGCGTGTCGTAGAACACCACCCGCTTGGCGGCACCGAAGCCGGTGAAGTAGGCGTTGGCGTGGGCGGAGCGCTTGCTGCCATCCATGACGAACAGCCCTTTGGCGGCAAAGCCGCAGCGCGTCATCAGCGCCGTCACGCGGGCTTTCAGCGCGTCGTCATCGAGCGGCTTGAACTGGTTGAAGAGCGGTGCAATCACCGTGGGGTAGAGCACCAGCACCAGCAGGTTGAATGCCATCCATGCCCCCCAGGCCCACAGCCACCAGAGGCTGCCGGCGCTGCCCATGAGCCAGAGGATCAGCGCCACGATCGGCAGGCCGATCACCACGCCGACCACGGTGGACTTCAGCAGATCGGTGAACCAGAGCCGCAGCGTCATCTTGTTGAAGCCAAAGCGCTCTTCGATCCGGAAGGTGCTGTACAGCGTTATGGGCAATTCAAGCAGGCCGCTGATCAAGCCGAACGCGGCCAGCAGGGCCAACTGCGGCAGCAGTGCGCCGTAACTGCCGAGCCCCGATTCGGCGATGGCACCGTTCAGGGCGTCGATGCCGCCCAGCAGTGTCCAGCCCAGCAGCACGGCCGAGGCCAACGCGGTTTCCAGCAGGCCAAAACGTGTCTTGGCGACCGTGTAATCCGCGGCTTTCTGGTGGGCCTGCAGCGTGATGTTGGTGGCGAAGGCTGTCGGCACGGCGTCCCTGTGGCGCGCGACATGGCGGATCTGCCGTGAGGCGAGGTAAAACCGGGTGATCAGTCCCAGGACGATCAGCGCGGCGAACACCAGTGTGAACGCGAGGGAGTAGTTGGGCGGAAAGTCGGGCATGAAGTGAAGTTTAGGCTATCGGCGAGAATCGCAAGATGCCTGAAATTGAAACTGTCTTGAAGAAATCCGACCAGAACCTCGTGTGGCTGGACTGCGAAATGACCGGGCTGGACCCGGAAAAAGAACGCGTGATCGAAATCGCCGTCATCGTGACGGGGCCGCAGCTCACGCCGCGCATCGAAGGCCCGGTGCTTGCCATTCACCAGAGCGACGAACTGCTGGACCAGATGGACGCCTGGAACAAGGGCACGCACGGCCGCAGCGGGCTCATCGACAAGGTCAAGGCCAGCACCGTGACCGAGGAGGACGCCGAAGCCCAGTTGCTGGCCTTTCTTGCGCAGTATGTGCCCAAAGGTGCTTCGCCTCTGTGCGGCAACACCATCAGCCAGGACCGGCGCTTTCTGGTGAAGTACATGCCCCGCCTGGAGGCCTTTCTGCACTACCGCAATGTGGATGTGAGCACCTTCAAGGAGCTGGCCAAGCGCTGGCGTCCCGAGGTTTACAGCGCCTTCAAGAAGCGCCAGAGCCACACGGCGCTGGCCGATGTGCACGAGTCCATTGACGAGCTGGAACACTACCGCGAACACTTTTTGAAGTGACGGCGGCCCGCGGGATGAAGGGGCTTGAACCAGCCTTCTTTCCGCGCCATGAAATGACCGCTTGGTGAAAACCCGCAATGCATGGCATAATAGAGGGCTTGCAGTTGCACAGGGGTGCACCGCATTTGTACATCTACCTCACACTTTTGGACTCCACCTTCGGAGTCACCGCTTCACGCTGAGTTTCCAGCTGAACCGCATATTCGTTTGATGGTTGATGTTTTATTAACCATGAACGAAGCCTTCCGCCACGCGGAGGGTTGAGTTGTCCTGTTGCAGTCTTTCTGGCTTGATGGCTTTTGAGCCGGTAGAGACGCGCGCAGGTGATTAGTGAGAAAAACATGACTGACTCTTTTGAGGCTCGTGGCGACTTTTTGCCCGAAACCATTTCATCCGACGCTGCTGAGGCGTCTTTCAATACCGTGCCTGACTTTTCGGGCGAGACCAATGCTGCCGAGGCGCTGACGTCGCTCGACGCCGTCGTCGCAGAGCCCAACGGCTTTGTGAAGCTGGGCCTGGCCAAGGAACTGCTGCAGGCTGTGGCCGACATGGGTTTCACCCAGCCGACCGCCGTGCAGATGGCGACCATCCCCAAGGCCATGCAGGCCCTGGACCATGACGCCAAGAGCGACCCGAAAGCCAAATTCACCGACCTGCTGGTGTCCAGCCAGACCGGCAGTGGCAAGACCGCCGCCTTCCTGCTGCCCGTGCTGCACACCCTGCTCAAGCAGCAGGAAGAAGCCGAGCGCCATGAACGCGCCGAGTTCGAGCGCCTGAGCGCCGAGGCCGTCGCCCGTGGCGAAGCACCGCTGAAAAAACCCAAGCGTAAGGACCCGACCAGCCCGCGCAACTTCAAGGCCGCCACCCCCGGCGCCCTGATCCTGTGCCCGACGCGTGAACTGGCCCAGCAGGTGTGCGCCGACGCGATCGACCTCGTGCGTCATTGCCGCGGCCTGCGTATTGCCAACGTGGTGGGCGGTATTCCTTACCAGCTTCAGATTGCCAAGCTGCAGAACGCCGACCTCGTGGTGGCCACCCCTGGCCGCCTGCTGGACCTGCAGCGCAGCATGCAGATCAAGCTCGACCAGGTGCAGTTCCTCGTCGTCGACGAAGCCGACCGCATGCTGGACCTCGGCTTTGCCGACGACCTGACCGAAGTCAACCAGCTCACCATCGAGCGCAAGCAGACCATGATGTTCAGCGCCACGTTTGCGCCGCGCATCATGCAACTGGCCACGCGCGTCATGCGCACGCCGCAGCGCGTCGAGATCGATTCGCCGCACGAGAAGCACACGTCCATCACGCAGTCGCTGCTGTGGGCCGACAACATGACGCACAAGCGCAAGCTGCTCGATCATCAGCTCCGCGACACCACCATGAACCAGTCCATCGTGTTTGCCTGCACCCAGGTGGAATGTGACGGCCTGGCCAATGACCTGGTGCAGGAAGGCTTCAGCGCTGTGGCGCTGCATGGCGCCCTGGGCCAGGGTCTGCGCAACCGCCGCCTGATGGCTTTCCGCGACGGTCGCGTCCAGATTCTGGTCGCTACCGACGTGGCCGCCCGTGGCCTGGACGTGCCGTCCATCACCCACGTGATCAACTACGGCCTGCCGATGAAAGCCGAAGACTATGTGCACCGCATTGGCCGCACCGGCCGTGCAGGGCGCGAAGGTCAGGCGATCACGATTGCCGAGTTCCGCGATCGCCGCAAGATCCAGGACATCGAACACTACATGCAGCAAAACCTCAAGCCCAGCGTGATCGCTGGTCTGGAGCCGCAGCAGCGCTTTGCGCCCACGTCGGATCGCCCACGCGGCAATTTCGGCGGTGGACGCGATGACCGTGGCGGTGGCCGCAGCTTCGGCGGCGGTGGCGGCTATGCTGGCCGCAAGCCAGCCGGTGGTTTTGGTGGTGGCGGTGGCTTCGGCGGCGCTGGTGGTGGATTCGGTGGTGGCAACCGTGATGACCGCGGTGCTTCCTTCCAGGGCCGTCCTCCTGCGCCTCAGGGCAACAACTATGCAGACCGTTCCGGTTTCAATGACCGCGGCCCGCGCCGTCAGGACGACCGTGGCTTCGGCAACAGCAACGCAGGCCACAACGCCGGCTTTGCACCGCGCGAAGACCGCGGTTTTGGTGGCCGCAGCGAAGGCTTTGCACCACGTCCGGACTTTGCCAACCGCAAGCCGGCGTTCGCCAAGCCCGCCGGCAAGGTGTTTGTGCCGCGTGATGCAGCCCGTAAAACCGGCAAGTTTTCCAAGCCTGCACGTGACTGATCAGCCCTGATCACACCCTGACCATGTCTTGATCGCCCCGGCGGTCGAGCCATCAAAAAAGCCGCTGCAGATCAGATCTGCAGCGGCTTTTTTTCTGGATGATTGCGGGCGTCACTCCACCTTGATGCCGATGTCCTTGACCACTTTGCCCCAGCGGTCCATTTCCTTGACCAGGTAGTCCGACATGGCTTCCGGTGTGGAGGGTGTGGGTTCCACACCTGCGTCATACAGTGCCTTCTTCGCCTCTGGCGTCGCCATGACCTTGGCGATCTCGCTGTTGAGCCGGTTGACAATGTCGCGCGGCGTGCCGGCCGGTGCCAGCAGGGCCAGCCAGACGGACGCTTCATAACCAGGTACACCGGCCTCTTGCATGGTCGGCACATCCGGCAGTTGCGGGATGCGTTTGGCCGTGGTCACCGCCAGCGCCTTCAGGCGCCCCTGCGGGACTTGCGACAGTGCATTCGGCACCCCGGCAAAGCTGGTTTCCACCACGCCGGCGACCAGATCGGTGGCTGCACCACTGCTGCCGCGGTAGGGCACGTGCTTCATCGGCGCGCCCGTCATGGAGACAAAGAGGCCCCCCATCAGGTGCTGCGAACTGCCATTGCCCGACGAGGCGTAGTGGATGCTGTCAGGCGATGCCTTGGCCAATGCCACCAGTTCCTGCACATTCTTCGCTGGCACTTTCGGGTTCACCAGCAGCACGTAGGGTGAGTCCACCAGCTTGGAGACCACGGTAAAGCTCTTGATCGGGTCGTAGGGCATGGTCTTGTAGATCCATGGGCTGATCACGTGCGTGGTCGACACCATCACCAGCGTGTAGCCGTCTGGCGCCGCCTTGGCGACGAAGTCGGTGCCGATGGTCGAGCCGGCTCCGGCCTTGTTTTCGATCACCAGCTGCTGCCCCAGTGCCAGCGACAGTTTCTGCCCCAGGATGCGGGCCACCACATCGGTGAAGCCGCCGGGCGCAAAGGGAACAATCAACCGGATCGGCTTGTTCGGGTAGGCCTGGGCCATCACAGCCGCCGAAGGCAGCGCCAGAGCGGCCGTGACGCACAGGGAGCGCAGGAGTGTGTTCATGGCATCAACCTTTGTACGATGGCTCGGGCATGGTGAAAAAGCTGTGCAGGATCTGGTAGACCATCATGTAGTTCTTCTGCTGGAAGCTCGCGTGCGAGATGCCGCGCATCACGCTGAACTGCTTGTTCATGTTGGGCAGCAGCTTGAAGTAGTCGATCAGGTCGTCCATGCCGGCGATGCCGTCATACTCACCGCGCAGGATGATGGTGGGTACCGTCAGCTTTTTCGGATCCAGCAGCGGCAGTTTGGAGCACATGTCCACGTAGGTGCCGGTGGGCATGGAGTCGTCCAGCGTCAGGATGGCATCGGCAAAGGCCTCGACCACCGACAGCTCCACCGTGTCGGGATGGTCGCGCTGGAAGATGCTGTGAACGAACGGGCGGTCAATCGGGCGCCGGTTCTTGGCCAGGAATTCCGGCAGTTTTTTCTTGCGCTGCTCCAGCGTGTGGCTGCCAACACCTGTCCACACGAAGGCATCGAGTGCCACTTTGGCGATGCGCTCCGGATGCCGCTCGGTGAACAGGCCTGCTTTCAGCGCGCCCGACGAAATGCCATACATCAGAAACGATGTGGCACCCGAGACCTTCATGGCGTATTCGGTGCCGGCGGCGAGGTCATCCGCGCCGTTGCTGATGTCGAAGTTGATGTCGCGGTGCTTGTCCGAGCGGCCATAGCCCTCGTTGTCCATGGTCCAGGTGTCAAAGCCATGGTCGGCAAACCAGTCCATCGCCGACGACCAGGGGCGGCCGGGCACGCTCAGGTCAAACGTGGGCTGCGAGGCCATCGACGAGCCATGTACGAAGAAGATGGTGCCCACCTTCGGCACTTTGGGAGATGCTTTTTTCTCCCACAGGAACAGCTTGATCTTGCCTTCAGGCGTGTCTTTGTGGGTCCAGTGCTCAACACCGCCCGTCCAGGTTACTTGCGTCATTCTTGTCTCCGTTATGGTGAGGGATTTCGCAGCCGGGCGCCAGCGCGCCCGGTCTGTTGCCCGCAGGGGGCCCGGATGGTTTGATGCGGTTAAACGAACCGGTTTTCGATGCTGCCGATGCCGTCGATCTCGATGCGGACCACATCGCCGGCCTTGAGGTATTGCGGCGGCTTCAGGCCCATGCCCACACCGGCAGGTGTGCCGGTGGCGATGATGTCGCCAGGGTAGAGCGTGATGCCGCGCGAGCAGGTTTCGATCAGTGTCGGGATGTCAAAGATCAGGTCGGTGGTCAGCGCGTCCTGGCGCAGTTCGCCATTGACCCAGCCGCGCACGCGGGTGCGGGTGCCGTCGAGTTCGTCGGCCGTGACGACCCAGGGGCCCATCGGACAGAAGGTGTCGAAGGATTTGCCCAGGTCCCATTGCGAGTGGCGCATCTGCACGTCGCGTGCGGTGACGTCGTTGACGATGGTGTAGCCGAACACATGGCCCATGGCCTTGTCGCGGGAGATGTTGCGTCCGCCCTGACCGATCACCACCGCCAGTTCGGATTCGTAATCGATCTGCTCCGACACGCCGGTGGGCAGATGCACATCGGCCGTTGGGCCCACCACGCATTCCGGCACCTTGGTGAACACAATCGGCCACGCTTCAGGGTTGGCGTTGTTGTCCTTGAACACCGAAGCCGACAGTTCCTTGGCATGGGCGTGGTAGTTGCGGCCCACGCAGAACACATTGCGGCGCGGCACGGGCACGGGTGCTTCGAGGTGCACGTCAGCGATGGCCAGCGGCGTGCCGCGGCCTTCGGGCAGCGCGAGCTGGCCGTCTGTGCCTATCAGTGCGAGCACGCCGCGTTGGGCTTGCTGGGGGTCCATGCGGACGGGGGTGACGGACTGGCCGTCGGCGGACACCACGCCAACATGGCGCTGTCCGTTCCATTGAAAAGTGGCGAGACGCAAAGTAATTCCTTGAGGGGTGAAGGCTGACCCAGTAATTTCGCCCAAAACAACCCAATAATCAACCAATTTATCGCTTTCAAGAGGGTATTTTCGGGAAAACACTGAGAACCAAAGTGACCGTGATAGGCAAAATATCGAACCAATCAAGACCAATTGCATAGCCTTTGGCCCGCAGTCCGTGTGCAACAGGCTGCAGCAGAAGGCATGACAACCCTCATTTTTTCAGTACATGCGAACCACCGACCACGCCATGGCCCTACAGGAGTCCATCCTGGAAAACCTGAAATCACGCCGATGGCGTGCAGGCCACCGCATTCCGACCGAGCGCGACTTCAGTGCCGAGAGCGGGCTGAGCCGTTCCGCTGTGCGCCGTGTACTGGCAACCCTCAAGGCGCGTGGCCTGATCACCCAGACAGTGGGCAGCGGTACCTATGTGAGCGAACGGATTGCAGAATTGCTGGTGACGCTGCCCGACACTGGCGCTGGCAGTGCCACCAGCCCTGCAGACCTGATGAGCGCGCGCCTCGTACTGGAGCCGGCGATCATCGATATGGTGATCGGCAATGCGACGTCGGCAGATTTTGTGCACATGGACGAGTGCTGCGCGCGCGCCGAAATGGCGACAACGCTGGAAGATTTCGAGCACTGGGACAGCCGTCTGCACGAGGTGATCGCCGAGGCGGCGCACAACACCTTTGTGGCCAGTGTGTTCCAGTTGATGAACCAGGCCCGCTCAGAGGCAGAGTGGGGCATGCTCAAGCGCCGCAGTGCCACGCCGGAGCGCCGGCTGGACTACCAGCAGGAGCACCGCGCGCTGGTGTCAGCCCTCAAGCAGCGCGATGCCGTTCAGGCCAAGGCGCTGTGCACGGCGCACCTGGTGCATGTGCGCAGCAACATGCTGGGTTACTGACGGGCGGCCTTCCAGCGCATCTGACTGCGCAGTCCGGTGTAATCGTATACGGATAGCCCAGACGTCCTTGAGTTTCAGTGGAGCCTTTTGACCCACGATCTTGCCCTTATTCCAGGGAGTCTGGGAGGCCTTTTTCTCTTCGTCATTCATACAGATCTCCTTTAGGTAGGGGGGATCAAATGTGAACCACGTGTAGAAATTGTCAATTTGGGCGGGTGCTATGCACATGACGCCGTCGAAGCGTCAAAAACCAAATGCTCATGGCGAAGCTGGAGCTGATGAAGTTGCAGTGATCAGGCAACTGGCAAACCTACTTTTTGCCGAGCATCTACGCACCGTGGTTTTTGGCGCGGGTTACCCACTCGTCGACTATGTGCCGGGTAAGTTCGATGTTTGGCACGGCCAGCTCCACCGTTTTGCCGGGCAGACCGAGCTTTTGCTCGTACATCTCAACGAGCGCACCATATTGGTGCAAATCGATTGGGCGCACCACTTCTGGCGGGCATTTGCAAAATCACGTCGCTTCCGCAAGAATCCAATCGACCTCCAAACTGTTACAGGTGGGCTGAATGGGAAACCTTATGTATTACCACGTCCGTGCGTTGTGCACTACGCCACTGGTACTTATCGCCCTCGCGGTTGTGCCGCCACCGGCGTATTCCCAGGCCACTCTAGAAAAAATCAAGCAGCGTGGCCAAATCAATGTGGGGTACCGCGCCTTCAGTGCGCCGTTCTCTTTCAGTGAGAAGGGTGAAGCTCCCATGGGCTACACCATCGACCTCTGCCAACCGATCATCGAGAACTTGCGCCAGGCGGCGGGGAACTCCAAACTGCCTGTGCGTTATATCGAGACACCTGTGAACTCCCGCTTGCGGATGCTCGGCGGCGGTAACGTGGATCTGCTCTGCGAAAACGTAAGCGTTACCCCTGAGCGCAGCCAGCGCATGGGCTTTTCGACACCAGTGTTTCTCGATGCGGTACAAGTGGCGGTACGCACCAAAGACAATATCCAGTCGCTGGAGCAGTTGCAGGGCAAGACAATCGTCACGATTGACGGCACCACTGCCGCACCGGTGATGATGGCATCGGCCAAAGCCCGCGGCATTCAATGGGACATGGCCAAGGCAATGAACGCCGAGGCTGCACTGGGCCAGTTGCAACTTGGCTGGGCAGCAGGTTATTCGCGCGACGTCACTGCGCTTGCCGCACAAATCAACAGTCTGGCCGATGCGGCCCAGTACCGCATATTGCCCGACCGCTTGTCGGTGGAGCGCATCGCAATTGCTTTCCGTAAGGACGATGCTGCGATGGCTGCGCTGGTCAACGACTCGATCAAGGCCTCCATCCAGAGCGGCGCTGCGATGGGGTGGTACGACAAGTGGTTCCTGAAGCCGACAGTCGCTGGTGGCAAACCGCTATTCCCGCAAGTGTCCGCAGACATGAAAGAGCTGCTGACACCAACAAAGTAACTTGCGCGAAAAACGAACACACAAACAAATGCAGTTGACAGTTCACTGCGTTTTCGGGGTGGTCGCGTGCTCTTTTATTCGAAGCCTCGGATGCAACATTCATTATTCATCACGGGCGTAGCTGGCGTGCGTTTCTGCAGATCAATCTTGGGTAGATTTTTGCCCGTTGTGGTGACCAGCGCAGTCGCGTTTACCTCGGCGTTGTCTCAGGCCCGGAGCCTGAATGAGATTGACGCCACCATGACCCTGCGCATCTGTGTTGCTGGTGCGGCCGCAGACTTCTATCAGGCGAATGGAGAAGCCTTCGCCTATTACCTCGGTGTGCGCCCGGAAGTCAGGCGCTTGAATGATTTCGACCAGCAGTTTCACAACAACGCAGGCGTCACTGTCAAGGATCAAAGCTACCCACCCAAGCTTCTTTCAGATGGCAGCTGCGATGTATTTCCCAACGACCTTCATATCGTCGACTGGCGAGAGTCGAAAATGCGCATGGTGCCTTACTACACGGCGCGAAACGTCGTGCTGGCCCACCCTACGCAAAGCACTGTCATGAAGGGATCGGAAGACTTGGCGGGGCGCGTGGCGGCCGTGCAAAAGGGAACCGCCTATGAAGAATGGCTGTTAACAGCCAACGCATCCCAATTCGCTTCCAATCCGGTTGTGATCAAAAACGCACCGACCAACGACAGTGTGCGGATGGTGGCTGAAAGGCAGGCAGATTTCACCATCATCGGCACGGAAAGCGCTTTTCGCTGGGCACGCACTGACGCACAAAATGTGACCATTCTGTTTCCGGTCAGTCCGCCGGTGAACGTGGGGTGGGGTGTGAGTGCATCGTCTCCAGATCTGGCACAGGCGCTGGAACGGTTCTTCGCGGATAACAAGCGAGTCGATTCTCTCCTCGACCGCAATTGGCGTACGCGAAGGATGGTCTCTCTGATGGAGTACCAGCTTTTTGAAGCCAGCTTTCGAGACAGACAAATTGACTGGCCTGCAATCCTGCGGTGGCTTGTGCCCATAAGCACAGCAGTACTTGCGTTTGTCGTATTGATTCTTGTCTGGAACCGGCGCTTGAACAACGAGGTGCGCAATCGCCGGGCGGCGGAATTGGCTTTGCGTGAAACCCACGCAGAAATCGACGCGATCTTTGACTCGGCCAGCGCCGGCATCTGCTTGGTACGTGCGGGAAAGATGCACCGCTGTAACAGGGCCCTGGAAACCATGTTCGGCCGCGGAGAAGAAGAGCTGAAGAATTTGCCCGATTACATGCTGTTTTGTAATTCTGAAGCGGAGCGAGACGAGCGATTTCCGATTGTTATTACGCGTTTGGCCGAGGGGAAGACGCACACCGTCGAAAAGCTGCTGACCCGCAAGGACGGCAGCACCTTCTGGTGCCACCTGCTGGGGCGCGCCATCGATCCCACAGATGTTGAAGGCAAGGGCCAGGTGTGGATAGCCGAGGACATCACCGAGAGCAAGATGGCGCAGGAAGAGTTGCGCCTTGCCAGCGAGCGCCTGACCTTGGCTCAGGAAGCCGGCAACATTGGCCTTCTCGATATTGATCTTGTGGCCGGACGTAACTACTGGACACCGCAGCTGGAGAAAATGTTCGGTCTCGAGGTGGGGAGCTTCGGCGGCACACTGGACGACTGGGAGGCACTGCTGCACCCGGACGACGCGCAGCAGGCCAGCCTCAATTTCCAGCAGACCATCGCCAACGGTGCCGATCGGTTGGAGAGCGACTTCCGCGTCTTGCGGCGCAGCGATGGAGAGGTTCGGTCCTTCAAGTCGCTGATTCGTTTTGTGCGTGCGCCTGACGGCACCCCACTGCGCGCCACCGGGGTCAATGTCGACGTCACCGCACTCACCGAGGCGCGACAGGAAGCTGAGGAGGCCACCCGCGCAAAATCCATTTTCCTCGCCAACATGAGCCACGAAATCCGCACACCCATGAGCGCGATCATTGGCCTCTCCAGCATTGCGCTCAAAACTGACCTGCAGCCCAAACAGCGCGACTATGTCTTCAAGATTAACCGCGCTGGTAATCTGCTATTGGGGATCATCAATGACATTCTTGATGTTTCGAAGGTGGAAGCGGGCAAGCTGGAGATCGAACGTGTGGGCTTTCGCCTTGATGATGTTCTGGACAACGCCACGACTATGGTTGAGCACAAGGCTCAAGAAAAGGGATTGGAGTTAAGAGTCGATGTTGCGAAGGACGTACCGCACAACTTGGTCGGCGATCCCTTGCGACTTGGACAAATCCTAATAAACCTGCTGGGCAATGCTGTTAAGTTCACAGACAACGGGCAGGTGTCCATTGCAGTCAAATGTGCCGAACGCACTACTGGGAAGGTGCAGCTGCGGGTGGAGGTGACCGATACCGGTCTTGGAATGACACCAGAGCAGGCCAGCAAGCTGTTTCAGGCCTTCACCCAGGCTGAAGGTTCTACCGCACGCAAATACGGGGGAACGGGGCTGGGCCTGACCATTGCGAAGCGCCTGGTTGAGCTCATGGATGGAAGCATTCATGTGGAATCTGCCCCCGGCGTGGGCAGCACTTTCTGGTTCGCTGCATGGTTCGGGTTGGATGTGGAGGGCGATGCGGACGGCGCTGAACGACAGAGCGTTGCTCCCAACGCCCGCGCACGCTCCCTTCAGGGGGTTCGCCTGCTGCTGGTGGACGATAACGAGATCGACCGTCAAATCGCCACAGAGTTGCTGATTGGTGCGGGGGCCTTCGTGACCACCGCCAGCAAGGGTCGTGACGCGTTCAACATGCTGGTCGCCGGAGTTCACGCCTACGACCTCGTCCTGATGGACCTGCAGATGCCCGAGATCGACGGTGTGGAAACAACGTGCATGATTCGTGCCGATTCAAGCCTCGTCGACATTCCGATTCTGGCCCTCACCACACACTCCTTGCCACTAGAGCTCCAGCGCTGCAAAGACGCAGGTATGCAGGACCACATCACGAAACCCATCAGTCCGCAACTGATGGTTGAAACCATCTTGCGGTGGCTCCCAAACGCTGCCAATCGAAAGCCGGTTCTTTCGGCCGGGTACGATCACACTCCCCAGGAAGGCGGTCCAGTGCCTGAGCCGGAAACTGGTGCACAGGGCGTCGCATCTGCAGCGCATCTCGCAGAGCTTGACGCTTTACTCGCTGTCGGAAAAGCTGCTGCTGTGGACTATTTGCGCGTCCACTGCGACTTCATTAAGCCTTTGTTTTCGCCTCGCGATTACGTCCGGTTCGAGACTGCGGTGACCAACTACGAATTCGACTCCGCGCTGGAGCTTATGCGGCAGGCCGCATCGTCCCCATAAAAGCCCATACGCTGAATCATCCCGGATAGGGTGGCGGCTGGCAGCCCGGTAACAGCTAATCGAGGAAACACATGACCATTGAGCAAACGACTTCGCGGCCCACCGTTTTAGTGATCGACGACACGCCGAGCAACATCGGACTGGTCAACGCCATTCTGGCCGACAGCTACGATCTTAAGGTGGCCAACTCTGGCGTGCGGGGCTTGGCGATTGCACAAGCCAGTCCGGTACCAGACCTCATCTTGCTCGACATGATGATGCCCGGAATGGACGGGATGGAGGTCTGCCGGCGCTTGAAGGAAAGCGAGGTGGCGCGCGATATTCCAGTGATCTTCCTGAGCGGACGTGTCGGCGGCGGAGATGAGGAAGAAGGCCTGGAGGCGGGGGCCGTGGACTACATTGCAAAGCCCATCAGCCCTGCGATTTTGTTGGCACGCATTGCCTTACAGATCAGCTTGCAGGCGGCACGCAGGCAGGTGGCGCAATTGCAAGCGCAAGTCGACGAGCACGCGTGGCACCTGGCTGAATGTGACAAGTCGATGCGCCGTTTTGAAACAGTCGTGACTCACGATATGCGATCATCGCTGAACGTGATCAACGGATACGCTAGCTTGTTAAGCAAGAAGTTCGGTGGTGAGGGAAACGAGCAGAATCTCAAGGCCCTTTTGACCATCAAGGCCAGTGCAAAGCAATTAGAAGCGCTGGTCAACAGCTGTCACCAGATTCCAGAGCTCTTGCGCAAGCCAATGACGCCGGCTTTGCTGGATATGAATGCGCTAGCGCAAACAGCTGTCGAAGAGGTATTAGGGGGAATGACTGGCTCGAAAAAACCGCAAGTCACGCTGGAGCCCTTACCGCCCTGCACGGCGGATGAATCTTCGCTTCGGCAAATTTGGCATCAGCTCGTGGCGAACGCCCGGGACGCCATGGAAGGCACAGCGACGCCGGAATTACGAATCAGCGCTGAGACGGTTAACGGCGAGGTGATCTATTCAGTGCAAGACAACGGATCGGGATTTGCCCAGGAGGAGCACGCACGCCTCTTTGCGCCGTTTGACAGCCTTCGTGACGCAGACAAACGCAGCGGTCTGGGCCTTGGTCTGTTTGTCGCCGAGCAGTCGCTTGCGCGACATCGCGGACGGATTTGGGCAGAGGCACTTCCAGGCGAAGGCGCTCGCTTCTGTTTTTCCCTTCCGTTGGCAATGACGACTGCACTGGGTACCACCGGCCCGGGCTTGGTACCTGCGATCTAACGAGCTCAGCCGTCTGGATGAACGTATTGCCCAATACGACAAACACCTGGCCCATATCGCCAAAGAGGACGAACAGTCCAGACAGCTCATGCGCCTGGGTGGCATAAGCCCAACGACGGCCAGCGCGATCGTGGCCACCGTGGGCAATGGCCATGACTTCACCTGTGGCAGCCAGTTCTGTGTTTGGCTAGGTTTGGTGCCAGGTCTATACAGTTCAGACGGAAAACAGCGATTGGGCCGCATTACCAAGGCCGCGGATCCGTACTTGCGTACCCATGTTGATCATGGGTGGCGTGGCGGTGCTGCAATCGGCCAAGAACAAAACCGACCCGGTGGGGCGCTGGGCGATCCAACATTCAAACAGCCAATGTGACTGCCGCACTGCTGCGGGAGTATGCGGACCCTGACTGGCTTTTGCAGCGCACGCTAGCCGACCCTTATGAATACGTACCCAACCCGCAGCAGGCTGAGCGATGGCTCTACCGGTTAGTGCGGTCGCGCCCCTACACACGCAACTTGGCAGACCCCGCAACCAAGGTTGAATTACTGACTTGGTTTCACTATGACGGGTGGGCGTTCATGGGTTACGTAGACGCTAAGCCTTAGTCGGCGATCACGCGAGTTTTCTCGGAACGACCAGCTCGAGAGAATGGGTCGCTTATGGGGGGTGACCTATGTGGTGGGTAATGCAACTGACGGGAACTGCAAGGGTGCCAAACCTCAATATCTGCCTCTTGACCTGCACCAACTGAGAGTGACCCAATTGGACAGTCGTATCTGATCGGGACTTGCGTCTTCCGTGCCCGGAATAGTCAATAGGCCTTGCATTCGAACAGCACTGGCGAATGACCGCTTTGGGGCTGAGAGTTGAGACCCTCGGACTTCCGCTTTGTCTCGTTAAGAGTCATTCATCAACGATCGATTGCTGTCAGAGGCTTTAGGCGATTTCCACCAACTATTGCTGGCCATTGCAAGCAAACTGGCCAAGAATTCCCGGATCAATAGTCTGCCATTTCCAGAATGCGCACCTGACTCGGGTATTTGGCTCGCGTACCCTCGCTCAGCTCATGCCGTTGCGGCTGGCCAGTTCCACGAACAGGCCCGAGTGGTCTAGGTCGGTGAGGCCGTGCTCCACACCCTCTGCATAGAGTTGCTCGAACAGGGTGGTGATGGGGGCCTCGAAGCCGATTTCCTCGGCGGTGGCCAGCGCGTTGCGCATGTCCTTGAGCTGGATGGACAGGCGGGCGCGCGCGGCGAAGTCGCGCTCCACCATGCGCTGGCCGTGCACCTGCAGGATGCGGCTGTCAGCAAAGCCGCCGGTGATGGCCTCCTTGACCTTGGCCATGTCGGCCCCGCCCTTGGTGGCAAACAGCAATGCCTCTGCCACAGCGCCGATGGTGATGCCCACAATCATCTGGTTGGCCAGTTTGGTGAGCTGGCCTGCACCGTGCGATCCCACATGCGTGGCCCGGCCAAACACCTGGAAGACAGGCAGGGCGCGTTCAAACTCGCTGGCCTTGCCCCCCACCATGATGACCAGCGTGCCGGCTTCCGCGCCGCCCGTGCCACCGGACACCGGTGCGTCCAGATGGGCCACGTTCCGCTCGGCCAGGCGTGCTGCATGGTCCCGGGCCTCGCGCGGCTTGATCGACGCCATGTCGATGAGCAGCGAACCCGGCTTCATCGCGGCGGCCACGCCCTGCGCGAACAGCACGTCTTCTACCACGGCGCCGTTTTCCAGTATGGCGACAACGATATCGGCTGTTGCCACGGCACTGCTGGCCTGGCTGTGGACGGTGGCGCCCAGCGCGGCCAGGGGTGCCGCCTTGTCGGCTGAGCGGTTCCAGACCTGCAGCGCATGGCCGGCTGCGCACAGGCGCCGTGCCATGGGCAGGCCCATGGCCCCGGTACCGAGGAATGCAATGGTCAAAGGTGGGGCGTTGCGTGCAGTGGTCATGGGATTTTCATTCAGGATGGCATGCCATCATGACGCATGCGCGCGCGGAAGGCTGTCACGCAGCTTTCTGGGAGGCTCACGAAAAGTAAGGGCTGAAGTGACCTGAATCGACAGGGCGGTCTTTCGGCCGTCTGTCATCCGCCGTTCAGATCACGGCCCTGAGTCTTGTTCAGGCCGCCTTTTTCATGGCGGGCGAGAACATGGTTTCCATCTCGTGGCGCACCTTGTAGGCATCGGTCTGCGTGTCCATGGCCACATCGGCCCACGACAGGCTCTGGCCCTTCTTCACCGGCCGCACCACCTTGACCTGGTGCGCCAGGCCCAGTGGCAGGCCGCCCATCTTCAGCGAGGTGGCCGCGGGCAGCAGCTTGCCCCAGACGGTGTAGCCGCCTTCGCCATCCAGCATCTCGCCCGGTTGCAGATCGCGCTTGGCGGTGGCCACCACGTCGGCGTTCCAGCAGGTGGCCACGCCAGTGGGCTCGCCGCGCAGCGCCACGCTGGCCACCGACACACCGACTTCCAGCCCGATCAGGTGCCAGCGCTTGTACAGCGTGAAATAGCGCCCGCTCGGGTCGGTGTGGGCGTTGTATTCCTCGAAGCAGTTCTTGATGTACTCGGTCTCGGCTTCTACCGTCACCCAGACGCCCATGCGGATGTCGTACGGAATCTTGCGCCCGTTGGCTTCAAGGGATGAAATCACTTCCACCATGCCCTTGCGTTCGAGCACGCCGCCTTCACTGATAGGCCGGGTGACGAAGGGAATGTCTTCCACGCTGGCCGGTGGGTAGAGCAGACCGTTGCTGGGCACCGTGAGGCCGGTGGCGTTGGCCACGGCAGTGGATTCAATGGATGGCTTGGAGCCGTCGAGAAAGCTGTTGAACATCTTCGGGTTGAGGCCTCCCCGCGTGGCCTGCTCGGGCGTCAGACCGTAGTTGCCCCACACGGTGTCGGGTGTGGATTCGCTGAAGTGCGGCAGCCACTTGTGGCCACGGCCGGCGGCCACCACCGGGAAGCCGCAGGTGCGGGCCCAGTCCACCAGATCGCAGATGAGCGCGGGCTGGTCGCCAAACGCCAGCGAGTAGACCACGCCCGCCTCGGCCGCCTTGCGCGCCAGCAGTGGGCCGCAGAAGGCGTCGGCCTCCACCGTCACGTTCACGACGTGCTTTCCGTGCGCAAAGGCCTTCAGGCAGTGCTCAACGGCTGCAATCGGGTTGCCGGTGCACTCCACGATGATGTCGATCTGCGGATGCGTGACCACCGCCTGCCAGTCATCGGTGATCCAGGTGACCCCGGTCTTGATGGCCGTCTGTGCCGACTCCGCCTGCGTGAGTGCCGGGTCCCATCCCACACGCGCCAGGTTGGTCCGCGCAGCCGCTGGTGACAGGTCGGCGATCGCCACCAGGTGCACGCCCGGTGTGCGCGGGATTTGCGCCAGGTACATCGAGCCGAACTTGCCGGCGCCAATGAGGCCGATGCGGACGGGTTTGCCGTCGGCCGCGCGTTGCTGGAGTTTGGTGTAAAGGTTCATTGACGTATCCGTTCGGACTGAGCTTGTCGAAGTCAGGTCCGTAGGTTGGGGAAAGCCCTTCGACAAGCTCAGGGCGAACGGGGGTAGGCGCTCAGCCAGAACAGAAAAAAGATGGGCTCAAGCCGCCTTGCGCTCAGGCGCGATTTCTTCCATCGAAGTTTGCAGCGCACTTGCCGGAATACCGTCTTTCCATGGCAGATCGACCGGGTAATCGCTCAGCAGGCAATCGTCCGGCAGCGTGGTGATGGGGGTGAAGTCGCGGTGTGCGATGTATTCCGGCCGCTTGTGGCGGCGGATGTGGTTGCTGACCGCGCACAGGCTCAGGTAGACGCTGACCCGGTTGAAGGGCGAGAGGTTGCTGCCCGAGGCATGCACCAGGCACGAGTGGAAAAGAATCATCGAGCCGGCCGGGCCTTTGGGGCTGACGATGCCGCCCTGCTTGCCGCCGGCGCGCTGCACCAGCTGGCGGATCAGGTCGTTGTCGACCGTCCAGAGCGGGTAGCTGGTGGTGGTGAGGTCGTGCTTGGCATCGACCACGCCCTTCTTGTGGCTGCCGGGAATGAACATCAACGGGCCGTTGTGTTCGGTCACATCATCGAGAAAAATCGCGACGTTCATCGCGCGCTCGGTGGGCATCATGTCGTCGTTCAGCCAGGTGCCGTAGTCCTGATGCCATTGCCAGACATCGCCCTCGAAGGCCATCTTGCCGTTGATCTTGAACTGGTGCATGTAGAGCTGCTCGCCGAGCAGGTCTTCCACCGGCTCGATCATGCGCGGATGCCGTGCCAGCTTGGCAAAAGGCTTGCTGTACATGTGGGCGGCAAAGTTGGTACGCACGGCGTCCTTGCCTTTTTCGCGCACGTTGTAGTCTTCGCGCCGGCTGTAGAGCTCTGGCACGGCGTCGTTCAGGTTCTGCGTTTCTTCCGGCGTGAAAAGTCCGGGGAAGAAGAGGTAGCCTTCGCGGTCAAACTGGGCGAGTTGTTCGGGGGTGAGTCTCATTGGGGGTCTCCTGGGGTGGCGGGGCGGGGTTGTGAGGTTGTGGCGGGTATTCAGGGGCTGGCTTGCGCGGACTGCTGCAGGGCAGTGGTCAGCAGACGGGCGAGGTTGTAGCCTGCGTCCTCGCCGTGCTGGCGTATCAGGGACTCGGCGCCTTCTTCGTCGCCTGCGGCAATCGCTTTGGCGATGGCCTCGTGTTCATCCCAGATCGATTCGCGCATGGTTGACACCTGCAGCACCGCGCCCATGGCCCGGCGGATGTGATGCCAGTGCAGCTGTGCACTCTGGGCGATCAGCGGGTTGCCGGACGCGGCGTAGATGGCGCCATGAAAGTCGGCGTCGGCGGTCATCATGGCCTTGACGTCGTCGCCGCGGGCAGCGGCCCGTCCGCGCGTGATCAGCGCCGGGTCCAGCCGTGTCCGCGCCCGTGCGGCCAGTCGCGCGGCCAGCGCATCGAGCGCGCTGCGGACCTGGTAAATCTGCGCCAGCCAACCGACGTTCAGCGGCGCCACCAGCACGCCGCGGCCGGGGGCATCCAGCACGAAGCCGTCTTTTTTCAGGAGCCGCAGGGCCTGCAACACCGGCTGGCGCGACACCGCCAAGCTTTCGGCGATGTCTTCCTGCGTGAGGCGGGCGCCGGGCGGCATCACGCCTTCGCTGATGGCGTCCAGCAGGCTGCGGTAGACCTGGTCGACCAGGTCGGGCGTGGATTCGATGCGAAGCAGTGAGGAGGTCATAAATATCTCTGTATACAGAATACAGAGTTACCGGCACATGAATCTGATGGTTTACCCTGATCCAGACCTGTGCCCGCCGCGTGTGCCAAGATAAGGCCTGGTTTTCAGCGCCGTTCAGACGGGCTGACCGGCGCGGTGATGCCCGGCCGGCCATCTTTTCTGGCCCCATTCCCCCCTGTTTCAGGAGACTGCATGACTTCTTATGACCCCGCCTGGCTGGACCGCATGTACAACAACCGCGCCCTGGTGCCTGAGCACGCCGCGTACTTTGCCCGATGGAAGGAAAGCTCCGAGGCGGTGCGCCGTGCGCAGCCCTGCACGCTGGATATCGCTTTCGGCGACAGCGCGGGGCAGAAGCTGGATGTGTTTCCCGCCATGGGTGTGAAGAACGGCCGCGGCGCTCCGGTCATGGTGTTCATCCACGGCGGTTACTGGCGCTCGCTCGACAAGGCCGACCATTCCTTCATCGTTCCCGCCTTCACCTCGGCCGGTGTGTGCGTGGTGGCGCCCAACTACGACCTGTGCCCGGCCGTGACGATCCCCGGGATCGCGCTGCAAATGGTGCGCGCCCTGGCATGGACCTGGCGGCATGCGGCCGAGTTTGGCGGCGACCCGACCCGCATCACGGTGGTGGGGCATTCAGCAGGCGGGCACCTGGCGGCGATGATGCTGGCCTGCCTGTGGCCGCAGCATGCGAAAGACCTGCCCAAAGACCTGGTGAAAAACGCGCTGTCGATTTCCGGTCTTTACGATCTCGATCCCATCCTGCACACGCCTTTCCTGAAAGACTCGCTTCGCCTCACACCGAAACAGGTGCTGCAGGCCAGCCCGGCCTGGATGCCGCCACCATCCCGCGGCGTGCTCTACACCGTGGCGGGCGCGGACGAAAGTGACGAGTTCCTGCGTCACAACGCACTCATCGAGAAAGCCTGGGGATCGCAGACCGTGCCGGTGCGCGAGGCCCTGCTGGGGCTGGACCACTTCAGCGTGGTCGATGCCCTGGCCGAGCCAACGCACCGCCTGCACCGGCTGGCGATGGGACTGATCGGCCAGACCGCCTGAGGTGAACGCCGCAGGTCAACGCCCGATGCTGTCGCAGCCGAGGCGCTACATCAGCAGGTGTTCGCCGGCGTTGTCACCGCCCAGGATCACGTAGTTGACCTTGCGGATGTCCATCAGCTGTTTGCCGCCGGCGTAGCTGATGGCGCTTTGCACGTCTTCTTCCATCTCGCGCAGCGTGTCGGCGAGCGTGCCCTTGACCGGCTCCAGAATGCGCTTGCCCTCGACATGCTTGTACTCGCCCTTGTTGAAGTCTGACGCGCTGCCGTAGTACTCCTTGAAAAGCTTGCCGTCCACCTCGACGGTTTTGCCGGGGCTTTCTTCCAGGCCGGCCAGCATCGAGCCGATCATCACCATGGTCGCGCCGAAGCGGATCGATTTGGCAATGTCGCCGTGCTCGCGGATGCCGCCGTCGGCAATGATGGGCTTGGTCGCCACGCGGGCGCACCACTTCAAGGCCGACAGCTGCCAGCCGCCCGTGCCGAAACCGGTCTTGAGCCGCGTGATGCACACCTTGCCGGGGCCGATGCCGACCTTGGTGGCGTCGGCGCCCCAGTTCTCCAGATCGATCACGGCTTCGGGCGTGCCGACGTTGCCGGCAATCACGAACGCTGTGGGCAGCTTTTCCTTCAGGTGGGCGATCATGCGCTGCACCGTGTCGGCGTGGCCGTGGGCGATGTCGATGGTGATGTAGTCGGGCGCCAGCCCTTCAGAGACCATGGCGTCCACGGTGTCGTAGTCGGCCTTCTTCACGCCCAGCGAGATAGAGGCGTAGACGCCGCGCCGCGCCATGTCGCGCACGAACTGCAGGTTGTCGAGGTCAAAGCGGTGCATCACATAGAAGTAGCCGTTCTGCGCCATCCAGACGCAGATGTCTTCATTGACCACCGTCTTCATGTTGGCCGGCACCACTGGAATGCGGAAGGTGCGCCCGCCCAGGGTGACGCTGGCGTCACACTCCGAGCGGCTGTCCACGCGGCACTTGCGCGGCAGCAGCAAGACGTTGTCGTAGTCGAAAATTTCCATGCTTCCCAAGCTCCCCGAAAAACTGTTGATGAACAGAAGGCGCTTGGACTGGCCCGGCTTTCGTGTCGGCTTCTCGCAGGTTCTCTGACGCTCAAGGTCCGGGAACTGCAGAAACAAAAAACCGGGCGCAATTGCTTGGGCCCGGTGATTGATTCTAGGCCTGCGTGGCCCGGTGTGCGATGGCGTGGCACGTATAGCCCCTATACCGCTGGCGACATGGCCTAGGGCCTGTTAACGCTATTTTCATACCGTTCGCATTTGCAAAAATAGCGTTAACAGGCCCTAGTTGGTGGTCTCGCAGCGCGACTGCGCTGCCGCCAGCACCTGCCCCCTGGCATCTTCGACCCAGCCAACGACCCGCAGTCGCTCCGGCTTGGCGCCTTGCGGAATGTTCATCGAGCGGGCCTCGAAAAAGCGGTTGGAGGCATCTTTGGCCAGCACCTTGCGGCCGTCAAACGGGGTTTGCAGCAGGTTGCGAACCAGGTTGCGCTCGGTCGGAGAGCCTTCGGTGCCCACCGGCAGTGTTTCGACCAGCGCCAGCCAGGCCGTCCATTGCTGTCCCTTGGCCACTTTGGGGATGGGCTGGAGCTCGATGGAAGCGCCCACGTAGTCGGCCACCGGTGTGCCATGGGAGACACGCAGCGCGCTGCCCGGCATCGACTTCACTGTGCTGACGGCCGTTTGCGTCTTGGCCGGCAGTGGCTGCCGCAGCGCCTGCAAACGCAGCAGCGCATCGCGGTTGGCCACGGCGGACAGGGGGGCGTCGTCGCCCTTGCTGCCGGGGGCGACCCAGTCCAGCACCACCTGGCTGGCACCCGCCTTCGGGGTGTCGGGTGCGACCCAGCAACTGGCGCAATCGGCGTTGATGAAGCGCTCCATCAATTGCGCCGGCTGGGCCTGTCCGTCACTGGCACAAAACGACTGGGCCTGTGCACCCGGGCTCAAGCCGGTCAGGACAAGGGCGGCCAGAACAGCCGGAACGACTGCAGGCAGCAGGGATGATGCGGACGCGCGTGAGGTGTTCATCAGGGCTTTCTACAATGAGGGATGTCTTCAGCAGTCGCGCCAAACTCTCCACTCTTACAAAATCTTAACCCGGAGCAGCTTGCGGCGGTGACCCTGCCCGCCACCCACGCCCTGATCCTGGCGGGCGCCGGCTCGGGCAAGACGCGGGTGCTGACCACCCGCATCGCCTGGCTGCTGCAGACCGGGCAGGTGTCGCCCGGCGGCATTCTGGCGGTCACGTTTACCAACAAGGCCGCCAAGGAGATGCTGGCCCGCCTGTCGGCCATGCTGCCGGTGAACGTGCGCGGCATGTGGATCGGTACCTTTCACGGTCTGTGCAACCGCTTTTTGCGGGCCCATTACAAGCTGGCCAACCTGCCTTCAACTTTCCAGATACTGGATACGCAGGACCAGCTCTCGGCCATCAAGCGCCTGTGCAAGCAGTTCAACATCGACGACGAGCGCTTTCCGCCCAAGCAGCTGATGTGGTTCATCGCCGGCAGCAAGGAAGACGGCCTGCGCGCCAAGGATGTTCCGGCACGCGACGAGGAAAGCCGCAAGAAGGTCGAAATCTACGCGCTCTATGAAGAGCAATGCCAGCGCGAAGGCGTGGTTGATTTCGGCGAGCTGATGCTGCGCAGCTACGAGCTGCTGCGTGACAACACGGCCGTGCGCGAGCACTACCAGCGGCGCTTTCGCCACATCCTGATCGACGAGTTCCAGGACACCAACAAACTGCAGTACGCCTGGATCAAGATGCTGGCCGGGCAGGGCGCAGACGCCGCACCCGCCAGCGCCGGCATGCCCGGGGGCTCGGTGGTGGCGGTGGGCGACGACGACCAGAGCATCTATGCCTTTCGCGGTGCGCGGGTCGGCAACATGGCTGACTTTGTGCGCGAGTTCAGTGTGCAGCACCAGATCAAGCTGGAGCGCAACTACCGCAGCTTCGGCAACATTCTGGATTCGGCCAACGAACTCATCAGCCACAACAGCAAGCGCCTGGGCAAGAACCTGCGCACCGAAGCCGGGCCCGGCGAGCCGGTGCGGGTGTATGAGTCGACCAGCGATTTTGCCGAAGCCCAGTGGTTTGTCGACGAGGTCAAGCAACTGGTGCGTGACGGCAGCGAGCGCAAGGAGATCGCGCTGCTCTACCGCAGCAATGCGCAGAGCCGCGTGATGGAAACCGCGCTGTTCAACGCCGGCGTGCCTTACCGCGTCTATGGCGGGCTGCGGTTTTTCGAGCGTGCCGAGATCAAGCATGCGCTCGCCTACCTTCGCCTGCTGGAGAACCCGCACGACGACACCAGCTTCATGCGCGTCGTCAATTTCCCGCCACGCGGCATTGGCGCGCGCAGCATCGAGCAGTTGCAGGACCTGGCGCGCAGTTCGGGTTGCTCGCTGCACGACGGTGTGAGCGCCGTGCCCGGCAAGGCGGGTGCCAACCTCGGCGCTTTTGTGGCCAAGCTGGACGTATTGCGCGAGCAGACGGCAGGTGCCACCCTGCGTGAAATCATTGAACTGGTGTTGCAGCACAGCGGCCTGGAGGAGCACTACAAGCTGGACAAGGAAGGCCAGGACCGGCTGGAGAATCTGGCCGAACTGGTGAACGCGGCCGAGTCTTTCGTCAGCCAGGAAGGCTTCGGCCGCGACGCGGTGGCGTTGCCGGTCGATGAATTGGGTGGTCGTGGCGCTGCATCGCGAGCCATGACGCAGTCACCCGTCAGCCAGGGGCTGGAGGCTTCGGCACCTGTGCTGGATGAGCCCTTGCCCGAGGCGCTGGCACCGGATCTCGAAACCGGCGAAACGCTGTCGCCGCTGGCAGCCTTCCTCACGCATGCGGCACTGGAATCCGGCGACAACCAGGCCCAGGCCGGGCAGGATGCGGTGCAGCTGATGACCGTGCATTCGTCCAAGGGCCTGGAGTTCGACTGCGTGTTCATCACCGGTCTGGAAGAGGGCCTGTTCCCGCACGAGAACTCCATGAGCGACCCCGAAGGGCTGGAGGAAGAGCGCCGCCTGATGTACGTGGCCATCACCCGGGCGCGCAAGCGCCTTTACCTCAGCCATTCGCAGACGCGCATGCTGCATGGCCAGACTCGCTACAACCTCAAGAGCCGGTTTTTTGACGAGTTGCCTGAGGCGGCACTCAAATGGATCACACCGAAGAACCAGGGCTTTGCCTCGGGTCTCGGTATGGGGTCTGGCTCTGACGGATGGCGCGGCGCTGGCCAGGCAGGCGCTTCGGGCGGGCGCGGCGACTGGGCCAGCAGCGTTTTTTCTTCCAGATCAGGTGGCGCCGAGCGCTTCGCCAGCCCGCCCGTGCCACCGCAGAAAAACGCACCGGCACACGGCCTCAAAAGCGGCATGGACGTGTTCCATGCCAAGTTCGGCGAAGGCAGGGTGATGATGCTGGAAGGCAGCGGCGACGACGCGCGTGCCCAGATCAACTTCACCCGGCACGGCGTGAAGTGGCTGGCGCTCAGCGTGGCCAAGTTGACGGTGGTGTGAACCGCTCTCCGCCGGGCCTTCAGTAACCCATCGTGCCCTTGCCGTCCGGCGTGCCTTTGCGCCCCATGATTTGCCAGTAGGTGCGCTGGTTGATGAGGCCGGCCAGCAGCTCGAGTTCCTCGTCGGTGTGGTTCAGGTAGCCGGCTGACCGGATCACCGGCGTATTGCCCGGGCCGGTCTCGGCCCAGAAGGACTGGTGGTAATCCGACCTGGACACAGCCTTGGCGCCGCCGGCATCCAGATCGATCTGGCCATAGCAGTTGCAGAAATAGGTGCGGTCCTCGCCAGCGGGCACTTCGGTGTAGGCGCCGGTACCGCGTATGCCGGCGGTCAGCGTCGGCGTGATGATGCTGCGGCCTGCACCCTTGCCCCAGACGCTGGCCACCGCGCCGGTGAGGACGCGCAGGATGCTGACGACGTTGAGCGTGCTGCCTCGCTCCACTTCCATGCGGGTGTTTTGCCGGACCAGAAAAGAGGCATTGCCCAGTGCAAACACAAGGCGCGAGCCCGGCCCGGTCTGGATCTGGTCGCCGGTCTGGATCACCTGGCTGTTGTCCAGGCGACGACCATTGAGCAGCGCGTCGCCGCTCAGGTCCACGATGTTGCTGCGCTGCTGCGCCATGGCCGCAGGCAGGCCCCCCAGTGCGACCCAGGCCGCGGCTGCGCGCAGGGTGTCGCGCCGCTGGAACCACATGATTTCTTTTTCATCTCGGCCTTGCAGCAGGTGCTGGGTCATACAGGGTCTCCCGGGGTTTACAGCGAAGGGGCAGGGGTGTCGTCAGGTGTGGCCACGAAGCTATCACGAAATGTGAAGTAAATCGAGGTGAAAAACATGGCCACGATGACGAGCGCGATGGGGAACATGGCGACCGTTGCCAGCGTCGGGTTGCCCAGCACGAGGGAGAGCAAGGCCACCACGGTTGCAGCACCGACGAACACGCCCACCCACGCCAGGCCGAACACGGTGAGCGCTGCAAAATTCCTGTAGCAGGCCATCAGGCTGAAAAACAGGCTCTTGACCGGTGAGATGCCATGCCAGTGCACCAGCGCCGGCGCATGCCAGAACAGCAGCGACAGGGGCAGGTAAAGCAGCATCGCCACCCACATCGCGGCCTGGAAGTTGCCTTGCATCACCAGCTCTTCGGTGATCTTGCCGCCCACCAGGTACAGCCTGGCAAACTGCCCACCGTCAAAAAGTGCCGACACGCCCATCAGGGCCAGAAAGCCCACGGCATACAGCGCCCCCAGCACCATCATGGCGCGCACCCGCTGTTGCCCGGCGCGGAACGCGCTGATCAGGATGGACGGCATAGGGAACTTGCCTTTGGTGGCTTCTTGCGTGGCGGCCATCAGGCCCAGTGTGGCCGCAGGCAGCAGGGCCAGCGCCAGCGCTGCGCCGACAAAGGGCAGCAGGGTGGCCAGCGACAGCGCGGCCATGAACATGAAAAACAGTCCCGTCATGGCCAGCGGCTGTTGCGCAAAGGTCTTGATGCCGAGCTTGACCCAGACGAGGCCGGTGCGGGCAGGGACGATATTGAGTTTCATGGTCAGACAGGGTTGGTGTGGCCGCAGCCCGCTTGGTTCCACCGGGCTCGCTGCCAGGGGCAGTGGGACGGAAGCGGCGCTGCACCGATGACGTGTTCGCGAGCCCCGAGTTTGCCTGAAGGCTGCTGGAGATCGGATAAACGCGCAAAAGGCGGGCGCATCCGGATGCCATCGGCCTACAGAATGAAAGGCTGCCGCAGTCGCTGGCGCAGCACGCGCTCGAAGTGGGTCGGGTCGTGCGCCTTCAGCACGGCGGCCTCGCGCGGCAGGTGAAAGTCCCACAGTCGCGAAATCCAGAAGCGCAGCGCGCCGGCACGCTGCATGGCGGGCAACAGGGTGCGCTCCTGTGCGGTCAGCGGGCGCACGGCCTCGTAGGCAGCGACGAAGGCATGGGACCGATCGGCCGCAAGCACGCCGGTTTCCAGATCAATGCACCAGTCGTTCAGGCACACGCCGATGTCGAACAGAAAGGTGTCACAGCCGGCAAAGTAAAAATCAAAGAAACCGGTGAGTTGGCCGTCCTCGAACATCACGTTGTCACGAAACAGGTCGGCGTGCACCGGACCGCGCGGCAGGCTGCGGTAGGCCGGAGAGGCCGCGATGTGGTTCTGGTAGGCCAGTTCGCCCAGGATCAGGCTGCGCTGCGCGGGGGTGATGTGCGGCAGTACCACCGGTACCGTCTCATTCCACCAGGGCAGGCCGCGCAGGTTGGGTTGCTGGCGCGGGTAGTCGAGGCCGGCCAGGTGCATGCGCGCCAGCATCCCGCCCACACCTGCGCAATGTGCTGCCGTGGGCGCCAGCTCACTGTGGCCGCGCAGCCGGTTGACCACTGCGGCCGGCTTGTCCTTGAGGCGGTGAAGAATCTCGCCCCTGGCATTGGCGGCAGGGTCGGGCACCGGAATGCCCCGGCCCGCCAGATGCTTCATCAGGTGCAGGTAGAAAGGCAGTTGCTCGAACGTCAGCCGCTCGAACAGCGTCAGGACGTAGCGGCCCTGGTCGGTGTCAATGAAGTAATTGGTGTTTTCAATGCCACCAGACGCGCCCTGGATGGCCTGCAACTGCCCCAGATCGAGTGTGTGAAGAAACGCAGCAGCCTCGTCGAACGAGACTTCGGTGAATACGGCCATGCCTGAAACTGAATCCTGAACGGGGGGAGCGGGGAAATCCGGACGCGAAGCTCGACGTGTGGCGCTCAGAACTTCAGGAAATTCCAGACGCGGGCGCCATTGGTGTCGCTGCCGGCGGCTGCCGGCGCGGTGCCGCGGGCACCTTCGGCGGGCTTGACTTCATACGCGGGCACGTTGGTCTTGGGCTGCACGGTGATCTGCTGGGTTTCGCCACCCACACGCAGCTCGTCGATGCGCGAGCCGGCGTCTTCCGTGCGGATGCGCTGAATGGTCTGGTTGGACTTGCCGGCGCCGCTGGGCGCCTGCGCTTCTGCAGGGGCTTTGGCCGGTGCCGCCGCCGGCGCCTGGGCCCAGGCGGCCGTCAGCGGCGTCAGGGCGAATGCCGCGAGCAGCGGAAGGCGGATCAGGGTGCGTTGAGCGTGCGTCATGGGAGCATTGTAGGCCTGCCAACCGGTCCTGACCACGTCGCTGGAGGCCTTCTTTGGCGAGGGGTGTGTCACCTGGAGCGTGCCGCGGATATCCCTGACAATGAAGGCATGAGTTCCGACAAAAAAACACTGCTGCTGGTCGACGGCTCCAGCTACCTGTACCGTGCCTTTCACGCCATGCCCGACCTGCGCGCCAACCCGGGTGACCCGGCCAGCCCGGCCACCGGCGCCATCCGCGGCATGATCAACATGATGCAGAAGCTGCGCAAGGATGTGCGCGCCGACTACGCGGCCTGCGTGTTCGATGCCAAGGGCCCCACCTTCCGCGACGCGCTGTATCCCGAGTACAAGGCCCAGCGCTCGCCCATGCCTGACGACTTGCGCAGCCAGGTTGGGCCCATCCACGAAGTGGTGCGTCTGCTGGGCTGGAAAGTGCTCGATGTGCCTGGTGTGGAGGCCGATGACGTGATCGGCACGCTGGCCTGCACCGCCTCGGCACAGGGCATCGAGGTCATCATCTCCAGTGGCGACAAGGACCTGAGCCAGCTGGTGGACCAGCACATCACGGTGATCGACACCATGAACGACCGCCGCCGCGACCTGGCCGGTGTCGAGGCTGAATTTGGCGTGCCGCCCCGGCTGATGGTGGACTACCAGACGCTGGTGGGCGATGCGGTGGACAACGTGCCCGGCGTGCCCAAGGTCGGCCCCAAGACCGCCGTGAAGTGGCTGCTCGAATACGGCTCGCTCGACGCACTGGTGGCCCGTGCCGACGAGATCAAGGGCGTGGTGGGCGACAACCTGCGCCAGTCGCTGGACTGGCTGCCCAAAGGCCGCGAGTTGCTCACGATCAAGAAAGACTGCGATCTGGCCAGCTACATCGACGGGCTGCCAGCGCTGGAAGCGATTGCCATCGGTGGCCAGGACACTGAGGCGCTGAAGGCGTTTTACGAGAAGTACGGCTTCAAGGGGCTGGTCAGGCAGATCGATGTGGAGAGCGCGCCGCCGGAGCATCTGGCGGCGCCTGAAGGGCGGCATGCCAAGCCTGCGGCTGCCGGCAGCCCCAGTGACCCGAACGCTCCCGGCCTGTTTGACAACCCTGATGGCCCGGCGTTTCTGCAGACACCGCTGGCACAGCGCGCGACCAATCTCCACTACGACACGATCTTCACCTGGGCGCTGTTCGACCAATGGCTCGCCAGGCTCGAGGCGGCCGAACTGGCGGCGGTGGACACCGAGACCACCTCGCTCGACGAAATGCAGGCGCAGATCGTGGGCATCAGCTTCAGCGTGACGCCCGGCGCGGCGGCCTACATTCCGCTGACGCACGACTACCCCGATGCGCCGGTGCAATTGCCGCGTGACGAGGTGCTGGCGCGCCTCAAGCCCTGGCTGGAGAACCCGGCCAAGGCCAAGCTGGGCCAGCACGTCAAGTACGACCGCCACGTGTTTGCCAACCATGGCATCGAGGTGCAGGGCTACGCCCACGACACCATGCTGCAGAGCTATGTGCTGGAAGTGCACAAGCCGCACGGTCTGGCCAGTCTGGCCGAGCGGCATGTGGGCCGCAGCGGCATCAACTACGAAGACCTGTGCGGCAAGGGCGTGCACCAGATCAAGTTCAACCAGGTCGACATTGCCAAGGCGGCCGAATACTCATGCGAAGACTCCGACCAGACCCTGGACGTGCACCGCGTGCTGTGGCCGCAGCTGGAGGCCAACGAGAAGCTGCGCTTCATTTACGAGCTGGAGATGAAAAGCAGTGAAACGCTGTACCGCATCGAGCGCAATGGTGTGCTGATCGATGCGCCGACACTGGCCGCGCAAAGCCACGAACTCGGCCAGCGCATCATCCAGCTTGAAGCCGAGGCCTACGAGATCGCCGGCCAGCCCTTCAATCTGGGCAGCCCCAAACAGCTGGGTGAGATTTTCTTCGACAAGCTCGGCATGCCGGTCATCAAGAAGACCCCCAGCGGCGCGCGCAGCACCGACGAGGAAGTGCTGGAAAAACTCGCCGAAGACTACCCGCTGCCCGCCAAGCTGCTGGAGCACCGTTCGCTCAGCAAGCTCAAGGGGACCTACACCGACAAGCTTGCGCAGTTGGCGTTGCCCCGCACGGGCCGCGTGCATACGCACTATGCGCAGGCCGTCGCGGTGACGGGGCGGCTTTCCAGCAACGATCCCAACCTGCAGAACATTCCGATACGCACGGCCGAGGGCCGGCGCGTGCGCGAGGCCTTCATAGCGCCCGCTGGCAGCGTGATCGCCAGTGCCGACTATTCACAGATCGAGCTGCGCATCATGGCGCACATCAGCGGCGACGAAGCTCTGCTCAGCGCCTTCACCAACGGTCTGGACGTGCACCGCGCCACGGCTGCCGAGGTGTTCGGCGTGGCGCTGGACCAGGTCAGCAGCGAGCAGCGCCGCTACGCCAAGGTCATCAACTTCGGCCTGATCTACGGAATGAGCAGCTTCGGGCTGGCGCGTAACCTCGGGATTGAGACCAAGGCCGCGGCGGCATACATCGACAAATATTTCCAGCGCTACCCCGGCGTCAAGAACTACATGGAACAGACCGTGGTGTTCGCCCAGGAACACCACTACGTCGAAACCGTCTTTGGCCGGCGCCTTTATCTGGCGGAAATCACTGGCGGTAACGGCCCGCGCAAGAAGGCGGCGGAGCGGCAGGCCATCAACGCACCCATGCAGGGCACTGCTGCCGACCTCATCAAGCTCAGCATGAACAAGGTGCAGCAGGTGCTGGACGACGAAAAGCGCGCCACCAAAATGATCATGCAGGTGCACGACGAACTGGTGTTCGAGGTGCCCGATGCCGAGGTCGAATGGGTGCGCACCGAGATTCCGCGCCTGATGGCCGGCGTGGCGGATTTGAAGGTGCCGCTGCTGGCGGAAATCGGCATGGGCGCCAACTGGGACAAGGCGCACTGAGCCGGCCGGACCCGGGTCGCCCGAGTGGCGAGCATGGTTTTTACCGAGCGGCCGCGTCTTCTTTGACGCTACAGTGCTGGACTGATATGGATACGTATCAACTCACCCGAAAAACAGGAGACAACCATGACCCCACCCACCAGCCTGAGCAAACGCGGCCTGCTCCAGTCAGGCGCACTGATGACCGTCGGCGCCGTCGTCGGTTGTGCCACACCCGGCACCGCAGCCAATGCGCCTGCCACGCCCTTCAGGGTTGCCGATACCTATGTGCCGATTGCCGGCAGCGCCGAGATGTTTCCGGTGCGCCGCATTTATTGCATCGGCCGCAACTACGCAGCCCATGCCATCGAGATGGGGTCGGACCCGACGCGCGAGCCACCGTTTTTCTTCCAGAAACCGACCGACGCCATCCAGGTGGTGCCACCCGGCAAGGTGGCTGACCACGCCTACCCGACGCTGACCAAAAACTACCACTATGAGGTGGAACTGGTAGCGGCCCTTTCGAAGGGCGGGCGCAACATTCCCATGGACAAGGCACTGGAGTGTGTGTACGGCTATGCCCTGGGCCTGGACATGACGCGCCGCGACTTGCAGCGCGGCATGGGCGACCAGAAAAAGCCCTGGGAAATCGGCAAGAGCTTTGACCAGTCCGCCCCGATCGGCCCCATCCACAAGGTGGCGCAAACCGGTCACTACACCAAGGGCGCTATCTGGCTGAAGGTGAACGGGCAGGTCAAGCAGCAGGCCACGCTGAACCACATGATCTGGTCGGTGGCCGAACAGATCTCCAAGCTGTCCGAAGCCTTCGAGCTGTTCCCTGGCGACATCATCTATTCCGGCACCCCGGAAAACGTGGGCCCCGTGGTCAAGGGCGATGTGATCGACTGCCACATCGACGGTCTGCCGGAACTCAGCGTCCGCATCGTCTGAAGCGTCCAGCTGGTTGAGTCTGCCTCTCTGGCCCGAACTTCACAGATCGGGCCGGGGGCGGCGCAACCATAAAAGACCGATCGGTATTTCCCTGTACCGACAAGAACTATTACGACCGCATAGACTCCATCGCTGGAGTTTCGGGATGCTGCGGCGTTCCGCGGCGTTGTTCACCCACCGATTTTTGAAGGATTTTCCATGCTTGATCAGAACCAACGCAGTGACTTTGACGCGCTGCTGCCGGGCCAGACCACCGAAGTCGGTGCCAGCCGCCGCACCGCGCTGAAAGCCGCACTTGGCGTGGGCTACGCCGCCACGGCCATGCCCATCATGGCGCAGACGGCCATCAAGACCTCGTCCGAAGGCCTCAAAACCGGCGAGACCCTGTACGAAGTCAATGGCTTCAAGGTGCCGGCCTTCTACGCTGCCCCGGCTGGCAAGACCAATCTGCCGGTGATCCTGGTGGTCCAGGAGATCTTCGGCGTGCACGAATACATTGCCGACACGGCACGGCGTTTCGCCAAGGCCGGCTATCTGGCCATCGCGCCCGACCTGTACGCGCGCCAGGGTGATGCCAGCAAATACGGCGAAATGGCCAAGCTGATGGCGGAAGTGGTGTCCAAGGTGCCGGATGCACAGGTCATGGCTGATCTGGATGGGGCTGTGAAGTGGGCAGGTGCCAACGGCGGCAACCTCAAGAAAGTGGGTATCACCGGTTTTTGCTGGGGTGGCCGCATCACCTGGCTCTATGCCGAGCAGAGCAAAAACGTCAAGGCCGGTGTGGCCTGGTACGGTCGTCTGGTCGGTGCCTCCACCGCCATGACGCCGAAACACCCACTGGAGCTGGCCTCCGGGCTGCACGCGCCGGTTCTGGGCCTGTATGGCGGGCAGGACGGCGGTATTCCGCTGACCACCGTCAATGAGATGAAAGATGCGCTGGCCAGTGCTGCCCAAAAGGGCAACAAGGCGGCTGCGGCCAGCGAATTCGTGGTGTACCCCCAGGCGCCCCACGCTTTCCATGCCGACTACCGCCCAAGCTACCGCAAGGAAGCCGCCGAAGACGGCTTCAAGCGTGCGCTGGCGTGGTTCAAGACGCACGGCGTCGCCTGAGTCCACTGGCCTCCGGCGGAGGCTGACCGCCAGCCAAGCCGCCCCACGGTTGTCCGGGGGCGGCTTTTTCATGCCCGATTGCGGCGTCTTCAGGCCTTCTTCAGGCCACCTCTTGACACGATTGGTAAGATCATTGGAAACCCCGTCCCGCAGCTTCCGGCTGTGAGCGGGGTTTGCTCGTTACCGGGGCGGCGAGGGGCAAACACACGGGACTACCCCCGTGTGGTCCTGCGCTCTCCGCGCTTTCCGGTTGGCATGCTAAGGGGCCCTGGCCCGCAAAGACAGGCGTATTCGTGATGACATTGGTCGCAATTTTGATGGGCACACTGGCCGCCGGGATTGGCAGCGTCTGGCTGGCGGCCCTGCTCAGTTTCGGGCTGCTGGCCCGCTATACCCAGCACATGCTCAGCCTGGCCGCCGGCGCGCTGCTGGCCACCGCTTTCATGCACCTGCTGCCGGAAGCGTTTGAAAGCCAGGCCAGCGCGCACGACCTGTTTGCCACGCTGCTGGTCGGGCTGGTGTTCTTTTTCCTGCTCGACAAGGCCGAGTTATGGCATCACGGGCACGAGCACCATGGGCATTCCGGCGATGCAGAAGTCGGGGCGCCTGCGCACCAGGGCCATGGTCATGACCACGATCACAGCCACAGTCACGGCCATGCGCACGACCACCCGGCAAAATCGGGGGGCTGGGCCGTGCTCGCGGGCGACAGCGTGCACGCGTTTGGCGATGGCATCCTGATTGCGTCGGCCTTCATGGCGGACCTGCGCCTGGGCGCCGTGGCGGCGCTGGCCGTGCTGGTGCATGAGGTGCCGCACCACATGGGCGATCTGGTGGTGCTGCGCCAGACTTCCAACAACCGCCGTGCGGCCTTCATCAAGGTGTCGCTGGCCGGCGCGGTCACGGCGCTGGGCGGGGTGATCGGTTATGCGCTGGTGGATCAGCTCTACGACTACCTGCCGTTTTTCCTCATCATGGCGTCCAGCAGCTTCATCTATGTGGCGCTGGCCGACCTGATCCCGCAACTGCAAAAGCGCGTGACAGCCCGGGAGACCGCCGCGCAAATTGCCTGGCTGGCCATCGGCATCGGACTGGTCATGCTGATCAGCGGGCTGGCGCACCAGCATTGAGCTGCTGCGTGGTTGTCAGACGGGCACTGACAAAAGCAGGGCTTGACGGCCTATAGGCGTGGTGGGAGCGAGGCATGAAAATCAGTTTCTCTCTTCGTTCCATCTCTCCGCCCCCATGTTGCAAGGCAGAACCCTCATGAACCTGCGCTTACACACCGCTTCCTCCAATTTTTTCCATTCGCCGGTTGCCGCGACAACCGATGTACCGTGCAGCCGACGCTCGCGGGTGGCGGCTTGCCTGGCGTTTTTCATCACGGTGTTTGCCTGCATGGCAGCCGCCGCGGCCGTGGTGAGCAACGACATGCCGCTCATGGTGGTGGGTTTATGAAGCGGGTGACGTGACCCATGGGCCGGCTCTCCTGACAGGCCGCCCGCGGGCCGGTCTTTCAAGTGTTGATAACCCACCCAGGAAAAGCATGGCCACCAACCCCAACGTACCACCGCCCGAACCGCTGCCGCCTCTGTCCACGCCCCCTGAGCCGGGCGAGGTGCAACCCGCACCCACGCCCATGATCGGTGGGTAGGCTGATGAAAACGACGTCTCTGCGAAGGACCTGATGGCCCTTTGGGGGCCTTGTGCCTCAGCCTTGCGCGACCGGGCGCGTCGGGTCGCTGCACCAGTCGCTCCAGCTGCCGGCGTACAGCGCGGTGCCGCCCAGGCCCGCCACTTCCATCGCGATGAGGTTGGGCACGGCGCTCACGCCACTGCCGCAGTGGTGCACCACGGTGGCCGGGTCACGCCCGCCCAGCAGGGTTTCAAACTCGGCCTTCAATTGCGCAGCCGGTTTGAACTTGCCATCCGGGCCGAGGTTCTGGCTGAAGGGGCGGTTCAGCGCCCCCGGGATGTGCCCTGCCACCGGATCGAGGGGCTCGACCTCACCCCTGAAGCGGGGGTTGGCGCGGGCGTCGATCAGCGTTTGGGCGGGGCGCCCCAGTTGCTGGCTCACGGCGCTGGCGTCGACAAGCCGGGCGAGCGGAGGGGCCAGCAGAAAATTGGCCTGGAAGTGCGCAGGCTCTTCACCACTGCTGACGGCGCCGCCTGCCGCCTGCCAGGCCTGCAGGCCACCATCGAGCACGGCTACGCGTTCATGGCCCGCCCATTTGAGCATCCACCAGAGGCGGCCGCAGTAATTGGCGCCGTTGCGGTCATAGACCACGGCCTGCATGTCATTGCCAAAGCCCACGCTCGACAGCCACATGGCGAACTTCTCGCGGTTGGGCAGCGGGTGCCGACCGCCCGAGGCAGGTGCGTCGGCGCCGGTCGCGGTGATCACCGCCTCGGCGCCAGTCTTGGCGGGGTTCACGCCGTGGCGGGCGCTCAATGCGGTGTCGAGGTTGGCATACACGGCGCCGGGAATGTGGGCCTCGAGGTACTGCGCCTGACCGGCTTGCGGCTTCATGAGGTCGAAGGTGCAGTCGAACACCCGCAGCGGCTGGCCGCTGGCCATCAGGGCTTGCAATTCGTCAACGGAAATCAGGGTCGTGTAGGTCATCTCGGGACTCCTTGGGCAACTTGGGTAACTTGGTCGAGTCGGGGTGCGCAGGGCAGCGACATCAGTGCTCTTCGGCAGGCGAATTCGGTGCGGCCCGGGCACGCAGCACGGTGGCTGCAATAGCGCTGACGATGATCAGCCCCATGCCGGCCCAGCCGATCAGGGGAATATCGTCGCCAAAAAGAATCAGGCTGTAGATCGCCGCGAACACGATGCCGGAGTATTGCAGGTTGGCCACCATCAGGGTGCCGCCATGGTTTTCCGACATGGAATAGGCCTTGGTCATGGCGAGCTGGCCCAGCGAGGCCAGCAGCCCCAAAGGCAGCAGCCACAGCGCGTGCTGCCAGTTCCACGGCGTGGCGCCGATCACCCCCATGCCCAGCCCGCCCGCCACGGCCGTTCCGACCGCAAAGTAAAACACGGTGCGTGTTTCAGGCTCGCCCATGCGCGAGATGGCCATGACCTGCATGTAGGCAAAGGCAGCCCCCAGGCCAGACATCAAGCCGACCAGACCGGCAAAAGTCTGGTTCTGGTCGATGGCCGGGCGCAGCAGCATCACGACACCGGAAAAACTGGCCAGAATCGCCATCACCAGCGGTCCCTGGCTTGGCCCCTTTTGCCCTGCCTTGCCCAGCATCAGTGCGCCGCCGACCAGGAAGGCGGCAATCCACACACTGCTCATGTAGTTGAGCGTCATGGCGGTGGCCAGCGGCAGATGGGCAATAGCGTAAAACCACGCCGAGAGCGACATCACCCCGATCACGCTGCGCCAGGCGTGCATGGCCGGGTAGCGCGTGCCGAGCGTCACGCCGCGGGCCCGCGCATAGGCCGCCATGAACACCATGCCCAGCACGCCGCGGTAGAAAACCAGCTCGGCACTGTTGAAGTGCTCCGAGGCGTACTTCACGCACACCCCCATGGTGGCAAACAGGAAGGAGGACAGGATCATCCAGACAGCTTGCATGGCGAGGTGTCAGGCGGGGGACAAGGGAGGCGATGCGCTCCCGGTGGTGACAGATGCTGTGGGCAAGGAGATCCGCACCGCTTCAGATCATCTGCGTGGTCTTGCTCGCGCCCATCTCGCGGCGGTACCACTCGTGGAAATGCTGCATGCCGTCTTCCATCGGGCTCTGGTAGGGGCCGAACTCGTTGTCGCCGCGCAGCATCAGGGCCTTGCGGCCGGCGTCCATGCGCAGGGCGATCTCGTCGTCCTCCACGCAGGTTTCCATGTAGGCGGCCTGCTGGGCCTCGATGAACTCGCGTTCGAAGGCGCAGATTTCCTCAGGGTAGAAAAATTCCACCACATTCAGGGTCTTGTCCGGGCCCTGCGGGTGCAGCGTGCTGACCACCAGCACATGCGGGTACCACTCGACCATCACATGCGGGTAGTAGGTGAGCCAGATCGCACCGTACTTGGGCGGCTCGCCCTTGCGGTACTGCAGCACCACGTCGTGCCATTTTTTGTAAGTGTCTGTACCCGGCTTGCCCAGCTTGTCGGACACGCCCACCGTCTGCACCGAGTAGTTCGGCGTGAGCTGCCAGCGCAGGTCGTCGGTGGTCACAAATGCGCCGAGACCGGGGTGGAAGGGACCCACGTGGTAGTCCTCCAGATAGACCTCGATGAAGGTCTTCCAGTTGTAGTTGCACGTGTGCAGATGCACCTTGTCGAGCTGGTAGCCGGTGAAGTCCAGGTCGGGCAGGGTGGCCATGCCGTCAAGTTCTGCCTTGATGTCGCGGCCATTGTCCTCGAACACCAGCCCGTTCCAGGTGGTGGTCTTGTAGCGGTTCAGGTTCAGGCAGGGATCAATTTCAAAGTGCGGTGCACCGATGAGTTCGCCCGAGGTGTTGTAGGTCCAGCGGTGCAGCGGGCACACGATGTTGCTGCCGGCGCCGCTGCCCAGGGAGCCACGCCCCTGCAGCATGGTGGACTGGCGGTGGCGGCAGACATTGGAGATCAGCTCGATGCCGCCGCTGTTCCTGACCAGGGTACGGCCTTCGCCTTCGTGCGGCAAGGCGTAGTAGTCGCCCAGCTGGGGCACGGCCAGCTCATGGCCCAGGTAACGCGGCCCGCGGGCAAAGAGCTTTTGCTGCTCCCGCTCGAACAGGCCTGCATCGAAGTAACTGGAGATGGGGAGCTGGCTGGTGGCCTGCAGCAGACGAAGACTGAGATCTGGCATGTAATTTCAATGGACATGCCGCCACAGACGCACTGGGCAGGCAGGAAAAGCAGGGCAGGCAGTCCTGAGCTGGGGGCACAGTCCGGATGGACCGCCGCTTCAAATTGTACCCGCGCGGTCTGTCTGCAGCCCGTGCATCAGACCCTGTGCCCCCACCCATCCGTTGCGCATCGCCCCGGGGTATCCATGGCCTGGAATATGGCCGCCGCAAGAGCCGACGGCCAGCGGATTGGCAAGCGCCTAAAATCAGGCCAAAACACCCAATGCCCATGGCCAAAAGCACTTCTTCTTCCGTATCACCCGCAGGTTCCGCGGGCGCAGCCGCTGCGCAGCCACTGCCCGCCACCTATGAGGCGGCGCTCACTGAGCTGGAGCAACTGGTCAGCGGCCTCGAGTCGGGCCAGTTGCCGCTGGACCGGCTGCTCAGTGGCTACCAGCGGGGTGCGCAGCTGCTCAAGTTCTGCCGCGACCAGCTGGAGGCCGTGGAAACCCAGGTCAAGGTGCTCGAAGGCACGGAGCTCAAGCCCTGGGCCCAGGAGTAGTGGCCGAACAGGCGCTCCATGGCGCGGGCTGCGGCCACCGCCCTTGATACACCACAGACCCCGAACAAGGACCACCGATTGAACGCTCCCGAGACATTCCCCGGATTCACTCTCCCCGCCTGGAGCGGGCAGCAACTGGCCGCGGTCGAGCAGGCCCTGTCGCGCTGGGTAGCCCCGGCCGAGGCCCCGGCACCGGCCGGTCTGGGCGACGCGATGCGTTACGCCGTGCTGGATGGCGGCAAGCGCATGCGGCCCCTGCTGGTCTTGGCGGCTTGCGAGGCGGTGGGCGGCAATGCGCAGGCTGCCCTGCGCGCAGCCTGTGCCGTGGAACTGATTCACGCCTATTCGCTGGTGCACGACGACATGCCCTGCATGGACAACGATGTGCTGCGCCGCGGCAAGCCCACCGTGCATGTGCAGTTCGGCGAGGCCCAGGCCCTGCTGGCGGGCGATGCGCTGCAGGCCCTCGCGTTTGAGTTGCTCACGCCGGCCGACGGGTCGGTCGATGTCGCCACCCAGGCACGCCTGTGCCGCATGCTGGCGCAGGCCGCGGGGTGCCAGGGGATGGCTGGCGGCCAGGCGATTGATCTGGCCAGCGTGGGCAAGCCGCTGGACTCCGCGCAATTGCATGAAATGCACCGCCTCAAGACCGGTGCGCTGCTCAAGGCCAGCGTGCTGATGGGCGCAGCCTGCGGCGCGGCTTCCGGCGCAGCCCTGGAGGCGCTGGCCCAGTATGGCGCCGCGGTTGGTCTGGGGTTTCAGGTGGTCGACGACATTCTGGATGTGGTGGCCGACTCGGCCACCTTGGGCAAGACCGCCGGCAAGGACGCGGCCCAGGACAAACCCACCTTTGTGTCGCTGATGGGGCTGGAGCCCTCCAGAGGCTATGCCCAGCAGTTGCTGGCCCAGGCGCTGGCCAGCCTGGACGCCAGTGGACTGGACAACACGTACGCCTTGCGGGCGCTGGCCGACATGCTGGTCAACCGGGGGCATTGAGCCTGCCGGAAGACACCCGGGAGACACTAGGGCTTACGCGCTGGTCATGTCCCGGTTTTTGCTGAATATTCGATGATCAAGTCCTGTCAATTTCTCATTCCATGACCTATCCGCTGCTCGAAACCATCCAAAGCCCCGCCGACCTGCGGCGTGTGCCGCGTGCCCAGCTCAAGACCGTGGCCGACGAGTTGCGCGCCTGCCTGCTGGACAACGTGTCCAAGACCGGGGGACACCTCAGTTCCAACCTGGGCACCGTCGAGCTCACGGTGGCCTTGCATTACGTGTTCAACACGCCGGAGGACCGGCTGGTGTGGGATGTGGGCCACCAGACCTACCCCCACAAAATATTGACCGGCCGGCGTGAGCGCATGGGCAGCCTGCGCCAGTTGGGTGGCCTGGCGGGTTTTCCGCGCCGCGACGAGAGCCCTTACGACACCTTCGGTACCGCGCATTCGTCTACCTCCATCTCGGCAGCGCTGGGCATGGCGCTGGCGGCGCAGCAAAAAGGCGAAGACCGGCATGCCGTGGCCATCATTGGGGATGGCGCGATGAGCGCCGGCATGGCTTTTGAGGCGCTCAACAACGCTGGCGTGCACGATGAGTGCAAGCTGCTGGTGGTGTTGAACGACAACGACATGAGCATCAGCCCGCCGGTGGGTGCGCTCAACCGCTACCTGGCCCAACTGATGAGCGGACGCTTTTACGCGTCTGCCAAGAACGTCGGCAAGCAGGTGCTGCGCGTGGCGCCGCCGCTGTTCGAACTGGCCCGCCGTCTGGAAACCCACGCCAAGGGCATGGTCGTGCCGGCCACGCTGTTCGAGAATTTCGGTTTCAACTACATCGGTCCGATCGACGGGCACGACCTCGAGTCGCTCATTCCCACACTGGAAAACCTGCGCCATCTCAAGGGGCCGCAGTTCCTGCATGTGGTGACCAAAAAAGGACAGGGCTACAAGCTCGCCGAGGCCGACCCGATCGCCTACCATGGCCCGGGCAAGTTCGACCCGGCCATGGGTCTGCAGAAAGCGGCGACACCCGCCAGGCAGACCTTCACCCAGGTCTTCGGACGCTGGCTCTGCGACATGGCCGAGCAGGACAAGCGCCTGGTCGGCATCACGCCCGCCATGCGTGAGGGCTCCGGCATGGTCGAATTTCACCAGCGCTTTCCCGAGCGTTACCACGACGTTGGCATCGCCGAGCAGCATGCCGTCACGTTTGCAGCGGGCATGGCCTGCGAGGGCCTCAAGCCCGTGGTCGCCATTTACTCCACCTTCCTGCAGCGCGGTTACGACCAGCTCATCCACGACGTCGCCCTGCAGAACCTGCCGGTGGTGTTCGCGCTGGACCGCGCCGGGCTGGTCGGCGCCGACGGCCCCACACATGCGGGCGCTTACGACATTCCCTATCTGCGCTGCATTCCCAACATGAGTGTGGCCTGCCCGGCCGATGAAAAGGAGTGCCGGCAGTTGCTGACGTCGGCCTTCGAGCAGAACCATCCCGTGGCGGTGCGCTACCCGCGCGGTGCCGGCGCCGGGGTCGAGCCCGAGGCGGGTTTGAATGCACTGCCCTTCGGCAAGGGTGAAGTGCGCCGCGAAGGCACGGGTGTTGCCATCCTCGCCTTTGGCACGCTGCTCTATCCGGCACTGGAAGCTGCCGAAAAACTCGATGCGACGGTGGTCAACATGCGGTGGGCTAAACCGCTGGACACCGCGCTGCTGCTCAAGGTTGCGGCCAGCCATGCAGCGCTGGTCACCGTGGAAGAGGGCGCGATCATGGGCGGGGCGGGCAGCGCTGTGGGTGAAGCCCTGCAAGCGGCTGGGTTGACCCTTCCCCTGCTGCAACTGGGGCTGCGGGATGAGTTCACCGAACACGGTGATCCGGCCAAGCTGTTGTCCATGCAGGGCCTGGACGCGGCGGGCATTGAAGCGGCGGTGGCTTCGCGTTTTGCCGCGCTGCTGCCCCTTGGCAAACCACCCAGGGCATCGCTGAAATCCGTCGCCTGAATTTCCAGCGGCTTGGGATGCATTGGCCGCGCCGGTCCCTGGGCTTGCGTGCGCGCAAGGCGCCTGCTGGCAGCGACAGCTTGTCGTCAGGTCTTCAAGGGTAAACCCGACGAGCACGGCCTGCACCCATTTTTACAATGCGAAGGCCTTGCGCCAAGTCATCAGACTTGCGCCTGGGCTTGACTCGCCAAAGTTCCACGCCACGCCAACCGACGACCTCCATCGCTCTCTTACGAATGCGCCGCCGCTCGATTCTCTCGCACGCAGGTCTGGCCGGTGTCCTGGCTGCTGGTGCCGCGCCTGCCGTGCACGCGCAGACGGCCATACGTTGGCGCCTGGCGTCGAGTTTCCCCAAATCACTGGACACCATCTATGGCGGTGCTGAGACCTTCGCCCGGCTGGTGAAGGGCATGTCGGGCGGCAAGTTTGACATTTCCGTTCATTCCGCTGGCGAACTGATGCCCGCCTTCGCTGTGGTCGATGGCGTGCAGCAGGGTACCGTGGAGGCCGCGCACACCGCACCCTATTATTTTTTCGGCAAGGACGAAACCTTCGCCATTGGCGGTGCCATTCCGTTCGGACTCAACAGCCGCCAGATGAGTGCCTGGACCTTTGAAGGCAACGGCCTGAAGCTGATGCGCGAGTTCTATGCGCGCTACAACATGACCAGTTTTCCGTGCGGCAACACGGGTGCGCAGATGGGCGGCTGGTTCCGCAAGGAAATCAAATCGCTGGCCGACATCAAGGGACTGAAGTTCCGCGTGGGCGGTTTTGCCGGCAAGGTGATCGAGCGCCTCGGCGGCGTGCCGCAGAACATTCCAGGCGGCGAGATTTACCAGGCCCTTGAAAAGGGCACCATCGATGCCGCCGAATGGATCGGGCCCTATGACGACCAGAAGCTGGGCTTCAACAAGGTGGCGCCGAATTATTACTACCCAGGCTGGTGGGAGGGTGGCCTGCAACTGGACCTCTACATCAACCAGAAGGCCTTCGACGCACTCTCACCCGAGTACAAACTGATTGTGGAAGCCGCCAGCGCCACAGTGCATGTGGGCATGCAGGCCAAGTACGACGCCAGGAACCCGACAGCGCTCAAACAGCTGGTGGGGGCAGGCGCCAAGCTCAGGCCGTTCCCGGCCGATGTCATGCACGGGGCGTTCAAGGAGTCGATGGCGCTCTATGACGAGCTGTCGGCCAGGAACGAAAACTGGCGCAAGGTCTATGCCGACTACGCCAAATTCCGCGGTGATCAGAACCTGTGGTTCCGTTTTACCGAAGCGACCTTTGACCGCTTCATGCAGGGGCAGAAACTCTGACCTGTCACGCCGCGAAGTCACGTCACCATCGACCAGAGGCAGATTCTTTCTTCCGCCTGCTCGCCAGCGTCTGTCTGTGAAACCCGTTTATCCGTTTTCATCAACCCCAAGGAGGAATTAACCATGGATCGTCGCTCACTCATCAAAAACGCCGGGATTGCCGGTGTGCTCGCCGCCGGCGTAGCGCCCGCCGTTCACGCCCAGGCCGCCATCCGCTGGCGCCTCGCGTCCAGTTTCCCCAAATCGCTCGACACCATCTACGGCGGTGCCGAGGTGTTCTCCAAGGCCGTCAAGGCCATGTCCGGCGGCAAGTTCGAAATCTCCGTGCATGCTGCTGGCGAACTGATGCCTGCATTCGGCGTGGTCGATGGCGTGCAACAGGGCACGGTCGAGATGGCCCACACCGTGCCTTACTACTTCTTCGGCAAGAATGAAGCCTTCGCCATTGGCGCGGCCATTCCGTTTGGCATGAACTCGCGCCAGATGTCCGCCTGGATGTACGAGGGCAACGGCCGCAAGCTGATGAACGAGCTCTATGCTCAGTACAACATCGTGAGCTATGCCGGCGGCAACACCGGTGCCCAGATGGGTGGCTGGTTCCGCAAGGAAATCAAGTCTCCGGCTGACATCAAGGGGCTGAAGTTCCGCATTGGCGGCTTCGCTGGCAAGGTGATTGAACGCATGGGTGGCGTTCCGCAGAACATTCCCGGCGGCGAGATTTACCAGGCGCTGGAAAAGGGCACCATCGATGCCGCCGAGTGGGTGGGTCCGTACGACGACCAGAAGCTCGGCTTCAACAAGGTTGCGCCGTTCTACTACTACCCCGGCTGGTGGGAGGGGGGCCCGGAAGTGGACTTCTTCATCAACAACAAGGCGCTGGAAAGCCTGTCGCCTGAAAACAAGGCCATCATTGAAGCGGCTTCTGCCCAGGCGCACGTGGACATGCAGGCCAAGTACGACGCCCGCAATCCGAACGCGCTGAAGCAATTGGTGGGCGCCAAAACCAAGGTGCTGCCTTTCCCCTCTACGGTGCTGGACGCATCGTTCAATGCCGCCATGGATTTGTACGGCGAACTGGAGGCCAAGAACCCGATGTGGAAGAAGATCTACAGCGACTACCGCGCCTTCCAGCGTGATCAGATCCTGTGGTTCCGCTTTGCCGAGTCGCGCTTCGACACCTACATGCAGACCAAGAAGCTCTGATCCAGTCGATTGTTTTTTTGATGCGGCCCGCCACGGTAACGTGGCGGGCCTTTTTTATGACGCGTTGCGGGTAAGTCCCTAACGGCAGGGAGAGCGCTGACTCCTAGACTTCGGGGTTCATCAACCCTGAGGGAGTCTCTCCATGGATCGTCGTTCGCTCATCAAAAACACGGGTATCGCCGGTGTGCTGGCTGCAGGCATTGCGCCCGCAGTGCATGCGCAGGCTGCCATTCGCTGGCGCCTGGCCTCCAGCTTTCCGAAGTCGCTCGATACCATCTTTGGTGCGGCTGATACCTTCGCCAAGAAAGTCACCGAGATGAGTGGTGGCAAGTTCACCATCACCACGCATGCGGCCGGTGAGTTGATGCCTGCTTTCGGCGTGGTCGATGGCGTGCAGCAGGGCACCGTGGAGGTGGCCCATACGGCGCCTTACTATTTCTTCGGCAAGGACGAGGTCTTCGCCCTCGGCTGTGCCATTCCCTTTGGCCTCAACAGCCGCCAGATGACGGCATGGATGTACGAAGGCAATGGCCTCAAGCTGATGCGCGAGTTTTACGCCAAGTACAACATCGTCAACTTTCCTGGCGGTAACACGGGTTGCCAGATGGGTGGTTGGTATCGCAAGCAGATCAAGTCGGCGGCCGACATCAAGGGGTTGAAGTTCCGCGTCGGTGGCTTCGCGGGTAAGGTGATCGAGCGCATGGGTGGCGTGCCGCAGAACATTCCCGGCGGTGAGATTTACCAGGCGCTGGAAAAGGGTACGATTGACGCCGCTGAGTGGGTCGGTCCGTACGACGACCAGAAGCTCGGCTTCAACAAGGTCGCGCCGTTCTACCACTACCCTGGCTGGTGGGAAGGTGGTCCGCAGCTGGACTTCTTTATCAACAACAAGGCCTACGAGGCTCTGTCGGCCGAGAACAAGGCGATTGTCGAGTGCGCAGCTGCCTTTGCCCACACTGAAATGCAGGCCAAGTACGACGCGAAGAACCCCACAGCCCTCAAGCAGCTGGTGGGCGCCGGCACCAAGGTGTTGCCGTTCCCGGCAGACGTGCTGAACGTGGCTTTCAAGGAAGCCATGGCGCTCTACTCGGACATCAGCGCCAAGAACCCGGGCTGGAAGAAGGTGTACGAGGACTACGCCTCGTTCCGCAAAGACCAGAACCTCTGGTTCCGCTTTACCGAAGCCCGCTTCGACAGCTTCATGCAGGCCCAGAAGCTGTGACGTGAGCTGCCCGGACGGTGCTCTCCCCGGAGCGTCGTTCGTGCGAACAAGACCTCGAGGCTGAAAAGCTGGGAGGCACAAAAAAGCCCCGCATCGCGGGGCTTTTTTGTGGCCGCTTTTCGCGACCTTGGCTTGCCGGCCGACAAGCCAGGCGCAGGTGGGTCGCCAAACCCGTGCGCCGAAAGCGGTCGCCGTGATGCAGCACCCGCTTTGCGGCTTACTTCTTCGCGTCCTTGTTCATGGAGTCCTGCATCGCTTTCATCGGGTCGTCTTCCGCTGCGGGCGCAGGCGCTGTTGCGTCCAGGGCGGGTGCAGAAGCGCCCGCCTCAGGCACCGGTGCTGCGGGTGGCTCTGCGCTCTGGATGTCGGCTTCCATCTGCATCTGCACCTTGTTCAAATCGACTTTTTCTTCCTTGTCGAGTCCGCTGGAGACGATGCCCGGGAAGAAAATGATCAAGGCAACCATGATGATCTGGATGATCACGAAGGGCACCGCACCCCAGTAAATCTGCATGGTGGTCACCGGCTGGATGGTCTTGCCAGTGACGCGGTCTGCGTATTCCTTGTTCGGTGCCACGCTGCGCAGGTAGAACAGCGCAAAGCCGAATGGCGGGTGCATGAACGAGGTCTGCATGTTCACGCCCAGCAGCACGCCGAACCAGATCAGGTCAACACCCAGCTTGTCCGCGACCGGGGCCAGCAAAGGCACCACGATGAAGGACAACTCGAAAAAGTCCAGGAAGAAGGCCAGGAAAAAGATCAGGATGTTCACCACGATCAGGAAGCCGGTCTGCCCGCCGGGCAAGCCGGTGAGCAGGTGCTCCACCCATTTCTGACCATCGACGCCCTGGAACACCAGGCTGAAGATGGTGGAGCCCACCAAGATGAACACCACGAAGCACGACAGCTTGGTGGTGGTGTTCAGCGCCTGCTTGAGCAGTGACATGCTGAGCCGGCCGCGGGCCATGGCCATGATCAGTGCACCCAGAGCACCCATCGCGCCGCCCTCGGTGGGGGTGGCGATGCCCAAGAAGATGGTGCCCAGCACCAGGAAGATCAGCAGCAGTGGGGGAATCAGCACGAAGGTCACACGCTCGGCCATGCGCGAGAGCAGACCCATGCGGGTGACCTTGTTGATCAAGGCAATCACGAAGGCCAGCAACACGCCGGCGCACATCGACACCACGATGGTTTCATCCTTGGCGACGCTGGCGATCTTCTCGCCCTTGAACCAGCTGTACACGTCGGCGTAGTGCTCACCGAAGTAGAAAGCCACGCCGGTCGAGATGATGGTCAGCACCAGCAGCGATAACAGGCCACTCTTGCCACTGTCCTCGCGGATGGTGCGCGCCTCGATCGGCAAGGCTGGCACCCATTTGGGCTTGAAGATGGCCAGCAGGATCACAAATCCGGTGTACATCGCGGTGAGCATGAAGCCCGGGATGAACGCGCCCTTGTACATGTCGCCGACGCTGCGGCCCAGCTGGTCGGCCAGGATGATGAGCACCAGCGAGGGGGGGATGATCTGCGCCAGCGTACCGGAGGCGGCAATCACGCCGGAGGCAATGCGCCGGTCATAGCCGTAGCGCAGCATGATGGGCAGGGAGATCAGGCCCATGGAAATCACCGACGCGGCCACGACGCCGGTGGTGGCTGCCAGCAGCGCGCCGACAAAAATCACGGCGAAGGCGAGGCCGCCGCGCACCGGGCCGAACAGCTGGCCGATGGTTTCTAGCAGGTCTTCGGCCATACCGCTTCGCTCGAGAATCAGCCCCATCAGGGTAAAGAACGGGATGGCCAGCAAGGTATCGTTCTGCATGATGCCGAATAGCCGCAGCGGCAAGGCCTGCAGCAGGGCCTCGGGCAGCACGCCGAGCTCGACACCGACAAAGCCGAAAAACAGGCCGCAGGCACCGAGGCTGAACGCCACTGGAAAGCCCATCAGCAGAAAAACGATGAGCCCCGCGAACATGATCGGGGCCATATTTTGTGTAAAGAATTCCATGACTGCTTCTCCCTCAGGCGGCTTTGTTTTTGGACTCTGCGAGACGCAAGATCGCCTCGGCCAGCTCTTCTTCAGCCGTTTTTTCGATCTTCTTGGCCGTGGGGTCCTCGATCAGTCCCTGGAGGAAGGCAATGCGCTTGATCAGTTCTGACCAGCCCTGCAGCAGCAGCAGCGTGAAGCCCAGCGGGATCATCGCGTACACCGGCCAGCGGATCAGGCCACCGGCATTGCCCGACATTTCACCTGAAACAAAGCCGCGGTAGAAGAAGGGAACGCCAAACCACAACATGGCTGCGCAGACCGGGGTCAGGAAGCAGGTGAAACCGATCACATCGACCCAGATCTGCCCACGTTTGCTCAAGCGGCTGGACACCACGTCGATGCGCACGTGCTCGTTGTTGAGCAGGGTGTAGCCGGAGGCAATCAGGAAGGATGCGGCAAACAGGTACCACTGCACTTCCAGGTAGGCGTTGGAGCTGGTGCCAAACACCTTTCTGACCGCTGCGTTGACCCCGCTGATGACAGTGGAGGCCAGGATCAGCCAGATCGCGTATTTGCCGATCCGGGTGTTCAGCCAGTCCACCGCATTTGAGAACTTCAATAATGCGTGCATTGTTGCCTCCGTGATAAATAAACTGACGCATAAAAATTCATCCGGAGGGCGCTCCAAGGCGCCATTCCGGATGAACGTTTGTGTGTGCGGATTCTAGGGAGAACTATAAAAGCCAAGCTGACAGCTTTGTGACGGTGTTATCCCGTAAGAACCGTTGATGGATGGGGCTTTGCACAGGGTCAGTGCACGAAAAGAGTGTCTTGTTGCGCCATATCAAGACGATGTGGAGCCGATGGCCAGCGCGCCTGTTACAGGACTTCCAGACCGTGCCCTTCCAGCATCTGGCCGATCCGCGCGGCGTGCGCGAACCCATGTCTGTGGAAGCAGGCCAAAACCTCGTCCACGCTCTCAGGCGAGCATGACACCAGCAGGCCACCGCTGGTTTGTGGGTCGCTCAGCAGGGCCTTGTGGGCGGCACTCAGACCGGCAGGCAAGGTGATGTCAGCGCCATAGCTGTCCCAGTTGCGCCCGGAGGCACCCGTCACGATACCTTGGGCCGCCAGGTCCAGCACGCCAGGCAACAGCGGGATCTGGTCCATTTGAACCTGCATGCGAAGTTTGGCGCCCCGTGCCAGTTCCAGCCCGTGGCCCGCCAGACCAAAGCCTGTGACATCGGTCAGGGCGTGCACGGCGTCCAGCCGCGCCAGTTCGATCCCCGGCTTGTTCAACTGGGTGGTGGTGGCGATCATCTGCGCATAGCCTTCGGCGTCGAGCTGCTCTTTCTTGAGCGCGGCCGACAGAATGCCGACACCCAGCGGCTTGCCCAGCACCAGCACATCGCCCACTTTCGCACCGGAGTTTTTCTTCACGCGCGACGGGTGCACCAAGCCCAGCACCACCAGGCCATAAATGGGTTCGACCGAGTCGATGGTATGCCCCCCGGCAATCGGAATGCCGGCATCGCGGCAGACGTCCTGGCCGCCGCGCAGGATGGCGCCAATCGTCTCCAGTGGCAGCACGTTGATGGGCATGCCCACCAGCCCCAGTGCCATGATGGGTGTGCCGCCCATGGCATACACGTCGCTGATGGCATTGGTGGCGGCAATGCGCCCGAAGTCGTACGGGTCGTCGACGATGGGCATGAAGAAGTCGGTGGTGGCAATCAGCGCCTGCTCGTCATTGAGCTGGTACACCGCGGCGTCATCGGCCGTTTCAATGCCCACCAGCAACTGCGGCGGAATCGGCAGGTTGCTGGAGTTCTTGAGGATTTCGCTCAGCACGCCAGGCGCAATCTTGCAGCCGCAGCCGCCGCCGTGCGACAGGCTGGTGAGCCGGGGGACGGCAAGCGATGCTGGCACGTGTTGCGGAGTGGCGGTGGAGGCGGTCATGAGGAGGCTTTCAGGGGGAGGCGGCAATCGCGGATTGCAGCAAGTTTATGACAAGCTGCTTTTCCAGCGCCGGCGCAAACAGGTGTGCACGCTGCTGGCATTGGCGTTGCAGCAGCGATAAAAATGCCGGCTCCGTGGCGCAGCGCTGCACCAGTGCGGCGAGGCCGGCGTCGTCGCCGACCGGGAAGTAGCCGGCATAGTCCGGCCCCAGCATGCCGACATTGCCCCCCACGTGCGTGGCCAGCACGGGCGTGCCGCACTGGATGGCTTCCAGAATCACTTGTGCGCCGCCTTCCATCAGCGAGGAATTCACCAGCAGATGGGCACGCTTCATGCGCTGACGAGTTGCCGTGCGCGGCAGTTCACCCAGCCACCGGTAGGCCGGGCTTGTGGCCTCGGTGGCACGCGCTGCGGCCGCCAGCGGCGGCTGCAGTGCGCGCCCCACCTGTTCCCAGCCGATGGTGTGTCCGGTGTTCCGGGCCGCAGCGCGCATGAAGGTCAGCGGGTCTTTCTCGTCGCGCAGATGGCCGACGTTGAGCACACGGAACATGCGGCGGGGTCTGGTTTCAGGTGTCAAGGCCGGCGCTGACTGGTAAATCACCCGTGTCTTGGCACGCCATTGCGCAGGCAGCACCGCGACGCCGTCGTCCTGAAGCACCACCAGATGAGAGGCCAGTGCGAGGGACTGCTGCGCCGCGGCGTCGGTGCGGATGTCGCGGTAGAGGTCGGTTCCGGTCAGCACCACGATCAAGGGCTTGCAGGGAAAGGCCTGTGCCCATGCCTGGATCGAGTCGGCAGAGCGCCGTGCGTGCAGCGCCACCATGGCCATGGGCGGGGCGGCCGAACGACCGGGTGGCCCTTCGGGGGGCGGCCATTTCGGCAGCAAGGCGATGTCACAATGACCAGACAGGAAACGTGCCCAGCGCTGCGCCGTGTGCCAGTTGCCATTGTTGGATTCGGCCATCGCCGGGCTTACCAGGACTGCCGTTGTGGCTTCAGATTTCATGCCCGATTCGTCTCGCCGCTTGCCGGGTTCGGCCGCTGATGGCCACCCCGAACTGATTGATTCGCCCCTGATTCGCCAGGCGGGCCGCGATGTGCTGTCGCTTGCGCTGATGGATTCGCGAAATCATACGCTGCACCTGCTCGGCCAGTACCAGCAGGCACTGGAAGGCGTGAATTTTGAAGTCCCGCAGTGGGCCACCATCAACCCGCCGCTGTGGGAGCTGGGCCATATCGGCTGGTTTCAGGAGTGGTGGATTGCCCGCAACATGCAGCGCGCCCTCGGGCGCCGCTGCGAACCTGCCCATGCGCGGCTGGCCTCGATCGAGGTCCATGCAGACCGGTGGTGGAACTCCGACGAAGTCCCGCACGACAGCCGCTGGTCGCTGGACCTGCCTGATGTCGGCCACTGCCGCAGCTATCTGCTCGACACGCTGGAAAGCACGCTGGACCTGCTCGACAAGACGGGCGATGGCCCAGGCAGCGACGATGCGCTGTATTTTTTCCGCCTGGCGCTGTTTCACGAGGACATGCATGGCGAAGCCTTCGCCTACATGGCCCAGACGCTGGGTCTGGCACTCGACAAACCGCTGCGCACGGCTTTGACGCCGGCACCCATGACGCTGCGTGAGCCCTTGCTGATCCCGGCGACGGTGTGGCGCATGGGCAGTCCCTCGGCAGGTGATGCCATTGGAGCCGGCAAGGAGGAGGAGGGTGGCTTTGCCTTTGACAATGAACAACCGGTGCATGCCATCAGCGTGCCCGAGTTCGAGATCGACGCTCAGCCTGTGAGCTGGGCCCAGTACGTGGAGTTTGTGGACGACGGCGGCTATGACCGTGAGGAGCTGTGGCAGCCCGAAGGCTGGCAGTGGCTGCAGGCGCTGGCCCGCAGCGAGGGGCGGCGCGGTCCGCGCTATGTCGAGCAGATCGGTGTGGCCAGCGGCGCGGTCATGCAGACCCGGTTCGGGCAGGCCACGCGCATGCTGGGCCACCAGCCCGCGATGCACATGAGCTGGTGGGAGGCCGACGCCTGGTGCCGCTGGGCCGGGCGGCGCCTGCCTGCCGAAGTGGAGTGGGAACTGGCGGCCCACACGGCGGCACGCCGCGGGTTTTTCTGGGGCGATGTGTGGGAGTGGATGGGCACCACCTTCCGGCCGTATCCGGGCTTCCGCGCCGACCCGTATCAGAACTACTCGCAGCCCTGGTTCAACACCCACAAGGTGCTCAGGGGTGCATCATTCGCCACGCGGGCGCGCATGAAGAGCCCGCGCTACCGCAACTTCTACCTGCCGCATCGCGACGATGTCTTCTGCGGCTTCCGGTCCTGCGCCTTGTAGAAGCCATCCCGCGAAAACGGTGTCAAGCGTGCTTGCTCTTGCGGTAGTTCCACCAGGGCAGGGTGGCGCGCATGGACAGCACCTTGCCCGGTTGCGCTGACGCACCGCTGTAGCCCGCCAACTGATCAAGTGTGAGCTGCCACGCGGGGCTGAGCAGTTCGCGCAGCAGGGCCTGCACCGCAGGGGTCGGCAATTCCGATTTCAGGCACACGAGGTGGTAGCGCTCCTGCGTCAGCGGCACAAACCCGAGGCCTTTTTCGCGGGCAGCGGATTCAATGCCCAGCCCCACATCGGCTGCGCCGCTGGCAATTGCCTGCGCAACGGCCGCATGCGATGGCTCCTGGCTGTCGTAGCCGGCAATGCCTGAGGACTTGAGGCCGGCATCGGCCAGCAACTCGTCCAGCAACACCCGGGTGCCGGTGCCTTCAGCCCGGTTCACATAGCGCACACCAGGGCGGGTGAGGTCCGCCAGACCCGTCAGCCGCTGGGGATTGCCTTTGGCCACCATCAGGCCCTGCGTGCGGTGCGCAAAACCGATCAGCTTGTGCAGGCCTGGCTTGAGCAGGCTGCGGTAGATCTGGGCCGAGATGGATTTGCTGCTGGGGTGGTCGAGCGTGTGAAAGCCGGCCATCGTGCAGCGGCCCGCGTTGAGGGCCGCGATGGCGTCCACGCTGCCCATGAAGCGGATGTCCAGATGCAGCCCATGCGCAACGGCTTGTTCGCGCAACGCCGACAGGGCGGCGTCGTGGCTCGCATAAAGCGTGAGCACATGGGTGTCGTCATCGAAGGCGGTGGAAAAAGCGCGTTCGATGTCACCACGTAGCGATTCGATTTGCGGTGCCAGCCGGGCCTGCGCCTGGCGTTCCGCCCAGAGCAGTTTCTCGCCAAACTCCGTGAGGCGGGCGCGCTGCCCCTTGTCCCAGACGATGAGTGTGCGCCCGAGGGTTTGCTCCCAATCCTTCAGCGCCCCCCACACATGGCGGTAAGACAGATCAAGCGCTTTGGACGCTTTGGAAATGGAGCCGTGCGCGCGCACCGCGTGCAGCATGTCCATCAAGGGGTTGCGGATCAGCGTGTCCTTGCTGCGCGTGGGCGACAGCAAGTAGGAGAGTTCAACTTTGTGCATGGTGGCCTGTCTGATGGCTGGATTATCCGTGTTGTGTGGGCTCGATCTCTGGTGATGCCAAGGCGCTTGATGCAAGGTGTCGTCACGCGCCGCGTCTTCGTTGCCTGCGCATCGATTCCTATGCAAATCAATTCATAGCGATCAATCCCGATGACGGGTGAAGGCTATCGCCCTACGCTAGAGTTCCCGCAGTCCGCAGCAGGGCCTTTCGTCCTGGCAGGGCGCTCCTGCCTTGCCGGTCATTGCCGCTTCAGCCTTGAACACCCCTTGAACACCCCTTGAACACCTTTTCCGACAGCCTCTCGACAGCGCTTGCGCTGATCATGTCCCTCGACCCGGTGCTGGGCGCCATCGCAGTCCGGTCGCTGGCCGTCAGCGGCTGCGCCTGCGTGATCGCCTGCAGCCTGGGGCTGGTGTTCGGGGCCTGGCTGGGCGTGGCCCGCTTTCGCGGTCGGGGTGTGGTGCTGGCGCTTCTCAACACGGCGCTGGCCTTGCCGTCGGTGGTGGTGGGGCTGGTGGTCTACCTGCTGCTGTCGCGCGGCGGGCCGCTGGGTTTTCTGGGTTGGCTTTTTTCCTTCAAGGCCATGGTGCTGGCCCAGGCCGTCCTGGTGTTGCCGGTGGTCACGGCACTGGTGCGGCAGTCGATAGAAGACGCCGACCGCAGCCACGGCGAGCAGTTCACCTCGCTGGGTGCTGCAGGTTTTATCCGCAGCTTGCTGCTGCTGTGGGACGAGCGCTTTGCGTTGCTCACGGTGCTGATCGCTGCCTTCGGGCGCGCCATCTCGGAGGTGGGTGCGGTGATGGTGGTGGGCGGCAACATCGACGGCTTCACCCGGGTGATGACCACGGCCATCGCACTGGAAACCACCAAGGGCGATTTGCCGCTCGCGCTGGCGCTCGGCATCGTGCTGCTGTGCATCGTGCTGCTGCTGAACATCCTGATTGCCGTGCTGAGGCGCTGGCGGGAGCAGCGTGACGATCCGGCAGTTGCACTGTCGGCCGTCACGGCGCGTGGCGGGGCCTGGCTGTGACGTCGCTGTTCCGGCTGGAAAGCGTGCGCGTGCAGCTGGGCCACACCTGTGCCCTGCGCAATTGCAGCCTCAGCATTGCGGCGGGCGAACGTGTGGCGCTGGTGGGGGCCAACGGCAGCGGCAAGAGTACGCTGCTGCGAACGCTGCACGGACTGCTGGCCACCGCAGGCGGCATCGTGCTGTCTGGCGCCGCAGGCCAGCAGGCCATGCTGTTCCAGCGCCCCCACATGCTGCGCACCAGCGTACAGAACAACGTGGCGCTGGGGCTCTGGCTGCATGGCACGCGCTGGCGCAAGGCGCGTGAACGCGCCTTGCAGGCGCTGGAGCGCGTCGGCCTGGCGGCACTGGCCGGGCGCAATGCCCGCGCGCTTTCGGGCGGACAGCAGCAGCGTGTCGCCCTGGCGCGGGCCTGGGCGCTGGCGCCCCGCGTACTGCTGCTGGATGAGCCCACTGCCAGCCTGGATCCAGGTGCCAAGCGCGAGGTGGAGCACCTGATGACCGAGTTCGCCGATGCCGGCATGACACTGGTCTTCAGCAGTCACAACCTCGGCCAGGTCAAGCGACTGGCCACCCGTGTGATTTATCTGGAAGGCGGCGAGATCGTGGCCGACCTTCCCGTCGATGCATTTTTCAATGGACCGCTGCCGGCCGCAGCGGAGGCATTTTTAAAAGGAGAGCTGGCATGAGTGAATGGGTCCGAGTTTCCGTGCTGAACAGTGCCGCAAGGGCATGCCGTTCCGCGGGTGTGGTGGTTTTTGCGTTGGCTGCCCAGGTCGCCATGGCGCAGGCGCCGTCCATCGTGATGGCATCCACCACCTCCACCGAGCAGTCGGGGCTGTTTCCCTATCTGTTGCCGGAATTCAAAAAAGCGACCGGCGTGGACGTCAAGGTGGTGGCCGTCGGCACGGGGCAGGCCCTGGACATGGGGCGCCGTGGCGATGCGGATGTCCTCTTCGTGCACGATCAGGTGGCGGAGGAAAAAATCGTGGCCGACGGCTTTGCCGTCAAGCGCTACCCGGTGATGTACAACGACTTCGTACTGATCGGCCCCGCCGCAGACCCGGTCAGGGTCAAAGGCAGGGACATCGCAGAAGCGTTGAAAAAGCTCAATGCATCCAACGCCAATTTTGTCTCGCGCGGGGACAAGAGCGGCACCCATGCTGCCGAGCTGCGCTACTGGAAGACCGCTGGTGTGGAAGCGCCGTCTTTCGCCAACTACAAGGCCTGCGGCTGCGGCATGGGCCCGGCGCTGAACATCGCGGCCAGCACCGGCGGCTATGTGCTGGCCGACCGAGGCACTTGGCTGTCGTTCAAGAACCGCGCCGATCTGGCGGTGCTGGTGGAGGGTGACACGCGGCTGTTCAACCAGTACGGTGTCATGGTGGTGAACCCCGCAAAACACCCGCAGACTAAGGCTGATCTGGCCCAGAAATTTGTGGACTGGGTGGTGTCGCCCACGGGGCAGACGGTGATAGCGGGCTACAAGATCAACGGTGAGCAGTTGTTTTTCCCCAATGCCAGGCCAGGCGGGTGACAAGCCCTGCACTAACGTCTAATTGGCGTCTAGCTGGCAGTTTGGGCCTCGGCTGCTGCTTTCTATAATGGAGAGATGCGTCGCGCTTGCAATGCCCCCTTTCAACCTCGCTCTGCAGCGGCGTGGTGGGCGCTTGCCCTTGGGGGCCTGGCTGTGCTTGTGGCTTTGCTGTCGCCAGTGTCCATGCTGGCCCAGGAAGTACAGACGGGCAAGCTCGGCGGATTGTGCACGGCGACTCCCATCACGTCTGGCGTCCCGGATTCAGGCAATGGTGGTGCGTCGCCAGCAGGTTCGCACTGCGAATGGTGTGCGTGGACCGGCATGGCCTTGCCGCCCGCTCCTGCGGTGGCCGCCGCGTCGCCCTGGTCTGGCGTGTGGGTGGCAACAGCCTGTCGCCCGGCCCACTTCGGCGCGGCAGTCGCCGGCCTGCCTTTCAGCCGCGCCCCACCTGTGCTCTGAAGTGGATGGCCTCCTCTCTGGAGGCTCCGATGCGCCGACCGCCTGGACGGCGCACATTTGCCATTCCTTTCGAGAACAGATACATGAAACAATTTTTTTCGCTGTCCGCCGTGGCCCCGGTGGCGACGGCCGCGATGCTGTCACTGCTGGGCAGTCCGTCTTTTTCCCATGTGGCGCTGGAACCCCGGAGCGCCCCTGCCGGTAGCACCTACAAGGCGGCACTGGTGATCAGCCACGGCTGCAATGGTTCGCCGACCACCGGCGTTTCGGTGCAGATTCCGCCGGGCTTTCGGGGTGCCAAGCCCTACCCCAAGGCCGGGTGGACGCTCTCCGTCGAGAGAACCCCATTGGCCGTGCCCTACCAGCAGCATGGCCGGCGGGTGACGGAGGATGTCACCGCCATCCGCTGGACGGCGACCAGCCCGGAGGCGGCACTGCCCGACCATCAGGTGGACGACTTTGCGTGGCGCGGTACCCTGCCTGAATCGGCTGGCCCCCTGTGGTTCAAGGTGCTGCAAACCTGTGCGCAAGGCAGCGCGGCATGGCATGAAATTCCATCGACAGGTGAAGCTGGCGCCGCACTGAAACTGCCTGCTGCCCTGCTGGAAGTCACCTCCCCGGTGTCGCCTGCGGCCGCCGGGCCGCTGGTGCCGGCAGCTCACGCACCGGCAGCTCATGGCGGTCATGCACATTGACCGTGGGAATGGATTTGCGTCCCGTAAGAACGGAATCGCCTGGTATTTGAAACTTTTTCAGGATCACATCATGAGCATCAAGAACATCAAGAACATCAAGACAACATCAAGCGCTGTGGCCTTCGGCCTGGCTATCGCCTGTGGCGCATTGCAGGCTCAAACGCCAGCGCACAAGGTGGAGCAAAAGGTGGAAGTCAGCCAGGCCTGGGTGCGCGCTACCGTGCCCGGACAAAAAGGAACCGGTGGCTTCATGCGACTGACTGCGAAGTCCGCCACCCGTCTGGTGGGCGTGTCGACCCCGGCGGCCGGCATCGCCGAGGTGCATGAGATGAAAATGGACGGCGATGTCATGACCATGCGCGCTGTGCCTGCGCTGGAGCTGCCTGCCGGCAAAACGGTGGAACTCACACCCGGTGGTTACCACCTGATGCTGATGGATCTGAAGGCGCCTTTGGCCCTGAACACCACGGTGCCCATGACCTTGCGCTTCAAGGATGCCCAGGGCGCCGAGAGCACCATGGTGTTGAAGGTGCCGGTCGGCATTGCCGCACCCGCTGCGCACCAGCACTGACAAGCCTGTGCCGCCTGCGCGTCAGTCCGGACGGCGCTTGGCGGGGCCGAGGCGGCGGTACACCGTGGCACGGCTCACGCCCAGTGTCCGAGCGGCCTGCAGCACATTGCCGCGGGCATCGTCCACCGCCTTGCGGATCAGCGCGGTTTCCAGATCCTTCAATGGCTGTGCCATTGTGGCCGTGGCGGGCAGTTGCACCGCCACCGGTGGGCCGTGGCGGCCGTGCAGCAGCGGCATGGCCTGCAGGCGCAGGCCGGTCCAGAGCGACACCTCCAGCACACCGGCCACCGTGTGGCTGCGCTGCGCCGCATCAAAGAGCATTTCGAAGGGCAGGGCAAACAGGTCGCTGCAGTGCACGGGTCTGGTGCGGGCATTTTCCAGCGGTGGCAGGAGCTCGCGCGCCGTACGGTTCGCGCCAGTCACCAGGCCGTCGGCGTCCACACACAGCAGTCCGTCAGCGTCCTCGCCCAGCGCACGGCCCGGCCAGTTGAGCCGGATCAGCAAAGCATGCGGATGGCTGAGCAGCAGGGCGTTTTCGATACTGCGCGCCGACTGGCTGACCAGGTGCTTGAGCTCGGTGCGCTCGGCCACCTCGATGCCGGTGAGGTCCAGCATGCCCATGCAGGCACCATCCGGTCCGAACAGCGGTGCCCCAGCACAGCTGTAATCGGAGGTGGCATCAAAGAAATGTTCACCGCGGTGCAGCCACACCGGCTGCAATTCTGTGAGCGCTGCACCAATGGCTGTGGTGCCCACCCGCTGCTCTGACAGGTCTGTGCCAATGCGCGTGAGCAGATCGGCACGGCGGTCGCTGCGGTCGATGCGTCCGCTGACATCCACGACGATGCCCTGCTGGTTGGTCAGGATGGCGAAATAGCGGGTGTCTTCAATGGCACGCCCGAGGCGTTCCAGAATGGGCCGTGCGGCCTGCACCAGTTGCCGGTTTTCTTCCAGCGTACGCCGAAGCAGCGGCGCACTCAAGGGGTCGAATCCAGGTGCCTGGTCGGGCCGGTAGCCCTGCGCCAGGCAGCGTTGCCAGGAGCGCTCTATCCAGCCTTCACCGCCAGTCGTCAGCGCTTGCGCCGGGCGATCGCCATACAGCAGTGCCTGCCGCGCCTGGCCGATCTGCGCGAGGCGCTGATGACCGGACTGCGTGCGGGCCATGTGGGCCCGATATGCCACGGAGACGGGCGAATTGGGTGGAGTCTGCGGCGCCATACCCCATTGTGGCGATTTCTGCGGCGGTCTGCTGCGATGGTCTGTTTGTCTGACCAGGCCAGTGCGGGCCTCCGATGCCCGGCGGGGCACTTCAGCGGGCGTTGTGCGCGATGAAAAAGAGGGCGGTTTTCAGTCCGGCCACGGTCATCAGCAAGGAACCGGCCACATGCAGCAAGGCGGTGAAAACGGCCAGGCCATAGCGCGCTTCCGTCAGGAAGATCACCACTTCCGCTGAAAACGTGGAGAAGGTGGTCAGCCCGCCGAGGAAGCCGGTGACGATCAGCAGCCGCCACGCCGGATCCAGCTGGGGCATGGACTGGAACGCCGCAATGCAAAGGCCGATGAGATAGCCACCGATCAGGTTGGCGGCCAGAGTTCCCCAGGGGATCAGGCCGCCGGGCGTGAGCCACAGGGCCAATCCCCACCGCGACACGGCGCCCACCGACGCCCCGATGCAGATCGCAAGAATCGAGTTCATGCCTACATTTTCCCCGGAAGCCAGGTGGCGATCTGAGGGAAGAACCAGAGCAGCAGCACCATGGCGCACATCAGGAAGAAAAACGGAAGGGTGACGCGTGCGATGTAGGTGATTTCCTTGCCGGTCATGCCCTGCAGCACAAAGAGGTTGAAGCCCACGGGCGGTGTGATTTGCGCCATCTCCACCACGATGACGATGAAGATGCCGAACCAGATCAGGTCCAGACCGGCGGCCTGCACAGTGGGCAGGATCACGCCCATGGTGAGCACCACCATGGAGATGCCATCCAGAAAGCAGCCCAGGATGATGTAGAAAATACTGAGCACGATGATCAGCATGAAAGGGCTGAGCCCCATACCCGAGACAAATTCAGCCAGATGCCGCGGCAGGCCGATATAGCCCATGCTCAGGGTGAGAAACGCTGCTCCCGCCAGGATGAGCGCAATCATGCAGTACAGCCGTGTGGCGCCCAGGAGAGATTCCTTGAAGGTGTGCCAGCTCAGCGAACGCTGCGCGACCGAAAGCACCAGCGAGCCGACCACGCCGATGGCAGCGGCCTCGGTGGCGGTGGCTACGCCGGTGTAGATGGAACCCAGCACGGCGCCGATCAGCAGCACGACAGGGATCAGGTGACGCGACTCGTGAATGCGTTGCAGAAAGTTCATGGGGGCATCGGGTGGTGGCACCTTGCCCGGATTCATCAGCGCCCATACCACCAGATAGCCGGAAAACAGGCTGGCCAGCAGCAGGCCGGGAAACACCCCGGCAATGAACAGCTTGGCAATGGATACATCAGCACTCACCCCGTACACGATCATGATGATGGAGGGCGGAATCAAAAGGCCCAGCGTGCCCGCACCCGCCAGCGATCCGATGGTGATGTCTTCGGGGTAGCCGCGCTTGGTCAGCTCGGGCAGCGTCATCTTTCCGATGGTGGCGCAGGTGGCGGCGGACGAGCCGGAGACCGCTGCAAAAATGGTGCAGCCGATCACATTGGTGTGCAACAGCCCGCCTGGCAGACGACTGACCCACGGCGCCAGACCCTTGAACATGCTTTCGCTGAGTTTGGTGCGAAAGAGGATTTCGCCCATCCACACAAAGAGGGGCAAGGCCGTCAGTGTCCAGCTGGAGGACGACCCCCAGATCGTCACCGCCATGGCATCGCCCGCGGCGCGGGATGAGAAGAGCTGCATGCCGATCCACGCCACACCTGAGAGCGTGAGGCCGATCCACACGCCCGAGCCGAGGATGAGGAAGAGCGAGGCAATCAGCAGAAAGGTGATCGACAGGTCGGACATGCGGGGCAATCGTGAGGGATATTGAAAAAAGAAGGACGCTGCGGCAGGCGGCAGCCCACGCTATTCGTGGTGCAGTGCCTCGTCGCTGGCCGCCTGCTGGCGCTTGCCCAGCGCCTCAAGCACCAACTCGTCGATGAACGCAATCATCAGGACCACCGCGCCTACACCCATGGTGACCTGCGGAATCCACAGCGGCGTGGCATCGTTGCCGGTGGAAATGTCGTTGTATTCCCAGGAGTTGATGCTGAGCTTCACGCTGTAGTACGCAAACAGCATCGACAAGGCGGTTGCCGCCGCCAGGGCCCACAACTCCAGCGCGCGCTTGGCTTTGCCCTTGACCGCGTTGAGAATCAGCGTGACGCGGATGTGTTCCCCTTTTTTCAGGGTGTGGGCCAGCGCCAGGAAGCCGCTGGCTGCCATGAAGTAGCCCGCGTACATGTCAGTGCCCTTGAGCGACCAGGCGAACTGGCGGTCCAGCACGCCGGCGAGCACTGACACCAGCGTGCCCACCATGCCCAGGGCCGCCAGCCAGGCCGCGCCATCGTACAGCGCATTGAGCAGTCTGCGCATGGCTTACTTTTTCGGTGCCGACAAGGTCTTGTCGTAAGCTGACAGGATTGCTTCGCCTTCAGCGCCGGCGCGTTTGGTCCAGTCGGCTTTCATGATGGTGCCGACCTGGCGCAGGTCGACCACCAGTTTCGGTGCCGGGGTCACGATCTTCATGCCCTTGTCGGTCAAGGCCTTTTTGTACCAGTCGTTCTTTTCCTCGCTGACTTTCCAGCCGCGCACTTCCGCATCGGCGGCAGCCTTCAACAAGGCCGCGCGGGTCGTTGCATCCAGGGCCTCAAATGATTTCTTGTTGACGATCACTGCGTTCTTCGGCAACCAGGCCTGCACGTCCACCCAGTACTTCAGGCTTTCATAGGTCTTGCTGTCGTAGCCGGTGGAACCCGAACTCATGTAGCTGTTGACCACGCCGGTGGCCAGCGCCTGGCTCAGTTCTGCGGCCTGCACCGTCACCGGCTGCGCGCCCACCAGCTCGGCGATCTTGCTGGTTGCAGGGCTGTAGGCCCGCCACTTCAGGCCGCGCATGTCAGCCACCGAGTTGAGCTCCTTGTTGGTGTAGATGCCCTGGGGTGGCCATGCTACGGTGTAGAGCAATTGCATGCCCTGCGCGCCCAGCAGTTTCTCAAGCGCAGGCTTTTGTGCTTCGGCCAGCTTGTGGGCTTCCTTGTAGCTGGTGGCGAGGAAGGGCAGGCCGTCGAGGCCGTACAGTGCGTTTTCGTTCTCGAAATTCACCAGCAGGATTTCACCGATCTGGGCCTGGCCGCCCTGCACGGCGCGCTTGATTTCATTGGCCTTGAAGAGGGAGGCATTGGCATGCACCGTGATCTTCAATTTGCCGCCGGTCGCCTTGTCTACATCCGCTGCAAATTGCGTCAGATTTTCGGTGTGGAAGTTGCTGGCTGGGTAGGCTGCGGGCAGGTCCCACTTGGTTTGTGCGGATGCACCGGCGGCGAATACAAGCGCCGCAGCAGTCAGAATCAGGTTGAATTTCATGGTGACTCCAGGAAAATGGTCAAGACACAGGACGTTCGGATGGTAGACGCAAAAGCTGCGCCAACCCACCGGGCATACCCCGAAAACGGTGATACCACCGAAAGCCAACCGTCAGGAAGCGCCGCATGAACCTCCGCTTTGTTGAAGCCTTTTACTGGGTGGCCTCGCTCAAGAGCATCTCGCGTGCTGCCGACAAGCTGTACCTGACGCAGTCGGCCATGTCCAGCCGCATCGCCACGCTGGAGGAGGAACTGGGCATCCTTTTGCTGGACCGCCGTGACAAGCAGTTCAAGCTCACGATTGCCGGAGCGCGCTTTCTGGTGTACGCCGAAAAGCTGCTCGCCCTGCAGCGCGAGGTCAAGAGTGAGATGGGCTCCGGAGCGCCGCTGGCGGTGTCGATGCGCATTGGTGCCATCGAGTCGGTGTTGCATTCCTGGCTGATCCCGTGGCTGGAAAAGCTGCGTGAGGACCAGCCGGGTCTTGAGCTGGAGCTGACGGTGGAGACCACGCCCATCCTGATGGATCAGGTGCAGCGGGGTGCGCTCGATCTGGTCTTCGCTGTGCTGCCTGCTTCCGCCGATGGCGTGCGCAATCAGGCCCTGCCACCGATGGAGATGGCGTTTGTCGGCCACCCGGCGCTGCACAAGAAACGAAGCTATCGGCTGGACGAACTGGCCGAGATGGAACTGCTGACCTTCCAGAAGGGGTCGCAGCCCCATGTCACTCTGCTGGACCTGTTCCGGCAGCACCGGCTGGAGCCCAAAAAGGTGCATGCGATTTCGTCCATCTCGGCCATGGTGCAACTGGTGCAGGGCGGCTTCGGCGTCGCCCTGCTGCCCCGCATTGCGGTGCAGCGGCTCACAGGCTTTGCCAGCCTCAAACTGCTGGCTTGCGATGCCCAGCTCAAGTCGCTTCCCATTCATGCGAGCTATCGCACGGACCCGACCTCGTCGGTGGTGGAGACCGTCGTCAAGTCTGCCGTCGGGTTCGCTGCAGAGACCACCAGCGCCCGTAAAAGCACAAGCAAAAGCGCATGAAAGGGACCTGAAAAGTCGCCGTGATTCCCGCAAAAGGTGCGCAAAGGGTAATTCCTGACATCGAAAATATCGATGAGCTAAACAGAAAATTTCTTGTTTGATTTCATCATTTGCTGAACGCACACTTCGCCACATGTCATCCAACTGTCATGTTTTTACGAGGAGTGCGGAATGAAGAAGTCATGGTCGGGCCGATTGGCCGCGGGTGTGCTGGGCCTGTGTGTGGTGTTCGGTGTGCACGCCCAGCAGGAGGTCAAAATCGGCGTTCTGTATCCCCTGACGGGTCCTGGCGCCTCGGTCGGCGCGGAGTTGCGCAGCGCCCTGGAGCTGGCCGCCGACATCGTCAACAACGGTGCCCCGGGGATTGCCGGCCTGCCCCTGTCCGAGGGCAAGGGCCTGCCCAACCTCAAAGGCGCGAAGATCAAGCTCATCTTTGCTGACCATCAGGCCAACCCGCAGACCGGTGCCACTGAGGCCGAGCGCCTGATCACCCAGGAAAAGGTGGTGGCACTGGTCGGCGCCTACAACAGTGCCGTCACCGCGACGGCCAGCCAGATTGCCGAACGCGCCGGCATTCCCTTCCTCAACCCCGAATCGTCGTCGGCCTCGCTCACCCAGCGCAACTTCAAGTGGTTCTTCCGGACCACGCCGCACGACGACTTGTTTGTGCACAACGCGTTCGAGTTCCTGAAGGAACTGGAGGCGCGCAAGGGCATCAAGGCGGGCGTCATCGCATCGCTGAATGAGAACGGCCTGTGGGGCACCGAAACCACCAGGCTGCAAACCAGGCTGGCGGCAGACTACAAGCAGAACCTGGTCAAGCAGATCTCGTACCCGGCCAAGACCACGCAGCTGACCTCCGAGGTGCAGACTCTGAAGGCCGCCAACCCCAACTTGGTGCTGCAGTCGTCCTACACGGCAGACGCCATCCTGTCGATGAAGACGTACAAGGAGCTGGGCTTTTCGCCCGACATGATTCTGGCCAACAACGCCGGCTTCACCGATACCGACTTCGTCAAGACGCTGGGGAAAGACGCCGAGTATGTGATCACCCGGGAAGTCTGGGCGCTGGACCTGGCCAGTCGCAACCCGCTGATCAAGCAGGTCAACGACCTGTTCAACAGCCGCTACAAGATCAACTTCACCGGCAATTCTTCCCGCACCTTCACGGGTTTGATGGTGATGGCGGACGCGATCAACCGCGCAGGCTCCACCGAACCCGAGGCCATCCGCAAGGCGCTGGTGGCCACCGACATGCCCGGCAGCAAACTGATCATGCCGTGGAAGGGCGTGAAGTTTGACGCCACCGGCCAAAACACGCTGGGCCAGGGCATTCTGGCGCAGATCATCGGCGGCAAATACAACACGGTGTGGCCTTTCGAGATGGCGTCACGCGAGGTGGTTTGGCCGATGCCGAAATGGGATCAGCGCAAGTAAACCCGCCCTGTTGACCTGCACGAGACAACCATGACCACAGAAATCCTGCTTCAAACGCTCGCCTCGGGCATCCTGATCGGGCTGATTTATGCGCTGGTGGCGATTGGCCTGACCATGATTTTCGGTGTCATGGACATTGTGAATTTTGCGCATGGCGAGTTCCTGATGCTCGGCATGTATTCAGCTTTCTGGCTGTTTTCACTCTATGCACTGGACCCAATGCTCACCTTGCCGCTCACGGTGCTCATGCTGTTTGCCTTCGGCGTGCTGCTGTACCGGCTGGTGATTGTGCGCATCATCAATGCGCCCATGCTGTCGCAGATTTTCACCACCTTCGGCATCATGATCCTCCTGCGCGGTGTAGCCCAGTTCCTGTGGAAGCCGGACTTCCGCTCCATCGAGAATTCGGCAGTCAGCGGCACGGTCAAGCTGCTGGGCATCCAGCTGGGCACGCCCCAACTGGTGGCGGGCGTGGGTGCTGTTGTCATCACCGGCTTGATCTACTTTTTCCTGAACCGGACGCGCCTGGGCGCTGCCCTGGAAGCGACGGCTTCTGACAAGGAAGCGGCGCGCCTGATGGGCATTGATTCCCACAAGATGTTTTCGCTGGCCTGGGGCATTGGTGCCGCCTGCGCCGGTGCGGCCGGGGTGCTGCTGTCGACGTTTTTCCCCATCTTTCCGGACGTGGGGGCGAACTTCATCCTGCTCGCATTCGTGGTGGTGAATCTGGGGGGCTTTGGCAGTGTGACCGGCGCCTTCTGGGCCGGCATCCTGGTCGGTGTGATCGAGGTCATGGGCGGCCTGTTGTTGGGTCCCCAGTACAAGACGGCCATCGTGCTGGTGCTGTTCCTGGGTGTACTGATGTTTCGCCCACAGGGCCTGATGGGCAAGGCATGACCATGATGAAAAATTATTTTCTGGTGGGGGCACTGCTCGCAGCAGCGCTGCTGGCGCCGGTGGTGGTGGATGTCTCGCACCTGAATATGGCCATTCTTGTGCTGATGGCGGCGCAGGCAGGCGTGGCCTGGAACATGGTGGGTGGCTATGCTGGCCAGGTATCCCTGGGCCACGCGGCTTTTTACGGGCTGGGGGCCTATGCTTCGACCTTGCTGCTGGTCAGGTTCGGCGTCAACCCGTGGCTGGGCGTGTTGTCGGGTGGCATGCTCGCCGCCTTGCTCAGTCTGGTTTTTGGTTGGTCGTGCTTTCGCCTGAAGGGCCATTACTTTGCCATGGCCACCATCGCCGTGGCCGAGCTGGTGCAGATTTTCTTCACCGAGTGGGAGTACGGTGGCGCCGCTGTGGGTCTTTATGTGCCGATGGACCGGCAAGGCTGGCTGTGGATGAATTTCGCCACCAAGCTGCCGTATTACTGGCTGGCCCTCGGCTTGCTGCTGCTGACGTTGGGCGCCAACTGGTGGATAGAGCGCAGCTACCTGGGCTATTACTTCCGCGCCATCAAGGACGAGCCGGATGCCGCACGCAGCATCGGCGTCAACATCTCGCGCTACAAGCAGGTCGCGCTCTCGGTCAGCGCCTTCCTCACCGCCATCGGTGGCAGTCTGTATGCCCAGAAGGAGCTGTACATCGACCCGAATTCGGTGCTGTCCACGGCGCTGTCGATCAAGATGGCGCTGGTCTCCATCCTGGGTGGTGTCGGCACGCTGTTCGGGCCTGTGGTGGGTGCCGTCGTGCTCACCAGCATCGAGGAGTTCACCCGCATCCTGTTCGGCGGCACCGGGCGCGGCACCGATGTGATCATCTACGCCAGCCTGATCATCGTCATTGCGGTGTTCTATCCCACCGGGCTGATCGGCTGGTGGCGTGCCTTCAAGGCGCGGCGGGCAGCGCGTGTGGATGCCTCCGCGCAACTGGCAGCCCATGCCGCTTCCGTCAAGCCTGGTCGTGAGGGGGCGCTGTCATGAAATTGCTTGAAGTGCAGCAGGTCAGCAAACGCTTCGGCGGCCTGACGGCCAACCAGGACGTGAGCTTCACGGTGGACACGGGCCAGATCGTCGGCTTGATCGGCCCCAACGGGGCGGGAAAGACCACGATGTTCAATTGCGTGGCCGGGTATTTCGCACCCACGGCGGGTCGGATCGTGCTGGGCGGGCGCAACATTGCGGGGTTGCCCCCCGAGGCCTGTGCCAGGGCGGGCGTTGCGCGCACCTTCCAGATCGCGCGCACCTTCACCAGCATGACCGCCTGCGAGAACGTGATGACGGCTGCCATGCTGCGGCAGCACAGTGTGTCCAGGGCGCGCCAGGCGGCGATGCAATGGCTGATGTTTGCCAACCTCGAACGCTTTGCCGACCGGCCTGCCGGCAGCATGACCATCAGCGAGCAGCGGCGTCTGGCCGTGGCGCGTGCGCTGGCGATCGAGCCCCGCATCCTGCTGATGGACGAGGTGATGGCGGGCTTGAACCCGTCGGAGGTGCGGGAGGCGGTGGATGTCGTCCTGAAGATCCGCGACAGGGGCATTGCCTGTCTCATCGTCGAGCATGTGCTGGAAGGCATCATGCCGATCGCCGACAAGATTGTGGTGCTGGACCGCGGCGTGAAGATTGCCGAAGGCACGCCACAGCAGGTCTCGAGCGACCCTGTGGTGATCACCGCTTACCTGGGGGACTGAAGATGCTCGAGATCAAGAACCTCAAGGTCTGTTACGACGACGTGCTGGCGATTTCCGATGTCAGCCTCACCGTCGAGCCCGGGAAAATCGTGGCGCTGGTCGGCGGCAACGGCAACGGTAAATCAACCACCTTGCGTGCGGTGGCAGGGCTCAATGCGGCAGCGGCGGGCAGCATTACTTTCAACGGCGAGCCGATTCACCGCATGCAGGCCCACCAGCGGGTGCCCCTGGGGCTGTCGCTGGTACCGGAGGGCCGGCGCCTTTTTCCGCGTTTGACAGTGCGCCGCAACCTGGAGCTCGGTGCCTTCACGCGCATGGACAAGCATGAGGTCACGCAGGGCATCGACGACATGCTGGCGCTGTTCCCGATCCTGAAGGAAAGGGCCAGCCAGCTGGCCGGCACCATGAGCGGCGGTGAGCAGCAGATGCTGGCCATTGCGCGCGGCCTGATGGCGCGTCCCAAGCTGCTGATGCTCGACGAGCCGTCGTGGGGCATCGCGCCCAAATTCGTGACCAAGGTGCTGGAGGTGATCCAGCAGGTCAACGCCACCGGTGTCTCCGTCCTGCTGGTGGAGCAGAACCTGAAAAAGGCCCTGGGCATTGCGCACTACGGCTATGTGATCCAGACGGGCCGCATTGTCATGCAGGGCAAGGGGCAGGATCTGCTGAACGACGACAGCATCAAAAAAGCCTATCTGGGACTTTGATTCCAATTTGACAAGCAAACACTTTGAGCCATGCACAAGATTTTTGACCTTCCCGCAGACCTCCGGCTGGCCAGCCGGCACGGCGACTTCACCCAACCCACGGCTGGCCATGCGCCGGGCTACATCCAGGCCAATCTGATGATCGTGCCCCAGGCGCAGGCCTTCGACTTTCTGCTGTTCTGCCAGCGCAACCCCAAGCCCTGCCCGCTGGTGGAAGTGCTGGCGCCGGGCCAGATGGAGCCGGCGTGCGCGCCGGGCGCCAACCTGGCCACAGACCTGCCGGGTTACCGCGTGTACCGCGATGGTGAATTCGTGCAGGAACTGGATGACATTTCAGCCCTCTGGCAAAACGATTTCGTGCCGTTCCTGATCGGCTGCAGCTTTTCGTTTGAAGCCGCCCTGATCCGTGAAGGTGTGCCGCTGAGGCATGTCGAACAGGGCCTGAATGTAGCGATGTACCGGACCAACCTGCCTTGTGCGCCATCCGGGCCGTTCCGCGGCGAGATGGTGGTCAGCATGCGGCCCATCAGGAGCCGTGACGTGGCCAAGGTGGTCGAGGTGTCAGGACGGTTTGCGGTGGCGCATGGCGCGCCGCTGCACATCGGCCATCCGGAAGGGATAGGCATCCTGGACCTGTCGAAGCCGGACTACGGCGATGCCGTGAGCGTCCTGCCGGACGAGGTTCCGGTGTTCTGGGCGTGCGGCGTGACACCGCAGTGGATTGCGCAATCGAGCCGGTTGTCACTGTGCATCACCCATGCTCCCGGCAAGATGTTTGTGACCGACCTCAAAGGTTGAGTGAGGTGACCCGTTCCCACTGTCTCGAGCCGGGCCCGTCGCCGTAACCCGCAGGAGTTCCCCATGAAGTACCTTTGGATGACCGCGCTGTGCGCGGCAGTGACCAGTCACGCCCCTGCCTTGCAGGCCCAGACCAGCTGGAAGCTGGCGACGGGTTACCGTGCCGAATCTTTCCACACGCAGAACATCGCCCAGTTCGCCCGGGATGTCGAGCAGGCCTCAGCGGGCGCCTTGCGCATCGAGCTGCATCCGAACAACACGCTGGTCAAGCTGGGGGACATCCGCCAGGCAGTCGAGGAAGGCAAGGTGCAGGCCGGAGAAACCATCATGACCAGCATGGTCAAGGAAATTCCACTGGCTGGGGCTGATTCGATTCCCTTCGTGGTGGGCTCCTACAAGGACGCCCAGCGACTCTGGAAGCTGCAGCGCCCGGGCATCGAGAAGCACTTTGCCGAACACGGCCTGACCCTGCTGTATGCGGTGCCCTGGCCGCCGCAGGGCCTGCATTCCAGCAAGCCTATCCGCAGCATGGCGGACTTCCGTGGCACCCAGATGCGCACCTACAACCAGACTACGCAGCGGATTGCCGAATTGCTGGGCGCCAGGCCTGTGGATGTGCCCATGGTCGATGTCGGCAAGGCTCTGGCTGAAGGCCGCATGGACAACATGATCACTTCGGCTCTGACTGGGGTGGAAAACAAGGTGTGGGGTGCCATCCGGTACTACTACGAGATCAACGCCTGGTTTCCCAAGAATGCCGTGTTCGTCAATACCAGGGCGTTCGAAGCCCTCAAGCCACCCGTGCGGGCCGTCGTGAGCAAGGCGGCTGCCGACGCGGAAACGCGTGGCTGGGCCGCCAGCCAGGCGCTGGCCACCAGCGCCACCGAGGAGCTGCGGCAGAACGGCATCCGGATCGAGCGCATTCCGCCCGATCTGGAGCAGGAAATCAAGCGCATGGGCGAGCGCTTTTCCCGCGAGTGGGTACGATCTGTGGGTAACGAGGCCAACAGCATCTTTGTGCCGTACTACGTCTTGCCCTGATGGATCGCGTTTCAAGAATTTTCATCAACAGTTTCACTCAATGACCTCACAAGACATCAAACCTGCTGCCGCCAACGGCATGACGGGAAGCGGCCGCTGGCAATTCTGGATCGACCGCGGCGGTACCTTTACCGACATCGTGGCCAGGAAGCCCGACGGCTCGCTCGTCACGCACAAGCTGCTGTCCGAGAACCCGGAGCAATACCGCGACGCGGCGGTGGCGGGCATCCGCCATCTGCTGGGCCTCCAAGCCGGCGAACCCATCCGCGCCGATGTGGTGGACTGCGTGAAGATGGGCACCACCGTGGCCACCAACGCACTGCTGGAGCGCAAGGGCGAGCCCACGCTGCTGGTCACCACGCGCGGCTTTCGCGATGCCTTGCGCATCGCCTACCAGAACCGTCCGCGCCTGTTCGACCGCCACATCGTGCTGCCCGAGCTGCTGTACAGCGCCGTGATCGAGGCGCAGGAACGTGTGGGTGCGCAGGGCGACGTGCTGCAGGCGCTGGACGAAGCGCTGCTGAAGCGGGAACTGGAGGCGCACTACCGGAAGGGTCTGCGCGGCGTGGCTGTGGTGTTCATGCATGGCTACCGCTACAGCGACCATGAAAAGGCCGCCAAACGCATCGCTGCTGCCGTGGGCTTCACACAGATCAGCACCTCGCATGAAACCAGCCCGATGATGAAGTTCGTCAGCCGGGGCGATACGACGGTGGTGGATGCCTACCTGTCGCCGATTCTGCGGCGCTACGTGGACCAGGTGGCCAGCGAGATGCCGGGTGTGCGGCTGTTTTTCATGCAGTCCTCCGGCGGACTCACGGATGCGCATGTGTTCCAGGGCAAGGACGCGATCCTGAGCGGACCGGCCGGCGGCATTGTGGGCATGGCGCGTACGGCGGCCATTGCCGGTCACACCAAGGTGATCGGTTTTGACATGGGAGGCACGTCCACCGATGTGTCCCATTACGCCGGCGAGTTCGAGCGTGAGTTTGAAACCCAGGTGGCGGGCGTGCGCATGCGCGCGCCCATGATGAGCATCCACACCGTGGCGGCAGGCGGTGGTTCCATCCTCAAGTTCGACGGCGAGCGCTTTCGCGTCGGTCCGCAGAGTGCGGGCGCCAACCCCGGACCGGCGAGTTACCGGCGCGGCGGGCGTCTGGCGGTGACAGACGCCAACGTCATGGTCGGCAAGATCCAGCCGCGTTACTTCCCCAAAGTGTTCGGCCCGAATGCCGACGAACCGCTGAGCTACGAGGCAGTGCAGGCCCAGTTCAATGACCTGGCGGGCCAGACCGGGCGCAGTGCCGAGGTGGTGGCTGAAGGCTTCATCAATATCGCGGTGCAGCAGATGGCCAATGCCATCAAGAAGATCTCGGTGGCGCGTGGCTACGACGTGACGCGCTACACGCTGCAGTGCTTTGGCGGTGCCGGCGGCCAGCATGCCTGCCTGGTGGCTGACGCGCTGGGCATGACGCGCGTCTTTGTGCATCCGCTGGCGGGCGTGCTCAGTGCGTACGGCATGGGTCTGGCCGACCAGAACGTCATCCGCGAGCAGGCGGTCGAGCTCAAACTGACCGGGGCTGCGCTCGGAGAGATTTCAGACAAGTTGCAGGCGCTGGCCCAAACCGCCCGCAGCGAGTTGCAGCGCCAGCAGGTCAGCCAGGGCGGCATCACGATCCACCACCGCGTGCATGTGCGTTATGAGGGCAGCGATTCGGCATTGGTGGTGCCATTCGGCACGCTGGACCAGATCGAGGCGAGTTTTGAGGATGCGTATCGCCAGCGCTTTGCTTTCCTGATGCAGGGCAAGGGGTTGGTGGTGGAGGCGGTCTCGGTCGAGGCCGTGGTGGCGGGCGATGCACCGGCCGAGCCGCGCCATCCGATGCACGAGCCGCGCGAGGTGCCGCGTCGCGAGACCGTGCGCATGTATTCTGGCGGCCAGTGGCACGCCGCCGCGCTGGTGGTGCGCGAAGACCTGCAGCCGGGCGACATCATTTCTGGCCCGGCCATCATTGCCGAGAAGAACGCCACCACCGTGGTGGAGCCGGGCTGGGAAGCGGCCCTGACGGCGCTGGACCATCTGGTGCTGGACCGGCGCGCCGAGCGCGCCGTGACGTTTGCGGCCGGGACATCGGTGGACCCGGTGCTGCTGGAGGTCTTCAACAACCTCTTCATGAACATCGCCGAGCAGATGGGCCTGCAATTGCAGAACACGGCGTACTCCGTCAACATCAAGGAGCGGCTCGACTTCAGCTGCGCGCTGTTTGATACCCAGGGCAACCTGATCGCCAATGCGCCGCACATGCCGGTGCATCTGGGCTCCATGGGCGAGAGCATCAAGACGGTGATCCGCGAGAATGCAGGCAAGATGCAGCCGGGTGATGTGTATGTGCTCAACGACCCGTACCACGGCGGCACGCATCTGCCAGACATCACGGTCATCACGCCGGTGTATCTGGGCACGGCGGGCGAGCCAACTTTCTATGTGGGTTCACGCGGCCACCATGCTGACATTGGTGGTACCACGCCAGGCTCGATGCCGCCGTTTTCCACGTTGATCGAAGAAGAGGGCGTGCAGATCAACAACGTCAAGCTGGTCGAGCGCGGCGTGCTGCGCGAAGCCGAGATGGTGGCCTTGCTCAAGAGTGGCAAATACCCCAGCCGCAATCCGCAGCAGAACATGGCGGACCTGAAGGCGCAAATTGCCGCCAATGAGAAAGGCGTGCAGGAGCTGCGCAAGATGGTCGAGCAGTTCAGCCTCGAGGTGGTGCTGGCCTACATGCGCCATGTGCAGGACAACGCCGAAGAATCCGTGCGGCGGGTGATCACCCGGCTGAAGGATGGCCAGTTCACGCTGCCGCTGGACAACGGCGCGCAGATCCACGTGGCCATCCGCGTGAACAGCGCGGGACGCAGCGCCGAGATCGACTTCACCGGTACGTCGCCGCAGCAGACCAACAACTTCAACGCGCCGACGGCCGTGTGCATGGCGGCGGTGCTCTATGTGTTCCGCACGCTGGTGGATGACGACATTCCGCTCAATGCGGGTTGCCTCAAGCCGCTCAAGGTCATCATTCCGCCTGGTTCCATGCTCAACCCGAACCCGCCTGCTTCCGTGGTGGCGGGCAATGTCGAAACCTCGACCTGCATCACCAACGCACTCTACGGCGCGCTGGGTGTGATGGCGGCCAGCCAGTGCACCATGAACAACTTCACCTTCGGCAATGCCCGCTACCAGTACTACGAGACGATTTCCGGTGGCTCCGGTGCTGGCGGCAAGCTGGACGAGGCCGGCAGATTGGTGTCCGGATTTGACGGCACGTCGGTGGTGCAGACGCACATGACGAACTCGCGCCTCACCGATCCGGAGGTGCTGGAGTTCCGCTTTCCCGTGCGCCTTGAGAGCTATGAGATCCGCCAGAACTCCGGCGGCGCCGGGCGCTGGCAGGGCGGCAACGGCGGCGTGCGGCGCGTGCGCTTTCTGGAGGCCATGACCGCCAGCATCCTCTCCAACGGCCGCAAGCACGGAGCTTTCGGTATGGCTGGCGGGCAAGCCGGGCAGGTGGGGCAGAACGTGGTGGTGCGTGCCGATGGACGGATTGAAACGCTGAACCATATCGGCCAGGCCGACATGCAGCCAGGCGATGTGTTTGAGATTCATACCCCTGGGGGGGGAGGATTCGGCCAGGCGTGATGCCGTGATGGTCGGTCGCTCTCGTTGCCCGGGAGGTCGAAAATCCCGACAATCGCGGGCATGTCACACCCCTTCACTGACAACTACCGCTTTCTGGCGCGCTACAACCGATGGATCAACGGGCGCCTGTTCACTGTCTGCTCCCAGTTGCCCGATGAGGCGCGCAGGCGCGAGCGCGGCGCCTTCTTTGGTTCCATCCACCGGACACTGAACCATCTGGTGCTGACCGACCAGATCTGGCTCAGGCGGTTCGCGGTGACAGCGGCAGACCACGGCATGGACTGCCAGGCCCTTGGCGGCGGTGTGATCGATCTGCCTGCCTCGCCTGCGCTCGACCTGGTGCTGTTTGAAGAATGGGTTCCGCTCTGCGCCAAGCGGCAGGCGCTGGACACCGCCATTGAGAACTGGGTGGCGGATATGCCGGAGAGTTACCCGACGCTGTCCATGCGTTACAGCAATTCAAAGGGCGTTCCGCGGGAGCACCCTGCGTGGCAGGCCATCACGCATTTTTTTAATCATCAGACGCATCATCGCGGGCAGGTGACCGCCATGGTGACCCAGGCCGGTGGTGAGGTGGGGGTGACGGACCTGATCGCGCTGCTGTGATGCGCAGGCTGTGACTGCCGCAGGTGCGGTTGCCTGTCTGTTGTCTGTTCTGCGATGCTGCGCGTGACCCGGTCAAGCACTGGCTGGAAGCTGTTCACGCATGAAAAAACCCGCCGAAGGGCGGGTTGTGTAGAGGCGCAGGGAAGCGCTTATTTTTTCGCAGCGCTGGCGGCTGGCTTGGCTGCATCAGCCTTGGTGTCTTTCTTGTCGTCCTTGGCTGCTGGTTTGGCATCCTTGGCCTTCTTGTCGGCTTCCTTTTTGGCCTTGGCATCTTCAGCCTTCTTGACTTTCTCGTCAGCCTTGGCCCGCTTGTCGGCGTCCTTCTTGGCCTTCGCTTCATCCGCCTTCATCTTGGCTTCGGCCTTGGCGTCTTTTTTCTCTTCCTTGGCTGCAGCGGGAGCGGCAGCAGCTGGCGCAGCAGCGGTGGCGGCGGGTTTGGCTTCTGATTTTTTCTCTTCAGCTTTGGCCGCTGGCTTCTCGTCTTTCTTGGCGGCGGCAGGTGCTGCGCCTTTGTAGCTGGCGCCGCCGACCGTCAGGCCTTCGGCCGAGAACTTGGCCGCATTGCCTTCACCCACGCCCTTGACGCGCTCGATGAAGTCGTTCCAGTCCTTGAAGTTTCCTTTTTTACGCTCTTCCACGATCTTGCCGGAGATGGCGGGGCCGATGCCCTTGATGCCGTCCAGGTCTGCGGGCGTGGCCTTGTTGACGTCCACAGCGGCGAATGCGACGGCCATGTACATTGCGGCGACAAACGCCAGTAATTTCTTGAGCATGAGAGAACTCCTCGAAGTTGTGGGGAACAGGACGAATGAATCGTCCCTGCGCACAAGGACGTCCATTCCCACAACGGGTATTCACCGGATCGGTTGACTCCCCAGGCGCATTTCAGCGCGGGAAAACCCTAGGCGCCTGTGTGTTCCTGTAACCAGCGCATGTAGCTGGCCACGCCGGTTTGCACATCGGCGAACACGTGGCTGCAGCCGACAGCGCGCAGCGCGGCCAGATCCGCCTGCGTGTAGCTCTGGTATTTGCCCACCAGTGCCTCGGGAAAATCGATGTAGTCGATCAGGCCGTCGCGGCCAGCTTTTTCCAGCGTCAGTGCTGCCGCATGGCTCTGCTGGCGCAGCGTGTTGACGACAGCGAGCGCGACATCGTTGAAGGGCTGGGCGCGTCCCGTACCGAGGTTGAAGATGCCGGATTGGTCCGGGTTGTCCAGAAACCAGAGGTTGACGGCCACCACGTCGTCGATGAACACGAAGTCGCGCATCTGCCCACCGGGGCCGTAGCCGCCGTAGGCGCCGAACAGTTTGACCTTGCCGTCTTTCTGGAACTGGTTGAACTGGTGAAACGCCACGCTTGCCATGCGGCCCTTGTGCTGCTCGCGTGGTCCGTACACGTTGAAATAGCGAAAACCGGCGACCTGCGATGTGGCTGCCTCAAAACGCGGACCGATCTCGCGCCGAAGCCGCTGGTCGAACAGCAGTTTGGAGTAGCCGTACACATTGAGCGGCTTCTCGAACTCCGGTGATTCGCGGAAGGTGTCCGAGCCGCCGTAGGTGGCGGCCGAGGAGGCGTACAGCAGGCGTGTGCCCTGCGCCTGGCAGGACTCGAACAGCTCGCAGGACAGCGTGTAGTTGTTGTCCATCATGTACTTGCCGTCGGTCTCCATGGTGTCGCTGCAGGCGCCTTCATGGAACACGGCTTCCACCTCGCCGAAAGCACCTTCGGCGAAGAGGTCGTAAAAGTCGTCGGCGTCCACATAGTCGGCAATCTGCAGATCGGCCAGGTTGCGGAACTTGTCGCCTTGGGTCAGGTCGTCGACGGCAATGATGTCGTCAACGCCACGGGCATTGAGGCCCCGGACCAGGTTGCTGCCAATAAACCCTGCAGCGCCAGTAACTACTATTTTCATGATGATTCCCTCACTTGTGCCGCGGCTCAATGCGCTGCGAACAACTCGTTGTAGTTGACGGTGGCCGTGCCGAACTTGCCGACCACAATGCCGCCTGCGCGGTTGGCAATGGGTACGGCATCGCGCAGGCTCATGCCGGTGGCTGTCATGGCTGCCAGCGTGGCAATCACCGTATCGCCGGCGCCGGTGACATCAAACACCTCGCGGGCCACTGCTGGCACGTTGAGCTCGCCCTGGCCATCAAACAGCGTCATGCCCTCTTCACTGCGGGTCAGCAGTAGGGCGTCGAGGTTCAGCTCGGTACGCAGGTTGTGGGCCTTGGTGCGCAAGTCAGACTCGCTGGACCATGTGCCGATCACGTGTTCCAGTTCGGCGCGGTTGGGTGTGATGACGGTGGCGTTCCTGTAACGCTCGTAGTCATCGCCCTTGGGATCGACCAGCACCACCTTGCCAGCCTTTCGGGCGGCGGCGATCATCAGCACGATGTGCGCCAGTCCACCCTTGCCGTAGTCTGAAAACAGCACCGCGTCATGCGCTGGATACAACTGCCCGAAGGCGGCGGATTGCGATGCCAGCACTTCGCTCTCGGGGGTGTTCTCGAAGTCCAGCCGCAGCAGTTGCTGCTGCCGCCCGATGACGCGCAGCTTGACCGTGGTCTTGAGCCGCGCATCGCGACCGAATGAAGGAGCGATCCCAGAGGCGGCAACCAGCGCTTCAAGGTGGTGGCTGGCATCGTCGTCGCCAACCACGCTCAGCAGCGATGCGCGGGCACCGACAGTGACGATGTTGTAGGCCACATTGGCGGCACCGCCCATGCGCTCCTCCTCGCGCGTGATCCGCACCACAGGCACCGGTGCCTCTGGCGAGATGCGATCCACCGCGCCGTACCAGTAACGGTCCAGCATGACGTCGCCAACCACCAGCACACGGGCTTGGGCAAGCTGTTCGGGGGAGGTTGTCAAAGCGCTGCTCATGGATGTTTACTCTCAGGCAAGTAACAGCGTGGAACCGGCTTTGCCGGGCCACAGCTGTTGCCCCCTGCAAGGGGGAGGGAGGCGAAGCCTCCACGGGGGTGTGCCGAAACCTTGGGGGTGTTCATAGTTCCTCTATCCGGCGCGCAGGGTAGCTGTCCCACGCCTGACAGCCCGGGCAATGCCAGAAATGCTGAGTGGCCTCGAAGCCGCAAGCGGCACAGCGGTAGCGCATCAGGGGTTTCGTCGCCTGGTCCAGCGCGCGCTGCACCAGGGCGTGCTGATGGTCGTCATCGCGTCTGTCCCCCGCGATCCATTTGCTGGCGGCAATCAGTGATTGCTGGTGTTCAAGATGCCGCATGTACCACTGCCGTGCGGAGGCGGCGTCGCTCTCCAGCTTGACGATGGCTTCCACGGTGTCAATGGAGGGCATCTGCGCATAGCTGCCTTTGAGCACCGCCAGTGCCGCCGTCTGCTGGCCGCTGGCCTGTGCAATATTGGTCATGAGCCCCGCCGCCAGTGGCAGGCCCTGGGGCGCCGTCTTCTCCAGCCCGAACAGGGTCTGAAGCGCGTCGTGGGCCTTGCCGACCTGGTGCTGCAGCTTGGCCATGTCCAGCAGGGGCCGTGGCGAGGCAGGGGCCATGCTGGCTGCGCGTTGCAGGGCTTCCATGGCGCCGGTGGTATCGCCGGCCGCAGCCATCGTGCCAGCCTGTTCACACAGGTAGTGGGCCTGGCGGTTGCCAAAGCTGCCGTGGTTGGCGCTGTCCAGACGGGCCGCGATGTCGGTGGCATTGGCCCAGTCACGTGAGCGTTCGTAAATGGAGAGCAGGGCCAGCCGGGCTTCTTCTTCAAACGGGGTGCCTTCCAGCTTGCGCAGGGCTGTTTCCGCGCGATCCAGCAGGCCTGCCTTCAGGTAGTCGAGGGCGATGGCGTGCTGCGCCCGGTCCCGCTCGGGCTGGGTCAGGTCACCGCGAGACATCAGGTGCTCGTGCACGCGCACGGCACGCTCGTACTCGCCGCGACGGCGAAACAGGTTGCCCAGGGCGAAGTGGAGCTCGGACGTATCGGGGTCGTTCTGCACCGCCTCGATGAAGGCATCGATGGCCTGGTCCTGCTGTTCGTTCAGCAGAAAGTTCAGGCCCTTGAAGTAGGCCTTGGGCGCCTGGCGGTTTTCGATGCGGAGCTGACGCAGGTCGATGCGTGAGGCGAGCCAGCCGAGGGTGAAGGCAATCGGGAAGCCGAGGAGAACCCAGGTGAAATCAAATTCCATGGTGAAGTGTTGATGGGTCGTCAGTGACGGAGTGCGCATGGCCAGGCACATGGCTGCGGGCCGCCTGCCGTTTTTTCCACCAGCGCGGCATCATGACCAGCACGCCGAGCGCTAGACCGCAGGCAAACGCTGCCAGTACCACCAGCACCAGAGGCGCCTGCCACAAGGTGCCAAAAAAGAAGTACACCGACACCGTCTGCTGGTTATTCAGCGCAAACGCGAACAAGGTAAAAAAAATGGCTGCCTTGAGCAGCCACATGAGGTATTTCATTGGGTCATCCCCCGGTTGCTCTGGCATTGTAGCCAGCGCTGGGAGAGAGCCAGCGGGAGATCACTCCGGCTTTGAAGCCGACAGCAACTCCTGGGTCCGGGCGTCCACTGCCTCGCGCAGTGCTTTGCCGGGCTTGAAATGCGGAACCCGTTTTTCGGGAATGGCCACGCTCTCGCCCGAACGGGGATTGCGCCCCATGCGGGGAGGCCGCCGGTTGATCGAGAAACTGCCGAACCCCCTGATTTCAATCCGGTGGCCGCGCACCAGCGCGTCGCTCATCGCGTCAAGAATGGTCTTGACGGCGTACTCGGCGTCGCGGTGCGTCAGCTGGCTGAAACGGGCGGCCAGCTCTTCGACAAGATCGCTTCGGGTCATGGATAAAGAGATTTCCGGATGAAGGAAATCGCCCGAAGGCGGCTTCCGTTCATCGGTACCCGATTACTTTTCGTTGTTGTCGAGCTTGGCGCGCAGCAGGGCACCCAGGTTGGTCAGGCCGGCGTTTTCACGCGAGGACTGCTGGCTCAGGTTGGCCATGGCCTCCTGCTGGTCAGCGTTGTCCTTGGCTTTGACCGACAGCTGGATGTTGCGGGTCTTGCGATCCACGTTCACCACGACTGCGGAGACTTCGTCGCCTTCCTTCAGCACGTTGCGTGCGTCTTCCACACGGTCACGGCTGATTTCGCTGGCACGGAGGTAGCCAATGATGTCTTCGCCGAGGTCGATTTCAGCGCCCTTGGCGTCAACAGTCTTGACCTTGCCGGTCACGATCGCGCCCTTGTCGTTGATCGACACGAACGTGGTGAACGGATCGGAGTCCAGCTGCTTGATACCCAGGGAAATGCGCTCGCGGTCCACGTCGACTGCCAGCACGATGGCTTCCACTTCCTGGCCCTTTTTGTAGTTGCGAACAGCGGCTTCGCCGGGTTCGTTCCACGAGAGGTCAGACAGGTGCACGAGGCCGTCGATGCCGGCAGCCAGGCCCACAAAGACGCCGAAGTCAGTGATCGACTTGATCGGGCCCTTGACGCGGTCGCCGCGCTTGGTGTCCTGTGCGAATTCTTGCCATGGGTTGGCCTTGCACTGCTTCATGCCCAGGCTGATGCGGCGCTTGTCTTCGTCGATCTCGAGGACCATGACTTCGACTTCGTCGCCCAGCGCCACGAGCTTGCTCGGTGCCACGTTCTTGTTGGTCCAGTCCATTTCGGACACGTGAACCAGGCCTTCGATACCTGGCTCGAGTTCCACAAACGCGCCGTAGTCGGCGATGTTGGTGATCTTGCCGAACAGGCGCGTGCCTTGTGGATAACGGCGGTTCACGCCCATCCATGGATCGTCGCCCATCTGTTTCAGACCCAGCGAGACACGGTTTTTCTCGGTGTCGAACTTCAGGATCTTGGCAACGATTTCCTGGCCAGCCGTCACCACTTCGCTTGGATGACGCACGCGGCGCCATGCCATGTCGGTGATGTGCAGCAGGCCGTCGATGCCGCCGAGGTCAACGAAGGCACCGTATTCGGTGATGTTCTTGACCACACCCTTGACGGAAGAACCTTCCTTGAGGGTTTCCATCAGCTTGGCGCGTTCTTCGCCCATGGACGCTTCGACAACTGCGCGGCGTGACAGCACGACGTTGTTGCGCTTGCGGTCGAGCTTGATGACCTTGAATTCCATGGTCTTGTTCTCGTACGGAGACAAGTCCTTGATGGGGCGGGTGTCGATGAGCGAACCGGGCAGGAAAGCGCGGATGCCGTTGACGAGGACGGTGAGGCCGCCCTTGACTTTGCCGCTGGTCTGGCCGGTGACGAATTCGCCGGATTCCAGGGCTTTTTCGAGGCTCATCCACGAGGCCAGGCGCTTGGCCTTGTCGCGCGACAGCAGGGTGTCGCCGTAGCCGTTTTCGACGGAGTCGATGGCAACGGAAACAAAATCACCGACCTGGACTTCGAGCTCGCCCTGGTCGTTCTTGAATTCTTCGAGCGGCACATAGGCCTCGGACTTCAGTCCGGCGTTGACGACGACGTGGTTGTGGTCGATGCGAACGACTTCAGCGGTGATGACTTCACCGGTACGCATTTCAGAGCGTTGCAGCGATTCGTTAAATAGGTCGGCAAAAGATTCAGACATGATTTTCCTCATCCACACAACAGGGTTCCAGTAGCGTGATTGCTACTGTTTTTATAGCTGCTTGCGGCGGTTTTTGCGGTCAGCGAAGGCGCGTGACTGCGGGGTTACGTTGATGAACCTGGTGACTGAGCACTGGCGTGCTTACAAACGAATGTACAGGAGTCAAAAGGGCCGGGTACCTTGCCACCATTCAAGAACCTGATCGACCGATTTTTCAATCGACAGATAGGAGTTGTCCAGGGGTTTGGCGTCATCAGCAGGTTTCAAAGGGGCTGCTTTTCGCGACGAATCGCGCGCATCACGTGCCTCTAAATCTTGCTGAATCGCTGCGATTGTAGCCGGATTTCCCTTTGAAATCAACTGCTTATGCCGACGTTCCGCCCGGTGAAGGGCACTCGCCGTCAGGAAGATCTTGAGCGGCGCATCGGGGAAGATGACGGTTCCCATGTCCCGGCCATCGGCGACCAGCCCTGGCAACTTGCGAAAACTGTGCTGCAGCTCCAGCAGGGCGGCGCGAACCTCGGGGTGAGCCGACACCCGGGAGGCGGCCATGCCGGCGGCTTCCGTGCGGATGGCGTCGGAAACGTCGTGGGCTCCGAGGAAGATCCGGTCACCCTGGAAGCGCACCGGCAAGGTGCGCGCCACCTGGGCAACGCCTGCGCCGTCGTCCAGCGAAACGCCAGCCAGTGCTGCGGCATGGGCGCTCAGCCGGTACAAAGCGCCGGAATCCAGGTAGTGGTAGCCCAGCCGGTGGGCCGTCAGGGCCGCCAGCGTGCCCTTGCCGGACGCAGTCGGGCCGTCAATGCAGATGACGGGAATCCGGGTGGTATTGGCCTCCGTCACAGCGAACAGCGCCTCGAAATAGTCGGGGAAGGTCTTGGCAACACATTGGGGGTCGAGAATGCGCACCGGCAACTGCGCCGGGTTGAACGCCGCCAGCGAAAAACACATGGCCACGCGGTGGTCGTCATAGGTGCGGATGGCGCCGGTCGTCCATTGGGCGGGCGGGGTGATCTTGAGGTAGTCCGCCCCTTCTTCCACGACGGCTCCGAATTTTTGCAACTCGCAGGCCATGGCGGCGATGCGGTCGGTTTCCTTGACGCGCCAGCTCGCAATGTTGCGCAGCGTGGTCGTGCCCTCGGCATACAGTGCCATCACGGCCAGCGTCATGGCGGCGTCGGGGATGTGATTGCAGTCGAGGTCGATCGCCTTCAGGGGCCATGCGCCGCGCGACACCTTGAGCGAGTTGGGCGTGCTCTCGATGTGTGCACCCATCATTTGCGCTGCTTCGACAAAGCGGATATCGCCCTGGATGGAGTCGGCACCCACGCCCTGGATTTCGATGCCATGGGACGAACCTTCTCCCGCAGCAATTGCCCCCAGCGCAATGAAGTAGCTGGCCGACGAGGCATCTCCCTCGACATGAATGTCTCCGGGCGACTGGTAACGGCTGCCTGCCGGAATGGTGAAGCGTTGCCAGCCGTCGCGGCGAACGTCGATGCCAAAGCGTTGGAGCAGGTTGAGCGTGATTTCGATGTAAGGCCGGGAGATGAGCTCGCCGACCACCTCGATGACCACGTCGCGTGTGGCCACGAGGGGGAGGGCCATCAACAGCGCCGTCAGAAATTGGCTGGAGACATCGCCCCGGACCTTGATCGGTGCGTCCAGCTTGAGCTTTCCAGGTCGCAAGCGCAGTGGCGGGAACCCGTCGTTGCCGAGGTAGTCGATGGCACAGCCCAGCTGACGCAAGGCGTCAACCAGGTCGCCGATGGGCCGCTCATGCATGCGGGGCACGCCCGACAGCTCGAACTCCCCGCCCATCAGGGCCAGCGCGGCTGTCAGCGGGCGCATGGCCGTGCCCGCGTTGCCCATGAACAGTTTGATGTGGCCTTGCGCCGGACGGCCACCCAGTCCGACGATGGTGGCGGTGCCGCCGTGCTGCTCGACACCGCAGCCCAGTTGCCGGAGTGCCGACAGCATGACCGCCGTGTCGTCCGACGCCAGCAAGTCATGCACAGTGGTTTTCCCGTGGCTCAGCGCAGCCAGCAGCAGCACACGGTTGGAAATACTTTTGGAGCCTGGCAGGCGGACGGATCCTCCCGCGCTGGCCAATGGGGGAATGTCCAGGAACTCGGTATCGAACATGGGCCGGCGTTACTTCGGCGTTTTATGTGTCGATATCCGCCAGTTGGCGCGGGTCTCGCTGGCCTGCTCGATCAGCACTTCAAGCACATCGCCGCTGCCGGCGGAGATCAGCTGTTCCAGCGACTTCAGGGTCTCCTGGAAGATTTTCGACTGTGCCAGCAGTTCTTCCCGGTTGGCGATCAGGATGTCGCGCCACATCTTCGGGTCACTGGCGGCGATCCGGGTGAAATCGCGGAATCCGGGGCCGGCCAGGGCGAGGTATTCCTTGCCGTGGTCCTGGCCCGAGATGCCGTTGATCAGCGCAAACGCGATCAGGTGCGGCAGGTGGCTGACCGCCGCATAGGCGGCGTCATGCGCCTGGGGCGACATCTTGATCACATGGCAACCAAGTGCCGTCCAGAGGGTTTCCGCTTTTTGCAACTGAACGGTGAAGGTGCGCTCAATCGGCGTGATGATGACTTGCTTGCCGGTGTACAGGTCCACATCGGCATGCTCGACACCCGAGACCTCTTTGCCGGTGATGGGGTGGCAGGGCACGAAGGAGCCGACATTGCCCTGCAGCACACGCCGTGCGGCGTCCACCACATCGCGCTTGGTGGAGCCCACGTCCATGATCAGCGTGTTGGGGCCGACCAGGTGCCGGATCGCCTTGAAGGTGGCCTCTGTGGCGGACACGGGAACTGCCAGCAGCACGATGTCGGCGCCCGACACGGCCAGCAGCGCCGAGGGTGCTTCCACATCGATAACCCCCATCTGGCGCGCACGCTCGGTGGTGGAAGGGGACTTGCTGTAACCCACGACTCGCTTGACGAGACCTGCGCGCTTGAGCGCCAGCGCGAAAGAGCCACCCATCAGGCCGCAGCCGATGAGACCTAACTGTTCAAACATGTCGTGTTACCGGGGTATCTGTGAAACGTTGCATCAATCGCTGACCGGGTAGGTGCCGAGAACTTTGTAAAACGCACAGAGCCGCTGCAGGTCCGCCAGAGCCGACTGGACGGTGGGCTGCGACGGGTGGCCCTGCAGGTCAATGTAAAAATAATATTCCCATTGGCCGGAACGTGCTGGACGCGACTCAAAGCGGGTCATCGAGACCCCATGCGTCTTGAGCGGCACCAGGATGTCGTGCACCGCACCGGGGCGGTTGGGCACAGACACCACCAGGCTCACGCAGTCCTTGCCCGACGGCGGTGGCGAGGGCAGGGTTTGCGGCAGGCAGACCACGGCAAAGCGGGTGCGGTTGAAGGCATCGTCCTGGATGGCGTGTGCTGCGGTGTGCAGACCGAACTGGGTCGCTGCCCTGTCACTGGCGATGCCGGCCCAGGCCGGGTTGGTGGTGGCCAGGCGGGCACCTTCGGCGTTGCTGGAAACGGCGCGGCGCTCCACGTCAGGCAGGTGCGTGGTCAGCCAGCCCTGGCACTGCGCCAGCGCCTGCGGGTGCGCCAGCACGACTTCAATGTTGTCCAGTGAATCGGACAGGCGCAGCAGGTTGTGGCGCACCATCAGGCTGATTTCGCCCACGATGTGCAGCGGCGACTGGAGGAACAGGTCCAGCGAACGCGACACCACCCCCTCGGTGGAGTTCTCTACCGGCACCACGCCGTAGCTGGCGCTGCCGGCGGCCGTCGCGCGGAACACCTCGTCAATGCTGATGCAGGGAACGTGCTCGATGCTGGCGCCGAAAAACTGCAGGGCGGCCTGTTCGCTGAAGGTACCGGCTGGCCCGAGGTAGGCCACGCGCACAGGCGCCTCCAGGGCCAGGCAGGCGGACATGATTTCGCGCCAGACGGCTTCGACGTGTTCGCTTTTGAGGGGCCCCTGGTTCGTCTTCTGGATGTGCTCGATCACCTGAGCCACCCGGTCAGGCCTGAAGAAGGGCGAGCCCTCGCGCTTCTTGACCTCGCCGACCTCCTGGGCCACCTGTGCGCGCTGGTTCAGCAGCTCCAGCAGTTGCCGGTCCAGCGCGTCGATCTGAGCGCGCAAATCTGACAGGCTGGCACTCATCGCCACACCTGGCGGGCGGTGGGGGATGTTGCAGACCCGTCGGTCATCGGCCACGGGTAATGAAAACTGGGAGGCATGTCGTCCTAGGCGTGTTTTTGTTCGAATTCTCGCATGTACGCCACCAAAGCCTCGACACCCGCCAGCGGCATGGCGTTGTAGATGCTGGCGCGCATGCCGCCCACCGACTTGTGGCCCTTGAGTTGCAGCAGCCCCCTGGCTTTGGCGCCACTCAGGAAGGCCTCGTTGCGGGACTCGTCCCGCAGGTAAAAAGGCACATTCATGCGCGAGCGGCAACTGTGGTCAACCTTGTTGAAGTACAGGCCTGAGCTGTCGATGGCGTTATACAGCAGTTGGGCCTTGGCGATGTTGCGGTGCTCCATCGCGGCAACGCCCCTGGCCTCATTCCCGGGCTGGCCCTCCCGCTGGCGTTTGAGCCACTGGAAGGTCAGCCCCGCAATGTAGATGGCATAGGTCGGCGGCGTGTTGAACATCGATCCATGATCTGCCACGGTCTTGTAGTCAAAGGCTGTGGGGCAGACGGGCAGGGCATGGCCCAGCAGGTCTTCGCGAACCACCACCAGCGTCACGCCTGCTGGCCCCAGGTTTTTCTGGGCGCCACCGAAGGCCAGCCCCACGCGGGACCAGTCCACCGGACGCGACGCGACATGCGAGGAAAAGTCGATCACCAGCGGTGCATCGCATCCCAGCGCTTTCAGGTCGGGTAAGGCATGAAACTCCACCCCATGGATGGTTTCGTTGGAGCACAGGTGCACATAGCCGGCACCCGGCTGCACATCCCAGTGCGTGGGCGCAGGAATGGCGGTGAAGCCGGTGCTCTGCGCTGTCGCCGCGACATGCGTGCTGCAGTATTTGCGGGCCTCTTTCTCGGACTTCTCGCTCCAGCTGCCGGTGATGACGAATTCGGCCTTGCCACCTCGGGAAAGGTTCAGCGGAACTATCGCGTTCTCGGCCAGACCGCCCCCCTGCATGAAGAGAATGCGAAATTCATCGGGCACGGCCAGCAGCTCCCGGAAGTCCGCTTCAGCCGCTTCGTAGATGGCAATGAACTCCTTGCCGCGATGGCTCATTTCCATCACGCTCATGCCGCTGCCATTCCAGTCCAGCATTTCCGCAGCGGCCTGCTGCAGTACTTCCTCGGGCAGCGCTGCCGGTCCTGCTGAAAAATTGAAGGGCCGGGTCATTTCTTCGCGGGTTTGGCGGCTTTGGGTGCGCCTGGCGCGCTGGATGCTGCGGGTTTGGATCCGATGATTTTCTCTGCGGCGACGTCGAACTCCTTAGCGCGAGCCTGGATATCGGGCCGGGAGGCTTCGATGAGCTTCTGCACGAAGATGCTGCCCAGCTCCGGCGTTGCCGCCTGGTACTTCTTGATGGCTGGTGACTCGAAAAATGCCGCGATCTGTTTGAGCTCGTCCACGGTGAAGCGCTCGGCATAGGCCGGGACCAGCGCATCGGCACTGACCTTGGCCACCTGTTTGGAAATCAGCTTGATGGCGTCGTCGTCGTATTTCTTGAGCTCGGCGTTGAGGCTCTCCGATGCCTTGGGCTGGGCCGCCTTCGGAACACTGGCGTCCAGCTGCGGCGCCCATTTGGCGATCAGCTCCTGGGCTGAGCTGCCGGCCAACTGGCCGACCAGGCGTTCCAGTTCCGGCCCCTGCTGGAGCGCGACGACCTTTGCCGCCCATTCATTCTTGTTGTCGGCGGTTTGCGCGTGGAGGTTGGTGGAACAGGCCAGTGCGGCCCACGTCAGCGTGGCAATCAGTTTTTTCATGGGGTGTTTTCCGGGTTGGCGGCGTCGGTACCGTCGTTGGAAGGTGTGTCGGTGTCGTCCAGCGTTGCGTCGTTTTCCACGATGCGTTGCAGACCACTCAATTGTGAGCCTTCATCGAGACCGATCAGCGTAACACCCTGTGTCGCCCTGCCCATCTCGCGGATTTCGCTGACGCGTGTGCGCACCAGCACGCCCTTGTCGGTGATCAGCATGATTTCGTCGTCGGTGTGCACCAGCGTGGCGGCCACCACCTTGCCGTTGCGCTCGCTTTGCTGGATCGCGATCATGCCTTTGGTGCCACGCCCATGGCGGGTGTACTCGGTGATCGAGGTGCGCTTGCCGAAGCCATTCTGCGTGGCGGTGAGCACGCTTTGCTGCTCGTCCTCGGCCACCAGCATGGCAATCACGCCCTGGCCGTCTTCCAGCATCATGCCGCGCACCCCCCGGGCGTTGCGGCCCATGGGACGGACGTCGTTTTCGTCGAAGCGAACGGCCTTGCCGCCGTCACTGAACAGCATCACGTCGTGCTTGCCGTCGGTGAGTGAGGCACCGATCAGGTAGTCGCCTGCGTCGAGGTCCACGGCAATGATGCCGGCTTTGCGCGGGTTGTTGAATTCGTCCAGCGCGGTTTTCTTCACGGTGCCCATCGAGGTCGCCATGAAGACATACTGGTCGGCAGGAAACGTGCGTTTCTCACCGGTCAGCGGCAGCACCACGGTGATTTTTTCGCCTTCCTGCAGCGGGAACATGTTGACGATGGGGCGTCCGCGCGATCCACGTGAGCCTGCGGGGACTTCCCACACCTTGAGCCAGTACAGCCGGCCGCGGTTGGAGAAGCACAGGATGTAGTCGTGCGTATTGGCAATGAAGAGCTGGTCCACCCAGTCGTCTTCCTTGGTGGCGGTGGCCAGCTTGCCGCGGCCGCCGCGTTTCTGGGCGCGGTATTCCGACAGCGGCTGACTCTTGATGTAGCCGGTATGCGAGAGCGTGACCACCATGTCGGTCGGCGTGATCAGGTCTTCGGTGCTCAGATCGAACGAGCTGTGCTCGATCTGGCTGCGGCGCGCACCCAGCTTGGTCTGGCCGAATTCGGACTTGATGGCCGAGAGTTCCTCGCCAATGATGATGGACACGCGCTCGGGCCTGGCCAGGATGTCGAGCAGGTCGTCGATCTCGGCCATGACGTCCTTGTATTCAGCGACGATCTTGTCCTGCTCCAGCCCGGTCAGGCGCTGCAGGCGCATCTGCAGGATTTCCTGCGCTTGCGTCTCCGACAGCCGGTACAGTCCGTCGTTGCCCATGCCGAAGGCTTTTTCCAGGCCGTCGGGCCGGTAGTCGTCTGCATTGACCACGCCACCGTCAGCGCGGGTACGTGTCAGCATTTCGCGCACCAGCGTGCTGTCCCACGGCTTGAGCATCAGCTCGGCCTTGGCGACCGGCGGCGTTGGTGCATTGCGGATGATGGCGATGAAGTCGTCGATGTTGGCGAGCGCCACGGCCAGGCCCTCCAGCACATGGCCGCGTTCCCGCGCCTTGCGCAGGTTGAACACGGTGCGGCGCGTGACCACTTCGCGGCGGTGCGACAGAAACACCTGGATCAGGTCCTTCAGGTTGCACAGCTTGGGCTGGCCATTGACCAGCGCCACCATGTTGATGCCAAAGGTGTCCTGGAGCTGCGTCTGCTTGTAGAGGTTGTTCAGGACCACTTCAGGCACTTCGCCGCGCTTGAGCTCGATCACCAGGCGCATGCCGGACTTGTCGCTCTCGTCCTGAATGTGGCTGATACCCTCGATCTTTTTCTCGTGCACGAGCTCTGCCATGCGCTCCTGCAGTGTCTTCTTGTTCACCTGGTAGGGAAGTTCGTCGACGATGATGGATTGGCGCTGGCCCTTGTCGATGTCCTCGAAATGGCACTTGGCGCGCATCACGACCTTGCCGCGGCCGGTGCGGTAACCGTCCTTCACGCCGTTGATGCCGTAAATGATGCCGCCGGTGGGGAAGTCCGGCGCCGGCACGATTTCCATCAGCTCGTCAATCGACGCTTCCGGGTTCTTCAACATGTGCAGGCAGGCATCCACCACTTCGTTGAGGTTGTGGGGTGGAATGTTGGTGGCCATGCCCACGGCAATGCCGCCCGAGCCATTGACCAGCAGATTGGGCAGCCGCGTTGGCAGGACCAGGGGCTCCTGCTCGCTGCCGTCGTAGTTGGGACCGAAGTCGACGGTTTCCTTGTCGAGGTCGGCCAGCAGTTCATGGGCGATCTTGGCCAGGCGGATTTCCGTGTACCGCATCGCGGCGGCGTTGTCGCCGTCTACGGAGCCGAAATTTCCCTGGCCGTCGACCAGAAGATGCCGCAGCGAAAAATCCTGGGCCATGCGCACGATGGTGTCGTAGACCGACTGGTCACCATGGGGATGGTATTTACCGATCACGTCGCCGACGATACGGGCCGACTTCTTGTATGGGCGGTTCCAGTCGTTGTTCAGCTCGTGCATCGCAAAGAGGACGCGGCGATGGACTGGCTTGAGGCCATCTCGTGCATCGGGCAGTGCGCGCCCCACGATCACGCTCATCGCGTAATCCAGATAGCTTCTGCGCATTTCCTCTTCAAGACTGATGGGCAGGGTTTCTTTGGCGAACTGGGTCATGCGTGGCCTGGGTGAAATATTTCGGGACAATGAAAGCGCAACCGCACATTTTACGGTGCGGCACTGCCAGCAGCTCTGTGGCGGGCCAGCAACAAATGGCCGAGAATCTCAGAACTGTGTCAGACGGATTCCAATGCTGGGTTGAAGGGCCGGGCAGGTGTGGCACAATCAATGTAACGCTTTGGGTGATGGTCATTCACGGCGTGTAAATTATCAATCGCAGCCAGTCTGCGGCTTTTCTCTAGAGGAGAACCATGAAGAAACTCAACAAAGTGGCAATGTTGTTTGCTTCCGCAGCGCTTGTTACCGCCGCCGGTGCACAAACTATCGACAACTGGAAGAACGGCTCTAACGAACTGGTCTGGAAGAACGGCACCAACGAACTGTGCTGGCGCGATGCCAACTGGACACCTGCCACCGCAGCCCCTGGTTGCGACGGTGCCATCGTTCCTCAAGCCGCTCCTGCTGCTCCTGCCGCTGTCGCTCCTCGCGCTGCTCCTGCTCCTGCACCCGCCGCTCCTCCTGCCGCCACGAAAGTGACGTACGCTGCTGACGCTTTCTTCGACTTCAACAAGTCGGTGATCAAGCCTGAAGGCAAAGCCAAGCTGGATGACCTGGTCGGCAAGATCAAGGACATCAACCTGGAAGTCATCATTGCTGTGGGTCACACTGACTCTGTCGGCAGCGATGCTTACAACCAGAAGCTGTCGGTTCGTCGCTCGGAAGCCGTCAAGGCCTATCTCGTGTCCAAAGGCATCGAGAAAAACCGCGTGTACACCGAAGGCAAGGGCGAGAAGCAGCCTGTTGCTGACAACAAGACCGCCGAAGGCCGCGCCAAGAACCGTCGCGTGGAAATCGAAGTTGTTGGTACCCGCGCCAACAAGTAAGCCTCACGGATCTCAAGAAAACCGCGCCTCGGCGCGGTTTTTTTATGCCCGGGCGATAATCGAAAGATGTCTATTTCCGATAACTTTGATCCCGCTGAACTGGCCAAATTTTCTGACCTCGCCCATCGCTGGTGGGATACCGAAAGCGAATTCAGACCCCTGCATCAGATCAATCCGCTGCGTCTGGACTGGATAGACAACCTCGTGCCCCTGAAAGGCCAGCGTGTGCTGGATGTGGGCTGCGGCGGCGGTATCCTGGCTGATGCCATGGCCCGCAAGGGCGCAGATGTTCTGGGCATTGATCTGGCGTCCAAGGCCCTGAAGGTGGCCCAGTTGCACGCGCTGGAGGCCCACACGCAAGGTGTGTCCTACCGTGAAATCAGTGCAGAAACACTGGCCGCAGAGCAACCCGCAAGCTTTGACGTGGTGACCTGCATGGAAATGCTGGAGCATGTCCCGGACCCATCCTCGGTCGTCAAGGCTTGCGCCTCGTTGGTCAAACCTGGGGGCTGGGTGTTCTTTTCAACCATCAACCGCAACCCCAAATCCTTCCTGTTCGCGATTGTGGGTGCCGAATACCTGCTCAATATGTTGCCGCGCGGCACGCACGAATACGCCAAGCTGATCAAACCCAGTGAACTGGCGGCGTACTGCCGGGGTGCCGGGTTGGCCCTGGAGCACACGCGGGGCATGGAGTACAACCCGTTCACACGCCATTATTGGCTGAGCGCCGACACCAGCGTCAATTACATGCTGGCCACCCGCAAGGCCTGAAAGCGTATCGACCATGTTTCATCCCGTTGAAGCCGTCCTGTTTGATCTGGACGGCACGCTGATCGACAGTGCACCCGATCTGGGGGCCGCAGCAGACAAGATGCGCACCGACCGCGGCATGGCGTCTCTGCCTTTTGCCGATTACCGGCCCATGGCGGGGGCCGGCGCGCGCGGCATGATCGGCGTGGCTTTCGGCCTCACGCCACAAGACGAGGGCTACGACGCGCTCAAGGAAGAGTTTTTTGTCAATTACGAGGCCTGCATGACCGAGCGGACCTATGCCTTCGACGGCGTAGCCGAATTGATCGCCGAACTGGACCGCGCCGGCCTCAAGTGGGGGGTGGTGACCAACAAGTCCGAGCGCTTCACCGTGCCGTTGACGCGACGGATGCCGCTGTTTGAAACGGCCAGGACCATCGTCAGCGGCGATACGACGCCGCACGCCAAGCCACATCCGGCCCCCTTGCTGGAGGCAGCCCGGCAACTGGACATCGCCCCCGGGCGCTGCGTATACGTGGGCGATGACGAGCGTGACATCGTGGCGGGCCGCGCGGCCGGCATGCCGACGGTGGCAGCTGCTTACGGATACCTGGGGGCCGCCGCCGACACCGAGGGCTGGAAAGCCGACGCCACCATCTTGGCTCCCGGGGCGCTCTTGAATTTGCTGCGAATGCCTTAAACTAGGTCGCTTGGGGCTGCATTGGTTTCGACGTGGGTTCGGACGCGGTGTGGTGCATGTCGAGCTGAGTGTGCTCGTAAAACTGATTCAAACAAACTAACTGCAAACGACGAACGTTTCGCACTCGCTGCTTAATTGCCAGTGAGCTTTACAACAGCAGGCCGATGGGCTGGGCAAGGGGTGTTTAGCGCAAGCTGAATGCTCCCGGCTGTAAAGATAATTTCATCGGCTGGCTCCGGGCTGGGTACCTTAACCCGGGGCAAGACAATAGGGTGCTGGCGTCCTGTGTAGCGTGCGACTGCGCGACACAGGTGGCGAGACTCAAATCAGACCGCTAAACATGTAGATCTGCCCGAACAAGGCTTGCGGACGGGGGTTCAAATCCCCCCAGCTCCACCATATGACCCGATCAAGGCCGCCAGCGACATCCGTTGGCGGCTTTTTTTCGCCTCGCCGATGGAGGCGGCCAAGAGGCTTCGCTACTGTCTTGCCTGTGCGCCTCTGGCTTCAGCGCAAGTCGCCACGGCGGCTGTCCAGCGGGGCAACGAACGAATTGTTCTGTTGCCACAGGCCGGCGAAGTCGCTGTCGCTTCTCAGCTGGCTGTCGGGGCCGGACATGGACTCAGGACCGAACCCGGATGAATGGCCGGAAAAATCGCCGTGCCGGCTGTGCCGTTGCCGGTCGATCTGGGTGCGTAACTTGACGTGGGCTGCGGCCAGTCGTTCCTCGTCCCGTTTGCGTTCCATTTCCCTGGCCGCCGTCGCGGATTCTCCGAGGAACTCCATGCGAATTTCGGCGACGGTCGGGGTGTTGCTCGACTTGACAACCCAATAGCCGATGCCGCACTGCGACAGCAGGGTCAGCTTGAGCTGGCGGTTGCTTCGGGAAATGCCCTTGGCGCCGGGGACGTCCACGCAGCCGACAACCGTGCCGTCAGTCGCACAGATCGTGAACGTGCAGTACACGCCGCTGAGCAGGTTGTACCAATGCAGGCCTGTTTTCTGGTTTTCGGGGATGGTGAAGCGGGTCACCGGGATCTTGATCATCACGTGATGATCGAAAAACACCCGGCTCAACCACAGCCACACCTTGCGCTCCTCGGTGTTGACGAGGCCGCGTGGGTTCAGGGGCCAATGCCGCGGGATTCGCTTGTGCTTCTTGGCAGTCCGACGGATGTTCCAGAGGCAGAGCATGGCCCCGGCGATCACGCCGGCACAGGCTGAACCTGCAATCCACCATCCGAACATCTGGGTCATGTCATTGATTGAATAACTAAGTGCTACTGAAGGTAACAAAAAGATACAGGTCGGGTAAGGTAAAAATTCACGGAATTTTCGCTTGTTTGGAGCATTTTGCGCAAATAAGACGGCTGGATGATGTTTGTGACGGGACCCGGTGGCGCCGCGTGCCTTGGGTGCTGGTGCCGTGGTGCGGCTCCAGGGCGTCACGGATTCGGGACAGGCCCGACAATGCGCCATGGTGATGATGCAATTGCAGGATATTCTTTTCTCTCAGGGCTTTGGTACCCGGCGCGTGTGCGCCGGACTGGTTCAGCAGGGGCTGGTGACGGTTTCTGGCGTGCCCTGCCTGGAGCCTGCGACGCCATTCACGGTGGAGGGTCTGGAGTTTTCCGTGCAGGGCGTGGCGTGGAGCTACCACCCGAAAGCCTACTTGATGCTGCACAAGCCCGCGGGCTATGAGTGTTCGCAAAAGCCCAGCACGTACCCCAGCATCTACACCCTGTTGCCAGCACCCATCCGCCAGCGTGGAGGTGGCGCTGCGGCGGGCGTGCAGGCGGTGGGACGACTGGATCAGGACACCACCGGCCTCTTGCTGCTGTCGGACGACGGCAAGTTCATTCACCGGATGAGTTCCCCCAAACACCACGTGCCCAAGGTCTACGAGGTCAGGGCCAAACACCCGGTGGACGACAGGCAAATCCAGCGGCTGCTGGCTGGCGTGGTGCTGGATGACGACCCCAAGCCCGTCCGTGCAGCCACCTGCGAAAAAACCGGAGACCAGCAACTGAGCCTGACTCTCACCGAAGGCAAGTACCACCAGGTCAAGCGCATGATCGCTGCTGTCGGCAATCGGGTCGAGGAGGTCGGCGGCCTGCACCGCTCGCGCATCGGGTCGCTGGCCTTGCCGCCGGACTTGAAGCCTGGGGCATGGCGGTGGCTTACGGCTGAAGACCTGAACCGTATTTCGGCCTGACGGTTTCACATCGCGACTCACTTCCCGGTGCTGAGCCAGGGGATTTGCCTTTGATGCGCTGCACACACCTGGCCCTAGTGCAGTTCCACTGGCTGGGTTTGGTCCTGAATCAGGAAAGAGTCATTCCAGTGGCTCGGCATGCTGCTGGAGTCCTGGCTGGACAAGCCGGGCTCCCTGATTTTCCGCCTGCCGCGCTGCACGACCAGCGTCTGCTGCAGGTTGGCTCTGGCCGCCCTCACGACGGCTTCTTCGCGCTTGGTCGTCCTGATCCTGGCTGCCTCTTCACCGAGGAATTCATTGAGAACTTCCTGCGGCTCCGGCAGCCTGGCGGCATGAATCACGGTGTAGCCGATGCCGCATTGCCCCAGCAGGTTCTCCTTGAGTAGCTGGACTTTTCGCGAGGGTCCAAACGTCTTGGGAACATCCACGCAGCCCACCACCTGACCGATCTCGTTGCACACCGCAAAAGTGCAGTAAATACCCTTGAGCAGTTCGTACCAGAACAAGCCGTTTTCCGTTGGATTGGGTCTGGTGAAGCGTGTGACCGGCGTCTTGATCATCACGTGGTAGCCCTCGAAGGTGTTGCCCAGCCATCGCCAGACGCGCAACTCCTCGTCGTTGAGCAACTCCCGGGCGTGAATGGGCCAGTGGCGCGGAATTCGCCGCTTTCTCCTGGCGGCCCATAGTCCGTAGAGCCAGACCCCAAGGCCCGACAAAGCGACCAGAGCCAATCCCCAAAGCGCGGAGTTGAAGAGCGTGTTCATGCTGCGTCACCTGCCTCGTCACTTAAAGTTACAAGCTACGCCCGACGCGGCGCGTGCGACATGACATGGATCAACAATGCCCTAAAAAACACGGGATTCGGTACCATTTCCGCTGCACCCGATCTGTCTCGGGCCGGATCGCCCCTGCGATATCACCCCACCCACCCGGAGAGTTTTGTGATGGACAAGCGAAAATTCCTGAACCTTGCCGCATGCGGAGCGGCCGTCCTGCCCGCTGTTCTCGACGCGCAGGCGGCCACCGCCAGGACGCTGCGTGGCCCGGCGCTGCTGACCGTCAGTGGCGCGATCGGGGCTGGCAACCGCGGTGCGCTCGATCCCGCGCTGGACCAGATGATGGTCAAGCAGAAGATCAGGTTTGACAAGGCGCATGTGTTTGACTTTGCAGCCCTCACGGCCATGCCCGCCGTCAGCATCAAGCCTACCCTGGAGTACGACAACCAGGCCCACGCGCTCAAGGGTCCCTTGCTGATGGAGGTGATGAAAGCCTGCGGCGTGAAAGTCACCGACAGGACGGTGCTGTTCCTGCGTGCGGTGGATGGCTATGCGGCGCAGGTCAGCGCCGCCGATGCGGCCAGGTACCGTTTCATCGTGGCGACCCACCTGGACGGCCAGCCCATGCCTCTGGGTGGGTTGGGCCCCCTGTGGGCGGTGTACGACGCCGACCGGTTTGCCGACATGGCTGCCAAGCCGGTATCGGCCCGGTTTGCGTCCTGCCCTTGGGCCACGTACCACGTGGAAGTCAAGGAGGCCTGAAACCTCCGCTGGGAGTGGTGGTCAGCCGATATCCGCCAGAAATCCCGTGATCGCCCGCAAGGTCGCTTCAGGCTGATCCCGCTGTGGTGAATGGCCGCAACCGGCCAGGCGCAACTGGCGGGACTGGGGTGCGGCTGCGGCAATGTCGTCGAGTTGGCGCAAGCTGCCGTATTCGTCATCCAGCCCCTGAATCAGCAGCAGGGGTGCCGTGATGCGCCGGCAATCGGGCCGGATGTCGAAGCTGCGGAAGCCCTCGGACAGCCACACGTCGTTCCATTGCCAGAACGCCCCGTCCACGTCGGCGTGATAGCGGGCCAGGCGCTCGCGCAGGCCACCCGACTCGTAGGCGCTTCGGGCCCGCGCGATGGCCTGCACCGAGATATCTTCCACCATCACATGAGGGGCCATGGCGACGCATGCCGCCACGGGATGAACACTGGCGTGGAGCAGGGCGATGGTGGCACCGTCCGAATGGCCGATCAGCACCGGAGAGGCCATCTCCAGTGCCTGCAGCAATGCCGGCAGCACATCCATCGCCTCGCGGTGCATGTAGTCGGGCATCAGACGCCCGCTGGGCAAGCCGTTTTGCGTGCCAGGCTCGCCGCGTACATCCGGCACCGGATCCGACCGGCCATAGCCTCGCCGCGAATAGACGAGACCTGCGCGGCCAGCGGCCCGGCAGACCTCCGCTGGCCAACTCATGCCGCGATGCGTCCACAGGCTGACCGAGCCCAGCCCTTCATGCAAAAACACCAGCGGCGCGAGTCCAGCCGGTCCGTCAATGCGTTGAACCTCCAGCCGGATGCCGTGGATATCCACCGTATTGACATCAGCTTGCATGCCGGAATCGTAAAGGATGTCCGCAAAGGTCACCATCGCGACGTTAACAGTGCTGCGCCCAGGCTTTTGAGAGGGCGTGCACCCCTGGCCCGGTACACTAGACCGTTGCGTGTAGAAAGATCGTTTTTGTGAATTTTCAAGTTCGTTGTGTGGCTGTCGGCCTGTCTTTGGCAGGTGCTTTGGCCGGTTTCCCCGTTCTGGCGCAAAAGGCGCCTGTGGCAGCCACCCCGGCAACGCCGGCCATCGCTGCGTCTCCCGCGCCAGCGCCGTTTGCTTCAGCACCCATCCAGTCCCCGGTGTTTGTGCTCAATTCGCTGGACGACAGCGTGAGCGTCATCAACCCCGCCACCTGGACCGAAACGCGCCGCATTGCCACCGGCAAGCAGCCGCATCACCTGTACCTCACACCGGATGAAAAATCAGTGGTGGTGGCCAATGCGCTGTCTGATTCGCTGACATTCATTGACCCGAAAACCGCCGAGGTGCAGCGCACCGTGCGCGGTATCGTCGACCCGTACCAGCTGCGCTTCTCACCGGACATGAAATGGTTTGTGACAGCCGCCAACCGGCTCAACCACATTGACATTTACCGCTGGGACGGCAAGGACATCACCCTCGTCAAGCGCGTGCCGACCGGGCGCACGCCCAGCCACCTCTGGATCGACAGCAAAAGCAGCATCGTGTACTCGACCATGCAGGACAGTGATGAGCTGATTGCCATCGATCTGGCCAGCCAGACCGTCAGGTGGCGCACGAAGACCGGCCCGATTCCGGCCGATGTGTATGGCACCGCCGACGACCGTTTGTTGCTGGTGGGCCTCACGGGTGGTGACGCGGTGGAGGTCTATGACGTGAGTGGCAAGGAGCCGCAAAGAATCAAGGTCATCAAGACCGGTGCGGGAGCCCACGCCTTTAGAGCCTTCGGCGACAAGCGGCATGTGCTGGTGAGCAACCGTGTGGGCAACTCCATCAGCCGGCTCGATCTGCAGACCCTGGAGGTGGTGGACAGTTACCCCGCGCCGGGTGGGCCGGACTGCATCGACGTGAGCCGTGATGGCAAGCAGATTCTCGTGACCTCACGCTGGGCCCGCAAACTCACGGTGATTGACGTGGCCACCCGCAAGGTCGTCAGGCAGGTGAACGTTGGAAAGAGCCCCCATGGTGTCTGGACGCTGGATCATTCGTCGAGGTAGTGAGCCCACCGGCTCTGCCCCTGCGTGTGGGTCGCGAGCCCTTGCGGGCCGTGGCTCCCGCTTGGTTTGGAGCTTTCCGCGATCGTTCATTGCCGTTGCGTTGGTCGCGGCTTGTTGGCCCCCAGTTTGGGCTGCGGGGGCAAACAATCCCAAGGCGGTGGCTGAAGCAGCCCCTTGCAAACCCGTCTACCTGACCTTGGACACCGGCCACATGGCGGTCGCGCCGCTGATGGCCGACATCCTGAACCGGCATCAGGTCAAGGTCACTTTTTTTGCGGCCAATGAACGCACGCAAGAGGGTGACGGCAGCCTTGGCAATCATTGGGCCGGCTGGTGGAAGGCGCGCGCCGCAGAAGGGCACGCGTTTGCCTCGCACACATGGGGCCACAGCTACTGGCGTTCCGATGTGCCCGGCACACCTGGCAGCGCCACGCAGTTCGTGGTGCGACCCTCGGCCGGGCCGTCGGAGGGCCAGGACTTGACCTGGACCGCAGGCCAATATTGCGAAGAAGTCACCCGTGCCGCGAAGCGGCTGCAGGAGATCACGGGCCAGCCCGCGCTACCGGTCTTCCGGGCCCCTGGCGGCAAGACGTCACCGCCGTTGCTGGCAGCTGCCAAGGCGTGCGGCTATGCCCATGTGGGCTGGTCGCCAGCCGGATTTCTGGGCGATGAATTGTCGAGCGAGAAATTCCCCAATGCCATGCTGCTCAAGAAGGCCTTGCGTGACATCCAGCCTGGCGACATCCTGATGGCGCATCTGGGCATCTGGTCGCGCAAGGACCCTTGGGCCCCTGCGGTGCTGGAGCCGCTGATCACAGGGCTGCAGTCGCGTGGCTTCTGTTTTCGGACCTTGCGCGAACACCCTCAGTACCGGGACTGGATAGCCAGTCACGCCAGCGCCGCGCCCGCAGTCCCTGCAAAATAAGCTGCATGGACTGGCTGGCCGATATTTTTTCCAATACGCAGCAGTGGCTGTTTGAAGCCGCGGTGCAGCCTGCGCTCTTTGCACTGGGGCTGGGCAATTTTCTGGAAGATGGTTATGCGGCCACCGCCTGGTTCATGGCGGGCCTCATTCAGATAGTGATCCTGCTGGCCCTCATCGGTCCGCTGCAGCGCTGGCGACCGGTGGAGGCCGTGACGGACCGAGCCACCATCCGCACCGACGTGGTCTACACGCTGATCCATCGCCTGGGCCTGTTCCGGCTGGCGCTGTTTTTCACGCTGGATCCGCTGTTTGATGAAGCCTTCGGCATGCTCCGGATCGCCGGTATCGGCACCTTTCACGTCGATCAGCTCTGGCCCGGCGTGACCGATGGCGCGGTGACCAGTTTCGTGATTTATCTGGTCGCGTTTGACTTTGTGGCTTACTGGACGCACCGGGGTCAGCACCAGTTCGAGTGGTGGTGGCGCCTGCACTCCCTTCACCATGCACAGCGGCAGATGACCATGTGGAGCGACAACCGCAATCACCTGCTCGACGACATCCTGGTCGATACGGTTGTCGTGGTGGTGGCCCAGTTCATTGGCGTACCACCGGCGCAGTTTGTGGCCATCGTGGCTTTCACGCAGCTCAGCGAGAGCTTCCAGCACGCCAACCTTCGCTTGTGGTTTGGAGCCTGGGGCGAGCGGCTGTGGGTCAGCCCGCGCTTTCACCGCCTGCACCACGGGATCGGCATAGGGCATGAGAGCCATGGGCCGACAACACTGGGTGGGCACAACTTCGGCGTGCTGCTGCCGTGGTGGGATGTCCTGTTCGGCACGGCGAATTTCCAGCTGCGCTACGACGCCACTGGCGTGCGCGATCAGGTCGAGCAGCAGCGCGACTATGGCCGCGGCTTCTGGTCGCAGCAGTGGGTGGGCGTCAAGCGCCTGGTGGGCAAGGCCTGAACGCGCTCCTCACCAAGCGCGGGCGGGCGGCCCCTTGGCGGGGTAGTGAGCGACCGTGGGGGCTACACTAAATCATGAGCAAGCTTCTGGACTCCTTCTGGCGGGCGGTCATGTACTGCCTGCATCCGCGGGTGATTGCGCTGTCGGTGCTGCCGCTGGTGATCATGGCGGCGCTGTCGCTCGGGCTCGGCTATTTTTTCTGGAGCGATGCGGTGGAGTTTGTCCGCCAGCAACTGGGTGACCATGCAATGGTCAACACCATGGTCGGCTGGCTGGAAGGGCTGGGCCTGAGCAGCCTGCGTCTGGTACTGGCGCCGGCCTTGCTGCTGTTTCTGGCCATCCCGGTCATCGTGGTGGTGTCGCTGCTGTTCGTGGCCATCTTCATGACGCCGGCCATGGTCGCGCTCGTGGCAGAGCGGCGTTTTCCCCAGCTGGAGCGCAAGAAGGGCGGCTCGCTGCTGGCCAGTCTGTTCTGGTCCCTGGGCTCGACGCTGATGGCCATGATTGCGATGGTGGTGTCGATGCCGCTGTGGCTGATTCCCCCGCTCATCCTGATCCTGCCGCCGCTGATCTGGGGCTGGCTCACCTACCGTGTGATGTCCTATGACGCGCTGGTGGACCACGCCAGCAGCAGTGAGCGGCGCCAGATTTTCCGGGAGCACCGCGGTGCGCTGCTGGGCATCGGCGTGCTCAGTGGCTATCTCGGCGCGGCGCCCAGCCTGATCTGGGCCTCCGGTGCCATGTTCGTGGCCATGGCACCTCTGCTGGTGCCGCTGGCGATCTGGATCTACACGCTGGTGTTTGCGTTTTCATCGTTGTGGTTTTCGCATTACGCGCTGGCAGCACTGGAAGAGCTCCGCAAAAAGAACAATGGCCTTGCTTCTGCCGGCATTCCACCGCTCACCATCGAGGCGATCACGCCTGAACGGCCCTCTGGCAGCTCGCCGTCAGCACTGCCGCCTTCAGCGGGTGGCGGCATCGGCCCCGCCTGAGCAGGCGCTGCCTTTTTCTTTTTTCTTCCTGCTTTCAGCTTCTTCTTTTTCCGGACACCTCGCATGCCCACCCATTTCGGACTCATCATCGTGGGGGATGAAATCCTCTCTGGCAAACGCGCTGACAAGCACTTGCCCAAAACCATCGAACTGCTCGCCGGGCGTGGCCTGTCGCTGGCCTACGCGGACTACGTCGGGGACGACCCCGCCCGCATCACCTCGACCCTCGCTCGTGCTTTTGCCGCCGCGCGTGAACAGGGCGATGTGGTGTTTTCCTGTGGTGGCATTGGCGCGACACCAGACGACCACACCCGGCAGTGCGCGGCCAGTGCTCTGGGCCGTGAGCTGGTGCTGCACCCGCAAGCCAAAGACCTGATCATCGAGCGCATGCAGGACGTTGCCAGGGAGCAGGGCACGACCTACGAGCCGGATCGCCATGACAACATCCACCGCCTGAACATGGGGGTGTTTCCGGAGGGCGCACAGATCATTCCCAACCCGTACAACAAGATTCCCGGCTTTTTCTGTGGCCCGGAGCTTTCTGCGACCGCCAGCACGCCCGGGGCCGGCGTTCATTTTCTTCCCGGTTTCCCCGTGATGGCCTGGCCCATGATGGCTTGGGTGCTCGACACCCACTACCCGCATTTGCACCAAAAGTCGGCTTACGTCGAGAAATCCGTGATCGTCTTTGGTTCCATGGAGGCCATGCTCACGCCGCTGATGCTCGATATCGAGGCAGCCCATCCCGGGGTGAAAGTCTTCAGCCTGCCCAGTGTGGACCACCCCCAGTACGGGCGCCATATCGAGCTCGGCGTCAAAGGCGGGCCGGCAGCGGTGGAACAGGCCTATCCCGCGCTTCTGAGCGGCTTGCAGGCCTTTGATCTGACGTTCGGCCCCGAATTGGTGCGCTGAAGAATTGCACTTAAATGGTGCATACCATGTGTGCGCCAAAGTTGTGCATTGGCAAAAATCGACTTTTTGGCGTTCTCGCCGAGGATGACCCGAAATTCAAGCCAGTTGACGGCACAATCCACCCCGGGGCATTCAACTGAACAGGGAAAGTCTTTGGCATAAAAAGTGCATTCAGCCCGCCCGAAGATAATTTTTTAACCCACCATCCATACACAGGAGAATTTGATGGCAAAGACCGTCGCAGACGTCATGACAATGGTCAAGGAGAACGAGGTCAAATTTGTTGACTTCCGTTTCACTGACACCCGGGGCAAGGAACAGCACGTGACCGTGCCCGTGTCGGCCTTCAGCGAAGACAAATTCACCTCCGGCCACGCTTTTGACGGTTCGTCGATCGCCGGCTGGAAAGGCATCGAGGCTTCGGACATGCAGCTCATGCCCGACCCCAACACCGCCAACATCGATCCTTTCTTCGAAGAAACCACGCTGTTCCTGCAGTGTGATGTGGTGGAGCCGAGCGACGGCAAGTCCTATGACCGCGACCCCCGTTCCATCGCCAAGCGCGCTGAAGCCTATCTCAAGGCCTCTGGCCTGGGCGACACGGCCTACTTCGGACCAGAGCCTGAATTCTTCATCTTCGACGGCGTGCGCTGGAGCAACGAACCCGGCAACGTGCATTTCGCCATCGACGAGTACGAAGCACCGTGGAACAGCGGCAAGGTCCTCGAAGGCGGCAACCGCGGCCACCGTCCGACCACCAAGGGCGGCTACTTCCCCGTGCCACCGGTCGACAGCACGCAGGACATGCGCGCCGAGATGTCCCTGATCCTCGAATCGCTGGGCATTCCGGTCGAAGTGTTCCACCACGAAGTGGCAGGCGCTGGCCAGAACGAGATCGGCACCAAGTTCAGCACGCTGGTCGAGCGCGCCGACTGGACGCAGAACCTGAAATACGTGGTGTGGAACGTGGCCAATGCCTACGGCAAGACCGCGACCTTCATGCCCAAGCCTTACGCTGGCGACAACGGCTCCGGCATGCACGTGCACCAGTCGATCTGGAAAGACGGCAAGAACCTGTTCGCAGGCGACGGCTACGCTGGCCTGTCCGACTTCGCGCTGTACTACATCGGCGGCATCATCAAGCACGCCCGTGCACTGAACGCCATCACCAACCCCGGCACCAACAGCTACAAGCGCCTGGTTCCCGGCTTCGAAGCCCCGGTGAAACTGGCTTACAGCTCGCGCAACCGCTCTGCATCGATCCGCATCCCTTATGTGGCCAATCCGAAGGGTCGCCGCATCGAGGCACGCTTCCCCGATCCATCTGCCAACCCCTACCTCGCCTTCTCGGCGCTGATGATGGCCGGTCTCGACGGCGTGGAAAACAAGATCCATCCGGGCGAAGCTGCCACCAAGGACCTCTACCATCTGCCGCCCGAGGAAGATGCAAAAGTGCCAACCGTGTGCCACAGCCTCGACCAGGCGCTGGATTACCTGGACAAGGACCGCGGCTTCCTGACCAAGGGCGGTGTGTTCACCGATTCGATGCTCGATGCCTACATCGAACTGAAGATGACTGAAGTCACGCGCTTCCGCATGGCGCCACACCCTGTCGAATACGACATGTACTACTCCCTGTAAACCCAGGCGGTTGACTCAAGCTGCTTACCGTTTCTTACGGTTTGTGGCCAAAAAAGGACGGCAATTGCCGTCCTTTTTTCGTGTGCAGGGGCATTGGGGTGGGTGCTCTTTATGTTTCGCGGGCTTTGCCGCATACTCACAGACCGACCTTGCCTTCGTGGGCACTGGGGTTCCAGATGAAACATACGTTACTGCTTTCCACTTTTTCCATCTTGCTGGTGGGCGCTTCCGGCACTGGCTGGGCCCAGCAGGTGTACCGCTGCGCGGGTGCCGCGGGCGCGCCTCCCGAATACACCAACAACGCCAAGGATGCGCAGATACGCAATTGCAAGCAGATCGCCGGGGGCAATGTCACGGTGGTGCAGGGCACACCCTTGGCCAAGGCGCCAGTCCGTGTCGCAGCGGCAGCATCCACAGGTGGCCCGCGCACCGATGGCAGTCCGGATCAAAAGGCGCGTGACGGCGACACGCGATCCATTCTGGAGAGCGAGCTCAGGAAGGCCGAGGCGCGTCTGGCCGAGCAGCAGAAGGAATACAACAACGGCGAACCTGACAAGCAGGGCATCGAAGGGCGCAATTACCAGCGCTACCTCGACCGTGTCGCCGAGCTGAAAGAAAGCATTTCACGCCAGCAGAGCGATATCGCCGGCCTCAAGCGCGAAATTTCCCGGCTGCCCGCAGCGAATTGACAGCGGCCGTCCGGCTTCTGGGCCAAAATGGAAAGCTTGAAAAAGCTTTTTGCCCTGACCCCGTCATCTCCACCCCCCGCCGCTGGTGTGGTCTCCCGGTTCCAGTCGTTTGACCTGCTCGCTACCCTGGTAGCTGTGGTGCGGACCAACGGGACCGTGGTGTATGCCAATGCAGCACTCGAGGACGCGCTGGGCATTTCACGCCGCACGATCGAGAGCTCCCAACTGCCCGAGTGCTTTACCGAGCCAGTCATTTTGCAAAATGCCCTCGAAGGTGCGGGCAGCAATGAGTTTGCGGCCCTGCGCTACGACGCGTGGTTGCGACGGCTGAACCATGAGCCATTGCCGGTCCACGTGGTGGTTGCCCAGACTGACACCGCGGGCGAGGCCATTGTGGAGTTGCTGCCGCTGGAGCAGCAGGCCAAGCAGGACCGCGAAGAGCGACTGATTGACCAGGCCCAGGCCAACAAGGAGCTCATCCGCAACCTGGCCCATGAAATCAAGAACCCGCTGGGCGGTATCCGCGGCGCGGCGCAACTGCTGCAGATGGAAATCGGCAAGGACCTGACGGAGTACACGCAAGTCATCATCCACGAGGCAGACCGCCTGCAGACACTGGTGGACCGCTTGCTGGCGCCGCACCGGCGCCCGCATCTGGTGGGTGACGTCAATATCCACGAGGTGTGCGAGCGGGTGCGCTCCCTGATCGTGGCGGAGTTTCCCCGCGGCCTGCGCGTCATGCGCGACTACGACACCTCCATTCCCGAGTTCCGTGGCGACCGCGAGCAGCTGATTCAGGCCGTGCTGAACATCGCCCACAACGCGGCGCAGGCCCTGGCCGAGCGCATTGCCGCAGGCGACGGACAGATCACTTTCAGGACCCGGGTGGTGCGCCAGGTAACTTTCGGCAAGCAGCGCTATCGCTTGGCACTGGAATTGCATGTTATCGACAATGGGCCGGGTGTGCCGGACTCCATCAAAGACAGGATCTTCTATCCCCTGGTGTCAGGGCGTGAGGGCGGTTCGGGGTTGGGGCTGACATTGGCGCAAACTTTTGTCCAGCAACATCACGGTTTGATCGAGTGCGAAAGCAGACCCGGTTCTACAGACTTCAAGCTGCTGATACCGTTGCCTTGAAGTGTGTCTCGCCATGGTTTGATACACAAGATGGCTGGTGCGCCTGGCACCGGCAACAAGAAAGGGACTGCACAACATGAAACCGATCTGGATCGTTGATGATGACCAGTCCATCCGGTTTGTTCTGGAAAAGGCCCTGCTCCGTGAAGACCTGCCTACCCGCAGCTTCACCAACCCGCGCGAAGTGCTCGCCGCCCTTGAAAACGCCACTGAAGAAGACGGTCCCCAGATCCTCGTCAGCGACATCCGCATGCCGGGAGGCTCCGGCCTTGATCTGCTGGAAAAGGTCAAGGAAAAGCTCCCCGGCCTGCCCGTGATCATCATGACGGCGTTTTCGGACCTCGACAGCGCCGTGTCCGCCTTTCAGGGTGGTGCATTTGAATACCTGCCTAAGCCCTTTGACCTGCCCAAGGCCGTGGAGCTGATCCGCCGCGCAGTGGAAGAAAGCCAGCGTGAAGAGGTGGCCGAAGAGCGCATGGCGGCCGCCCCTGAAATGCTGGGCCAGGCGCCGGCAATGCAGGACGTGTTCCGTGCCATTGGCCGGCTCAGCCAGAGCATGGTCACCGTGATGATCACTGGCGAATCCGGCTCTGGCAAGGAACTGGTGGCGCGCGCGCTGCACAAGCATTCACCGCGTGCCAATGGTCCGTTTGTGGCCATCAACACGGCGGCCATTCCCAAGGACCTGCTGGAGAGCGAGCTCTTCGGCCATGAGCGTGGCGCCTTTACCGGCGCGCAGACCATGCGCCGTGGCCGCTTCGAGCAGGCCGAAGGCGGCACCCTGTTCCTCGACGAGATCGGCGATATGCCGTTTGACCTGCAGACGCGCCTGCTGCGCGTGCTGAGCGACGGGCATTTCTACCGCGTCGGCGGTCACAACGCCGTCAAGGCCAATGTACGGGTGATTGCCGCGACGCACCAGGACCTGGAGCAACGCGTCAAGGAAGGCGGATTCCGCGAAGACCTGTTCCACCGTCTCAACGTCATCCGTCTGCGGTTGCCAGCGCTGCGGGAGCGGCGTGAAGACGTGTTCATGCTCGCTCGCCATTTCCTGCAGCAAAGCGCCAAGCAGCTGGGCGTGGAGCCCAAGCGCATTTCAGACGCCGCGTTGCAGCAACTGAGCAATTTCGGCTTCCCCGGCAATGTGCGCCAGCTGGAGAACATCTGTCATTGGCTCACCGTGATGGCACCGGCCCAGGTGATCGAACCCAAAGACCTGCCACCGGAGGTGCTGGGCTCCACTGTGGAGGCGGCCAAACCCCTTGTGCCGGCTGAAAAGCCAGGTGAGTCTGCCGTACCGGCAGACCGGCCTGCCAGCAGCAGCACTGCGGCGTCGTCTGATGTGTTGCCCACTGCGCCCGCCATCTCTTCTGCAGCCACGGCCGCCGCCATCGGGGTGGCCATGAACTGGGAAAGCGGTCTTGAAGCCGAGGCATTGGCATTGCTGGCCACCGGGCGCAGCGATGTGTGGGATGTGCTGACACGACGTTTTGAGTCAAAGCTGATCCAGACAGCCCTGATCAATACCCGCGGCCGGCGCATCGAGGCGGCGCAGAAGTTGGGCATTGGCCGCAACACCATCACACGCAAGATCCAGGAACTCAACCTCGAATAGGTGTGGACGCGACCAGCGGCCTGCGGCAGCAACGCCGAAGGACTGCGCGTGGGTGATCATGGATGGTAGCGAGGGTACCACCCGTCGGTCAGGGGCCCACCGGTGAGGGGGTGGGCTGCCGCAGCTTTTCAAAATACCGGTTCAATCTGGCCAGCTCCTCCTGCAAATTGTTCATGCCGGCCGTCACGGCGTTCCAGTCCCTGTCGCTGTTGGCCTGTTCAATCTGCGCGCAGATGTCTGAAAAACTGACTGCGCCCACCATGGCACTGCTGCCCTTGATGAGATGCGCCAACTGCCTGACCTGGCTGCTCTCGCGCTCGTTCACTGCACACTGCAGGCGGGCCACATCGTCGCTGTTGGTGCGCTGAAACTCTGTGAAAACCCGGCGCTCCATCGACGTGTCACCCGCTGACATTTTGGCCAGAACCTCGTGATCGATCGGACAGCTCGCCGGTGGTGATGTGGCCGCTGCGCTGCTGGTCAGGACAGTGGAGGTGTTGTCTGCCATGGTGACGGTGGAGGCGGCGGAAGGTGGAAGGGGTAGCCAGCGGGTGAGCTTGACCAGCAGGCTCTTGAGTTCAACCGGTTTGGTGATGTAGTCGTCCATGCCCGCTTCCAGGCAGATGGCAGCTTCTCCACTCAGGGCATTGGCGGTGCACGCGATGATCGGAGAGCGGTGACCTTCACCCGAAGCCGCCTCAAGCGCCCGGATGGCTCGTGCCAGCGCGTAGCCGTCCATCCCGGGCATGTTGCAGTCGGTCAACAGCAGGCCAAAGCGCCCGGACCCCCACATTTGCAGCGCCTCGGTACCGTCACGTGCGCTTTCAGCGGCATAGCCGAGCAGGTTGATCTGCCGCATCAGCACCAGCCGGTTGGTCGGGTGGTCATCGACCAGCAGCACCAGCGTGCCTTCGGCCTCGGCCCTGGCCGTGGTGGGCGCTGCCCTGCAAGCCGCACCTTCTTTCAGGGAGGACCGTGTTGCCACGGGCGGCGGATGGCTCGACGCCAGCAAGGCCGGATCGGCAGCCGGGAGCAGCAGTTCCAGCGTCATCGTCGTACCCTGGCCGACTTCACTGCGCATGGCGATGGAGCCGCCCATCAGCGTCGCCAGTCGCCGGCTGATGGACAGGCCCAGGCCGGTGCCGCCGTAACGGCGTGCCGTGTTCAATTCGGCCTGTGCAAAGGGCTGGAAAAGCGATTGCTGGTGAGCCTCTGAAACGCCGATGCCAGTATCCGTGACGCGAAAGCGCAGTCTCTGGGCGTCATGGTGCCGCTCCACCAACTCGACCCGGATGTCAATCTGGCCAATGGACGTGAACTTGATGGCGTTGCTGAGGAAGTTGTTGAGGATCTGCCGCAGACGGACAGGGTCGACCATCACCGCCAGGCTGATGTCGCCGTCGATATGGCAGCGAATGGCAAGCCCTTTGCTGCTGGCATTGCCGGAGTAGGTGTTCTGCAGGTCCTCCACCAGATTCGCAAGATGCGTCGGCTCCGGGTGAATGGCCAGTTTTTGCGCTTCGATCTTCGAGAAGTCGAGGATGTCGTCAATGATGCGCATCAGCGTTTTTCCGGACTCCCGTATGACCTTGAGTGCTGCATGTTGGGCGCCGTCGAGCCGCGTCAGGCTGAGCAGTTCCAGCATGCCCAGGACACCGTTCATCGGCGTCCTGATTTCATGGCTCATGGTGGCCAGGAAAGTGCTCTTGGCCTGGTTGGCCATATCGGCATCCCTCTTGGCGAGTTCTGCGTCATCCTTGGCCTGGAGCAGTGCGCTGTCTGACTGCTGGCGTGCCAGAATTTCTCGGCGGATCTGGTAAAACAGGATGGAAAAGAGACCGGTCGCCGCCAGCAAGGTCAGAAAGACAGAGGCCAGCATCTGACGCTGGAACAGCCCCGACGCCTTTTCGCGTTGGGTCAGCAGAATCTGCTCCTGCGCATCGACATGCGAAATAACAGCAGCAATGGACCGCATGCTGTCGACACCCGGTCCGGATGCCAGCGATTGCTGCGCACTGGCAAAACCCCGCGTCTGGTAGGTGATGATGGTCTGGTCCAGCACCTCCAGCATGCGGTCTACCAGTGCCGCAACGGGCCGGAAGTTGCGCAGTTGTGCGGCGTTGTCGCTGATCAATACCTCGATGGCATCGATCTGCCGCGGCAAGCTCGACGCCAGACGCCGGTACTGGGCCAGTTGCTCGGTTTGACCCGTGATCAGGTAATTGCGCTGGGCCAGACCGGCGTGTGTGATGTCGCCGTACAGCATGCCCAGGGCTGCACGCACCTCCTGGGTATGGGCCACCTGTTTCGACATGCCCGTGAAGGTGCTGGTGGTGCGGTAGATCATCCCGCCGGCAACGGCCAGCAGCAGGATCGAGATGCCGAAGCCTGCCAGGATTTTTCCTTCCATCGGCGTCAGACGGGCAACTGTGCTCGCCTGCTGTGCGATCTTTTGGCGAATGGCGGCCAGCAAGCCCGCTCCCAGCAAGACAAAAGCAACGGCACTGTGGATGGCGACTGGTGGAAGCAGGTTGTCGGTGGTGACCTCGCTGGCGTTCCATGCATAGCCCAGGGTCGACAGTGCCCCGATCAGCAGCGGTACTGTTGCTGCGACACGGCACAGCGCTTTCAGGCTGCCATGGGGTGAAATCAGCATCGCCAGGCCGACGCCCACAAATGCTGCAGCGCTGTAGGGCGACATGCGTCCGCGGATGGCGTTGTAGGTGCCTTGCCTGTCGAGAAACAAAAACTCGTCAATACCCAGCTGCCAGCCGAACAGGTATTGCGCCCCTGTCGCAGCACCGAGCAGGCTGACGACAAAAAAAAGTGCCCGCGCCATGCGTTGAAGCGGCAGTGCTTGCTGGCACGCTGCGAGCCACAATGCTGCGCCGGACGCGATGAAGCCCACTGCCGTGTTGGCTTTCATTTCCACGGCGCCCGGAATCATGCTTTTCAGCCGGGGCACATCGCCTATCCAGCCTGCCAGAGCCGTCAATCCGATGCAGATCACCCCCAGTGCGGCCGCCCGGATCATGAAGACGATGGGGTCCCTTGCCGCGCGGCGTGCACCCGCGTAGCCGGTCGGGCGTGGTGCTGCGGACAAGGCGGGGTGCATGGGCTATGCCGCGCCAACCTGTACGCGCGGCATGTCAGGCTCCACAGGCAGTGTGAAGTGAAATACCGCCCCCTCGCCGAGCTTGCTCTCGGCCCAGACCCGACCGCCATGCCGCGTCACGATTTGCTGGACGATGGGCAGGCCCACACCGGTGCCCTCGAATTCGCTGTCGGTGTGGAGCCGCTTGAACACCTCGAAGAGCTCGTGGTAGCGGGCCATGTCAAATCCTGCGCCGTTGTCCCTGACTGAATAGATGGCCTCGGCGCCTTCCTTGCGGCCCGTCACTTCAATCCGCGGATTCGGTGTCCGGCTGCTGTATTTGACGGCATTCGACAGCAGATTGACCCAGACCTGACGCAGCAGCGCTTCATCGGCGTGTGCCGGAGGCAACGGCCCCCGGTGGATGGCCGGCCTGCGATGTTCGGGGTGCAGCTGCAGCAGGTCGGCCATCACCGTCTCGGCAAGGGACTCCATGTCCACCTGTGCCTTGCGAATTTCACGCAGGCCTGCTTTTGAAAACTCCAGCAGGTCATCGATCAGCCTGGCCATGTTCTGGACGCTGGCTGCAATCACTGACAGGTAACGCCAGCCTTTCTCATCCATGGCAGCACCGTATTTTTTCTGCAGCAAGTTCACATAGCCACCGATGATGCTCAGCGGTGCGCGCAGGTCGTGGGTCGCAGCAGTGGTGAAGTTCTCCAGCCGCTTGTTGGCCGTTTCCAGTTCCTTCGCCCGTGCCTGCAGGTCCTGGTTGAGGCTCTGCACTCTTTTTTCCAGTTCCTTTTGTTCCGTGACATCCTCTGAAATGCCAAGCAGGTGAATGGGAACGCCGTGCTCGTCCAGTACCGCCACCTTCTTCGTACGCAGCAGGCGGATACCGTTGTTCGCAGTGTGTATCGGCTCCTCTGAAATCTCCAGGTAGCCGCCACTGTTCAGGACTTCACGATCCTTGGCGACGAAATGGTCACCCTCGTTTTTCGGGAAAAAATCGTAGTCGTTTTTCCCCAATAGTTCCGCGCGTGGATAACCGAGCAGGCGCTCGCCCGCCAGGTTCAATTTCACGAACTTCAGGTCGGTGGCCTCCTTGATGAAAATCATGTCAGGGATGTTTTCGATCACCGAATCGAGGAATCGATTGGCGGCCACTGCTTCGGAGGTGCGCTGGCGCAACTGCTCGCGGCTGTCATGCAGTTCCTTGTTGCGCTGCACGGTAGCTTCATAGGTGGACATCAGCAGGTCCAGGATCTGCGCGCGACTGGCCGTGATCTGATGCTGCTGCCCGTGGAAGGTGATGTTGACTGCAGAGGTTTCCTCGGCCGACTTGCGCGGCGCCGGCTGCAGTGCGTGCGTGACCCGGGCCAGCAAATGCTTTTTGTCATAGGGCTTGATGACGAAGCTGTCGGCGCCGCTCTTGAGGCCCAGCAACACGTCATCGGGCTCTGACAGGCTGGTGACCAGGATCACCGGTACGTTCGTCAGTGCCGGCGTGGCTTTGATCTGCCGGCAGAGGTCGTAGCCGCTCATGCCGGGCATGTTCACGTCGCTGATGACCAGTGAAGGTTGAATCCGCAATGCGGTTTTCAGGGCACTAAGCCCGTCGTGCTCGACGCTGACTTGGTGGCCCTGATCTTCCAGCACATGCCGCAACATCAGCGCTTGAACGCTGCTGTCTTCCGCAATCAGGATGTGCGTGGTGCAGGCTGCATGGAGTGCGGGGGTATCCATGTGACCACTTCCGCTTCGGGCCTTAGAGGGCGGGCCTCGAGGTACGCGCTGTTCCCGGGACGATGGCTCGCACCGCCCTGAGCCAGGGCGGCCGCGGTGCGCTGCCTCCGCCGTACTTGCCGTACGCTCTGCGCGCGAAAGGGTAACGCCCGAAGTGCAGCTTTTCCATACTGAACAGGTGACCTCCACCGAACGGGAGAGATCAAGTTTGTAAAGATGGCGTCATTTTACGTTTTGTATTCACTGGCCGCCAGACACTTTGTAAAAAGCCCCATCGTTTCTTTATGGAATTATTTACGGCGAACCAGGGTCTTTTCAGCTGTTGGCACCTTCCCGTTCCGGTGCCCTTGCTGGCGCGTGAATCAGGGCAGTCCCAGTTCGACGAGTACTGGCGCGTGGTCGCTGGGGCGCTCGTTTTTGCGCGGTGCCTTGTCAATGAGGCAGCTGCGCACCAGTGGCTTAAGGGTCTCGCTCACCAGGATGTGATCAATGCGCAGACCCCGGTTACGGCGAAAAGCGAATTCGCGGTAATCCCACCACGAGTAGCTCTTCTCGGGCTGCTCGAACATCCGGAAGGCGTCTGTCAGGCCCAGGCTGGTCAAGGCATGGAAGTGCGCGCGCTCCTCGGTGGTGTGGTGAATGGTCTCGCGCAGCCCCTCCGGATCCCAGGTGTCGCGGTCGTCAACGGTGATGTTGAAATCCCCCAGCAGCACGAGCCGTGCATGAGCCGCCAGTTCCTGCCGTAGCCATTCGCGCAGGCCATCCAGCCATTTCATCTTGTAGGCGAATTTTTCGGTGCCGGGCGCCTGGCCGTTGACGAAGTACCCGTTGACCACGCGAACCTCGCCTTCAGGTGAGTCCAGCGTGGCCGCAATCACGCGCGATTGCTCGTCGCTGAAGCCGGCGATGTTTTTCACCACCTCGCGGGCCGGTGTCCGGCTGAGAATCGCGACGCCGTTGTAGGTTTTTTGCCCGAACACGGCACTGTGATAACCCGCCGCCTCCAGCTCCTTGAGCGGGAACTTCTCGTCACTGAGCTTGAGTTCCTGCAGGCACAGTGCCTCCACGGGGTTGGCAGCGAGCCAGTCCAGCACCTGCGGCAGCCGCACGGCGAGGGAATTGACGTTCCACGTCGCGATTTTCATGGTGCTTGCCTGCCGTAATCAGATGTGCAGCAAGGCCAGAACGCCCAGCACCAGACCCACGCCAGCCAGGGCAAACATGCCGTATTCCAGCCATTTTTTGCGCGTCAGCAGGGCAATGGCCGCCAGCGCGATGGAGACCTGCAGCACCGTGGTGGCCTGGGCCCAGCGGTGGTGCAGGTGCATCTGCTCGTCCGATGATTTGTCCCAGGTGGTGGCTTCCGCCTCGAGCTTTTCAGCGGTGGTCTTGATCTCGGTTTTTTCGCTTTCGTAGCGTTCGATTTTCTTCTGGTAGGTCGCCTTCTTGTCCTCGGGTGCGAGATCACGCGCAAACTCTGCCAGCGACTGCTTGGTACTCTTGGACTGGAAGTAGTTCCACTGGTTGGAAGCTTCCGTTTTCTTGATGGCCGCGTTGTTCTTGTACAGCCCTGCGTTGGCCTGCGTGGCGCCACCCATGTAGGAAAAGATGGCACCAATGGTGGCGATGATGGCCGTGATCACGGCAATCTGCGCGATCATGCCGCCGCCGCCCGCGTGGTTGTCGTGACCCCCTTGCGCTGCGTGCTCCAGCTCGTGGTCGTGGGGTCCGTGGACGTGAAAACCGCCTCCTGACATGTCAATCTCCTCTGGTTGTTGTGGTGTGCTGGTAGGTGATGAAACTGAACTTCAATCCGCTGGCTGACACATGGTCTTCCCGGGCTGTTTCCTGCCATGCGGATCCGAGGGTTGGTGCGTAGGCGTCGCCCTCGAAATCCTGGTCAATGTGCGTGACTTCAATGCGCTCGGCCAGGGGCTCGGCCTGGCGGTAGATTTGCGCGCCGCCTATCACCCATGCCTCCTCGGAGGCTGCGCACAGCTGCAATGCTGCGTCCAGGCTGCTGGCGACCGTGGCCCCAGGTGCTGCCCAGCCGATCTGCCGCGTGATGACGATGTTGGTGCGGCCCGGCAGCGGGCGAAAGCGCGGCGGCAGCGAGTCCCAGGTCTTGCGGCCCATGATGACCGGCCAGCCCAGGGTGTGGCGCTTGAAATGCGCGAGGTCTTCCGGCAGGTGCCAGGGCATGACGCCGTCCTTGCCGATCACGCCATTGGCGGCGCGCGCAAAAATCATGTGAATGCGGGGCATGGGGAAGGCCGCGGCTACACAGCCACCGGCGCCTTGATGGGCGCGTGGTGCTGGTAGTCCAGAAACTCGAAATCCTCGAAGGCGTAGTCAAAGATCGACTCTGGCTGGCGCTTGATGTGGAGCGTGGGGTAGGGGAAAGGCGCACGGCCCAGTTGCAGGGCCACCTGCTCGGCGTGGTTGCTGTAGATGTGGCAGTCGCCGCCCGTCCAGATGAAGTCGCCCACGTCCAGTCCGCACTGCTGGGCCACCATGTGGGTGAGCAGGGCGTAGCTGGCAATGTTGAAGGGCACGCCCAGGAAAATGTCGGCACTGCGCTGGTACAGCTGGCAGCTCAGTTTGCCGGGCTGACCGGGCACGCCGGAAGGTGCCACATAAAACTGGAAGAAGGCATGGCAGGGCATCAGTGCCATCTTCGAGAGGTCGGCCACGTTCCAGGCGCTCACGATGATGCGGCGTGAGTCCGGGTTGGTCTTCAGGGTCTTGATGACTTCGGCGATCTGGTCGATGTGTCCGCCGTCCGGGGTGGGCCAGCTGCGCCACTGCACGCCGTAGACCGGACCCAGATCGCCGTCGGGCCGCGCCCATTCGTCCCAGATCGTGACGCCGCGTTCCTTGAGCCAGTTGTTGTCGCTCGAACCCTTCAGAAACCACAGCAGTTCCAGCACGATGGATTTGAGGTGCACCTTCTTCGTGGTCACGAGCGGAAAGCCCTCATGGAGGTCAAACCGCATCTGGTGGCCAAACACACTTTTGGTGCCGGTGCCGGTGCGGTCCGCCTTGAACACGCCGTGGGTGTCCACGTGGCGCATGAAGTCTTCGTATTGGGATCGGATGGGCCGCGCGGTGGGGGTGGTCATGTCAACAGGTTCCAGCAAAGTCGGTCGATGGCATGGTGCGTCGCGCCTGCCGGCCGCGATCGGCGGGATCAAACTCCGGAACATGGCCATCGGGCGGTTCAGTTCGCAGGCAATTTCAGGGCTGCCGAAATGCCTGCAAGGGATTCTAGGCGCATCGGTTCCGGAGCCTGTCGATTGGACGCATGGGCGTTAAAAGTGTATATCCGGGGGGCATGCCAAAAAGGCCTGAACGGCTGGGCCTGGCGGGAGCACAATCATGGTCCCTCCCCAGCGGCCCCAAAGGTCCATCGCCATGAACAAACAACAAACATCCGGCACCGAGACAGCCGCTTCGACCGGCCAGCAACAGCAATTCCAGTCGCCCGCGGAAGGCGCGACCTTGCGGGAGGCTGCCCTGGCTTACCACCGGCCACAGAACGCCGACGACATCGGCGGCAAGATCGGCATTGCCGTGACCAAGCGCGTGACCTCGATGGACGATCTGTCACTGGCCTACTCGCCAGGCGTTGCTGCGCCTTGTGTCGAAATTGCACGCGATGCCGCGATGGCCTACGACTACACCGCCAAAGGCAATCTGGTGGCGGTCATCACCAATGGCACGGCCGTGCTGGGTTTGGGCAACATCGGCGCGCTGGCGGGCAAGCCCGTGATGGAGGGCAAGTCGGTGTTGTTCAAGCGCTTTGCTGGCATTGATGCCTTTGACATCGAGATCGACGAGACCGATCCGAAGAAACTGATCGAGATCATTGCCAGCCTTCACCCCACGTTTGGCGGCATCAACCTCGAAGACATCAAGGCGCCCGAATGCTTCGAGATCGAGCGGGCCTTGCGGGCACGCTTGCCGATCCCGGTGTTCCATGACGACCAGCACGGCACGGCCATTGTGGTGGCTGCCGGTTTGATGAACGCCTTGCACCTGCAGGGCAAGACGCTGGAGACGGTGAAACTGGTGTGCAATGGCGCAGGCGCGGCTGCGGTGGCTTGCCTGGAGCTGCTGGTGGCGCTGGGTCTGAAACGCGCGAACATTCTGGTGTGCGACTCCAAGGGTGTGCTGCACACCGGGCGGGGTGCCAAGGGTGACGATGGCGAAAAAGCGGCCTGGGCACGCGACACCTCTGCCCGCACACTCACCGATGCCATGCAGGGCGCCGACGTGTTTCTGGGCCTGTCTGGCCCAGGCGCCGTGAGTCAGGCCATGGTCAAGAGCATGGCGGCCAGGCCTGTGGTGTTTGCGCTCGCCAACCCGGACCCTGAAATCCGCCCCGAACTGGTCATGGCGGTGGCGCCTGATGCCATCACGGCCACGGGCCGCTCGGACTATGCCAACCAGGTGAACAACGCGCTGTGCTTCCCGTACCTGTTCCGTGCCGCTTTGGATGTGGGCGCACCGCAGATCAACGAGGCCATGAAAGAGGCCGCCGTGCTGGCGTTGGCTGACCTCGCCCGCAGCGATTCGGCATTCGGCGCAACCAAGCTGCTGCCGACCCTGCTGGATGATCGCCTGCTGGAGGCGGTATCGCTGCGTGTGGCGCAGGCCGCAGCCGACAGCGGTTCGGCCAGGCGGGGTTTCGATGCCAAGCTCTACCGTGAGCGTCTGGCCCGGCTGGCGCAGCGCCTGATCGGCTGAACGCCTGGGCCCGATCAGGGTCTGGCCAGCACGCGTCCCGGGTTCATGGTGTTCTGCGGGTCCAGGGCCTGCTTGATGGCGCGCATCATCTGCAGCGCCACGGGCGATTTGTAGTCGGGCAGTTTGGCGGCTTTCAGGTCACCCACACCGTGCTCGGCAGAGATCGAGCCGTCAAACGCTTTCACCGAGTCGTACACCAACGTGTTGACCCGGTCTTCCCAGTCGCGCAGAAAGCCCGCGCCGTCGTTGGCGTAGTCGCCGGTGGCAGGTGCCTGCACGTTGTAGTGAAGGTTGCCGTCGCCGAGATGGCCGAAGTTGACCAGCCGCACGCCGGGAATCTCGCGCTGCAGCAGGGCATCGGTGGCCTCGCAAAACGCTGGAATGCGTGAGACCGGAATCGAGATGTCGTGCTTGATGTTCAGGCCTTCCTCGGCCTGCGCCAGCGGAATGCTCTCGCGGATATGCCAGAGCTGGTGCGCCTGCGCCAGGTTTTCGGCAATCACGGCATCCGTCACGCACGCTTGCTCCATGGCGGTTTCCAGCAGGGCCTCGAAGCGTTCGCGCGCATGGGCCTCCGACTCGCTGTCCGCATTCTCAAGTAACACGCAATAGGGCGTGGTCTCGTAGAGCGGGACACGTAACTGGGGATGGTGCTTGGCCACCAGGGCAAGCGCGAACTGGCCCATCACCTCAAAGCCGGTCAAGCCGGCGCCCAGATGCTGGTGTGCCAGCCCCAGCAGCGTGACGGCCTGATCGAGCGTGGGCACGGCCGCCCAGGCGGTGAGCGTGGCCGCCGGCAGCGGGTAGAGCTTCATCGTCGCCGCGGTGATGACGCCCAGCGTGCCTTCGCTGCCGATGAACAGGTCGCGCAGGTCATAGCCGGTGTTGTCTTTGCGCAGGCCGGTCAGCCCGTGCCACACCTCACCTTGCGCGGTGACCACCTCGAGCCCGAGGCACAGCTCGCGCGCATTGCCGTAGCGCACCACCTGTGTGCCCCCGGCGTTGGTGCCCAGGTTGCCGCCAATCGTGCAGCTGCCTTCGGCGGCCAGGCTGAGGGGGAAAAGGAAGCCGGCTTTTTCGGCCTGCTCCTGCAAGGTCTGCAGAATGCAGCCGGCCTCGACCGTGATGGTCAGGTTGGCGGCGTCGATGGCGCGCACGGCGTTGAGCCGGGTGAGGCTCAGCACCACCTGCGTGCCCGAGGTATCGGGGGTGGAACCCACCACCAGACCGGTGTTGCCGCCTTGCGGCACCAGACTCACGCCGGCGGCGGCGCAGGCCTTGACGACAGCAGCCACTTCGGCGGTATTGCCGGGGCGAACGACGGCGAGCGCCTTGCCGCGCACGCGCTTGCGCCAGTCCTGCTCCCAGGCGGTGAGATCGCCCTCGGTCAGGACATGGGCCGTGCCAACCGCGGCCCGCAAGGATTCCAGAAGTTGTGTGCTGCTGTTCACGGAGCCTCCTGTGTCACGGGTGCGGTCTGCGCTGCTGCATGGCTTGGGCCAGCGCTGTTCCTGAAGCGTGCCCGCACATGCAGTGCGCAGGCGGCAAACAGCACCAGGCACAGCGCCACCTCGATGCCGGCCAGCAGGTTGCCGGGTGCGCGGTCGCTCCAGGCCCTGACCACGCCCTCGATGAAGTAAATCCACACCAGCAGGCTGACCCAGCGGTAGGTGTAAAGGCGGTTTCGCATAATGCCGGCCAGCGGAATCACCAGCGGCAGCACCTTCAGCGCCAGCAGCGAGCCGCCCGGCCGCACCGGTGCGAGCCACATTTCCCAGGCCAGACCCAGCACGATCAGGCCGATGAGGCTGCCCGTGGCGAGCCAGCGGGTGATGTCAATTTGCGTTGTTTTGTTCATGATTGCCCAAGTGTCGATGGCATGATACCGGGGATGAAATTTCAGCAATCCCTTCAGCAATCCTTGAAGGAGTTATGGGACAACCTGTCCCACTTCCCCTGGCAGGACACCGCCTTTACCCTGCGCAACCGTTTCCGTGAAGACCACATGGGCCTGACCGCCAGCAGCCTGACCTTCACGACCACCATTGCGCTGGTGCCGTTCTTCACCGTGGCCCTGGCGGTCTTCACCGCCTTTCCGATGTTCTCGCAGATGCAGGGCGCGCTGCAGGGCTGGCTGGTGCAGAGCCTGATCCCTGACAACATTGCCCGCCAGGTACTGGGCTACCTCACGCAGTTCAGCCGCCAGGCCAACAAGCTGGGCATTGCCGGTCTGGCGGTGCTGCTGGTCACGGCGATAGCCCTGATCCTCACGATAGACCGGACCCTCAACAGCATCTGGCGGGTCAAGAAGGCCCGCCCGCTGACACAGCGGATCCTGATGTACTGGGCCGCCATCACGCTGGGGCCGCTGCTGCTCGCGGCCAGCCTGGCGCTCACCTCCTATGTGCTGTCGGCCTCCAGGGGGCTGGTGGGCGCCATGCCTGTCAGCCTGCGCTTTCTACTCGATGTACTGCAGTTCTTCCTGGTTGCAGGCGGCATGGCGGCGCTGTACCGCTATGTACCCAATACCTATGTGCGGTGGGCCCATGCCTGGACGGGGGGGCTCTTCGTGGCCGCAGGCATCGAGCTGGCCAAGCGGGCGCTGACGTATTACCTCAGCGCTGTGCCGACCTATTCGCTGGTGTACGGCGCTTTTGCCACCTTGCCGATCTTGCTGGTCTGGATCTATGTGTCCTGGGTCATTGTGCTCATGGGCGCCGTGATTGCGGCCTACCTGCCGAGCCTGCTGGCGGGTGTGGCACGCCGCGGCAGTGCGCACGGCTGGCAGTTCCAGCTGGCGGTGGAGGTATTGCAGGCGCTGGACAAGGCACTGCTCACGCCGCGTCGCGGCTTTGCCGGCTCGGAACTGGCGGCGCGTCTGCAGGTGGATGTGCTGCAGCTGGAGCCCGTGCTGGAGGCGCTGGTCGCGCTGGACTGGATCGGTCAGGTGCAAGGCAGCGACGAAGACGCCGAGGCGCGCTACCTGCTGCTGGCGCATCCAGACACCACGTCGCTGGAGCCGCTGATGCAGCGCCTGCTGCTCGACAAGGCGCCTTCCGTGCTGCCCCTTTGGCAAAAAGCGCGCTGGCCCGAGCTGATGCTGCGGGATGCGTTGGGGCGCTGAGCGGTGACCCGGTCGAGGCGAGGCGACCACGCATGACACGCCGGGTGGTGTGCCTGTGTGCCGAGTGGTGCGGTATTTGCCGCGACTACCGCGACGGGTTTCAATCCCTGGCGCCACGCTATCCGGCGGTGGAATTCGTGTGGCTGGACATCGAGGACGAGGCGAGCTGGCTGGACGACGCAGAGGTGGATACCTTTCCCACCTTGCTCGTGCTTGATGACGCCACGGTCCGCTTTTTGGGCCCACTGACGCCGCAGCCCCAGGTCCTGGCGCGGATTCTGGATGCGCTGGAGAGTCAACCGACCCGGGAGGTGCTCACCACACCGGCGTGGGTGGCGTCGCTGGCCCGGACGCTGTCGCTTCGCTGAGCCGATGCGCGGACTGGACTGACAACCGGTTCACTGCTGCCTCGTGTGCACCGCGCGGTGCCGCGTCACACCCGGCCGGCGCAAGGCGGCATGCTTGGTGGCGCGGGCTCTGACCCGCGCCCGCCACAGCTGGAAGCTCGGACGCCTGAGTTCGCGCCGCATCAGCGCGATCACGGCCGGCTCGTTCAGGCCGAACTGCAGCTCGATCGCCTCAAACGGCGTGCGGTCTTCCCAGGCCATCTCGATCACACGGGAAATGTCGGATGGGCTCATGGCTTCATCACGTCAGGAAGTCACGCAGCGAAGCCAGCGTGGCCTCGGGCGCTTCGGTCATCTGGTGGTGACCGACATCGAGCATCGCCACCTTCACCGTCTTGCCCGCTTCGCGCGCTCTGGTGATCAGGGCCTGCGCCGCTTTGGGGGTGGTCATCTGGTCCTGCGCGCCGAGCACAAACAGCACCGGGCAGGTGACCTGCGCGATGGCCGTCTCGCCATTGGCATAGCTGTCGCAGGCCTTGAAGCCGCGGTGGAACAGGTTCACCGTACGGTTGCTGGCCAGCACGCGGCGGTTGAGGGCCATGGCGCTGCCATAGACCCAGGTGCCCGGGCCAAGCGCAGAGGGCGGCGCAGCCAGGGTGCTGCGTGAAAACACATTGATCATCGTGATGGCCTTCATCGGCTCGTGCAGGGAGCTTTCAAGGAGCGCTTCGGATACCTTCATCGGAAAGGCGGTGCCCACCAGCACCAGATGGCTCACGCGCTCTTTCAGCTGCGCGGCTGCTTCCAGCGCAATCAGCGAACCCCAGCTGTGGCCGATCAGCGCTGCGCGCTTCACGCCGGCGGCGTCCAGCAGGGCTGCCACAAAACCGGCGGCTTCCTCGACAGTGGATGGTGCCTCGCCCGCGCTGCGGCAGTGCCCGGGCAGGTCGATCGCCAGCACGTTCCAGCCGTGGTTGGCGAGGTAGCGGCTTTGCAGCCCCCAGACGCTGTGGTCATTGAGCACGCCATGAATGAACACAGCAGTGGGCAAGGCAGCATCAAACGCCTTGCCGCCGGTGTAGCAGTAGGTGGTGTGGCCGTTGACAAGCAGCTCCATGGTCAGCCTCCCACTTTCGCTGCAGCCTTTTCCACAAACTTCTCAGCGACTTTCAGCGCGCGCTTCAGGTCGTCAATCAGGTCTGCGGCGTCTTCGAGGCCAATCGACAGACGGATAGTGCCCTGCGCAATGCCAGCGCCCGCCAGCGCCTCGTCCGACATGCGGAAGTGCGTGGTGCTGGCGGGGTGGATCACGAGGCTGCGGCAATCGCCCACATTGGCGAGATGGCTGAACACCTTGAGCGCGTCGATGAAGGCCTTGCCCTGCTGGCGGTTGCCCTTGATGTCGAAGCTGAACACCGAACCGGCGCCGCGCGGCAACAGTTTTTTTGCCAGTGCATGGCTGGGGTGCGATTCGAGCAGCGGATGGCCCACGCGCGACACCAGCGGATGGCTGGCGAGAAACTCCACTACCTTCGCGGTGTTTTCCATGTGCCGCGCCATGCGCAGCGGCAGGGTCTCGATGCCCTGCAGGATCAGCCACGCCGAATGCGGGCTCATGCAGGCGCCGAAGTCGCGCAGGCCTTCGCGGCGGGCCCGCAGCAGGAAGGCGCCGACCGTGCTTTCCTCGGTGAAGACCATGTTGTGAAAGCCTTCGTAGGCTTCGGTGAGGCCGGTGAACTTGCCCGCCGCCGCCGGGCCGCCCCAGTCGAAGCTGCCGCCGTCCACGACGATGCCGCCAATCACCGTGCCGTGCCCGCTGAGGAATTTGGTGGCCGAGTGATAGACGAGGTCGGCGCCATGCTCGAAGGGCTTGATCAGCCAGGGCGAGGTGAGGGTGGAGTCGACCAGCAGCGGCACGCCAGCGTCGTGGGCGATCGCGGCCACGGCCTCGATGTCCAGCACGTCAAGGCCCGGGTTGCCCACCGTCTCACCGAAAAAGAGTTTGGTGTTGGGGCGCACGGCTGCTTTCCAGCCGTCCAGGTCGCCGGGCTTGACGAAGGTGGTCTCGATGCCGAAGCGCCGCAAGGTGTAGTGCAACAGGTTCTGCGAGCCGCCGTAGAGCGCCGTGCTGGCCACGATGTGGTCGCCGGCGCCCATCAGCGTGGCAATCGACAGGTGCAGCGCCGCCTGCCCGCTGGCTGTGGCGATCGCGCCGATGCCGCCTTCGAGCGCCGAGACGCGCTGCTCCAGCACCGCATTGGTGGGGTTGCTGATGCGTGAGTACACATGGCCGGCACGCTCGAGGTTGAACAGGCTGGCCGCGTGGTCGCTCGACTCGAACACAAACGAGGTCGTGAGGTGGATGGGTACGGCGCGCGCGCCGGTGGCAGGGTCGGGTGCGGCACCCGCGTGCAGCGCGAGGGTGTCAAAGCCGGGGTCGGAATAGCCGGGCATGAGGGTGTCTCCAAAAAAATCGCCGCGGTGCAAGTCACCACGGCCGCCAGGAACGTTTCAGAACAAGGTTTCAGGATCGCGAAATCATTACAGTCAGCGGGCTGATTGTGGGCTATATTTAAATCCACTCCCGGCCCGCGCTGCCCGGCGGGGGTGCTTCAGGCAAGCTGGCAGAACAACCGAGGAGAAGGCTATGAAGGTACTGGACATTCTGCGTGTGAAAGGCAACACCCTCTACACCGTTCAGCCTGACGAGCCACTGGCCAACGCAGCCCAGATCATGGCTGAAAAGGATATCGGCTCGCTGGTGGTGATGGAGCATGGCGACCTGGTCGGCATGCTCACCTTCCGCGAGGTCATCGTCTACATCGTCAAGAACGGCGGCGCCATTGGCAATACCGTGGTGCGCACGGCCATGGACGACCATCCGCTGACCTGCACCTCCGAGACCGAGCTCGACGAGGTGCGGCGCATGATGCTGGAGCGCCACGCGCGCTACATGCCGGTGATGAACCAGAAAATGCTGATGGGTGTCATCAGCCTCTATGACGTCGCCAAGGCGGTGGTGGACAGCCAGAACTTCGAAAACCAGATGCTCAAGGCCTACATCCGCGACTGGCCTGCCGAAGAAGAGGCCCCGGAAGCCAAAGGCCACTGAGGCGTTTGCAGCAGGGGCGACGTGCTGCCTTGGGGTCGGGGATAATCAGGTCCCATGAGCGGCAACACCTTCGGCACCCTTTTCGCAGTCACCAACTTCGGTGAATCCCACGGCCCGGCCATCGGCTGCGTGATTGACGGCTGCCCGCCGGGCATGAGCCTCACCGAGTCCGACATCCAGGGTGATCTGGACCGTCGCCGCCCCGGCACCAGCCGCCACGTGACGCAGCGCAATGAGCCGGACGCAGTGGAAATCCTCTCCGGCGTGTACCAGGGCAAGACCACGGGCACGCCGATCTGCCTGCTGATCCGGAACACCGACCAGCGCAGCAAGGATTACGGCAATATTCTTGAAACCTTCCGTCCGGGCCATGCCGACTACACCTATCTGCACAAGTACGGCCTGCGCGATCCGCGCGGTGGTGGCCGATCGTCTGCCCGGCTGACGGCGCCCATGGTGGCGGCCGGCGCCGTCGCCAAGAAATGGCTGGCCGAAAAATACGGCACGGTGTTCCGCGGCTGCATGACGCAGATCGGCGACATCGCCATTCCGTTTGAATCGTGGGAGCATGTGCCTCACAACCCGTTTTTTGCGCCCGCGGCCGATGTGTCGGCGCTGGAAGACTACATGGACACGCTGCGCAAGGCGGGCGACTCCTGCGGCGCGCGTATCCGCGTCACCGCTTCCCGGGTGCCCGTGGGTCTGGGCGAGCCGCTGTTTGACAAGATGGACGCCGACATCGCCTACGCGATGATGGGCATCAACGCCGTCAAGGGTGTGGAGATCGGCGCCGGCTTTGCCAGCGTCACCCAGCGCGGCACCACGCACGGCGATTCGCTGTCACCGCAAGGCTTCCAGTCCAACAACGCCGGCGGTGTGCTGGGCGGCATCAGCACCGGGCAGGACCTGGAAGTGTCTATAGCCATCAAGCCGACCAGTTCCATCATCACGCCGCGCCAGTCCATCGACACCGCCGGCAACCCGGCCGAGGTGGTGACCAAAGGCCGGCATGACCCCTGCGTCGGCATACGCGCCACGCCGATTGCCGAGGCCATGCTGGCCCTGGTGGTGATGGAGCATGCGCTGCGGCAGCGGGCACAGAATGCCGATGTGGTGGTGACCACGCCGGACATCAGCCGATCCGGCGCCTGAGCCTTCCGGAATTTCTGGAGCGCTGTCAGGGCGCTTTCAAGGCTCCGGCGGTGCTCCGCGAAACGGGTTGAAGCCTGTGACCAGCAGCGTGGCCGTGAGGATCAGCAGGCAGCCGGGCAGCATGCTCGCGGTGACGGGTTCCCCCAGAAACAGGGCGCCCCAGGTCACGCCGAACAGCGGAATCATGAAGGCAGCGGACGTCGCTGCACTGGCGGGAATCTCCCGCATCAGCCGCATGCTGATCCAGTACATGAAACCAGAGGTGACCATGCCCAGAACGAGAATGGCCAGCACGGCACCGGGGGTGATTTTCATGCCGGGCGCAGCCATGCCCATGGGCACGAACAGAATGATGGCCGCCGCGATGTGCACCATGGCCGAGGAGGGCAGCGGCCCGTGTTTCAGCGTGGCGCGCTTCATCAGGATGGCGCCCATGCCGTAGCTGGCCGACGCGGCGATGCAGGCCAGCGCCGCCAGCAGTACTTTCGGCGTGACGGCCACTGGCCCCAATTGCACCAGCAGGGCCACGCCGGCAAAACCCACAGCGCAACCGAACAGGCGGCGGCCGGTGAGCCTTTCTTCACCCATGGCGGCCGCGCCCAGCACGCCGAACAGCGGCACCGTGGCGTTGAGCACCGCCGAGTAGCCCGACGGAATCACCAGCGCCGCCCAGTTGTACAGCATGAAGGGAATGCCCACCGTCAGGGTGCTGAGCCAGGTCAGGCTGGCCCAGGCCTGGCGCGCCGGCCAGCGCTCACGCAGCACGCGCATCAGCACCGTGAGCACCACAGCCGCCAGCAGGCAACGCGCGCCCGCCACCACCCAGGGGCCGAGTGCCGGGCTGGCAATGCGCAGAAGTGGAAAGGAAGCGCCCCACAGGGCAGACATGGCAATCAGCTGGAAAAAATGGCGTGTGTGCATCAGGGGCGTGGCGGCGGAGGCCCCCGACGATGGCGCGAGTGGTGCGCAGTCAGGCGGCGGCAGACAAAGTGGCCAAACCCCATGCTATCAGCACCCCGCCCGCCGCCCGGCCCAGCCAGTGGCCAGCCGGCGCCAGTTTTTCGACCAGCACAAAAAGGGCCAGCCCGGCAATCCACGCCATGCTCATCACCCCGCCGGCAAACAGCAGCAGCATCAGCATCCAGCAGCAACCCAGGCAGTACAGGCCATGCACAAACCCCATCCGCAGCGCACCCGGCAGCCCGGGGCGCCAGTGCGACAGCACGAATTCCAGCGGCGAGCGGCACCCGCGCAGGCAGGTCTGCTTCAGTGGCGTCCACTGGTAGAGGCCGGCCGCCACCAGCAGCCCGCCGGCCAGTGCCACGCTGGTGGTTTCCATCATGGGCGAGAGCAGGGCGGCCTGCTCCAGTGCGTACTGCAGTGTCACCGCCACCAGGCTGAAGCCAGTCCAGATCGCCAGATAGCCGAGCACAAAAAAACCAGTGGCAGGCATGCGTTCGCCACGGCCATGACGGGCCCGTGCCATGGTGGTGTACAGCAGGATCATGGGCGCCGCACTGGGCAGCATCATGGCGGCCATCATCACCACCCACATCAGCAGCATCACGCCGGCATGCTGCAGCGACCATGGCCCCGAACTCATGGGCATCAGCATGCCGCCCATCTCCTGCATGGTGCCGGCGCCGCCGAGCAGATAAACCCAGCACAGCACAACAACCAGCAGCAGGCCGGTGATCACCAGCGCGCGATCATGCCGCAGCACCCGCTGCAGCACACCCTGCTGCCCCGGATTTGGCGACTGGCCGTCCATCATGTGGTGATAGCCGGGGATGGAGACCGGTCGTCAGTGCGCACCAGAGCCGCGGCTCAAGCCACCACGCCCTGCGGCGTCTGCGTCACGTGGGCCAGCGTGCTGTGCGTGCCATGGGTGTCAAAGCGGATCGCACCGGTGGAGCGGATATTGGCGGAGGCCACCTCGCCCTCGATGTGCTCAAAACCTTCCGGCATGACCACCTGAATCCGGTGCGGTGCCCCCGTGACCGGGTTCTTGATGGGTTCGACCTCGGTTTCGAGAACGCCGGCAATGTGGACACGCGCGGTGCGGCCTTTCTTGTCGAACTCGAACTTCACCGGGGCGAAGACCGGCTCGTGCATCGTCGTCACGATCAGGCTGAAGATGTTGAACAGCGTGCCGTCCGCCGAGTTCTTTCCTGACATGATGGCGAACAGGGCTTCGCGCTGCGCAGTTGTAGCGCGCTCGTCGATGATGGGTTGCGCCTGTCCGTTGCCTTCGTGCAGGGCGCCCGGAAAGTGCACCGTGACAAAGAAACTCAGTCCGTCAAGGCTGGTCTTTTCAAAGTGACCCTTGCTGATGCGCATGCCCAGCAGGCCCTTGCAATAGCCCTTGGTGGGTGGTGCGTTGAAATCGCAGGGGCACCCGAAGGCGCAGCTGCAGTTCTTGATCCATTCGCCTTCGAGACGCCAGTTTGCCTGTGCCATGACCTGATCCTCCTGTGCGGGTTTGCAGTTCATGCAGCAGGGCTTGCCCGTGAAAACAGCAGCGCCTGCCGCACACCCGGCCGGAATGCCAAAAACGCACACGCCCTACCTTGCTGTCGTCCATGCCCGTATCCTGGCCGTGAGAATACGAGGGGCTTGTTCTTGATTCAAAGCCTGCGTTTGAGGATCGAACATACGCCGATTGCCGGCCGGCTGCAACAGTCTGCGTCCCGGCTGTCAAACCGGTGTGACGCCTGCGCGGGATGGCGGGCCGGTGTGCCGTCAGATCAGGTTGCGCATGGCCTGCGCGGTCTCCTGCAGGACGGACAACACCCGCGCGGCAGCGTCTTCGCTGGACTCATGGCCCATCGGCATGGTCACGCTGAGTGCGCCCACTACATCGCCATGCCGGTCCCGCAGCGGCACGGCGATGCCGCGGTAGTTCAGCTCCAGCTGCTGCTCGGAAATCGCCCAGCCCTGCGAGCGCACCCGCGCCAGCTCGATGCGCAGGCGGTCCTTGCTGGAGATGGTGTAAGAGGTGTAGGCCCTGAGTTCGTGCATGGCCAGCCAGTTCTCCATCCAGGAGGCGTCCCGCATCGACAGCATCAACAGCCCTGCGGCCGTGACCTGCGCCTGCACCCGCGAGCCGAGCACGTAACCGGTGTTCATGGCCCGGTTGGAGCCATTGCGTGCGATGTAGACGATGTCGTCGCCGTCCATCACGCTGACATAGGCGCTCTCCTGCGTGCCGGCCGTCACGCGCTGCAGGAAGGGCTGCACGATGCGCGGCAGCCGTGCCGATTCCAGGTAGGACTGGCCGAGGCGCAGCACCCGCGGCGTCAGCCAGAACAGCTTGCCATCGGTGGCCACATAACCCAGGTGTCCCAGCGTCAGCAGGTAGCGGCGTGCAGCGGTGCGCGTCATGCCGCAGCGCACACCCGCCTGGCTGGCCGTCAGGCGCGGGTTGGCGTCGTCAAAGCATTCGATGATGGACAAACCCTTTTCGAGGCCGGCAATCCAGTCCCGCTTGTCGAGGGTGGAGCTTGCGGGACCGGGGATCAAGGCGTCGGGCGGGCGGGGCGCTGTGGCGGGAGGGGGCATGGGCGTGAATGGACAGATGGATGCACAAATGTCCTGTCAGGCGGCCTCGGTCAAAACTAGGTCAAACCCTGATTACGATCGATGATCGAACTAATTTGCGCGATTAATGGACTAAATGTGCAAAAACTGGTTTTGATTTTTTCACCCAATCGCTAAAGTGCAGACCATTCTTTCCGATTTAACCGATTATCGAACGTTCTCGACCATTCCGCATGCTGCAGACATTTGCTGCAGGCTTTTTCAAGTTGAGTGTTGACCATGATTTTTAACCCAGAGGAGACAAAGATGCATAAACGATTCGCTCTCAAATTGGTGGTGGCTTGCGCGCTGTCACTCGGTGCCACAGGCGCTTTTTCACAGGACGTGATCAAGATCGCGAACATTGTGGAACTCTCCGGTGGCGGCGCGACCGCAGGTACCAACTTCAAGAACGGTGTGGAGCTGGCTGTGAAGGAAATCAACGCCTCCGGCGGCATCCTGGGCAAGAAGATCCAGACCATCACCACCGACACGCAGAGCAATCCGGGCGTCGCCAAGGGCTTGACGCAAAAAGCCATCGACGACAACGTGTTTGCGATTTTTGGGCCGGTGTTCTCCGGTTCCATCATGGTCAGCATGGCTGAGTCGCGCCGGGCGGAAGTCCCCAACTTCACCGGCGGTGAGGCAGCCAGCATCACGGAGCAGGGCAACCCCTATGTGTTCCGCACCAGCTTCACCCAGTCGACGGCCATGCCCAAGGTGGCGCGCTACATCAGCGACCAGGCCAAGCTGAAAAGCATTGCCATCATTTATGTGAACAACGACTTCGGCAAGGGCGGGCTGGATGCGATCAAGAAGGCGCTGGCGAGTTCGCCCACCAAGGTGCTGGCCGAGATTTCCACTGAACCCGGCCAGGTCGACTTCTCGGCCGCCGTGCTGCGCGCCAAGCAGAGCAACGCCGAAGGCGTGTTCGCCTATTCCAACGAGGAAGAGTCCGCCCGCCTGCTGCGCGAGTTGCGCAAGCAGGGCTGGAACAAGCCCATCATCGGCGAGACGACGCTGACGGGCCAGAAAGTCATCGAACTCGCTGGCGAGGCCGCCAACGGGGCCGTGGCCCACGTCGGCCTGACGGTGGATGCACCACAGCCTGCCATTCGCGCCTTCCGCGCCAAGTTCGAGAAGGAATACAAATACGTCTCTGACCACAACGGCATGAAAGGCTACTCGGGCATTTATGTGCTGAAGGCCGCCATTGAAAAGGTCGGCAAGCTGGACCGCAAGGCTGTCGCCAATGTGCTGCACACCCTCAAGGTGAAAGCGGCAGACCAGCCCGGCGTGCTGATGGATGTTTCGTTTGACAGCAAGGGCGACCTGGACCGTGAGAGCTTCATGGTCGAGGTGAAGAACGGCAAGCAGGAAGTGGTCGCGATCGTGCCACCGCTGGGTGCTGCTGCCGCCAGCCCGGCTGCGAAAAAGTAAACCAGCCAGCGCGTGCTGTTCCGGACCCCGCAGCGGGTACCCGGCACAGCACGCCAGGCGCTGACAGCCCTTCCATCACTTCACCGGCGGTATCGACATGACCGACTTTCTGCAGCTTTTCTTTTCGGGCCTGGCCACCGGCAGCATCTATGCGCTGGCCGCGCTGGGTTTCACGCTGCTCTGGCAGGCCTCGGGCACCATCAATTTCGCCCAGGGTGAATTCGTCATGCTGCCGGCATTCATGATGCTCGGCTTCATGTCCCTGGGTGCGCCCATGCTGGTGAGCTTTGTCTTCACCATCCTGCTGGCCATCCTGGTGCTGGGCTGGGTTTTCAAGCGCGGAGTGGTCGATCCGCTGTTCCGCTACGGCATGATGCCCATCGTCGTGGCCACCATCGGCCTGTCGATTGCCATGCGCAATGGCGTGCGTGCCGGTTACAGCGCCGAAGCCCATCCCTTCCCCAGCCTCTTTGCCGACAAGATCTACAACATCGCCGGCGTCACGGTGACGCTGCAGGACATCGGCACCTTCCTGCTGGCCATGGTGGTGGTGATGGCAACGCAGGCCTTCCTGGCCAAAACCGTCACTGGCCGTGCCATGCAGGCGGTGGCGCAGAACACCGAAAGTGCGTCGGTGCTCGGCATCAATGTGCCGCGCATGATCCTCTACACCTTTGCCATCAATGCCGTGCTGGCAGTGGTGGCGGCGATGCTGGTGACGCCCACTTATCTGGCCAAGTTCGACATGGGCGAGGGCCTGGGCACCAAGGCATTTTTTGCCGCCATCATCGGCGGCTTCAACAACTCGCGCGGCGCCCTGCTGGGCGGCCTGATTGTGGGCGTGTGCGAGAACCTCGCTGCGGCTTACATCTCGCCTGCTTACAAGGATGCGGTGGCACTGGTGATCTTCATGGTGGTCATCCTGTTCAAGCCGCAAGGCCTGCTGGGCAAGAAAGAGGAGCGCAAGGTATGAAATCCTCCGCCGGAAAAATTTCAATGGTGTTCGCCGTGCTGGGCGCGTTGCTGGTGCTGGTGGCACCGCAGTTCCTCAAGAGCTATGGTGTCTACCTGATGACCTACTGGCTGGTGTTCATCATCGCCACGATGGGGCTGAACCTCACCATCGGCTATGCCGGTCAGAAGTCGCTGGGGCATGCCGCCTTCTTCGGTATTGGCGCCTACACCGTGGCCATCCTGATGAAGGCGGGCGTCAGCTTCTGGCTGGGCTTGCCGGCGGCCGCACTGATCTGCTTTGCAGTGGGCATCGTCCTCGGCTTCCCGGCGTTGCGCGTGCAGGCCATCTACCTCGCGTTTGCCACACTGGGCTTCAACACCGCCATCTGGCTGGTGATGCGCAATGAAGAGTGGCTCACGGGCGGCACCTTCGGCATCAACAACATTGCCCGGCCATCCCTGTTCGGCTACTCGCTGGAAAAAAACCTGCCCTACTACTACTTCGTGCTCGCCGTGACCCTGGTGCTGGCCGGCCTGCTGTGGGGGCTGCTGCGCTCGCCCTGGGGCAAGGCCTTCACGGCGCTGCGCGACAACCCGATCCGCGCCGAAAGCCTGGGCGTCAACATCCGCAACTACACGCTGCTCAGCTTTGCCATCGGCGCGGCTTATGCCGGCGTGGCCGGCGCGCTGTTCGCCTCACTGGTGCAGTTCATCGAGCCGGCTCCTTTCACCGTGGCGGCGTCCATCATGATGTACCTGATGGTGGTGGTCGGCGGTGCCGGCTATTTCCTCGGGCCCATCGTGGGTGCGGCTGTGGGTGTGGTGCTGCCGGAATGGCTGCGCGACGTGCCCGGCGTGGCCAACTGGTATCTGCCGCTGTTCGGCGCGTCCGTGGTGCTCCTGATGGTGTGGCTGCCGGACGGTCTGCTCAGCATTCCTGACCGCATCCGCGACCGCCGTGCTGCACGTGAAGCGTCTGCGCTGCGCGCTGCTGCAGCCAGCCGCATGGGAGCTTCGTCATGAGCCGGGCCGTACTCAAAGTCACTGGCTTGAAGAAAGCCTATGGGGCCATCCAGGCTGTCGGTGGTGTGTCGTTCGAGGTGATGCCCGGGGAGATCTTCGGCGTCATCGGCCCCAACGGGTCGGGCAAGACCACCATGTTCAACAGCGTGCTCGGTCAGATCACGCCCAACGAAGGGTCGATCGAACTCAACGGCAAGAACATCACCGGCATGTCGCCGCTCGAGTTGAGCCGCCTGGGTGTGGGGCGTACTTTCCAGACGCTGCAGGTGTTCGGCAAGATGACGGTGCGCGACAACCTCATTGTGGCTGCGCAGGAGCATCAGGGCAGCATGCTGGGCCGCATGTTTGCGCCGGGCGATTCGGGGCTGGGGACCAAGGCCGATGCCCTGATTGACCAGTTCCGCATCCGCCATGTGGCCGACAAGCTGGCCGGCACGCTGAGCTACGGCCAGCAGAAGCTGGTGGACATTGCGATGGCGTTCATGGCCGAGCCCGATCTGGTGCTGCTCGACGAGCCCTGCGCAGGTGTCAACCCGAGTCTGGTGGGCGGCATTTCATCGCTGCTCAAGGAGCTCAACCAGAACCCGAAGTTCGGCCGCAAGAGCTCCTTTGTGGTGATCGAGCACAACATGGATTTCGTGATGGACCTGTGCCACCGCATCATGGTGATGGTGGAGGGCAAGGTCATGGCGATTGGTACACCAGCCGAAATCCGGGCCAACAAGCAGGTGCTGGATGCTTACCTTGGAAACTAGCCTTCGGCTAGCCCCCTGCCTCGGCTCACTGCGTGTAGCCGGAATCCCCCTGAGGGGGACAACACCTGCGGCCCGGCACAGCCGGTTCCGCGGTGTTACTGAAATGGAGCATTGAGATGACGAATGACATCTGTATTGAATTCGACGATGTGGTGGCGGGCTACAAGGACTTCATGATCCTGAACAACCTTTCGTTCAAGGTCGAACGGGGTTCCATCACCTTGCTGCTGGGGCCCAACGGCGCTGGCAAATCGACGGTGCTCAAGACCTTGTTCGGGTTGCTCAAGCCGCGCCAGGGCCGCATCCTGCTTGACGGTGTCGAAATCGGTGGGGCCTCGCAAAAGGAGTTGCTGGCCAGGGGCATCGCCTTTGTGCCGCAGGGCCGCAACCTGTTCGGACAACTGACGGTTTTCCAGAACCTGGAACTGGGCGGCATCACGCTGGGCACCAAGACCACGCATGAGCGCATTCCTGAAGTGCTGGAGTTCTTCCCGCGCGTGAAGGAGCGGCTGCATTCGCAGGCCTCGGCGCTGTCGGGCGGTGAGCAGAAGCAGCTGGAGATCGGCCGCGCGCTGTTGCTGCGGCCCAAGGTACTCCTGATCGACGAGCCGTCGATTGGTCTCTCGCCGATGGTGGTGCAGGATGTGTTCAAGCTCCTGCAGAAGCTGGCGTCGCAGGGCACCACGGTGCTGATGGTGGAGCAGAACGTCAAGAGCGCCCTGAAGATTTCTGATGACGCGATTGCGCTGGAGTCGGGGCAACTCGTGTTGCATAAAAAGGCTTCAGAGCTGCTGGCTGATCCGAACATCGAAAGGCTCTTCCTCGGTGGTGGCCACGTACCGGGCGCAGGCGGCGGCGCCGCGGCCGTGCTCCCTGTTTGAGTTGCGGACACCTTTGCAGACATCCCTCATATCACCGGAGAGTTCCATGAGCAATCAGGCGCAGGCCATCACGACCGATCGGGAAGCGATCCCCGAGGCCGCGAATCCGCTGGGAATGGACGGCATCGAGTTCATCGAATACGCGACCTCCAAGCCGCAGGCCCTCGGGCAGGTGCTGGAGATGATGGGCTTTCGTCCGGTGGCCAGGCACCGCTCGCGTGAAGTGCTGCTTTACCGTCAGGGCGCGATGAACGTGATCGTCAACGCCCACAGCTCGGGCGTGACCCAGGAGTCCATGCCAACCGACAAGCCGGTGATCGCGGCCATGGCGTTCCGGGTACGAGACGCTGCCGAGGCCTACCGCTACGCGCTGGAGCGGGGCGCCTGGGCTGTGCCGTCGCGGGTGGAGGTCATGGAACTGAACATTCCGGCCATCCACGGGGTGGGCACCAGCCGCCTTTATTTTGTGGACCGCTACGACAAGTTTTCCATCTTCGACGTGGATTTTGTGCCCATCCCGACGGTGGAGCAGCACCCTCCCTCGACCACTGAGCTGCATTTTTTCGGCGTCGTGCAGTACATCGGCAATGACCGCAGCGAAGACTGGACCGAGTTTTACCGGGCGCTTTTCGGCTTCACCGAGCTGCCGGAAGGCCAGCGTTTCGGGGTGCTGCCCAAGGGCCGTATCCTGCGCAGCCCGTGTCCGCCAGCCTCGCGTTTTTACCTGCAGCTGATCGAGCCCGAAAGCGGCGTGCTGGACGTGGAGGGCGAGGAGCTGCTGCAGCGGGTGGGCCTGGGCTGCCCGGACGTGCTGGCGTCCGCTGCCGCGCTCGGCCAGCGCGGTGTGGAGTTTGTGGAGTCCCGCGGTGTCCACACCGAAGACCGCGGCGCGCTGACCCGCACCTGGATGGGCAGTGTGAGCTTCGAGCTGGTCCACGATGACCGCTCCGTGACGGCGCCCTGAGCGCGCCATGGCAGGTTCACCATGAGTCACTACAGCGGCAACATTGACGATTTCGGGATGGACACCATCTCGCTGGCGGGGCCGCTCGAGGCCAAGCTCAAGGCGGTGCGTGAAGCCGGCTTCACGCAGATCATGCTGGCGGCCCGCGACATCGTGGGGCATCCTGATGGCATGGAGGCTGCGGTGGCGGCCGTGCGCGCCAGTGGCCTGCGCGTCACCGGCTTTCAGGTGCTGCGCGATTTTGAAGGCCTGTCCGGCCATCTGCACGACTACAAGATCGACATCGCCAAATCCATGCTGGAGATGTGCCACGCGCTCAATTGCCGGTTGTTGCTGATCTGCTCGTCAACCTCCGTGCATGCCACCGACGACAAGGCGGCGCTGGTCGCCGACCTGCGCAAGCTGGCGATGCTGGCGATACCGATGAACATCCGCATTGCCTACGAAGCCCTGTCGTGGGGCCGTGTGGTCAACGAGTTTCCGCAGGCCTGGGACATCATCTGCGAAGCCGACATGCCCAACCTGGGCCTGGGCTTTGACTCCTTCCACATGTTTGCCACCAGCACCTCGCTGGACGAGCTGGACCTGCTGGACCCGAACCGCATTTTTCTGGTGCAACTGGCCGATTTCATGTGGACCGAAATCAAGTCGGTGGAAGAGCGCATTGCCACGGCCCGCCACTTTCGCGTGTTTCCCGGCGAAGGTGTGCACAGCGAGGCGCTCGCCAGCCTGGTCAGCCGGCTGCACCAGCTGGGCTACCGGGGCGACTACAGCTTCGAGGTCTTCAACGACGACTACCAGCAGATGCCCTTGCCCTCGGTGGCGCAGCGTGCTTGGCGTTCGGCGGTGTGGCTGGGGGAGGACGTGCTGCGCAGGTCTGTGCCCTTGCCCAACCAGATGCGCCTGAAGCGATGACGCTTCCGAACCGGCGTTGCGGCGACAGCGCCGCAGGGCAAAAAATACCGTCATTGATTTCCGAGGAGACATCCACCGCATGAGCAGCATTTTTGAAGGTTTCCTGTCGACGCCCGAAATTCTGGAGGCGTTCAATGAGCGCAATTTCGTCGATGCGATGTTGCGCTTCGAAGCGGCTTTGGCCCGCGCGCAAGCCAAGGCGGGGCTGATTCCGGAAGCGGCAGCCCAATCGATCATCGGCACCTGCAAGGTCGAGCTGTTTGATGTGGCCAAGATCGTGCGCGAGAGCGGGCGTGCGGGCAGCATCGCGATACCACTGGTCAAGAATCTCAGGGACACCGTCAGCCTCTTCAACAAGGAGGCCGCAGGCTATGTGCACTTCGGCTCCACCTCCCAGGATGTGATCGACACCGCGCTGGCGCTGGTGACGCGCAAGGCCCTGGACCTGGTCGAGGCCGACATCCGCAAGGCCATACAGGCCCTGTTGGTGCTGGCGCGCCGCCATGCGGCCGATCCGGTGCTGGCACGCACCTTGATGCAGCCGGCCTCTGTGACCAGTTTCGGCTTCAAGTGCGCTGGCTGGGCAGCACCGCTGGCGCGCAGCCTCCGGCGCCTGCAGCACGCAGGGCATCAGGCGCTGGCGGTGCAATTGGGGGGTGCTGTGGGCACCCTGGCGCAGATGAATGGCAAGGGCCCGCAGATCGTTGCGCACATTGCCAAAGAGCTCAAACTCAAGCCGGCGGCATTTCCGTGGCACACGCAGCGCGATGAATGGGTGGCGCTGGGTTGCGAGCTGGGCCTGCTGGTGGGCAGTCTGGGCAAGATCGCCAAGGACATTTCGCTGATGGGACAGTACGAAGTGGGCGAACTGGCCGAGCCGACCGAGCCCGGGCGCGGCGGTTCATCGGCCATGCCGCACAAGCGCAACCCGGTGGCCTGCATGGTGGCGCTTGCTGCTGCCCAGCGGGCGCCGCAGCGCGTGGCGGCCCTGCTGGCGGCGATGCCGCAGGAGCATGAGCGCGCACTGGGCAACTGGCAGGCGGAACTGGCCGAGTGGCCGGGCCTGCTGATGTCGGCGCATGGCTCCGTTCGCGCCATGGCGCACGCGCTGCCCGGGCTGCAGGTGGACACCACGCGCATGCGCGCCAACGTCGACGCGCTGCGCGCCGTCTTGCCCGACGACGCGGCCAACGAGTGGTTCAGCCCGGACCTCGCACGCCATGCCGCAGGCCTTGCGCTGGCACAGTCCGATGCGGTCGATGCCTTGCTGGCCTCTGCACCCACTCCCTGACAACCGGATCCGGAGAACACCATGAATGACCACGACAAGGGAATGATCAACCGCCGCCGGGTACTGGGCGATGCGTGGGTGGACAAATCCATCGCCAAACGCAATGCCTTCAACGGCGAGTTCCAGGAACTCATCACACGCTATGCCTGGAATGAGATCTGGGGCCGGCCTGCACTGGGCGACAAGACGCGGCGGTTGATGGTGTTGTCCACCATGATTGCGCTCAAAGCCTACGAAGAATTTGCCATGCATGTGCGCGCTGCGCTGGATGGTCCGGCCGAGTCTCGGCTCACACCGGACGACATCAAAGAGGTCATCTTGCAGGCAGCCATTTACTGCGGCGTGCCGGCAGCCAACCATGCCTTTTCGGTCGCCGGCGACATCCTGCGCGAAAAAGGCCTGTTGCCAGACTGAATGCCCGGCACCGATGAATCAACCGACGACCCAACACCTGGAAACCAGCGCATGACGACACCCTCCCTTCACTGGATCAAGCAAGGGCAGGGGCCTCTGGTCGTGCTCAGCCATGCGCTGGGCTGCGATGTGTCGATGTGGGAGGGCGTGGCCGACATCCTGCAGGCCCGCTATACCGTGCTCCGGCACGACCACCTTGGCCACGGCAAGTCCGAGGCGGTGCCCGGCCCTTACAGCATCGACATGCTGGCAGATGACGTGGCCGGCATCATCCGGGCGCAAGGCGCGGGGCCCGTGCACTTTGTGGGCCTGAGCATGGGTGGCATGGCCGGACAGGCGCTCGCCGCGCGGCACCCGGAACTGCTCCGCAGCCTGGTGATTGCCAATTCGGCCCTTTATTACGACGAAGCCGCGCGCGCGATGTGGCAAGCCCGGGTCGCCACCGTGCTGGCGCAAGGTGTGGCCGCCATCGCCGACGGTGCCATGCAGCGCTGGTTCACACCCGAGTTCCGCGCCGATCAGGCCGGCGGCGGCATGCAGCGCGTGGCGGCCCTCCGGGCGCAACTGGAAAAGACCGATGCCCCGGCTTACGCCGCCAGTTGTGCGGCGGTCGCTGCCATCGACTTCCGCAGCAGCAACCCCGCGATTCGATGCCCGACGCTGGTCATCGCCGGCACGCGTGATGAGGCCACGCCAGTGGCCATGTCCGAGGCCATTGCCCAAAGCATTCCGGGGGCGCAGCTGCGCAGCCTGCCCGCAGCACACCTGAGTGCGGTGGAGCAGCCCGCTGTTTTCGCCGACTTGCTGGAGCGCTTCTGGGCTGACCTGCGATGAGCCCTGCGCTTCGTCTGGCGGTGGCCGGCGCAGGCGTGATCGGTCGTCGCCATATCGAGCTGATTCAGGCCAACCCGCGCGCGGTTCTCTGCGCGGTGGTGGACCCGCAACCGGCGTCGCGCGGCCATGCCGCCAGCCTGGGCGTGCCGCATTTTGACGACCTCAATGCACTCTTTGCTGACGTACAGGCTTCCCGGCCCGACGGCGTGGTGCTGGCCACACCCAATCACCTGCATGTACCTGGCGCGCTGGTGTGTGCGCAGCACAGGGTGCCCGCGCTGATCGAGAAACCCGTGGCCCACAGCCTGGAGGCTGGCCAGCAACTGTTGCACGCGCTGGCCGCACAGGCCACGCCCATGCTGGTGGGGCACCACCGGCGCCACAGCAGCACCTTGCGGGCGGCGCGTCAGGCCATCCGGTCGGGCCTGCTGGGGCGTGTGGTCACGGTGATGGGCAGCGCACAGTTCTACAAACCCGACAGCTATTTTGAATCGGGTGCGTGGCGCAAGGAGGTGGGTGGCGGGCCGGTATTGATCAACCTGATCCACGAAATGGACAACCTGCGCTACCTGTGTGGCGAGGTGGAATCGGTGCACGCGGTTGCCTCCAGCCAGGTCCGGCAGTTCGCAGTGGAAGACACCGCCGTGATGACGCTGAAGTTCGCCAGTGGCGCGCTCGGCACCTTCACGCTGTCGGACACTGCGGCATCGCCACGCAGCTGGGAGCAGACCTCTGGCGAGAACCCGGACTATCCGCGCTATCCGTCGGAAGACTGCTACTTTGTCGCAGGAACCGAGGCTTCCCTTGCCGTGCCGACGATGCGTGTCTGGTCCTATGCCGGCGCGCGCCAGGCGGGGCGCGAACCCGGTTGGACCACGCCATTTGCCGAGCACACCCTGCCCGTCGATGCGGTGGACCCGCTGAAGGCGCAGCTAGATCATTTCTGCGATTTGATCGAAGGCAAGGCTGCACCGATAATCGATGTGGCCGAAGCCCTGCAAAGCCTGCGTGCCGTGGAAGCCGTGCGGCGGTCCATTGCCACCGGACACACGGTCTCGCTGCAGTCGCTGGACTGACCTCACCCTCAACACGAAAGACGAACTGCTTCATGAAAACAGTCCTGGTCCTGAACGGCCCCAACCTCAACCTGCTGGGCACACGCGAACCGGCGGTCTACGGCTCCCACACGCTGGCCGATGTGGAGGCGCTGTGCGTCACCGCCTGCGCCACGCACGGGCTGGCACTGGACTTCCGCCAGAGCAACCACGAAGGCGTGATGATCGACGCCATTCAGGAAGCCGGTCGTGCACAAGCGGCCGGCACGCTGATGGGCGTGGTGCTCAATGCCGGCGCCTACACCCACACCAGCGTGGCGCTGCATGACGCCATCAAGGGTGCCGGCGTGACGCTGATCGAGCTGCACATCAGCAACGTCCACGCCCGCGAGGCGTTTCGCCACCACTCCTATATCTCGCCCGTGGCCAAGGCCGTGATGGCCGGCTTTGGCGTGAAGGGCTATGCCCTGGCCATTGCAGGTCTGGCCGCTCTGGCCGCCTGAATTCGCTTCAGCGGGCCATGGCTGCCACCCCGAAGTTCCCGGTGGATGAGCGCGAGGTGGAGTTCAGCGCCATCCGTGCGCAGGGTGCTGGCGGGCAGAACGTCAACAAGGTATCGAGCGCTGTGCATCTGCGCTTTGACATCACGGCGTCCTCCCTGCCCGATGACGTGAAGGCACGCCTGCTGGCCTCCAGCGACGGTCGGATCACGCAAGAAGGCGTGCTGGTGCTCAAGGCCCAGCAGCACCGCACCCAGGAGATGAACCGCGCCGATGCGTTGGCGCGGCTGCAGGAGGTGGTGGATGCCGTGTCCAGCCCGCCCAAGGCACGGCGCGCCACCAAGCCGACCTACGGCTCCAGACAGCGCCGGCTGGAGGGCAAAAGCCAGCGTTCGGAAACCAAGGCGCTGCGCGGCAAGGTGCTCTGATGCCTTTCAGAGCCAGGCTGGCTGCCTGAAGGACTCCACCAGAAAGTCCACCATGGCCCGGACCTTGCCCGAGAGGTGCTGGCGGCTGGGGTAGACCGCATGAAGGGTCAGCGCCGGGCCGTGCCACTGCGGCAGCAGCTCTACCAGGTGCCCGGCCCGCAGATCGGCGCCGACGATAAAGGCCGGTTGCAGCACGATGCCCTGGTGCGCCAGTGCGGCGGCCCGGCAGGTGTCGCCGCTGTTGGCGCGCAACCTCGCGCGGGTGCTGACGGATTCCCGGCCGGCGGGTCCGTCAAAGGCCCACACGTCACCGGCAGACCAGTAAGAGTAGGCAATCACCGGATGCGCAGCGAGGTCCTTCAGCCGGGTGATGGCCGGCGCCCCTGCCAGGTACTGCGGTGAGGCGCACAGACGCATCCGGTCCTGCCCAAGGGGCCGGGCGACCAGGCTGGAGTTTTGCAGCTGCTCACTGGCGCTGATGCGGACCGCCAGATCGAACCCTTCCTCGACCAGGTCGACCACCCGGTCAGACAGGGTGATGTCGAGCTCCACCTGCGGATGGGCGGCCAGAAAAGGCCCCCACAGCGGCGCCAGGTGCAGGTTGCCAAAGGTCAACGGCGCGTTGATCTTGAGCCGGCCCACCGCCTGGGTCGCTTGCGCACTGGCCGCGGCGTTGGCTTCGGCCAAAGTGTCAAGAACCTGCCGGCAGCGCTCGAAGTAGTCGGTGCCTGTGGCGGTGAGCGAGAGGCGACGCGTGGTGCGGTTCAGCAGTCGGGTGCCCAGTGCGGTTTCAAGTTCGATCACCAGTCGCGAGGCCACCGCCCTCGAAATACCCAGCCGGTCGGCGGCTTTGACAAAGCTGCCGCTCTGAACCACCGCCGCAAAGACTTCGATCTGTCGCAATTGGTCCATGGTGGGCGCGATGGGGGTGTTTGCAGGGTGCTTGGTGAAATGCTGCCGATGATTGTCAATAATTTAAAGACAATCAATCTCATTATTACGTCTTTATCTTCACTGATGCAAGCTCTAAAGTCAGTGCAAAGGAGCACAGACCATGACTGCCACACGACTTCCCCCGCTTTTCATCTCGCACGGGGCACCCCTGTTTGCCATCGAGGCGGGTGAAACCGGCCCCGCGCTGACGCGTTGGGGCAGCGCCCTGCGCAGCCAGACCGACGTGCGCGGCATTGTCATCATGTCGCCCCACTGGATGGCGCGCGCGCCTGCTGTGATGACCAGCCCGGCCCCCGCCACCTGGCACGATTTCGGCGGCTTTCCCGAGGCCTTGTACGCGCTGGAATACCCCGCACCCGGCAGCCCCGCGCTGGCGCGGCAGGTGGTGGACCTGCTTGCCGCGGCCGGCATGCCCGCCACCGAAGACGCTGAGCGGCCGCTGGATCACGGCGCCTGGGTGCCGCTGATGCACCTGTTCCCCCAAGCCGACATCCCCGTGGTGCAAGTGGCGCTGCCTGCGCGCGCCAGCCCGGCTGCGGTGCTGGCCATGGGCCGTGCGCTGCGCAGCCTGCGCGAGCAGGGCGTGCTCGTCATCGGCTCTGGCAGCATGACGCACAACCTCTCGGAGTTTTTCGGTGGCGAGCGTCAGCCTGAACAATATGTTGGTGAGTTCAGCCGCTGGGTAGAGGCGGCCTTGCAGCGCGGCGACCGCGAGGCACTGCTCAATTACCGCAGCCTGGCGCCGCACGCAGTGCGCGCTCACCCGAGCGACGACCACTTTCTGCCGCTGTTTTTTGCGCTCGGTGCCGCAGACGAGGCGGCGTTGCCGGGCTACCTCAGCCGCGAGGTGATGCACGGCATTCTCGCCATGGATGCCTTCGTACTGGGCGAGCCCCTGCTGACGGCCGCTGCTCAACCGGCTGGGGAGATGGCCTATGCTTGACTTGCCACTGCACCATCTCCTGCGACGGGCTGATGCCAATGCCTCCGCGCCGTGGCTGCTGGTGTTGCTGCACGGTGTGGGCAGCCATGAGCGTGACCTGTTCGGCCTGGCGGGCCACGTACCAGCCAACTTCCACGTGCTCAGCCTGCGGGCACCGAACACCGTGGGGCCGGGTGCGTACGCGTGGTTCCAGTTCAGCGTCACGCCCACTGGCCGCGTCATCCACACGGTGCAGGAATCCGCCAGCCGCGCGCAGCTGGCCCTCACGCTCTCCCAGGCGGCGCAGCAGCTGGGTGTGCCCGCTTCGCGTGTGGTGGTCGGCGGCTTCAGCCAGGGCGGCATCATGGCCCTGTCGCTGCTGCTCACACAGCCCGACCTGATGCATGCAGCCCTGGTGATGCACAGCCGCCTGCTGGACGAGGTGCGCGCAGACTTTGCACCGCCGGCCGAACTGGCCGGCAAGCAGCTGTGGGTCAGCCACGGCACGGCCGACACCGTGATGCCGCTGGCCAGCGCCCACGCCATTCGCGCGGCGGTAGAGGCCTTGCCGCTCACGCTGCACTATGCTGAATTTCCGAGCCGCCATGAGATCTCGGCGGACGAGTGGGACCAGGGCATGCAATGGCTGGGCGATCTCGCGGTGTGATGCAGGGTGGCCAAGGCATGTTTGGCCGTGATTGGCGACCACGCGTGCAGGTATAAACAAGGCATGACCGAAACGCCGCTGATCACCCTTCCCGATGAAGCGCTGGCCCTGCTGCGCCACGCTACCCGCGTCGAAACGCCAATGGTGGGTGGCTCCGTGGTCTGGCATGTGTGGGGATCAGGGGATGCAAGTCAGGCGAGTCCACAACGCGCACCAGTGGTGCTGCTCCACGGCGGCAGTGGCAGCTGGATGCATTGGCTGAAAAACATTCCTGCGCTGCTTGCTGCCGGGCACTGGGTGCTGGTGCCTGACCTGCCCGGGTTCGGCGACTCCTCGGCGCCTGTCTCGGGCATGGACGCCGATGTGTTGCCTGAACCCGTCGAGGCGGGGCTTGCGCAACTGCTCGGGCCGCTGGCCTGCGATCTGGTTGGTTTCTCGTTCGGTGGCATGGTCGCCGGTTTCATGGCGCAGCGTTTTCCGGCACGGGTGAAACGTCTGGTGCTGGTGGGTGCACCCGGCATGGGCATTGATCCGGTGCAGCCCGTGCAACTGCGGGGTTGGCGTCATCTGGACGATCCGCTGGCGCGGAACGCCGTCCACCGCAGCAACCTGGCGGCGTTGATGCTGCATCGCGAGGCGGCCATCACCGAGCTGGCCGTGCGCGTGCAAAGCGCCAATGTGGTGAGGGACCGCATGGTGCGCCGCAGCCTGGCGCGCACTGATGTGCTCGCCCGCTCCCTGCAGGCTGTGCACTGTCCGGTGCATGCCATCTATGGGCTGGAGGATGTGCTGTACCGGGGACGGGCTGACGCGCTGCAATCAGCCTTGAGGCAGGCGCCGGACTTCAAAGGCCTGCGATGGATAGCCGACGCCGGACACTGGGTACAGTTCGAGCAGCCTGCCGTGTTCGACGAGGCGCTCCACTCGGCGCTGCAGACAGGCGCGTGAGCCAGGCGCCCGCTTGCAAGGCCGCTTGGCGGTTTACTTTTCGATGGCCAGCAACTCGACCTCAAAGGTCAGCGTGGCATTGGGCGGCACCACGCCGCCTGCACCACGTTCGCCATAGGCCGTGGCTGGCGGGCAGGTCAGGGTGGCCTTGCCGCCGACCTTGATCTTCTGCATGCCCTCGGTCCAGCAGGGCACGACACGCGACAGCGGGAAGGTGGCCGGCGTGCCGCGCTTGTAGGAACTGTCGAACTCCTTGCCGTCAGCCAGCGTGCCGCGGTAGTGCACCTTCACCGCATCCGACGCCTTGGGCTGCGCGCCAGTGCCGTCGACCGTGTGCACGATCTTCACACCGCTGGCGAGGGTTTCGGGCGGCGCAGCAGCCAATGCGCCGGCAGCGACTGCCAGGGTGGCGAAGAGTGTGAAAAGCGAGGCGAGTGATTTCATGGATTCCATTCCTGATATGGGTGGTGTCGGTGATGTCGACGGGTTGATGTCTGCGATCAGCGCGACCTGGTCCGCCAGCGGATCGAGACGTCGGACGGTACCTTCCGGATTATCTGCGGGCTGGCCTGTGGGGAGGGGCAAGGTCACGTGCGAGCGGTTTCCGCCTTGTTCTCGTGGTGCTTGCCCGGCTTGATGCAGCGCAAGGCGACGCAAAGCAACGTGGGTCGGGGCTCAGAATACCGCCTGATCGGGCTGTTTTGCACGCTTTTCATCACGGAACGCGTTGTGTTTTGTAACAACTTTGATTAGGATGAATTGAGGGGAGTTCAGCCCGAACAACCAATGCGGCCGTTCAAGGTCTTGCCGGAAAACAGATGGCCATGGTGACAGGTATTTGGCAGCGCGGGATGTCCCTGAGGCACCGGTTGATGCTCTTTGCCATGCTGTCCGCCTTGCCGGCGCTGGTCGTGGTGGCCGTGCAATTCGCGCTGGAGAGCCAGCGCACCAGCCAGCGGGCCATTCAAAACGCCGCCAACATGGCGAACCGGCTCGAATCAGACCTGCACAACATGCTGGTGTCGGTCGAGAGCGTGGTGCATGCAGTCGGCGCGCTGGGGACCGAGGCCGAGGTGTCGCCGGCCCAGTGTTCCACAGCGCTGCGACGTGCGATGCAGTCGTACGGGGACGTGATCAATTTGTCCATCACGTCCGCCACAGGCCAGGTGCTGTGCAGCGCGATGCCGGTGCCACCCGGTCTGAACTTCATGGACCGGCCCTACTTTCGACAGGTGCTGGAAACCAACCGGACGGTGCTGAGCGGCTACACGCTTGGCCGGGTCACCGGCAAGAGCGCCGTACAACTGGCCGTTCCCATCGCCGGACCGGACGGTGGCGTCAAGGCGGTGGCCGTCGCCGCCATCGAAACACCGGGGCTGCTTCCCCGGCTGGTCGATCTCTATACGGATACTGTGACCATTGCCTTGCTGGATCGCGATGGCATTCTCATCAGCCGTGTGCCCCAACCGATGCCGGCGGGCGTCGCACTCGGTCAATCGTTTGCAGCGAGCGGACTGTTCAGTGCCTTGCGCGGCCAGATCCGAGGGACGGTTGAAATACAAGGTTTCGACGGCGTGCAGCGCCTTTATGAGATCCGGCAGATCATGCAGGGCCAGCGGGTGGCCTTTTATCTGGCCGTGGGGACAGACCTCGCAGCCCTGTCGGCCCAGGTTAGGCGGGGAGCGCTGCTGTATGTGCTGGCCGTTCTTCTGACGGCAGCTGTGGTGGTGTCGGTGGCTGTTGCCGCGACGCGCCCGCTGGTTCTGGGACGCGCCAGGCCCATGCTTGACGCGGCGCGCCGTGCGGCCCAGGGCGATTACAGCGGGCGCATGCCGATTGCGGTGCGCGACGATCTCACGCCGATCGAAGAGGCCATCAACGGGATGCTCGCCTCCATGGAATCCGACAAGGCACGTGTGCTGGCCTTGTCCGAGCGCAACCGGCTCATTGCCGAGGCCACCAATGACGCCATCTATGACTGGAACCTGAAGGCGGAAACCTTCTGGTGCAATCGCCTGCCGATGCAGCCCGTGCGAGGGGATGCCGACGGCGCAATGCCGACGCGTGAGGACTGGCTTCTCAGCATCCACCCCGATGACCGGTCCTTTGTTCGTGCCTCGTTCGATGAAGCGATGGCGCGCGGCGATGACACCTGGCATGGCCGGTACCAGGTCACACGTGGCGACGGCACCCGCGCTCAGTTCGTGGAGCAGGCGCGCCTGGTCAGGGACGACAGCGGCGCCGTGACGCGCGTGGTCAGCGGTGCCCGTGATGTGTCGGACGAAATGCGCGCCGAACTGGCCTTGCGTGACAGCGAAGCACGCTACCGGCTGCTGTTCGAGAACAGCCTGGACGGCGTGTTGCAGACCACGGTGGACGGCAGCATCCTGAACGCCAACGCAGCTTTTTGCGCCATGCTGGGGCGCACCGAGGCCGAACTCCAGGCGCTGGGTCGCGCAGGGGTGGTGGACCTGAGCGATCCGCGCTTGCCGCTCTTGCTGCAGATCAGGCAGAAACACGGCCGTGTCCGCGGCGAGCTGCGCATGATCAAGGGCGACGGCACGAAGATGGAGGCTGAGCTGACGTCCAGCATGTATGTGGACCGCGAGGGGCGGGAAGTCTCCAGCATGGTGGTGCGCGACAACAGCGAGAAAAAACTGGCAGAAGAAAAAATACACCAGCTCAACCGGGACCTCGAAGCCCGGGTGCGCAGCCGCACGGAGCAGCTGCAAAACGCCAACCGCGAGCTGGAGGCGTTTTCGTACTCTGTATCGCATGACCTGAGAGGCCCGCTCAGCACCCTGAGCGGTTTCAGCAAGTTGCTGGAAGATGCCGCGGAAAAAGAGGGCAATCCGCGCATGAAACACATGACGCAGCGCATCCAGCGGGCTGCGCGCGACATGGGCGAGTTGATCGAAGGCCTGCTGTCACTGGCCTATGTGTCACGGGCTGAACTGCAGCGGGGTGCCGTGGATCTTGGCGCGCTGGCACAGACCGTGGTGCACGAATACCAGGAGCGCGAACCGCAGCGGCAGGTGCGGGTGGCCGTCGAGGAGGGGCTCACCTCCTTCGGTGATGCCCGCCTGCTGAGGGTGGTGTTGAACAATCTGATCGGCAACGCGTGGAAGTTCACCGCGCGCAGCGACGGTGCTGCTATCCATGTCGGGCGTCAGGGCGGGGCTGATGAAGGCAGCGTGTTCTTTGTACGCGACAACGGTGCCGGTTTTGACATGGCGTATGTCGACAAACTGTTCGGTACCTTTCAGCGCCTTCATGCGGCCGCCGAGTACCCGGGCTCAGGCATCGGGCTGGCGACGGTTCAGCGCATCGTGCAGCGCCACGGCGGCAAGGTCTGGGCAGAGGCCAGCCCGGGGAAAGGCGCTACGTTCTACTTCACCCTCAATGCGAGGGAAGCCTGAAGGCCAGGGCCATCTCTGACGCCAGCATCGCCACACCTGACACGCTGAGCAATCCGAGAACAATTTGCCGGAAGGTCGCCGGGCTCAGCCCGATGTAGACACGGGCACCCAGCAGTGAGGGAACCAGCATCGCCGGCAACACCATGGCCAGCCAGGGCAGGGTGCTGCTATTGATGAGGCCCGTGGCGAGGTAAGTCAGTACCGTCACCATCAGCACGGTGAGGTTGAAGGTCTGGATGACGGCGCGCTGGGCATCCTTGTCATAGCCGCGCAGGGTGCACCACAGCGTGGGTGCAATGCCGGAGAAGCCGCCAATCCCGCTCATGGCGCCACCGATCCAGCCCGCCATGGCGTCACCCCAGCGCCCGCCCCAGGTCAGGCGCGGCAGACGGTCGGCCATCAACATCGCCGGGCAGCACAGGACCAGGATGAGGCCCAGAACGATCTTGAACAGGTGCACGTCCAGCAGTGGCAACACCACCAGTCCGACCGGAATGCCCAGCAGCCCCCCCACGATGAAGGGCCAGAGCCGCTGCAGGTCAAAGCCGCGCCGCACGGTGAGAGCGGCCACCACCTGGCCGGTGCAGCCGCCGCACACGGCCAGCACGGCAGCGAGCTGGGGGTCCAGCGTCCAGGCCCAGACCGACATGGCCACCAGGCCAAAACCGAAGCCCGAGAGGCCCTGCACAAAGCCAGCCAGTGCCGCGCCGATCAGGACGACGGCGGTTTGCGAATCCATGCGGAAAGGTCGCTCAGTTCAACTTGGCTCAACTTGGATCAGGTCAGCTCAGGCGTAGTCGCTCACCGGCACGCAACTGCAGAACAGGTTGCGGTCACCGTAAACGTTGTCCACACGGCCGACAGGTGGCCAGTACTTGACCTGCTTGAGCGAGGCCAGCGGGAAGGCGCCGGTCTCGCGTGGGTACGGCCGGTTCCAGTCGGCGCCCATCAAGCTGGCCGCGGTGTGCGGCGCGTGCTTGAGTGGGTTGTTGTCCTGCGGCCAGACGCCGGCTTCGACTTTGCGGATTTCCTCGCGGATGGCCACCATGGCGTGGATGAAGCGGTCGAGTTCGGCCAGCGTCTCGCTCTCGGTTGGCTCCACCATCAGCGTGCCCGGCACGGGGAAGCTCAGCGTCGGCGCATGGAAGCCGTAGTCCATCAGGCGCTTGGCCACGTCTTCGGCGCTCACGCCGCTGGTTTCCTTCAGCGGGCGCAGGTCCAGAATGCATTCGTGCGCGACATGACCGTTCTCGCTCGCGTACAGCGTGGGGTAGTGGTCCTTGAGTTTGGAGCTGATGTAGTTGGCGCTCAGAATCGCGATCTCGGTCGCCTGCTTCAATCCCTCCGGGCCCATCATGCGGCAGTACATCCAGCTGATCGGCAGCACGGCGGCATTGCCCAGCGGCGCTGCGGAGATGGCCCCGACGCCATTGACAGGAATGCCCGCCGTGGCATGGCCGGGCAGGTAAGGCACCAGGTCTTCCACCACACACACCGGACCCACGCCAGGGCCGCCGCCGCCGTGCGGAATGCAGAAGGTCTTGTGCAGGTTCAGGTGGCTGACGTCGCCGCCAAATTCGCCCGGTGCGGCCACGCCGACCAGCGCATTCAGGTTGGCGCCGTCTACATAGACCCGGCCACCGTGCGAATGGACCAGCTGGCAGAGCTCTTTCACGCGCGTCTCGAACACGCCATGGGTGCTGGGGTAGGTGATCATCATCGCGGCCAGGCGGTCGCTGTACTGCTCGCACTTGGCCTTCAGGTCGGCCATGTCCACATTGCCCTGATCGTCGCAGGCGGTGACCACCACCGTCATGCCGACCATCTGCGCACTGGCCGGGTTGGTGCCGTGGGCCGAGGAGGGGATCAGGCAGATGTTGCGGTGGCCCTGGCCTTTGGCCTCATGGAAGGCCTTGATGACCAGCAGGCCCGCGTACTCGCCCTGTGAGCCAGCGTTGGGCTGCAGGCTGATGCCGGCGTAGCCGGTGGCCTGGCAAAGCCAGTCGCGCAGTTGCTGGTCAAGTTCGGCATAGCCTTGCAGCTGCTCGGTGGGTGCAAAGGGGTGCACGTTGGCAAACTCCGGCCAGGTGATGGGAATCATCTCGCTGGTGGCGTTGAGCTTCATCGTGCAGCTGCCCAGCGGGATCATGCTGCGGTCGAGGGCCAGGTCCTTGTCGCTCAGCATGCGGATGTAGCGCAGCATGCCGGTTTCGGAGTGGTGGGTGTTGAACACCGGGTGCGTGAGGAAGTCGCTGGTGCGGCGCAGGTCGGCGGGAATCAGTGACTCGATGCCTTTTTCAAACGCGCTCACCACCGGCAGGGACTGCCCCGGCTTGGCAAAGAAAGACCAGAGCTTTTCGATGTCGGTACGCGTGGTGGTTTCGTCCAGCGACACGCCCAGGTGGTTGTTCAGGCGGCAGCGCAGGTTGGCACCGCCTTCGCGGGCACGCTCCACGATGGCGTTGGTGGCATCGCCGGTGCGCACGGTCACCGAATCAAACGCGCCAGAGCTGCTGATCTCGTAGCCCAGCTCCTGCAGGCCACGTACAAAGATCGCTGTGTAGGCGGCGATGCGCTCGGCAATGCGCTTGAGGCCTTGTGGCCCGTGGTACACGGCGTACATGCTGGCAATCACCGCTGGCAGCACCTGCGCGGTGCAGATGTTGGAGGTGGCCTTTTCGCGGCGGATGTGCTGCTCGCGCGTCTGCAGTGCCAGCCGGTAGGTGGGGTGGCCGTGTGAATCCACGCTCACGCCAACCAGCCGGCCGGGCAGCGAGCGCTTGAACGCGTCGCGGCAGGCCAGGTAAGCCGCATGCGGGCCACCGTTGCCCATCGGCATGCCAAAGCGCTGGGTGGTGCCGAGCACGATGTCAGCATCCCATTCGCCGGGTGGCGTGAGCAGTGTCAGCGCCAGCAGATCGGCCGCCACGCACAGGGCGGCGTTGTCCACATGGGCCTGCCCGGCCAATGGCCGCAGGTTGTGGATGCTGCCGGTGGTGGCCGGGTACTGCACCAGCACGCCGAAGTAATCGCCAGAGGTCATCAGCTGCGGCACGGTCTCGGTCACCGAGCTGATGCGGACCTCGATGCCCAGCGGTTTGGCGCGCGTCTGGATCACCTCGATGGTCTGCGGGTGGCAGTCGCCGGAGACAATGAAGACATTGCTCTTGCTCTTCACGCTGCGCTTGGCCAGCGTCATCGCTTCGGCGGCGGCGGTGGCTTCGTCCAGCATCGATGCGTTGGCAATCGGCATGCCGGTAAGGTCACACACCATGGTCTGGAAGTTGATCAGCGCTTCCATGCGGCCCTGCGAGATCTCGGCCTGGTAGGGCGTGTAGGCGGTGTACCAGGCGGGGTTCTCAAGGATGTTGCGCAGGATCACGCCAGGAGTGTGGGTGCCGTAGTAGCCCTGGCCGATGAAGCTTTTGAGTACCTGGTTTTTGGATGCAATCGCCTTGAGCTGCTTGAGCGCAGCGGCTTCCGTGACCGGCATCGGAATCGCCATCGCGGTGCTGCGTGCAATCGAGCGCGGCACGATGCCTTCGATCAGCGCGCGGCGCGACGCAGCGCCCACCACGCTGAGCATGTGCGCCTCGTCGGCGTCGTCGATGCCGATATGACGGGCGATGAATTCAGCCGGGTTTTCAAGATCGCCCAGCGGCTTGGCGGATTGCATCAACATGGTGGAAATTCCAGTTTCAAAAAAAGGCGGTGCGTCGTGTGGCCGTTCGCAGGCTCAGGCCGAGAAAGAGGTGTAGGCGGTTTCGTCCATCAGCGCATCGAGCTGCGATTTGTCTGACAGCTTGATCTTGAAGAACCAGCCGGCGCCCAGCGGGTCGCTGTTGGCGAGCGACGGGTCGTCGCGCAGCGCTTCATTGACTTCGGTGACTTCACCGCTGACGGGCATGTACACATCGGCAGCGGCTTTGACGGACTCGACCACGCCAGCGGTTTCCTTCTGCGCGAAGGTGGTGCCGACGGCAGGCAGGTCCACAAACACCACGTCACCCAGCGCGTCCTGCGCGTGCACGGTGATGCCGACGGTGGCGGTGTCGCCTTCAATCTTCAGCCATTCATGGTCTTCGGTGTACTTGATGGTCATGGTGTTCTCCTGAGGGTTCAATATGAAAAAAGGGGTGAAAAATCAGCCGCGGAAGTAGCGGTTCGCAACAAAAGGCATGGAACTGACCTCCATCGGCACCGGCTTGCCGCGCACCATGGCGTTGATCTTTGTGCCCAGCGCGGCAAACCCGGGCTGCACATAGCCCATGGCCACTGGCTGGTTGATGGTGGGGCCGAGCAGGCCGCTGGTGACTTCACCAATGAGCGTGCCGTCTGGCGCATGCAGCGGCGTGTGGTCGCGTACCGGCACGCGCTCCAGTGCCTTCAGGCCCACGCGCTTGCGGGTGAGGGTGCCGGGGTTGTCCAGTTGCGCCAGCACCTTGTCGGCGCCAGGAAATCCGCCAGCCCGCGCGCCACCGGTACGGCGCACTTTTTGAATCGCCCAGATGAGGCTGGCTTCGATGGGCGTGGTGGTGGTGTCGATGTCGTTGCCGTAGAGGCACAGGCCCGCCTCCAGCCGCAGTGAGTTGCGGGCACCGAGGCCAATCGGTTTGACTTCCGGCTGCCCGAGCAGGGCACGCGCCAATGTTTCTGCCTGCGACGCGTGCACGGAAATCTCGAAACCATCTTCGCCGGTGTAGCCGCTGCGGGTGAGAAAGCAGTCGCAGCCAGCCACCTCAAAGCGGCCACCGGTCATGAACACCAGTTTGTCGACGCCGGGCGCCAGCCGCGCCAGCGCGGTCACGGCCTGCGGGCCCTGCAGCGCCATCAGCGCCATCTCGGGCATCGGGATCACCTCGCAGCGGCTGCCAATGCGTTTCTGGATGTGGGCGATGTCGCCGACCTTGCAGGCGCCGTTGACGATGATGAACAGGTCGCCGCCGTTGGCCACATCGCTGTTGAAGAACATCAGGTCGTCAATGATGCCGCCGTCGTCATTGAGCAGCATGCCATAGCGCTGCTTGCCGGCGGGCAGGTCGATCACATCCACCGGGATCAGGCTCTCCAGCGCGGCGGCGGCGCCTGCGCCCACCAGGCGCAACTGCCCCATGTGGGACACATCAAAAAGGCCTGCACCGCTACGGGTGTGTAGGTGTTCGGCCATCAGGCCCGCAGGGTATTGCACTGGCATGCTGTAGCCGGCAAAGGGCACCATGCGGGCACCCAGCTCCAGGTGCAGCGCATGCAGCGGGGTTTTCAGCAAGGCATCGGATGAAGGAGGCGGGGCAGAAGAAGACGGGTCGGACAAGGCGTTCTCCGAAGGGCAAACACGATTCCACGACGGCTGCCTTGCGGCATTGGTCATGCGCTGCCCCTGCTGTCCTCTTTACCTGAGAGATTCACCTGGCGATGCAGGTTTGCTCCTTCGGTGGGACGCCTTCGCGGCGGCCTCTCTCCAGTAGGGAACGTCATCCGGCAGCACGCTGCCAGACCACGGTTGCCAGTCCTTTTGCCTGAGCGTTCAGGACACCGTGAGGGTGCCTCCTGCGCCTTCGGCGGCTTCCACGAAAGAAGCTCTCTCCTGACAGCCCGGATTCTACCGCGCCACCCAAGCCGCGAAGACCCTAATGCGAAGTAAGTGCGTGTGAGGGCTTTATATTCAAACCAGCATGAGCCGTGGAACCGGCTTTGCCGGGCCACAGGCGGGTGGCCCCCTCGGGGGGCAGGGAGCTACACGAAGTGAGCGACCGTGGGGGCTAAATGAACCAGCCGTGGAACCGGCTTTGCCGGGCCACAGGCGGGCGGTCCCCTCGGGGGGCAGCGACCCACACGAAGTGGGGGAGCGTGGGGGCCTTATCTATTTCGCGTAGACGATGTCACGCAGGAACAGCGACAGCTGCGGCACATAAGTGACCACCATCAGACAGGCCAGAATCACCAGCACGAAGGGAATCAGGTGCGTCACGATGCGATCCAGCGAGATTTTGGCCACTGTGCAGGCCGCAAAGAGGTTCACGCCAAAGGGCGGGGTGATCATGCCCAAGGCCAGGTTGACCACCATCACCAGTCCGAAGTGCACCGGGTCAATGCCGAAATGCACCGCCACCGGCGCCAGAATGGGTGCCAGCACGATGATGGCCGCGCTGGTTTCAATGAACATGCCGATGATGAACAGGGCAGCATTCACGCCCAACAGGAACATTCCGGGTGATTTCAACACCTCCTGCAGCCACAGGCCAATGGCTTCCGGCACACCGGCACGCGTGATCAGGAAGGCAAACAGGCCCGCATTGGCAATGATGAACATGATCACCGCGCTGGACATGACCGACTTGCGCAGGATGGTGTACAGATCCGCCAGCTTGATCTCGCGGTAGATCACCACGCCGACCACCAGTGCATAGAACACGGCCACCGCCGAGGCTTCCGTCGGCGTGAAGATGCCGCCGTAGATGCCGCCCAGGATGATGACTGGCATCAGCAAGGCCCAGCCAGCCTGCAAGGTGGCCTTGCCGAATCCGAGCCGCCCGTCACCGTCGTTCTTGCCCCAGCCCTTGTAGCGGCAATAAAGGTGCACGAAAAGCATCAGGGCCAGGCCGATCAGCAGGCCGGGACCGAAACCAGCAATAAACAGCTCACCAATTGAAACCTCGGCGCTCACGCCGTACAGAATCATCGGGATGGACGGCGGAATGATCACGCCCAGCTCTGCGCTGGTGGCCTGCAAGGCGGCCGCATAGGCAGTGGGGTAGCCGTGCTTGATGAGCGCGGGAATCAGGATGGCGCCAATTGCAAACGTGGTGGCCACCGATGAGCCCGACACAGCCGCAAAGATCATGCAGGTCAACACGCAGGTCATCGGCAGGCCGCCCTGCACGCCCCCCACGATGCTTTTGGCGAACTCCACCAGCCGGCGCGAGATGCCGCCGGTTTCCATCAGGTTGCCGGCCAGGATGAAGAAGGGGATGGCAGCGAGCGGAAACTTGTTGATGGAATTGAACATCTCCTTGACGGAGATCAGCATGTTGGCGTTTGACGCCTGGATGCCAAGCACGGAGGCCAGGCCAATCGACACGGCCACCGAAACGGTGAGTGCGAAGCACAGCACCATCGTCGTGATCATCACTGGGGTCATTGCGCTGTCTCCAGTTCGTTGCGCTGCGGGTCGATCAGGTTACCGATGATGCCGATCACGGCAAACATGCCGCCTATGGGCATGGCCACATAGCCCCAGAACATTGAAATGGATTCCAGACCGGCCATGGATTGCACCCGTCCACGCAGGGCGTAATCCCAGCCCCACCAGATGATGACGGCAATCAGGGCCAGTGCGGCGAGGCAGACCAGCCAGTCGAGCACGCGCCGTACCTTGGGCGGGCTCCAGCGGTAGAGAACGTCCACGCTGACCATGGCACCCTGACGGAAGGCCATGGGAATGCCCATGAACACCATCCAGATAAGACTCAGCCGGATCAGGATTTCGCTCCACTCGGCAGGCTGCTCCAGCACGAAACGGGTGATGATCTGGAACAGTCCCAGCGCGGAGGCGATAGTGAGCATGAGGCATGCCACGAGCATGGAAAAACTCGTGGTCCATTGCTCCAGGCGGAGGAAGTTTTTTTTCATGAACAGGTCACCGTGTTGTCCTTGCGGTCAATAAAAACGCCTGCCAATCCTTGGATCGCAGGCGTGATGTACTGCTGTTTGCGTAGCGGAGGGCGACGCAGAGCCTGGTTTACCTGACGTTGCGGATGGCTTCGATATTGGCCTTGCCGAACTGCTTCTCGAACTCGGCGTTCACTGGTGCCAGCATGGCCACGAATTTCGATTTGTCGACATTCTCGATCACGGTCATGCCCTTGGTGCGCAGCTCGGCCACGCCATTGGCATCGTCCTGGTCCACGCGTGCGCGGTTGGCTTTAGTGCCTTCCTTGGCCGCTTCAATGAAGGCGATTTTGTCGGCAGCGCTGAGTTTGTCGAACGAGGCCTTGTTCATCAGGAAAATGCAGGGCGAGTACACGTGACCGGTCAGCGTCAGGTGTTTTTGCACCTGGTCGAACTTGGAGGCCATGATCACCGACAACGGGTTTTCCTGGCCATCCACGGTGCCTTGCTGCAGCGCCGTGAACACCTCGGGGAACGCCATCGGTGTGGTGATGATGCCCAGGCCTTTGTAAGCCGCAATGTGCACCGGGTTCTCCATCGTGCGCATCTTCAGGCCCTTCAGGTCCTCCGGGCCTTTGACGTCGCGCTTGCTGTTGGTCATGTGGCGAAAGCCGTTTTCAGCCCAGGCCAAGCCTTTGAAGCCCTTGGCGTCAAATTTGCCCAGCAGATCCTGTCCAATGGGGCCGTCGAGTACGGCGCGGGCATGGGCCTTGTCGCGGAACAAAAAGGGCACGTCGAGGATTTTGGTTTCGGGTACAAAGTTGGGTACCGGCCCGGTGGAGGAAAGTGTCAGCTCCTGGGTGCCCAGTTGCACTGCCTCAATACTCTCGCGCTCGCCACCGAGCGAGCCGCTGTAGAAGGTCTGGATCTTGTAACGGCCGCCCGTGCGTTTCTCGACCTCGCGTGCGAAGGTGTCAATGCCGACACCCTGGTGCGAGTTCTGCGCGGTGGAAATGCTGATCTTCATCACGGTCTGTGCACTGGCAGCGGCCACGAATCCCAGCGCCAAAGTCATGCCAAGAAGCAGTTTCGAAAGTTTCATGAGGTCTCCTGTCATTGTTGTTCCGGATGTATGTTTCGCACGGCGTAGCGCCTTGGAAAACTGTTGTGGACTCGGGTCATTATGATGACGTGCGGACAGCATCCGTTAGCGGGTTTTCGCTTAAGTAAGCCGCGACGATGCTGTCGAAGTCGGGGTCGGGCTGCAGGCCGAGTTGGCGGGCACGCGCTGCATCGATGACAGCAGGCCAGCTCGTCACGATGTTGGCAATGGCCGGGTCGGGTGTCCAGTCAATCAGCGCGGCGACCGCTTTGCCTGCCTGCCGCTCCAGTGCCGCCGCCATGTTGCCCACTGTGGTGGTGATGGCGGGCAGGTTGATGGCGGTGCGTGCACCCCAGTCGGCGTCGGATGCCTCGGCGGCGCGCACCAGGCCGGCTATCGTGCGGGCGGGGGACGACAGCGCCACGGCCGTGTCGGGCGACACCGGGCACACCGCGCGCACGCCGGCCAGCGGTTCACGGATCATGCCGCTCAGAAAGCTTGACGCGGCGCCATTGGGCTTGCCGGGCCGCACGCTCACCGTCATCAGCCGTACATTGCGGCCGCGGATGAATTTCTTGCGGGCGTAATCTGCCACCAGTTGCTCGCCAATGAACTTCTGGATGCCGTAGCTGTTCTGCGGCGTGGGCAGGGTCCGGTCGTCGATCACGGCGGGCAGAGGCTGCTCGGGCGAATTGCCGAACACGGCGAGCGAGCTGGCAAACACCACCGTGGGCGTGGTCTTCAGCGCCCGGCAGGCCTGCAGCAGCGCGCGTGTGGCATCCACATTGCTGCGCATGCCCAAGTCGAAATCAGCTTCACATTCGCCGCTGACGGCAGCTGCGAGATGGAACACCAGGTGGTCCTCAGCGCGCACCACGCGGTCGCCGGCGGCGCCGCTGCCGAGCAACTGGTTCAGGTCGCCGGTGAGCACGCGGACACGCGGATCGGCTGCCAGCGCACCGGTGGGTGCGGCGCGGTCGACAAGCGTGATGGTTTCGATGCGTTGGGGCGGGCTGCCGGCCAGCGACAATTTGCCAAGGGCCAGAAGCTGCTGTGCAAGGCGGGCACCGAGGAAACCGGCGCCGCCGGTGATGACGATATTCATGGCTGGGTTGTCTCCGGGCTGTCGTGGTGATGCGGCGGCGTCAGCCGCGACGCGCCGTCAGCCGGAGTTTAGTCCCAGCCAGACATCAGGCCTGTGCCCGAGGGGTGGCTGGCCTCCGTCACATACCAGCGTAGTTGGGGCCGCCGCCACCCTCTGGGGTGACCCAGACGATATTCTGCGTCGGGTCCTTGATGTCGCAGGTCTTGCAGTGCACGCAGTTCTGGGCGTTGATCTGCAGGCGGTCGGTGTTGTCGTCGTTTTTCACGAACTCGTACACGCCGGCCGGGCAGTAGCGGCTCTCGGGGCCCGCGTACTTCGTCAGGTTGATCTGCACCGGCACGCTGGCGTCCTTGAGCGTCAGGTGCGCGGGCTGGTTCTCTTCGTGGTTGGTGTTGCTCACGAACACGCTGGAGAGGCGGTCGAAACTGAGCTTGCCGTCCGGCTTGGGGTAGGTGATCTGCGGCATCTCGGCGGCTGGGCGCAGGTACACGTGGTCGGGCTGGTCGCGGTGCAGCGTCCAGGGCGGGGCCGACACACCGATCTTGGGCAGAAACCACTGCTCGATACCGGTCATCAATTTGCCCATCAGCGGGCCCTTCTTGAACCAGTGCTTGAAGTTGCGCGTCTGCCAGAGCTCTTCGTGCAGCCAGCTCTTTTCGAAGGCGGCGGGGTAGGCCGACAGTTCGTCGCTGCTGCGTCCAGCGGTCAAGGCTTCGTATGCGGCCTCTGCGCACAGCATGCCGCTCTTGATGGCGGCGTGGCTGCCCTTGATGCGAGCCGCGTTCAGATAGCCCGCGTCGCAGCCCACCAGGGCACCGCCGGGGAACACGGTTTTGGGCAGCGCCTGCGGCGTGCCGTTATTGATGGCGCGCGCACCGTAGCCCAGGCGCTTGCCACCCTCGATGTGCGCACGAATCGACGGGTGCGTTTTCCAGCGCTGCATCTCGTCGAAGGGCGACATCCAGGGGTTCTGGTAGTCGAGGCCGATCACAAAACCCAGCGTGACCTTGTTGCCTTCGAGGTGGTAGAGGAAGCCGCCGCCAAAGGTGTCGTCGTCCATCGGCCAGCCGGCGGTGTGCACCACCAGCCCCGGTTTGGCCTTGTCGGCGGGCACTTCCCACAGCTCCTTGATGCCGATGGCATAGCTCTGCGCGTCCTTGCCGGCATCGAGTTTGTATTTGGCGATCAGCTGCTTGCCCAGGTGGCCGCGGGCACCCTCTGCAAATACCGTGTACTTGGCATGCAGTTCCATGCCGAGCTGGAAGTTGTCGGTGGGCTCGCCGTCCTTGCCAATGCCCAGGTTGCCGGTGGCCACACCCTTGACGGAGCCATCGTCGTTGTAGAGCACTTCGGCGGCCGCGAAGCCGGGGAAAATCTCCACGCCCAGTGCTTCGGCCTGCTCGCCCAGCCACTTGGTCACGGCTCCCAGGCTGATCACATAGCAGCCGTGGTTGTGGAAGTTGCGCGGCACCAGAAAATCAGGCGTGCGGCTGGCGCCGGTTTCGCTCAGCACCAGCAGGTCATCGCCCTCAACGGGTTGGTTGAGCGGCGCGCCGCGTTCCTTCCAGTCGGGAAACAGCTCGGTGATGGCGCGCGGGTCCATCACGGCGCCCGAGAGAATATGCGCGCCGGGCTCGGAACCCTTCTCCAGCACGACCACCGACACGTCGCTTCCTTTTTCCGCCGCGAGCTGCTTGAGCCGGATGGCCGTGGCCAGGCCACCGGGGCCGCCACCCACCACGACCACGTCGTACTCCATCGCTTCGCGGGGGCCGAACTGGGCCAGAATGTCTTGGGTGTTCATCGATGACTCGCTGATAATGATTTTTGGAATGAGGCCGCTGCGCTGGCTTGAATCGCGTTTGATTTTATGCCGTTCACACTGCAATCCCGGCCTTGTATTGGCCCACTGCACATTTATCGAGAGGAGCCCCTAATGGCTTACAGCATTGATCTTTCAGGCCGTGTCGCACTGGTGACCGGCGCCTCGGGTGGTCTGGGCGCGCAGTTCGCCAGAACCCTGAGCCGTGCGGGTGCTGCCGTCGTGCTGGCCAGCCGCCGGGTGGACAAGCTCAAGGAGCTGCGCGCGCAGATTGAAGCCGAGGGCGGCGATGCGCATGTGGTGGCCCTGGACGTGACGGACCATCACAGCATCAAGGCCGGTGTGGCGCATGCCGAGACCGAGGTTGGCCCCATCGACATCCTCGTCAACAACTCGGGCGTCAGCACCACGCAGCGCATCCAGGATGTGGGCGAGGCCGATTACGACTTCATCTTCAACACCAATGTGAAGGGCGCTTTTTTTGTGGCGCAGGAAGTCGGCAAGCGCATGCTGGCGCGCGCCAAGGGGGCGGCACCTGGCACCTATGGCGGCGGCCGCATCATCAACATCGCGTCGATGGCCGGCCTGCGCGTGCTGCCTCAGATCGGCGTGTACTGCATGAGCAAGGCGGCGGTGGTGCAGATGACGCGGGCCATGGCGCTCGAGTGGGGCAAGTTCGGCATCAACGTCAATGCCATCTGCCCCGGCTACATCGACACCGAGATCAACCACCACCACTGGGAAACCGAGCAGGGCAAAAAGCTGGTGCAGATGCTGCCGCGCAAGCGCATTGGCAAGCCGGAAGACCTGGACGCCCTGCTGGTGATGCTGGCCAGCGGCGAGAGCCACTTTGTCAATGGTGCCGTGATTGCGGCGGACGATGGCTTTGGTGCCTGATCACCTTCATCACGCATGCTGACCGGGATTTTGGCGGGCCTCGCCGCCGGGGCGCTGTGGGGTCTGGCGTTTGTCACGCCGCGCGTGCTCGCCGTCGATCGCGGCGGCTTCTCGTCAGTCGATCTCGCCTCGGGCCGCTTCGTGGTGTACGGGCTGGTCGCCGCGGCGGTGATGCTGGGCGGCTGGCGCAGCCGACGGCTGCCCACCTGGCGCCAGGCAGGCGCCGCGCTGGTGATGAGCGTGCTCGGCTTCACCGGCTACTACCTGCTGCTGGTGCTGGCCATCCGCGACGCAGGCACCGAAGTCCCCTCGCTGGTGATTGGCACCATCCCGATCTGGATCATGCTGCTGGGCAAGCCCCAGGGCCTGCGTTGGGCTGCGTTGCTGCCGGGACTGGCGCTGACGGCGGCGGGGTTGTTGCTGATGATGGGTTCCACCCATGGTGGCGGGTCGGCCGGTGGTGTGCCCGCCGTGCATTTCTGGCGCGGTATGGTGTTTGTGCTGGCCTCGCTGGTGTGCTGGACGATTTTTGCGATTCTCAATTCGTCCTGGCTCAAGCGCCACGCGGAGGTCAACGCCACCGACTGGGCCAACTGGCTGGGCATTGCCACCGGTCTGGGAGCCTTGCTGATGTGGGGCGCAGCCGGCTCCGATGTGCCCGTGATGGCGGCGCGGCCAGACCTCGCCACCTTTGTGCTGTTGTGCGTGGTCGTCGGGGCGGGGTCCACCTGGCTGGCCACTATCTTGTGGAACATGGCCAGCCAGCGCCTGAGCGCCAGCCTGTGTGGTCAGTTGATCGTGAGCGAAACCATTTTTGCGCTGCTGTACTCCTTCGCCTGGGACGGCCACTGGCCCAGCCTGGTGCAGCTCGCGGCCTGCGTGTTGTTCACGCTGGGCATCCTCGCGTCCATCCAGGCGCATCGCTGAATATTTCCAACCTCGTCAAGACTTCGGACACACCATGAAGATTGAGATCCCAGAGAAGAAAAAACTCGTTCACCAGATGCACATTCCCATCCGCTGGGGCGACATGGACGCGATGGGGCACCTGAACAACGGCAGCTACTTCCGGTACCTCGAAACCATCCGCATCGACTGGATGTATAGCATTGGTTGCCAGCCCGACCCGAAAGGTGAGGGGCCGGTCATCGTCAATGCTTTTTGCAACTTTTACAAGCAGCTGGAATACCCGGGCGACGTGCTGGCGAAGATGTACGTCAGCGACCCGGGGCGCACCACCTTTGAAAGCTGGTGCACCATGGAGCGGGTGGACCAGCCCGGCGTGATTTACGCCGCAGGTGGTGCCACCACGATCTGGGTGGACTTTCCGGCGCAGAAGTCCAAGACCCTGCCGGACTGGATGCGCCAGGTCATTGAAGACTGAGCGGCGCGGCTCTCAGACGGGCTTGGGCGCCTTGGGCACGCGGCCCATCAGGTAAAACTCCGGGTTGGGCTGCATGCCGCTGAAGCTGGCCATGCGGTTGGAGAGGCCGAAGAAGGCGGTGATAGCCGCAATATCCCAGGCGTCTTCGTCGTCAAAGCCGTGCGCCTGCAGCGCGTCGATGTCGGCGTCGTTGACTTCGTCGGACTGCAGGCAGACCTTCATCGCAAAGTCGAGCATCGCGCGCTGGCGCGGCGTGATGTCGGCCTTGCGGTAGTTCACCGCCACCTGGTCAGCCACCAAAGGTTTCTTTTCGTAAATGCGCAGGATGGCGCCGTGGGCCACCACGCAGTAGAGGCATTTGTTGGCGGCGCTGGTGGTGGTCACGATCATCTCGCGGTCACCCTTGGTCAGGTTGGTGGTGCGGCCGACCGATTCGGGCACCATCAGCGCGTCGTGGTATGCAAAAAATGCCCGCCATTCGGCAGGGCGGCGCGCCAGGCCCAAAAACACATTGGGTACAAACCCAGCTTTCTCCTGCACTTCAAGGATCTTGGTGCGAATGTCATCGGGCACGTCTGCCAGACGGGGTGCCGGATAGCGGGGTGGGGTGGTCGAAATAGGTGAACTTGTCATAGTGCGGCCTTGAAAAGCTTGATAAATTGCGGCGGTTCAAGGGTAACCGCTGTGTCTGGCGTCCCGAACGGTCGTTTGTCAGCGTCTGAACATTGATAAATACTATTGAATCAATTTCTTTAATTGTCTTTATTTATTCTCGAATGACGCTCAAACTGGCGTTCGTCAACCAGTCAAAAAAAACCCGCCAGGAGACCGCATGAGCCAACCAAGCCTTGTTTTTCCGCCACCGGGCCATTGCGCCCGGTCTTTCACAACCACTTGCTGAACCCAAGGAGTCACCATGCCAGAACGCCAAATGCAAGCCGAAGCCCAATGCCCCTTCTCCGGCCACACCACCGCCCACACCAAGGCTGCTGCCCCCAGCAACGCCAGCTGGTGGCCCAACCACCTGAAGCTGAACATCCTGCACCAGCACTCTGAAAAGTCCGACCCCATGGGCGCGGCGTTCAACTACGCCGAAGCTTTCAAGACGCTGGACCTGAACGCGGTTGTCAACGACCTCAAGGCTCTGATGACCGACTCGCAGGACTGGTGGCCGGCCGACTGGGGTCACTACGGCGGCCTGTTCGTGCGCATGACCTGGCACGCTGCAGGCACCTACCGTATTCACGACGGACGCGGCGGTGCCGGTACTGGCAACCAGCGCTTCGCACCGCTGAACAGCTGGCCCGACAACGGCAACCTCGACAAGGCCCGCCGACTGCTCTGGCCCATCAAGCAGAAATACGGCCGTAAGCTGTCGTGGGCTGACCTGATGGTGCTGGCAGGCAATGTGGCCATGGAAACCATGGGCTTCAAGACCTTCGGTTTCGGCGGTGGCCGGCCTGACATCTGGGCACCGGAAGAAGACGTGTACTGGGGCCCTGAGAGCACCTGGCTGGGCGACGAGCGCTACAGCGGTGACCGCGAACTCGCCAACCCGCTGGCCGCCGTGCAGATGGGCTTGATTTATGTGAACCCGGAGGGCCCTAACGGCAAGCCCGACCCGGTGGCTTCTGGCCGCGACGTGCGCGAAACCTTCGCCCGCATGGCCATGGACGACGAGGAAACCGTGGCGCTGGTGGCGGGCGGCCACACCTTCGGCAAGGCGCATGGTGCAGGCGATCCGGCGTTGGTTGGCAAGGAGCCCGAAGGCTCCAGCATCGAAGAGCAGGGCCTGGGCTGGACCAACAAGTTTGGCAGCGGCAAGGGGGTGCACGCCACCACCAGCGGTATTGAGGGTGCGTGGAAGCCCAACCCCACCACCTGGGACAACGGCTACTTCGACATGCTGTTTGGCTACGAGTGGGAGCTCACCAAAAGCCCCGCTGGCGCCCACCAGTGGACGCCCAAAAACTGCAAGCCCGAGCACATGATCCCGGACGCGCACGACCCCAGCAAGAAGCACCCGCCGATGATGACGACGGCTGACCTGTCGCTGCGCATGGACCCAGCCTACGAGAAAATCTCGCGCCGCTTCCACCAGAACCCGGCCGAGTTTGCCGACGCGTTTGCCCGCGCCTGGTTCAAGCTCACGCACCGCGACATGGGCCCGCGCGCCCGCTACCTCGGCCCGCTGGTGCCGAAAGAAGAGCTCATCTGGCAAGACCCGGTGCCTGCAGTCGACCACAAGCTGGTGGACGCTGCCGATGTGGCTGCGCTCAAGGCCAAGGTACTGGCATCAGGCCTCGCCACCGGCCAGCTGGTGGGCACCGCCTGGGCGTCTGCCAGCACTTTCCGCGGCAGTGACAAGCGCGGTGGCGCCAACGGAGCGCGCATCCGCCTGGCTCCGCAAAAAGACTGGGCTGCCAACAACCCGGCAGATCTCGCCAAGGTGCTGGGCACGCTCGAAGGTATCCAGCAAGACTTCAACGCGGCGCAAAGCGGCGGCAAGAAGATTTCGCTCGCTGACCTGATCGTGCTGGCCGGTGGCGCTGCCATCGAGGCTGCCGCCGCCAAGGCTGGCCAGAGCGTGACGGTGCCCTTCACCCCCGGCCGCACAGACGCCACGCAGGCCCAGACCGACGTGGAATCGTTCGCGGTGCTGGAGCCGGTGGCAGACGGCTTCCGCAACTACGTCCGCAAGGGCGCAGAGGCGGCTGCCGCCGAGCTGCTGGTCGACAAGGCCCAGTTGCTGACGCTGAGTGCGCCCGAGATGACGGTGCTGGTCGGTGGCCTGCGCGCGCTGAATGCCAACACCGGCGGCGCGAAACACGGCGTCTTCACCCAGCGCCCTGGCGTGCTCACCAACGACTTCTTCGTCAACCTGCTCGACATGCGCACCCAGTGGCAAAAGACCGCTACCGAAGGCGTGCTGGAAGGCCGCGACCGCAAGACCGGCGAAGTCAAGTGGACAGGCACGGTGGTCGATCTGGTGTTTGGCAGCAACTCGCAGCTGCGCGCTCTCGCCGAGGTCTATGCCGCGTCAGACGCGCAAGGCAAGTTTGTGAATGACTTTGTCGCGGCCTGGGTGAAGGTGATGGAGCTGGACCGCTTCGATCTCGTCTGATTCCACTCCTCCTCGACCTTCGGGCGCTGTCTGTGCAAACAGGCAGCGCCTTTTTCATGGCGGCTTCATGGTCACGGCTGGATGGCTGCGCTATCCTGTGGACTGGAAAAAAATACACGCAAACACACCACAGCACAGGAGACAACACCCATGGATTCCGCATTCGACAAAGGCCTGGTCACCCGCAAGCAGGTGATGGGCGAGGAGTTTGTCGCCAACGCGCTTGGCAAGATGACCGAGTTCAACCGTCCCATCCAGGAGCACATCACGGCCAAAGCCTGGGGCGATGTGTGGCAACGGCCGGGGCTGGACTTGAAAACCCGCAGCCTGATCACGGTGGCCATGCTCACCGCGCTGGGCAAGCAGCATGAGCTCAAGGGCCATCTGCGCGGCGCGCTGAACAACGGTGCGACGCCCGCCGAACTGCAGGAGGTGCTGCTGCATGCGGCGGTCTACTGCGGTGTGCCAACGGCGGTGGACGCCTTCCGTACCGCCAGCGAAGTGGTCGATGGACCTAAAACCTGACCGCAACCGGCTTATGCCGCACCTGCGATGCCGGGTCGGCCCTGCATGGCGATGAAGATCGCCCTGCTGTCAGACGTGCATGCCAACCTGCGGGCGCTGGAGGCGTGTCTGGCCCATGCGCAGGGCGAGGGCGCTTCACACCATGCGGTGCTGGGTGACATCGTTGGGTACGGTGCCCAACCCTCTGCGGTGGTCCAGCGTGTGCGCGAACTGTCTGCACAGGGCGCCGTGGTCCTCAAGGGCAACCACGACGAGATGGCGGTCCGCCCACCCGCCGAAGCCCGCACCCAGGGTGAAGGCGGGGCCGGCTGGACGCATGACCAACTCCATGCGGACGAGCTCGCTTTTCTCGATGGTCTTCCGCTGACTGCCACGGTGGGCGCCATGCTGCTGGTGCATGCCAGCGCCGACGCGCCCGAGCGCTGGCATTACGTGGACAACGAGCCACGCGCCCATGCCAGTCTGTCAGCCGCCTGCAAAAACACCGAGGTGCATTACGTGTTTGGCGGGCATGTGCACCATCAGACGCTTTACTTCTCGGGTGCCGGGCAGCGATTGATGCGGTTTGCGCCCACCCCCGGAATTCCGATCCCGGTGCCGCACCACCGGCACTGGATTGCCACCATCGGCTCGGTGGGGCAGCCGCGCGATGGCAATCCGCAGGCCATGTACGCCATGTTCGACGTGCTCCGTGCCGAGCTCACCTTTCACCGGGTCGCCTACGACCACCTGGCGGCTGCCGCCGAGGTGCGGGCGTCCGGTTTGCCACCCCGATTTGCGGAGCGACTGGAGGAGGGGCGATGAACCGTCTGGAGCCGGGCGCTGTGATCGACGGATTCCTCGTCGGAGAGTGCCTGCATGTGGGCGGCATGGCTTTGATCTACACCGTGGGCTATGCCGATCCGGCGCGTTTGCCGCCGTTTCCCATGGTGATGAAAGTGCCGCGCATGACGGCAGGCGATGGCGCAGAAAACATCGTCGGGTTCGAGGTCGAGTGGCAGCTGCTGTCGGTGCTGGCAGGGCCGCATGTGCCGCGGCTGGTGGCTGCCGGTGACATCCGTCAGTTGCCGTATCTGGTGATGGAGCGCGTGCCAGGCAGCACCCTGCAGCAGTGGCTGGACGACAAGCCCGGTCCCATGCCTGCGGCAGAGCTTGCGCGCGTCGGGGCTGCGCTGGCGCAGGCGGCGCACAGCCTGCACCAGCAAAACGCCTGCCACCTCGACCTCAAGCCCGCCAACGTGATGCTGCGGCCAGACGGCACCGCGGTATTGCTGGACTTCGGGCTTTCCAACCATGCGCATTACCCGGACCTGCTGGCCGAGGAGCTGCGGCCTGCCATCGGCTCCCCGGCCTGGATGGCACCCGAGCAGGTGGTGGGTGTGCGCGGCGATCCGCGCAGCGACGTGTTTGCCATCGGTGTCATTCTTTACGAACTGGCCACGCGTGAACTGCCATTTGGCAACCCGCAAACCCGGGCCGGCCTGCGCCAGCGCCTGTGGATGGACCCGGCCCCACCGCGTGCCCGGCAACCCACGGTGCCTGACTGGTTGCAGGAGGTGATCCTGCGCTGCCTGCAGCCCGCGGCCGATCAGCGCTATGCCTCGGCTGCCCACCTTGCGTTCGATCTGGCGCATCCGGAGCAGGTTGCCATCACGGCGCTGGGCCAGCGGCTTCAGCCTGCCGGTTTCTGGCGGCATTTCCGCCGCTGGCTGCGCGCGGCGGGCATGCACTACCGCCCGAGCGCCATGCCCTCGCGCCAGATCGAGGAGGTACCCATCATCCTGGTGGCCGTACCGCATCACGATGTGAGCGACGCCACGCTGTATTCACTGCGCCGCGCCGCAGCCCGCGCGCTTGGCACCACACCCGGCGCGCGGCTGGCCTGTGTCACGGTGATCAGCCCGCGGCAGGTGTCGGTGCACGAGGCAGGCAGCGAGACATCCGTTCACCGGCGCTACCTCGGCATGCTGCAGCAATGGGCGCAGCCGCTGGACCTGCGGGGCCAGACGGCCTCGTTCCATGTGCTGGAGTCGGGCGATGTGGCGCAGGCGCTGCTCCACTACGCGCGTGGCAACCAGGTCAGCATGATCGTGATGGGTGCGGCCACCCACGGCCGGCAGTTGCAGTCGCTGGTGGCCACGGTGCCCATCCGCGTGGCCACGGCGGCGCCCTGTACGGTGGTGCTGGTCAAGCAGACCTTGCCGTTTGGGCAACTGGCCGGTGTCGGCCAGCCTGCAGACGGCGGCAAGCGCTGAGGCTGGCGCTGCTGCCCCGCCTCAACCCGCCATGAGCCGCTGCACCAGATCCCCGGTGGTGGAGGCCTTGTACTTGCGCATCAGCCGCGCCCGGTAGATTTCCACGGTGCGGTGGCTGATGTCCAGCGCCCGGCCGATTTCCTTGGAGGTCATGCCTTCCATCAGATGCGCGGCCACTTCGCGTTCGCGGGCGGTGAGCTCGGCCGTCACGGGGCGACGGGAGCTGAGGTCTTCAAAAGTCCAGATGCCCGCCTCATGCGGCGCGCTGCGGTTCAGGGCGCGGCCGGTGACATGGCACCAGAAGGGCTCGCCCTTGTGGCGCCCGTCCACGCGCTTCATGATGCGATTGTCTGAATACAGCCCCTTGGCGTTGAGGATGGGGATCATGCGCGCGCCGATGCGTTCGTATTCATCGGCGCTGGGGTAGAGAATCAGGAAGGACTGGCCGGCGAGCTGCTCCCGCGTGGCCCCGAACATCTCGCAAAGATGCTGGTTGCAGTCCACAATCGAGCGGTTACGCGACAGCACCAGGCCCACGGGGGCCAGGTCAAACGCCAGCTGGTAATCCACTTCCACAGTATTTGCCTTCACAGTACTAACCTTTACGGAAAACTACGTAATTCAATAAGTAGTATCGTAACGGGTAGCCCGGATATCGAACGAGGCACTGATCGACTCAAGGAGACCTTTCGTGAATAAACTTTTTCCCTCCGCTGCCGAGGCCCTCAAGGGCGTCGTGAAGGACGGCCAGCTCATGGCTGTAGGCGGCTTCGGCCTGTGCGGCATCCCCGAGGCGCTGATCGACGCGCTGCGCGACAGCCAGGTGAAGAACCTCACGGTGATCTCCAACAACGCGGGTGTCGATGGCTTCGGTCTCGGCAAACTGCTGGAGACGCGGCAGATCAAAAAAATGATCTCCAGCTATGTGGGCGAGAACAAGGAGTTCGAGCGCCAGTTCCTGGCAGGCGAGCTGGAACTGGACTTCACGCCGCAGGGCACGCTGGCCGAGAAGCTGCGCGCAGGCGGCGCCGGCATTCCGGCCTTCTTCACCAAGACCGGTGTGGGCACCCAGGTGGCAGACGGCAAGGAGCTGCGCGAGTTCGATGGCGAGACCTATGTGATGGAGCGTTCACTGGTGCCCGACGTGGCCCTTGTGAAAGCGCATGTCGCTGACAAGTCCGGCAACCTGCAGTTCCGGCTGACGGCACGCAACTTCAACCCGGCCGCCGCCATGGCCGGCAAGATCTGCATCGTCGAAGTGGAGCATGTGGTGGAAACCGGCGAACTCGCCCCTGATTCCATCCACCTGCCTGGTATCTATGTGCACCGCATCGTGCACAACCCGCACCCTGAAAAACGCATCGAGAAACGCACCATCACTGAAAAGGCGGGGGTTTAACCATGAGCTGGAGTCAAGACCAAATGGCCGCACGTGCGGCGCAGGAGCTGCAGGACGGCTTTTACGTGAACCTGGGTATCGGCATCCCGACGCTGGTGGCCAACCATGTGCCGAGCAACATCGAGGTGTGGCTGCAGAGCGAGAACGGCATGCTGGGCATCGGCGCCTTCCCCACCGAAGACGAGGTCGACGCCGACCTGATCAACGCCGGCAAGCAGACGGTGACCACCATCAAGGGTTCGTCGATTTTCGGCAGCCACGACAGCTTCGCGATGATCCGCGGCGGCAAGATCAACCTCTCCATCCTCGGCGCGATGCAAGTGAGCGAGAAGGGCGATCTGGCCAACTGGATGATCCCGGGCAAGATGGTCAAGGGCATGGGCGGCGCGATGGACCTGGTGGCCGGCGTGAAGCGCGTCATCATCCTGATGGAGCATGTGGCCAAAAAGAAAGACGGCACCGAGGACCTGAAAATCCTGCCGCAATGCACGCTGCCGCTCACGGGCGTGGGCGTGGTGGACCGCATCATCACCGACCTGGCTGTGATGGACGTGACCCCCGAAGGCCTCAAAGTGGTGGAGCTGGCGCCCGGCGTGACGCGCGACGCGCTGCAGGCCAAGACCGGCGTCAAGCTGATCTGAGCCGGCGCTGAATTTGCACCGAGAGCCCCGACCCGTCAGGACTTGACGGGTTTGCGGGCTTTTTCCGTTTTTGCGTCCGGTTTGTCGGCCTTGGCTGGCAGTTTGCGCCTGGCGCTGCCCGCTTCCTGAATCGCCTCGTCGCGTGCGAGGTTCTCAATCATTGCCAGCAGCACGCGCCGGGTGGTTTTCAGCTCCTCCACGGCAATGCCCTCGATGCTCACGCTGTTGGTTTCCTCCGCCATCGGCACCAGCAGTTTTTTGAGCGACCGGCCGTGGGCCGTCAGGTGCACATACATGTTCTTCTTGTTGGTGGGCAACTGCCGCCGCTCGATATAGCCCAGCGCTTCCATGGCCTTCATGGCCGAAAAGGTGGTGGGCTCCATCACGCCCGCGCGCTCGCTGAGCTCTTTTTGCGTCAGGCCGTCGGCCTCCCACAGGATGCGAAGGAAAGTCCAGTGGCCAAAAGGCACGCCATGCTGTGCCAGCCGCACCTGCAGGGCGCGGTGAAATGCGCGTGAGGCATCGCGGATCAGGTGGGCGAGGCGGTCATTCGGTACGGCTTCGCGCCAGTGGTAGAGAATGTTTTGCGTGTCGTGCGTCATGAGGCGGCATTATGCGGTGCCGCGCAGTCGACCTGAAAAGCTGGCGTCACGTCGCAGCCAATGCGCGCAGATTCCAGCAGGGCCAGGCACACCGCCGTGGTGGCGCGTGCCCATTCACCGCTGTGAACCGCTGCCTGACCATTCACGACGCTGCCATACAGCTCATCAATCACTTCCTGCCGTGCAATGGCCGGGGCGGCCAGGGGCTCAAAGCGTTTGTCATGGTTGGTGTAGATGCCGATGCCTTGCGGCGTAGGGCGCAGGTCGGCCTTGTCGCAGCTGACGACGAGGTGCCCGAAATGCTGATGAGCCAACGAGCCCGGTGGCTGAAGGGCGGGCGCGTACAGGCTGCCGCCATAGTTGCGCGCTGCTTTCAGATGGGACTCTTCCGCAGGGCTGGTGGTTGCCGCCAGACGCCGGCGCGCCGCGCCGTAGTCGCTGGCGGATTTGGTCTGGCCCATCTCGCCGATGTGGTCCAGCAGTTCGTCGGAATCGTAGTGGCCGTAGCCGCTGTAGGTGGCCGAGGCAAAGGCGCCGCCTTCGAAACCCAGCAGCGCACTGTAGGCGCCTTCGGTGGGTCGGGCGGCATCCCAGCGGCCGGTATGCGCCCGCACGCTGGTCACCAGGCCACCGCCCAGCAGCCGCAGGATGTCCATCTGGTGCGTGGCCTGGCTGTGGATCACGCCGCCGCCCGCTGCCGTGTCCAGCTCCTCCGGCCGGCGCGGGCGGTAGAGAAAGTCGGTGTAGTTCAGCGCGTGGATCATCCGCACGGGGCCGTACGCGCCGCTTTCAATGATCTCGCGGGTGCGGCGTATCGGGCTGTTGAAGCTGTGGCTGTGTCCCACGATGAGGTGCACGCCGGCGCGGCGGGTGGCCTCGATCATGCGCGTGCATTCGTCCAGCGTGAGGGCCATGGGTTTTTCGACCATCACATGCTTGCCAGCCGCTGCGGCCAGGCACACATGGTCGGCATGGAACTGGTGCGGTGAGGCGATGTAAAGCGCCTCAACGGACGGGTCGGCGCACAGCGCCTCGATGGAGACATGGCTGGGCGCGCCGAAATCTTTTTCGAACTGCGCGCGTGCCGCGGGCAGGGGATCGGTTGCTGCCACCAGCTTCACCCGCGCATCCTGCTGGAAGGTGGGCAGCATTAGCGTGAAGGCGCGGCCCAGTCCCACCACGCCGAGCTGGAGGACGTGGCGCGTCATAAATCCAGCACCAGTTCGGGGGAATCAGGGGAGCGGGCCCGTGACACACACACCATGATACAAGTGGCCTTCTCCTCATCGGTGAGCACCATGTCGCGGTGCTCTGCCTCGCCGCCGAGCAGGCGCGTCTTGCAGGAACCGCAGGTACCGCTCTCGCAGGAACTCGCCACATACAGGCCGTGGCCGCGCAGGGCTTCCAGCAGTGTTTGTTCGGCGCTGACTTCCACCACACCACCGCTGCGCGCCAGGCGGACGGTGAAGGGTGTGTTCGCGGCGAAGGCCTTGGCGTCGACACCAAAGCTTTCAAAGTGGACCGTGCCGGAGGGCCAGTGGCCCGACATGTCGGCCACGCTGTCCATCAGGCCCTGCGGGCCGCAGCAGTACACATGGGCGCCGGTGGGTTTCTCGAACACGTCCCACAGGTCCAGCGCCTGGTTCATGTCGCCATGGTCGTGGTGGATGTGGGCCTGCCCTGGAAATTCGGCGTTGATGTCGTTCAGGAACGCGGTGCCCGCCGCATCCCGCGTGCAGTAGTACAGAGTGAAATCCCCATGGCCGGTGCTCTTGAGGGCGCGCATCATCGACAGGATGGGCGTGATGCCGATGCCGCCCGCGATGAAGATGGACGACGTGGACCGCTCGGCCAGCTCAAAGTTGTTGCGCGGCGCGCTGACGAGGAGTGTCTGTCCTTCCTGTACGTCGTCGGCCATGCTGATGGAGCCGCCGCGGCCTTTGGCGTCGCGCTTCACCGCGATCTGGTAGCGGTGCGTGTCGGCCGGGTTGCTGCACAGCGAGTAGTTGCGGCGCACACCGCTGGGCACCTGCACGGTGAGGTGCGAGCCGGCGGTGAAGGGGGGGAGCGCGCCGCCATCGGGATGGCAGAGTTCGAACAGGTAAATGCCGTCGGCCAACGCGCGTTTGTGGGTGACCTTCAGGGGCATGAACTCCGGCTCGGTCGGGGCCGCGCCAGTGGGGGCAGTGCCCGCGCTAGGGTTAACGCTCATCGCTGTCTCCGTAAATTTTCTTGACAAATGTCCAGAGGACGAATAATCTTAGTTGACTAAGAATAATCTTCTTGTTCTGCTTTTGCAAGCTGTATTTTTGGATGATCTGGCCCACAGTGACATGACAAGTGTCAGGCCGGCCGCCATGGATTGTTGAAGGAAATTGTGCATGTTGACCGCTGAAGAAAATGAGTTGCTCTGCCGCGTGGAGGGCCAGGCCCCCATGGGCCAGTTGATGCGCCGCCACTGGACGCCGGTGTGCCTGATCGAAGAGGTGAGTGAGCCCGACGGCACGCCCATCAAGGCCCGCCTGTTTGGAGAAGACCTGGTGGTGTTCCGCGACACCAAAGGCCGTGTCGGTGTGATGGACGAATACTGCCCGCATCGCCGTGTCTCGCTGGTGTTCGGCCGCAATGAGGACTGCGGCCTGCGTTGCCTCTATCACGGCTGGAAGATGGACGTGCAGGGCAATGTGCTGGAAATGGTCTCCGAGCCAGCGGCCAGCGGCATGGCGCAGAAGGTCAAGCACCTGGCTTACCCGACGCACGAGTGGGGCGGCTTCGTCTGGGCCTACATGGGGCCGCCCGACACCCAGCCTGAATTTGTGCCGCCGGCCTGGGCACCCACCGCCGATGCCCGGGTGACGATTGCCAAGGCCATCATTCCGTGCAACTGGGCCCAGATTCTGGAAGGTGCCATCGACTCGGCACACAGCTCCAGCCTGCATTCCTCCGACATGGTGCCGGCACGGGTCGAGGGCGCCGAAGCGACCGACACCAACTGGCTGCGGCCTTCCACCGACAAGGCGCCGCGCCTGCAGGTCGAGCGCGGCAGCTATGGCTTTCGCTACGCCGCCATCCGCCGCCCGATCAAGAACGCCGCGGCCAACGACTACATCCGCGCCACGGTGTTCGTCGCACCCGCCACCGCGCTGATCCCGCCGAACAACCTGTACAACGTGGCCAACATCAATGTGCCGGTGGATGACACCCATACCGCGTTCTATTTCATCGCCTGGGGCCACCCCTCGCAGACGCCCGACACCGCCAGCTGGCGCAAGTTTCTGGGACAGCAGGTGGGTGTGGACCTCGACGACCAGTTCAACCCGCTGCGCAACCGCGACAACCATTTCTGGCAGGACCGCAGTGCGATGAAGGCCGGCAACTTCACCGGCATCACCGGCTTCCCCAACCAGGACATCGCCATGTGGGTCACCATGGGGCCGATCGCCGACCGCACCCACGAGCGCCTGGGCGCCAGCGATCAGGCGGTGGTGGAGTTCCGCAAGCAGATGCTGGAAGCCGCCCGTTCTTTCCAGGCCGGTGGCCCGGCCATCGGCACCGGCGACCTGCGCATTCCATCTGACGTCTGCGCCTACCAGGCCATTGTTCCGAAAACCACCGACTGGCGCGCCCATCCGGCGTCTTACGTCTGGGATTCGAAACAGCCGGCGCTGGAGCCGTCGTACTCCACGCCGGAGAGCACGGGCGGCGCTGCCGTGTCCACGGCCTGATCCCGAGTGCTTGCCTTTTCAGATACCGCGTAACCACTACAACACTGACTGGAGACAATTGATGACACACCGCAGACACATCCTGCTGGCCGGCCTGCTGGCTGCCACGACCCTGGCCGCACCGCTGGTGGCCCATGCCCAGGCGGGCTACCCGAACCGGGCCATCCGGTTTGTGGTGCCGTACTCGCCGGGTGGCCTGCCCGACACGGTGGCGCGCATTTTTGCGCAGCGCCTGGGTGAAAAGCTGGGTCAATCGGTGGTGGTGGACAACCGCCCCGGCGCCAACGGCGTGGTGGCCGCGCAGGCCCTGGCGACCGCGCCCAAGGACGGCTACACCTTCCTCGTCACCGACGGTTCGATGTTCTCCATCAACCCGGCGATCTACAAGAACCTGGGCTACGACTTCAAGCGCGACTTCATGCCCGTGTCGCTGGCTGCCCGTGCGCCCCTTTACATGGCGGTCAATACCAAGGTGCCCGTCAACACCTTCCAGGAGTTTGTGGCACTGGCTAAAGCCAAGCCCGCCACCCTGAACTACGGCTCCTCCGGCGTTGGCAGCACGCACCACCTGACGATGGAGGCGCTGAAAGCCTCGCTCGGTCTGCAGATCACCCATGTACCGTTCAAGGGCACGGGCCAGTCGGTGCCGGCGTTGATCGGTGGGCAGGTCGAGGTGCTGTTCTCGGCCCTGCCGTCGCTCGCCGGTTTTGTGAAGAACGGCCAGGTCAAGCTGCTGGCCAACAACGCCGCCCAGCGTTCCACCCAGGAGCCCAATGTGCCGGCGATCGCCGAGACGATTCCTGGCTTTGACTTCGCGCCCATCGTGGGCGTGCTGGCGGCCACGGGCACACCAGCCAGCATCATCGAGCGCATCAGCACCGAGATGGCCGCAATTGCCAAGATGCCGGAAGTGATCCAGACGCTGAACACCGCGGGTATTGACCCGATCGGCAGCAGCCCGGCAGATTACAGCAAGGCCATTCTGGGCGAGAACGATCGCCTGGCCAAGGCCATTGCAGCAGCCGGCATCAAGGCTGAATAAGCGGCACGCAGCGCACATTTTTCAACAGGCCCGGGGTGCCCCAGTGGTGGGTATCCCGGGCGTTTCTTTCCGTATTTCAAACCCCATGTCCAAACTCAAACTCACCTTCGGCTGCTGGAACTACGACCGCACCCGCGCCCTGATGGACGGCAGCGTCCAGCCGGACGGCATCGACCTCAATTACCTCAACATGCCGGTGGAAGAGACCTTCTTCCGCATGCTGCGCCACAAGGAGTTCGATGTCGCGGAGATGTCGCTGTCGTCATACACGGTGTCGATGTTCAACGAGGCGCGTCCCTTCGTGGCGATTCCCGTTTTTCCGTCGCGCTTCTTCCGGCACTCGTGCATCTACGTGAATGCCAACTCGGGTATCCGCGAGGCCAAAGACCTCATTGGCAAACGTGTGGGCAACCCCGAGTACCAGATGACCGCACCGGTGTGGATTCGCGGCATCCTGTCCGACCACTACGGTGTGCCGGTGGACAGCGTGACCTACTTCACCGGGGGCGAGGAAGAGCCGGGCCGCTCTGAAAAGATCAAGCTCGACTTGCCGCCCAACATCAAGGTGGAGCAGATCGGCCCCGAGCAGACCCTGGCGCAGATGCTGCTCGATGGCGAGATCGACGCGCTCTACACCGCGCGCATGCCCTCAAGCTTCCTGACGGGCGGCGGCAAGGTCAAGCGGCTGTTCGAGGACTACGAGCAGACCGAGCGCAACTATTTCAAGGAAACCGGCATCTTCCCGATCATGCACACCGTGGCCATCCGCCGCGACGTGTACGAGGCCAACCGCTGGGTCGCACGGTCGATGATGAAGGCGCTCGAGCAGTCGCAGCGCCGTACCTACGACGACCTGTACGAAACCGCGGCGCTCAAGACCATGCTGCCGTGGCTCACCTCCCATGTCGAGCAGGTGCGGCGTGAAATGGGCGAGGACTTCTGGCCCTACGGCTACGAAAAGAACGTCGCCACGCTGCAGACCTTCCTGCGCTACCACCACGAGCAGGGGCTGTCCAGACGCCTGCTCACGCCGGCCGAGCTGTTTGCGCCTGAAGCGCTGGAAGCGTTCAAGATCTGATGTCTGAATCCTTGCCGGGGTATCTGCTGTCGGGGGGCGCCTTGCTGCTCTTCACGACAGCCATTCTGGTGACGCGTCTGGCCACGGACCGGATTCCGCTGGCACTGGGCTTTGTGATCGCCACCTTCACCAACGTGCTGTTCTCGGCCCTGGCCTTTGCCGTGCAGAGCGTGACGCGTGCCGAGCCCGCCACCTGGCACGCCGGCTCCTTCTGGCTGTTTGCGGCTGCCGGCATTTTTTCGACTTATCTCGGGCGCTGGTTTTTCTACGAATCGGTGGTGCGCTTTGGCCCAGCCAAGGCCAGTGTGTTTCAGGTCAGCAGCCCGCTGTTCACGGCCGTCATGGCGCTGCTGCTGCTGGGCGAGCGACTGACCTTGCCGGTGGCTGTGGGCATGGTCCTGACGGTGGGTGGCCTGATCCTGGTGAGCTACAAGCCCGGCTTCATGGGCCGCAGCAGCACCGGCGCCGCGGCGGCATCGGCTGCAAGCTGGCGGCAACGCGTGCTGCAGTCGGTTCTGCTGCTGGGCCTGGCGAGCTCGCTGGCCTATGCCATTGGCAACGTGCTGCGCGGCTCGGCGGTGCGCGTCTGGAACGAACCCATCCTCGGCGGCCTGATCGGCGCGGGCTTCGGGTTGGCCATGCATCTGGCGTTCACCCCTGCCAAGTCAGAGCTGCTGGCCAGCCTGCGCAAGGCCGACCGGCGCGGTGTGTGGCTGTACGCCCTCATCGGTGTCTGCACGATTTCAGGCCAGATCTGCACGATAGGCGCCATGCGCTTCATTCCATTGTCGATTGCGACACTGGTCACCCTGTGCACGCCGCTGCTGGTGTTTCCGCTGAGTCATTTCCTGCTCAAGAACCGCGAGGACATCACGCGGATGACACTTGCCGGCAGCGGGCTGACGCTGTTGGGCATCTTCGTCATCGTTCTGCGCTGACGCCTGGCCGACCTGAGGGCCCAGGGAGGCTGCATGCTATGCTGAAAAAATCATGCGCCGCTTTTTCCAGGCAACGAGGGGTCTGCCAATCCTTGCTGGATGGCCGGTCATCGGGTGGCTGGTGCTGGCGTTGCTGCTGCCTCTGGCGGGCGTGGTCCATGCGGCTGGCAGCAAGCCCGTGGCGGACCATGCCAAGGTCACCCTGCAGCTCAAGTGGTATCACCAGTTCCAGTTTGCCGGGTATTACGCTGCCCTGAACCAGGGCTTTTACCGCGACGAAGGCCTGGACGCCACCATTCTGGAAGGTGGAACCGGGATATCGGCATTGGCCATGGTGACGCAAGGCAAGGCGCACTTCGGCATCGGGGACTCCGACCTGCTGATCCATCGCATCCAGGGTGAGCCTCTGGTGGCGCTGGCGGCGATCTTCCAGCATTCACCCTACGTGATCATGAGCCGGGAGGACCGCCAGATACGCTCTCCCAGCGACCTGATCGGCGCCCGCGTGATGCTCTCGGACGACCAGGGTGGCATCCAGCTGCGCGCCATGCTCCAGCGCGAAGGCATCGACCCCAGGCGAGTCAACATCATCCCGCAGACGTGGAAACTGGAAGACCTGGTGGAGCGGCGTGTTGATGCCATGTCAGCCTATGCGACGGTGGAGCCTGCCTGGATGCGCGAACGCGGCATCGCGCCGCATGTCATGCGCAGCGTGGACTACGGTGTCGATTTCTATGGCGACATCATCTTCACCACCGAAGCGGTGCTGGACCGCGATCCGGCGGGCGCCGCCGGTTTTTTGCGCGCGACCCGCAAGGGCTGGGAATACGCCTTTGCCCACCAGGCGGAGATGGTCGACGCGATATTGGCCATGCCCGGCGTACGGCAACGCGGCGTCACGCGCGAGAAGCTGCTGCAGGAGGCGCACGACATGCTGCCTTATGTGTTGCCGGATGTGGTGGAGATCGGGCATTTGAACCCTGGCCGGCTGGAGGCCATTGGCCGCACGCTGGCCGACCTGGGCATGGTGCGCAAGGATTACTCGCTGTCGGGCTTCATCTACCAACCGGAATCCGATGCGCGGGCAATCATGGTCCGGTGGGTGATCGGGGGCTCGGTGGGGGTGTTGCTGGTGCTGTCGCTGGTGTTGCTCTGGAACCTGCAGATCCGCAGCAGGGTGCGCGAGCGAACCCGGGCCTTGCAGCAGGAAATCCAGCGGCGTGCAGAAATCGAGCGGCAGCTCAAGGACAGCCAGGAAATGGTTCAGCTGGTGTTCGGCACCACTGCGGCAGGCATTGTGATGAACACGCCCGACGGCAAGCTGGTGATGGCCAATCCGGCGTATTACGCCACGGTGGGCTACACCGAGGCAGAGCTCCGGACCATGGACACCCGCGAGCTGACCCATCCCGACGACCGTGCCCGCTATGCCGACCTGAGGGGGCGTCTGCTGGCGGGTGAATTGAATTCTTTCACCGAAGAAAAGCGTTACGTCAAGAAGGGCGGCGACACAGTGTGGGTGCGCTCCACCGTGTCGATGGTTCGCGGGCCGGACGGCACACCGACACGGGTGATTGCCGTGACCGAGGACATCACCGCCCGACGCGAAACAGAAGACAAGCTGCGCCAGAGCGAGGCGCTGCTGGTCATTGCCGGGCGCACGGCGCATCTGGGTGGCTGGTCGCTCGACCTCGCCACCCGCCAGCTCCTGTGGTCCGATGAGGTGTGCCTGCTGCATGGCGTGCCGGCCGGCAGCAGACCTTACCTTGACGATGCGCTGGCTTACAGCGCGCCTGAATGGCGGGATCACATCAGGGCGGCATTCAATCTGTGCATCAGCATGGGCATGCCGATCGATGAGGAACTGGAAATCATCACCACCGCGCAGCGCCGCTTGTGGGTGCGTGTGGTGGCGCAGGCCCTGCGCAATGAGCGAGGCCAGGTCCACCGCGTTCAGGGCGCCTACCAGGACATCACCGAGCGCAAGCTGGCCCAGCAGAACATCCTGCAGCTCAACGCCAGCCTGGAGGACCGCGTCCGCCGGCGCACCGCCGAGCTGGAGGCCGTCAACAGTGAGCTGGAGGCGTTTTCCTATTCCGTGTCGCATGACCTGCGTTCGCCGCTGAACACCATCGACGGCTTCAGCCAGTTGCTCGAACGTGCCGCCGGCAAGCAGCTCGACGACAAGTCGCGCCATTACCTGCTCCGCATCAAGGCGGGTGTGCAGCAGATGGGCGCACTGATTGAAGGCTTGCTGTCGCTGGCCAAGGTGTCGCGCGACCGCTTGCATTTTGAGCGCGTGGACCTGTCGGCCCTGGCCCTGCGTGCGGTGCAGGACTGCCGGGAGCGCGAGCCCCTGCGGCAGGTACAGGTGAGTATCCAGCCGGACCTGGTGGCGCACGGCGATTCGCTGTTGTTGTCCGTGGTGATGCACAACCTGATTGGAAACGCCTGGAAGTTCACCGCCAGGCAGGAGCATGCGCACATCGATATCGGCTGCGCGCAGGACGCACTCGGTGAAACCGTCTACCACGTCAAGGACAACGGTGCGGGCTTTGACATGACCTATGTCGACAAGCTCTTTGGCACCTTCCAGCGCCTGCATTCGCCCACTGATTTTTCAGGCACGGGGGTGGGGTTGGCGACGGTTCAGCGCATCGTGGTGCGCCATGGTGGCAGGGTGTGGGCGAGCGCCACGACAGGCGGCGGTGCGCAGTTCTATTTCACGCTGGCGACCGTGCCCACAGTGGACTGACCGGGCGCCGGCTCAGCGTGGGAGGAACTGCGCGAAAATTGTGGGGTGGGAAACGGGAGCAGGAGACTGGAGCGGGTGAAGGGAATCGAACCCTCGTATGAAGCTTGGGAAGCTGCCGTTCTGCCATTGAACTACACCCGCATGTCGGCACATTATAAAAGCCGCTTCAAGGCTGCATCAAGGCCGCAAGTAGGCCCAGCCTTCGCCCTGGCGTTTCATGATCTCGGTCACACCTGCGGGCACATAGCTGATGCCGCTGAGCATGTCGTCCCTGGTGAGCTTCTGGCCCCGCATGGTGTTCTCGCAGGCCAGCACTTTCACGTTGCCCTTGATCGCGTCGGCAATGCGCGCGCCGGTGGGGGACTCGAGCTTGAGCATGCCGATGCCCGGGCCGTAGGCCACGATTTCGATGTCCACATTGGCGGCGCCCACATCGTCCTGCAGGTTTTTGGCGTTGTTGAGGGCCAGGTTCCATTTGGCCGGGTCGTTGTCGCTGACCTGGATCACGATCCTGTGGTGTTTTCCGCCGGCAGCCACCGCGGACTGGGCCTGGGCCATCAACAGGAAGGGGGTGGACGCTGCCAGCGCTGCGCCAGCTTGCAAGAGGAGTCTGCGGTTCATGGTTGGATATCTCCGGATGAGAGGAATGATTTCAACACACTTGCCGTTCGGGTGGTGGCCGCCAGCATGTGCCGGCTGTAGAGGCGCAAAAAAAATCCCCAACACACCGTGTGGGTGGTCGGGGATTTCCGGGAAGCGTCTTTAAAGGCGCTGGTTCATTCTTCAATGATGGCTGCTGCCGGGGCGAGCCCGCCTTCATGGATGATGTGGTCCGGCGACTTGCGCAGCTTGTTGACAAACACCACGATCTGCCAGACGACCAGCACACCGATCACGGAGAGCAGCGTGGCGCTGATCGGCCGGGTGACAAAGGCGCTGAAGCTGCCACGGCTCAGCAGCATGGCACGGCGGAAATTCTCCTCCAGCATGGGTCCGAGGATGAAGCCCAGCAGCAGCGGTGCCGGCTCCATGTCCAGACGCAGGAAAATATAGCCGACCAGACCGAAGACGGTGGTGATGAAGATGTCGTCCAGGCTGTTGTTGATGCTGAAGGTACCGATGCAGCAGAAGAAGAGAATCGCCGGAAACAGCACGGTGTAGGGAATCTTGAAAACCGACAGCCAGTAACGCACCAGCGGCACGTTGAGGACCACCAGAAAGCAGTTGCCCACCCACATGCTGGCCACCAGGCCCCAGAACAGGTCGGGGTGGGTGGCAATCATGTTGGGGCCAGGCTGAATGCCCTTGACCACGAAGGCGGCCATCATCAGGGCCATCACGGCGTTCTCGGGAATGCCGATGGCCATGAGCGGGATGAAGCTGGTGCGCGCAGCGGCTTCGTCGGCAGCCGCCTGCCCGGCAACACCTTCGATGCATCCGGTGCCGATTTCGTGCTTGTATTTGCTGAACTTCTTGTCAGCAGCGTAAGCCGCGAACTGGGCGATCGTGGGGCCACCGCCGGGCAGGATGCCGAGGATGGAGCCGATCACGCTGCCGCGCAGCGCACTCGGGATGATGCGCTTGAACTCGGGCCAGGTCGGCATGAGCTTGATGGTGCCGCTGAACGGCGTGAGCACGTTCTTGTTGTCGAGGTTTTTGACCACCTCGGCGATACCGAAACAGCCCAGCGCAATGCTGATCAGGCCGATACCGTCCATCAGGAAGGGCAGGTCCATCGTGTAGCGCGCCACGCCGCTGTTGACGTCGGTTCCGACCATGCCGAGCAGCACGCCGATCATGGCCATGGCCAGTCCGTTGAGCAGGCTGCCGCTGCTGACAAAGCTCACGCAGAAAAAGCCCAGCAGCATCAGCGCGCAGTAGTCTGCAGGTCCGAACAGGAAGCCCACCTCACCGAGCGCAGGTGCCATGGTCGACAGCACAATGATGGCCACCGTTCCGCCGATGAAGCTGGAGATGCCGGCGGTGAACAGTGCCAGACCAGTCTTGCCCTTGAGGGTCATCTGGTAACCGTCAATACAGGCCACGATGCTGCTGGCGTGCGGGATCTTCATCGTGATGGCGCTCACGCTGTCGCCGTACTGGGCACCGTAGTAGATACCGGCCAGCATGATGAGTGCGCCACCGGTGGGAATGGAATAGGTCAGTGGCAGCAGCAGGCTGATGGTGGACAAGGGTCCCAGACCGGGCAGCAGCCCGATGAGTGTGCCCACGGTACAGCCCAGTGCGCAATACAGCAGGTTTTGAAGCGTTAGGGCCTGGTCAAAGCCGAGGCCGAGGTTGTGAATGATTTCCATCAGTAGAGCGGCAGGTTAAGGCCGAGCAGGTTTTTGAAGGCAAAGGCAACGGCAATCAGACCCAGGGAGATCTTGATGTTGCGCACCACCGAGTAGGAGGTGCCAGCGTACGTGGTGACGAACACCATGAAGACGATGCCCAGGATCATGTTGATGTGCTCGGAGATGACGGCGAAACCGCACAGGCCGAGCAGCACGAGAGCGATGTTCTTGACGTTGTAGTTCAGCGGCGTCGGGTCGACATAGTGCGCACGCACGATGGTGATGATGCCCACCAGCAGCAGCATGCAGCTGACGCCGAAGGGAAACAGGCCCGGTCCGGACCGGCTCAATTCGCCAATCTTGTAGTTCATCAACGATGTCACGCCGAACAGCAATGCGATCGCGATGATGCACAGGCCCCTGACAAAGTTCCGGTTGCTCATGTTCATGGCAGGTGCCTCCAGGGTCGCGCCAGGGGCGCATGGTGAACAACGGGGGGCTGGGTCATCAGGGGTCTCCTTGTAATGTCGTACCGCGGCTTCGGGTCCTGGAAACAGGCAGCCGGCGTGGTGTGCGGGTCAAGGCGAATGGTATGGATCGATGCTTCCAATCGGCTTTCGTTTGACGTTGTGCACCCCAAAATACGTGTTATCACTAACGAGGTGGCGTCGCTTCAGCACCGCACTGAAGCCGCGTTGCACAGGCCCCGGCGGCGACGCAAAATACCCTTGCGCGCAGCCGCAACGAAGCGGTGGCGGCTGTCGGAATGGCGCGTTGTATGGCGCCTGGAGTTGACGTGGGCGCGGCGCATGAAGCGGCATGTGCAGGCGCAATGCTTCGCCAGTGCGTCTCGGGCGTCCCTGCCGTGGGCAGACAGATATTCCCCGAGAGGGATTCAGGCCATGGGGATGCGCAACACGGCCCGCAGGCCTCCGGCGGCGTCGGGGCCAGCCGGGTCAGCGTCGCCCAGTTCAATCTCGCCGCCGTTATGCCGCGCGTACGCCTGTGCAATCGCCAGCCCGAGCCCGGCCCCCTGGTTGCTGGTGCTGACGTCCCGCGGGCCCTGGCTGAAGCGCTCGAACACCTCGGCGCGCCGGTGCGCGGCGATCCCTGGTCCGTTGTCGCAGACCTCGGCACAGGCCATGGGGTGGTCCTTCCACACCCTGACGGTGATCTTTCCGCCAACCGGGCTGTACACGATGGCGTTGTGCACGAGGTTGGAGAGCACTTCATGCAGCTCTTCCTCATGGGCGGCGACCGGCACTGCGGGTTGGGTCGGTGCCGACGTGCCAGCAGTCTCGTCCGTGTCCATGTCCCTGTCGCCCACGTCATCCGGTTCGGCGTCGATCCAGCCCAGGTCCTGGTTTTTTTCGTGGGCCAGTGTCAGGTGCCGCAGCACCACATCGCGTGCAATCGCGTTCAGGTCGACGATGGGCAGCGCTTGTCCGCCAGTGGTTTCCTCGCTGGCATGGGCCAGGGCGAGGAGCTGCTCGCACAGGCGCCGGCTGCGGGTGATCTGCGCCACGATGGCATGCAGCGTTTCGCGCAGGTGGTCGGCGTTGGGCTCGCGGAGTGCGTAGCCTGCCTGCGTCAGCATGATGGCCAGCGGTGTGCGCAACTGGTGCGAGGCGTCGGCCAGAAAGCGGGATTGCCGCAGCAGCAGTTGCCGGTGGCTCTCCACATGGTGATTGACTGCATCCACCAGCGGCTGGACTTCGCCGGGCACGTGGCTGGCGTCCAGCGGCTTGAGGTCGTCTGCCGCCGTGGCCAGCACCGACTTGCGCAGCCGCTCCAGCGGGCGCAGCGACCACGTCACGCCGAGCCAGACCAGCAGCACCACCACCAGAATCATGCGCACATCGCGCAGCAGCTCCTGGTGCAGTGAGTCGGCCTCTGCCTGGTCCCGCGGACCGGTGCTTTCGGCTGCCTGGATCAGGAGCCGATGGGTTTGGCCACGGCCATCGGTGATGGTGCGGCGCAGTGCCAGCACGCGGATAGGGTAGCCACGGTAGCTGCTGTTGTACCAGACCGATGACCGCTCGTCCTGGCTGCGGCTGCTGGCGCTCTGGGGGGCGGGTGGTGTGGGTAAATCGGGTTCACCGAGCAGGGTGATCTCCTGCGCCGGCGGGGTCGTCGGCACGCCGCTGGCCGGCACCGGCGTCACGCCGACATGCAGGTGTTTGTACTGAGGGCGCGTCGTCTCGAACATCGCCTGCACGGCAAACGGCGCGTTGACCCGGATGGTGCCGTCGGCTGCCAGGTCCATGCTGTTGTCGAGGGCATTGACCGGCTCCAGCATGGCCTGGTCATAGGCGTCCTGCACCAGGTTGCGCAGTGCGCTGTAGTCGTTCCAGCTGTCCAGCACCAGCAGCGCCAGAATGCCCGGAATCAGCAGGGCCAGCAGGCGCGCCCGGATGCCGAAGCGGCGTGGCTCACTCCGGTGCGCCGCCACTGGCGATGGCCTCCAGCATGTAGCCCAGGCCGCGGACGGTGACGATGCGCACATCGCTGTCTGCCAGCTTTCGGCGCAGGCGGTGCAGCACCAGTTCAATGGCCTCCGGCTCGACGTTGCTGGCATGCGGAAAGACTTTTCCGGACAGCTGCGACTTGCCCACCGGAGAGCCGCTGCGTGCCAGCAGGGATGAGAGCGCCGCCGCTTCCCGCGGTGTCAACTGGAGCAGGGAACCACCCAGTGTGAAGGCCCGGCTTTCCAGGTCGTAAGACAGCGATGCGCAGCGCATTGGGGCATGCGGCCGCCCGCGGCTGCGCCTGACGAGGGCGAGCAGCCGGGCTTCGAGCTCCTCGACCGCGAACGGCTTGGTGAGGAAGTCGTCGGCGCCCCGGTTCAAACCCTTCACACGGTCCTGCAGCGAGCCCTGGGCGGTCAGCACCAGCACAGGTACGCGGTTGCCGGCCTCCCGGATGTCGAGCAGCAAATCCAGCCCATGCCGGTCGGGCAGGCGCAGGTCCAGCACCACCGCGTCGTAGTCGGTGGTGGCGATCAGGGCCTCGGCGGTCTCTGCGGTTTCGACATGGTCTGGCACGAAGCCGCTTTGTTTCAGCGCACGGACCAGCCACGAGGCCATCTCGACTTCATCTTCGACCAGCAGGATTCGCATGTCAGGCGTTCGCTGAAAAGTTCACCGCGGCCCATGAGCGATGCCAGCCGCGTCGCATCGGTCCGCGATGGCCAAATGGGGCGTGCACGTACCGGCCCGGCAGCATCACTTGTTGATGTCGCCCAGGCACAGGTACTTCATCTCCACGTACTCCTCCATGCCGTGGCTGGAGCCTTCGCGGCCCAGGCCCGACTGCTTCACGCCGCCGAAGGGTACGTGCTCGGTGGCGATCACGCCGACGTTGATGCCGACCATGCCGTATTCGAGCGCTTCAGCGATGCGGTAGATGCGGCCGATGTCGCGGCTGTAGAAATAGCTGGCCAGGCCGAACTCGGTGTTGTTGGCGGCATCCACTGCTTCCTGCTCGGCCTTGAATCGGAACACGGGCGCGAAGGGCCCAAAGGTTTCTTCCCTGGCGCACAGCATGTCGCTGGTGGCTTCGGAAATCACCGTGGGTTCGAAGAACTGGCCTTCCAGCTTGTGGCCACCCACCAGCAGCTTGCCGCCCTTGGCAATCGCATCGGCCACGTGGCGCTGCACCTTGTCGACGGCCGAGTCTTCGATCAGCGGGCCTTGCACCACGCCGTCTTCAAAGCCGTTGCCGACCTTCAGCGTTTTCACCTTGGCGGCGAACTTCTGCACGAACTCGTCGTACACGCCGTCCTGCACATAGATGCGGTTGGCGCAGACGCAGGTCTGGCCTGCATTGCGGTATTTGCTGGCCATCGCGCCTTCGACGGCGGAGTCCACATCGGCATCGTCGAACACGATGAAGGGCGCGTTGCCGCCCAGTTCGAGCGCCAGTTTCTTGACGGAAGGCGCACTCTGCGCCATCAGGATGCGACCGACTTCGGTGGAGCCGGTGAAGCTGATGTGGCGCACGGTGTCGCTGGCGCAGAACACCTTGCCAACGGCGATGGAGTTGTCCGAATCGGCCGTCAGCACGTTCAGCACGCCGGCAGGAATGCCGGCCCGCACGGCCAGTTCGGCGGCGGCGAGAGCCGTGAGGGGGGTGAGTTCAGCGGGCTTGATGACCACCGGGCAGCCAGCAGCCAGCGCGGGCGCCACCTTGCGGGTGATCATCGCCAGCGGGAAGTTCCACGGCGTGATGGCCGCGCACACGCCAATCGGCTGCTTGATGACCATCAGGCGGCGGCTGTTGTCGAACTGGGGCAGGGTTTCGCCGTTCACGCGCTTGGCTTCTTCGGCAAACCATTCGACAAAGCTCGCGCCGTAGGCGACTTCGCCCTTGGCTTCTGCAAACGGCTTGCCCTGCTCGGCGGTCATGATGCGGCCCAGGTCCTCCTGGTTGGCCATCAGCAGGTGGAACCATTTCATCAGGATGGCGTGGCGCTCCTTGCCGGTCTTGCTGCGCCAGGCTGGCCAGGCGGCGTTGGCCGCGGCGATGGCGGCCTCGGCCTCGGCAGGGCCCAGATTGGCCACGTCCGCCAGCTTGCGGCCGTTGGAGGGGTCGTTCACATCGAAACGGGCGCTGCCGGCGACCCACTGGCCGTTGATCAGGGCGTCGGTCTTGAGCAGGCTGGGGTCTTTCAGCAGCGAAATGGGAGAGGTTTTCATGTCCATGGTTGTCTCTTTTCCGTGTGTGGTGGGGTGTCAGGCGCGAAGTGGGGCAGCAGCAGTGGCGCGCAGCCGTACAGCATAGCGCGTCCGCGAAACTTGTGCCGTGTGGTTTCCGCGCAGACGGCGGTCCGGGTGGTTGTGCGCGCTATGGGCGGCCCGGGCCGGCCCTGTCAGCAGCAAAACCCTGCAAACTTATAATCACGGCTCCAGGCTACACAAAGCACCGGCAACGGTGTGTGGTCTTCCCCGTACCGATCTGAACGCCCTTGCCGGCAGCCTTGCGCTGGCCTGCGGGAACGTTCACAGCCCCAACCAGCACACCATGAGCCCATCGACTCCCGCCAGCATCACTGTTGCAGACATCCGCAAGACCTTCCTGGACTTTTTCGCGTCCAAAGGCCACACGGTGGTGGCCTCCAGCTCGCTGGTGCCGGGCAACGACCCGACGCTGATGTTCACCAACTCCGGCATGGTGCAGTTCAAGGACGTGTTCCTGGGCACCGACAAGCGCTCCTATGTGCGGGCCGCGTCCGTGCAGGCCTGCCTGCGCGCCGGCGGCAAGCACAACGATCTGGAGAACGTGGGCTACACCGCGCGCCACCACACCTTCTTCGAGATGCTGGGCAACTGGAGCTTTGGCGACTACTTCAAGCGCGAATCGCTCCAATGGGCCTGGGAGCTGCTGACCGAGGTCTACAAGCTGCCCAAGGACAAGCTCTGGGCTACGGTCTACATCGACGATGACGAGGCCTACGACATCTGGACGAAAGACATCGGCCTGCCACCCGAGCGCGTGGTGCGCATAGGCGACAACAAGGGCGCCAAGTACGCCAGCGACAACTTCTGGATGATGGCCGACACCGGCCCCTGCGGCCCCTGCAGCGAGATCTTCTACGACCACGGCCCTGACATTGCAGGTGGCCCCCCAGGCTCGCCCGAGCAGGACGGCGACCGCTACATCGAGATCTGGAACAACGTGTTCATGCAGTTCGACATGCAGCCCGATGGCTCCGTCAAGCCGCTACCGGCACCTTGCGTGGACACCGGCATGGGCCTGGAGCGTCTGGCCGCGATCCTGCAGCATGTGCACAGCAACTACGAGATCGACATCTTTGACCAGTTGATCAAGGCTGCTTCCCGCGAAACCGGCGAGAAAGACCTCGGCAACAAGTCGCTGCGCGTGATCGCCGACCACATCCGCGCCACGGCCTTCCTGGTGAGTGACGGCGTGAACCCCTCGAACGAAGGCCGCGGCTATGTGCAGCGCCGCATCGTGCGCCGCGCTATCCGCCATGGCTACAAACTGGGCAAGAAAACGCCGTTTTTCCACAAGCTGGTGGCTGACCTGGTCCGGCTGATGGGCGACGCCTACCCCAAGCTCAAGGATGACCAGCAACGCATCACGGCCGTGTTGAAGGCCGAGGAAGAGCGCTTCTTTGAAACGCTGGAAATCGGCATGACCATCCTGGACACGGCCCTGGCGGGTGGTGCCAAAGTTCTGCCGGGTGACGTGGCCTTCAAGCTGCATGACACCTACGGCTTTCCGCTGGACTTGTCGGCCGACGTCTGCCGCGAGCGCGGCGTGGAGGTTGATGAGGCGGGTTTCAATGCCGCGATGGAAAAACAGAAGAGCCAGGCCCGCGCCGCCGGCAAGTTCAAGATGGACCGCGCGCTGGAGTACACCGGCGCAGGCCATGCGTTCACGGGCTACGACCTGCTGGAAGAACCCGCTGCGGTGGTCGCGCTCTACGCCGACGGCGTGGCGGTGCAGGCGCTGAATGCCGGACAGAACGGCGTGGTGGTGCTCAGCACCACACCGTTTTACGCCGAAAGCGGTGGCCAGGTGGGCGACCAGGGCCGCCTGGTGGTGGGCGAGACCACCAAGGACGCACAGTTCGAAGTGCAGGACACCCAGAAGATCAAGTCAGACGTGTTCGGTCACCACGGCGTGGTGAGCTACGGCACGCTCAAGGTGGGCGACAAGGTGATGGCGCAGGTCAACACAGCCGTGCGCGCCGCCACAGTACGCAACCACAGCGCCACCCACCTGATGCACAAGGCGCTGCGTGAAGTGCTGGGCAGCCATGTGCAGCAAAAGGGCTCGTTGGTGAATGCCGACCGCACCCGCTTTGACTTTGCACACAACGCGCCGGTCACCGACGACCAGATCCGCCAGATCGAGGCCTTGGTGAACGCTGAAATTCTGGCCAATGCCGCCACGGACGCGAGCGTGATGGACATGGAGTCCGCACAGAAGTCCGGCGCCATGATGCTGTTCGGCGAAAAGTATGGCGACGAGGTGCGAGTGCTCAGCATCGGCTCCAGCAAGGAGCTGTGCGGTGGCACGCACGTGGGTCGTACCGGGGACATCGGCCTCTTCAAGATCGTCGCCGAGAGCGGCGTGGCGGCAGGTGTGCGCCGCGTGGAAGCCGTGACCGGCGAGAACGCACTGGCCTACCTGCAGTCGCTCGAATCGACGGTAGAGGCGGCTGCCGGCTCGCTCAAGGCCAACCCGGCCGAGTTGCAGCACCGCATCACGCAGGTGCTGGATCAGGTCAAGGCACTGGAAAAGGAAATTGCCGCGCTCAAGGGCAAGCTGGCGTCGTCACAGGGTGACGAGCTGATGGCTCAGGCTATCGATGTCAAGGGTCTGAAGGTGCTCGCCGCACGGCTGGAAGGCGCTGACGCCAAGACCCTGCGCGACACCATGGACAAGCTGAAAGACAAGCTCAAGACGGCCGTCATCGTGCTTGCGGCGGTCGATGGCGACAAGGTCCAGATCGCGGCCGGCGTCACTGCCGACAGTGTGGGCAAGGTCAAGGCGGGCGAGCTTGTCAATTTTGTGGCCCAGCAGGTGGGCGGCAAGGGCGGCGGCAAGGCCGACATGGCGATGGCCGGCGGCACCGATGCCTCGAAACTCGGCGAGGCGCTGAAATCGGTTCAGGCCTGGGTCAACGATCGGGCCTGAAGCCCGCCCCACACCTCAAACGGCTCAAACGGTGGCGCAGAACACGGCAAACCACTGCTTCGGGTCTGTCCAGTGCTGCACCTGCGAAAAGCCGGCTTCGCGCAGCAGGGTGTGCATGCTGTCCAGCGTGTACTTGTACGAACACTCGGTGTGAATGCGTTCCCCGGCGCGGAAGCGCCGCCGCTGTCCGGGCCAGGTCACCAGCAGATCCATGCGGGCCTCGAGGTGCATCTCGATACGTGATAAGGCCCTGTCGAAAAACGCCACATGCTGCCACTGGTCGACTGCAAAGTCCGAGCCCAGCAGCCGGTTCACATTCAGCAGGATGTTCTTGTTGAAGGCTGCGGTCACGCCCAGCGCATCGGCGTAGGCCGCCTCCAGCGTGGCGCTGTCCTTGACCAGATCGATCCCGAGCAGCAGGCCGCGTGCACCGCCCTGGGCTGGATCGGCGATGTGCTGCAGAAACCCCCGCGCATCGTCAGGGTGGAAATTGCCCAGACTGGAACCCGGATAGAAAAACACCCGGTCATTCGACTGCACTTCTGCGGGAAGCCGCAGGCCCGCCGAGAAGTCCATGCCCACGCCCACGATGTCCAGCGCCGGAAAGCTGTTCTGCACCTGGCTGGCAGCGTCTCTCAAAAACTCCACCGAGATATCCACCGGCACGTACTGCCGCGGCTGCAGCGCCGTCATCAGGCTGGAGGCCTTGGCGCAGTTGCCGGCGCCCAGGTCGATCAGGCAGGGGCTGCGGATGCCGGCGTCCACCAGTGCTCGCGCCATGTCCGCGCGTGAGGCCTCGAAAATCGCCGCTTCGGTGCGGGTGGGGTAGTACTCTGTGAGGCTGGTGATGGCTTCGAACAGCCTGGAGCCCAGTTCGTCATAGAAAAACTTCGGTGACAACTGTGCCGAAGAGGCCAGCAGGCCATCGGCCAGTTCCCCGGCCACAGGGCGGACGCTGCCTGCGGCAGCGCTGGCCGCAGGGCTCAGATCAACGAATTGCGGAGACGCAGGCGGCAGGGGCAGCGTGACGCCGGGGATGTGGAGGGGAAGGTTCAAGGGTCTCAGCCGGTGGAGGGTGTTGTTGTTGGGGTGATGTCGCTGCATTTCAAAAGCAGACTGCAGCCGTCTTTGTAGAACTGTTTCGCCGCCGACGCAAGGTGTTCGCTGCGCCTGCGATCGATTCCGTTGGTCTGAAAGCGGTGAACCTTCTTACACTGCAGCCATCGTACAAGCTTGCTGTGCCTGTTGTGCCGTATCGTGCGGTCTCGAGGGCGGCTGGTGTTTTGGACAGTCTGAATGCGCATGAACCCAATTGCTTTACCCGCGTCCTCCCCGTGGAACGTCCGTCGTCGCCAGTGGCTGCAGGCGGGCATCGCCCTGGCCGCTGCGCCCGCGCTGGGGGCGCGGGCCCAGGGCCTGACCGGCCCGGCCTTTGCCGTGACGCCCTGGACGGGCCCTCTGTCGGCGTTTTCGCTGGTGGACACCACCGGCAAGATCTGGCGCCAGGCCGATCTCAAGGGCCGTGCCGTGCTGCTCAACTTCTGGGCCAGCTGGTGCGAACCCTGCCGCGCAGAAATGCCCACATTGCAGCAGGTGGCAGACATCTACGGCCCCGACAAGCTCCTGGTGCTGGCCGTCAACTTCAAGGAGCCCGCGGCCCGCGCCTTGAAGTTTGCCAGCACCACGGGTGTCACCTTGCCCGTCCTGCTGGACACGGACGGCGCCACCGCCAAGGGCTGGGGCGTCAGGGTGTTTCCCACCACGCTCACGCTGGACCCCCGCGGCAAGCCCAGGGACCGCGTGCAGGGCGAGGTGGACTGGACCGGCGCCGAGGCTGAAAAACTGATTGCCAGGCTGCTCAAGGCTTGAAGAACCCGGGCACTTTCCGCCAGTCCATGGCGGCGCAAAGGGAACTGGCGATAATGAGCGTGCGCACAGACCAGGCGCGCGTAGTGGCCTTGACAGGGCGTTCCGCGAGCCGCTGGCAGCACCACATCCCGGGGCATCTTGACCTGCCCCGGTGCACGTGACCTTTCCCATTTTCCGGAGTTCTTTGCATGACCACCGTACGCCGTACTTTCCTCCAGCACAGTGTTGCCGCCGCCGCGGCTGCTGCGCTGCCGTCCTTTGCCCTGGCCCAGGCCCCCGCAACGTCTGGGGCGCCTGCCACACGCCAGTTCGCACCGCAAAGCGGCGCCTGGCGCACCTTCGACGTGACGACCCGTGTAGACATCGTGAAGCCGCAGGGCGTGACGCGCGTGTGGGTGCCCGTGCCCTCGGTCAACAGCGACTACCAGCGGTCGCTCGAGAACAGCTTTTCCAGCAACGGCACGACGAAGTTGATGCAGGACGGCCGCGACGGCGCGAAGATGCTCTATGCCGAGTTTCCGGCTACCGAGGCACAGCCTTACGTCGAGATCACCAGCCGCGTGCAGACGCAGGGCCGTTCCATCGACTGGTCGCAAAAGACGGCGGCGCCGGAGTCCGCCGACACGCTGCGTTATTTCACCCGTCCCACCACGCTGATTCCGACCGACGGCATTGTGCGCAAGACGGCACTGGCGGCGACCCAGGGCGCCAGAACCGACATTGAAAAGACGCAGAAAATCTATGACTGGATCGTGGCCAACACCTACCGCGAGCCCAAGGTGCGCGGCTGCGGCGTGGGCGACATCAAGACCATGCTCGAGACCGGCGACCTGGGCGGCAAATGTGCTGACCTGAACGCGCTGTTTGTGGGCCTGTGTCGCTCGGTCGGCGTGCCGGCGCGTGACGTGTACGGCATCCGCCTGGTGCCATCCGCCTTTGGCTACAAGGAACTGTCGGGCAATCCCGCCAGCCTCAAGGGTGCGCAGCACTGCCGTTCGGAGGCCTACCTCAAGGGCTATGGCTGGGTGGCGATGGACCCGGCCGATGTGGCCAAGGTCATGCGGCTGGAGACACCCGAGTGGATCAAGACCACTGCCAACCCGGTGGTGGCGCCCGTGAACAAGGCATTGTTCGGCGGCTGGGAAGGCAACTGGATGGCCTACAACACGGCCCACGACGTGGCATTGCCCAAGTCCACCGGCGAAACACTGGGTTTCTTCATGTACCCGATGGCCGAGAACGCAGCCGGGCGCTTCGATCCGTACGCGCCAGACGATTTCAAGTACCAGATCACGGCAAAACAGGTATAGAGCCCCCACGGTGGTATCGGGCCCCCACGGTCGTTCGCTTCGCGTAACTCCCTGCCCCCCGAGGGGGCCGCTGCGCCTGCGGCCCGGCAAAGCCGGTTCCGCGGCGCCTGCTGGCTTGAATACCTGCCTATGCCCGTAACCCGGCCACTTGCTCACATCCGTTCGCCCTGAGGTATCGAAGGGCCAGTTCGAACGAGGGCTGGTCGAAATCGTTTCAGCTCTGCGGGAAACCGAGGCTGAGCATGCTTTCAAAGTGCCTCGGCTCGCCCGTCACCGGGTCGGTGAAGGCGATGGATTTGGCCAGCAATTGCAGCGGTGAATCAAAGTCGTCGTCGGGTGTCACGGCCACAGGCGGGTACATGCGGTCGTTCAGAATGGGCAGGCCCAGTGCGTTCATGTGTACGCGCAACTGGTGCTTCTTGCCGGTGACCGGGCTGAGCGCATAGCGTGCGTAGCCTCCTGCCTCCTCCATCCGATCGATGCGGGTTTCGCTGTTGGGCTCCCCGGCAACCTCGCGCTGGCGGAAGAAGGGCTCATCTTCCACAATGCGGCTGCGACGTACCAGCGGGAACTGCAATGCCACCGATGGGTCGGGTCGGCCGGCGATCGCTTCGTAATGCTTGAGCACCGTGTGCTTGCGGAACAGCGCCTGGTAGGCGTCGCGCTCTGCCGGCTGCACCGCAAACAGCACCAGCCCCGCTGTTTCGCGGTCGATGCGGTGAATGGGTGCCAGTGTCTCGATGGCCAGTTTGTTTTTCAGGCGCACCAGCAGCGTTTCCTGCAGGTAGTGGCCAGAAGGTGTGACCGGAAGAAAGTGCGGCTTGTCGGCCACCACGAGGTGCGCGTCGTGGTACAGCACAGTCTCTTCAAACGGGATGCGAGGTTCTGACGGCAAGTCGCGGTAGTAGTACACGCGCATGTGGCCGCGGTAAGGCCGCTCGGGTGTGACCAGCGTCCCGAACTCGTCTGCAACGAGGCCCGCCTGCATGCGCTCGAGCCAGGTGGTGCGCGGGATGGCTGGAAAACGCTCGACCAGAAAATCAGTGACCGTGGGCCAGGCGCCTGCAGGCAGGCCCACACAACTGGGGCTCACGCCCTGCCGTGTGGGCAGGCCGTGAGTCACTTGGCCCCCACGCTGGCCACTGCGTGTGCTGCGCTGCCCCCCGAGGGCGCTGTCCGACCTTGGGGCGGCCCGGCGGTCGGACCATCCTGTTTGACTTGTTGCTTTGAAGGTTCAGACACGGGTGAACACCACATCCCACACCCCGTGGCCCAGCTTGATGCCGCGGTTTTCAAACTTGGTCAGCGGCCGGTAGTCGGGTTTGGGCGCGTAGCCGCCCTGCGAAGAGTCCGCCGCGTTGCGCAGCAGCGGTGCGGCGCTGAGCACTTCCAGAATCTGTTCGGCATAGGGCTTCCAGTCGGTCGCGCAGTGCAGGTACCCACCGGGCCTGAGCCGGGCGGCCAGCTTGGCAATCAGCGGCGGCTGGATCAGGCGGCGCTTGTTGTGCTTCTTCTTGTGCCACGGGTCGGGAAAGAAAATGTGCACGCCGTCAAGCAGCGCCCCGGCGCCTGCGGGCAGCATGTGGTCCATGACTTCCACCGCGTCATGCTGCAGGATGCGGATGTTTTGCAGCGACTGCTCGGCAATGCGCTTGAGCAGTGCACCCACGCCGGGCGTGTGCACTTCACAGCAGAGGAAGTTCTTCTCGGGCATCAGCGCTGCGATGTGCGCCGTGGCTTCCCCCATGCCAAAGCCGATTTCCAGAATCGTCGGTGCGGTGCGTCCGAAGGCCATGGCGATGTCGAGTGGCGCCGGTTGGTAGGGCAGCAGGAACTGCGGGCCCACGTCGGCAAAGGCTTTGGCCTGGCCCGCGGTGGTGCGGCCGGTGCGCCTGACAAAGCTGCGGATGGCGCGTGGCGGGAAATTCGGGGGAGGTGGAGTGGGGGCTTCAGTCACCGACCGATTTTAGTCGGCTGGTCTGATTGAGCCTTCCAATGCGGCAGCGCCTGCTGCAACCACTCGGCGGCTGTGGCCGCCAGCCGGTCGTCAGGAAGGCCCAGCACCCGGCCCGCCGCAGCCAGGGCCTGCAGGGGCTGCGTCAGGTCCAGCGGGGTGGCACCGTTTTGCTTGGAGAGCTTCTCGCCATGGGCGTCGAGCACCAGCGGGGTGTGCAGATACCGCGGTGCGGGCAGGCCCAGCGCACGCTGCAGCAGGATTTGCCGCGCCGTGTTGTCGGCCAGGTCTTCGCCCCGGACCACATCGGTCACGCCTTGCGCCGCGTCGTCCACCACCACTGCCAATTGGTAAGCCCAGTAGCCATCGGCGCGCTTGAGCACAAAGTCGCCCACCTCGGCGGCGACATCCTGCGTCTGGTCGCCCAGCCACCGGTCATGCCAGGGCAGCACCTCCCGTGATGGACCCACCGCCAAGCGCCACGCCCGTGCGGGTCGCCCCTTCAGGCCATCGCGGCAGGTGCCTGGATAGACCAGTTCGCCGTGTCTGGAGCGGGCCTGTCCGAGCGCCTGCAATTCGCGCTCGATGTCCTGCCGGCTGCATGCGCAGGGGTAGGCCGTGCCATGGGCCACGAGTTGATTCAGCGCCTGCTGGTAGAGCGCACCGCGCTGCGACTGGTACACCGGCGCTTCGTCAGGCACCATGCCGCAGGCGGCGAGTTGCTGCAGGATCAGACGGTCTGCACCGGGCACGCAGCGCGGCGTGTCGACATCTTCAATGCGCACCAGCCATCGGCCATGATGGACTTTGGCGTCCAGCCAGCTGGCCAGCGCCGCGACCAGCGAGCCCGCGTGCAGCGGCCCGGTGGGCGAGGGCGCAAAGCGGCCGATATAGCGCGCCGGCAGTCCTTTGGCTGAAGTGTGCATAGGCAGAAATATGCGTTATCGGGCGAGCATCCTTCGACAAGCTCAGGATGAACGGATTTTGTCAGGCGAGCGGTAGAGGCGGGCAGGTATTCAGACCAGCAGGCGCAGCGGCCCCCTCGGGGGGCAGGGAGCTCACGCAGTGAGCGGCCGTGGGGGCTAACAGATGCTCAGGGCCATTTCGAGGCCGGAAATGAAACCGTCTTCTACCCGATGGCCCAGGCACCAGTCGCCGCAGGCGCCGATGCGCGACTTGGCATCCCACAAATGGCTTTTGCCAAGGGGTTCGGTGGTTTGCGCATAGCGCCAGCGGTGCACGGCCGCATAGGGTGGCTCCGCGCGGATGCCGGTGACTTCGGTGAAGGCCTTGAGCAGTTTGGCTTTCACGCGCTCTGCATCGTCCTCGAGGTGGCGGTCGGACCAGTCGGGGCTGGCCTGTACCGTCCAGCGCTCGATCGGGCCGTGGCCGGGCTTGGACGACTCGCGTGCCAGCCAGGCGATGCGGTGATGCGTGCTGCGCGCTGCATTCCAGTGCGGCCCCAGGTGCGACAGCGTGGGCTGGTTCGCTTGCGGGAAGGCCAGCATCAGCGTCCAGCAGGGCGCAACGCTCACGCCTGCAATCGGTGCGATCAGCGGTTTGGCCTGCTGCGAGCTGAGCAGCAAGGCGTGGGCTTGCACCGATGGAATCGCCAGCACCACAGCATCAAATCCGGAGTGCACGCGGCTGTCGGCGCCAGGGCCTTCCGTCTGCAGTTGCCAGCGCTGCGGGTGCAGCTTGTCTTTCTCGATGCGGACCACCTGCGTCTGCAGCATCAGTTGCCCGGCGCTGGCCAGCGGCTCGGCCCACTGGCGCACCAGCGCATTCATGCCTGGTGTGGCGACCCAGTGCGCCTCCTTGGGCGGCAGCGCTGCGGCCACCACGCGGCCGAGCTCGTCAAGAATGCGGACGGTGTTGGCGCTCCACGGGCGCACACGGCCCGGTGCAGTGGCAAGAGCCTTTTCAAAGCGTGCATCGCGCACGGTGAAGTACTGCGCGCCGTGGTCGAATCCGCCAAATTCCGTGCTGCGTGTGGACATGCGCCCGCCCGCGCCGCGGCTTTTCTCGAACACCGTCACGCGGTGCCCGGCCTGCACCAGGGTGCGTGCGCAGGCAATGCCGGCAATGCCGGCCCCCACCACGGCGATGTGCCGGGGTGCCACAGGCTGGGTGGACGGTTGGGTTGGGGGTGTTCGCTTGCGGGTTGTTTTTGTCATGTTCTGGTTTGTCTTGTTTGTTGTGGTGGACGGAAAGCTGCCCATGCACACACTCTACACGCAGCAGCGCCCTGTGCCTATGTCATGTCGTGCGCCGGTCGGGTCAGTGGCATGTTCTTGCGGGTTTTAACGGATCTGGTCGTACGACAGCAGGGCCTGACGGGTGGCGGGGCGCGCCAGTTGCTCCAGCCACCACTGCAAGGCGCGGCCTGCCGGCAGGTCGTCGTGTCGTCGCCAGGCGTAGCTTGGTGTGACGGTGCGGGTGGGACGTTGCACGCGCTTTTCGACCAGCCTGCCCGCGGTGATGTGTGGGCGGGCCAGGTATTCAGGCAAAAAGCCCACGCCCAGGCCGCGCAACTGGGCGTCCAGTTTTTCCTGCATGCCGGGCACTGTGAAGATGTTCTGACCACCCATCAGCCCGACGGTCAGGCCGCTGCCGCGTTGCACCGAATCGGCCACGGCCACGGCACGGTGTTGCATCAGCATGGCGTCGGTCAGCGGTTCGGGTGCGTTGGCCAGCGGATGATGGGGCGCGACGGCATACACAAAAGGAATGCTGCCCAACGGCTTGCTCTGCACCGAGCGGTCGGTTGCCGGCTCCATGGCCACGCCGATCGCCAGATCGGCCTGCCCCGAGGTCAGCGCCTGCAGTGTGCCGGAAAGTGCCTCGCTGCGAATGCGCAGGCGGGTGGGCGGGTCGAGCGAAAAGAAGGCCTCGCACAGTTCCATGATGGTGGTGCGTGAGATCACGCGGTCCACCGCCAGCGTGAGCTCAGGCTCCCAGCCGGTCGCCACCCGCTTCACACGATTGGCCACGGCGTCCAGTTCGGCCAGCAGGCGGCTGCCTTCGCGCAGCAGTTCCTTACCGGCCACGGTGAGCCTGGCCTGCCGCGAGGAGCGGTCGAACAGCAGCACGTCCAGCGCGTCTTCCACCAGCCGGATGCGGTAGGTGAGCGCGCTGGGGACCACGCCCAGCTGGCGCGCCGCCGCCGCCATGCTGCCGGCACTGTGCACGGCCGCGATCAGTCCGAGCGCCTCGGGTGTCAGCGTGTCACGGATCGGGTTGGTGATGATGGTCATGGGCAGTTTTCAAGAATTCAATTAATTTGAATGATGCCATCAAATACGTGCAACGAAAAGAGAATGTCTCGCGCCTACAGTAGAGGCATTGAAACAGCCCCTGAAAGGAGCACATCATGGTCACACTGAGAGCCTCCAGCGAACGCGGTTTTGCCGACCACGGCTGGCTGAAGTCCTTCCATTCCTTTTCCTTCGCCGGCTACTACGATGCCGCGCACATGGGTTTTGGCAACCTGCGCGTGATCAACGAAGACCGCATTGCCGCCGGCCGCGGCTTCGGCACGCATGGCCACCGCGACATGGAGATCATCAGCTATGTGCTGAGCGGCGAACTGGCGCACAAGGACAGCATGGGCAACGTCAAGGGCATTCCGCCCGGCGACGTGCAGCGCATGAGCGCCGGCACCGGCGTGCAGCACAGCGAGTTCAACCATGCCGATGGCCAGACCACGCATTTCCTGCAGATCTGGATTGAACCCAATGTGACGGGCATTCCACCGAGCTATGAGCAGAAGTCTTTCAGCGAAGCGGAAAAGCGCGGCCAGCTGCGTCTGGTGGCCTCGCCAGACGGTGCCCAGGGCTCGGTGACGATCCATGCCGATGCACGGCTTTACTCTGGCCTGCTCGATGGCGAGGAGTCGGTGGATCTGACGCTGGACCCGAAGCGCAAGACCTATGTGCATCTGGTGCGCGGCGAGCTGGAGGTCAACGGCCAGCGCCTGCAAACCGGTGATGCCGCCAGGCTGGAGTCGGAAACCCGCCTTCAACTGGCGCGTGGCCAATCGGCCGAAGTGCTGGTGTTCGACCTCGAAGCCTGATTTTCCGCTGCGGTGCCGGTTGCTTGCCGGTCACCGTGTTTTCATCCATCATCCTCGGGCACTCACAAGCCCTTTGTCTGTTTTTTCTCGAAAGGACTCATCATGTTCAACTCTCTCCAAAACCCGCTTTCCCTGATCGGCCGCCTGCTGCTGGCCTTGCTCTTTGTGCCAGCCGGTTTCAGCAAGATCGGCGGCTTCACTGGCACCGTGGGCTATATTGCCTCCCAGGGCGTGCCGCTTCCGCAGGTGGCCGCCGCCATCGCGATTGCCGTGGAACTGGGTCTGGGTCTCCTGCTGGCGGTGGGCTTCCAGGCGCGCCTCGCAGCCTTGGGCATTGCCATCTTCACTTTTGTCATCAGCTTCATCTTTCACCAGTTCTGGGCCGCACCAGCCGACATGCAGATGATGCAGTCGCTGATGTTCTTCAAAAACATGGCGGTGGTGGGTGGCCTGTTGATGGTGACCGCCTTTGGTGCCGGTGCGTGGAGCCTGGACGGCAAGCGCAGCGCCTGAGTTTTCCCGAAGTTCTTAATTGTTAATACCAAGGAGTTCACGCATGTCTCAAGTTGTTGTGGTTTATCACTCAGGCTACGGCCATACCCAGCGCATGGCGCAAGCCGTGGCCAGTGGCGCCGGCGCCGAATTACTCACCATTGATGCCGACGGCAACCTGCCCGAAGGCGCCTGGGAGACGCTCGCCGCTGCCGACGCCATCATCATGGGCAGCCCGACCTACATGGGCAGCGTGAGCTGGCAGTTCAAGAAGTTTGCCGATGCGTCGTCCAAGCCCTGGTTCGGCCAGGCCTGGAAAGACAAGCTGTTCGCCGGCTTCACCAACAGCGCCAGCATGAATGGCGACAAACTGTCTACGCTGCACTACCTGTTCACGCTGGCCATGCAGCACGGCGGCGTGTGGGTGGGCACGGGCATGATGCCCAGCAACAGCAAGGCTGCCAAGCGCGATGACCTCAATTACCTGGGCACCTTCAGCGGCGCAATGGCGCAGTCGCCTTCGGACGCGGGCGCTGCCGAGATGAGCGCCGGCGATCTGGAGACCGCACGCCTGTTCGGTGCGCGCGTGGCTGAAACTGCCGCACGTCTGCGCAAGTAAGCAAACCGGCGCGGTAGCTGCCGTGTCCCGGCGGCACATGGAAGAGTTTTCCACTTCAGGAGTTGCGCATGTCGATACTGATTCAACGGAAACCGGCTACCGCCATGGCGCAGACCCTCACGGTACGTGAGCATGTGCTGACTGCCGACGGCAGCGCGGCTGAAGGCGGTGAAGACGCCGGCCCCAGCCCGCACGACCTGTACGATGCAGCGCTGGGTGCCTGCAAGGCACTGACGGTGATGTGGTACGCCCGCAAGAAGGGCATGCCTGTTGAGGATGTCCGCACGGTGATTGACCGCGATGACGCCGGGGAACGCGGCGGCGTCTACCGCCTGGCGGCACGCCTTCAGGTTCGGGGAAACCTCACGGATGCGCAGCTTCACGAGCTGGAGACCGTGGCGCACAAGTGCCCGGTTCACAAGTTGATGACCACTGTCACCACCGAGATCACCACCACCTTGGAGCGCATGCCATGACGGTTCAACGCGTACTGACCGGCCACCACAAGGACCTGGGCGGTGGCTTCATGGTGCGGCGGCTCTTGCCGGCCGCGCAGCAGCAGTCGGTGGGTCCTTTCATCTTCTTTGACCACTTCGGCCCGGTCACCGAGCAGCCCGGCACCAACCACGATGTACGGCCCCATCCGCACATCGGACTGGCGACGGTGACCTACCTGTTCGAAGGCGCGATGATGCACCGCGACAGCGTCGGCTCCAGCCAGCGCATCGAACCCGGTGCCATCAACTGGATGACGGCCGGGCGCGGCATTGTGCATTCAGAGCGTGCGCCGGAGGATTTGCGCAGCACGGCTTATGTCAACCACGGGCTGCAGTTGTGGGCCGCGCTGCCGAAGGCGTTTGAAGAGGTGGCACCAGATTTTGTGCACACGCCGGCCGATGCGATTCCGGTGGTCACGCTGCCAGGGGCCGGGGTGCGGGTACTGATCGGCCAGGCCTTTGGCAAGACATCGCCAGTCAAGACGTTCTCGAAAACGGTATACCTCGACATCCAGCTCGCCGCGGGCGCCAGCGTGGAACTGCCCGCCCTGGCGCAAGAGCTGGCGGTCTATGTGGTGAGCGGCGATCTGATCGTGGCGGGCGGCGCGGTGCCATCCAACGCGTTGTGCACGCTGGCGTCAGGCGTGACCACGACGCTGCAGGCCACCACAGCGGTACGCCTGGTCGTGGTGGGCGGAGAGCCGCTTGATGGTCACCGCTTCATGTGGTGGAACTTTGTCTCCAGCCGCAAGGAGCGCATCGTGGAGGCCAGCGATCACTGGCTGGCGCAGGGCATGGGCCAGGTGGCTGGCGAGACCGAGTTCATTCCGCTGCCGGAGCGGCGCTTTACGGTGGATGGCTGACCACCGTTCGCCCTGAGCTTGTCGAAGGGTCCTTCGTCGTTGCCCAGGACAGGCTTCGACAGGCTCAGCCCGAACGGTGTTGCGTCACGCTTTGATGAGACACCAGCACGCGCGTCAGTGCGAATCACGCGCTAGCCGCAGCCCGCTGAACTGCCACTGCGCATCGGGCGGGAAAAAGTTGCGGTAGCTGGTGCGCATGTGGCTTTGCGGTGTGGCGCATGAGCCGCCGCGCAGCACGAACTGGTTGCACATGAACTTGCCGTTGTACTCGCCCACCAGCCCCTCCCACGGGCGGTAGCCCGGGTAGGGGTTGTAGTTCGATTGCGTCCATTCCCACACGTCGCCTGCCATCTGTACCGGCGCCTCGCCGTGCCCGGCCTGCGTCGGCAGCGGGTGGAAGGCGGCCGTTTCGGCGAAGTTGCCACTGGCCCCGTTCGCTGCCGGCACGCGCCGTGCTGCCAGCTCCCATTCAAACTCTGTGGGCAGGCGGGCCCCTGACCAGCGCGCGAACGCATCGGCTTCAAAATAGCTCAGGTGGCAGACGGGGGTGTTGGGGTCGACCTCGACCTGTCCGTGCAGCGTGAAGTTGGCGTAGCGGCCGTGGGCCGAATCCGGTGCCGCCTGCCAGTAAAGCGGCAGGCGGCGCTGGCCCGCCTGCACCCAGTCCCAGCCCATCGCCAGCCACAGCTCGGGGCGCTCGTAGCCGCCATCGGCAATGAAGGCCATCCACTCGGCATTGGTCACCAGCCGGCTGGCCAGCTCGAACGGCGCGATGTAGACCTTGTGGCGCGGCGTTTCGTTGTCGAAGGCAAAGACGCCGTCTTGGGTCGGCAGGTGGCCGTGCTCGACCAACCCCCCTTCGAAGCTGTGCCATTGCAATGGCTGCAGGTGAATGCCCGCGAGCGGCCAGCGCTGGGTGTAGGCGGGCCGCTGGGGGTTGAAGGAGAGGGCGTGCTTGATGTCTGTGAGCAGCAGTTCCTGGTGCTGCTGCTCATGGTGCAGGCCCAGGGTGACGAGTTGCGCCAGACTCGCATCGCCCGCAGCAGGCGGGCCAGACAGCAGCGCCAGCATGCGCGCATTGACCTGCGCCCGGTAGGCCAGCACCTCATCCAGCGTGGGCCGGCTGATCAGCCCGCGCTGGGGACGCGGGTGTTTGTCGCCCACACCGTTGTAGTAGCTGTTGAAGAGCACCCGGAAGCTCTCATCGAAGGGCTGGAAGCCGCGCTCGTGACGCTCCAGGATGAAGGTTTCAAAAAACCAGGTCACATGGGCCAGGTGCCATTTGGTAGGGCTGGCATCTGGCATGGACTGAAGCTGGCAGTCCTCGGGGCTCAGCGGCGCGGCCAGGGCCTCGGTCTGCTCACGCACCCGCTCGAACGTACCGGCCAGGGCCGACGGCTTGGCTTCAGCATTGAGAGAGACCGTACGGGGTGAAGGTGGCATGGGGTACTCAAGGTTGTACGGGGCGCTGATGGTCGCGCCGGGCAGCGTGATGGCAACGTTGCCGCATCAACAATTTTCGTCAGGACTGGCGATCGTCTTGTCAGACACGGCGCCTGTTGGTCGCGCGCCACCGTCAAATCTTGCATCGGATATCTGCCCGCCGGGGTCGGCGCTGGGGTTGATGCGCGGGTTCAGGCCCGGGTCTACCGCCCGGCGTTCGTCGAACACAAAGCATTCTCCGGTGAAATGGCTGTGACCACATGTCTCAAAGTATTTCAGAATGCCACCGTCGAGCTGGTACACGTTCTCGATCCCTGTCTCACGCATCAGGATGGCCGCCTTTTCGCAGCGAATGCCGCCAGTGCAAAAACTCACCACCGTCTTGCCTGCCAGTTCATCCCGGTGGTCCAGCAGGGCCTGCGGGAACTCGGTGAACTTGTCGATGCGCCAGTCCAGTGCGTGGTCGAAGCTGCCCACATCGACCTCGAAGGCGTTGCGCGTGTCCAGTGTGACCACCGGTCGGCCCTCGTCGTCGTGGCCCTGGTCCAGCCAGCGCATCAGGGTGGGGGCATCCACGGCGGGAGCGCGGCCCGCCGCGGGCTGGATGGCCGGGTGATTCATGCGGATGATTTCCGGTTTGATCTTCACCAGCAGCTTGCGGAAGGGTTGCGCGGCCGACCAGCTCTCCTTGACTTCCAGATCGTGAAAACACGGGTCCTGCCGCAGCCAGACCAGAAAATCCCCGATATCAACCCGTGGCCCTGCCAGAAAAAGATTGACGCCTTCCTCGGCCAGCAGCACCGTGCCCCTGATGCCGCGCGTCGCCAATTGCTCCCGCAGCTCGCTTTGCCGCGTCGGCAGGCGGTCGAGCGCTATGAATTTGTAGGCGGCAATGTTCAGGGTCTGCATGGTGCCCAAATTGTAGGCAAGCCCATGGCAATTCAGGGGCTGAGCGCCGTGCCTGGCGTCCTAGAATGTTCGTTATGTACGTTCATTTGAGAATCCACACCGAGTTTTCGGTGGTTGATGGCACCAACCGCATCGACGAAATCGTGGGGGCTGCCGCCACCGACCAGCAGCCGGCGCTGGCCATCACTGACCTGAGCAACCTGTTCGGAACCGTCAAGTTTTACAAGGAATGCCGCGGTGCCGGCGTCAAGCCGCTGATCGGTGCCGACGTGTGGGTTCAGGTGCCGGGCAAGGAGGCCAACGCACCCGCCGCCCGCCTGCTGCTGCTGGTGCAGAACCGGCAGGGCTACCTCAATTTGTCAGAGCTGATCACCCGCGCGTGGACGCGCAATGTGGTGCGCGACCAGGCGGTGATTCGCCTCGAATGGCTGGCCGAGCTGAACGAAGGGCTGATTGCCCTGTCGGGCGCACAGGGCGGCGCTGTCGGTCAGGCGCTGCTGCAGGGGGACAACGCCCGCGCAGTTGAATGCGCGCTGCATCTGGCGGGCATGTTCCCGCACCGTTTTTACCTGGAACTGCAGCGGGCCCAGCGACCTGACGACGAGCGCCATGTGGCGGCCGCCGTGCAACTGGCGGCGCGGCTGAAGCTGCCGGTGGTGGCCACGCACCCTGTGCAGTTTCTGACTTACGACGACTACGAGGCGCACGAAGCCCGTGTGTGCATTTCCGAAGGCGAGATCCTGGGCAATGCGCGCCGGGTGCGCAAATTCACCCGCGAGCAGTACTTCAAGTCGGCGGTGCAGATGGAAGCGCTGTTCGCCGATGTGCCATCTGCGCTTGCCAACACGCTGGAGATCGCCAAGCGCTGCAGCCTGACGCTGGAACTCGGCAAGCCCATGCTGCCGGACTACCCGACGCCCGAGGTTAACGGTGCGCGCATGCCGATTGACGATTACTTTCGCCATGCGTCGTTCGAGGGGCTGGAGGCGCGGCTGGCGCACCTCTACCCGGACGCGGCATTGCGGGAGGCCAAGCGCTCGGTGTATGTCGAGCGGCTGGAGTTCGAGATCAACACCATCCTCAAGATGGGGTTTCCGGGCTACTTCCTCATTGTGGGCGACTTCATCAACTGGGCCAAGAACAACGGCTGTCCGGTGGGCCCGGGCCGGGGCTCGGGAGCCGGCTCGCTGGTGGCCTACGCGCTGAAGATCACCGACCTCGATCCGCTGCAGTACAACCTGCTGTTCGAGCGATTCCTCAATCCGGAGCGGGTGTCCATGCCCGACTTCGACATTGACTTTTGTCAGCTCAACCGCGACCGCGTCATCGACTATGTGAAAGACAAGTACGGCAAGGACGCGGTGAGCCAGATCGTCACCTTCGGCACCATGGCGGCGCGCGCTGCCATCCGCGACGTGGGCCGGGTGCTGGATTTTCCTTACGGTTTTTGCGACGGCATTTCCAAGCTGATCCCGAACAAGCCCGGCCAGCACATCACCATCGAGAAGGCCAAGGAAGTCGAGCCCATCCTGGCCGAGCGCGAACGCAAGGAAGAAGACGTGCGCACGCTGCTGGAGCTGGCGCAAAAGCTCGAAGGCCTGACACGCAACGTCGGCATGCATGCCGGTGGCGTGCTGATCGCGCCGAGCAAGCTCACCGATTTCTGCCCGCTCTACGCGCAGCCCGGCAGCGACTCGGCGGTGAGCCAGTTCGACAAGGATGACGTGGAGGCGATTGGCCTTGTGAAGTTTGACTTTCTGGGTCTGGCCACGCTCACCATTCTGGAGATGGCCAAGGACTTCATCATCGCCCGGCATCCGGCGCAGAAGGACTTCAGTTTCGAGAATCTGCCGCTCAACGACAAGAAGGTCTATGAGCTGTTCGGGCGCGGCCAGACCGAAGCCGTGTTCCAGTTTGAAAGTATCGGCATGCAGCGCATGCTGAAAGACGCCAAGCCGGACCGCCTGGAAGACCTGATCGCGATGAACGCGCTCTACAGGCCCGGGCCGATGGAACTGATTCCCACCTACATCGCCCGCAAACAGGGCAAGGAAGAGCCCGAGTACCCCGACCCGCGCGTCAAGGCGATTCTGGAAGAGACCTACGGCATCATGGTCTACCAGGAGCAGGTGATGCAGACCGCGCAGATCCTGGGCGGCTACTCGCTTGGCGGCGCCGACCTGCTGCGCCGCGCCATGGGCAAGAAGAAGAAAGAGGAGATGGACGCCCAGCGCGAGGTGTTCCGCAAGGGCGCGGGCGAAGGCGGTCTCACTGAAGAAAAGGCCGACGAAGTTTTCGACCTGATGGAGAAGTTCGCGGGCTACGGCTTCAACAAGTCGCACTCTGCTGCCTATGCCCTGCTGGCTTACCACACCGCCTGGCTCAAGGTGCACTACACCGCCGAGTTCTTTGCCGCCAACATGACGGTGGAGATGGACGACACCGACAAGCTCAAGGTGCTGTTTGGCGATGCGCTGAAGATGGGCATCCAGTTCGAGTCACCCGACATCAACCGCGGCGACTACCGCTTCGAGCCCACCGGCAACACCAGCGTGCGTTATGGCCTGGGCGCGATCAAGGGCACCGGCCAGCAGGCGATCGCAGCCATCGTCGCCGCGCGCCAGGAAGGTGGTGCATTCACCTCGCTCTACGACTTCTGCGTGCGGGTGGACCGCAGCAGGCTGAACAAGCGCACAGTGGAGGCGCTGATCAAGGGCGGCGCCTTCGACAACCTGCAGCTCAACCGTGCGTCGCTGCTGGCCTCGGTCGACAGGGCGTTTGAGTTCGCTGCGGCCACTGAAGCCAACGCCAACCAGGGCGGCCTGTTTGACATGGGTGATTCGCACGCTGCCAGCACGCAGGAGCCGCCACTCATCGAGGCCGTGCCTTTCGGCGTGAAGGCGCGTTTGGTGCATGAAAAAACTGCCATCGGTTTTTACCTGTCGGGTCACCTCTTTGACGAGGTGGAGGCCGAAGTGCGGCAGTTCGCCAAGCGCCGCATCGACGACCTGATCGACTCGCGCGAACAGCAGTTGCTCGCGGCCATCGTCGGCGATTTGCGCGTGATCAACGGCAACCGCGGCAAGCTCATCATCTTCAAGCTCGACGACAAGACCGATGTGCTGGAAGCCTCGGTGGACGAGGCGGTTTACAACGCCAACCGCAACCTGCTGAAGGACGACGAACTGGTCATCGTGCAGGGCACGCTGCAGGGCGCTTCAGAGCGCTTTGGCCGGCGCTTCAAGGTCACACAGGTGTGGGACCTGGAGACGGCGCGCTGCAAGTTCGGCAAGTACCTGCGCGTCGCCGTCAATGGCAGCGCACCGGACATCTCGCGCATGGTCAGGGACTTTCCGCCGCGCAAGGAGATGTCGGATCAGGGCGAACTGCTGCGCGGCCTGCCGGTACGCCTGAGCCTGCGCCGCCACAGTGACGGTGACGGTGACGGTAAGGGGCTGGGCGCCACAGCCGAATTGCATCTGGGCGATGCCGCCCGTTTCTACCCGACCGACGCCGCGCTGGCCAGCTGGATGGCGCAGGCCGACCGGGGCCTGGCGCAGATCGTTTACGAGTAGCCGGGGCGGTCTGCTGCAAGGCCCCGGCCATCCGTGCGTGGTGCCGGGAACCGCCTTCAGTCCCTTAGCCGGAATTCCAGAATCATCGGCGTGGGGACGCGCCCATCCACATCCCGGGGCATGGTGCCGGTGCGGATGATGGCCTTGATGACGGCCTCATCCCAGGCCTTGTTGCCGCTGGACTTGACGAGCCGCTGGCTGACGATGGTGCCATCGAGCGTGGTGCGTACTTCCACTTCTGCCGTCGGGTTGCCGGCCACGTCATCGGTGAACACCACATTGGGTTTGACTTTGGCCCGTACCTTGCCGCCGTAGCTGGCCGAGGGCCCGCCGGACTTTTGCGCCGTGCCTTTGGCCTCGGCCCCGCCCGTGGCACCAGCCAGCCCCATCATGCGGTTCAGGGCTTCCTGGCGCTGCCTGGCGAGTGTTGCTTCCGCTTGCTTCTGTTTCGCATCATCCTTCGCGTCCTGCTTCCTGGCCTCGGCTTTCTTGGCTTCCTCTGCGGCCTTGCGTTTGGCCAGTTCTTCTTTGGCCTTGAGCTCCGCTTTGGCTTGTTCGGCTTTCAGCTTGGCTTGCTTCTGCGCTTCAGCCTCTTTTTGCTGCTGCGCCAGTTTGCGCTTTTTCTCCTGCTCCAGTGCAATCTCGGCGTCAGGTGCAGGTGCAGGCGGGGCGGCCTGAGGTTGTGGGGGTGTCACGGCAGGGGGGGGCGGTGGCGGGGGCGGTGCTTCGACCAGACGCGGCGCCGCTTCCTGCGGTGCGCTGGACCACAGCTCGGCCTCAAAAGCCGGCGCGAGGTTGCTGCGTTTCCAGTTCACGCCCCAGGTCAATGCCGCAATCAGCAACGCGTGCACCAGCAGCGCCAAGCCGAGTGCCCTCAGCGACCCCGCGGTGCGAGGGGGGCCAAATTCAAGGCGATCGGCTGCGCTGGGCATGGTGCGTCAGGGCTTGCGCTGGGTCATCGGTGGGTGGGCTGCAACTCAGGCATCACTTCCCGGGTTGCACCGACAGGCCCACGCGAGTGACGCCCGCTTGCTGCAGCGCCCCCATGACCTTCACCACGGTTTCATAGCGAATGCTCTTGTCGGCACTGATGACGACAGGCACTGCGTCCGCCGCAGCCGCCTGGACGCCGGGCTCGAACTTGACGACATCGGCAGCGACATTGGCGACGTTGCTGGGTCGCGCATCAGCCTTGATGCGGATCTGCACCGTCTCGTCTTTCTGGATCTCAATCTGCACCGGGTTGGCCGGTTGCCGCGGCAAGCTTGCCTTGCCGACCTTGGGCAGGGCAATCATGCTCGGCGTGATCAGCGGCGCCGTGACCATGAAGATGATCAGCAGCACCAACATGACGTCGATGAACGGCACCATGTTGATCTCGCTGATGTTGCGGCGACCCCTGCCGCGGGAGGTGACTGCTGGCATGACGGTTCCTTTCAGGCTGGCGGACGCCGCGAAGGGCCGCCCCGAGCAAGTCCAGCCCCCTGGGGGGGCAGTGCATTACGCGAAGCGAAAAGCGTGGGGGCCCACATACCTAGTGCCCTGATGGTGACTGCGCGCCCAGGTTGCGCTGCAGGATGTTGGAGAACTCTTCAATGAAAGTCTCCAGCCGGTTCGCCACGCGGTCAATATCGTGGGCGAAGCGGTTGTAGGCGACCACTGCCGGAATGGCCGCAAAGAGGCCGATGGCGGTGGCGACCAGGGCTTCAGCAATGCCAGGTGCCACGGTGGCGAGCGTCACCTGCTCCAGAGCCGCCAGCCCGGTGAACGCATGCATGATGCCCCACACCGTGCCGAACAGGCCGACGTAGGGCGATACCGACCCCACAGTGGCCAGAAAGGACAGGTTGGCCTCGATGGCATCAACCTCACGCTGGTAGCTCGCCCGCATGGCGCGGCGCGCACCGTCCAGCAAGGTGCCCGTGTCGGCAATGCGGCGCTCGCGAAGCTTTTGGTATTCGCGCATGCCGCTGGCAAAAATACGCTCCATCGGTCCGGAGTGCTTGGCGTTCTGTGCAGCACCGGCAAACAAATCGTTCAGGCTGGTGCCCGACCAGAACTCGCGGTCAAAGTCGTCGTTGAGTTTCTGGACTTTTTTGAGTGCCACCACCTTCCTGAAAATGGCGGCCCAGCTCGCGACCGAGACTGCGACCAGCAGGGCGACCACGGCCTGCACGACCCAGCTGGCATGAAGGATGAGACTGACGATGGAGAGGTCTTGGTTCATGTAGTAGCACTCTGGGGTGGGGTCAGACTGTCAAGAATGGATACAGGGATACGCATGGGCTGGAGTGTGCTTGCGTTCACCCATCCAATGCGGATGGTTCCTTCGCACAATAATGTCGCCCCCACGCTTTTCGCTTCGCGTGCCTCCGGCATTACGCGGCCCCTTTCACCAGGGAAGGGGGCTGATTTTCCATGGGGCGGCCCGGCGGAAAATTGCTCATTGCTCTGGCTGGTGTGCGACTGACCACTTTGCTCTGTTTTTAATAGCGCTTGCTGCGCGATTATCAATGAAGCGCGCCCTTTTTCGATCACGGTGGCAGTAACAATCAGTTCATCGTCGAGGCGGGCGGGGCGGTGGTATCGCAGTTGGGTATCGGTGACCACGAAGATGCCGCCAGTCTCTTCCTTCAGGCGCTGCTGGCCTATGCCCAGTGATCTGAGCCATTCGGTACGCGCACGTTCAAAAAACTTCAGGTAGTTGGCGTAGAACACGATACCGCCCGCATCGGTGTCTTCCCAATACACGCGCAGTGGCCAACTGAATATCCGTTCGGGCTGAGCTTGTCGAAGCCCCGCAGAAAATCCAGCTCGCACTGCAGATTTCATGTCAGGACCTTGCCAAGCCGGGCTACGGCTTCCTGCAACTGATCCATTGAATTGGCCGTGGAAAAGCGCACAAAGCGTTCGGGCGCCGACAGCCCGAAGTCGCGCCCCGGCGTGACGGCGAGATGGGCGCGCTTCATCAGCTCGAACGCAAAATCCCAACTGCCGCTGACGCCCAGTCGCGCTGCGGCGGCGGTGCAGTCGGCATACGCGTAAAAGGCGCCGTCCGGCATCACGGGGACAGACAAGCCGAGGCGATTGAGTTCAGGGATGAAGTAGTCGCGGCGCGCCTTGAACTCGGCGCGCCGGCGTTCGTATTCGGCCAGGCTATCTGGTTCGAAACAGGCCAGTGCGGCGTGCTGCGCCACCGTGCTGGCGCAGATGAACAGGTTTTGCGCCATGCGCTCGATCACTGGCGCCAGCGCCTCGGGCACGACCAGCCAGCCCAGCCGCCAGCCCGTCATGTTGAAGTACTTGCTGAAGCTGTTGATGCTGATGACACTGTCGCCAAGCCCGCCTGGCATGGCCAGCGCGGAGTGACCGAAGTGCTCTTCATAGCTGAGGCCGAGGTAGATCTCGTCGATCAGCGTCACGCCGCCCCGGCTGTGCACGAACTCATGAATGCGCTGCAACTCCTCTGGCGCAATCGAGGTGCCGGTGGGGTTGGAGGGCGATGCCAGCAACACGCCGCGGGTGCGATCGGTCCACGCCGCTTCCACCTTCTCGCGCGTGAGCTGGAAACGCTCGTCGGCGGTAGTGGGGATCAGCACCGCATTGCCTTCGGCCGCGCTGACAAAGTGCCGGTTGCAGGGGTAGCTGGGGTCGGGCATCAGGATGTCGTCGCCGGCTTCAATCAGGGCGAGGCATGCCAGATGCAGCGCCGCAGAGGCGCCGGCGGTGATGATGATGCGGCTGGGCGCCACCTGCGCGCCAAAGCGGCTGGCGTACCAGTCGCTGATGCGTTCGCGCAGTGCGGGCAGGCCCATGGCCTGGGTGTATTGCGTGCTGCCGTCGGCGATCGCACGCGCTGCAGCCTGCTGTACCAGGGGGGGTGCGGTGAAGTCCGGTTCGCCAATGTTCAGGAAGATCATCGGCGAGGCGGTTTGGGCAAATTCCCGGGCCATCGCCGATGCGGCCTTGGCCACTTCCATCACATAGAAAGGCTCGATGCGTTCAGCCCGCCTGGCGATCTTCAGCGCTGGCATGTCAGGCGTGCGGGCCGGCATCGGCTTGTCTGGACTTGTCGGCGGCGACTTCGGCCGCCCGCAGTGAAGGGGCCAGCTTGTGCAACACCCCGTTGACATACTTGTGCCCGTCGGTGCCGCCAAAGGCCTTGGCCAGCTCGATGCATTCGTTGATCACGACGCGGTAGGGCACATCCAGGCAGTGGGTGAATTCGTAGGCGCCGATCCACAGGACTGCGTGTTCGACGGGCGAGATCTCGGCCATTGGCCGGTCCAGCAGGGGCGCGATGCCGGCGTCCAGTGCGGCCGCGCCTTCGATGCAACCGTGCAGCAGTGCGTCGTAATGTGCCGAATCGGCCTTGTGAAAGCCGACCAGGTCACGTGTGAAGGCATCAATCGCATCCGACGCGTTGCGGCCCACCAGGTGCTGATACAGCGCCTGCAGCGCGAACTCGCGCGCGCGGGTGCGGGCTGACTTGTCGGCCGCCTTTTTGACGCCCGTGTCGGTCAGGCCGGTACGGGTTTGGGGCGGGCGCTTGGGTTTGAGGATGGGTTCAGCCATGGATTTCCGATGTGCCGGTGAGGCAGGGTGAGTGGGCGTGAGGCAAGGCGTCAGCCCAATGTATTGAGCAGGTTGGCCATTTCCACCGCCACACGTGCGGCATCCTGCCCCTTGTCGTGCTGGCGGACTTCGGCCTGCGCCAGGTTTTCGGTGGTCAGGATGGCGTTGGCAATGGGCAACTGGTAATCGAGTGCCAGGCGCGTGACGGCCGCGCCGCTTTCATTGGCCACCAGCTCGAAGTGATAGGTCTCGCCGCGGATGATGCAGCCCAGGGCGATCAGGGCGTCGTACTTGTTGCTCTCGGCCATGGCCTGCAGCGCGCAGGGCACTTCCAGTGCGCCTGGCACCTTCACGTGCGTGATGTTTTTTTCAAGCACCCCCAGCGCCAGCAGCTCACTGCGGCAGGCCGCCGCCAGCGCATTGGTCACGCTTTCGTTGAAGCGTGCCTGAACGATGCCGATGGACAGCTTGTGGCCATCGAGTTTGTCTGCGCTTCCTTTGTCGGCTCCGAACACGGCGTGCTCCCTTTTTCCAGTTTTTATAAAGATGGTTCAGTCTTTGGTGATGTAGCCAACAATTTCGAGGCCGTAGCCCGTCATGCTGGGCATTCGGCGCGGGTTGCCCATGAGGTTCATCTTCAGGGCGCCGCACTCGCGCAGGATTTGCGCGCCGACGCCGTAGGTCCGCAGGTCCATGCGGCCACGCTCGGGCGCCTGGCTGGCGCGGGCGGTTCCCTCGAACTGCGCCAGCAACTGTGCGCCGCTCTCGCCGCAATTGAGCAGCACGGCCACGCCTTTGCCCTCCTGGGCGATGCGCTGCAGGCTTTCTTCCAGACTCCAGGAGTGCATTGAACGACCGGTTTCCAGCACGTCCAGCACCGAAAGCGGTTCGTGCACGCGGGCTACCACCGCGTCGCCCGGGCTCCATTGCCCCAACACCAGCGCGAGGTGCAAGCCCTGGCTGGTCTTGTCGCGGAACGCGTGCGCCGTGAATTCGCCGAAAGCGGTCTTGAGCGGGCGGCAGCCGATTTTTTCGATCAGGGAATCGTTGCGGCTGCGGTGCTCGATCAGGTCGGCGATGGTGCCGATCTTCAGACCATGCTCGGCCGCGAACACCAGCAGGTCCGGCAGGCGGGCCATGGTGCCGTCGTCCTTCATGATCTCGCAGATCACGGCTGCAGGCGAGCAGCCTGCCATGCCGGCCAGGTCGCAACCGGCTTCGGTGTGGCCGGCGCGCATCAGCACACCGCCATCGACAGCCTGCAGCGGAAAGACGTGGCCGGGCTGAACCAGATCGTTGACCTTGGCGTTCTTCGCGACGGCGGCCTGCACGGTGCGGGCCCGGTCGGCAGCGGAAATGCCGGTGGTCACACCCTCGGCAGCCTCGATCGATACCGTGAAGGCGGTGGAATGTTTGGTGCCGTTGCGCGTGGCCATGGGGGGCAGTTGCAGCAGCTCGCAGCGTTCGCGGGTCAGCGTCAGGCAGATCAGGCCCCGGCCGTAGCGGGCCATGAAGTTGATTGCTTCGGGGGTGACGTGGTCTGCTGCCAGAACCAGGTCGCCTTCGTTCTCGCGGTCTTCCTCGTCAATCAGGATGACCATGCGCCCGGCGCGCATGTCGGCGATGATGTCTTCCACAGGAGAGATGACGGTGGTGGTGGCCGTGGTGGTGTGCGTGGTCATGTTCAATGGGCCGATGAGGTGGAGGTGCCGGACAGCATGCGCTCAACATAGCGCGCAATCAGGTCGATTTCAAGGTTGACCTGCGAGCCGCGCTGCAGGCGGCCCAGGGCGGTGTTTTGCACGGTGTGGGGAATGAGGTTGATGCTGACCTCGCAGCCTGCGGCATTGTCGGCCGTCGCTGCGATGTCGACCACGCGGTTGACGGTCAGACTCACACCGTTGACCGTGATGGAGCCCTTGTAGGCCAGGTATTTGCCCAGCTCGCCCGGTGCGAGGATGCGCAACTCCCAGCTTTCGCCAACTTCAGCGAAATGCGTCACGCTCCCGATGCCATCGACATGGCCGGACACGATGTGCCCGCCCAGCCGGTCATGGGCGCGCAGCGCTTTTTCGAGGTTGATGGTGCCCGTTTCTGTCAGCCCGGCGGTCTTGGCCAGTGATTCGGCCGAAATGTCGATAGAGAACTGGTGGCGCGGCAGATCGACGGACGTGGCCGTCATGCAGGCGCCATTGAGCGCAATGCTGTCGCCAAGGCCCACGTCGTCGAGGTAACCCGCAGGCGCCTCGATGGTGAGTCGCTTGCCATGGTCTGAAGAGCTGCCCAGGCTGTGGACGGCGACGATGCGCCCCACGCCGGTGATGATTCCGGTAAACATGGCGCTATTTTCGCAGGGAATCGAGGCGCAGGGCTTCGAAAGGGTCTCGGCCGCCCGAAAGCAGCGAAATAACGGCAGCTCGCCAGTGGCTAATGAAACATCGGGGTAGGGCGCTAGAAAGAGTCGCGTCCACTCACCCGTGCCAGTACCCGCAGGTCAGGTCCTGCCCGCTCGGCAGACTGGAACGCCAGCGCGACACCCTCCGTGAGGGCCTCAAGCGGCCCGAACGCGGCCATGCCAGCGCCACTGCCGAGCAGGGTGGGTGCCAGATACAGCAGAAATTCATCGACCAGCCCGCCGCGGATCAGGGAGCCGTTGAGTTTGTGGCCGGCTTCCACATGCAGCTCGTTGATTTCCCGGCGCGCCAGGTCTTTCATCATCGCGGCCAGGTCCACTTTTCCCCCCGAGTCGGGCAGGCAGGTGACAGTGGCGCCACGGCCCTCCAGCAAGGCCTGCCGGGCCGGGTCCTGAATCGCTGTGTAGATCCAGACCGGACCGCCTGCGTCAAAGATCCGTGCGTTGACCGGCGTCTGCAATTGGCTGTCCACGATCACCCGAAAAGGCTGGTAACCGGTGTCGACCAGACGGACATCCAGCCGCGGATTGTCCTCGAGAAGTGTGCCGATGCCCGTGAGCATGGCGCTGGAGCGGGCGCGCCAGGCATGCCCGTCTGCCCTGGCTTCGGGGGAGGTGATCCACTGGCTTTGGCCATTGGGCAAGGCGGTGATGCCGTCGAGCGATGCCGCGATCTTCATGCGCACCCAGGGGGTTTTGCGAACCATGCGGCTGAAGAATCCGATGTTCAGTTCCCACATGGCCCGCGCCACGGGGTGTTCCGGCGGCACCAGATGGACCTCCATGCCTGCCGCACGCATCCGCGCAAGGCCTTGCCCGGCCACGAGTTCGTTCGGGTCCTGACTGAGCACCACGACTTTGGCGATCCCCGCGGCAATCAAGGCATCACAGCAGGGGGGCGTGCGCCCGTGGTGGGCACAAGGCTCCAGCGTGACGCAGGCGGTGGCGCCCCGTACCTCATGGCCCAACTCGGTCGCTTGGCGAAGCGCCATGATTTCCGCGTGCGCTCCGCCCACCTTCTGGGTGTGGCCCGCCCCGAGAACCTGGCCTGCCGCATCCACCAGGACGCAGCCAACGCGTGGATTGGGGTCGCTCAGCCGGGTGGCCAGCAGTGCTTGTGCCGCGGCCTGCTGGAGCAGGGATTCGTCTGGAAAAGATGGCGCCATGGCCCGGTTTTTACCATTTGTCTGCAAAACGCTACCAGTTGTCTGCCCGGTCTGGCTGGCCCGCGCAGGAAGTTCGACACTGCGCAGCATGAGAAAAATCCTGTCGCTCAAAGCAATGTCCGGTGGTTCCAGGGGTGGCCGGCAGCGCGGTTTCACGCTGACTGAACTGATCATCACGGTGGCCATCATCGGTATCCTGTCGGCGATTGCCTACCCGTCGTACGTCAAGTACATCGCCCGGGCAAACCGCACGGCGGTGCAGAGCTTCATGTTCACGCTGGGCAACAAGCAGGAGCAGTACATGCTGGATGCCCGCAGTTATGCCTCCAGCCTGGCAGCGCTGAACGTGACGTTTCCTTCGGACCTGACCGGTAAATACGCGGTGACGGTCACCTCGGACATGACCACAACCCCCCCGAGCTACCTCATCACGGCAACCCCTCAGGGCGTCCAGGCCAACTATGACGCAGCCTGCGGAACCCTGACGCTGAACAATCTTGGAACGAAAACCAAGTCGGGCACCGGCAGCGGCGTGTCGGGTTGCTGGTGAGAGGCAAGGGCATGAGGCGTTCCTCTTCCGGATTTACCCTGATCGAGCTGATGACGGTGGTGGCGGTCGCCAGCATCATGCTGGTGATCGCCATGCCTTCTTTCAAGGGGTTTGTGGCCGGGCAGCGGGTCAAGACGGCGACGGGCGAGTTTGCCAGCGCGGCCACCTTTGCCCGCTCGGAGGCCATCAAGCGCAATGCAGAAGTGGGTCTTTTTTCCAATACCGGGGGCTGGGTCAATGGCTGGGACGTGAAGGTCGGCAGCACGGTTCTCAACAAGCAGGACGCCTACTCCGGGGTCACCATGGGCAGCGTTGTCACCCAGGTCGTTTATCTGGGAAGCGGCCGGCTGAAGGAGCAGACCCTGGTGACCAGTCTTCAGGTCAGCGGCAGCGGCACGGACGCGGTGCGCTGCGTGGGATTTGACCTCAGCGGTTTGCCCAAAACCCGTCTCGGAACATGCTGATGAATTCAAGCCAAAGACATTCCCGGCCCCGCTTGCAGCGAGCGCAGCAGGGCTCCAGCCTGATCGAGGTGTTGATCACCATGGTGATCCTGATGCTCGGGCTGCTCGGGCTGGTGGGTCTGATGATCCAGAGCCAGCGCTCCCAGCTGGAGTCCTATCAGCGGGTGCAGGCTGTGGTGGTCATGCAGGACATGGTCAACCGCATCAATGCCAACCGCAAGGCGGCGGCCTGTTATGTGGTGACCACTGGAACCAATGGCACCCCTTACCTGGGCTCCGGTTCCACCTTGAGCCCCAGCTGCACAGCGGGAACGGCCGAGCAAAACGCCCGCGCTGTGCAGGACCTGACCGAATGGAACAGCCTGCTGCTGGGCAGTGCCGAGAAGATCGGGACCAGCGATGTGGGCGCCATGCTGGGTGCGCGCGGCTGCATCAGTTTGATCTCTACCGGCATCTACCAGGTCAGCGTTGTCTGGCAGGGCACCGGAAAGACCGCAGCGCCTGCCGGCGTGACGTGTGGCACCAATCTGTATGGCGATGAAACACAACGCCGCGCCGTATCGGTTCCTGTGCAAATCGCCAGCCTGACCTGACGCATGACCGCCATGACACAGCCCTCACGCCACCCCGCCTCACGACGGAGTTTGAATCTGCGCCATCAGCGGGGCATGACCCTGATGGAGTGGATGATTTCAATGACCATTGGCCTTATCCTGCTGACAGGTCTGACGGCTCTCATTGCCAGGCAGAGCAGCACCCAGGCCGAGCTTGAAAAGTCGAGTCGGCAAATCGAGAACGGGCGCTATGCCATGCAGCTCCTCCAGGAGGATCTGCAATTGGCAGGGTATTACGGTGAATTCTCGGCGGTGTCTGGGGTGGCGGTACCGGCTTCGCTGCCCAACCCCTGTCTGGTGACCGCAGCGGATCTTTCGAGCGCTGTCCCTTTTGCGGTTCAGGGCTATGACTCGCCGGGCAGCACCTTGCCGGCAGTCTTTGCCGATTGCCCGCTGGTCGCCGCCAATCATTTGAGCGGAACCGACATTCTGGTGGTACGCCGAGCCGACACCGATGTTGTCGCTGGCGCGCTGGTGCCGGGCCAGGCCTACTTCCAGTCGGGTCTGACTGCTTCGGGGCTTGAATTCAGCTATGTCCTGAACAAGGCCACCACCACGGCAGTAGACACCAGCGTCTTCAACCTGAAGCAAAAAGATGGCGCCACCACCGCGGCGCTGCGCAAATACCTGGTTCACATCTACTTCGTCAGCCCCTGCAGCGTTCCTTCGTCGGGTTCCACCTGCTCTGCGGCCAACACGGACGATGGCGGCCTTTCGGTTCCGACGCTCAAGCGCATGGAGCTCACGGTCGGGGGTGGAGTTACCAAATTCGTGACGACACCACTGGTTGAAGGCATTGAGAAATTGCAGCTGGACTACGGCTTTGACACCACCGGTGACGGTGCGCCTGACAACTTCGCCAAGGACGCTGCCACCGTGGCCGGGTGGGCAGACGTGGTGTCGATACGCGTCAACCTGCTGGCACGAAACAGTGAGCGCTCTGCAGGTTATCAGGACACCAAGGCCTACACGCTCGGCCTGGATGGAACAACGGCAGCCACCAACGACGCCTTCAAGCGGCGTGTGTTCAGCCAGCTGATTCGCCTGGTCAACCCCAGTGCACGGAGAGAGCAATGAAGTGCCATGGTTCCCAAAGAGGCTCGTCCCTGCTGGTCAGCATGATCATGCTGGTGGTGCTGACGCTGCTGGTGGTGTTCAGCATCAAGTCCGGCAATACCAATCTCCGCATTGCGGGCAATATGCAATCTCAGACAGAGGCCGCGGCTGCGACGCAGGAAGCGATTGAAAAGCTGGTCGAACAGATCAAGGTCACGGATGACCTGAGCCTGATTGCGGCACAAACAATTCCCGTCACCACGGGCCCGGTGACGTACCAGGTCGCGGTGCAGGCCATGAACAAGTGCCTGGTCGAAGTCCCGGTGCTGAACTCTTCACTGGACCCCACCAAGGCGAACGATGTGCCGTGCTTCGAGGGGGCTGATTCGGACAACGCCATCAAGGCCGACGGCACCATGGTTTCCAAGCCTTCCGCCTGCAAAAACCAGCAATGGGATATCCAGGCAGGTGTGACCGATACCTCCACTGGCGCCAAAGTTGATCAGGTTCAGGGCATTTCCATACGCGTGCCCTCTACCGTCAATTGCACATAGTTCACCCACATTTGTGGAGTCTTCGCATCATGAAAAAAATCCAGCTCTTTGTCTTCTGCCTGATCGCCAGCCTGTTTGGTGCATCTTTCCTAGCCCACGCGGATGACATTGACGTCTACGCCGACAACAGCACGACGTTCGGTGTCCCGAACGTTCTGCTGGTGCTGGATAACGCGGCCAATTTTTCCTCCAATGCCGGGAATTGCCTGTATGTCGATGGCACGGCTCCGTCGCTCAATGGCACAGCCGGCGGCATTGAGCAGTGCGCCATCTACAACGTCATTTCTGCACTGCCTGCGGGCACTGTCAACATCGGCTTGATGGTCTACAACGCGGGCAACATCCGCGACATCAACAACGCCAACTGTGGTGGCTCCAACGGTGGCTGCCTCGTGCAGCCGCTGGCATTGATGTCCGGCACCGCCAAGTCCAACTTTCTGGCCTGGATCAAGACGTGGAAAACCACCGGTGGGTCGGGTGACGGTTACATCAAGGCCAATGGCGAGGCCACGGCTGCCACCATGCAGGAGGCATGGGCCTATTACTACGGCAGCACCGGCTTGTCCGGGCGGTCTTATGCAGGTGTCAAGCCACCAGCAGGTTGCCAGAAGAACTTTGTCATTTTCATTGGCAACTCGTTTACCACTGCTGGCACTCCTGGTGACGGTGGAAGTGCCAGTCCCAAGGACGCTTTGACAGCTGCACCAGGCGTGACCAGCGCTCAGCTCGCGAACATCACCATTCCGTCGGGCTCTTACGGCACCAGTTCTTTCAGCTGCGGAACCTACTCGATGGGCAACCACACGGACTCTTCGGGACTGTATGCCGACGAGTGGGCGCGCTACATGTACCAGACAGACCTCTATGGTGGCTACGCTGGAAACCAGGGCATCATCACTTACACGGTGGGATTGCTGGGCAACAGCTGCAAGCCTGATTTCCCCGCATTGCTGACCAGCATGGCTAAATACGGCGGAGGCAAATACTTTGCCACCTCGACTTACGACGAAATTTCAACGGCCATCCTGAAAATTCTCAATGAAGTGCAGGCTGTCAACAGCGTGTTCTCTTCTGCCAGTTTGCCCGTCAGCGTGAACGCCCAGGGCACTTACCTGAACCAGATTTTTCTGGGCATGTTCCGCCCTGATGCGAGCGCCAACCCGCGCTGGCTGGGCAACCTCAAGCAGTACCAGTTCATTCTGGAGTATCTGGATCCCATCGTTCAGGACCCGAACACCGCAACCCTGAAACTGGGTGATGCCAATGGCAACGCGGCCATCAGCTCTGCAGGTACGGGCTTCATCACGCCCAGTGCCGTCAGCTACTGGACGGCCAAAGACATCACCAAGGCGCCTGACTCGACGGGGGGGTTTTTCGCCAATGACCCGCGTGGTTCTGGACTGGGCTACGACTCACCAGATGGTGAACTTGTGGAAAAGGGTGGTAACGCCCAGCGATTGCGCATCGAGAATCTGGTGGCTGACTTTGCGGCGACAGCAGGCTCGACGTCCAACCCGCGGCGCATCTACACCTATTGCCCCAGTGGGACGGCGTGTAACGCTTCACTCAGCGACAGCAGCAATGCGTTTTCTACTGGCAATACCGGTATTGCGTCGTCTGCCTTTGGCTCTTCCAGCACCGCCAAGATCACTTCCATCGTTCGAAGCGGAAGCACGGCGGTTGTCACGACTGCCGGTAACCATGGTTTCAGCACCGGCACCGTTGTCACGATCAGCAACGCGGAGCAGGCTGAATACAACGTGACGCAAGCTGTCACGGTCACCAGCGCAACCACTTTCACCATCACGGGCATCCCGGCGTATCCGACCACGCCTTCGCAGGGCGGGTACACGGTGTCTGCTGTGGGTGCAAGCTCCGTGTCTGTGACATCGTTGACACGCAGCACCAGTACCACGGGTGGCAACAACAGCGAAACCGTCACTGTGATGACGGGTGGACACAGCTTTACGGCTGGTACTTCCGTCACCATTTCAGGGGTAACGCCGAGTTCGTACACGGGTAACTGGACGATTGCGCTGCCCAACACGGTGGCTTGTCCTGCGGCGACCTGTTTTACGTATTCCGTCCCGATTTACCCCACGGCCACGGCCAGTAACATCTATCAGGCAGTTGTCAGTCCGTATAGCGTCAGCGTCACATCTGTGATTGCCCTCGCCGGTACAGCAACTGTCAAAACAAGTGCAGCCCATGGATTCCACACGGGCCAGACCGTCACAATTGCGGGTACCAACAGCAGCAAGTACAACGGCAGCCAGGTGGTGACGGTCCTGACATCGACGACATTCACTTTCTCCGGTGTGACCGGCAATCCCGCAAGTTGTGCATCACCCTGCGCGGGCGCGTCGGCGGCGCCGTCGGCAACGCCTGTCGTGTTGTCGACACTCACACGCGCGGCGACCACGACGGCAGCGACTGCTGTGGCGACAGGCGCACCGGCCAACGCGTTTGGCAATCTGCTCAACGCGACAAAAACCGTGAATATCAGTGTCAAAACTGGAACAACGATCAATGAAACGCAGTATGTGGCCAGCAATGTGACCATTACCTGCTCCAATGCCAGTTGCACCACTTTCAGCTACCCGATCACGGTGTCTCCCAGCACGTCGATCAGCGGGACGATCACGGCTTCGCCAGGTTCGGCCAGCACGGTGAATGTCGCTGCCGGCAGTATCACGCGTGTGGATACCACGGCCACGGTGACAGGGCTGACTGCCAATCTTTTTGGCAATGTGATCGGTGCAACCAAGTCGGTCAACATCTCGGTCAATGGAAGTGCCTTTGCCAACGAGTCGGCCTATGTTGGCGGCTGGACATTGACCTGTACCGTGGCCAATTGCACGACGGCCACGTTTGGACCTGTGACCCGGACACCAACGACCCCGGCAACAGGCCTCAACATGCAGGCCTACAGTGGCTCGACCGCACCGGACAAGGACACGCTCATCAAATGGGTGCGAGGGCACGATAATTTTGGCGATGAACTCGGGCCTGGCGGGTCGGTCACCGTGCGCCCATCCATCCATGGTGATGTGCTGCACTCGCGTCCCGTGGTCGTCAATTACGGCGACAGTCGCGGACTGGTGGTTTATTACGGTGCCAACGACGGTACATTCCGTGCCGTGAATGGCAGCCAGACGGCGTCCATCGGTACGGTGGCACCTGGCGGCGAGGTCTGGAGTATGGTATTTCCCGATCATTTCAGCATGTTGAACCGTCAGCGTATCAACAGCCCAGAGCTGAAGCTGCCGAATACCGCGCTGACAACTGCCCAGCCCAAAGATTATTTTGTGGATGGCTCTGCCGGTCTGTACCAGAAGCTCAAGACCGATGGAACCATCGATAAGGCCTACCTCTACGTGACCATGCGCAGGGGCGGCGAATTCATGTACGCCATCGATGTTTCCAATCCGAGCTCTCCCCAGTTTCTCTGGAAGATCAGTGCTGGAGATGCCGGATTTGAAGAATTGGGTCAGACATGGTCCCGTCCACGGGTGACATTGGTCAACGGCTACGCCAATCCCGTGGTGGTGTTTGGCGCGGGCTACGACGTGGCCGAAGATACAGAGCCTCCTACTTCCGGCACCATGGGACGCGGCATTTTTGTTCTGGATGCCGTCACGGGCGTCAAAGTCTGGAGCGCCAGCTACACCTCGGGCTCGTCATCGTGCACCGGTTCGACGACCCAGGCCTCATGCGGTGTGTCAGGCATGAACTGGGCTATTCCCAGCGACATCAGTTTTGTTGATCGCGACAATGACGGCAAGACCGATCGTCTGTATGCGGCAGATGTGGGCGGAAATGTGTGGCGTGTTGACCTTGAACCGACGGGTGGCAACACCCCCAACAAGTGGCAAGTCACCAAATTGGCGGCGTTGGGATGCGCCACGGGCACCTGCGCCAGTGGTACCACGCCGCGCAAGTTCTTTTTCCCGCCCAGTGTGATTCAGGTGGGTGTCACAGGCGGCACCTCGTCATATGACGTGGTCATGCTGGGATCAGGCGATCGCGAGCATCCGCTCAAAAATACCGCCACAGGTTCGTCGTACAACGTGACCAATCGGTTCTACGTGCTCAAGGACACCGTCACGGGCAAGGACGCATCGACCGGGACCACGATCACCGAGGCGACGTTGTTCAATGCGTCGTCGGCGACCTACAACGGGACGCTGAAAGGGTATTACACGACCTATGACACGGGTGAGAAATCGGTGAACGGTTCTGTCACGGTGAAGGGCACCACCTTCTTTGGAACCAACAAGCCCACACCACCCAGTGCCACGTCGTGTACCAGCAATCTGGGGCAGGCCAAAGGCTATGCCTTGAACCCGTTCACGGGTGGGTATGACTTCACCATCTATGACGGTGGCGGTTTGCCGCCCACGCCTACTGCGGGCATTGTGACCATCAACACTTCCAAGGGCCCCATCAAGAAGGAGTTCTGCGTGGGTTGTGGTGGTGGTACTGGCGGCAGCGTGAATGGCGGCAGCAGCGGCAATGGCACCAGTGGCAGTGGCGGCAGTGGCGGTGGTGACTGCAATTCTGCGCTGGGTGCCTGCGCGCCGACGAAAGCTGTTCCGAAGAATATCCGCCGTACCTACTGGTACAAGAAGTAAGCACCTGGATTAAGCGCCTGCTCAGCAGGCCCTTGGCCGAGCGCGTCAACGCACTGTTTTTATTCCCCTCTGAAAAAGGGCAACACATCCTCCGATTGGAGGATGTCGTTTGCCAAGGCACCCGATACGATCTGTCGCATTGGTGACAAAGCCCGGCATAAGGGCGGTCATCAACGCCGAGGGATAAAAACAGGGAGGCCCGATGGGGAGGTACAAGCGGTCCCGCTTGGGAGGCGTGACGCTGGTCGAAGTGTTGGTGGTGCTTGCACTGGTGTTCACGATGCAGGCGATTGCAGCGCCTGCGATGGGCAGGCTGACCGACTCGTTTCGGCTGACGACGAGCACCAACACGCTGCTGAGTGGCCTTCAACTGGCGCGCAACGAAGCGATCAAGCGCAATTCAAGGGTTGTGGTCTGCAGGTCTTCCACGGGCCTGCACTGCAGCACTTCCGGTGGCTGGCAGGACGGGTGGATCGTTTTCCACGACACCAACAACAACGCCAATCTGGACCCTGGCGAGGAGTTGCTGCTTCGGGAGCAAGGCTCTTCATCGCAAGTTTTGCTGACGGGCAACAGCACAGTTGCCACCTATGTGTCCTATACCGGCATGGGCATGGCGCGCCACACGTCGGGTGCCTTCCAGGCCGGGACTTTCACGGTCTGTACGCCATCGCAGCTGCCGGTAGAGGCCCGTCAACTCGTGCTCAGCAACACGGGCCGTGTCCGAACCAGCAAACTGACCGTGGAGCGTTGCGCCTGACGTGCACGGGCGGGGCAGTCCGTATCGACAGGCCTAGCGCCTGACTTCGTCCACCAGCGTCTTGAACTCGTCAATGTCTTCGAAGCTGCGGTACACGCTGGCAAAGCGGATGTAGGCCACCTTGTCGAGCTTCTTGAGTTCGCGCATCACCAGCTCGCCCAGGCGGTTGGACGCCACCTCGCGCAGCCCCAGGTTCAACAGCTTTTCCTCGATGCGTTCAATGGCGGAGTCAACCTGTTCCGTACTGACCGGGCGCTTGCGCAGGGCCAGGGTCATGGAGCCCAGAATCTTGCTGCGTTTGTATTCGATGCGCCGGCCGTCTTTCTTGACGATGGCGGGAAAGTTGACGTCAGGGCGCTCGTAGGTTGTAAAGCGCTTTTCACACGCACCGCATTGCCGGCGGCGGCGGATGAAGTCCGCGTCTTCTGACACCCGCGTCTCCACGACCTGGGTTTCCAGATTGCCGCAGAAGGGGCACTTCATGGCTGCGAGCTTTCAAGTGTGAAAGCCTGGACCCTATCAGGGGCGCCCGTGGAACCGGCTTTGCCGGACCACTGGGTGCGTCCCCCCTGCCACCGAAGGATGGCGTTCAGGGGGCTGAGGGCTGCGGCTCCAGGCATGCCTGCGCAGGCTTGGACAGCCCGAAGAACCATTGCCTCTGGCAATCGGCGCCGGGGCGCGCAGCGCCTCAGGGGGGTGATCACTTGTAAACCGGAAACCGGGCGGTCAAGGCATTGACCTTGGCGCGCACGGCGTCGATGTTTGCCGCGTCGCGAGGGTTGTCCAGCACGTCGGCAATCAGGTTGGCGGTAAGGCGTGCTTCCTCGTCCTTGAAGCCGCGCGTCGTCATGGCCGGGGTGCCGATGCGCACGCCGCTGGTCACCATCGGTTTTTCCGGGTCGTTCGGAATGGCGTTCTTGTTGATCGTCATGTGGGCGCTGCCCAGGACCGCCTCGGCTTCCTTGCCGGTGATGCCTTTGGCACGCAGGTCCACCAGCATGACATGGCTCTCGGTGCGGCCACTGACGATGCGCAAACCGCGCTGCGTCAGCGTGTCTGCCACGATCTGGGCATTCTTGACCACCTGCTGCTGGTAGGTCTTGAAGTCCGGCGACATGGCTTCCTTGAACGCCACCGCCTTGGCTGCGATCACGTGCATCAGCGGGCCGCCTTGCAGGCCAGGGAAGATGGCGCTGTTGATGGCCTTTTCGTGCGCGGCCTTCATCAGGATGATGCCGCCGCGCGGGCCGCGCAGGCTCTTGTGCGTGGTGGACGTCACCACATCGGCATGCGGCACCGGGTTGGGGTACACGCCAGCGGCAATCAGGCCGGCGTAGTGGGCCATGTCCACCATGAAGATGGCGCCAACGTCTTTAGCCACCTTGGCGAAGCGGGCGAAGTCGATGTGCAGGCTGTACGCCGAGGCACCGGCAATGATGAGCTTGGGCTTGGTCTCGTGCGCCTTTCGCTCCATGGCGTCGTAGTCGATTTCTTCCTTGGCATTGAGGCCGTAAGAAACCACGTTGAACCACTTGCCGCTGATGTTGAGCGCCATGCCGTGCGTGAGGTGGCCGCCTTCGGCCAGGCTCATGCCCATGATGGTGTCGCCAGGCTTGAGGAAGGCCAGGAACACGGCCTCGTTGGCCGAGGCGCCGCAATGCGGCTGCACATTGGCCGCGTCAGCGCCAAAAATGGTCTTGATGCGGTCGATGGCGAGCTGCTCGGCCACGTCCACATGCTCACAACCACCGTAGTAGCGGCGGCCGGGATAGCCTTCAGCGTATTTGTTGGTGAGCTGCGAGCCTTGGGCCGCCATGACGGCCGGCGAGGCGTAGTTCTCGCTGGCGATCAGCTCGATGTGATGCTCCTGCCGGGCATTTTCAGCCTGGATGGCAGCAAAGATTTCGGGGTCGGTCTGTTCGACCAGAATGTTGCGGTGGTACATGGCAGTCCTTCAAGACTTGTATCCTTGTTCCCTGGTCATCATGACCAGAGAAAGCAAGGGCTGCCCAGGCGAACGGCTGAACGCTTGGGCCCATCGGCTTTCAGCGGTGCGCTTCCCAGTGGTGTCCCACGTCAGCCAGTCGGTTGGTCAAAAACCGCCAGCCTATCGCCAGTTGCGCACCGGTCTAGTGTAACTGAGGGGCGTTTTGGCTGTGGCTCGACGGCCGGGTGGGCCGCTCAATGAAAAAAACCGGCGCACGGGCTGTGTGCCGGTTTTCCTGGCGGAGGGCAGCGTCTCAGGAGCGGCTGAGCAATGCGACCTTCTCGGACGCCTTGTCGGCAGGTTCTGCTGTATCTGGTTTGGCGGGCAGGGACGCAGGAATGGTGCGCACGCCCCCTGGCGAGTTGAAGAACGGGGAAGGGCGCTTGGCACCGACCACAGCCAGCAGCCTGGCGTGCTCGGCCATGACCTTGCCGGCATATCCGCCGTCGTCGTCCATGTTGGCGGCGCCCACGTAGTACTTCAGGCCACCTTCAATGGAGCCCGCGCGGCTGATGCATTCCTGCAGCACCTTGACGCCAACGCGCAGGTTGGTGACCGGGTCGAACGCAGCCAGTTTGCCGCCAAAGTTGTCGTACTTGTCGTGGTGGATCTTGGTCATGACCTGCATCAGGCCCTGCGCACCCACCGGGCTCTGCGCGAACGGATTGAAGCCTGATTCGATGGCCATGATGGCCAGAATCAGCGTCGGGTCGAGCTTGGCTTTTGCACCGATCTCGAAGGCTTCGGACACCAGCACGCTCAGCGGCTCCGGCGCTACGCCGTATTTCTTGCTCAGCCAGTAGGCGACAGCGGCCTGTTGCGCAGGCAAGTCCTTGGGATTGGACGCTGTGGCACGCTCAATGGCGGTCGGCTCGATAAAACCGACGGCTTCGTCCTGCCGTTCCTGCAGCCAGGTCATGAGCTTGAGTTCACCGGCTTGACGCAGGTCAGGCCGGGCAGTCAGGGTGATCACCGCAAACACGACGGCCAGGCCCAGAAGGGCAAAGCTGTTGTGGGTGATCTCGAAAAAGCCCTGGCCGATGTCACTGGCAATGTTCGAAACACTGCTGCGCACATTGTTCATGTGCGCTTTGACATTCAGACCGGAGTCGAATTTTCCTAGCGCTGTCATAGCACTCCTTTCTACGCCTGCAGGCCTGAGGGGCCGGGCAAGCTTGATTGGGTCGCCATCAAACCGGAGCCATCGAGCGATGGCCAGTGGGTGTGGACCCTGCGGTTTGACGTTGCCAGCTTCGTCTGTGAAGAGGGCAGCGGATTCGGGTTGTCCCTAAGTTTTGGGAACTGCGCGGATTCTATGGGTTGCTCTAATAACCTGTCAATAATAAAGAACGTATTTTATATATCTTAATTGAGATCAAAAAAGGCTGCATTCATCGCAAAATCGCCTGAAACAAGGCACTTACGAGGCCTTATTCAGGCAACTTGCCAGCTTAAGTCGACCACTCCAAAAGCCAGAATCAGCGGTTTTCCTGACTCCTTGCAGGACAATTTCCAATGTCCCTCCAACGATTCCCGGTGTCCCGGTCTGAATATCGTGGACTAGCGCCCCTGCTCTGGCTCTCCCGTTGGGGCTGGCGCCTCAGGGCTGCTTGAGCCTAACGGATGGGCGTGCGTCCGCCTATCCCCAGTGGAGTCCAGGTGCTCGCAAAAGATGTATCCATGAGAACAGCAATCACACTCCCGCCAGTGATTGAAAAGATGCGCTTGCACTTCATGGTCAGCAGGTTTAACCTGCAGGTGCCTGAGCGATTCAGGCATCCCCCGGGTAACCAACCCCGGGAAAACTGGAAGCAATCACTTGCTTCCAACGCACCGTGAGACGATAACGCTCTCCCTTGCGAAGCCCGACGGCATGAGCATCACGCCCGCCGTCAACCCCGGTCGGTACAGCTGACCGGGGTTTTTTATTTCCGGGGTTAATTTCCAGTCCTGATCCATGCGGGCTGAGGTGCGGGCCAGGGTGTGGGCGGTGTCGGGTTGCAAGGGCTGCGCGGGGTCTTTCAACGGTTCTCATTGACCGATTCGCGCTGGCGTTAAAAACTCGGGGACCATGCCCAAGATTGACATCCGCTCCCTGGCGATCCGCCTGCGCACCACCGACTGGCGCGCCACCGCCAAAAGTCTCCCGCTGCAGGCCCATACCCTTGCCCGTTCGCCACTCTGGCGGCGCCGTGCTGCCTGGGCTGTCGGCAGTCTTTTGCTGCTGTGGGCGCTGGCCTGGGCAGCTGTACCCCCCGTGGTGAAGTCGCAGATCGAGAAGATCGCCTCTGACAAACTGGGGCGTCGGGTCACCGTGGGGGCCATTGACTTCAAGCCCTGGTCGCTGGAGATGACGCTCACGGACCTGACCATCTTCAAGGCGAAAGGGGTGGCTGAAGCCGCTGATGTTCCCCAGGTGCAGATCAGGCGCATCTATATAGATGGTGAGCTGGAGTCCCTGCTGCGGCTGGCACCGGTGGTGGACGCGGTTGAAGTGGATGCGCCGGTGATCTCGCTCAGCCGGCTGGCGGAGGGGCGCTATGACATCGATGATGTGCTGGCGCGCCTGGCTGCATCGCCCGGTGAGCCGGCCACCGAGGCGCCGCGCTTTGCGCTCTATAACGTGGTGCTGCGGGGCGGCCAGCTCGACTTCACCGATCTGCCAGTGGGCAAGACGCACACGGTGCGGGCGCTGAACCTGTCGCTGCCCTTCCTGAGCAACCTGTCGTCACAGCGCGAGGTCAAAACCACGCCCCATCTGGCCTTCAAGCTCAACGGCAGCAGCTTTGACACGGCTGCGGTCGGTACGCCCTTCGCCCAGACGCACAAGACCGATGCCAGCCTCAGCCTCCAGGGTTTTGATTTGACGCCCTACCTCGGCTACTGGCCCGCGAGTTTGCCGGTACGGCTGCAAAGTGCGGTCTTGAACGCCGAGGTGAAGGTGGCTTTCGAGCAGACCCCGGGTACGGTGGTACGCGTTTCGGGCACGGTCACCGCCAACAAGGTGCGGATTCTGGACGCCCTGCCGACTGAGGATTCCGGTGCGGTGGAGGCAAAAGCGGTCAACAGATCGAAAAGGAAGACCGTGCCGCGTCCATTGCTGAAGCGGGATGGGGGTGTAACTGCTTCTGCGGGCAACGCGGCCACACATGACCTGCTCAGCTTCGAACGCCTGCACATCGTCATGGACGACGTGAGGCCGCTGGAGCAGCGGGTCAAGCTGTCTGCGGTGGAACTCGGCCAGCCGGTGATTCAGCTTCGCCGCAACCGGGCGGGGCGACTCAATGTGCTGCCGCACTCTGGGGATGCGCCGGTTGCGACTGCCAGGACGACGACCCAGCCCTGGCGTGTGCAGATGGCCAGCTTGACCGTGCGGGGCGGGCAGGTGAACTGGCGCGACGAAACCCTGGCGGCCCCGGCCACCATCCGTCTGGCTGACGTGGCGCTCAACGCGTCTGCCCTGGTCTATCCGTTTGCGGCCAATGCGCCCTTGCAGTTTGACGGCTCGGCCAGCCTGGAGCCGTCTTCTGCGACGGTGCCCTCGGTCAAGCCGGCGGACCTGGCTGGGGGCAAAGCCACCTCCAAAACCGGGAATCAGGCGGCTGCCGCAACCGACCCGTCATCCACGCCGCCGGCACGGCTGAGCTTTCGCGGCACGGCCACCGACCAGTCGGCCGAGGCCACGGCCATGCTGGCGGCCTGGCCCTTGAACATGGCCGCCAAATATGTGGGGCAGTTCCTGTTGCCGGCGCTCAATGGGCGGCTTGACGCTGAACTGGGCGTGAACTGGCAGGCCGCCCGCGCGGATAAACCGCAACAGTTGACGCTCACCGCACCGCAAGTCGCGCTGGGCGATGTTCAGCTGGCCGAAGGCAAAACGTCGGTGGTGTCGGTCAAGCGCGTCGAGTTGACGCAGGCCGAGGTGGATGTGGGCGGACAAACCTTCAAGGCCGCATCGCTGCAGCTCACCCAGCCGCGTGCCGTGGTGGCCAGAGGGGCCGACAAACGCTGGATGTATGAGCGCTGGCTGGTCGCGCAACCGGCCGGTGGCATGGCCGCAGCGCCTGCCGTCCCGCCGCCGCCCAAAACCACCGAAGCGACCCGCGCCGCTGCGCCAAGCTGGGCCGTGACAATCAGCGATGTGCAACTGCAGGGGGGCGCGATGTCGTTTTCCGACAAGTCTGGCAGCAAGCCTGTCGCCTTCGAGCTCAGTGCCGTGCAGGCCCGCCTGGGGTCGCTGGTGCTGGACGACAGACCAGGCCGTCAGGCACAGGCCGCCAAGCCCATGCCGCTGGTGGCCTCGCTGCGCCTGGCGTCGGGCCGGTTTGAGCCCGGCAAGGTGGATTTCAACGGCAGCGTGGGCCTGCTGCCGATTCAGGCGCAGGGGCAGCTCCAGGTGGACCGCCTGCCGGTGCAGGCCTTTGAGCCCTATTTTGCAGACGCGGTGAACATTGAACTGCTTCGCGCTGATGCAAGTTTCAAGGGCAAAGTGAGCTATCGGCAAACCCCCCAGGGTCCGCAGGCCCGTGTGGCGGGCAACGTCTCGCTGGAAGAATTTCGGGCCAACACCCTGGCGCCCAGTGAAGACCTGCTGGCCTGGAAGGCCCTCAACCTGCGCGGCGTGGACGTTGCGGTGGAGCCCGCCAAAGCCACGTTGGTGGGGGTCAGGGAGACTGTGCTCACCGACTTTTTTGCCCGCGTGATCGTGCTGCCCGATGGCCGCATCAATCTGCAGGATCTGGTCAAAAAGCCGGCGGAGCCGTCGGTGGCCGCAACCGCCAGTGCATCTGCTGCTGCTCCTGCTTCCGCCGCTGTGCCGGTTCCTGTGGCGACGAGCAGCGGCCCTGAGCCGGTGATCCGTTTCGGCCCGATGAGCCTCATCAACGGCAAGGTGCTGTTCTCGGACCGCTTTGTCAAACCGAATTACTCGGCAGACCTCAGTGACCTCACCGGCAAGCTCAGTGCCTTCTCTTCCGTGCCCGCGGCCAAAGGTGCGGCTGCGGCGCCCCCAGAGATGGCCGATCTGGAGTTGCGGGGCCGTGCCGAAGGAACTGCCTCGCTCGAGATTCTGGGCAAGCTCAATCCGCTGGCCAAGCCCCTGGCGCTGGACATCAAGGGCAAGGTGCGCGATCTGGAGTTGCCGCCGCTGTCGCCGTATTCGGTGAAATATGCGGGCTATGGCATCAACCGCGGCAAGCTCAGCGTGGATGTCGGCTACCTCGTCAAACCTGACGGACAACTCACCGCCACCAACAAGGTCATCCTGAACCAGCTGGCCTTTGGGGACAAGGTCGAGGGTGCCCCCGGCAGCCTGCCGGTGAAGCTGGCCGTGGCGCTGCTGGCGGATCGCAACGGCGTCATTGATATCGACCTGCCGATCAGCGGGTCACTCAACGACCCGCAGTTCAGTCTGGGGCCCATCATCATCAAGGTCATCATCAATGTGATTGTCAAGGCCATCACCGCACCGTTCAGCCTGCTGGCCGGCGCGTTTGGTGGGGGCGGCGATGAGCTCAGCATCGTGTCTTTCACGGCAGGCAGTGCGCAGTTGTCGGCCGAGGCGAAAGCGGGGCTGGACAAGGTGGCCAAGGCCCTGCTGGATCGTCCCTCCCTGCAACTCACCGTGGTGGGTACCAGCAGCGTGGAGGTCGAACGTGAGGGCTTCAAGCGCGAACGGCTGGACGCCCTGGTGCGTGCCGAGAAGCGCCGCAGCACGGTGAAGGAGGGCGGAACGACCTCGGTTGTGGTGACGGTCAGTGCTGATGAATACCCCGCGCTGCTCAAGGAGGTCTACAAGCGTGCCGACATGCCGAAGCCGCGCAACCTGATCGGCCTGGCCAAAGACCTGCCGGTGCCCGAAATGGAAAAACTGCTGATGGCCAGCATCACCGTGAATGACGATGCCATGCGCGAGCTCGCGGTGCAGCGAGGCGTGGCGGTGAAAGACTACCTCGCCGGGCGGGAGTTGCCACCGGCACGGCTCTTTCTTGGCGCGGCCAAAGCCGTGCCGCCCGAGGCCAAATGGACGCCCCGCGCCGAGCTCAATTTGGCGATGCCCTAAAAACAGCGAAAATAGGGCAATTGCCTGATTGGTCAGGCACCGGGGCTTCGCCCTTGTTCCCCAAGACAGTCACTGACCGTTTGCCTGCCTCCTGGCAGTCAGACCGCACTGGCGCTTCAAGCGCCGGCGCGGTCAAGAGCTTTTGACTGTTCCCGTTCCGATTGATTTTCACTTTTTATGCTGCGTTTCCCCATGTCCAAATCCTCCAAAGCCGATACCTCTCCAGCGCCTGCCACCAAACCCGGTGGAGCCAAAGGCGCTGATGCGCATCCGCTGGACGGCATGACGGGCGGCGCATTCTCGGCCCCGACGTCGGGTGAGCGCGCCGCACGCATTCGCCAGTGGCTGACCACCGAACCCAGCGCCGAACAGATGGCCGAGGTGTACAAGGATCTGGCCAATCGCGACAAGGGTGCCGCCAAGCCATTGAAGGAAAAGCTCGACGAGCTCAAGCGCAGCAAAGGTCAGGAAGCCGTGGCGGCCGAATGGGCTGAAAAGGCCCATGCCTTGCTGGCCTTGTCCAAACTGAATCTGGCCGATGCGCTGGCCTGGCAGCGGGATGCCGCCAAGGCGGGTGCGCCGCTGTCGCGTGAACCACTGGCAGGCCTGAAGGTCCAGCTGGCCGAGCGTGTCAAAACCATCGAAGACCTGCAGCACCGCACGCAGGTGCAGCGTGAGGCCGCCGTACTGATCGCCCAACGCATTGAAGTGCTGTCCATCAAGCCCTGGCGCGAGGCTGAGGGCGCCCTCGAGACCTTGCGCTCAGATGTGACGCATTGGCAGGCGCAGGCCGATGAAGTGACGGCAGACGCCAACTGGGCCAGTGTGGACGCCAAGTTCCCGCCATTGCTCGACGCTTCACGCGCCCAGTTGCTGGCCGTGTGGGAGGCCTTCCAGGGCGCCCTGGCATTGGCCGTCAAGGCTGCCGAAGACACCGCCGCACCTTTGCCAGCAGTCCCGGTGTGGGCTGACGAGCTGCGCGTGGCGCGCGGTGTGGCACCGGCGGAGGGCGAACCATCGGCCCGTGCGCCCAAGGCCCGCATGGATCCGGCCACGCTCAAGGACATGCGTGAGAAAGCGGCAGCTGCGGTCCAGGCAGCACTCGCCAAACTCGAACACGAAGTGACCGAAGGCCATGGCAAGTCCACCCCCAAGGTGGCGGCCGAGCTGCGCCAGGCACTGAAGGAAAACATCCGCCACATCGACAGCAAGCTGGAGGCCGCTGCCCATGCCGCCCTCACGGCGGCGGGTGAACTCGAAGGCTGGCAGCGCTGGCGTGCCGACCAGATCCGCGAAGAGCTGGTGGGCAAGGCCGAGGCACTGGTGGCCAAGCCACTGGGCGGCCGCAAGCAGCAGGAAGCGCTGCGCGCCATGCGCGAGCAGTGGAAAACCAGTGACCAGGGCGGCACGCCCAACCATGCGCTGTGGAAGCGTTTCGACGACGCCTGCAATGAGGCGCACAAGGTGGTTGAAGCCTGGCTGGAGAAGGTCAAGGAGCAGAGCGAAGCTGTCAAGGCCGAGCGCCGCGCGCTGATTGACGAGGTCCTGGCCTGGGCCGAAGCCCACAAGACGAACACCGACTGGAAGCACCACATCCGCAGCCTCAACGGCTTCGTGGAGAAGTGGCGCGAAGCGGGCCACCTCGGCGAGAAAGCCTTCGCTGAAATCCAGCCGCAGTGGAAGGCCGCCATGGACGCCGCCGATGCCCCGCTGACAGCTGCACGCCAGGAGAGCACTGCACACCGCAAAGCCATGATCGAAGAGGCGCAGGTTCTGGGCGCCGAGCCCATGCTGCGCATTGATGCGGTGAAGTCACTGCAGCAGCGCTGGCAGCACGAGGCGCAGGCCGTGCCGATTGAGCGCAAGCAGGAACAGAAGATGTGGGACGCGTTCCGCAAGCCCATCGACGACGCCTTCCAGCGCAAGACCGCCGAGCGTGAGAAAGCCGCGGCGGCCCTGGGTGAGTACGACCGCATGGTGCTGGACGCGTCCAAGGCTGTGGCTGCTGCCACAGCCGCTGGTGATGCGCAGCAGATTCATGCCGCCGCCAAGGCGTTGGAGGCGATTGTGCAGGGCAAGGTACCTGTGCCCGTATCGGCACCGGCACTTGCTGCGCCAGCCAAAGTCGCCACTGAGGCTGGGGAGACTCCGCAGGCCGAAGAGGCGGCTCAACAGCCCGCCGAGGCAGACGCTGTACCTGCCGTGATTGAATCTGCAGCAGCGCCAGCAGACGAGTCGTCTGCTGAACCCGCTGCAGAGCCTGTCGAACCCGCGCCTGAAGGTGACACCGGAACTGATGCTGGTACCAGTGTTGAGGCCGCGCCGCCTGCTGCTGTCGTAGCTCCCAAGCCCGCGAAGCCTGTGGTGGCCATGCGTGGTGACGACCGACCCGGCATGCGCAAGGCTGAGCCTGCGGCTGCTGGCCGTGGCGGCAAGTTCGGTGACCGCAAGGACGCCCGTCCCGGCGGCAAGCCCGGTGGCCCGCGCAGCAGCACCGACAACAAGTTCGAACCGTACCGCCCCGAGCGCGAAGGACGCGGTGGGCGTGACGACCGCGGTCCGCGCAGCGATCGCCCGGCGTTTGAGGAGCGAGGCCCGCGTCTCGGTGATGCCGCTTTCCGCGCCCAGCGCGAGGCCTTTGAGGCCGCCAACCTGGCGCTGAAAAAGCTCGCGATGCAGGCACACGGCGAGGTGCTCACCCACCTCCTCACGGCATGGGAAAAACGTGACCCCGCGCAATTGCCAGGCGCTCAGGAGTTGGGCAAGCAGGTCACGCCAGCGGTCCGCAGCCGCTGGGTTCAGGCCGTCAGCTCACCAGTGGGCAAGGATGCGTCGGAGGCCCTGCTGCGCATGGAAATTGCGGCAGATTTGCCCACACCGGCAGAGCACATCAGCGCGCGCCGCATGCTGCAGTTGCAACTGCTGACCAGGCGCAACGCACCCGCACCCACAGAGACCTGGGGGGAAGACGCCGCTCAGGTTTTGGCGGGCCCGTTTGATGCCGGCAACGCCCGCCGTGTGCAGAACGTGCTGAAAGTTTTGCTCAAGCGTTGAGCCTGAGAGTCCGCGATGCAGATGCATCGCGGGTTCCACCAAAAGCGCAAGTCCCGTATGTCCAGACGAGTCTTGACGCACCTGTTTTCATGCGGCATGATGGCATGAAAAATTGACAGGGGTTGTCATGCTCAAGGAAGTCGGCGCCAGCGGCCAGATATCGCTGGGTAAAAAGTTTGCAGGTCAGCTGTTCGACATGGTGTTTTATCCGGACGGCCGGGTTGAGCTTGTGCCGGTCAAAGTGGTGCCCACCGTCAAGGGTGCACCCTTTGCGACATCACCAGAACCCGTAGCCCAAAAGGTGCAGGAAGAAGCTGCGGCCTATCGTGTTGGTGACGGCTGGTTGACCCCGGAAAGACTGGCCGCGCGCAAGTCCGCGCAAGAGCGCAACCCTGAAGAGACAGAACGCCTTGCCCGGCAGTGGGAGTCTGAAAATCAGGGCGTCATCGACAGCATGAATCAGCACTATGAGCAAACAGGCAGCATGGGCTGGCGCATTCACGAATGGCGTAAAAAGCAGGCCGCCCTGGCCGATGCTGCGAGCAAAAACTGATGGCGCAGTTTGACGTGTACCGCCATCCGGTGGAGGAGTGGCGCGACCTCACGCCCTATGTCGTCGATGTGCAAAGCTCCTGGGTGTCCCGATCCGACATGCGTCTGACCGTGCCCCTGCTGCGCAAAAAACTGGACACCACCGATAACCGCCTCTACCCGCAGTTGCAGGTTCAGGGCGAAACCCTTGTTTTCGACACGCTGAGCATCGTCTCGTACCCTGCACAAGACCTGCGCAGCCCGATAGCCAGCCTGCGAGGGGACGCAGCAGGCCTGTTCCGCGCCCTAGACTTTGCGCTACACGGTTACTGAAAACATGACCCCCCAAACCTTCATCTCGAAATGGGGCCCCGGAGGCCCGGCCTTTTACCTCAATGAAGAGCAGGGTGCACAAAGTCACTTCCTCGATCTGTGCGAGCTGCTTGACGTGCCTTGCGCGTGGGCAACTGCAAAGCTACATCCTGGCGCTGAGCAATCTTCAAGCGCCTGCTGGCATCGAATCTGGAACGTACAGCGGCGCAAAAGGCCTGAAGGGCACCGGGCTTGAGGAGAAGGGGACTCCAGTCGCCCGTCACGACAGCAACTGGATCAGCGCCGTCGGGTGAATGCCCCAGCCCACCAGCCCGGCCAGCCCCATCAGTACACCAAAGCCGGTGGGCACCAGTGCCACAAAGTACATCCACCAGAAGTGCGTGAGCGCTGTCACGGCCAGCAGTGAGATGGCAATGGCCAGCAGCGCGTCGGCCAGATCGAACTGGTCGTCGCGGAAGTTCGCGGCGTCGTAGTCCTTCTGGTCCTGCTCGGCCTGGGCCTTGAGCTCTTCTTTCTTTTTGGCCTGATCTGCGGCGATCTGTTCGTACTGCGCAATCGCCTTCTGGTAGTTGGCTTGTTCTGCCGCGGCCTGGGAGGGCGCGGCCAGGCGTAACTGGAGCAGCGTGCCCTTGGCGACTTCTTCGCGGATGTTGCGTGCCTGGTAGAAGTTCCAGTGGTCCAGCTTGTTGGCCTGGGCCTGCTGCATCGCCTGCACGATGTTGTCGTCTTTGACCTTGCAGATGCCCATGAAGGTTGCCAGCAACGCAACCGTGATGGCCACGCACTGGTTCAGCAAGCGGTATCCCCGGGAGTCACCTTCCTGCGGGTCTGATGATGTCACGGTCTCAAGGGGATCAATGTCCATGTCACGGCCTTTGGGGGTGTGGAAATGCAGCGAGCCGGACAGCAGGCGGTCAGGCCCGGCGTGTCAGGAAGAACTTGTCAAACAGCACGGTCAGGGTTGGAAAGTCCAGTGTGAAGCGCTCCCGGTTCACAAAATAGGCTTCACTGGTCACCGCAAAAAATTCAATGGGTGATGTCGCGGCATAGTCGTCCAGCCAGGGGGCTTCGGCGCCAAAGCGGCGGGCCATGGCGACTTTCTCGCAAAAATTGTCAAAGGCCGGTTGCATGACTGCATGCCAGTCGGTGCGCGCCCGGGCTGTCGCCAGCGGTGGGCAACCGTCAGGCTCGCCGTCGCGCATGTCGATCTTGTGGACAAACTCGTGGATCACCAGGTTGTAGCCGCGGCTTGCAGATTCGCCGGCGGTGGCCACGTCCTGCCAGCTCAGCGTGACCGGGCCGTGGGCCATGGCTTCACCCTGCAGCACCTCGCTGTAGCGGTGCACGACGCCGCTGGCGTCGGTGACCTCGCGCCTGGCGATCATGGCGCCAGGGTGCACCACGATGCCCTTGAAGTCGTCATACCAGCGCAGCCCCAGATGCAGCACCGGCAGGCAGGCCTGCGCAGCAATCGCCACGGCCATCGCGTCGGTGACGACCAGCCCGTGGGCACCTGTGAATTCCTTGTGCCTGAGAAACTGCCGCGTCATGTCGCGGAGCTGCTGCAGTTCGGCCACGGGCCGGCGCGCCAGGAAGGGGTACTGCAGCAGCGTGTCCATCCAGAGCGCTTCTGGAATGGTGTTGACAGCGGCAGGGCGGGCGCTGCGTCCGAGGTTTTTGAACCAGCTCAGCATGCGATGAATTTCAAAACAGGTTGATGCGCTTGAGGCCGTCGCTGGTGAGGCGCAGCACATCGGCGCGCGGGATGGCGGCCGCGGCATCCCAGTCGCTCAGCACCACACGGGCCAGTCCCTGGCCCAGGTCGTGAATGGCAGGCCTGTGGGTGTGGCCATGAATCAGGACTGCGGCATTGGCCGCCTTCAACCACTGCGCCGCCGCTGCCGTATCGACATCGGCATCGCGCACGCCGGCTTGCCTGCGCTGCGCATGCTGTGCCTGGCTCTGCTGTCGCAGGCCCTGGGCAATCGCCTGGCGTTCGGCCAGGGGTTTGGACAAAAAGTTGTTCTGCCATACCGGGCTGCGAACCACCTCGCGGAACGCCAGGTAGTCGGCGTCGTCCAGACACAGGGCATCGCCGTGAGATAGCAGCCAGCGGCGCTGGCTGTCTTTCGGGAACACCAGCACGCTCGGGTCCTGCAGCAGCGTGGCGTTGCACAGGTCCATCAGGGCCTGCCCCACCAGAAAATCGCGGTTGCCATGCATGAAAAAAAGGGCCAGTCGGCCAGAGGCGATGCCGAGCAGACGGGCACATTTTCCCTCGAAGCTGGTAGCGGGCAGTGTGAGATCGGTGCCCGCCGCGTCATCCCCGACCCAGGCTTCGAACAGATCGCCCAGGATGAACACCGCATCAGCCGGCGTGGTCTCGAGATAGTGCTGCCAGGCCGCGAAGGTGGTGGGTTCCGCGGCGTGCAGATGCAGGTCAGAGATGAAGTCGATCGTGCGCCAGCTGGCTGGTGCCGTGAACTCCGCCATGGCAGGGATGACGCCCGTGGTCACTGCCAGCCCGCTGAAGCGTTCAGCACTGCAGCTGCACCGCTTGTCTTGCCAGCCCCGTCATTCGTCATGTGGTCCGTACGAAGGGGCTGCTGCATGTCAGGCCAGCGCCACGGCTTTTTCGATGACCACGTCTTCCAGCGGCACATCGTCATGAAAGCCCTTGCGGCCGGTCTTGACCGCCTTGATCTTGTCCACGATGTCGGCGCCGGCGACGACCTTGCCAAATACGGCGTAGCCCCAGCCAGAGGGCGTGGGGGAGGTGTGATTGAGAAAGCCGTTGTCAGACACGTTGATGAAGAACTGGGCACTGGCTGAATGCGGTGCATTGGTGCGTGCCATGGCCACGGTGTAGTTGTCGTTCTTCAGGCCGTTGTTGGCTTCGTTCTCGATCTCGCCATCGGTCGGCTTTTGCTTCATGCCGACTTCAAAACCGCCGCCCTGGACCATGAAGCCGGGGATCACGCGGTGAAAGACGGTGTTGCTGTAGTGGCCCTTGTTGACGTAGCTCAGGAAGTTGGCCACGGTCTTGGGTGCTTTGGCGGCGTCCAGTTCCAGCGTGATGACGCCGTGGCCCGCGATGTGAAGTTCTACTTTGGGATTGCTCATGGGATTCCTGTGAGGGTGAGAGGTCAGGGATTGACCAGGGTGGCAGATTGAATGAGGACAGGTGTTTTCGGCACGTCCGTGGCGAACGGGCCGCCGGCACCGGTGGGCACGGCCTTGATGGCGTTGACGACATCCATGCCGCTCACGACCTTGCCGAACACGGTGTAGCCGTAGAGCTGCGGTGCATTGAGCAACTGGGCCCGCGCGATGTTTTCATACACGCGCCCCTGGTACTCGAACCGCGGCACGGGGTCGCCGGGCGGGATCAGGGTCGGGTTCAGGAAGTCGTTGTCCTTCACGTTGATGAAGAACTGTGACGACGCAGAATCAGGGTCGCTGGTTCGCGCCATGGCCAGGGTGCCAACCACGTTTTTGGGGCCGCCTTTGGCCAGTGCCTCCCGGCCTTCATGCGGGACGGGTGGGCGGGTTTTCTTTTCGCTGTAACTGGCATCAAAACCGCCACCCTGCACCATGAAGTTGCTGATGACGCGGTGGAAGATGGTGCCGTCGTAGTGCTTGTCCTTGACGTACTGCAGGAAGTTGGCCACCGTTTTGGGTGCCTTGTCGGGGTAGACCTCCACCACGAAGTCGCCCAGGCTGGTGGTGAACTTCACCTGCGGTGCTTTGGCGGCCGGACCCGCAGGTGCGGTTTGTGCCATCACCAGTGTGCTGGTCAGTGCCAGACAGGCGACAACGCCGCGGAGAGCCGTCAGCGCATGGCGCCGCACAGCGCCTGCGAACTGGCGCAAGGCCTGTGGCTGCATGCTTGGGGGGAGGGGGCGGGTCGTGGCGGCCATGTCAAATCGTGCCTTCAAAAAAGATTTTCCACTGGGTACCCTGACGCACCCAGTACTGCCGTTTGGTGTGGCCCGTGCGGGCACCTTTCACGAGCTCGCCGAAGGTTACCACCATCGTGTCGGCGCTGTCTGTCCAGCGCAGATAAGACACATCCTTGATCTGGATACCGCGCTTGCCCATCTGCTTGAGCTCGCCCTGCAAGGTGGGCGTCCATTCCGCCAGCGTCTTGCCGTAGCTGGTGAAATCGGACGTGTACCACGCGGTCAGCTTGCCAAGATCGCCGCTGGACTTGGTCAGGTGCCAGCCTCTGAGGGCTTCCTCAAACGACTGCAGCTCAGCTTTGAGCGACTGTGGTGCCACCCATTTGAGGCTCTGGGAAATCACCACCGGGGTGCTGCGCACTTCCACGGTCTTGATGATTCGCTCAAGGTCCGGGTTGGCCAGCACCACGCAACCATCACTGGCCAGCGGCGGACGCGCGAACTGGTCGGGCGGTGTGCCGTGCAGCCAGATGCCGCCACCCGTCTTGCCGCGCTTGACGTCCAGCTGGTTGGGGTAATTGATAGGCAGTGCACCCGAGCCGTAGAAGTCCTTGAGCGAGCGAGGATTGAGGTTGCTGGTGATGTAGTACACCCCCAGCGGCGTGCGCAGGTCGCCCTCGACAGACTTTTCGGTGCCCAGTTTGCCGACGGAGATATAGTAGTCCGCCACCAGCTTCAACCCTGTGGCGGAGTTTTCAAACAGGTACAGCCTGGACCTGGAGGCGTCCACCGCAATGGCGTGTTTGTTCCGGGGCGACAGCGCCAGAAACTGGGACGGCACCAGACCCGCAGAGGGGCGCTCCCGCAGCGCGCGCAAACGCTGTTGTGACTCCTGCCGCAACTCGGCCAGGACCGGGCCCGCAGCAATCGCCACGCTTTCAGGCACATCGCCCATGGCTTTCAAAGGGCGCACCTGGGCTGCCAGCAGGTCTCCATACACCAGTTGCGCCAGCTGGAAGTTCGGGTGGTCACGGACCAGGCGTTCTGCCTGGTGCAGGGCCTCTCTGTTGGCCGAGCGGCCGATCAGGCGGTAGATGTCGATCAGGCGGGCCTCGGCCTCGCCATCGCGCACAGCAGCATTGCGTGCTGGTGCCGCCACGATCTTGCGTGCTGGTGCATTGCCCGTCTCTGCCTGTGCGGCTGATGCCCGGGCGTGCCAGCCCGCCAGCACGGCGAGGGCTCCGAGTGACAGCAGGGCTGCCTTCAACGCCACGTGAACGGTCTTCATGCGGACGCGCGAAGATGCTGCAAGAGGCTGGCAGCGCGGCTTGACATGCTGCAGGCCGGACGAGCGTTCGACAGGGCGCAGCCCGCGGTCATTTCATGCAATGCGCGGCCCATTAACCACCCGTGTATTCCCGGACGATCTGCCAGCGCTCACCGCTCTTGTTCAGTTCCAGCGTCTTGCGGCTGGAGATGTTGAGTGTGTCGGCGTTGTAGTCCTGCTTGAATTTTGCGCTGGCCTTGTTGCCCTGCACGGACACGCTCAGGTTCGAGAGCTTGACGCTGATGCGCGACTTGCTGGTGATTTTCAGGCGGCGATCCTGCTCCCAAGCCTTGCGCTCCATTTTGCCGGGCGGATCAAAGCTCGGGCCGTAGCTGTTCAGGTAGGCGGCCATGTCCTTGGCGGCCCATGCATCGGCCCAGGCACGCACTGCGGCCTCGACTTCTTTTTCTGTTGCTGCCGAGGCTTTGGCGGGTTCGGCCTTGGCGGGTTCGGCGACGGGAGCAGGCGCCTTGGCGACCGGTGCGACAGGTGCAGCCGGCGCCTTGACAACCGGTGCGGCAGGCGCCACGGGCACTGTCGGAGGCGCCGCAGGCGGTGGTGCGGGCAGGGTGGAGGGTTGAATCGCTGGCGGTGTGGCTGGCTTGGCGGCCGGTGGCTGCGCGGGTGGCGCCGCTGTCACCGGTCCCGAAGCCTGTGGATTGCCCGCTTTCGGCGGGTTTTTGGCATCCACCGAGAACAGCGTGCGGATCAGCGCCAGCTTGGGCTGGATGCCGGTGTTGCCGCCGTCGAGCTGCAGGGCCTTGCTGTAGGCCTGGCTGGCCAGGCGGGCGTACACATCGCCCAGGTTCTCATGGGCCGTGGCGTAACTGGGGTTGGTGCGAATCGCCATTTCCAGGGCCGCCCGCGCCTTGTCGTACTGGTTCTGGCCGGCATAGAGCACGGCGAGGTTGTTGTAGGGCTCGGGCAGCTCCGGATAGTCTTCGGTGATCTTGGTGAAGGTGCTGATGGCCTCGCTGGAGCGACCGGCCTCGGTCTGGATCACGCCCTTGAGAAACCGCATTTGCGGATCGCGGGGTTTGGCTGCGAGGTACTGGTCGGCCTTGACCATGGCCTCGGCCGATTGGCCAGCACGCATCAGGCGGTTGACGTCGGCATAGTCGTCGGCGCGGGCGGCGGTGACACCAAACGCAGTCATCAGCACAATCGCTTGCCAGGCGGCAAGCAGGGGAAGTCGAAAAGTGGGTGCGGGCATGGGTGCTCTCAGAATGGTCTCGCTGTCGTTTCGGTGAGGTGTTCCGGCGATGTGTTTCGGCGATGTATCAGCAAGGCGTCCTGGCAGCGAAGAAACCGCCCAGGGGAGTCAGCAGAAAGCTCCGGTGTCATACGCCCGGCGCATTGGGCGCCAACCCGGGCATTCCGGTGCCGCGACGGCGCGCTGGCTATACTGCCTGATTGTAGCTGAGGGGGTATAGTTCTCTGGCGATTGGCGGGCGTTCAGGCGCTCGTCCCGATCGACGTACTGCACTTTCCAGACACCTGTGCCTGCATACGCCCAATGGCCCTTGCCCGACCCCGATGTCCGTGAGATAACCCTTGGATTCCCCCGTCGACCGATTCACGGCAGGACAGCCGAAATTCACCCATGAGCCTTCGCATTTACAACACGCTGTCGCGTGACGTAGAAGATTTTTCCCCACTGATTCCCGGACATGTCCGCATGTATGTGTGCGGCATGACCATCTACGACCTGTGCCACATCGGGCACGCCCGCATGATGATGGCCTTTGACGTGGTGCAGCGCTGGCTCAAGGCCAGTGGCCTGAAGGTCACCTATGTGCGCAACATCACCGACATCGACGACAAGATCATCAAGCGCGCCGTGGAGCGCAGCATCACGATCCGGGCGTTGACGGACGAGATGATTGTGGCCATGCACCGGGACATCGGCGCCCTCGGCATCGAGCCGCCAACTCTGGAGCCGCGTGCGACCGAGTACGTGCCGCAGATGCTGGCCATGATCAGCACCCTGGAGCAAAAGGGCTTGGCCTACCGCGGCTCCAGCGGCGACATGAATTACGCCGTGCGCAAGTTCCCCGGCTACGGCAAGCTGTCCGGCAAGTCGCTGGATGAACTGCGCGCCGGTGAACGGGTGGCCGTGCTGGAAGGCAAGGACGATCCGCTGGATTTCGTGCTGTGGAAGTCGGCCAAGGAAAGCGAGCCGGACGACGCCAAATGGGACAGCGCAGCCCTCGGCCACGACTACGGCCCCGGCCGTCCTGGCTGGCACATCGAATGCTCGGCCATGAGCTGCCAGACCTTGGGCGAAACCTTCGACATCCACGGCGGTGGTGCAGACCTGCAGTTTCCCCACCACGAAAACGAGATCGCCCAGAGCGAGGGTGCCAACGGCAAGCCCTTGGCCCGCTTCTGGGTGCACAACGGGTTTGTGCGTGTGGACAACGAGAAGATGTCCAAGTCCCTGGGCAACTTCTTCACCATCCGCGAGGTACTGGCCCAGTACGACGCGGAGACCGTGCGCTTCTTCATCGTGCGCGCCCATTACCGCAGTGCCCTCAATTACAGCGACGCGCATCTGGACGACGCCCGCAATGCCCTCAAGCGGCTGTACACCGCCCTCGCGCTGGTCAGGCCCGCAGACGTGCGCCTCGACTGGGCTGACCCGTTTGCCGCCCGCTTCAAGGCGGCGATGGATGAGGATTTCGGTACCCCCGAAGCCGTGGCCGTGCTGTTTGACCTGGCGGGTGAAGTCAACCGCACGCAATCGGCCGAGCGCGCCGGCTTGCTGCGGGCCCTGGGCGCCTGCCTCGGGCTGCTGCAGGCCGATCCGGCTGCCTATCTGCAGGCTGGCGCCGGTCTCGACGAAGCCAGCATCGTCCAATCCATCGCCTTGCGCGCCGAGGCCAAGAAGGCGAAGAATTTTGCCGAGGCTGACCGCATTCGCCAGGACCTGCTGGCCCGGGGCATCGTGCTGAAGGACTTGCCGCAGGGCACGACCTGGGAGGTCCAGTCGTGAGCCTCGATGTGCGGCGCCCTGGCCTGGTCTCCTCCTGTGGGCATCGATCGCCGTGAAAAAAATAGTCAAAACCGGTCCGGCCAGCACCGAGCTTGCCGAGGTCACGGAGGCCGATGCCCCCATGCCTGCCTACTGGGCAGACGCCTGCCGCCATCTGGCCAAAAAAGACCGGGTGATGAAACGGCTGATTCCCCAGTTCGGCGATGCCTGCCTGCAGGCGCGGGGCGATGCCTTCAGCACGCTGGCGCGCAGCATCGTCGGCCAGCAGATTTCCGTCAAGGCCGCACAGACGGTGTGGCACCGCTTTGAGGCGCTGCCCAAGAAGATGACGCCGGCCAACGTGCTGCGCCTGAAGGTAGACGACATGCGCGCGGCGGGCCTGAGCGCCCGCAAGGTCGAGTACCTGGTGGACCTGTCGATCCACTTTGACTCCGGCACCGTGCACGTGCGGGACTGGGAGTCGATGGACGACGAGGCCATCATTGCTGAGCTGGTGGCGATCCGCGGCATCGGTCGCTGGACGGCGGAGATGTTCCTGATCTTCTACCTGATGCGCCCCAACGTGCTGCCGCTCGACGATGTGGGCCTGATCAACGGCATCAGCCAGAACTATTTCTCGGGCGAATCCGTCAGCCGTAGCGATGCCCGCGAGGTGGCTGCCGCCTGGGCGCCGTATTGCAGTGTGGCAACTTGGTATATTTGGCGCTCGCTGGACCCGGTGCCAGTGCTGGGCGGGCCGCAGGCGCCCGCCGCGATTTGAATCATTTGCGTTACGTCAAGCCTTGAGGAGTGCACACATGGCGAAGAAGACCTTCCTCGATTTCGAGCAGCCGATTGCCGACCTTGAAGGAAAGATCGAAGAGCTGCGGTATGTGCAGACCGAGTCTGCCGTCGATATTTCCGAGGAAATCGATCAGTTGGCCAAGAAGAGCCAGCAGCTCACCAAAGACATCTACAGCGACCTGACTCCGTGGCAGATCACCAAGATTGCCCGGCATGCCGAGCGGCCCTACACGCTCGACTACATTAGCGAGATATTCACCGACTTTGTCGAACTGCACGGTGACCGGCACTTTGCCGATGACCTGTCCATCGTCGGCGGTCTGGCGCGCTTCAATGGCACGGCCTGCATGGTGCTGGGCCACCAGAAGGGGCGCGACACCCGGGAGCGCGGCCTGCGCAACTTCGGTATGACCAAGCCCGAAGGCTATCGCAAGGCCTTGCGCCTGATGAAGACCGCCGAGAAGTTCAAGCTGCCCGTGTTCACCTTTGTCGACACACCCGGCGCCTACCCCGGCATTGATGCCGAGGAGCGCGGACAGTCCGAGGCGATCGGCCGCAACATCTTCGAGATGGCCCAGCTGGAGGTGCCCATCATCACCACCATCATCGGCGAAGGTGGTTCTGGTGGCGCACTGGCCATTTCGGTGGCCGACCAGGTGGTGATGCTGCAGTACTCGATTTATTCTGTCATCAGCCCCGAAGGCTGCGCGTCGATTCTCTGGAAGACATCTGACAAGGCCCAGGAAGCGGCTGAAGCGCTGGGCATCACCGCGCACCGCCTGAAGGCGCTGGGCGTGATCGACAAGATCGTGAACGAGCCTGTGGGCGGCGCCCACCGCGACCCCAAGCAGATGGCCGCCTTCCTCAAGCGCGCGCTCAATGATGCCTTCCGCCAGGTCAGCGACCTGAAGGTCAAGGAGCTGCTGGACCGCCGCTATGAACGCCTGCAGAGCTATGGCCGCTTCACCGACACCAAAGCCGACGCGAAGTAAACACGTCGTCCCGGCGCGGCTCAGGCCATGAGTGATGCCCGGCCGGCCGGTCTCGCCAATCCGGCGCTTGCCGCGCTGGATCACCTGCCTTCCTCCTTTTCAGATCATCCGCTGATCGCGGTGGCGTTCAGTGGCGGCGCTGACTCCACCGCCTTGCTGCTGGCGGCTGTTGCGCGCTGGCCGGGGCAGGTCACCGCCATCCACATCCACCACGGCTTGCAGGCAGCCGCCGATGAATTTTCGCGTGTGTGCGAAGCCACTTGCGCTTCGCTTGGCGTGCCGCTCCGGGTGGTGCGTGTGGATGCGGCCCATGCCCCGGGGCAAAGCCCCGAAGACGCGGCGCGGATCGCCCGCTATGCGGCGCTGGCCGAAGCGGCGCAATCGCTGGGCGCAGGTGCGGTACTGCTGGGTCAGCATGCCGACGATCAGGTGGAAACCATGCTGCTGGCCCTGAGCCGCGGCGCCGGTTTGCCTGGCCTGTCCGGCATGGCGATGCAGTTCGGGCGGGGAGACGTCGCCTTCTACCGCCCCTTGCTGCAGACGCGGGCAGGCGATTTGCGTGACTGGCTGGTGCAGCAGGGGCAGCCGTTCATCGATGACCCAAGCAATACCGATGAACGCTTCACCCGCAACCGGATCCGCGCTCGCCTGCTTCCCGCACTGGAAGCGACTTTCCCGCAGTTCCGGACCACCTTTGCCCGCAGCGCCCGGCATGCGGCGCAGGCCCAACTGCTGCTGGTCGAGGTGGCGCGCGAAGACCTGCAGCGTGTGGGCGTGCCGCCGTCCATCCGTGCCCTTCAGGCGCTGTCGGGACCGAGGCAGGCCAACCTGCTGAGGCAATGGCTGGACGATACCCACCACGCCAAGCCCAGCACAGCCCAGCTGGCGCAGCTCCTCGGCCAGATCGCCGCCTGCACGACGCGAGGCCACCGGATTCACCTCAAGGTGGCGGATGGCCATGTCACAAGGGCGGGGGACCACCTCCACTGGGGATGAGGCCGAATTCAGTCCGGACCGGCTGGTTATAATTTAAGGCTTTGCTGGTCGCCGAGGCGCGTTCGCAGCGGCGGCGACCAAGCCCCCGCAGCCCTGCCGGCACCGTTTGCAACCAACCCCTGATTGACACTTCAGCCATGGCATTGATCGTTCACAAATACGGCGGTACGTCGATGGGCTCTACTGAGCGCATCCGCAACGTGGCCAAGCGGGTCGCCAAGTGGGCGCGGGCCGGTCACCAGATGGTGGTGGTCCCCAGTGCCATGAGCGGCGAAACCAACCGCCTGCTGGGCCTGGCCAAGGAGCTGTCGCCCGCCAAACCCGGCGACGCCTATGGCCGTGAGCTGGACGCCCTGGCGGCCACCGGCGAGCAGGCCTCCAGTGCATTGCTGGCCATTGCGCTGCAAGCCGAGGGCCTGCAGGCCGTGAGCTATGCCGGCTGGCAGGTCACCATCAAGACCAACAACGCCTACACCAAGGCGCGCATCGAATCGATTGACGACCAGCGCGTGCGCGCAGACCTCGCGGCGGGCAAGGTCGTCATCATTACCGGCTTCCAGGGTGTGGATGACGACGGCAACATCACGACCCTGGGCCGCGGCGGCTCCGACACCTCGGCAGTGGCCGTGGCGGCGGCCCTGAAGGCGCATGAGTGCCTGATCTACACCGACGTCGATGGTGTCTACACGACCGACCCGCGTGTTGTGCCGGAGGCGCGCCGCCTGCACACCGTGAGCTTCGAGGAGATGCTGGAGATGGCCTCCATGGGCTCCAAGGTGCTGCAGATCCGCTCGGTGGAATTCGCCGGCAAGTACAAGGTGCCGCTGCGCGTGTTGTCCAGCTTCACCGATTGGGACATTGACATCAACGAAGAAGCCAAGTCGGGCACTTTGATCAGTTTTGAGGAAGACGAAAACATGGAACAAGCCATCGTATCGGGCATCGCGTTCAACCGTGACGAAGCCAAAATCTCCGTGCTGGGCGTGCCTGACACACCGGGCATTGCTTACCAGATTCTGGGAGCCGTGGCTGACGCCAACATCGAGGTCGACGTCATCATCCAGAACGTCGGCAAAGAGGGCAAGACCGACTTCAGCTTCACCGTCCACCGCAATGACTACGCCAAGGCCATTGACCTGCTCAAGACGCAGGTGGTGCCCAAGCTCGGCGCGCAGGAAGTCACCGGGGACGCCAAGATCTGCAAGGTCAGCATTGTCGGCATCGGCATGCGCAGCCATGTCGGTATCGCCAGCAGGATGTTCCGCGTGTTGAGCGAAGAGGGCATCAACATCCAGATGATCTCGACCAGCGAGATCAAGACTTCCGTCGTGATCGACGAGAAATACATGGAGCTTGCGGTGCGGGCGCTGCACAAGGCCTTCGATCTGGACCAGCCCACTGCCTGAAGGCGGCCATCGCACGGCGTTCAAGTCGTGAGATAATTGTTGTACTGGAAACGTGACCGAGTGGCCGAAGGTGCTCCCCTGCTAAGGGAGTATGGGGTGTAGAGCCTCATCGAGGGTTCGAATCCCTCCGTTTCCGCCAGGAACCTAGTAAAAATGCGCCCTCCGGGGCGCTTTTTCATTTGTTCTACCATTGTTCCTACCAATGATGCGACTGATTGAACGGGGCTCGCTTGTACGGCGAACTTCAGTCAAGAGGCGGTTCGTCGATTCCAATCGCTCGTAGCTCGGTTTAAGAGACTCCCGGGCTATCATCACCTGCCTCGTTGTCACTGGCTGAAAAGCGGTCGCTTGCGTTTGTCAGGACAGCTCATCCAAGGGACGAATGGGCATATGTAAGCCTCCACGGTAGGTGGAGGGGCTCGCCGGCGGCGCTGTATCGAGTTATCCAAAACGCTTCAGCAGGAAGGCATGATGACCAATGCTTCCTACTGGAAGCTAAAAAGGAGACTTCATGGATAACAAATTGTGCCCCTACACAACCATGCCTGTGGATCAGATTTTGGCGAACCGGGAGCACATCATTCCCGATGCCTTGGGCGGGCCGAACAGCTACGCGCTACTGGCAGACGTTCAGAAAAATTCTGATTACGGGCGCACCGTTGACGCGTCACTCATCAACAACCCAATCGTTCAGATGATTGCCGCAAAGCACGGCTTGAGTAGCCGCAGTGGACCTGTTGTTGCAAACTTTCAGGGGCAATTGCGAGATGGCTCCGAGGTTGACGTGACCTTGGGAAATGGAAAAGCGGAGTTTCGCCATCGAGTTCCAGTCGTTATCGATCCGCTCAGCGGTCAGGTCGCCGGCGTACGAGGATACGGCGATGCGGCGGAGAATGAGCTGAAACGGGTTACAAAGAGTCTATTGAAAAAGGGCAGGACCGTTATTCGCGGCGAGGCAACTTCGAGTGATGGCACCATCCACAGCGAACTCAGTCTCAACCTTTATCAGACGAATATCGCTCTAACAAAGATTGCGTATCTCGCCACTGTCCGAGCAGCAGGAGATAAATTTGTCAAAACAGCGGCGGCTCAGACATATCGCAATTTCATTGACGGCAAAGCCTCCCGCAAAGCGACTAATAAGAAGGGATTGAGGATGGGTCCATTCGGCAGTCAAGTTCTGAAGAAGTTTCTGCCCGCATCGGACGGACGTCACCACGTGATTCTCTTCTTACATACGGGTAGGACGCTCTTCACCATAGTGCGTCTTTTCGACCTCGACGTATTGAGCCGCTATTTCCTTATCACGGTGCCCGAGCTTCCTGCTTCGCGCGACGGGCTCGGAAGGGTGGCGAGGATAGACAGCACAACCAAGAAGATTGAGGAGTTCACAGTCGATCTTGGGCAGCACGCTGGAGAATTCGACGAGGCTCTTTTGCGAGCTGGCATTTCGCGCTGACCCGTTGTTCACATGTCTCTCGAAGCCTTTAACAAGCTCGACGAATTTACCGAAAGTGCAGCAAATGGCAAATTTGCGAGCCAGGGCATTTCGACGAGTAATTTTTTGCTTGGTCCCCTGGCAGAATTAGTGATTTTTCTGAACCCACCTCAACCTCGAAAAGTTCCAATTCCAATTTGGTATGACTGTGAGCAGGGTGAGCTTTTCAGGCGGTGTTTATCTGCTACAGAATCGGTATATTGCTCCGCCCCCAGCATGGGTGTTCTGCGGCTAGCTCCATCACAGTTTGCCGGAGATTTAGTCGCCACCAACACATTTGTTCTGAACTTGCGTCAGCTTCTTGGGCGGGCGATGATGCCACCTGCGGCAGCGCAGACCCTATCTGGCGTGGCAGGAGAGCTTATCGACAATATCGCTGCGCATGCCGGCCGGCCTAAGCTAAGTTTCGCGGCGTTCAATATTCGGCGAGGTGACGCCTGGATCACGGTCGCGGACGATGGAAACGGAGTCTTAGGCGGCTATGCAATGGACAGTGACCTTCCGCAGCCCGAGGATGCGCTGGAGGCACTGCAGTGGGCTGTGATCGAACATCGGTCCCGATTTTCTGACTCAAAAAGGGGGCTCGGCTACCGGAGGGCGCAATCTGCATTGCGATCTCTCGATGCCAGCATGCGTGTCAGAAGCGACAGCGCAGGCCTTGAAACGCGCGGAGGTGTAAACCTTGAAGACTGGCTACTGCGAGAACAAGTCTATTTGGGCGGATTCGTAGTCAGTGTCCATGTGTCTTGGTGACCCTCCAGCGCGCATCCCAAATGGCAAAGAAAAATCTAGGCTACGTTGTTGAGATGCCATCCGAATCGAGTCGCGATCCACCGCCGATCGCTGGATCAAGTCGTTATTCTTGAACAAGGCGGCAACTTGGCTCATTGAAGAGGTGACTACGGGTTGCCACCGTACTCGCCCACAGTCATCCACAACGCCTTGACGGCGATGTATAGACCGCTGGTAAGCCGTTGAGTCGATAGACGTTACCTTGTGGAATGACGGCCGCAACTCAGCCGCAATGGCTGAGGAGCCTCTCATGACCAGGGAAAGCTTCCGCCCCACGGCGGCCGAGAATTCCTCAAGACGGCGGATATACCTTTCCCGGTCAAGGATAGGCTCCGCGCCGGTGGTGAATTCGAATGCTATTGCCTGGACGGCAGGCTGCCTTCGGACGAACTCGGCCCATCGCTCGAAGTCGCGGTCCGTTCTTCCGTTGATGTGCAGGGCAGTCGAAATTCCCGCTTGCTGCATGAAGTACCACATCCAGGCAATGCGCTTCATTGCATGCAGGTTATCGTGGCGGGGTACGTCCGCATAAAGACTGTAGTTGGGCGTTGTCGCAAAGACGACGCCGGCGTTACTCATGCCTTGAAGTATTCGAGGTAGGTGGTCAAGCCCCCAGATCCTCTCAATAGGACCATCGTCGTCGGTTCCTGACAATATCCAGCCCAAGCGAGGTCGAATCCCCGTCACTTCAATCAACTCTTTGGTCGTGCGGGCCCGTGTTTTACTGCCACGCCCAATCAGAGCCCGTGACATGGGGATGGCCAAATAGTCCATCTGCTCCTTATGTTTGCTCACCCCTTTCCCATGTAGAAGTGGCACGTAATTCCCCAGCGGAGGCAGCACGCGCTTCTTTGCTCTAGGGACATTGTTCAGATCAAAGGAGCGAACTTCTTGCACCCGTTTGACGAACTCCGAGGGGCGTTTTTGGCAAATGACATCGCAGCTTTCTATCTCACTCAATGTTTTGCACGTACAGTGAGCTGAGCATGAATCCACCGCGCCGGCGGGCAGATGCAGACCGCCGCACATTTCGAAGTCCAGGCAATTGCTGCATCCCAAAAGAGGCTGGCTACCGCCAACGTCTTTGAGGTAGATGACTTGTTGATGTGCGCTGCGGGAAAGCATGTCAGTCCAGCTTCAAATCTACACAGGACGAGTCCGAAAAGACGACATGGACCGTTGCTGTGGCAACCCCGGAGTTGCGTTTCAGATGCTTGAGGACTCTTTCCGATGGGTTGGCGAGACAGCCTATTGGTTTGGCATCTCTACTAACGAAGACCTCACCAGTAATGACGTGCCTCAGCAGAACGGTCTCTCCAGCAGTGACTTTTTCCGAGGGATATGTTTGCGCCCGACAAACTTGTTTGATCGGCTTGTCAGCCATGGAAACCCAGTCCTGACTAGCGCGGCGTGCCTCAGCGCTGTACGTCTTCCGATGCTTTGTGACCGTGTTGCGGATGAAATCAATGCCCATAAGTCATTCCCTTCAAGATAGGAAAGTAAAACTTCGTTTTGCTCACTTTGCGCCTCGAAAGAAGACCGAAGTCTTCCAGGGCGGCCAAGCGGTTATTCCACACGGTCACCTGCGTGTTATCCCTTGCTAGCTGGTGGATAGCTTTAGCATCGGCCTCGCCACTGTCAAGTACCAGTCGAAGCGTCAAAGCCATTTTTTCCTCTAGTTGCCCATAAACGACGGGACCTTCGAGAGTCTTATCGTGGAAGCGGGCGCAAATAAAGGGCTGTTTGCTGGTGTCGGCTACAAGCTTTATCTCATCCAGCGTGGCCTCATCTGTATTCCCAATAATCCCCATACAGCCATTTTCGCGGAGCCATTTCCACGTAGGAAGCAGCAACTCGCGGATGGCGCTTGCCGTGCAGATTTCCATCTGGCCGAAATCCACTACAACCAGTTGACCTGGAGACAGAACCGGCATCGCAGCCTTCAGCAGTAGGAATGCGGCTTGTCCTCCTTTTGCTCCAGCAAGAACGGGAGCCGGTAGGAGGGTAGAAAGCCGTACGGAGATTGTTTGTTCATTCATAAAAGTGAGTGAATTTTAGGCCTTTGATTGAGGCCTGTCAACTGCCTGCGGAAGTTCACCCCAATTGAGGGCGAAATGGGAGGGGGATGGGGCGTCAAGTAGATGCAGAAGCCAGTTTTTTTCAGCGACATATGACAAAACTGAGCTTGCCCAAGTCTTTTCGCTGAGCTTCCTGAACTGAGCAGCTTGTAAATAGGCCAACGCTAGGTCTTCGTCCAACGGTGGTCCGCCATCTTTTGCGACATCACTACCTCTGATTGTTCCATCTGGGCCGGAGCAAAAGCTCCGGCCTATGCCGTCTCGTCCATCTATTTCATCAACCCCAGGAGAACCATGATTATTCAAAGTAGCCCCCTAGAAACCCTCGCCGCTTTCGCACTCGCCTACCTCGGCGGCATCGTTTGCGGTCTTGCTCTGACCCATCTTGCGCGGTGCCTTCGCAAGGAAGCCCTGCGCGAACTGGCTGCCGCATAAGGCCGTCACTCACCCCACGCAATCCAACCTATTCAAGGAGAACCCATGCCCCTTATCTGTCCCAAATGTCATTTTGAGGACCATCGTCAGAAAAACCTCGGCAGGCGCGTCGGCGGCACCATTGGCGCAATTGCCGGCGCAGCCAGTGGTGCCGCCGGTATCCTCAGTGCGGCCCGGCTGGGTCTGGTGGTCGGCGCCCCGACGGGTCCCGTCGGGGCCATCCTGACTGCCATTGCCTCTGCCACCCTGCGCGGCATCATTGGTGCCACGCTCGGCTGTGAAGTGGGCTCCGCACTGGGTGGCCTGCTGGATCGCCAAGTGCTGGAAAGCAATGCCTGCCGCAATTGCGGCCATTCTTTCGCACCACATTTCGCAACAGAAGAACCCTCATCATCACCGGCCATGCCGTCCGAGTCTTTCTTTGGCATGGGTACCTCCATCTGGCGCAAATCGCACACCGAGACGGATGAGCCCGATGCAGACGACTTGGCGCCGGCGGGGCCTCCTGGCCTGAGCTGATCTTTGCTCAGTCGATTCGCTTAAGCACCTCGTTGTTGCCTCTTTCTGTTTTCGTTTCTGTTTCTCTTTCACTTTTCCTTTCTCGCGTGTACTCCACGATCAGCTGTTTCACAGCCTGACCTGTTGGGATACACCAAAAGGCAGTCCTTGCCTTGAGTCTACAAACGGTCATTCAGTCACTGGGTCAACCCCAGAACTGACACACCGAATCTGAGTGGCATCCGCTGCTCGCACATCCTTTCATTCATCTCCCGGCGCCGCCCAGTGATCCGCTGTTTGCGGAGGCTGAACTGCGCCCTCAACTTTTAGAAAGTACCTATGTCACATCAAATCGCACAAATGGCCTACACCGGTGAAGCACCCTGGCACCGGCTGGGCAACCAGCTGCCCGCCAAGCAACCCCTGGAGGTATGGGCCCAGAAAGCCGGCATGGATTGGAAGATCCTTGAAACCCCAGTCCGCTACATGACCGAACAAGCCGGCCCCCTTGGCTCCATCCTGTCCTTCAACGAGCAGAAGGTGCTCTACCGCAGCGACACCAAAGCGCCTCTCTCTGTGGTGTCCCATCGCTACCAGGTGGTTCAGCCAAAAGCCGTGTTGGAGTTCTACCGGGACCTGACCGAAATCTCAGGCTTCGAGCTGGAAACCGCTGGCGTCCTCAAGGAGGGTAAGACGTTCTGGGCTCTTGCCAAAACCGGCAAGGAAGCGGCACTCAAAGGCAAGGATGTGGTCAAGGGATACATCCTGCTGGCCACCTCCTGCGATGGCACGCTGGCCACAACCGCCACACCCACTACCGTTCGGGTCGTTTGCAACAACACCCTGTCCATTGCCCTGAACGGCGCCCCCAGCGCCATCAAGGTACCGCACAGCACGACGTTCGATGCGCAACTGGTCAAGAAGCAGCTGGGCATTGCCGTCTCGCAGTGGGACACCTTCATGTACCGCATGAAGACCCTGACCGAGCGCAAAGTCAAAAGCCACGAGTCCATGAACTACTTCCTGAAAGTCCTGTGCCAGACCGACAGCCATGTCGATCCGGCGCAGGGCCTCATGAATGAGCGGGCCTTGAAAAAGGTTCAGGCCATGTACGAAGGGCAGGGCAGGGGAGCCGACCTGGCTTCGGCCAGCGGTACCGCCTGGGGGCTGCTCAACGCCGTCACCGAGTTCGTCGACCACGAGCGCCGGGCGCGCAACCAGGACTACCGCATGGACTCCGCCTGGTTTGGCGCTGGCGCCAGCCTCAAGCAGCGCGCGCTGGACCACGCCCTGCAGCTGGCTGACTGATCCGCCCAGTTGGTACCCGTACCAGGTGCCGTGCAACCGGCATAGACCCCGATCCATCGAGTGTGGATCGGGGTTTTCTTTTTTTCAACATTCAATATTCAAAGGCAGCCATGAACCATGCACAAAATGCCCCCAGTCCCGTCAGGGCCCCAAGACCGGACCGGCCCGCACTCAAGCTCGTCAAAACCCATGACCTCAGCCGGGACGACTGGCTCACCGTCCGCAAGAGCGGCATCGGCAGCTCGGATGCAGCCGCTGCAGTGGGCCTGAACCCCTACAAATCCCAGCTCGAACTCTGGATGGAGAAAACCAACCGCGACGCTGGCCTCCCTAAACCCGACCCCAACGACGAAACCAGCCCGATGTACTGGGGTACCTTGCTCGAACCTATCGTCGCCGCGCACTACACCAAGCGCACCGGCAACAAGGTCCGGCGTATCAATGCGGTCTTGCAACACCCGTCCGAGCCGTGGATGCTGGCCAATATCGACCGGGAGGTCGTGGGCGCACCCGACGTTCAGATCCTGGAATGCAAAACCGCTGGCATGAACGGTGCCCGGCTCTGGCGTGACGGTGTTCCCGAATACATCCAGCTTCAGGTCTTGCACCAGCTGGCCGTCACCGGTAAGCAGGCGGCTGATGTGGCGGTGCTGATCTGTGGTCAGGAACTTCAGGTTCACCGGATCCAACGCCACGAGCCCATGATCCAGCAGCTGATGCTGTTGGAGCGGCAGTTCTGGAGCTATGTCGAGCGGGGCGAGGAGCCGCCCGTCGATGGCTCGGACTCCGCCGATGTCGCCTTGCGCGCCCTCTATCCGCATGACAACGGGAAAACGCTGGATCTGTCCGGCGACCTGGTGATGTCCGCCACTTTCTCCGACCTGCTGTCGGTTCGTCAATCGATCGCCACCCATACCCAGCTGGAAGCCGAGCTCAAGCAGCGTATCCAGCAGCGCATGGGCGAAGCCACCCGAGCGGTCTTTGATGCAGGCGAGGTGAGCTGGAAGCGCAGCAAGGACGGCTCCGGCCTGGACGTGGAGGCCTTGCTCAAGGACCAGCCCGAGCTCCTGCAGCGCTACCGCCTGACCAAGCCGGGCAGCAGGCGTTTCCTGATCAACGACTGATCCCTTGCCCCATGCCTCCTGCCACGGGGGCTTTCCGTTGGCCCGCCCCCAGTGGATTGAAGGGGGCGGGCATGTCTTGGACTCATGACATCCACAAGCGACATCGGTAGACGACTTCTATAGACGACTCCCATTCACACACCACTTCAACAAGGACACATCATGCTCAAAGGACTGGCCCTCACGCCACCCATCGTTGGCCGCATCTCCATCGGCAAGGTCGTCGAGAAGAACGGCATGCGTCTTCCCGAAAAAGACGACGAATTCACCCTCACCAGCCAGGTGCAGAACCGGGACGGCTGGATCAACCACCCCCTGGACGAAACCCTTCGCAAATCGCCCGACGCCAAGCTCAGAAGCATTCCGGTGCGACTGCTGTTTGATGACCCGGACCTGAACCTGCGCGCCAACTACACCCTGTTTGACCGGCAAACCGGTCGCCCCATGTGCGTGGGCAATGGCGAGACCTGCAAACGCCTGACCGGCGAGGGCCTCAAAACCCTGGCCTGCCCGTCACCCGACGGGTGTGAGCTGGCCGTCGGCGGCGCCTGCCGACCCTTTGGCCGTCTCAATGTGCGCATTGGGGACGAAGATGAGCTGGGAAGCTTTATCTTCCGGACCACTGGTTTCAACAGCATCCGAACGCTCTCTACCCGGCTCCAGTATTTCCATGCGGCATCGGGGGGGCTGCTGGCCAGTCTGCCCCTGGAGCTTCGGCTGCGTGGCAAGTCCACGTCGCAGTCGCACCGGGCACCCATCTATTACGTCGATTTGACGGTGAGGTCAGGAACGACCCTGCCCGCTGCCATTGCTGCGGCCATCGCCCAACGGGCTGAGCAGGCGGCGCAAGGGTTTGACCAGGCGGCGCTGGACCAAGCTTCCCGGCTGGGCTTTGCGCAAGGGGTGTTTGAGGAGTCGGCGGAAGAGGCGTTTCCTGTGATTGAAGAGTTCTTCCCGCCTGAGCAGGAGCGTAGTGCAGGGCAGCTACAAGCTGTCGGCAAACTCCCTCTAGCAGACAAGCTCTCGCAGAAGGTGGCCAGTCACCATGGCGCAGCTTGAGCATCTGTTCGCTGCAGGCGTGCGTTTCGATAGGGAGGTGGAGTACTCGGCCAGGCACAAGGAAAGTCTGCGCTACCAAAAGTTGCCGGTCCTTCGATCAGCCTCAGCTCGTGACCGCGCTTTCACCACCGCGCTGCAATGCGTAGCGGTGGTGAGCCAGATTCCGATCCGGCAGCTGCGGGGCGAAGCAGGGCGCTTGGCACAACAAGCACTGCACGCATACTCCCACGGACCTGGCGCGTCCAGCATGCTGCAGTGCATCCAAAGCTGGAACACCGGAATTTCAACAACTGTGGTCTCCTCGGCGGCCCCCGCGGAAATCGGTCAGGACGCGCTGCAGGCGCTACAAGCCGGCGGCGTGGCCATGGTTCACTATGCGTCCGCCGCAGGCAATTCATGGGCCACCGTGATAGGCGTGGAATCCACAAGCGGCCGTGGTGAGGTGCGGACACTGCTGCTTCTGGACTCCAGTGGCAGTGAGCCTTGGGCCTGCGCCCACAACGCGCGACTCGCACTGACGCCGCCGAAGGGGCGAGGCAATGCTAACGCTGGCTACTCTCTTGTCTGCCGACACCTGACTGGAGAGAGTGAAAGGGTGCGATTCTTGGGAATTATTTCCCTAAAGTTTCGCGGCCACTCAAACGACCTGTGAAGGCATAGGGTGGGGCTAGCGCTTTTTGACCGGGTAGGGCCGGACCGTACGAGGTGCGCGGGTGAGTGTGGAATCCAGACCATGTAATTCGGCCAGGTCCGGATGCATCAGCTCATGGGGCGGCATACCGATGGCCTTGGCGATCAGCTCGATGTTGTCGATCGAGATGTTTCGCTGGCCCCGCTCCAGCGTCCCCACAAAGGCTCGGTCCAGTCCTGCCTCGGCCGCCATGGCTTCCTGGGAGATTCCCGCATTCACCCGGACCATGCGAATGTTCCGCGCGAACACCAACCGCAAGGACAAAGGCGGTGATTTGGGTCTGGCGTTGGCATTTCGCATCCCTCCTATCATCAAAATAAGAGGTGTTTGATACCACGGTGTTTGAAGCCCATTATCATTAATAGTGAGCGCTGCCGATGTCTGAAGAAGCCGCTCCCGTTTCGACAATCAACCGGTGTTCATTCGCTTAATAAAGAGCTTCAAACACGCTATTACAAAGACTCATTGCCGACGGCACCCCCTGACGCAACCGTACAACTCACAACAAGGACAGAAATTGAGATACCTCAACAACCCCATCAAAAGCCTCGGCAAAGTCGCTCTGGTGATCCTCGCATTCAGCTCCCTGATGACCACAGCCCACGCCGAGTGGCTCGAAGGATGGAATCAGGGGGACTACGAGTACCTCAACACCAAGAGCGATCTTCAGGTGCTTATTTATTGCCCCACCAAAGAAGGCAACTCCAACAGGGTGGCGACCGTCAGCCTGATTCGCCCTAGCACGCGTCACAGCATCAGTCCCTTCACGCTGACGATCCATGACCGGACTTACACCGGGCCGTTTGAAGCTCAGAGCCGTGCCGACAGCAGCAACTTCCGTCAGTTGATCAAGGATTTGCGAACGGGAGACCTGGTTCTGAAGTACGCGCTGGGGACAGTGGTGTATCCCAAGTCCAACGCAGCCAAAGTCATCCCGGCCATTGGCCCGAATTTCCCTTGCTTGGTCGGATTCTGAAATCCGGTTGAGCGTCGTTCATCACCCCACAACCCCATACGAGGACTACTCATGCGCAAAACACTTTATGCCTGTCTCCTGATGCTGGCTGCCACAGCCGCTTTCGCTTTCCCAACCAAGGTAAAGGTGCTCAAAGAACCCAACTTCATGTCGTCTGACGGCACAGAAGTGGTACTCACCACCAACAAAGGGACTGTGACGGTGCCGTACAAGCACCGTGCCTACAACGCACTCAAGACGGTCAAGAAAGGGCAGTGCCTCAATCTCGAAACAGATTCTGAAAGTGAGGTCGAGTTCAACCTGAAGGTTGACCAAAGCGGGCTGAGCGCCGTCTTCAAGGTGGCGTGCTAGGCACCGGCGCTCGGCGTCCCATGCTTTCAACTTCCAAAAAAGGACAAGATGAAAACAGTGAAATTAGCCATGGCCCTCTGCATGGCCCTGCTGCTCCAAGGCTGCTTCGGGGATATCGGAAAGGCCAAGGACCTGAGGATTACCAGCAGCGAATCCCTGACCTACGGCGAGATGTTGAAAGAGCTCTGCAGCGACCTCGAATGGAGCAAGTTTGAGGAGAAGCAACAGAAACTGGTGAAGGCCACTTGCCTTGTGCGACTACAGGACCTGGGCTGGGGTCCCAAAGACAAGCGAGATATTGACCAGCAGATTGACACGTTCGCAGCGGATCTCAAAGAGAAGTACGACAGCTTACTTGCTAGAGCAGAGAAGGATGCAGCTCGTAATCTCCCAATCATTCAAAACCCCTCGTCACCTCAACTTCTGGCCTACGTAAAACCAATGTGGGAGAAAAACCAGCGAATGGCTACCAAATTGCGAGAAGGGCAGGCGGATTTCCGCGCGTATGTCGATTCCATGCGGCAACTCGACCTTCAGGCAATGGACAAGCGGTTTCAGGAAGATCACAGAGTCACTGCCGAATTCATCTTCGCCAACCGCGAGGGGAACATGCAACTGGCTGGGTTGCGAACGGTGAAGCCGGAGCCCATGATCAATTTTGAGGCTTACGACGTTTTTCGCCTGATCACGTTCGTCTTGACGAAGAACGCTGACGAGCAAGTCAAGTTCTGGCGCGGGGTCAGCTTGCGCGACAGGATCGTCGGCGAGAACTTGAGAAAAGCCTACGACCTCTACAGAACTTTGTAATCAAAGTCGGCGGCCTCGGTCGCCTATCCACCCCCATAGAAAGGAAAAACATGGTCTTTTGCAGAGAATGCGGCGGTCGAATTCACGAGAGCGCCCCGGCTTGCCCGCACTGTGGGGTAAAGCAATCGCCTGGTGTCTCCGTAGCGGCCAGTGGTGGTCCAGAAACCCAACACGTGTGGTTGCCCATCACGTCATTGGTGGTTGCCGGCTTTGCTGGCGCCATCATTGTGGGAGCTCCGGCCTCTGACCATGAAGCCATCGCAGGCTGTGTCATGTTCAGCGTTATCGCGCTGATCGGTGGCGTGGTGAGTCTTTATCTCAAAACAAAGGGCAAAGGCTTGGCGATTGCCGCCATTGCTGTCGCCGCCATGGTCTTGCTGATTGCCCTCGCCGCGCAAGGCTAAGTATTTATCTCCTGAAGGTCGTCCCGTCCGGGTGGACCCGAATCCAATCAACTCAAAAGGAACGAAAAAATGAATTCATTTAGTATCTGGCACCTCCTGATTCTCGTGATCATCCCGGCGCTGCTGTATGTCTTTTATCGCTATGCGAGCACGTACAAATCGCTGATCGAGACCGTCGGACCGAACTACATATCGGTGAGCCCTTCGATGGCGTACTTGATTTTTATACCTATCATCGGGGTCGTCTTCTACGCGGTGCTGGCCTTCAAGCTGAAAAGCGCGTTGGAGCAGCTCTTCAAGGACGGCAAAATCACGCTGAACACGGATGCGGTATCCAAATCCCTGCTGGCCTTCGTAGCCTGCTCGTTTCTGACGGTAATACCTTTGGTGTCTCAGTTCATGGTGCTGGCGTCACTGATTTGCCTGGGCTTCAACTGGTCTCACGCCGTGAATACAAGGAAGCTGATTTTGATGGGCGCGACGCGGTGAGAAATACCAAGTAATGACGGGGTGAATCGCCCCGCCAGGCTAGTCCCCGAATTTTGATCAAGATGGCAGTAAACCTGGGGCGCGCAAAGCGCCCCGGGTCACTGCCTCTTTTTTTGGCTCAGGAGGGCAGTGTGAATATTCACTGGCTCGCTTTTCGGTCGTTTTTATGCCAGTGAACGTTCGCGATACCTAAGGCAAGGTTAGTTCCGTCCGGTATCGACGACAAAGCGGAAGTCCAGACTCCTGAAGTAATCGCCACAAAGCAGTCACCCGATTGAGCTGCGCTGCCAACCAGGCGGCGGTCCGGATTGCGGCGATACAGGTCAATCACTGGTCAAGGCTGGATAGGGTTCCAGCGCCTGCCGGGGTTGAGCAATGATCCGATAAAATACGCGTTTGCCCTGGAACAAGCGATTAAGCAGCAGTACCCAGCGGCTCCAGTTAAGGTGAGCAAGGACGAACAGTCCAATGAGGCAATCCTTGACTTTGTCACTTGGCCTAAGGACCAGAGCTACATGGAACTTGATGTGTTCCGCTTTGGTAAGAGCAAAGACGGCAACGCTGCCGTTTCCATTCAATTGGCGAGCAAGTTCGTGCCCCCTAAGCCAATTTTTTCCCAAGATGGCGTGAACGAGTATGAGCGCGAGTTGAAGGCGATCAGGGATCGAAGGCAATCTGGATCAAGCAAGCAACAGAGGCTGATCTACAATTCATCGAAGCTGCACTGTCGAAAGAGCAATGAGACCTAACCCTTCCATTGAGTGGACACATAACGGTGGGGCACGCTTGCTCGCTCCGTCAACATTGGCGCCGCAGTTGTGTGCCGCTAATATCAAACGTTAGGCCGCAAGATGAAGTGCCCGTACTGTTCCTCCCGAGTGCCATGGCCTCACCTGCGTGGCGGCGAATCGACTGGGCTATTCAATCAGGTATGGGGTAATTGCCCAAGTTGTGGCGAGAAGATCACTTATGCCTTCTCCGGAAAGAGAGCGGTGGCGCTCATATTGCCGGCCAGCGTGCTTTGCTGGCTAATCTGGAAGCAGATCGGAGAGTCAGCGTTGCTCATTTTTCCGCTGATCGTCTTGCTTCCATCCATGCGCCTGGAAAAATGGTACTCAGACAATTGATGCTGCCCAACATGTCCTTCGACGTGGACGCACAAGTGCGTCCACTCTCTTCGGTCGCTCCTGACTTACGCGCCGGTCAAGTCCGACGTTAAACCGCTATGCAACTGGTTGCACATCTCCGCATCCTCGCGATGCTCACACTTTTGGCGCTGATCGGGGAGCGCAGTCACGCCACTTCGCCAGAGTGCGGACAATCGGTCCAAGTGGTACGCGACGTCAAAGCTTGCAGCGCCGAAGCCTTCTTACTCGATCGCAAATTACAAGTGGCGTACGAGCGACTCACAATCAAGTTCCGCGACGACACGAACATGCTGGACTCCCTCCGGACAGCACAAGCCGCGTGGCGCCAGTACCTGAATGTCCAGTGCGCGCTAGAGCATTCGCTACCGCTTTCTGAGCTTGAGCTTCGAATAGAGACGCCATCGAAGTCTCGGCGCTCCGGCATTGACTGCGTAAAGCAGCTACTCACCGCTCGGCTGGCTGAGCTAGAAGCACTATGAGCTTTAGCGAGCGGTTTAACTGGTTGCTCGACATGGACCCAAAACATCAGGAGGCCGATTCGCGGCAGGTGTTGTGGTCCGGTCAGCGCCACCTTTAGGTGTCAAGATGCAAACGAACTTTCGATCCGTTCGTACAGTGCTGCTCTTGGTAGCCTCGTTCTTGGCCGCATGCAATGCCCATTCGATCTCAGCTGAAATTCCGTCGCAGGTTCAAAGTTGCCTTTCGTTCAGCTCAGGCAGCAACGGCCTCTCAAGCGAAGGTGAGAGAGCACTGACAAATACTTTGGAGTTCGCGGCGCGAGGGCGAGCAGCCAAAATTCAGGTTCACGTTTCTACGGAAGGGGCTACTTCGCCGGAAGATCTGGCGTATTACACGCCGACGCTAGCAGTCTTGGAGCTAACCTTTGCCAGAACTCGCGCATTACAGGACCGACTCGAACCTTTTCTTCGAGAGAATCGTACATCGTGGTCCTTCTCTGGCAGCCCGGGCGGCTTCGTTGGCGAGTACGCTTGCGAGGCTTCGATAACCATCTACTTTCGCCGATCTGCGAGAGTGTGCAGTCCCGCAGGCTCATGTCATGCCAGCTGTTCTGCAGGGGGTTGCATGTTTGATTATTGACGTCTACCCCTTCCTTCTAGCGGACCTGCCTACGGCAGGCCGCTTAAGTCAAACGTAAGACAGCAGAAATGCGCGCTACCAGAAATTTGGTTACCTGATATCGGCCATTCACCAACGTCCGCTCCTGGCTACGAGAGCCGCCCTTAATTACACGTCTTCTAGCTGTTTGCTTGCTTGGATCGAACATCTGTCGTAGATGGGGCATCATTTCATCCTGGCAATGCTGAAGTTGCTGCCGCATGCCGATGAGTAAGAACGTTTAAGCTGCACACTCGCAGTATTTGGGAGGCCCCTATGCATATATCAGGTAGATGTCACTGCGGTGCGATCTCCTTCACTGCCCTGGTTGATCCAAGTAAGGTGCTGGTCTGTCACTGCACTGACTGCCAACAGTTCTCCGGAGCACCGTTCAGGGCGGTACTTCCAGTCGCAGTTGGGAGTGTGGTTATGTCAGGAGAGCCAAAGCGCTACGTGAAGGTCGCCGAGAGCGGAAACCCACGAGTGCAGGCGTTTTGTCCTGAGTGCGGCACGCAGCTCTACGCGTCTGACGTCGACGATCCGCAAGTCTTGAATTTAAGACTCGGTTGCATCAAAGAAAGGAACCTACTTACGCCGTCCGTGCAGGTCTGGGGAGAGTCGGCAATGCAGTGGCTCGGGCAACTGCAGTCGATACCTACACACCGCAAGGGCTCGGCCAGCCCTTTCCTGTAAGCTTCTCATCTAGCCCAGAGCGCATAGGCCACCCACCCAAATTTACTTGCACACATGTGTTCTGCAGCTCAAACCCGTAGTCAAAAAAATTCTGATGCTGCAGGCTAGCAAGTCGCTCGACACGGAACCGCAACAGCAGGAGACCGACTTGCGGCAACTGTTGCGTTCCGCTCAGCTCCAACGTTAGCAGCAAAAATCCGCGCTACCCGAAATTGGGTTACCTGACGCTGATCATTCGCCAACGTCCGCTTCTGACGCCAAAATTAGCCATTGGTCATATCCTTTGAACAGCAGCCAGAACCAAAATTAAAGAGGCGTTATGGACCCTTACTTCAAAGCGGTTGGTGGAGCCCTCAGCGTAATTGTCATTTTCTTCGTAGCAATCCTCGGTGGTCGCCTACTGGCGCCCTGGCCGTCAAAGACCGGAATGCCCAGCAGGCGGCCACCGGCCTGTTTGCAGTCGCCATCTTCGTGGTTCTGTTCTTCATCGTTCGCCGGTGAGAGCGCGGCCTAATCCCTCTCTCAAGCGAACGCCCAACCACTCTTAATCCCGTGATGCATATAGAAATCGACAATCCTGCAAGACCGGACGTGTACGCTTTGCTCGACGAACACCTGCGCAATATGCATGAGCTCTCGCCGCCGGAAAGCGTTCACGCTCTCGACGTGAGCGGCTTGCAAAGCCCTGACATTACGTTCTGGACCGTCCGAGAGGGCAGCTTGCTTCTTGGCTGTGGCGCTCTAAAAGAACTCGGGCCCGAACATGGTGAAATTAAGTCAATGCGAACACCTGCAGCCTTGCGCGGCAGAGGCGCAGGACGTGCTGTGTTAAACCATATTCTGGTTGAAGCCCATCAGCGGGGCTACAGGCGCCTGAGCCTTGAAACTGGTCCTGCCGAAACGTTTACTGCTGCGCATCGGCTTTATGAAAGCGCCGGGTTTAAACACTGTGGCCCCTTTAGTGACCACAAGCTCGATGCCTTCAGTGTCTTCATGACGCTTGAGCTGCAAAGTCCTTCAGCCTAACCCTTGCATCGACGGAACATGCGACATCTGGCTTCGCCAGTGGCTGCACGCCCCTTATGTCAAACAGTAGACTTCAGCGACTCCCTTATGCGGAATTTCACTACCTGACACCGGTCACCCATTAATGTCTGTACATGGACGCCCCTAAATATGCCAGGCAATCAGTTCATGATGACTTGAAGGTTCGATTGCACCCGTACATTCGGACTTTTGTTGCGGCATCGCCGCTGTCCCTGATGGGATTTGCTGGTCGGCTCCTCTATCGCTTTTTCGCACCTAAAGTGCTGCGGACATTCTGGGCTTCGCCAACCACGGTCTAACCTGTTTTGCCATCACTGCGTGATTGCCTGAGCAATCGGTGGTTTAGTCCTCCTATTTTCTGATCTGTCGGGTCTTGGCGCTATGCAGCGAGCCGTGGCCGAACGTAGGTCGGTTGGAACTCGCGCCCATGGGCCAGCAACGCCCAAACGGTTCGCACATTCTTGTTGGCCAGCGCCACCGCGGCGACATTCGGGTGTCGTCGGTCCAGCAGGCTCGCCAGCCACACGTTGGTGTTCACGGCCTTGCGCTGCGCCGCCACAATGGCTGAGCGCGCGCCGTGAATCAGCAAGGTGCGCAAGTAGACGTCCCCACGCTTGCTGATGCCCAGCAGTGTTGGCTTGCCTCCGCTGGAATGCTGCCTGGGCACCAGCCCGAGCCAGGCCGAGAGCTGCCTCCCATTGTCGAAGCTGTTTGCATCGGCGATGGAGGCCACCAGGGCACTGGCACCCAGTGGCCCGATACCCGGGATTTTCTCCAGCTTCAGGCTGAGTTCGCTGCTGCGGTGCCATGCCTTGATTTGGTCCTCGAACTCGTCGACCAGCTTGTCCAGCTCCTTCAGGTGTTCAGTCAGGCGCACGATGAGCTGGCGGAAGATGCCCGGCAACTGGCTGCTTGCGTCTTCGAGCAACCGGGGGACTTGCTTGGTAACGTGGCAGATGCCTTTCGGAATGACCAGGCCGAACTCGCCGAGCAGGCTGCGAATCTGGTTGGCCTGCGCTGTGCGCGCGATGACAAAGCCCTGGCGTGCACGGTGCAGGGACAGCACGGCTTGTTGCTCAACACTCTTCACCGGCACAAACCGCATGTTGGGCCTAGTGACGGCCTCGCAGATGGCCTCCGCATCAGCTGCGTCGTTCTTATTGCTTTTCACGTAGGGTTTGACGAACTGCGGCGACATCAGCCGTACTGTGTGACCAAAACCGCTTAGGGTCCGTGCCCAGTGGTGGGCGCTGCCGCAAGCCTCCATGCCAATGAGACACGGCGGCAGGTTCACGAAAAACGTATTCATCTGGTCACGCCGCAGTTGCTTACGCAGCGCAACCTTGCCATGCTCATCTACCGCGTGAACCTGGAACACATTTTTTGCCAGGTCGATACCAATAGTCGTGATCTTCATGGTGGACGCCCCTTTCGGTTCAAGTAGTTGCTGACACTTCCACTTTGGCACATCTGGTGCCGTTACGGGTGGGGCGTCCATCCCATTGCTTTTGGCCCGAAAGCGGCAGCATGAATACGCTTGCATAAACTCGCTCGGCACAGAAGCCTTACTAAGCAGGACTACTTGGTCCGCACCTTTATAAGTCGATACGACTTCGGATCCTCCACTTCGTTATTGCTTGCATTTATGGACCTAATGCGCTCCATCATTTGAAAGCTGATCCCGCGTTGAACGATGCGCTCCCATGTTCCCGGACAATGAGCGCATCTCTTTCTAGCCATCGTGGTAGCTTAAATAAATCCACGCTCTGCAGGGTTCCGATTGAGTCGTACCTCGAGATCCTTAACAAAGGTTTCTTTAGGCTACCCAATCGCGATAACGCAATAACGTGCTGAGTGGACTGTTCGCAGTAAAAGGCAAAGATCCCGTCGTCCGGTGATATGTGACGAAGAAGTACTGGTCGTGCATTATCACTGCGGGTCAGCCCGAGAAGATAAGTACTAGTGCCTGGCCCGCCAAAGTCAAGCGGAAGCACGGTGCGGCCGCAAACTTCCCATTGCCTTTCTCCTCCGCTATTAAGTCCAGACGGCGTTCCGTTAGTTGATCGAAAAAATTCAGAAACGTTACGACCTTCAGGCACCGTTACTATCTGCTCTTCCTCGATTTCGATTGATCTGGTGGGCCCTGTAATTTTGCCCTCTGGTTTTGATAAGCCAACAATGCCGTCCAAGAATCTGTCAACCTCTCGGCTCAATATGATTGGCTTGTTTATCGAAAAAATTTCTCGCCACACGTTGAAGTAGAAGATACTCGATAACAGTCTCTTTACACCCCCAATTGAGACTCCTGGATAGGGGGCTGGAAGCGGAATTTTTCGTTCATAAGTAGCTACTACCTGATTGGGAGCTTGGAGATACTCTAACTTTAAGTTCGACGATTCAAGGCCGACTTCATTTTTTACTGAGAGCCGCGGATAACTTACATCACCAATACGCGACTCAATGCCTCGACTCCAAAACAGATCCGGGATATCAACAGAGTTAGCGATGTTAACTAAGGGCTTCCCCATCGATTCGCGCATGCCAGCCAAGTTGATTTCAGGCTCTATTTCCCATTTAAATCCAAACGCCGTAACGATTGGATTCGCAACTCCCACTATGGAGATTGCGGCCGGGACACGACTTTGATTCAACCTGTCCAACTGAACTCGTGGATTTGTTCCTTTGATGAGTCCTGATACACGTTCGGCTATGGTTGGAAGTTCATACGCCAGACTCAGTCCGACCCAAAACAAAAGCAGCACCGCAATGCGTGCGACCCTAGACCTTAAAGGCACTAGTCCAGCAATCATGGCAGCCAGTCCTATTAGAACCGCGTCTGAAAAGGGAAGAACCGCCAGTACACCGAGTAACGGCAGAAAAAACGAAATTGGAAGGACAACAAAAAACGCAAGGAAAATTATTGCCATTCCTCGCATAGTCCAACCGATATTGATCACGCCGTGAACTCCTTTGCAAGCAATGCGACTTAATTCAGGGAGCAGTTTTCCACCCTAATGTGCCACAGCTGGTGAAGACGCATTTGTCAGTGACAACTCCAGAGCCGTCACTCGAAATTGTCAGTTTATCGCCCGAAAGCTGCAGTCGAGACTTTCATGAGAACCCTTTCTTCACTCTCGATCACGAGCTTATCGAGGGTAGCCTCCGGCTCGACCGCGCTGGTGAATATTTCCCATTTTTAGCTTGTTTATAGAAGTACTTACCAGTAGGTAGGGAACTGTAGAAGCGGAGGACACTTGAGCTATAACAGATCAATCGACGCGGACCCACAGCCGCAGTAGGAGACTTGGTCGCTCATGTTGGACTTGACCCGGTTTTGTAGACCCACATCGAATTCCAATGTGATACAGCTGGAACGTTAGACGGCAACAGCACCTGCTTCGCGAAGTTTCGTCACCTGAAAGCGGTCGTTCGCCAAAGACTGCTTTTGGCTACGAGAACTGTCGACCAGAGTAAGGCAGCTAGACTCACAGTCATAAAAACCAGATTACAAGCGATGAAACCAACAAAATCAATTCCGACTTTGATTAGTCTGTTATGGACAGGTGTGTTGCTTTTTGCAATATCGGGTTGCGCGACACAGGATACGGTTCGACGGGGGCGGGAATTTTTACCCGGAGGCGCAGCTTTTTATAGTTTTGGAATCTCTCAGAGCAAAGCCAACTTAGAGAATATCGAGGTAGCACAGTCTGCTTACGGTCTTCACGCTCGTCAACGGACATGGAACAGAATTAATGCCGGCAGAGCCCCGGGTATGTTGAACATTCTTCAGAGCTACTATCCGCTGAGCGTTCGGTGGCAACTTAAAAATGGCCAGCAGTACATGTTAGAGAACATAGATGTCCGCAGCATCATGCAGCAGTACTTTCAAACCAACACCATCGATTTGCCCTGGAACAAGGAGGGGCGTCCTCGCGCGAAAAGCGGTGACTTTGATCCAGCATTAGTGCACGAGGTGAAAGACGACACACTACTCATTAAATGGCTCATCATCACCAATACGACCCCCGTAAGCGAGCGTTTCACGACTCAAGGAGCTGCCACTAGGTGGGTATTTGTCTATGAAGAGTTACTGGTGGCCACAATCAAGGGTACACCCACCCAGAGAATCGATTTTAAGAAGGTATGGGAATTCAACTGCCCAGGTCCTGAATGTATAAAGGAATAGACAACATGACGGCCTGCCTTCTCCGAGGTCCCATTCAGTTTTTAGTCTTTGAAGTAAGCGTGCCCTATCATTTCCGAGGTCAAAGACTCTAGCGGTGTGAACGAAATACGTGTTGGCTGTGTTCCCTGACGTCTCTGAACAACAGTGACTGAGCCGAAACCATATGAATTAAGAGTGGTTTTTGCCGTTATCTGGGTGAGGCCCTAAACCAGTCACTCACCAACGTCTGCTTCTGGCTACGGTAGCTGCCGTCGAATTAAAGCGAAAGTGCGGTGGCGCTAATGGCCGGCCAGAAAGCGCACTTTGCCCGTCGAAAGTTATCGACTCCTAGTAACGCTCTCAGCTCAAAAACTATAATTGCGCAAGGGATCTTCAAAACGACAACAAAGCGTGTCCATCTCCACGAATTAGGAGCAGCACTTCGGTTGGAATTACCCTCAAAGTGGGTGATACACGATTTCCGAAAGGACTCAGGCATTGATGTCCAATTGGAAATCTTTAAGGCCGACGCTCTGATAGTGCCATGCACAGGTCGTTGGTAGGGTTCAACTTGGTGTAGCACATGCGAATATTTTTAGTAATTGCACTTGCCTGTTCACTTTGCGCGTGTGTCGGTCGCAGCTCAGAATCGTCAGATTTGTCTGATAAACGGCAGCATTCGGTATCAGGACCAGAGCACGAAAGTCTGTTAACACGCGACCAGCTTCTCTTAACTGGAAAAACGTCTTTCGACCGATATTGCGCTCCCTGTCACGGGCAAAACGGTAATGGCGTGCGAAATCTAACTGAGCCTTTACAGAACTCAAAGATCGTGGCGGGTTCAAATCGGACGTTTATACGATTCGTTCTATTCAACGAGCCAATACTTGATAAGCATGCAGCGTGGCACACGATGCTGCCCGCCGAAGTAGCGGGTGCACTTACGCATATCCGTATCGCAGGAAAAAGTGAAAATCAATCACTGATTCAACCAAGTGAAGTTGCTTCTGAGCAGTCACGTCCAAGTGCACGAACAATGCCTTCCATAGGTGCAGTATCTGCCCAGGAGCCGGTAAATATTGAAGTGGGTGACTATTTTTTGGATGGGCGAAACGGGCCATTAATGCCGTTTTCCGTCACTCAGTTTGGGGATAAATGGGATATTAAAAGCGCTGATCTCAAGTTCCCGTTGCGTCTAGTCAACTGCGTGTCAAATTGTGACTTTCGGCTAATGTCTGCTGAGCTTCAACAGAGATCATTTCCTCAGTTTGCGAGTCAATTTGCTATGAGTTGTATCTCTAATAGTGGGTTTGCGCTGTGCAAAATGACCAACAGACCTTTGCGCCTTTGCGGAGACCCTTCAGTGAAGGCAGGACAAGCTTGTCGCATTGGTACGCAGTCAGCGGGCAAATCGATTTATGGTCTCTTTACGTTTCTTGCTCCGGGAGCGATGCCGATTATCGTTACAAGAGTACAAGCGAAATAAATTTGGAGTCAGGATTTCCTTTGCAATCTTCGCAGTTCTCTGTGAATTCAGTTCACGGTTTAAGCGCAGAGGTAGTTCGCCAAGCTCGGACAATCTTTCAGACATATTTTTTCAAGGCGCGCAGCGGCGTGCAAACACCTTGTAGCAGGGTCCAAGCTAGTAGGCTTTCTCGCCACAGATCGTTCAGAGTGGACACCGCTGAGCTCTGCTTTGCTAGCTTTTATGACGCCTGACATCCCGATACCAGTCATTCGCCGATGTCCGTACATGGACGCCCCTAAATATGCCAGGCATTCAGTTCATGATGGCTATGTCCGTTCTGACCGGAACACATAGGCACTAGCGATTACTGCCCAATCAGATCAGAATTCACAGCATAGAGACGACAGTTGACAAAGCCCCGTGCTTTACAGCTGTTGACAGCCTCCATAGCTGCTGCATCGGGAGACAGGGAGGTACGCCCAGTGACGCTGGCCCAGTGCCCCTTGTCGGCAATAGCAAACGCTTTAGGTGAGGGCTTGGTCCGGTAGTCATCAAAGCCACGGACCGCGTTTCCCTGCAGCTGGGCGCCAGCGTTTGCTGAGCCCATTGGCATAGCACTGGTAGTCGCCTGGTAAGTGTCCTGATTTTTCCTGTCCACCACCACAGATTTACCCATCTCAACAGGCAATCTGTCCGGGTAGTTGTAGCCATTGCCTTTGTTGTGATCGATGATGGCGCCAATACCGCCCCCGAACACAATGTTCCCGAACATGCTGCCCGCTGCACGGGAAACGGCTTTCAGCAGGCCATCTTTTTGGCCGTCCTTCTTGCACTGCACCGTCAGGTCTTCAGCAGACCGATGAATGTTGACGAAGCCTGGCGATGTGGCCTCCCAGGTCCCTTTGTCGTTTTGAAGCGTGCATTTCACGCCATCGATCGTGTTGGAGTCTTCACCTTTGGTGGTGAGTGACAGTTGCTGCATTTCACTGCCAGTGATAGATGCACAACCGGTCATGACGACGATGACGAGTACCGAAATGAGTGCCTTCAAATAGCTCATAGTTTCCTTTTTTGATTACTTTTCGTTTCACTGATATGGATTCACGGTTCACCTAGACGGGGAATAAAAAGGGGCTAGAACGACTCTGCCAGAGGCGTATTTCCCCTATATCGCTCCAACCGCCCCTACTTTATTCTGTTTAGGCGTTGATTTTTATATGTGAAAATTACCCAATGAACATCGCTCAAGCCCTCAAATCCGAGATCTCTCGCGTAGCCCGCAAAGAAGTCCGCACCGAAGTCGAGTCCCTGAAAAAAGCCTCGTCCACGTACCGGTCAGACCTCGCCGCTTTAAAACGTCGTGCTGCAGACCTTGAGCGTCTGGTGAAGAAGTTGGGTAAGGGCTCTGCCAAGGGAAAGGCAGACGAAGCCCCTGACGAAGCTGGGACTGTGGTCAGATTCAGTGCCAAAGGCTTGGCCACTCAACGCAAGCGGCTGGGGCTGTCAGCGGCTGAGATGGGCACACTACTGGGCCGTTCTGGGCAGTCCGTGTACAAGTGGGAGCAGGGCACGAGTCGCCCGAGAGCCAGCCAGATGCCAGCTATTGCAGCGCTTCGAAAGATGGGAAAAAAAGAGGCGTCAGAAAAACTGGCTCTATCAAAGGAGTTCGCCGCGAGCTGACCAACTGGCGCCGACAAAAAATTACGTTACAGGTTTAGTTGCTACCCACTGCAAGTAGACAGCGAATAGCCTGATTCCCGCTCCGGTGGGCATATGCGTGAATCGGAGCACATTCGTTTATGGCATTCTTCCGGATACCCAGATGCCGGATGACTAGCGGGCAACCCGTCTCGCCTGCCAAATCTGCATCTTGCAGCGCGGGTAATTGCTGCATCCCCAAAAGGGCTTGCCCTTGTTCTCTCTAAGCAGTAGTTTGACACCGCAGCTGGCGCAGGTCGGGCGCCAGTACTCGCCTTCATAAGCCACATCAAGAAGGTGTTGCTGCTGCTCTGGCGTGCGGGTCAGGATTTGATTGAGCAAGGCTTGGCCATCCATGGCGTTGATGCCATTGGCTTTTGCAAATGCCCTGGCGTCGGCCGTGAACACCGAACTGGTAGCGAACGTGCAACGTTTGAGCTGGTGGGACGTCATCACGCCGAAGAACTCCCGCATCTCCTTAACACCGATCGGTTTGTTTTGCCAGTGCTTGCATTGCACGATGGCTGCTGGGCCTTCGGCATGGCGGGAATACAGCCAGATGTCCACGCCACCGTCCGCGCCATGCGATTGCGTACGGGAGCTGAAACCCGCTTGCTCGAACAAGGCCTGGCAGACAGCTTCAAAGCAGCGCCATTCGATAGCTCCGAACACACGCAGATTCCAGACAGCCTCCCTCGGTGGAACCGGTCCTTGAACCGCATCCCTTTGTGCTGCGGCGGACGGTTTCTGCCGTGGAATCCCAGTCCCTGATGGCGGGGTGCTGTGCGCCAGATGGGGCTCCAGCCGGTTCGTAGCCTCGTCGGACACCTCGATGACTTGTTTGAGCGCCGGCAGTGTCCAAAGAATGGCCCCGAGCAGTAGCAACACAAACCCGAACGGTCGGAAAGCGCCATGAAAAATGGGAATCAGGACAAGCAGGGCTCCTGCAATCAGAAGGACGGGTGCCTTGGCGCGAGGATTGAAGGGCTGGCGTTGTCGTGAGCGTCGTCGTTGTGGCATGAATCAGAGAGTCTTAAGACTGGGTGGGCCGGCGCGTCAATGGCCACGATGGCAGAAGGCGGGTAAGCCATCGCGCATCTTCGTTTACGACCTGGCGATGGCGCGACGTGAATATTCCCCAGGGTGGTCTGTGCAGGGGCACAGGCTACCAGTTCATCTTACCCTCGGTTACATTTTGACAGTCACTGGTCAAGAACGTGCAAATGAGGGAACAAGGGCATTTGCCATGTCACCGCTTTGGGTTGAACCAGAGCGTAGAAACGTTCGCGCATGTTATGGCTTCATAACCTTCACACAGGTAGGAAACAAATGGGATTTTCCGACTATTTAAACGGCCCGAAATACAAGCTGACGATTGACGAGCTTCGTGAATCAATCCATGCGTTTTCCACGTCCAACGAGCAGCTCAAGTTGAACTTAGACAAGCTGGGGGGACTGGATCTGATCGCTGTACAAGACCTGATTGCGAAAGAGCAAGAGGCCTTGGGTCAATTGCGGATCGTCCAAGGCGAGAAACTGCGCGAAATTGCGGCATCGGAGCAGTCTTTGGCCAGCCTGCGCCAACAGATTCTGGTGGTCGAGGAGAACCTGTTGCTGGAGAGTTTCGCGCTGTATGTCCCGAAGTTCAGTTTTGCGCAGAGCGTGGAGTACAAAGATCGACTGGAATACGTACGAAGCCGCCAGAAGGAGATGGTCAAGTCTGGCCGGGCCGCAACAGGCAACAAAGACTGGACTGTCAACAACAGCAAGGCGGAGGGCCGCAAGCTGGTCAATGACATGATCAAGCTGGTGATTCGCTCATTCAACAATGAAGCGGATTACTGCGTGGACAACGTCAAGTTCAACAACATCGAACTGGGTGAAAAACGGATCGACAAATCGTTCGAGACGCTCAACAAGCTGGGCCGGATCATGAACGTCAGCATTTCGCAGGAATACTGCCAGCTGAAATTGGATGAACTGCATTTGGCTCACGAATATCAAGTCAAAAAGCAGGAAGAAAAAGAAGAAGCCAAACGCATCCGGGAAGAACTGCGTGAGCAGCAAAAGCTGGAGCAGGAAATTCGCGCTGCCAGGGAGAAGATCGCCAAGGAGCGTAAACATTTTGAAGCTGCGATCAAGGACCTGCAGGGCCGATTAGCCAAAGCTTCCGATCAAACCGAGCGTGCCAACATTGAAGCCAAGCTGGCCGAGATCACCGCTGGTTGCCAGGCATTGGATAACGAGGAGCGCCAGATTGATTACCGGGAGCAGAACGCCAAGGCTGGTTACGTTTATGTGATCTCGAACATCGGAGCCTTCGGGGACGGCATTTACAAGATCGGCATGACCCGGCGCCTGGAACCACAAGAGCGGGTCGATGAGCTGGGTGATGCATCCGTACCATTTGGCTTTGACGTGCATGCCATGGTGTTTTCTGATAACGCGCCGGCGCTGGAGAACAAGCTTCACCAAGCCTTTCAAACGACCCGCCTCAACAAGGTGAACCATCGCAAGGAGTTTTTCCGGGCAGACATCAAGGACATTGAGAGCATCATTCGGGCAAGTTTCGATGCCACGGTCGAGTTTTCTCACGAAGCGCCAGCAGACCAATACCGAGAAAGTATTCGCATGGCCTCATGAATTCAGCGCTTTTGCGCTGGGAAGCGCTAGCAACACTCCCGGTACGCTGACTTCGAAATCTTTCCGCTTGGAATAGACGCTGCAAGGCTACAGGCGTGATGTATTTGATCAACCGCAGCACCTCAAAGTCGACCATGGGTACAGCGCTGCTCGCATGGCAGCCTGATTCAGGATCGAGTCATAGGTAATTCATGCTTCAAGTAAACGCATGCACCAGGCTGTGTAGGGTATACCGGCCAGATTCTTAGAGCTTCACAATAATGCCCGCGATGTCTGGGTGCAGCCTTCATTACCTGGAGTCATTGCATGACGTTACGCCGAAGCCTGCTGCTTCTCATCGAAGTACTCTCCAAGCTTAATGTGCCTGACCAAATTCACAGGCCGGTATTTGCGGCGCAGGTTGTAGTGGGTAACACCAGGCAGTGCAAAGCGCGTCATTACCGTTGGATGTAACACGGCCTCAACATTGATCTCTCGAGGCTGTTCTTCGAGAAATCGGCCAGCCCAAGCCATTGACTCGTTCATGCTCTGAACCTCGCAATGCTGCATACCGCCAGCATCCGGAAAGAGATGTAGCTTGGTTTTGTCGATCTGTAACGGGTGAGGCACTTCAGCAGCCTGTTCAGTCATCCATTGCAGGGTGATATCCGACAAACGTGATTCATCCTCCGCATAGCTACCGCCAATATCAGAGTGATTACCTGCAAACCAAACTTGCCGTAACCACTCCGGCTCACCCGTCCTGTCAGGCCATACCCCAAGAGCAGCCCATGGGACCCGAGCAAAATCTTTGCGGGTTTCGTCGATAGCCAGTGCATGCCGGGCGAAGCGAACACGTTGGTTGAGGTGGTTATCGTAGAAGCGGAAACGCCATGCAGCGATGTGCCAGCTGAAGTCCCCCTTAATTGGGAAATCCCGGATGGTTTTGACGCTGGACCGCACAAATTCGACGACCAGTTTGATGGTGATGGCCGCGGTAAATGCCCAGAAAGTGGGCCAAAAAGTGAACCAAGGTAAGAGTGACACGGCGAATGCGGCTATTGCGGTAGTCAAGCCAACGAATGCCACCAGGCTCGAGGCCAAAAACAGCCGGCGCGGTCCGGGAGCGCCCAGCGCCGCCACGGTATCAAAAACACCAATAAAGTAGGGCACAACGTTGGAGATCCCTGCATCGTTGTTGCTGCCGTACTTTTCTCGAAAGCGGCGGGCCTTCTCAATCCGCTCTTCCTTGCGAACAGGGAGGTCGCTGCCAGAGCCATGCTCATAAACCTGCGAGACTGCTTCTTCGGCAATCTGGCGAAGGTTTTTCCCAAACCGCGGCATTGGGCCACCATCGGCTGCGTGAGTAGGGATGCCACACAAAGACATGACACCACCCACACACCTGGCTGTGTAGGCACCACGGCTGAAGCCGAAGAGAAAGACCCGGTCACCTGGCTCGTAATGCTTGAGGATGGCCTCGTAGCAGTCTGTGATGTTGCGGCTGATGCCTGTGCCCGTTGCAGCACTCCAGATTCGGCGAAATTTTTGCACCAGCCCGAATGGGATTCTTCCCCCGTCCGTTTCCGTGCCCAAACCCGCGTCATAGAACGCGACCTGCTCAGCTGGATTGATCGGGCTCTCCGGGCCGGGACGGGCGGCGCGGTACAGCTTATAGATGTTGCTCAGATTCTGGTCAGGCTTCAATCCCCCAGCCTGGCCAGTTCCGTCCGAGAAGATGACGATATTTTTAGGCATTTTTCTCTCCCTTTGGCTCGATTTACTGTGCGCAGACTTTTTTGACATCCAGAGTGAACTCGCAGCGCTCGATGCCCCCACTGTTCCACCGATGCTGATCCAGCTTTGCGGTGCATCCAGCGTCCTCAAGCAAGGCCTTGCCGCCCCGTGCCTCACAAACCAAAACAGCGGAGTCACGGCCATCGCGCAGTACGCGCACCGTCAGACCGTCGAAGGGCTTCATGAGCGCCGGGTCATGGGCAGTTGAGAGTTGGAGCAGTTCAGCCTCGGGCAGCCCTTCTGCCGGGCGACGGTAGCGGACGGTGGCATCCACCGCCGCTGAAACTTTTGTCAGTGCAGAGCCCAGGTAATTCATCTCCTGTTCACTGGGCTGCGTCCCACAGGCGGTAACCAAGCAGACGGCAAAGACCGCGATCAATTTGTGGATGTGGTTCATGCCAATTCCTTCCAGAAAACAAGTTTTCCTGTCTGCACACTGCGTCCCGTATCGAGGTTCCAGTCCTCAAGCTGGTCCAGCGCATCTGATCGTCCTGCAAGAAGCGCATCATCGAGTCCCTTCCAAACGCTCAGCACATTGCCTCTGGCTCGCTCATAGATTGCCTGGTAGTCCATGGGACCCTCAGGCGTCTTAAGCTGCAAGATGAAAGACTTGTCGATCGCGCCTTCGGTGGGATAGGCGAGATTCAGGTTCGAGCACACATGGCGCGCAAACGGAAACAGGTGGTTGACGCCAGCCATCGCCGACAAAATATCCCGGAAACCACAGTGCCATGCACTGGGTAGAGGCGCATCACCGGCTATGTCCTCTGGATAAGCCGCGCCCAGCATAGTCCGCCAGACTTCGCCCACGGCCGGGTCAATCGCGTTCTCGTCATCTGGGGCGTGGCACGCGGCAATGCCTGTCGCCAGATGCTCCGACAGCCCGGTGTCCCCAACATTCATCACCCGGGGGAAAATGAATGCGTCCTGGTGCATCTCACAGCGCCGATGCTCACTCTCATTGCCCTGGTAGGGGCCCACCCGCCGCTCGACCACCGGATGGATGGTCATATCGGTGACCATGTGTGCGGCAAAGCCCAACAACCAGGCAGTGGTTCTCGGCTGCACATCCGGTGGCAATTGCGCAACGGCAGCCACTCCAGCCCTCAACAGCGAAGCATTCCGGGTGTAATGCATCGCATCCGCCCACTTCTTCTGGCCACTTTTGAGCGCGAGGTAGGGGTAGTCTGGGCTGACGGCGCCCAATTCCGCATATTTAAGGTACAGACCAAGGCTTGCCAGCGTGGTTTCACGCAAGCCGGCCGCCTCGGCGCGCTTCTGCGCATCGTTGACAACTGCGATATGAGCATAGGCGCCGGGCATAGGATCTCCTTAAGTTGACATCGGTTCGGACGGCGGGTCACCTGCTGTCTGGCCACGCCGACCACTAAATTGCGGTCTTACCCCTAACAAATGGTTGCCCAGCCCTTGCAGAATATCCGTCGACATGGCACCATCTCTGTCTGCACAGGCAACAGCATAAAAATTCACTGAATCGGTGAATTCATTGATGAATTGGTGATTTGTTGCCTGTGCAGGCAACAGTGTACGCGTTTTTGGGCGCGGAAGGAAATATTGCATGGCTCAGTCTGGCCTGGGGTTGCTTCTGCGCAAATTGCGCGAGGCCCGAGACCTGTCTTCCCGTGAGTTGGGGCAACTCGCGGATATCGATCACACCTACATTTACCGCCTGGAAACCGGCGAGAAGCGGTCACCCTCCGCTGAGGTGTTGACCAAGTTGCTACGAGTGCTCAAAGCCGATCAACGAGCGACAGAAATGGCGCAATGGTTAACGTCCAACGAGGCCAACCCGGATTGGGTGGAATACACGCTGGGCACCACGATGACCGCAGAGATGTTCGAGATGGGTGCCAGCATCCGACACCGCGGAGGGGCGCGCCCAGATATGGAGACCATCGAAGCACGCGTGCGCAAAGCGTTCGAAGACTGACGTGATCAACGAACTGGATATCCGAAACAAGGCTCGCCAATTCATGGCCAGCCTTGATCTATCCAGGATTGATACGGATCTGTCGGGCTACATCCAGAAGGTCAAGGCCAAGCTGAAAACCGAGCAGTTGGAGGAAGGCGAGTCCGGCTACACCTTAACCAAACGGGATGGGACGTCGACCATCATCGTGAATGAGTTGGAGCGGCGTGAGCGTCAGCGATTCTCCACCTGCCATGAGATCGGGCACATCGTCCTTGAGCTCAGCTCCAATCATAAGGAGACGCCGCCTTGGTCTTACGCTAAACGGGAAGAGAACGAGATGGCGTGTGACATGTTCGCGGCTGAACTGTTGATGCCCTATGACCAATTCAAAGCTGATGTGGATAAGGCGGAGCCTTCTTTGGAACTGGTCGAGCGCCTCAGGGCCAGGTATGTGACCTCGTTTTCCGCTACGGCCTCGCGCGTAGCAGCGGTGACTGACTATCCTTGTGCTTTTGTCACGATGAACTCCACTGTCATTCGCCATGCATCGCGGTCTGCAGCGCTGCGCAGGCTGAACGCATGGATTGCACCGAAATCTCCCATTCCTGGAGGCGCGGTAGCTCATCAGTTGATAAGGGATGGTCAGCGTTCAGGCGAATCGTCTGACATCTCGCAGGACGTCTGGTTTCAAGACTGGCCCCAGGGGTATGACCTGAATGAGCTGGCCAGGCACTACCCCGAGTACGACGAAACCTTTGCCCTGCTTTGGTTTGAGGAAGACAGCGGTCCAGAGGAGCCAGTCAATACGTTTTCCAGCAGGCCCCAGGAAGATGACGGTGGGCTGAAGGAACTCGATGGAGTGTTGGCGTTTTCGAAGCGGATCAGACGCTGATAACGGCCTTGTGACGTCAGAAACGAGCTGTCTAGAGCAGCTCACCGTCGCGGAAGTACCTCACCAAAATCTTTAAGCTGAGTGGCGGGCGCGCGTGACCCGCAAGCCGCAAAGCTTGCGTGCGGTACGTACATGAAAAATTACATCCTGCATGCCCCCTAAAATTTTCAGCATGAGCTTTCGCAAGCATAAAAACTTAGACAAGACCCCCCGGCGTCCACGCGGAAAAAGGCCAGGGCTCCGTGGGCGCCTCACTGGGCATCTTCCGCTGCTTGACAGTTGCTCGGACCTGTCTTTTCGGCATCGGCGTGTCAATCGTCCCCATTCCTGAACATTTTTCCCTGCCAAGCGGTGCCAATTCCACGATTTCATCTGTCAGCGTCATAAACACCGATACCTGTTTTAACTGTTCCTCAATCGACCTGGCTTGGTATCTCAGGTAGCCGATGCCCCGATATTGAAAGTTGTTGGCCCAAGCCCCGTGGCAGTTAAAGCACAAGCCTATTCCCTGCGTAATTTCTTGCTCCCACTGCTGCGCCAACGATTCTTCGATACTGGGCAATTCGTGATCCTGGGGACCGTCCAGAATGGCCACCAGGTGGTACTGAAAGCCCCTGGACGCCGCGAAATCAAGTTTCCATGCATACCCTGCCACTGCGCTTCCCAAAGTCCTGGTGAGGTGCTGCAGCAGCGCTTCACCGTGGACGCCTGCGGTCCTGTGCCTGTCCGTGTCGGAGCTAAAGCCGAACATTTGTACCAACTGATAGCTGAAGTCCATTCGAATAACATGAGCGTGTGGGTACAGTGTCGACAATTGAGAAAAGTAACTCTGCATGTCCTGGTGTCGTTGATTCACCCGCTGCTGAAACGTCGCCACTTTGGCTTTAAAACTCAAGGTCTTCGCGCGCCTGCGTATATCCTGAACAAAGCCATTTAACGCGTCAACAATCGGTAGCAGCTGTACCTCTGTCATAGGACGCAAGGAGTGCCAGCTCGACAAAAGGTTGCGCTTAGTAATGCACTCTATGAACAGCTCAACGCGAGGTTCGAACAGATGGCAGGGATATTGCCGGCTGGGCTTGTCGACCAGTGTGGACAGGAGCTGAAGGACCTCGGCCCCAAGATCGGTCGACTGAATCTGGGCTCCTGCGGGCTTGCAGGTAATGGAAAATTGAGCGACGGTTGATCGGCTGAGCCGGCTGACAAGTTCCCTCATTAGGCAGAGCTGCTGAACGAGCCATGCCTCGGGAGTTTCGATGGGGACGACAAAGCCGTTCGATTGGCCGTAGGCGGCTGCTCGCTCGATCAGTGCGGCCTTGACATGTCCCTGATGAGGTGCAGGCATCCGGACCGTTTTGCGTGGCACAGGTGGGGATTGAGTTCGTGGAGAGGGGAAATACATGGGTGACTTTTTACTGAGGTTGAACGTCAAATGAAATCGATGACAGTTGAAATATCCGAATACGAAAAAAACTTGAACGCCAATTTACGCTTCGATGTACTTCTAGGCTACTTGTCCGCCCGGATGTCCAGCTACTGCGATGCGGAAAATGAGAGCAAGTATTTAATTGAGCGTGATGCTTGGGTATGTGATTTCCCAACTAATGCATTAGATCCCGATGTTTTGCCGAATCTCTACGTCGAGTACTTTTTGAACGCACAAAAATCTACGCCATCAGAGCTAGACCATTCTTACTTTCATCAGGCTGCCCGTGTCTATGAGGCTGCTGCTCGAAGAGCCCGCACTCGTAACGATGATTCGGCATCCTGGGCTTTACTGAATGAGGCACAGAAGTGCCTCCATTCATTTGAGTTGGTTGAAGTGAAGTTGCGGGGCCGGGGGAAGCAAGTCGAAAAGAGTGTCCGGGCTGCCGCTAACGGCGGCATACCCGGGCAAAGGGTGCGGTACATGATCGTGGCGCTTATGCATCAAGAGCAGTCGAAATCTCGACCTCTGGGTTTTGAAAATGTCGACGAGGCGGTTGGCCTCATCGACAAAGAAATCAGGAAATACCTTAAGAGGACAGGTTTGACGATTTCTGCCGATGATTTGGCTTTCACCGTCAAAAACTGGATTAAAGAGCATCCGGCATTCCGGGCTGAACTCGAACCTCTATTTGCCGAGGGTGAGATAACCGATTGACTCGTGTTTCATCGACTCTCCGTGGACGACCTCGCTTTTTGGCGTAGAGCTTAGGTGGGCCGCCTTTACCTAACGCACGATCTTTTCCAGGCATGTTCAGCTTGACGTAGTAATCGGGTTTTGTCAGGTACGCGGCAATCCTCTCTAGCCCGTCCCAGATCTGTGGGTCATCGTGACGTAGCGTGCCGAGGCTGCAAAAACGATAGCTCGACTTTTGGGCATTGCAGTTAAAGTACACGCCCCGGCCCTCTGTGATGTCGTTGTTCCAGTGCTCGCCCAGCATCTTCACAATGGTGACGTCCTCGCGGACCTTGGAGTTGTCCAGAAAGATCAGGAAATGGCTGTGGTAGCCCTTGAGCAGGCCGTATTCGAACTTCCACACGTAACCCGCCAAAACCCCTTTGAAGCGCCTGCGTATTTCCTCTACCAATGCCTCCCGGTGACGTTTGGCTTCTTCATACGTGATACTGGTACATGCCGGATCGAAGTTGATGGTTTTTTTATAACCAAAATCCACTCGGATTCCTAAAAGGCGACCGTGTTTTTGGAACATCCCGTACAAATACTTCATGACCCCCTTGAAATTCTTGTTGCATGAGCGTTGAGTACTTCTGATGGCTGCCTTGAACTCGGGCGTTCTGGTTTCCATTCGTATCTGCGCAGCGCAAGCATTGAGGCGAGCGACCAGGTGGTCTGCCGCTTCGTTGAGGTACGTGTGCAAGGGGGAGGGAGGCAGTTGATCAAAATGCTGCTGCGCTACGGCCAAGGTGTACGCATGAACGCGTGGATGGAAGCTGTGATTGGGGAAGTACTTGAGGATGTCATCAGGCTGCGCCATGCAGCGGTGCAGGGCTTTACCGGCATGGGTCGCATGGATATACCGGTTATGTGAGCGTTTGTCTGTCTTGATCGTGAAGAGCTGTTCACTGGATCTGGACACAACGGCGACCGTGTGATCAATCAGCTCCAAATGAAATTTGGCATTCATGTCGTCATTGATTACGAGCAAGGTTTTGCCGTCACGCTGCTCATATCCGATCATGCTTTCGGCTAAGGCACGGCTGCTTGCTTCTTTTGCTTGGGGTTTTTGATATGGTTTCATGGCTGTTTGAGTGAAGCCTGCACATGGCGGGCTATGGGTGATTAAAAAACTCATTCTTCAGTTTGATGACTTATGAGGACGCACAAGCTGTGGGCTTGTGCTTCATCGGTTTTGGCTCTCCAGTAGCAAGTTCGATATTTCTCTTGCTGCCTGCAGTCTCCTTAATCTTGGTGGTTATTAGTCTTGCCTTTCTAATTAAATAAAATCCATAAAGACGAAAAACTGAATCTCCTGAGTTGGCTGGGATTTGAATTTCAAGAATGCAGAAAGTGCCAAGGGTTTTCTGACCCTCTGCGCTACGAACTTAGTTCTCCGATTTAGAGGGTTAACATTTTTTTGCTGGAGCTATTTGTGGCTTTCGGCCATGCGTTGGTTAATCCACTCTTGAAGTTGTTCAGGGTTGAATCGAGTGGCTGAGGACGGAGACTTGCCGAGCTTGAGCGGACGTGGAAACGTGGCATCAAATCGAGGTGACGCAGGACAGATCCGGTCATACAAGCTGGCGGGGCTAATCCCTAAGATTGCGCACACTTTTTTCGGGGGAAGGTTGTAGGGTGTGACGGTCATTGAATGGAACTCCTTTCTGACCGAGATTTTTGCTGGCGCCCCCGTTTGGAGATACCCCTCGCAAGCTGTTAAAAAATGCACCGATTGCGGGGGGTTGACAAAGCGAAGAGATGCCGCAAGTGCCTTTCATGCGTTTGTTCCGCCCGGCGAGGTCAAGTGGCTTTAGGGGCCAAGGTCAGGGAATGCGCGCTCCTGACCACAGTGGATGCTTTCTATGAAGCACGGCAAAGCGCATTGTTTGGCCCGATGTCAGGCTCGCGTCAAGTAAGGTCGGAGAGGGCGCTGCTGCTTGCCCCGGGGAAACGGGTTCGGTGGAGCTCCGATGTCCCCCAAAGCCGCCGTTGTTGTTTGCGGATTTGTCAGGCACGATTCGGGACTATTTACCAATCCTTTGGGCGGGACGAATAGTCTGGCGGCCTCGCGCAGGAGATTCGACGCTGGCTATTTTGGCGCTGCGTTCGGCCAGCGTTGAGCCTGTCTAAGTCGCGCTTAAAAGTCCAGAAGAGCGTCGCTCAGCATCGCGATGACCAGCTCATAATTGATGAAAACTTGGTTCCTCTTCCTCTGAAAGTGCTTCTGCATTTCATCGAACGGGAGCCATTCCGACTGAGCACGTTAGTGGATGCTTTGTTTGCCAGGAACGGCGAGGAGTTAGTGCGGCTGATGTGGCTATAAATGCCCACTGCCTGTTTTCCACAAGTGGCGCCGTTTGGCTCTTGCACTTCAGGCGCTTTTCGCCTGCATTGCCGATTCGTCTGCCGATCGCAGCATCGGGCATCAACACATTTGAGAATTGGCCGCCGGAAATTGGGCGATCTAAGCGATTACAGAGTGCGCTCCAGTCTGGTACAGCATACCTAGCGCTCGCTAGGAACAAATCGCATGAAGACTGAGACCGTGTGAGCCGGCAGTCTCTGCAGAAGCGTGAAAGTCACCTGTATTTTATTTCGCGTATTGCTATTTAGTCAGTTATTTGGCAAAATTAGTCAATTGATTCTGAAGAAGCACCGAGAAAATACATGGCAATCATAATACATTCTGACGATTTAAAAGAAGTGGAAAGCGATTTCGTCAGTTTAATTCGACTGGCCACAAACGAATCCTACGAGGATATTCGGATGCTTCTTGGCAAGCTTGTACGCAAATACCGTACAAGGCGGCCCCAGCTCGCCGAGCAGATGAACGAGATGCTGCGTGCAAGCCAAATGCGCTCAGTTGGGGCTCCATCAGTTCTGCGTCGAAATGTGGCAAATCGCGATGTTGGCCATGCACTCCCGGTGGATGCTGACTCGCGGATGCCACTTATACGGGTATTCGACGATTTGGGTGGCCTTGAAGCGCCAATACTTCCAGCTCCTCTTTTCGGTCAAATCCAGGACATCGTTCGCGAACGACGGGAAAGAGCCAAGTTGGCGTCTCATGGAGTTCATCCAACGAGGTCGGCAATCTTGGTAGGGCCGCCAGGAGTAGGGAAGACTTTGTCTGCTCGCTGGATTGCCGCTCAGATAGGGAAGCCGCTCTGGGTGCTAGACCTTACGACGGTGATGAGCAGCCTGCTGGGAAAGACGGGCAACAATTTGCGGCTTGTGTTCGATCATGCACGAGCCAATCACGCTGTATTGCTGCTGGACGAAATAGATGCGATTGCCAAGCGCCGGAGCGACGAATCTGACGTGGGTGAATTAAAGCGACTCGTCACTGCCATTCTTCAAGAGGTCGATTCTTGGCCAGATACCGGGCTGCTGTTGGCTGCTACCAACCATCCTGAACTGGTCGATCCTGCGCTGTGGCGACGGTTTGACGCAATTTTGACATTTGAAATGTCAGATCCAGAAAGGGTGCAGGCCGCCGTACGCCGTTTTCTGGGGCCGCATGTGAAAGGTTTTGAGACGGTTGTTCCACTGTTGGCTGCGTCACTTCAAGGTAGTTCATTGTCAGATGTTGAGCGGGCGGTGAATGCGATTCGTCGGACGACAGCATTGAACGGGATTGAACCTCTTTTAGGGATAGTGGAGATGGCCCCGGCCCTGGTCGCGCGACTGGATAAGCCTGCCAGGCAGCGGCTGGCTGTGGAGCTAGCCAAGATCAAGGCAATGTCACACAGCAAAATCACGTTGTTGACGGGCGTATCGCGTGACACGATCAGAAAGTACGCCGGCCCCTCGCCAATCAAAGGCCGCGGCGCCAAGAAGGAGCTTTGACATGGCTGCCAGATTTATCATTGGCCGAGGCGAATTGTTGACCTATGACATTGGTGCGCCTCCTATGGGAGGCGAAAAGGCTCATCCATATGGACTCGCCGATGCCAAGCAGGCTTTGATTCCACAGATTGTGGAAATGGTTCTTGGAATGCAAGCACTCCCTCAAGCGGCTTGCCCGGCGGACTTTGCCGTGGCCAAAATTGACTTACACCCGACCTACATCGCGAAGTCATTTTTTCCAGGGGCATTGTTACGACATGCAGGCCTGACGGCTATTGGCAGTCGCACTGTCAGGCTTCACCCACGCAATGAATTGCGAAAAACTGCTCCTGAGGAATGCGACACCACCCAACTCTTCGTGGCAGGAACGCGCGATACATTCGCAAAGTTTCCATCGTTCGCCGCCCAGCTCTCGGAAGATACCAAAGACGCAATTCAGTTCGCGGAGATCGAACAAATTTCGACAATGACTGCTGCTGACAGGTTGAGGCTTGGAGATACCGAAAGGCTGGGGCAAGTATTTGAGATTGGTCTCCATTTACTGCCTGATGACAATGCCGATGGTGTACGAAGGGCATTCACCCGGTACGCCAATGGTTGTGGCTTTGAAGTCAGCAGCGAATTTGATTTCCCTGTGGGACGAATGCTTTTCATGGCTGCAGAGGGCGATATCTCCGGATTGGACAAGCTCGCAATGTTCAGCCTTCTTCGTGTGGTCCGACCCATGCCCGTGATCAGAGGCTCCAGGCCCTTCGTGCGAGCGAACGCATTATCCGTAGGTTTTGTCATGCCGACCGGGAAGCCGATCTCGGAAGAGCCGACTGTTGCTATTTTAGATGGTGGTCTTCCTGAAAATCACGTCCTGCAGCCTTATGTCAGGCGTTATGAAAAATCAGATCCGGAAGCTTCAGATACAGACGACTTTATCGATCATGGCCTTGCGGTAACGTCTGCATTCCTTTTTGGCCCAATCGAGCCGGCCGCCACCGCGCTGCGGCCGTATTCTTACGTCGATCACATTCGTGTCCTGGATGCGTCTTCTGCAAAAGAGGATCCTTATGAACTTTATTGGACTCTGGCCCATATTGAAGAAGTGCTGCTTTCACGTCGCTATCAATTCCTTAATTTGAGTCTTGGGCCAGACCTGCCTATTGAAGATTCGGACGTGCACGCATGGACGGCGGTGCTTGATACCTTGCTGAGCGATGGCGGCACACTTATGACGGTGGCCGTGGGAAACAACGGGGAGCGCGATTCGGTCGATGGCTTGAATCGCATCCAAGTGCCTGCCGATAGCGTAAACGCGCTGTCAGTTGGTGCTTCAAACCGCACCACGGCCGAATGGGCTCGGGCGTCCTATAGCGCATGCGGCCCAGGTCGAAGCCCTGGCAGACGGAAGCCGGATATTGTTACCTTTGGGGGCAGTCCGAAGGAGTATTTCCATGTTGCTGGACAGACTCGAAAGCCACAACTGTCGGCGACGATGGGAACCAGTTTTGCGGCGCCTTACGCATTGCGCACGGCCGTAGGTATACGCGCTGTGCTGGGTGATTCCGTGCATCCTTTGACGATCAAGGCGTTGATGGTGCATGCGGCACAGAGCCATCCTGGAAGTCTGTCGGCTGAGGTGGGGTGGGGACGTCTGCCCGAAGACATTAACGAGATCATTACCTGTGGGGATGGAGTTGCTCGGATCATTTATCAGGGTAGGTTGCGGCCAGGAAAATTTCTTCGTGCACCATTACCGCTGCCACTGACTCAGCTGACCGGGAATGTCAGTCTCATGGCTACTTTCTGCTATGCAAGCCCGGTGGACGTTGAGGATGCGGCAGCCTATACCAAAGCGGGACTGGGAATAACTTTCAGACCTCACGTCGAAAAACTCGCGGGCAAGCAGATAAAAACCGGATCGTTCTTCTCGACCTCAACCTTCCGTACGGAGCAGGAGCAGCGTAGCGATGTGGGTAAATGGGAAACCGTCATGCATGCCGCCAAAGACATGCGCGGTAGCAGCCTTAAGGGGGCAACATTCGATATTCACTACAACGCACGAGACGGCGGCGCACCCGCAGGAATGGGAACAGAATTAATCCAGTATGCACTGGTGCTTACGGTTCAAGCACCCCGACATGCTGGCTTGTATGAAGAAATCCTCGCATCGCATTCTGTTCTGAAGGCAATCGAACCGCTCGTTACGCTTCCAATCAGGGTCTAAGGCCCCCGCGAATAGACCATTGGCAGTTTCTACAACCTTTAGAGTTAGTCCCACGCACTGATGGGGTTGTACGACAGTGTCGTCTCCGCCAAGCGAGAAGCCAAAGCGACGAGTATGAAGAGGTCTAAGGGCACAGAACGTCAATGGGGGCTACAGCTTCATAGATACGCGGCCACTATCTAGCTATCCCTGGCGCCACATGAGCACGCTGTCTTCCGTACCACTGATACCTGAAGGGGGCGCCCGCCCTTGGTATTTTTGAAGTATTGAAGGTCCCCTGAATTTCTTTCAGACGATGCGTTTCATGCGTTAGCTTCCTCTATGCTGGCTTTGTGACTGCCGGCTCCGGCACGTTTCCACAAAAATCGGCCCATGCGGTCATCATGTCACGGCGCTTTTCCAGGGCGTCTCCACGGCGATAGGCGGCTTCTACCTTGTTGTCAAGCGTATGGGCCAGTGCTTGTTCCGCCAGATCGCGGGGGTAATTGGTGCGCTCGCGTGCCCAGTCTCGGAATGTTGAGCGGAATCCATGCGGAACAGCATTCACCTCCATGCGCCGCATGACGGACGTCATGGCCATGTCTGAAAGTTTGCCACCCCGTGCCGCAGGAAACACCAGTTCCAGTTGATCTTGATTCGGTTGTGGACGAAGGATTCGAATCGCCGATGCACTCAAAGGAACGCGGTGTTCTTTGCCGGCCTTCATTCGTTCCGCCGGGATGGTCCAGATACCAGCCTTCAGGTCAAACTCGGCCCAAGTGGCGCCGCGTACCTCCCCGCTTCGGGCGGCTGTCAGGATCGTGAATTCCAACGCTTTGGCCGCAACGCCTTCGCGGGTGCGCAGCTTGACCATGAACGCCCCGAGGTCATCGAGGGGCAGGGCGCGGTGGTGCTCGACTTTTTGGACCTTGCTGGAAGCCGGAAGCAGCATGTCCAGATGGCCTTTCCAGCGAGCCGGGTTTTCTCCAGTTCGGTATTTTCTGACGGTGGCCCAGTCCAGCACGTTCTCAATGCGTCCGCGAACCCGGGATGCAGTTTCGTTTTTGGTTCTCCAGATCGGCTCTAGCGCCGCAAGGACATGCTCTTGACCAACGTCACGCACCAGCAGCTGACCCATGTGCGGGTAGGCATAGGTTTTCAGCGTGCTTTCCCACTGCGCTCTGTGCTTGGGGTTTTTCCAGGAGTCACCGTGCGCTTCAAGAAACCCGGCCGCGGCCTGCTCGAAGGTTTTTTGCGTGGCCTGTTGGGCCCGTAGTTGGCTGGTGATTGTCTTGCGCCGCGCGATGGGATCAATGCCTTGCTCAATGTCGGCGCGAGCCGCTCTGGCTTTTTCTTTGGCATGCGCCAGCGGCACGTCCGGGAACCCACCAAGCCCCATATGACGGCGTTTGTCGCCCACCATTGTGCGTAGAACCCAAGAACGAGCACCCGTTTCGTTGATATACAGGTACAGTCCGGCAACGCCGCCCACGGCATGGTTGCCGGGAGTTTTCATCCTGCCTACTTCGAGCGCCGACAGTTCTTTTGCTTTGCGTCCCATTAAATGCCCTCAATCGTAGTTCTACCACCGTTTCTACCATAAGGCATTGGATTCGATGGGATCAATTTGGACAAGCTTGAATGACAAAAACTCGGCTTCCCCAATGAAACGCGTGATTTTTGAATAAATTTAAATAACCTTAGACGGATAAAAGGCAGACTCCGTTTCCGCCAAAACTGTGTTTTCCTGAATCCTCAACGGTTCAGGAAAACACCCTGAAAGCCCCGCCAGCCTCTGTGCTACGGGGCTTTTTTGTGTCCTGTCCGGATGAGGGCTCCCATCCCCTGTGGTCGAAATCATTTGCCTCTAAAGTACATTGGGCTGGCAGAAGGACGTCAATCTGATGCCAAAATGCGCATATGAACATTGCATCCGCTTTAAAACAGGAAATCTCCCGGGTCGCCCGAAAAGAAGTCCGGGCCGAGGTTCAGACGCTCAAGAAAGCGTCAACGCAGCACCGAAGCGACATCGCCGCGCTGAAGCGCCGGATCGCCGAACTGGAGCGCCTGGTGGCGCGGCTGGCCAAAGGCAAGTCCAAGCCGCCGGCAGGCGCTGACTCTGCAGACACCCCGACGGCCCTCAGGTTCTCGGCCAAGGGGCTGGCGACCCAGCGCAAGCGGCTGGGCCTGTCCGCCGCCGATGCGGGCGTGATCCTTGGCGTCTCCGGCGCCTCGGTCTACAACTGGGAAGACGGCACCACCCGGCCGCGCGCCAGCCAGCTGCCCGCCATCGCGCAGCTTCGCAAGATGGGCAAGCGTGAAGCTGCCGCCCGGCTTGCTGCCGCCGCCTAGGCAGCCTCCGCTGCGTTCGTTCGGCCACGCCCGGTTGCGCGTCGTCGTCCCAAGCCGCCCACGGGCGGCTTTTTTGCGCGCGGTGACCTGTCATGGGTGTTTTCCGCGATTCCGCTGGACGGCAAGGGCTGCGCACAATCCGTGCTTGAAATCGTTCTTCTGGTTCTTCTGAAATTGCCTGAACTGGCTCACCACCCTTACCATGCGACTTCGCCACATTGAGGTTTTCAATGCTGTCATGCTGACCGGCAGTGTCAGCGGCGCAGCGCGCCTGATCAACGTGACCCAGCCGGCGGTCAGCCGCATCCTGCAGCATGCCGAGTTGCAACTGGGCTTTGCCTTGTTCCAGCGCAGCAAGGGGCGACTGATGCCGACATCAGAAGCGCTGACGCTGTACCCGCATATCGAGCGCCTGTTCTCGCAACTCGACGAAGTGCAGCGGCTGGCTGCGAACCTGAAATCCGGTAACAGCGCCAGGGAGTTGCGTGTGTTGACGGTGCTGGCGCTGAGCTATGAAATCCTGCCGCATGCCATCAAGCTGTTTCGCGTCAAGCATGCCGATGTCGCGATCACGGTTCAGGCCCTGCATTCTCCGCAGATTGTTTCTTCACTGGCCTTGCAGGAGGCCGACGTGGGTTTTCTGTTCAGCCCGGTCACGCACTCCGCGCTGGCACAGGAACACCTCGCCGACGGACACATGGTGTGCGTGGTGCCCAAGGGCATGTTGCCGGCCAGACTGGTCAAGCGCGGCAGTGTGTCGCTGGCTGAACTCAGCGGCCAGTCTGTCATCGGACTGGATGTGTTGGACCCGGTGGGGCGCAGCCTGAACCAGGCTTGCCGCGAGGCCGAGGTGGGCTTGCAGTTTGACATCACGGTGCAGACCTACCACTCGGCACTTGCGCTGGCCCATCACGGCCTGGGCATCGCCTTGATCGACACCTGCACCGCCGCATCTGCCGATCGCACGCGGGTGGACGTGCTGGCGCTGGATCCGCTGATTCCCGTGCCCGTCAAGGCCATGTGGCCGGCAGGCAAGCCGGGCTCAGTGGCGGTACGTGCTTTTGTGCGCTGTTTTCATCAGGCCCTGACTCAAGCTCTCTGATACCGACCGGTGAGTGCTGGCGCTTGCAACCTGGGGCTGGCGGTTGATCATGGCGGCAATCCGTTCGGCGGAGCCGAAGGCGAGGGTGAAGCCGAGCGCACCGTGTCCGGTGTTGAACAGCAGGTTGTCCGGACCGCGGGCGTGACGGCCGACGACGGGCAGGCCGGTCGGGGTGGCTGGCCGCATGCCGGCCCAGGGGTTCAGGGTCTCGAACCGGCTGCTGTAGGGAAACAGGGCGCGTGTTGAGGTGCGGAGGGATTCGATCTGCGCGGGCTGGATGCGGGTGTCGTAACCGGTGAGTTCGGCCATGCCGGCGACGCGCAGGCGCGAGCCGATGCGCGCGAACACCACCTTGCGGGCGCTGTCAGTCACGTTCACCCGTGGTGCGGCGTCCGGTGGACCTGCCACGTCAACAGTAATGCTGTAACCCTTCAGTGGATAGATGGGCAGATGAATGCCCATCCGTGCGGCCAGCCTTGGCGAGTCGGCGCCCAGCGCCATCACAAATCGGTCGGCCTCCAGGTGGCCCAGCGACGTGGCAACCGCTGTCACGGATTTCCCGCGCTGCACCAGTGAGCTGATGGACGTTCCCAGCAGAAATCGCACGCCCTGGGCCCGCAGCACCTGCATCAGGGCGGTGCAGGTTTTCTGGCAGTCGGCCGCACACTCGCCGGGCGTGTAGATGGCGCCGGCGATACGGGGATGGTGGTACTTGAGCGCGGGCTCCAGTTCCACGCAACGGTCGGCATTGACGGCTTCCTGGTGACTGCCCAGCTGGCGCTGCAGCAGCATCTGACGATGCGCGCCGGTCAGCGAATCGGCGTCGGCATAGAGCACCAGTTTGCCGGTCGCCGAAAAATCACAATCGAGTTGTTCGCGGGCCAGCATGGTGTCGAAGGACTGCCGGCTCAGCGCAGCAAGCTTCAGCAGGCTGGCCGTGGTGTCGCGCGAGGTGGCGCTGTTGCAGGCCGCCAGAAACTGCAGGCCCCATTGCCACTGCCGCAGGTCCCACTGGGGGCGGACCTTCAGTGGCGATTCGGGTGACAGCAGCAACTTGGGCAACTGCCGCCAGATGCCCGGGTCGGCCAGTGGCTGCACATAGGCATAGCTCAGCTGTGAACCATTGCCACCGCTGGCACCGGCCCCCGGGGTGGCGCGGTCGACCACTGTCACTTCATGGCCCGCGCGGCGCAACTGGTAGGCGGTGGCCAGCCCGACAATTCCTGCGCCCAATACACACACATGCATCAGAAGTCCCCTGTGTTTGCATTTGAGAATGGCCTGACTCTACGGACACTGGCCACGCTTGAACAATGCAGATTTCACTGAAGGGCATGTTGTACGGTTATGACCCTTGCGTTCGACTGACGGTTGGTCGGTGCACCATTCGGGTCTTGGGTAAACCATGATTTTTGGGCATGGGTTTGTCGCCAAAATGAATGACACAGTGCGCGTTGCCGTTCCTACACTAGGTCCGTGAGCTTCCATCCGCTGTTTAACTTTCTTAACCGATGATCCCGAAAGGATTCGCATGAAACTCTCGACACTCATGACCGCCGTTCTGCTCACTGCAGGTCTGGCCACCACTGCAGGTGCGCAGACGCTGAAGAAAATTGCCGACAGCAACAAGATCACGGTCTCTTACCGCGAGGCGTCGGTTCCGTTCAGCTACCTTATCGGCTCCAAGACCTCCGTCGGTTTTTCAGCTGAAATTGCCGAGGCGGTCATTGACGACGTGCGCAAGAAGGTCAAGAAGCCCAACCTGGAAGTGACCTACATGCCGGTCACCTCGCAGAACCGCATTCCGCTGCTCGTCAATGGCACCTATGACCTGGAGTGCGGATCGACCACCAACAATTCGGCACGCGGCAAGGATGTGGCCTTTTCGATCAACACCTTCTACACCGGCACCCGCCTGCTGGTGAAGAAAAGCTCCGGCATCAAGAACTACGCAGACCTGGCCAAAAAGACGGTGGCCAGCACCACCGGCACCACCAACGCGCAGGTGATCCGCAAATACAGCGCCGACAAGAAACTGGACATGCAGCTCATCCTGGGCAAGGACCATGATGACTCCCTGCTGCTGGTGGAAAGCGACCGCGCCCTGGCCTTTGCCATGGACGACATCCTGCTGTTTGGACTGAAAGCCAACTCCAAGAGCCCGGAGACCCTTGATGTGGTCGGTGACTCCCTGCAGGTCGAGCCTTACGCCTGCATGGTGCGCAAGGACGACCCGGAGTTCAAGAAGCTGGTGGACGGCACCATCACCCGCCTGATCAAGTCGGGCGAGTTTGCACGCCTCTACACCAAGTGGTTCCAGTCGCCCATTCCACCCAAGGGCGTGAACCTGAACCTGCCCATGAGCGAGGAGCTCAAGGCCAACCTGAAGGCGCTGAGCGACAAGCCCGCCATGTAAGTGCGCCGGCCGGCACCGGGTGCGCTTGGGTGCACCCTCTGACCGGCCGCAAAGGCGAGGCCCATCCCCGACAGGGGACCGCGGCTTCGCTCCTCCAACCCGTGTCGCAAATCAACTCGTCAGGAGCCGTTCAGGGCCCTGAGGGATGGCTGTGTCCGGCACTGAACGCTTGAACGACAGGAGTCACGCCATCATGAACACCCTGAGCATGCACAAGGCCTTTCGTCCCCAGACCGTCGGCATTCTGGGTGGCATGGGGCCGGCCGCTGGCGCTGATTTCGTGCGGCTGTTTGTCAGGGCCTGCACCGATCGCATGCAGGCGCTACAGATACCGGTGACCGATCAGGGCTTTCCCGAGCACTGGCTGGCGCAGGTTCCGGTGCCTGACCGGAGCAGTGCGCTCGGGTCACCGGGTGCGGGCGGCCATCAGCCTCTGGAGCCCATGCTGCAGGCCATGGGACGGCTTGCGGCGCTGGGTGCCACCACGGTGGCGGTGGCCTGCAATACGGCCCATGCCTGGCACGGCGCACTGCAGGAGCGGTTCCCGCAACTGGAGGTGCTGCACGTCGCGCGCGAAGTGGCGGTCACGCTGTCGCACCGTGGCGTGGCCGAGGTGGGCTTGCTGGCCACCGAGGGCACCTACCGCGCGGGCCTGTACGACCAGGCCTTGCGGCAGACGGGTCTGCGTTGCCATGTGCCCGAAGCGCACGAACAGACAAAGCTGATGGACGGCATCTACTTGGGCGTCAAGAAGGGCGACATGGCCTTTGCACAGGATTGTTTTGCCGAAGTGGCCCAGGCCCTTGCCAGGCGCCACGGCCTGTCGACGTTGATCCTCGGGTGCACGGAGATCCCGCTGGCCTTGACCGCTGTGCCCGGGATGCCGTCGCTCGCGCTGGTGGACCCGGCCATGCTGCTGGCGCAAGCCTTGGCGCAGCGCGCTTTCGCTGCATCCGCGGCGGCCCGCTGAGTTGCCGGCAAAGCCGGGGCTTCGATCAGTCGGCTGAAGCGCTCCAGCGCGTGTCCCAGTTTTTGTCGAGGTTGCGGCGGTCCCGTTTCGTGGGGCGGCCCTGCAACTGGGCGGCGGCCGGGTCGCTGTTCAGGCGGCGCTGCTCGGCCGCAGCGGCCCGCAGGCGCAGGCTTTCAGCGGTCTCTTCGTAAAGCAGCTGGGCCACCGGTGCGCCGCCACGCTGGCTGCTGACGCCCCGGACCATGACGGTCCGTATCACTGGCCCCTGGCGCAGGGTCACGGTATCGCCCGGTTTGACCTCGCGTGCCGGTTTGGCCTCCTGATCGTTGACGCGCACGCGGCCTTTTTCAATCTCTTCCACCGCGAGCGAACGCGTCTTGTAAAAGCGCGCCGCCCAGAGCCATTTGTCGATGCGTAATCTGTCCATGACGTGCCATTCTGGCGCAAGCTGAAAGAGACTGTCCGCAGTAAGTCCAATCTGCCGGGCGCGGCATCACGCCATGGGTGTGGTGGGCACGAGAGGCAGCCGTACGGTCGCGGTCAAGCCGGTCACATGTCCGTGCACGATGTTGTTGTCCAGCGTGATGGTGCCTTGCAGGGCTTCGACAATCTCGTGGCAGATGGCCAGGCCCAGGCCAGACCCTTGGCGCACATTGCCGGCAGAAAAGGGCTGGTACAGACGTCCCGCCAGCTCGTCGGAAATGCCGGGGCCGCTGTCGCTGATGGTGAGCGCCACGGACCGGGTGTCGCGGATGACGCGCACAGCCAGCATGCCGCCCGCGGGTGTGTGCTTGATGGCGTTGTGCAGCAGGTTGCGCGTCAGCTCGCCCAGCATCCACTCGTGCGCACTGACATCGGCGGCGACCGTCTCGATGTCGAAGTCGATGTCCTTGTCGGCAATCAGCGGAGACAGGTCCAGCGCCACGGCGCGCACGACGGCTGCCAGCTCGCTGTGCTCCGTGCCTGGCTGCTGGCGCAACTGCTCCACTTTGGCGAGCGCCAGCATCTGGTTGGCCAGCACGGTGGCGCGGTCCACGGTCTGGTTGATCTCGGAGAGTGCGGCGCCGGCCTCCAGATCGCCGCGCAGTGCCGACTGCACCTGCACCTTGAGCACGGCCAGCGGTGTGCGCAACTGGTGGGCAGCGTCCCGCACAAAGCGCTTCTGGTGGTCCAGCAGATGCTGCATCCGGCCCATGACCTGGTTGGTGGCGTCCACCAGTGGCAGCAGCTCGCGTGGCGCGTCCGGTGCGGCGATCGGCGTCAGGTCGCCTTCACGGCGCGCCTTGAGTTCCGCGCTCAGCCGGCGCACCGGCCGGGTGGCACGCTGCACCACCACCACGGCCACCAGCGCGATCACCGCCAGCAAAACGGCTTGCCGCCAGAGTGTGTCGAGCAGGATTTTGCGCGCCAGTGTCTGGCGCAGCTCCAGTGTTTCCGCAACCTGGATCACCGCCATGGCGCGACCTTCGGCACTGGCCACGGGTTGCAACAGGACGGCGACACGCACATCCTCGCCCTGGTAGGTGTCATCGTAAAAATCGACCAGTGCAGAGTAGGGCGGTTTGGGCGGAATGCGGCCTCGCCAGAACGGCAGCTCGGCAAAGCCCGACACCATCTCGCCGCCCAGGCTGGAGACACGGTAGAAAAGCCGGCTGTGGTTGTCCGCCTCAAAGGCTTCGAGGGCGGCGTAGGGCACAGCCACCTTCAGGCGGGACTGCTCGTCGTAGCCGCTCACGTCCAGTTGCTCGCCGATGGATTTGGCCGATGCCAGCAAGGTGCGGTCGTAGGCCGTGTTCACTGCCCCCAGCGCCTGCTGGTACAGGCTGGCCGTGTTGATGACAATGAGCACGCCGACCGGCACCAGAATGCCGGTGAGCAGATACCTTCGCAGCGAGGTCGCTCTCATGGGTCGATTTTCAGGAGATAGCCCAGGCCGCGCAGCGTGACCAGTGTGACGCCGGTGTGCGCGAGCTTTTTGCGCAGACGATAAACCACCACCTCGATCGCCTCGTACTGGACGTCGTCTTCGCCGGGAAAAACCTGCTCGAACAGCCGCTCCTTGGACACCGCATGGCCCGGCCTGGCGAGCAGGGTTTGCAGCAGCGCCAGCTCGCGCGGCGTGAGTTCCAGCACTTCGCCGCGGTGGTAGACGGCCCCGCTGTCCTTGTCATAGCTCAAGGCCCCCACGCGCTGCGGGCCTGTGCCGGTTTCGGTGGCTGGCGCTGCGCGCCGCCGGTGCAGGGCCCGCAGGCGCGCCTCCAGCTCGTCCAGGTCGAAGGGTTTGGGCAGGTAGTCGTCTGCCCCGCTGTTCAGGCCCATGATGCGGTCGCCCACGGTGCCGCGTGCCGTGAGGATCAGCACCGGGGCGACCTGGCCTTCGCTGCGTGCCCGCTCCAGCACCTGCAAGCCGTCCAGCCCAGGCAGGCTCAAGTCCAGCACCACCACATCGGGCTGGACGGACTTCCATTGGGTCAGTGCGTGGCGGCCGTCGGTGCAGCCTGTGACCTCGATGCCGCGCCGGCCCAGCGCCCGCTGCAAGGCGGTCTGCATCGAGGTGTCATCCTCGATCAACAACAGTTTCATGGGGGGTAGCGGGCTGGGTGGCATGGGCAGGACATTAGCACTTTCCCCAATGCCTCCGGACAGCCGTTTGACAGAAACGGAGCGCATGATGCGAAGCTGTCGACAGTATTGAGGGCGGGTGGGTGGCTGCCGGTCCGGATTGCTGTCAACTTTTTGAATTCACTCCAAGGAGACATCCATGCGTCGCGACACTTTCCTCAAATCCATGGCCGCCCTCGCTGCCGCAGGCGCTTTGCCCCTGCCCGCACTGGCCGCCGCCAATGTCAAGATGATGATCCCCGCCAACCCGGGCGGCGGCTGGGACACCACCGGTCGCGCACTGGGCAAGGCGCTGCAGGATTCCGGCGCTGCAGCCACCGTGACCTATGACAACAAGGGCGGCGCGGCCGGCGCCCTGGGCCTGGCCCAGTTCGTCAACGGCAGCAAGGGTGACGCCAACGCCATGATGGTGATGGGTGCCGTGATGCTCGGCGGCCTGATCACCGGCAAACCACCCGTCAGCCTGTCACAGGCCACGCCGGTTGCGCGCCTGACCAGCGAATACAACGTGTTCGTGCTGCCTGCGAACTCACCCTTCAAATCGATGAAGGAAGTCATCGAACAGCTGAAAAAAGACCCGGGCAGCGTGAAGTGGGGTGGCGGTTCGCGCGGATCCACCGAGCACATCGCAGCCGCCATGATCGCCCGTGAGGTGGGTGTGGACCCGTCCAAGATCAACTATGTGGCCTTCCGTGGGGGCGGGGAGGCCACGGCTGCCATTCTGGGTGGCAACGTCACCATCGGCGGCAGCGGCTACAGCGAATTTGCCGAGTACATCGCCACTGGCAAGATGAAGGCTCTGGCCGTGACGTCCGAGACGCGGCTCAAGGGTGTGGACGTTCCCACGCTCAAGGAGCAGGGCGTCAATGTGGTGATCGGCAACTGGCGGGGCGTGTACGGCGCCCCTGGCATCACGGCGGCGCAGCGTCAGGCGCTGACGGACATGATCCTCAAGGCCGTGAAAGCCAAGAGCTGGCTCGAGGCCTCGGAGAAGAACAACTGGACCCCGGCCCTGCTGACGGGGCCCGCCTTCGACAAGTTCGTCGACGACGACTTTGCCAGCCTGCGCGCCACCATGGTCAAGTCCGGCATGGTCTGACGCCCCGACGCCAGGCCCGGTCCTTGCGGACTGCACGGACCTGGCCGGCCGGCCGTTGGCCTCTTGAGGCTGCTGCCGTGCGCTTTTCATCCCTTTATCCCTCACACTGATTTTCCGGGACCTTTGCCATGACAACCACAGACTCCCCAGGCCACACGCCTGTTGAAGCGGCTGCTGCCGCGGTGCTGCCCCAGACGCTGGTCGGGGTGGGTGTGTTCCTGACCGGGCTTGCGCTCGCCTTCGGCGCGATCGGCATTTCGTCGGTCGCCGGCTATGGCGGTGTCGGCCCCAACTTCCTGCCCTGGCTGGTGTCGCTGGTGCTCACGCTTTGTGGTGCGTGGATCGTCTGGGAAGCGCGCACGGGTGGTTTTCGCGAACTCGAGACGCCCTCGGGTGCCGCACGTGCGAACTGGCCTGGCCTGGTGTGGGTATCGGCTGGGCTCCTGATGAACGCTGCGTTGATCACCAGCATTGGTTTCATCTTCAGCTGCACGCTTTGCTATGTGCTGGCGGTACAGGGCCTGCGGCGCGCTGGCCAGGCGCCTGGCCAGCAGGTTGGCAGCGTGCGCATCTGGCTCACCGATGTGGTGGTGGGTCTGCTGATTTCGGCGCCCGTGTTCTGGATGTTCACGCAGTTCCTGGCCATCAATCTGCCGGGCCTGACGGACACCGGCTGGCTCTGAGGGAAAGAATCAAATGGATATTTTCAATGCCCTGATGGCTGGCTTTGCCACAGCCATCACCCCTGCCAACCTGATCTGGTGCCTGGTCGGCTGTGCCCTCGGCACCGCTGTCGGTGTGTTGCCCGGCATCGGCCCGGCGGTCGCCGTGGCCATGCTGCTGCCCATCACCGCCAAGGTCGATGTCACTGCCTCGATGATTTTCTTCTCGGGCATTTACTACGGCGCCATGTACGGTGGCTCCACCACGTCCATCCTGCTCAACACGCCGGGCGAGACCGCCAGCATGGTCACAGCCATGGAAGGCAACAAGATGGCCAAGAGCGGGCGCGCCGGTGCGGCGCTGGCCACCGCTGCCATCGGCTCGTTTGTCGCAGGCACCATTGCCACGGTGATCGTCACCCTGTTCGCGCCTTTTGTGGCGGACTTTGCCGTCAAGCTCGGCCCGCCCGAATACTTCCTGCTGATGCTGCTGGCCTTCACGACCGTGAGTGCGGTGCTGGGCAAGAGCACGCTGCGCGGCATGACGGCGCTGTTTGTCGGCCTGGCAGCCGGTTGCGTCGGGCTGGACCAGATTTCCGGCCAGGGGCGCTACACCGGTGGCATTCCGGAGCTGCTGGACGGCATTGAAATCGTGCTGGTGGCTGTGGGCCTTTTTGCCGTGGCCGAGGTGCTGTACGCGGTGCTGTACGAGGGCCAGGTGGTGGAAGAGCAGAACCGGCTCAGCCGCGTGCACATGAGCAAGCGCGACTGGAAACGGTCTATTCCTGCGTGGCTGCGCGGCACTGCCATCGGCACGCCGTTCGGCTGCATCCCCGCAGGCGGTACCGAGATCCCGACCTTCCTGAGCTATGCGATGGAAAAGAAGCTGGTCAAGAATCCACAGGACAAGGCCGAGTTCGGCACCACCGGTGCGATTGAAGGCGTGGCCGGGCCTGAGGCCGCCAACAACGCCACCGTGACGGCAGCGTTGATCCCGTTGCTCACGCTGGGCATTCCCACCTCCAACACCACGGCGATCCTGCTGGGCGCCTTCCAGAACTACGGCATCCAGCCCGGGCCGCAGCTGTTCACCACGTCGGCGGCGCTGGTGTGGGCGCTGATTGCCTCGCTCTACATCGGCAACGTCATGTTGCTGGTGCTGAACCTGCCTATGGTGGGCCTGTGGGTCAAGCTGCTGAAGATTCCGAAGCCGCAGCTCTATGCAGGCATCCTGATCTTCGCCACGGTCGGTGCCTACGGCATGCGGCAAAGCGCGTTTGACCTGTTCCTGCTGTATGCCATCGGCTTGCTGGGCGTGGTGATGCGCCGCTACGATTTCCCGACGGCACCGGTCGTCGTGGGCATGATTCTGGGCCCCCTGGCAGAAGCCCAGTTGCGCAATGCCATGTCGATTGGCGAGGGCAGTGCGATGGTGTTCTTCCAGCGCCCGATGTCGATCGTGCTGCTGGCGATCGTCGTTGGCGTGCTGGTGCTGCCGCGCCTGGCCAAGCGCTGGTCGGCGCGCAGCGCGCCTGCCTGACTGTCAGGGCACGATCAAGCTTACTGGCTGGCACCCAGTGCCAGCGCACGCTCGCGCGAAGCCGCCAGCTCGGCCGCCGGCAGCGCCTGCCGCGTGGGCCAGCCTGCCAGATGCTCCGCACTGAAATCAGCCAGCGCTGCAATCCATTCCGTACTGTCGTTCAGGCAGGGGATGTATTCGAAGGTCTCACCACCGGCCTCCAGGAAGGCCTGGCGTGCCTCCATCGAAATTTCTTCCAGCGTCTCGAGGCAATCACCGGTGAAGCCGGGGCAGATCACGTCGACGCGCTTGACGCCTTCCTGGGCCATGCGGACCAGCGTGGGTTCGGTGTAGGGCTCCAGCCATTTGGCTTTGCCGAAACGTGACTGGAAGGTGACGACGTACTGGTCTTTGCGCAGACCGAGCTGCGTGGCCAGCAGCCGGGCCGTCTTGTGGCATTCACAGTGGTAAGGGTCGCCCATGTGGAGAGTGCGCTCCGGCACACCGTGAAAGCTCATGACGAGTTGCCCGGACTGGCCGTTTTTGCGCCAGTGCTCGCGCACGCGGCTGGCCAGTGCGCTGATGTAGCCCGGCGCATCGTGGTAATTGTTGATGAAGCGGAACTCCGGAACACGCCGGATGCGGGCCGCCCAGGTGTAGACCGCGTCAAACACACTGGCCGTGGTGGCGGCACTGTATTGCGGGTAAGCGGGCAGGATGAGCACACGCGTCACACCATCGGCCTTGAGCTGATCCAGTTGCGAGGAGATCGACGGATTGCCGTAACGCATGGCATAGCGCACGGTGACCGAGTGGCCGCGCACGGCAAGATAGCCCTGCAGCATCAGCGCCTGTTTCTCGGTCCACACCTTGAGGGGCGAGCCTTCCTTCATCCAGATGCTGGCGTACTTTGCGGCTGACTTTTTGGGCCGCACGCGCAGGATGATGCCGTGCAGGATCAGCCACCAGACCGGCTTGGGGATTTCGACAACGCGGGGGTCGCTGAGGAATTCGGCCAGGTAGCGCCGCAGCGCGGGCGCTGTGGGCTCATCGGGCGTGCCCAGGTTGCACAGGAGAATGGCTGTCTGGGAGGTGGCGGCGGGTGGTGTACCGTGGGAAAAGGCGGGTTCAGGGGTGAACGGCATCAGAAGTGACATGGGTTATTCTCGCCTACCTATGATTGACCTGACAACCATCAAAGCCATCAGCCTGGATCTCGACGACACGCTGTGGCCGGTCTGGCCTGCGATCGAGCGGGCCGAGAAGGCACTGGAGGAATGGCTCAATCACCGTGCGCCGATGACGGCTGCGCTATTTGCCAGCGCGACGGCGCGGCATGAGATCCGTGAGCATGTGACGCGTTCACGGCCCGACCTGCAGTACAACCTGAGCGGCATCCGCCGCGAGGCGATCCGTGTGGCGCTGTACCGATCCGGCGAGGACCCCTTGCTGGCCGAGGCGGCGTTTGATGTGTTCTTCGAGGAGCGCAACCGCGTCACGCTGTTTGACGATGCGCTGGCGTCGCTGGAATTCCTGTCGCGCCGTTTTCCACTGGTAGCCTTGTCCAACGGCAACGCCGATATTCAGCGCATCGGCATTGCGCGCTATTTCCGGGCGAGCATCAGTGCCCAGCAGTTCGGTGTGGGCAAGCCCGATCCGCGCATCTTTCACGCGGCAGCCGGCGCCGCGGAGGTGCAGGCGGCCCAGGTGCTGCATGTGGGGGACGATGCCATGCTGGACGTGCTGGGCGCCCTGAACAGCGGCATGCAGGCGGTGTGGGTCAACCGCGCCGACCACCTCTGGACCAACCCGGTGATGCCGCACGACACGGTGACAACGCTCACCGAGCTGTGCGACATGCTGACGCCCTGAGCCGCTGCCGGCCATTGCATCGGGAGCCGCCATGCCACTGACGATTTACGGTACCGCGGAGTCGCGCGCCCTGCGTCCGCTGTGGGTGGCACACGAGCTGGGGCTGGACCATGTCCATGTTCCGACGCCTTTCCTGGATGGCACCACACGAACGCCAGCGTTCCTGGCCCTCAATCCGAATGGACACATTCCGGTGGTCGACGACAACGGCATCATCGTCTGGGAGTCGATGGCTTGTGCCTTGTACCTCGCCACGCGTTTTCAGTCAGAAGTCCGCGAAGGCCGGCCCGTGCTGGCCCCGCAAGACCACGCCGAGCAGGCCGAGGTGCTGCGCTGGAGCTTCTGGACCGTGACGGAAGTCGAGAAGGATGCCCTGACCCTTCTGATGCATCGCCACCTGATGCCAGCGCAAAGGCGCAAACCCGAACTCGCTGATGACGCCGAACGCCGGCTGCGCCGCCCGCTGCAGGTGCTGGAGCAACATTTGCAGCAGCAGGCACGCAGCCATGTGGCTGCCGAGCGATTCACGGTGGCCGATGTGTGCGTGGCGTCGGTGCTGATGTGGACGCGCGGCAGCCCGCTGCTGGTGGATGCGAACCCCACGGTGTACGCCTGGCTGGCGCGTTGCCTGGCGCGGCCGGCGTTCCTGGCAGTGATTCCGCCCGGAAAAAAAGGCTGACCCGCAGGTACCGGCAGCGCCTGATCGTTGCCCGGCAGGCTCAGTGCAAATGCCGGGCGGCCTCCAGCCCCGAACGCACCGCCCCCTCAAGCGTGGCCGGGTAAGGGCCTTCCACATAGTCGCCACACGCCAGCAGGCCTGGCGCGATGTCGCTTTCGGGGCGCTTCAGGCCGGGCGTGCAGGCAAAGGTCGCCCGTTTTTCGACAATCGTCTGCACCGGCGTCAAAGGCTGCAGGCCCAGTTGCCGGTGGGCTTGTGTCAAGACCTGTTGCGTCATCGCCGTGCTCTCGCCCGTGCTGGCGCTGATGACGAAGGCCAGCAAGCCGGGCGGCCCGTCCAACTGGCCACGGTCAAAGACAAACTGTGCCGGTTCCGTGGCGCTGTCCCTCAAGGCCAGCATCGGCTGGGGCAGGCGTACCCCGGGCGCATGGGCATAGACCGTGGTGAGGGCTTCATATTGCAAAGACCGGGCCTGCGCCATCCAGTGCACCGCGTCCGTGCCGCTGGTTTCCACCAACCGGGCGGCTTCCAGCGGCGGGCAGGCCAGCACTACCGCATCAAAGGCTTCGCTGGTGCCCGTGTCGGTGTCGGCATGCACCACCCAACTGGCGCCTTCGCGGCTGATCGCCTGTACGCGGGTACCGAGGTGCAGCACGGCGCCCTCGGCGCGCAGCCAGGCGAACGCCGGGTCGGGCAGCAGGGCGCTCAGGTCCCGGCGCGGCAGCAGCAGGTTGGAGCCCCCGCTTTCGGCGAACAGCGCGTCGTGCATGACGCGCAGGAACACCTGTCCGCTGGCGCGCTCGGCTGGCGTGTTGAGCGCCGACACGCACAGCGGCGCGATCAGCGTCGCCATCACCCGCGGTGCGAGGCCGCGGCACAGGTCTGCCACGGAGTCATCGGCCTGGCACTGAAAGCCGCGGAGCCGCCATCCGGCAGCCAGCTTGAGCAGTGACAGCTTGTCGGCGATACGCCAGCCGCGGGCGCCGAGGATGCCGGCCAACGCATCGAAAGGTGCGGGCCAGTCCGGCAAGCGGAGCCCGTCGCCGCCGGGAAACTGCAGCGTCAGCGGAAGGCGCAGAAAAGACTGCGCCATGTCCACGCCAAGGTCGTTCATTAACTGCAGTGTTTCAGCGTAGGCGCCGATGAGGATGTGCTGCCCATTGTCCAGCGGGGTGCCGTGGCCGGCCACCGTGGCACCGACCCGCCGCGCGCGACCGCCGGGTGTGCGGGTCGTCTCGAACAGGGTGGCCTGGTAGCCGAGCCGGGTGGCTTCTACTGCGGCGGCGCAGCCTGCCCATCCGGCGCCAATCACCGCGACCCTCATGCGGGTACCTGCCAGCGCCGGCAGCCCACCCGGTGAAGCCTGCTCATTGGATCCGGCCCAGCGCCTGCGTCTTCCAGGCCAGCCAGAACTTGCGCAGCGGCGTCAGGCTCACCCGCTGGTGCAGGACCTGGTAGCCGTCGGCAGCGATCTCGCGCAGCAGGGTGCGGTAGATGCTGGCCATCATCAGCCCCGGTTTCTGGGTGCGGCGGTCGGCGTCGGGCAGCAGCGCCAGTGCTTCGTCGTAGAGCGTCAAGGCCCGGTCGGTCTGGAACTTCATCAGTGCCGAGAAACGATCCGAGTACTGGCGCTTGAGCACCTCGTGGGCTTTCACGTCGAACTGCTGCAGCTCGTTCACCGGCAGGTAGATGCGGCCGCGCATCGCGTCCTCGCCGACGTCGCGGATGATGTTGGTCAGCTGGAAGGCCAGCCCCAGCTTGTGCGCATAGGCGGTCGTTGCTTCCTGCGTCTGCCCGAAAATGCGCGCTGCCACTTCGCCCACAATGCCCGCCACCAGATGGCAGTACTGCTGCAGTCCGGGGAAGTCGAGGTAGCGGTTCTGCTCCAGGTCCATCTGGCAGCCTTCAATCACGGCCTGCAGGTGGCGCGCCTCGATGCGGTAGGTGGCTGCCAGCGGCATCAGCGCTTTCATCACCGGGTGGGTCGGCTGGCCGGCAAAGGATTTGAGCACTTCGCTGTGCCACCAGGCGAGCTTGGTACGGGCCACGCCCGGGTCGGTCACCTCATCGACCACGTCGTCGATTTCGCGGCAGAACGCATAAAAGGCCGTGATGGCGGCGCGTCGCTCCTTGGGCAGGAAGAGGAAGGCGTAATAAAAACTGCTGCCTGATGCGGCGGCTTTTTGCTGGACATACTGCTCAGGCGTCATGCATCAATTGTTGCATGGCAAGGCGGGGCGACTGGCCGTGCCATCCACGCAAAAGAAGGTGGGTTGCAAGACCGATGCCGTACTACATCCAGAGCGCGCGCCAGCCCATCACGACCACATCCCACGGGCCAAGCCTGGGCCTGCGGGCCAGCGTGTTGAACCCCATGGCCTCGATCTTGTCGAGGATGCGCAGACCGCCCTGGACCACCAGACGCAGTTCCCAGCCGCCGCGGCCGGGAACGCGCCGTGGCAGTGCGGCGCCTTGCTGCATCAGCGCGCGGGCTTCACGAACGCAGTCGGCGACCAGACGAATCGCGCCAGGCGTGCCTTGAAGCTGCAACAGCTGCGTTTCAGTGACCCCATGCCTCGCCCAGGCATCGGCAGGCAGGTAGATGCGGCCGCGGGGATGGTCGATACTGAGGTCCTGCCAGAAGTTGATGAGCTGCAAGGCCGTGCAGATGCAGTCGCTCTGCCGCAAGGAGGCCTCGTCCTGCACGCCATACAGATGCAACAGCAGGCGTCCCACCGGGTTGGCGGAGCGCCGACAGTAGTCGAGCAGTTCGTTCTGGTCGGCGTAGCGCTGCTTGACGACGTCCTGCTCGAACGCGCTGAGCAGGTCGGCCAGCAGCGGCACTGGCAATGCAAATTGCCTGAGCATTCGTTCGAGCGGGCCAAACACCTCTGGCCAGCGGCCTGAGGGTGCATGCCCGTGTGCCACGGCCGTCAGGTCTGCATGGAAGGCCGCGAGGTCGGCCAGGCGCGTCGCCGCGGGGGCGTCGCCCTCGTCGGCGATGTCATCGGCCGTGCGGGCGAACCAGTAAATCGCCGCAATCGGTGGGCGCAGGGCTGGCGGGCACAGCACCGAGGCGACCGGGAAATTCTCGTAATGACGCACGCCCTGCAGGGCGGGGGAGGCCGGCTCGGCAGCGTTCGCCCGAGGGGCTGTGCGGGCCGATATGTCGTCATCTGGTGTCATGCCCGGCATTGTCGCTTGACAAGTTTTTTCATTTCCCCTAGATTACTAACCGGTCAGTCATTAAGGTTATTCAACGGAAGCGCCTGATGAGTTGTCACCTGACCGCGGTGCAGCGTCAGCCTCCGGTTGACTCTGTCCGGTCCGTTTCCTGAATCCGAGCCAGACATGAAAAAAATCATCTTCTCACTCGTCGGCATCAGCGTTCTGCTGGTCGCCTGCTCTCCCGCCGCCCCACCCCAGGAGCCCATCCGCGCCGTGAAGGTGATCACCGTGGGCGTCAATGCCTTTGGATCGGTGCACGAGTACGCCGGCGAGGTGAAGGCGCAGGTGGAGTCCCGCCTCGGCTTCCGGGTGGGCGGCAAGATCATCCGCCGGCAGGCCGAACTGGGTCAGCGTGTGAAGGCCGGCCAGGTGCTTGCCCAGTTGGACCCGCAGGACTTCAAACTCTCGGTGGATGCCGCGCGGTCCCAGGTGGCCTCGGCGACCACCAACCGCGATCTGGCAGCGGCAGATTTCAAGCGCTACCGGGAGCTCAAGGAGCAGAACTTCATCAGCGGCGCCGAGCTGGAGCGCCGTGAAACCACCCTCAAGTCGGCCCAGGCGCAGCTTGAGCAGGTGCAGTCGCAGCTTGCGGTGCAAGGCAACCAGGCGGCCTATACCTCGCTGGTCGCCGATGTGTCGGGTGTGGTCACGGCCATCGAGGCCGAACCCGGTCAGGTGGTGACGGCCGGAACGCCGGTAGTCCGCATTGCCGCTGACGGCGTGCGCGACGTGGTGTTCTCGGTGCCTGAGGACAAGGTGGTTGCGCTCCGTCCGGGGACGGGCGCCCGCATCAGGCTCTGGTCCCAGGGTACCGAGCTGCCCGGCAAGATTCGCGAGGTGTCTGCCAGCAGCGACCCGGTGACCCGCACCTACACCGTCAAGGCCTCGGTCGACAGCCGCGACCCACCGCCTCTGGGGGCGACAGCCTATGTGCTGCCGGACGGCGGCTCGCTGGCGGGTGTGCCGGTGATCAAGCTGCCGACCAGCGCGCTGTGGCGCGACGGCAAGGCCACGGCCGTCTGGCTGGTGGACAAGGCCAGCATGACGGTGAAGTCGCAGGCGATCCAGATTGCAACGGCCGATGGCAACGACGTGGTGGTCGCGTCCGGCCTGCAGCCCGGCATGCTGGTGGTCAGCGCCGGCGTGCATGTGCTGTCACCGGGCCAGAAGGTCACTTTCTACCAGCCTGGTGTGGCCACCGCCTCTGCCGCGCCCGCCGTGCCCGTTTCTGCCCCCGCGGCCAGGTGAGGCCGGGATGAGCTCCACGCCCCCCCACACCACCCCTGCGGCAGGCGGCGCCACGCCATCGGAAAAGTTCAACCTGTCACGCTGGGCGCTGGAGCATCCGGCGCTCACGCGCTACCTGCTGGTGGTGCTGATGGTGCTGGGCTTTGCCTCCTACTTCCAGCTCGGTCAGGACGAGGACCCGCCCTTCACCTTCCGTGCGATGGTGGTTCGCACGTACTGGCCCGGCGCCACGGCGCAGCAGGTGGCCGAGCAGGTGACCGACAAGCTCGAGCGCACGCTGCAGGAAGTGCCCTACACGGACAAGATCCGCAGCTACTCCAAGCCTGGCGAGTCGCAGATCATCTTCCAGATCAAGGACTCTTCGCGCCCGGCCGACGTGCCCAACGTCTGGTACTCGGTGCGCAAGAAGATCGGCGACATGCGTGGCACGCTGCCCGCGGGCGTCCAGGGGCCGTTCTTCAATGACGAATTCGGCGATGTCTATGGTGTGATCTATGCGCTGGAAGCCGATGGTTTTTCCTATGCCGAGGTGAAGACATTTGCCGACGATGTGCGCCAGCGGCTGCTGCGTGTGCCGGATGTCAGCAAGGTGGAACTCTTCGGCGTGCAGGACGAAAAGATATTCATCGAAATCTCGCAAAAACGGCTGGCGCAGCTGGGCCTGGATTTGAACCAGGTGCTGTCGCAGCTTGGCCAGCAGAACGCGGTGGAGTCTGCGGGCGCGGTGCAGACGCCGCTGGACGTGGTGCAGGTGCGCGTGGCCGGCCAGTTCGAGGCCATCGAGCAATTGCGTGCCATGCCGATCCGCGGCGCCGGTTACGGCAGTGGCACGGCTGCCTCGAACAACCAGCTTCGGCTGGGGGACATCGCCGACATCCGGCGCGACTATGTCGATCCACCTTCGGTGAAGGTGCATTACCAGGGCAAGGAAGTGATTGCGCTGGGCGTCTCCATGGCCAAGGGTGGCGACATCATTGCCCTGGGCAAGTCCCTCACCCGCCTGTCGGATGAGGTGTCCCGCCAGCTCCCGGCCGGCATCCAGCTGGTGAACATCCAGAACCAGCCCAAGGCGGTGGCTACCTCGGTCAACGAGTTTGTGCGCACGCTGATTGAAGCGGTGGTGATCGTGCTGGCCGTCAGCTTCATCAGCCTGGGTTTTCACAAGCGGCCGCACGAGGGCCCAAGCCAGTTGCCGCTCTGGAAGCGCTATTACATCGACGTGCGGCCGGGCCTGGTGGTGGGCATCACGATTCCGCTGGTGCTCAGCCTGACCTTTCTGGCGATGCTGTACTGGGGCATTGGCCTGCACAAGATTTCGCTCGGCTCGCTGATCATCGCGCTCGGCCTGCTGGTGGACGACGCCATCATTGCAGTGGAGATGATGGTGCGCAAGATGGAAGAGGGCTACGACAAGGTGCGCGCCGCCACGTTCGCCTATGAGATCACCGCTATGCCCATGCTCACGGGAACGCTGATCACGGCGGTGGGCTTCTTGCCGATCGGCCTGGCCCGCTCTGTGACCGGCGAATACACCTTTGCGATTTTTGCCGTGACCGTGATTGCGCTGGTGCTGAGCTGGCTGGCGTCGGTCTATTTCGTCCCGTACCTCGGCACGCTGCTGCTCAAGACACCCCCCCACGCCAAAAATCTGGCCGATGGTGACGACAACCCGCACGAGATGTTCAACAGCCCGTTTTACAACCGGTTCCGCCGCACCGTGAACTGGTGCGTGCAGCACCGCTGGCTGACCATTGGTGCCACCTTGCTGATCTTTGCACTGGGCATCGTCGGCATGGGCAAGGTGCAGCAGCAGTTCTTCCCGGATTCCAGCCGCCCCGAGATCATGGTGGACATCTGGTTCCCTGAAGGCACGTCCTTCGCCGCCAACGAGGCCACCGCCAGGACGGTGGAGGCGCGGCTCATGAAGGAGGAGGGTGTGGTCTCGGTCAGCACCTGGGTCGGTTCCGGTGTGCCGCGGTTTTACCTGCCGCTGGACCAGGTCTTTCCGCAGACCAATGTGTCGCAGATGATCGTGCTGCCCAAGGACCTGAAGGTCCGGGAATCGCTGCGCATGAAACTCCCGGCTTTGCTGGCCACCGAATTCCCCGAGGTACGTGGCCGCATCAAGCTCCTGCCGAACGGCCCGCCCGTGCCCTACCCGGTGCAGTTCCGCGTCGTGGGCCCGGACCCGCTGGTGCTGCGCGAACGCGCGGACGAGGTCAAGGCCGCCATGCGGGCCAGCCGCAACACGCGCGGCGTCAACGACAACTGGAATGAATCCGTCAAAGTGCTGCGTCTGGAAGTCGACCAGGCCAAGGCACGCGCGCTGGGCGTGACCAGCCAGTCCATTGCACAGGCATCCCGCACCATCCTGGCCGGGACGACCGTCGGCCAGTTCCGTGAGGGGGACAAGCTCATCGACATCGTGCTGCGCCAGCCACTGGACGAGCGCAACGCGATCACCGATATCGGCAACGCCTACCTGCCCACATTGACGGGCAAGTCCATTCCGCTCACGCAGATCGCCAAGCCGGTGTTTGCCTGGGAGCCCGGGGTGATGTGGCGCGAGAACCGCGATTACGCCATCACCGTGCAAAGCGACATCGTGGAAGGCTTGCAGGGCGCCACCGTCACGCAGGAGCTGCTGCCGCAGCTCAGGAAGCTGGAAGCCGGCTGGCGGGCGGGCGGTCTGACCGGTTACCGCATCGATGTGGCTGGCGCGGTGGAAGAGAGCAGCAAGGGCTCGGCATCGATTGCCGCAGGCTTGCCCATCATGCTGTTCCTGACGTTCACGCTGCTGATGCTGCAGCTGCACAGTTTCAGCCGCGCCGTGCTGGTCTTTCTCACCGGTCCGCTGGGCATTGCCGGCGTGGCGGGTGCCTTGCTGCTGCTGGGTCGGCCCTTCGGTTTTGTAGCGCTGCTGGGGGTGATTGCGCTGATGGGCATGATCCAGCGCAACTCGGTCATCCTGATCGACCAGATCGAGCAGGACCGCGCCCGCGGCGTGCCGGCCTGGGATGCCATCGTGGAGTCTGCCGTGCGCCGTCTCAGGCCCATCGTGCTGACGGCCGCCGCAGCCGTGCTGGCCATGATTCCGCTGTCGCGCAGCGTGTTCTGGGGCCCGATGGCGGTGGCCATCATGGGTGGGTTGATCGTGGCCACGGTGCTGACCCTGCTGACCCTGCCCGCCATGTACGCGGCCTGGTTCCGGGTCAAGCGTGAGGCGCCCGCACCCTGAGCGGGTTTTGCCTGCGCCTGCGCCAACCGGGCGTCCTGTACAGGCTAAAATAGAGAGTTGACCGATTTCAGGCGGGAATTCCGGTGTTTGGCGGATTCCCGTTTTTGTTTACGGCGCGCGGGTGGCGAAATTGGTAGACGCACCAGGTTTAGGTCCTGACGGTAGCAATACTGTGCGGGTTCGAGTCCCGCCCCGCGCACCACCCCTGGGATGCCGGGAGACGCTGGTCTCCGCTTTTTCAGGTGCTGCTAAAGCGTGCAGCCCGTCAGGCGCAAGCCTTGTTTTGGCAAGCCCTGTTTTGATATTTTGATTTTAGGAAACCATCATGGCCGTGACTGTTGAGACCCTCGAGAAGCTTGAACGCAAAATCACCCTGACCCTGCCGGTCGGCACCATCCAGTCGGAAGTGGACAACCGCCTCAAACGTCTGGCGCGCACCGTCAAGATGGACGGCTTCCGTCCGGGCAAGGTGCCCATGAACGTGGTCGCCCAGCGCTATGGCTATTCCGTCCACTACGAAGTCATGAACGACAAGGTGGGCGAGGCTTTCTCCGTGGCCGCCAATGAAGCCAAACTGCGTGTGGCCGGCCAGCCGCGCATCAGCGAAAAAGAAGGCGCACCCGAGGGCGAACTGACCTTCGACGCAGTGTTCGAGGTCTACCCGGACGTCAAGATCGCCGACCTGTCGGGCGCCACGGTCGAAAAAGTCAGTGCCGACGTCAGCGACGCCGCCATCGACAAGACGCTGGACATCCTGCGCAAGCAGCGCCGCACCTTTGCGCAGCGCGCCGCTGACGCGCCCGCCCAGGACGGCGACCGCGCCACGATCGATTTCGAAGGCAAGATCGACGGCGAGCCTTTTGCCGGCGGCAAGGCGGAAGACTTCCAGTTCCTGGTCGGCGAAGGCCAGATGCTCAAGGAATTCGAAGACGCCGTGCGTGGCATGAAAAGCGGCGAGAGCAAGACCTTCCCGCTGAGCTTCCCGGCCGACTACCACGGCAAGGACGTGGCCGGCAAACAGGCTGACTTCCTGGTCACCGTGAAGAAGATCGAAGCCGCCCACCTGCCCGAAGTCAACGAAGCCCTGGCCAAGTCGCTTGGCATTGCCGACGCCACTGTTGAAGGCCTGCGCTCGGACATCCGCAAGAACCTCGAGCGTGAGGTCAAGGCCCGCCTGCTGTCCCGCAACAAGAACGCGGTCATGGATGCGCTGATCGCCAACGCTGAACTCGACCTGCCCAAGTCCAGCGTCCAGGCCGAAGTCGATCGCATGATCGAAGGCGCCCGCGCCGATCTGAAGCAGCGCGGCATCAAGGACGCCGACAAGGCTCCGATTCCTGACGACGTGTTCCGTCCGCAGGCCGAGCGCCGCGTGCGCCTGGGTCTGGTGGTGGCAGAACTGGTCCGCAGCAACGAACTGCAGGCCAAGCCCGAGCAGCTCAAGGCCCACATCGAGGAAATGGCCGCCAGCTACGAAAAACCGCAGGATGTGGTGCGCTGGTACCTCAGCGACAACCGCCGCATGGCCGAAGTCGAGGCGGTGGTCATCGAGAACAACGTGACCGAGTTCGTGCTCGGCAAAGCCAAAGTCACCGAAAAATCCATTGCCTTCGACGAACTGATGGGCCAGAACTGATTCTGCGAAACCTTTCCTGATATTGGGGCTTGTGCTTTGCGGTACAGGCCCCAATTTATTTTCGGTACAGTACAAGCATCTCTGGAGAAAACATGATGGTTCGAAACAGCATTTACGGTGGTGTCCACCAGGCCGGCGCCCAGGACACGCAGGGCCTCGGCATGGTGCCGATGGTGATTGAGCAGTCCGGACGCGGCGAGCGTTCCTACGACATCTATTCCCGCCTGCTCAAGGAGCGCGTGATTTTCCTGGTCGGCCCTGTCAACGACCAGACGGCCAATTTGGTGGTGGCCCAGTTGCTGTTTCTGGAAAGTGAAAACCCTGACAAGGACATTTCCTTCTACATCAACTCCCCGGGCGGCTCCGTGACGGCTGGCATGGCGATTTACGACACCATGCAGTTCATCAAGCCGGACGTCTCGACGCTGTGCGTCGGCATGGCTGCCAGCATGGGCGCTTTCCTGCTGTCGGCGGGTGCCAAGGGCAAGCGTTTCACGCTGCCCAATTCCCGCGTGATGATCCACCAGCCCTCGGGTGGTGCGCAGGGCCAGGCGACGGACATCGAAATCCATGCCCGTGACATCCTCAAAACCCGTGACCAGCTCAACCGCATCCTCGCCGCCAACACGGGCCAGACAGTCGAAAAAATCGAGCGCGACACCGAGCGCGACTACTTCATGTTTGCCGAAGAAGCCAAGGAATACGGGCTGGTCGATCAGGTGATCGCCAAGCGCCCCTGATCTTCCCGGGGGTTTTCTCCGGCAGTTGCTCTGCAACAACGGCGTTTTCCATCGCGAAAACGCCGTTTTTTATTTGGTTATCATTGAGTAACAGTTTCCACAGGCACCTTAAAGGCATCCCCACCAATGGCCGAGAAAAAAGGCTCCTCCAGCGAAAAGACGCTGTACTGCTCCTTCTGCGGCAAAAGCCAGCACGAGGTGAAGAAACTGATCGCGGGCCCCTCGGTTTTCATCTGCGACGAATGCATTGACCTGTGCAACGAAATCATCCGCGATGAGTTGCCCGCGGGCACCGATGTCAACGAGACCCGCAGCAGCCTGCCCACACCGTCGGAGATCAAGGCCACACTCGATGGCTACGTGATCGGCCAGGAGCCCGCCAAGCGCACGCTGGCCGTGGCGGTCTACAACCACTACAAGCGCCTGCGTCACCGTGAAAAGGCCAAGAAGGACGACGTCGAGCTGACCAAGAGCAACATCCTGCTGATCGGCCCCACGGGTTCCGGCAAGACGCTGCTGGCGCAAACGCTGGCCCGCACCCTCAATGTGCCCTTCGTGATGGCCGACGCCACCACGCTGACCGAAGCCGGCTATGTGGGCGAAGACGTCGAGAACATCATCCAGAAGCTGCTGCAAAGCTGCAACTATGAAGTCGAGCGTGCCCAGCAGGGCATCGTCTACATCGACGAGATCGACAAGATTTCCCGCAAGTCCGACAACCCCTCCATCACCCGCGATGTGTCGGGCGAGGGCGTGCAGCAGGCATTGCTCAAACTGATCGAGGGAACGATGGCTTCGGTGCCGCCCCAGGGCGGGCGCAAGCACCCCAATCAGGATTTCCTTCAGGTGGACACCACCAACATCCTGTTCATTTGCGGTGGCGCTTTTGCCGGCCTCGAAAAAGTCATTGAAAACCGCACCGAAGCATCGGGCATCGGCTTTGGCGCGGCAGTCCGCAGCAAGAAGTCCCGTACCCTGACCGATGCGTTCAAGGAAGTCGAGCCGGAAGACCTCATCAAGTTCGGCCTGATCCCCGAACTGGTGGGCCGCATGCCTGTGGTGGCGACGCTGGCGGAACTGAGCGAAGACGCGCTGGTGCAGATTCTCACCGAGCCCAAGAACGCCGTCGTCAAGCAGTTCAGCAAGCTGCTGTCCATGGAAGGTGTGGACCTCGAGATCCGGCCTTCGGCACTGAAAGCCATTGCCCGCAAGGCCCTGGCCCGCAAGACCGGCGCGCGTGGTCTGCGCTCCATCCTCGAGCAGTCACTGATTGACACCATGTTCGACTTGCCAAACACCAGCAATGTCGACAAGGTGGTGGTCGATGAGTCCACCATCGAAGAAAACAAACCGCCGCTTCTGGTGTACCGCGAAGCAGCTAAAAAAGCCTGAACATGAGGGAGAGGGCAGAGCCGCTTGCCTTGAAAAGCGGTATGCGTGCCCCCAGTCTGAAAAAGACAGAGCTCTTCCTGATCCGACCCCCGGTCGTCTCGTCCCACGTTTAAGGTTTATATGTCCGGACAAACCTCACTGCCATCTTCCCCCATCGACCTGCCGCTGCTGCCATTGCGGGACGTGGTGGTGTTTCCCCACATGGTCATCCCGCTGTTTGTGGGGCGCCCCAAAAGCATCAAGGCGCTGGAGTCGGCCATGGAGGCCGAGCGCCGCATCATGCTGGTGGCCCAGAAAGCAGCGGCCAAGGATGAGCCTTCGGTCGAGGACATGTTCGAGGTCGGTTGCGTGGCCACCATCCTGCAGCTGCTCAAGCTGCCCGACGGTACCGTCAAGGTGCTGGTCGAAGGCCAGCAGCGTGCCCGTGTCAACAAGATTGAAGAGGGCGAGCAGCATTTCACCGCCAACGTCACGCCGGTGGAAGCCGGGGCTGTTCCCACGGGCGACAAGAGCAGCGAGATTGAGGCCCTGCGCCGCGCCGTGATGCAGCAGTTTGACCATTACGTCAAACTCAACAAGAAAATTCCGCCAGAAATCCTGACCTCCATTTCCAGCATCGACGACGCCGGGCGTCTGGCCGACACCATTGCTGCGCACCTGCCGCTCAAGCTCGATGCGAAGCAGGTGATTCTGGACCTCGACAACGTCAAGTCGCGGCTTGAGAACCTCTACGAGCAGCTTGAGCGCGAAGTGGACATCCTGAATGTTGACAAGAAAATCCGTGGCCGCGTGAAGCGCCAGATGGAAAAAAACCAGCGCGACTTCTACCTCAACGAGCAGGTCAAGGCCATCCAGAAGGAACTGGGCGAGGGCGAAGAGGGCGCGGACATCGAAGAGATCGAGAAGAAGATCAAGAGCGCCAAAATGCCGCAGGAAGCGCGCAAGAAGGCCGAGAGCGAGCTCAAGAAGCTCAAACTGATGTCACCCATGTCGGCCGAGGCCACGGTGGTGCGCTCCTACATCGAGGTGCTGACCAGCCTGCCCTGGAGCAAGAAGACCAAGATCAAGCACGACCTGGGCAATGCCGAGAACGTGCTCAATGAAGACCACTACGGTCTGGAGAAGGTCAAGGACCGCATCGTGGAATACCTCGCGGTGCAGCAGCGCGTGGACAAGCTCAAGGCACCCATCCTGTGCCTCGTGGGCCCGCCCGGTGTGGGCAAGACCTCGCTCGGGCAATCGATTGCCAAGGCCACTGGCCGCAAGTATGTGCGCATGGCCCTGGGCGGCATGCGCGACGAGGCAGAGATTCGCGGCCATCGCCGCACCTACATCGGCGCGTTGCCGGGCAAGGTGCTGCAGAGCCTGACGAAAGCCGGCACCCGCAACCCGCTGTTCCTGCTCGACGAGATCGACAAGCTCGGCACGGATTTCCGTGGCGACCCGTCCAGCGCGCTGCTGGAAGTGCTGGACCCGGAGCAGAACCACACCTTTGGCGACCATTACGTCGAGGTGGACTTCGACCTCAGCGACGTGATGTTCGTGGCGACCTCCAATTCAATGAACATCCCGCCAGCGCTGCTGGACCGGATGGAAGTGATTCGCCTGTCGGGTTACACCGAAGACGAGAAGACCAGCATCGCCATGCGCTACCTGCTGCCCAAGCAGGTCAAAAACAACGGTGTGAAAGAGGGTGAACTGGAAGTGCAGGAGCAGGCGGTGCGCGACATCGTGCGCTACTACACCCGCGAAGCCGGCGTGCGCTCGCTCGAGCGCGAGCTCTCGAAGATCTGCCGCAAGGTCATCAAGGGCATCCAGCTCAAGAAAATGACGCCCAAGGTGACGGTGACCCCTGACAACCTGAATGATTTTCTGGGCGTTCGCAAGTTCAACTATGGCCGCGCCGAGCAGCAGAACCAGGTGGGCCAGGTGGTCGGTCTGGCATGGACGGAAGTCGGTGGCGACCTGCTCACCATCGAGGCGGCCATCATGCCCGGCAAGGGTGTCATCACGCGCACGGGCTCGCTTGGCGACGTGATGAAAGAGTCTGTGGAAGCGGCCCGCACCGTGGTGCGCAGCCGTGCCAAGGGGCTGGGCATCAAGGACGAGATGTTCGAAAAACGCGACATCCACATCCACGTGCCTGACGGCGCCACGCCCAAGGATGGCCCCAGCGCGGGCGCCGCCATGACGACGGCGTTCGTGTCGGCCCTGACCGGCATTCCGGTGCGCGGCGATGTGGCGATGACCGGCGAGATCACCCTGCGCGGTGAGGTCACGGCCATTGGCGGCCTGAAGGAAAAGCTGCTGGCAGCGCTGCGCGGTGGTATCAAGACGGTGCTGATCCCCGAAGAGAACGCCAAGGACCTCCAGGAGATTCCGGACAACGTGAAGAGCGGCCTGGAGATTGTTCCGGTGAAATGGATCGATCAGGTTCTGCAGGTTGCGCTGGAGCGCCAACCCGTGCCGTTGCCGGATGAAGAGCCCGCAGTGGCGGCCCCAGCCGGCGTGGTGGCGCCCGCTGATGTCGCGGGTACCGTCAAGCACTGAGTAAAATTTTTGAAGTACCTCAGGCATGGCGCAAAAATGTGCGCTATAATTTGAGGCTGTAATCGCGGGAGTAGCTCAGTTGGTAGAGCGCAACCTTGCCAAGGTTGAGGTCGAGAGTTCGAGACTCTTCTCCCGCTCCAATTCAAAGGGCAGCACTTCAAAATGCTGTCCTTTTTCATTGGAAAGAACACAAGGGCTGGATGACGCCCATCGGCTTCATCCGCTTCGCGAAACACGGCGCGGTAACAAAGCGGTTATGTACCGGATTGCAAATCCGGCTAGCCCGGTTCGACTCCGGGCCGCGCCTCCATCCCAACACGGCCGCCTGTCCCGCACGGGGTTCTTGTCTGACAATACCGCCAGGTGTTGCAGCGCTCAGGCCTGAGTGGTGGAATAGGTAGACACAGCGGACTTAAAATCCGCCGCTTCGTGAAAACGGGCGTACCGGTTCGATTCCGGTCTCAGGCACCATATGGGCTGAATTCGCAGCTGAATTCACCTGCGGTTGCAGCCCGGAAAATGGGTAAGATAAATTACATGTCGCGATACAACACCCCCTTCGAGATCCACGTGCACGGCGAAGTGCCTTTGCGCGACGACGTCACGTTCGAGCAGCTCCAGGAAGCCCTGAAGCCCTTGTGGAAGTACGCCGGTTCGAAGTCATTGGCTGCGGGTGCCGCCAGCGCCTACGAAGAGGAGCCAGGCATCCGTTTCGACAGCCCCGCGCACCTGCTGCAGATGTGCTGGACGGTGCCAGGGGATGAGGATTTCCGCCAGGCGCTCGATGAAATGTGCATGGGCCTGAATGATCTGGCCCAGGCCGGTGCACCGATCGAGGTGACGTTTTACGACTCCGATTTCGACGACGAAGACGAGGCGCAGGAAGGTGAGGCGCGGGACGACTTTGCGATGTACTTCGTCGGCCCGACACCGGCCGCCATCATGCAGGTCCAGCGTGATTTGCTGGTGCAGGACATGATCGGCCTGATGGAGCGGCATTTCGACGGCTCCGAGCTCGGCGATGTGGTGGCCGCTGTCGACAAGCTCTTCGAGAGCCGGTTTGATGCGCTCGCCAGCTCCATGCAGCTGGGCAAGCCGCCGCGTGGACTGGGCGGGCCGCAAGGCGGTTCCGGCCATGGTGGCGGCCGCAAGCCGCGCCACCTGCACTAGCCCGGCGCTCGCTGCCACTGGTTTTTGGACCTTCCGGCGGCATCCTGCCCGCCGGGTTCTGGTTGCTTGAAACCCAGGCCCCTCAGATACACCACCAGCACTGATTCCCCGACGGCCAGCAGGTCAAAGGCTTCTGGCTCCAGCAGCCAGTTCTGGATCAGGCCGTCAATCAGTGCGTGCAGCCCCCGTGCAGCGACCAGTGCCGGCACGGCCTGGTGGAGGTGGCCCTGGCGGTGGGCCGTCTCCATGCTTTGCGCGATGCGTTCCAGGAACCCGTTGCGCACAGTGAGGTGTCGCGTTCGGACGGCCTGAAGCTCCTCGACGTATTCGACCTTGTGGGTGGCGACCTCAAACACGCGGCGTGTCTGGCTGTCCGTGGCGATCTGGTTGAGGGCATCCAGGGTGGCCAGCCGGATCCTGTCAATGGCGGGGTGGCTGGCGCCGGGGTCGGGCGGGCTGTCGTCGGAGCGTTCTTCCGGTTTGAAGGACTCCTCCATCGGCAGCGTCACACGCTCCATCATGGCGTTGAACAGATCGGCCTTGTCCTTGAAGTGCCAGTACACGGCGCCACGTGTGGTGCCTGCCCCGCGCGCAATATCCTGCAGGCTGGTGCGCGACACCCCCTGGGCCAGGAACAGGTGCTCGGCCGCATCCAGCAGCTTGTGGCGTGTTGCCAGTGCTTCTTCCTTGGTTCGACGTGCCACGCCCTTGTCTCCTCATGCGGTGGGACCGCCTGTCGTTATACATTCACAAATGTATGTAAACTATAGCAGTCGCAAAATACACCCGCATTTCTTTGTCGGTCCGCTTGGCGGTTGTCAATGGCCGATGGCCCTGCTTTTTGCGCGCACACCCAGAAATTTGAGGAACAGCATGCCCAAGTCTTGCGTCGGCCCCCGCGTCCTGTCACACGCATCCCCCTCCATCCTGCCAGCGACTGGTGTCAGACGGCGTTATGGCTATCTGGTCGCCATTGCCGCCGTGTCGGCAGGCCTGGTCGCCTGCGGCAAAGGTGGCAGTGTGCCCCGCGGTGCGCCACCTCCCGCGCCCGTAGGTGTGGTCACGGTCACCCAGGGCGACGTCGGTCTGATCACCGAATTGCCCGGCCGGCTGGAGGCCTCCCGGGTGGCGCAGGTGCGGGCCCGCGCTGCCGGCATCCTGCAAAAGCGCCTGTTCCGCGAAGGCAGCGATGTCAAGGCCGGGCAGGCCCTGTTCACCATTGATGCCGCTCCGTATGCGGCAGCTGTTGCCAGCGCGAAGGCCGGGCAGGCCCGCGCCGAGGCCAACCTGGCACAGGCCGCCGCACTGGCCGAACGCTACAAGCCGCTGGTCGAAGCCAATGCCATCAGCAAACAGGAGTTCGCCAACGCGGTCGCGGCGCAGAAGCAGGCAGAGGCCGACGTAGCGTCCGGCAAGGCGAGTGTGCAGACGGCCAGCATCAACCTCGGGTATGCCTCCGTGACGTCGCCGATTGCCGGCCGCATCGGCCGTGCACTGGTGACCGAAGGCGCATTGGTCGGGCAGGGTGAGGCAACCCAGCTGGCCGTGGTGCAGCAGATCAACCCGATGTATGTGAACTTCACGCAGTCGGCGTCCGAGGTGATGAAGCTGCGTGCCGCGATGGAGGGCGGGCAGTTCAAGCGCGCCAGCGGCTCCGAGGCGGCCAGCGTCCGCATCGTGCTGGAGGACGGCACTGAATATGCACGCCCCGGCAAGCTTCTCTTTTCCGACCTGACGGTCGATGCGACCACCGGGCAGATCACGCTGCGCGCCGAGGTGCCCAACCCCGATGGTCAACTGCTGCCCGGCCTGTATGTGCGTGTGCGGCTGGAGCAGGCGCGTGCCACCAATGCCATGACGCTGCCGCAGCAGGCCGTGACGCGTACAGCACAAGGCGACACCGTGATGGTGGTCTCGGCCGACGGCAAGGTCATGTCCAGGCCCGTGAAGATCGGCTCTGCCAAAGGTGCGCAGTGGGTCGTTCTCGACGGTCTCAAGACTGGCGAGCAGGTCATGGTCGACGGGTTCCAGAAGCTGCAACCGGGCGCCACCGTGAAGCCGGTGCCGTGGCAGCCGCCCTCCGCGACAGGTACACCGGCGGGTGCGCCTGCCGCGGGTGCCTCGGCACCATCGGCTGCCGCTTCGGCCTCCGCACCTGCTGCCTCCGCGGCGGCGAAGTAAGGAGCGCCGCGCATGGCCAAATTTTTCATCGACAGGCCGATCTTCGCGTGGGTGATCGCCCTGTTCATCCTGGTGATGGGCACTGCGGCCATCACGCAGCTGCCCATCTCGCAATACCCGCCCGTGGCGCCGCCGGCCATTGTGGTGTCGGCCAGCTATCCCGGCGCCTCCGCGACCACACTCGAGGAGAGCGTGCTGGGCGTGATTGAGCGCGAGATGAACGGAACGCCCGGGCTGATCTACATGGAAGCCGTGGCGCAGGCCAACGGCACCGGCAACATCACCCTGAGCTTCCAGCCGGGCACCAACCCCGACCTGGCGCAGGTGGACGTACAGAACCGCCTCTCGCGGGCGGCGCCACGTCTGCCCCAGGCCGTGACGCAGCAGGGGGTGCGGGTGGACAAGTCGAACGCGAACTTTCTGCTGTTCACCATCCTGTCCTCCAGCAACCCGGCCATTGATCCGGTGGCGCTGGGCGACTACGCCTCGCGCAATGTGATTCCCGAACTGCAGCGGCTCCCCGGCATCGGTCAGGCCCAGCTGTTTGGCACCGAGCGCGCCATGCGCATCTGGATCGATCCGGCCAAGCTGGTGGGCTTTTCGCTGTCGGCAGCCGATGTGACCAATGCCATCCGCGCCCAGAACGCACAGATCTCGTCGGGCACCATTGGCGACTTGCCCAACGTGGCCGGGCAGGGCATCAGCGCCACGGTGGTGGTGGACGGGCAGCTGTCGGGCATCGAACAATTCGGCAACATCGTGCTGAAGGCCAATACCAACGGCTCGACCGTGCGACTCAAGGACGTTGCCCGCATCGAGCTCGGTGCGCAGACCTACGCCACATCGGCGCGCCTGAACGGCAAACCCTCGACGGGTATTGGCGTCCAGTTGACGCCCAGCGGCAACGCACTGGCTGCTGCCAAGGCCGTCCGTGCCAAGATGGAAGAGCTCCAGCGCTATTTCCCCCAGGGCGTGACGTATGCGATTCCCTACGACAGCTCCGGCTTCGTGAGCCTGTCGATTCGCCAGGTGGCTGAAACCCTGGTGGAAGCGGTCGTGTTGGTGTTCCTGGTGATGTTCCTGTTTCTGCAGAACCTGCGCTACACCATCATCCCGACCATCGTGGTGCCGATTGCCCTGCTGGGCACGTTTGCCACGCTGCTGGCGCTCGGTTTCTCCATCAACGTGCTCACCATGTTCGGCATGGTGCTGGTCATCGGCATCGTGGTGGACGATGCCATCGTGGTGGTGGAAAATGTCGAACGCATCATGAGCGAGGAGGGCTTGCCGCCGCTGGAGGCCACGCGCAAGGCGATGGGACAGATTTCCGGCGCCATCATCGGCGTGACGGTGGTGCTGATCTCGGTGTTCGTGCCGCTGGCATTTTTCTCCGGTTCGGTGGGCAACATCTACCGCCAGTTTTCGGCGGTGATGGTGGCTGCCATCGGCTTCTCGGCGTTCCTCGCCCTGTCGCTGACGCCGGCGCTCTGCGCCACGCTGCTCCAACCGGTTGAGGCTGGTCATCACCACGAGAAGAAGGGATTTTTCGGCTGGTTCAACCGCCGCTTCTCGAGCACCGCCAAAAGCTACGAAGGCATGGTCGCGCGCATGCTGAACCGCGCCAAGCGCTACCTGATCATTTACGGCGCCATCATCGGTGTGGTGGCCTTGACCTATACGCGGCTGCCAACTTCTTTCCTGCCGGCCGAAGACCAGGGCAACCTGCTGGTGAGCATCCAGTTGCCGCCCGGCGCTACCCAGGAGCGCACCCGCTCGGTCATCGAGCAGGTCGAGGCCTTTGTGCTCAAGCAGCCGGAGGTGGAGAGCATGGTCGGCGTGCTGGGCTTCAGCTTCTCGGGACAGGGCCAGAACGCGGCACTGGCTTTCGTGACCCTGAAAGACTGGTCCACACGCACCGAGCCTTCGCAGGCGGCCGACGCCGTGGCGGGCCGCGCATTTGGTGCGTTGTCCGGTATCCGTGACGCCTTCATCTTCCCGCTGAGTCCGCCGCCCATTCGCGAGTTGGGGTCGTCCAGCGGCTTCAACTTCCGCCTGCAGGACCGCGGCGGTGCCGGGCATGACGCCTTGCTGGCAGCGCGCAACCAGTTGCTGGGCCTGGCATCCAAAAGTCCGGTGCTGACGCAGGTCCGTCCCGACGGACTCGAGGACGCGCCGCAACTCCAGATTGATGTCGACCGCGACAAGGCCAATGCGCTCGGCGTTGGTTTTGATTCGATCAACACGGTGCTGTCGGTGGCGCTCGGGTCGAGCTACGTCAACGATTTCCCGAACCAGGGTCGCCTGCAGCGGGTGGTGGTGCAGGCCGATGCGCCGGCGCGCATGCAACCCGACGACCTGCTCCGGCTCAACGCCACCAACAGCCAGGGTCAACCGGTTCCGCTGTCGGCATTTGCATCGACCCGGTGGGTCAAGGGCGCAATGCAGACGATCCGCTACAACGGCTATCCCGCAGCCCGCATCAGCGGCAGTGCGGCGCCGGGCTACAGCACGGGTGCCGCCATCGCGGAGATGGAAAAACTGGCGGCCCAGTTGCCACAGGGCTTTGGCTACGAGTGGACGGGGCTCTCGCGCGAGGAAAAGCTGGCCGGATCGCAGGCCTTCATTCTCTACGGTTTTGCCATTCTGGCGGTGTTTTTGTGCCTGGCAGCCTTGTACGAAAGCTGGTCCATCCCGCTGGCGGTGATTCTGGTGGTGCCGCTGGGTGTGGTCGGCGTGCTGACGGCCACCTTGCTGCGCGGTTATGCCAACGACGTCTACTTTCAGGTCGGCCTCATCACCATCATCGGCCTGTCGGCCAAGAACGCCATCCTGATCATCGAGTTCGCCAAGGATCTGCAGGCCACGGGCAAGAGCGTGGTCGAATCGGCGCTGGCTGCGGCGCACCTGCGTTTTCGTCCGATCGTGATGACCTCGCTGGCCTTCATGCTGGGGGTGCTGCCGCTGGCGCTGGCCTCTGGTGCGGGTTCTGCCAGCCAGCGCGCCATCGGAACCGGCGTGATCGGCGGCATGATCACCGGAACGGTTCTGGCCGTGATTTTTGTGCCGATTTTCTTTGTGGTGGTGCGGGGCTTTTTCAAGGGCAGCGAGCGGCAACGCCAGCGCTTTGCTGCGCACGCTCATGCGGTGGGCATCGAAGAGCAGCCGGCTGCCGCGCAAGGCGAGGGGAGCACCCATGGTTAAGACAGCATTCCAGGCAACACGTTTTCCAGGGCTGGCGCTGTGTGCCAGTGCGCTGCTCGCGGGTTGCTCGATGATTCCGGCCTATCAGCGGCCTGCAGCCCCCATTCCGGCTGAATACCCCGCGGTGGCCCTTCCGGCTGTGCAGGGAGCGGCGCCCGTCCAGGCCCGACCCGCGGCAGCCGTTGTCGCGGCCGAAATGGAGTGGCAGGCTTTTTTCAGCGATGCGCAGCTTCACAAGCTGATTGATGCGGCACTGCGCAACAACCGCGACCTGCGGATCGCCGTGCTCAACATCGAACAGGCGCGGGCGCAGTACGGCATCCGCCGCGCCGACCAGTTCCCGACAGTGAACGCCGCCCTGACCGGTTCGCGCCAGCCAAGCACCAGCAATGGCAACACCAGCATCACCAGCGTTTACACCGGCGGGCTGGTGGTCACGTCCTATGAGCTGGATTTTTTCGGCCGCGTGGCGAGCCTGAAAGAGGCGGCGCTGGCGCAGTACCTGGCCACCGAAGAGGGGCGCAAGACGGCACAGATCAGTCTGATTGCGTCGGTTGCCAACACCTACCTCAGTCTGCTGGCCGATGAAGAACTGCTGGCCACGACACAGCAGGCGCTGGCGACGCGAGAGGAATCCTTCAAGCTCGGCAAGCTCAGGTTCGACAACGGCGTCACCTCGGAGCTGGATTTGCGCCAGGCCGAGTCACTGCTCGAAGCGGCGCGTGTGTCGCTGGCGCAGCAGCTCCGCCAGCGCGCGCTGGACCAGAACGCCTTGCAGCTGCTGATCGGCCAGCCGCTCACAGGCGATCTGGCGGTGGTGCCGACGCCGGGCAAGGGTCTGGCCGACGTGCCGATGATGGTGGATGTGCCGGCAGGTCTTCCCTCGGACCTGCTGACGCGCCGCCCGGACATTCGCCAGGCCGAGCAGCAATTGCTCGCGGCCAATGCCAACATTGGTGCGGCACGTGCAGCCTTCTTCCCGAAGATTTCGCTCACCGCGTCGGCGGGCAGTGCCAGCTCGCACCTTGCCGGGCTGTTCAAGGCGGGCTCCTACGGCTGGACCCTGGCGCCTCAGCTTTTGTTGCCGATTTTTGATGCGGGACGCAACCAGGCAGGCCTCGAGTCGGCCAACGCAGGCCGCGACATCGCTATCGCGCAATACGAAAAAGCCATCCAGACGGCGTTCAAGGAAGTGTCGGATGCACTGGCCGGCCGGGCCACGCTGGACGAGCAGTTGCGCGCCCAGCAGGCCCAGGCCACAGCCGAAACGACGCGCTTCAAGTTGGCCGACCTTCGCTACCAGAACGGCATTGCCAGCTCGCTGGACCAACTGGACGCACAGCGCTCGCTGTTCACCGCACAGCAGGCGGTGGTGCAGACCCGGCTGGCGCAGTTGCAAAGCCAGGTGACCTTGTACAAGGTGCTGGGGGGTGGCTGGAAAGAGCCGCCCGAGCCGCCCTTGAATCTGCGTGCGGAGACGCAGCTCAGTCGCTGAACCGCCTGCCAGGTGCGTCTGATCTCAGATGCGCAGCGACTGGACCGGGGCATCAACCCCGAGCCAGCGGGCCGCGGCGGTCTGCAGGCGTTGCGGATCACCTGTCGTGATCAGTTGCACCCGACCTTGCGCACCGGCTGTCTGGTGGCTGCTCACGTCATCATTTTTCGGCAGATCGCCCTGCGTCAGACGCTGCGCAGTTTGTCGTGCGATGGCTTCGCCGTTGTCGAGGATCTGCACTGAAGGCGCCAGCAAGTCATGCAGGTGCCCGGTGGCGAAGGGGTAGTGGGTGCAGCCCAGCACCAGCGTGTCGATCTCGCCAGAGCCATTGCCGAATTTGCCCATGGCCTGGGTGTAGGCCGCGCACAGTGCCCGCGTGGTGGCCGCATCGCCAAACATGGCTTCCTGCTCGATGCTGTCGGCCAGACCGTCACAAGGCTGCAGCACGAACGTCACCTGCTCGCCCACCGCGTGTTGCAGTGCGCGGAAACGCGCGCTGCCCAGGGTGCTGCGGGTGGCCATCACACCCACCCGCCGTGTGCGCGTGGCCAGCGCGGCAGGCTTGAGCGCGGGTTCCACGCCGATGATGGGCAACTCGGGATGCTGCTGGCGCAGAAGGTCGATGGCCGCGGCGGTGGCCGTGTTGCAGGCCACCACCAGCGCCTGGATGTCGCGGTCCGCCAGATGGGCTGCGATGGCGCCCGAGCGGTGGCGCAAAAAATCATCGTCGCGCTCGCCGTAGGGCGCATGGCCACTGTCGGCGATGTAGATGAAGTCTTCTTCGGGCAGGCGCGCCCGCAGCGCCTTGAGCACGCTCAGGCCGCCCACGCCGCTGTCAAATACCCCGATGGTGCGACGAGACGTCAAATGCTGGCGACAGGAATTTTCTTGAATTCGCCAGAGGCAATTTTCTTTTGCCACTCTGCTGGGCCGGTGGTGTGGGCACTGGTGCCGCCGGCGTCCACGGCCACCGTCACCGGCATGTCCACCACGTCGAATTCGTAAATGGCTTCCATGCCCAGGTCGGCAAAGCCCACCACTTCGGCGTGGCGGATGGCCTTGGACACCAGGTAGGCCGCACCGCCGACAGCCATCAGGTAGGCGCTCTGGTGCTTTTTGATGGCCTCGATGGCCACCGGGCCGCGCTCGGCCTTGCCGACCATGGAGATCAGGCCGGTCTGCGCCAGCATCATTTCGGTGAAACCGTCCATGCGGGTCGAGGTCGTCGGGCCGGCCGGGCCGACGGCTTCGCCCTTGACCGGGTCGACCGGGCCGACGTAGTAGATCACGCGGTTGGTGAAGTCCACCGGCAGCTTCTCGCCCTTGGCCAGCATGTCGGCAATGCGCTTGTGTGCGGCATCGCGGCCAGTGAGCATCTTGCCGTTGAGCAGCAGGGTCTGGCCGGGCTTCCAGCTCGCGACTTCGGCCTTGGTGAGCGTGTTCAGGTCGACCTTCTTGCTCTTGTTGTAATCGGGCGTCCAGTTCACGTTGGGCCAGAGGTCCAGCGACGGTGGGTCCAGGTAGACCGGGCCGCTGCCGTCCATCACGAAGTGGGCGTGGCGGGTGGCGGCGCAGTTGGGGATCATGGCCACGGGCTTGCTGGCGGCATGGGTCGGGTACATCTTGATCTTGACGTCCAGCACGGTGGTGAGGCCGCCCAGGCCCTGCGCGCCGATGCCAAGGGCATTGACCTTGTCGAACAGTTCAAGACGCAATTCTTCGGTCTTGCTGAGTTTCGCGCCAGAAGACGATTTGGCCTGCAGTTCGTACATGTCCAGGTCGTCCATCAGGCTTTCCTTGGCCATCAGCACGGCTTTTTCTGCCGTGCCGCCAATGCCGATGCCCAGCATGCCGGGCGGGCACCAGCCGGCGCCCATGGTGGGCACGGTTTTCAGCACCCAGTCGACCACCGAGTCGCCAGGGTTGAGCATGACCATCTTGCTCTTGTTCTCGCTGCCGCCGCCCTTGGCCGCCACGGTGACTTCCAGCGTGTTGCCCGGTACCAGTTCGGTGAAGATCACGGCCGGCGTGTTGTCCTTGGTATTTTTGCGGTCGAACTGCGGATCGGCCACGACCGAGGCGCGCAGGGTGTTGTCGGGGTGGTTGTAGCCGCGGCGCACGCCTTCGTTGATGGCGTCGTCCACGCTGCCGGTGAAGCCGCCCCAGCGCACGTCCATGCCGACTTTGAGGAACACGTTGACGATGCCGGTGTCCTGGCAGATCGGGCGCTGGCCGGTTGCACTCATCTTGCTGTTGGTCAGGATCTGCGCAATCGCGTCCTTGGCGGCCGGGCTTTGCTCGCGCTCGTACGCGCGCGCCAGGTGGGCGATGTAGTCAGCCGGATGGTAGTAGCTGATGTACTGCAGGGCTGCTGCGACGGATTCGATCAGGTCGGCTTGCTGGATGGTGGTGGTCATGGTGTGTCGTGAAAGGGTGCAACACCCATGGTGTGGGCGCTGCTTTTGGGAACAGCTATGCTGGAAAGCCGATTCGCCCTCCAGCCCGTGATTCAACCCTCTATTTTGACAGGTCAGGCAGGCACCATGAACACCCTCCCGCAAACGCCGCATACGCGCCTTGAGCGCGACACCTTTGGCCCGATCGAGGTCCCCGCAGCGCACCTGTGGGGCGCGCAGACGCAGCGCTCGCTGCAGAACTTCGACATCTCCGGCGAGCGCCAGCCGGTGGAGATCATCCGGGCGCTGGCGCAGATCAAGCGCTCGTCGGCGCTGGTGAACCACGCGCTGGGCCTGCAGGACGCGCGCAAGACCCAGGCCATCGTGACAGCGGCCGACGAGGTGATCGCCGGGTTGCACGCGGACGAATTCCCGCTGGTGGTGTGGCAAACCGGCTCCGGTACGCAGACCAACATGAACGTCAACGAAGTGCTGGCCAACCGCGCCAGCGAGCTGCTGGGCGGCGAGCGCGGCGACGGCAGGCTGGTGCACCCCAACGATGACGTCAACCGTAGTCAGTCGTCCAATGACGTGTTTCCCACCGCCATGCATGTGTCGGCTGTGCTGGCCATCACGCACAGATTGCTGCCGGCGCTGGGCAAGCTGCAGGCAACCCTGGCCCAAAAGGCAAAAGATTTTGATGAAATTGTCAAAATCGGCCGCACCCATCTGCAGGACGCCACACCGCTGACGCTGGGCCAGGAGTTTTCAGGCTACGCGGCACAGCTGGCGCATGGCGCGGCGCACGTGCGGGCCGCCTTGCCACACCTGTATGAACTGGCGCTGGGCGGCACGGCCGTCGGCACCGGGCTGAATGCGCCCAAGGGCTATGCCGAGCAGGTCGCTGCTGAGCTGGCAACCCTGACCGGGCAACCCTTTGTGACGGCACCCAACAAGTTTGAAGCCATGGCGGCTGCCGATGCGCTGGTGCATGCCCATGGTGCGCTCAAGACGCTGGCAGCCAGCCTGATGAAGATTGCCAACGACGTGCGCTGGCTGGCCAGCGGGCCGCGCAGCGGCATCGGCGAGTTGAGCATTCCGGAAAACGAGCCTGGCTCGTCCATCATGCCCGGCAAGGTCAATCCCACGCAGAGCGAAGCCGTCACCATGCTGGCGGCACAGGTGTTTGGCAATGACGTGGCCATCAACTTTGGCGGGGCATCGGGCAATTTCGAACTCAATGTGTTCCGGCCCATGATTGCGCACAACTTCTTGCAGAGTGTGCGGCTGCTGGCCGACGGCATGGTGAGCTTCAATGACCAATGCGCAGTGGGGATTGAACCCAACCGTGAGCGCATTGCGGAACTGGTGCAGCGTTCGCTGATGCTGGTCACGGCGCTGAACCCCCACATCGGCTACGACAAGGCTGCCTTCATCGCCAAGAAGGCGCACAAGGAAGGCAGCAGCCTGCGCGAAGCGGCCATTGCGTCGGGCCATGTGACCGCAGAACAGTTTGACCTGTGGGTCGTCCCCGGCGACATGGTGGGGAGAACCTGAAACGCAGCGGCGCGGGCCCTGGCCTGCGCGTGTTCAGTGTTTCTCAGCGGCGATGGCGGACATCACCTTGTCGGTGTAGGCGATTGCCAGAGCCGACAGCAGGAAGGTGATGTGGATGACCGTCTGCGCCACCAGCACGCGGTCGGAGTAGTTGTCGGCGTTGATGAAGGTTTTCAGCAGGTGGATGGAACTGATGCCGATGATGGCAGTGGCCAGCTTCACCTTGAGGACGGAGGCGTTCACGTGGCTGAGCCATTCCGGCTGGTCGCGGTGGCCTTCCAGATCCATGCGGCTGACGAAGGTTTCATAGCCACCCACAATGACCATGATCAGCAGGTTGGAGATCATGACCACGTCGATCAGCGCCAGCACCACCAGCATGATGACGGTTTCGTTGAGGGAGCCGATGGGAACGGTGGTTTTGTAGCCGATGCTGGTGATCAGTGCCTGCAGCGCGGTCTGGCTGCCGAAAGCGGCTTCGATCAGATGCACCAGCTCCACCAGAAAGTGCACGACATACACGGCTTGCGCAGCGATCAGCCCCAGATACAACGGAAGCTGCAGCCATCGGCTGGCAAAAATCAGCCTGGGGAGTGGGCGCAGGGAGGTGGTGGGTGTTTTGCCGGGATCAGTCATGCCATCGATTCTGTGAAAGGCTGAAAAATTGTAGGATGTGCGGTGTCCAGGGCCTGCTTTGCAGCAGGGCACGGCTCGCCGCGAATTGTAAGGTTCAAGCCAGTCAGTGGCTTGTAAGTGCTTGCCCGGACAGTAGCACGCAAGTCATTACAAAAAGGAGACAAAAGCATGAGCGCCCCTACGTCCAATATCGAATCCGTGCTGGTGGAAAACCGCGTTTTTCCGCCGACCGCAGCCACCGTCAAGGCGGCCCGGATTTCCGGCATGGCCGCCTACGACGCCATGTGCGCAGAGGCTGAAAAGGACTTCGAGGGCTTCTGGGGCCGTCTGGCCCGCGCCAATCTCAGCTGGAAAAAGCCGTTCAACCAGGTGCTGGATGAATCCAATGCGCCGTTTTATCAGTGGTTTGCCGATGGCGAACTGAACGCCTCCTACAACTGCCTCGACCGCCATCTCGGGACGCCCACCGAGCACAAGAAGGCCATCATTTTCGAGAGCGATGACGGCAAGGTCACCAACATCACCTTCCGTGAACTGCACGCCAAGGTCAGCCAGTTTGCCAGCGCACTGAAAGGCCTGGGCATCCGCAAGGGTGACCGCGTCATCATCTACATGCCGATGACTGTCGAAGGTGTCGTGGCCATGCAGGCCTGCGCGCGCATTGGTGCCATCCACTCCGTGGTGTTCGGTGGTTTTTCAGCCAAAAGCGTGCAGGAGCGCATCCAGGACGCGGGTGCGGTGGCTGTCATCACTGCCAACTACCAGCTGCGCGGCGGAAAGGAACTGCCCCTCAAGGCCATCGTGGACGAAGGCATTGCCATGGGCGGCTGCGAGTCCATCAAGAACGTGATCGTCTACCAGCGCACGCCGACGGCCTGCAACATGGTGGCGGGACGTGACAGCCTGATGCACGAACTGAGCGCCAAGGCCTCACCCACGTGCGAACCCGAATTCGTCGGCGCCGAGCATCCGCTGTTCATCCTGTACACGTCGGGCTCTACCGGAAAACCCAAGGGCGTACAGCACAGCACCGGCGGCTACCTGCTCTGGGCCAAGCTGACCATGGACTGGACGTTCGACGCCCAGACCTCGGATGTCTTCTGGTGCACGGCCGACATCGGCTGGATCACCGGTCACACCTATGTCGCTTATGGCCCTCTTGCTGCGGGCGTGACGCAGGTGATTTTTGAGGGCATCCCGACCTATCCCAACGCAGGTCGCTTCTGGCAGATGATCGAGAAACACAAGGTCAGCCTTTTTTACACGGCGCCAACGGCCATCCGCTCGCTCATCAAGGCCGCAGAAGCGGACGAATCGGTGCACCCGGCACGGTCTGACCTCAGCAGCCTGCGGATTCTGGGTTCCGTCGGCGAGCCGATCAACCCCGAAGCATGGATGTGGTACTACAAGCACGTGGGCGGCGAGCGTTGCCCCATCGTGGACACCTTCTGGCAGACCGAAACAGGCGGCCACATGATCACGCCGCTGCCGGGGGCAACGCCGCTGGTTCCCGGCAGCTGCACCTTGCCTCTGCCCGGCATCATGGCTGCCATCGTCGATGAGACCGGCAAGGACCTGCCCAACGGAGCGGGCGGCATGCTGGTCGTCAAGCGGCCCTGGCCTTCGATGATCCGCACCATCTGGAACGATCCGGAGCGTTTCAAGAAAAGCTATTTCCCCGAGGAAATGGGCGGCACGATCTACCTCGCCGGCGATGGTGCGGTGCGCAACGCCGACAACGGCTATTTCCGCATCACCGGCCGCATTGACGACGTGCTCAACGTGTCAGGCCACCGCATGGGTACGATGGAAATCGAATCGGCGCTGGTGGCGCATTCCACCCTGGTGGCTGAAGCGGCTGTGGTCGGACGACCTGACGACCTGACGGGCGAGGCCATTGTGGCCTTTGTGGTGCTCAAGCGCTCGCGCCCGACCGGCGACGAAGCCAAGGCGATTGCCAAGGAGCTGCGCGACTGGGTGGGCAAGCAGATCGGGCCGATTGCCAAGCCCAAGGACATCCGCTTTGGCGACAACCTGCCCAAGACGCGCAGCGGCAAGATCATGCGCCGGCTGCTGCGCGGCATCGCCAAAGGTGAAGCCATCACGCAGGATACTTCCACGCTGGAGAACCCAGCCATCCTTGAGCAGCTGTCACAAAACCTTTGAACCCTTGAGGCGTAACAGCCAATGAAAAAGCCCGTCAACGACGGGCTTTTTCATGCCAGCGCCCGACAGGGCGCATGGTGAAACCTGGTTGATTACTTCTGGGTCAGAATCCAGGCGACAAGCTTCTTGGCCTCGTCCGGCGTCACCTGGGTGTTGGCGGGCATGGGCACCGGGCCCCAGACGCCTGAACCACCCTTCATGACCTTGGTGGCGAGTTTGTCAGCGGCGTCTTTTTGGCCTGCGTACTTGGCAGCCACGTCCTTGTAGGAAGGGCCCACCAGCTTTTTGTCGACGGCATGGCATGCCATGCAGTTTTTGGCGGTGGCGAGTTGAAGGTCTGCCAGCGCAGGTGTCGAGACCGCGAAAATTGCCGTCATCGAGGCAATGGCCAGAAAAGCGTGTTTCATGAGGGGTCCCTCGGAGAAGGTGGATTCGGACGTGGATTCGGTTACAGTCATTCAACGCCATTGTAGTGAGGCTGGTTGACCTTGATTTCCTCAGGGTACAACTGGCCGGTAGGGCCCAAACGGTCCTGACGGTCCTTCATAGCCCTAAATGGCCTTAACTGGTCGTATTGGCAAACATCCCCATCAAGCCCAGGAGTTGGACATGTATTTTTTATTGGCTGGCATTGTGGCGCTTGCGCTGAAGTATTTTGAGGTCGGTCCGGTCGCCACCTGGAACTGGTGGGTGGTGCTGTCACCGTTCGCGCTGGCCGTGGCATGGTGGGCCTGGGCTGACGCCTCCGGTTACACCAAGAGAAAAGAGGTCGAGAAGATGGAAAAGCGCAAGCAGGACCGTATCGACAAACAGCGCGATGCCATGGGGATGTTGTCCCGAAAGCGCAAGTAAGCAGTCTGTGCCGTCAAATAAAAAGCCTGTCGGAGACCGACAGGCTTTTTTCGTTCTGAACGCGGCGACCGACTGGGGCCAGTCGGGGCCGCATCTCTGAATTTCAATAATCGTCGAGCACGGCGCCCTTGCTGGCGCTCGACGCATTGAAAGCGAACTTCGCCTGCACCCCGCGGGTGTAGCGCGGCACCGGTGGTTTCCAGCCGACCTTGCGCGCTGCGAGCTCGGCATCGCTGATGTTGAGCTGCAGCAGCAACTGGTGGGCATCGATGGTGATGGAGTCGTTTTCCTGGATGAAGGCAATGTTGCCGCCAGCGGCTGCTTCAGGCGCCACGTGTCCCACCACCATGCCCCAGGTGCCGCCCGAGAAGCGGCCATCGGTGATGAGGCCGACGCTTTCGCCCAGACCCGCACCAATCAGCGCGCCGGTGGGCGCCAGCATTTCCGGCATGCCCGGACCCCCCTTGGGGCCGAGGTAGCGCAGGACCATCACATCGCCGGCCTTGATCTTGCCGGCCAGAATCGCGGCCAGCGCGGACTGCTCGTCGTCAAACACCCGCGCCGGGCCGGTCATCACGGGGCTCTTGAGACCGGTGATCTTGGCCACACAGCCTTCCGGTGAGAGGTTGCCCTTCAGGATGGCCAGATGGCCTTGTGCATACATCGGGTTGTTGATGGGGCGGATGACGTCCTGGTCGGCACGCGGAACTTCCGGAACATCCTTGAGCACTTCGGCAATCGTCTGGCCTGAAATCGTGAGGCAGTCGCCGTGCAGCAGACCAGCGACCAACAGGGTTTTCATGACCTGTGGAATGCCGCCAGCTTTGTGCAGGTCGACGGCCAGGTATTTGCCGGAAGGTTTCAGGTCGCAGAGCACCGGTGTGCGCTGGCGCACGCGCTCGAAGTCGTCAATCGTCCATTCGACGCCTGCCGTGTGGGCGATGGCGAGGAAGTGCAGCACGGCGTTGGTGGAGCCGCCGGTGGCCATGATGACGGCCACGGCGTTCTCAATCGCCTTTTTGGTGACGATGTCGCGCGGCTTGATGTCCTTCTTGATGGCTTCGACCAGAACCTTGGCCGACTCCCTGGCCGAATTCATTTTCTCGTCGTGCGGGTTGGCCATGGTGCTGGAGTAGGGCAGCGAAATACCGAGGGCCTCAAAGGCGCTCGACATCGTATTGGCGGTGTACATGCCGCCGCAGCTGCCGGTGCCGGGAATGGCGCGGCGCTCGATCTGCAGCAGGTCTTCGTCGCTCATTCGGCCAGCGGCGTTTTCGCCGACGGCTTCGAACACGCTGACGATGTTGAGGTCCTTGCCCTTGTAGCTGCCGGGCAGGATGGTGCCGCCGTACACATAGATGGCCGGCACATTGGCGCGCAGCATGCCCATCAGGCCGCCGGGCATGTTCTTGTCGCAACCGCCGACCACCAGCACGCCGTCCATCCACTGGCCCTGTACGCAGGTCTCGATGCAGTCGGAGATCACCTCGCGGCTGACCAGCGAGTACTTCATGCCCTCGGTGCCCATGGCCATGCCGTCGGAGATGGTGGGCGTGCCGAACACCTGAGCGTTGCCACCGGCTTCTTCAATCGCGGCAATCGCGGCATCTGCCAGCTTTTGCAGGCCACTGTTGCAGGGCGTGATGGTGCTGTGGCCATTGGCCACGCCAATCATCGGCTTCTGGAAGTCGCCTTCTTCGTAACCCATGGCGTAGTACATCGAGCGGTTGGGCGCGCGCGATTTGCCCTCTGTGATGTTCTTGCTGCGTGGATTGAGCCGGATGGTTTTGGTTTCCATGGAATGTCTCGTGGTGATCTCGTGGAGGAAGGCGCCGCGGAGGCGGGGCGAGCTGTGAGTATGCGTGCTTTGTCTGATATTCTCCAATCCATTATTCATGCTTTATTGATATGTTTTGCATATGAATACCGTGCCAACGAAATCGTCCCAATCCCCCGCTGCCCGGCCTGTGCACGTGGAGCTGCGGCTGTGGCGCCAGTTCCTGGCCGTGGCCGAGGCGCTCCACTTCGGCCACGCTGCCCGCCGCCTGGCCATGACGCAGCCGCCACTGACACAGGCCATCGCCCAGTTGGAGCGCACGCTCGGCGTGCGCCTCTTTGACCGGACCCAGCGCAGCGTGCAGCTCACGGCGGCTGGCCGGGCCCTGGTGGCAGAGGTGGGCGATGTGCTGGCGCGGGCCGAAGCCTTGCCAGCCCTGGCGCGGGCCAGTGCGGATGGCGAGGCGGGCCGTCTGCGGCTGGCGTTTGTGTCTACCGTGGGCTTTGACATGTTGCCGCGCTGGGTGCGCGCGTTCCGGGAGCGTCACCCCGGCGTGGTGCTGGAACTGATGGAGGCGACCGGCGACGTGCAGTTGCAGTCTTTCGAGCGGGGCAGTATCGACGCGGGCTTCGTGCTTCATTCCCCCGGGTTCACGCCAACCGGTTTGCTGTCGCTGCGCATCGCGCAGGAGCCGCTGGTGGTTGCCTTGCCCGAGCAGAGTGAACTCGCCCATAGGTCCGATCTGTCGTTGAACGATCTGAAAGGTGAGCCGCTGGTCATCTTTCCCCGCCGCATCCTGCCGTCGCTGCACGACGCGATCTTCATGATGTACCACGCTGCCGGCGAACTGCCGCGGGTGGCGCAAGAGGCCATCCAGATGCAGACCATCGTGAACCTGGTGTCTGCCGGTGTGGGGCTGGCATGGGTGCCCGAAAGCGTGCAGCAGTTCCAGCGGCCTGGCGTGGTGTACCGGCGCCTGGCCCCGCCGCCGTTCCGGGCCGTTCGCAAGTCGGCCTCAAAGTCGGCTGTCGTGCCCGTTACCCTGCCCGTGACCGTGCCGGGCTGCGAAACCAGCCTGGTCTGGAAGGCCGACGGCAACAATCCGGTGGTCGCCCGATTTGTGGCACTTGTCAATGAACTGGAGCAGTTGCACTGAGCGCCAGTCGTGGCCGCGATGGCCGTGCGGAGCCGGCGTTGAAACCCCACACGGCTCTCAAGGTGCCCATGCCCACTTGGCCATCACCTTGGCCTTCATGCTGCACGTGCAAAATACCGCCATGCTGATCCACCCCCAAATCAATCCCGTTGCCCTTCAGGTCGGGCCGCTGGCCATTCACTGGTACGGCCTGACCTATCTGACAGCGTTCGCGCTGTTCTTCCTGCTGGCCACCCGTCGCCTTCGGCATCAGCCCTACGCGTCCCTCACCGGCACGGCGGCATGGTCTGTGAAGGACATTGAAGACATCCTGTTTCTCGGCGTCATGGGTGTGGTGATCGGCGGGCGCATCGGTTACTGCCTGTTTTACAAACCTGGCTACTACCTGAGCCATCCGCTGGAAATCTTTGCTGTCTGGCAAGGCGGCATGAGTTTTCATGGTGGCATGCTGGGCGTGCTGGTGTCGCAGGTCTGGTTTGCCCGAACCCGCCAGAAGCCCTGGCTGCAGGTGATGGACTTCATCGCGCCGTGCGTGCCCACCGGCCTGGCTGCGGGGAGGGTGGGCAACTTCATCAACGGCGAGCTGTGGGGGCGTTTTGCGGACCCTGCCTTGCCATGGGGCATGGTGTTTCCCGGCAGCGGCTCGTCCCTGCCGCGCCACCCGTCGCAGGTCTACCAGTTCCTGATGGAGGGCCTGCTGCTGTTTGTGCTGCTGTGGCTCTATGCGCGCAAGCCCCGCAACATACCGGCCCCCGCGCTCGTCGCTTCGCGTACTTCACTGCCCCCCGAGGGGGCGCTGCTTGCCAGGGGCGGCCCGTCGCTGCGCGAGGGCCAGGTCTCGGGCGCATTTTTGCTGGGCTACGGGGTGTTCCGCTTCATCGCCGAGTTCTTCCGGGAGCCCGACGAGTTTCTGGGCGTGCTGGCTTTGGGGCTGAGCATGGGCCAGTGGTTGTGTATTCCGATGATGGCGGCGGGTGTGGGCCTGTGGGTGTGGGCTTCAAAGCGCCGTGCCTAGCCAGGCGGTGCCGGCAGGAAGGTGCCCGCCGTGCATCAGGTCGCGCTCGGGCACCCGTTCAAGGGCTCGCGAGCCGAGCGACTGGTCAGGCCGTGTGAAGTACTGCCATGACGTGGATTGGCGACAGATAAGGTATACCCCTGTGGTTTTAAGGCACTCTTGGGCGTTTTTCTTCTTGCTTGAAATTTCATAATTACGCATAATTACGGTTATCGACAGAGCAAACAGCTCAAATCAGCATCACCAAAGCCTTGAGGGCCGGCAAGATGCATCCACCGGGCAACCACGCTGTCGGTTCACGGAGTCCTGCCATGCGTCTTGTCCACAACTCTTTGCACCATGAGGTAGCGAACACGCTACGGGAGCAGATTTTCTCGGGCACCCTGGCACCGGGCGGTTTCCTGGATGAGGTGGCCCTGTGCGAAAGACTGGAGATTTCCCGCACGCCGCTGCGCGAGGCGCTCAAGGTGCTGACCGCCGAAGGCCTGCTGCGCCATGAGCCGCGGCGCGGCTGCTTTGTCAGCGAGGTCACGGAACAGGACCTCGACGAAATTTTCCCGGTGATCGCACTGCTGGAAGGCCGCTGCGCCTATGAGGCGGCACGCAACGCCACGGACGCTGATCTGGCGGCGCTCACCACCTTGCATGACAAGCTGTGCGGTCATGCCCAGGCGGGCCGCATCAACGACTACTACGCCACCAATTTCGCTATTCACGAGGCCATCATCCTGCTGGCCAATAACCGCTGGCTGGCGCAGGTGATTGCCGACCTGCGCAAGATCCTCAAGCTGGCACGGCTGCAGCAACTGCGCGCGCCCGGCCGGCTGGCGCAGAGCCTGTCGGAGCACCTGACCGTGTTCGCCGCCCTGAAAAGCCGCGACAGCGAAGGGGCCGAGGCGGCGATGCGAACGCACCTGACGCGGCAGCGGGAAGCGCTGCGCGAGCTGGTGAACAGCCAAAGATCGCGGGTGGCGTCATGAGCGCCACGGATTGGCTCAGCCGCAGTGTGTCGAAGTTCACCGCTGCCGACAAAAAATCCGCCGCCGTGGCCGACACGCGGACCGACAAGACCAAAGCCTTGCCGGATGGCGCGGCGGCCAAGGCGCTGGCGCCCCGCAGTACGCAGGAGCGTCTGAAGGCGACGCTGCGCCAAAAAGGCGAAGCCCTGTCGCCCAGCATGCTGCGTCGCACGCTGGCTGAGTTGCAGGCCATCATTGATCCCCGTGTGAGCGAAGTGGAGGGTGGGCGCCTGGCGATGGAGGTGGCCAACTGGTATGGGGGCGCCGCACTCGATCAGCGCCGGGACCTGTGGTTGCTGATGAGCGAGCAGTTTGTGGCCAATGCACAGAAGGTCAAGGCAGCCCAGGCCCAGTTTGCAGCCGCGGTGGGAACGCCCGAAGAGGCGGTGGCCGAGGTGCGCTACCGGCGTGCCACGGTTTCGCCGCGCCGGCGCCTGCTGCAGCGCTTCAGCGTCTATCCGGGCGGCATCCAGTTCCTGGTCAACATGCGCGCCGAGATGCAGTCCAGCCTGCGCACGGACAAGCGACTGCAGGCGCTCGACGTGGAAATGGAATATATGTTCTCCACCTGGTTCGATGTGGGTTTCCTGGACCTGCGCCGCATCAGTTGGGACTCACCCGCCTCATTGATCGAAAAACTGATCCAGTACGAAGCGGTGCACGACATCAAGAGCTGGGCCGACGTGAAGAACCGCCTCGACAGCGACCGGCGCTGCTACGGGTTCTTCCATCCGCGCCTGCCCGATGTGCCGCTGATTTTTGTCGAGGTTGCGATGGTCGACGAGATCGCCACCGACATCACGCCCCTGCTCGATGAACTGGCTGCGCCCTCCGACCTGAAGAAGGCCACCACGGCTATTTTCTACTCCATCAGCAACACGCAGACCGGCTTGCGCGGTGTGAGCTTTGGCGACTCGCTCATCAAGCGTGTGGTGGAGACCCTGAAGGAAGAGTTTCCCCGCCTCAAGACCTTCGCGACCCTTTCCCCCATTCCGGGTTTCCGGAGCTGGCTGGGCAAAAACGCGGCTGCCATGCTGGACAAGCTGGATGCCAAAGACCGGTCGGCACTGGGCCGGGCGGTGGGATTTGAGCCGCCTGCGGCCGGTCACTTCCTGGCTGCTGCCGAAGAGCCACTGGTGATGGCGGAGAAATCGCCAGTGCGCCACATGCTGATGCAATGCGCTGCACACTACCTTGGTCAGGCCATGGACGATGGCAAGCCGCTCGACCCGGTGGCGCGCTTTCACCTGGGCAACGGTGCGCGTGTGGAGCGACTGAACTGGGGCGCGGACCCTTCGGCCAAAGGCCTCAAGCAATCGTATGGCCTGATGGTGAATTACCTCTACGACATCAAGCGGCTCGACAAGCACCGCGCACTGCTTGCACAGGGGAAAATCCCCGTATCAGGTGACATTGAAGATTTGTATATTTGATTGTGTACTTACGATCCCGCCAAGGCAGTGGCGCGACCCAGGACGTGTATTTCCATTTGATTTCATAACGACAGGAGACAGACAAATGACTTTCAATTTCCAGGCGGACAGTTCCCGCCGCAGCGTGTTGCGCGCTGCCGTGGCTGGCGTGGCGGTGGTGTCCATGGGAAGCCATGCGCAGTCCACGTGGCCGACCAAGCCCGTGACGGTGATCGTGCCATTCCCTGCGGGCGGCGGCACGGATGCCTTCGCCCGGCCACTGGCTGCCCAGTTCGCCAGAAACACCGGCAAGCAGCTCATCATCGACAACCGCGGCGGAGCCGGTGGCACGCTGGGCGCCAGCATCTCGGCCAAGGCCCAGCCCGATGGCTACAACCTCTTCATGGGTGCGGTTCACCACACCATTGCCCCTTCGATGTACCCCAAGCTGGACTACGACATCGAAAAAGACTTTGTGCCGCTCGCGCTGATTGCCAACGTGCCGCAGGTGCTGGTGGTCAACCCGAAAAATATTCCAGGGGATTTCAAGGCTTTCCTGAGCCAGGTGCGCAGCAAGCCAGGCGGTTTCAATTACGGTTCTGCCGGTGCCGGCACGTCGCACCACCTGGCCGGCGAGCTGTTCAAGGAACAGACCAAGACCTTCATCACGCACATTCCCTACCGCGGCGCCGGTCCTGCATTGCAAGACCTGATTTCGGGCAACGTCGACATGATGTTCGACGGTCTTGGGTCGTCGGCCAACCACATCAAGAGTGGCCGCATCAAGGCCTTGATGGTGGCGGGTGCCAAACGCAACCCGGCGTTCCCGGATATCCCCTGCGCAGCAGAACTGGGGCTGCCTCAATACACCGTCACCACCTGGTACGGCATGTGGGCGCCCAAGGGCACGCCGGCCGATGTACAGACGCGTATCGTGGAAGAGCTGCGCAAGGCTGTCAGCAGTGATGAACTCAAGGCCATTTGGGCCAGCAACGGCGCAGAGTTCAGCAACCTCACACCACCCCAGTTCGGCGCATTTGTCAGCAGTGAAGTCAAACGCTGGGCTGCCGTGGTGAAGACCTCGGGCGCGAAGCTGGAATGATTTTTCAGGTTTCCGCGGGTCGATGCCGTGCATCCGTTCAGGCCTGACGCATGACGGGTGCCGTTCTCCTGGAGATCAGCGGCCATGTCGCGCATGTCACGCTCTCCAACCCCGGCAAGCTCAACGCGATGTCGCGGGGCATGTGGCGCCAGTTGCAGGATGCTTTTGTGCAGGTCCAGGGTCAGCTGCAGGTGCGGGGTGTGCTGGTGAAGGGCGAGTCGGGTCACTTCTGTGCCGGCGGCGATATTTCCGAATACGCCACTTTCCGGTTTGCAGAGAACAGTCTGCGCGACTTCCATGAGAACGAAGTCTGGGGTGGCTTGCAGGCGATGCTTGATTGCGATGTGCCGATCGTCGCGCAGATGGATGGCAACTGCATGGGCGCCGGTGTCGAGATCGCGTCTTGCTGCGACCTGCGCCTGGCCGGCGATGACGCCCGGTTCGGCGCGCCCATCGCAAGGTTGGGTTTTCCGATGGCACCGCGTGAGCTGGCGCTGGTGACCCGGGTGGCGGGGGAGTCCACGGTCCGTGAAATGCTGCTGGCCGCCGTGGTATTCGACGCCGCCGAGATGAAGCGCCGCGGGTTTGTCCATCAGGTGGTGCCGGCCGCCGACCTGGCGCAGACCGCTGCGCGGCAACTGGAGCGCATCACGGCGTTGGCGCCCCAGGCTGCACGCCTGAACAAGCAGGCGCTGAGGGTGCTCGCCGCGCCGGCGGATGCGGCTTCCAGTCTGGCGACACTGGTTGCGGGTGCGTACCGCTATGCTGATTCCGCAGAGCACCGGGAGGGTGTACAAGCCTTCGTGGAAAAGCGCCCGCCTGTCTTTGCATCCTGAACGCCGTCGTCATCGCCTGAGCTGACTTGTTGATATCCCCTGTTTTTCTCATTACTTTCACTACCTTGGTCTGACCCATGAAAAACCACAACCTGTTTGCCGCGCTGCGTGCAGCCTTTCCTGATTCGCTCGACGAGATCGCCGTCGAAACCGACACAGGCCTGTTCTATTCGTGGCGTGACCTGGACCGTGGCACCGCCATGTTGGCCAACCTGCTGGCGTCGCTGGGTCTGCCGGCCGGCGCGCGCATTGCCGTGCAGGTCGAAAAATCAGTCGAAGCGATGATGCTGTACCTGGCCACACTGCGGGCGGGCTATGTGTTCTTGCCCCTGAACACCGCCTATCAGAGCGGCGAGATCGAATACTTCATCGGTAACGCCGAGCCGTCCGTCGTGGTCTGCAGCAGCAAGAACTTCGGCTGGGTGAGCAAGATCGCCTTCAAGGCCGGTACGCAGAACGTGTTCACGCTGGACGATGACCGCACCGGATCGCTGCTGCAGCGCGCGGCGCATTGCAGCGATCGTCACGTGGTCGCTCAGCGCGGCCCCGATGACCTGGCGGCGATCCTGTACACCAGCGGCACCACGGGCCGCAGCAAGGGCGCCATGCTGTCGCATGAAAACATGCTCAGCAATGCGCTGGTACTGAAGGATTACTGGGGCTGGAAAAAGGGCGATGTGCTGATTCATGCCCTGCCGATCTTCCACGTCCATGGCTTGTTCGTCGCCATGCATGGCGCGCTGATCAATGGCAGCAAGATGATCTGGCTGGCGAAGTTTGATCCGAAGCTGGTGGTTCGCAAGCTGCCCGAAGCGACGGTGTTCATGGGCGTCCCCACGCTCTACACCCGGCTGCTGGCCGAACCAGGGCTGGATCGCAACGCCTGCCGCAACATGCGCCTGTTCGTTGCCGGCTCAGCCCCGCTGCTGATCGAAACCTTCACCGATTGGGAGCAGCGCACCGGCCACACGATTCTGGAGCGCTACGGCATGTCCGAGACGGTGATGCTGACGTCCAACCCCTACAAGGGCGGTGAGCGCCGGGGCGGCACGGTGGGCTTTGCCTTGCCGGGTGTGAGCCTGCGGGTGCAGGGCGATGACGGCAAGGCACTGCCGGCAGGCGAAATCGGTGCAATACAGGTCAAGGGCCCCAATGTGTTCCAGGGCTACTGGCGCATGCCGGAAAAGACCAAAGAAGAGTTCACGCCGGATGGCTATTTCAAGACCGGGGACGTGGGCAAGATCGATGCGCGGGGCTACATCACCATCGTGGGGCGCAGCAAGGACCTGATCATCAGCGGCGGCTACAACGTCTATCCGGCGGAAATCGAAGGCTACATCAACGAAATCCCCGGTGTGGCCGAAAGCGCCCTGGTCGGCGTGCCCCACCCGGATTTCGGCGAGGTGGGGGTGGCGGTGGTCATTTCCAAGCCGGGCACGACCCTGGAGCCGGCGGCCATCGTGGCCGATCTGAAATCGAAGCTCGCCAACTTCAAGATTCCCAAACAGTGCTTTGTCGTGTCGGAACTGCCGCGCAACACCATGGGCAAGGTCCAGAAGAACCTGCTCCGCGACCAGTACAAGACGCTGTTTGCCTGAACCGCAGCCGCCGGGCGGCCCGATCCCTCGGGCGCCCACGGGTACGGATTTTGCATATTCCCCGCCCGGATGATGGCGGTCCACCGCTGTGCCCAAGGGCTCCATGCGCTGGTTTACCGGTGAAAAAGGCTCTTATACAATCTGCGGCAGTCCGGCGTGGGGGGCGTTTCCCTCCGGCCGGTGGCCGCTGTTGATCTGTTTTGTTGTTCTTACCCCTACTCACGGAGTCCGCGCATCATGAGAAAAAATTTGTGGATTTTTGCCCTGTCTGCTGTCATGTTGAGTGCCTGTGGCAAAAAAGAGGAAGCTCCCGTGGCATCCGCTCCGGCAGCACCGGCCGCCGCGCCCGCCGCCGCACCGGCGAACACCGAGGAGAAGGTCCTCAACGTCTACAACTGGCCGGATTACATCGCCAAGGACACGATCGCCAACTTCGAAAAAGAAACCGGCATCAAGGTCAACTACCAGACCTTTGAGAACAACGAAGCGCTGCAGGCCAAACTGGTCGCCGGCAATTCCGGCTACGACATCGTGGTGCCAGGCGCCGTGTTCGCCAAACCGCAAATCGATGGTGGCCTGCTCGGCAAGCTGGACAAGGCCAAGATCGCCAACTACGGCAATCTGGATTCGTCCATCATGGAAAAACTGGGCACCATTGACCCGGGCAACGCCTATCTGGTGCCATGGGCCTGGAGCTTCACCACTGTGGGCATCAACAAAGCCAAGGTTGCGAAGGCGCTCGGCTCCACGCCCATGCCGGAAAACGCCTGGGACCTGGTGTTCAACCCGGTCTACACGGCCAAGCTGAAGTCCTGCGGCATTGCCTACCTGGACTCACCCACCGAAGTGCTGCCGCCTGCGATGCACTACCTGGGCAAGAACGCGTACTCGAACGACGCGGCGGACCACAAGGCCGCAGGCGCCATGCTCGCCAAGGTGCGTCCGCACATCCGCATGTTCTCCAGCACCATGATTGATGACCTCGCCGGCGGCAAGGCCTGCGTGGCGCTGGCCTGGGCGGGCGACATCAACATAGCCAAGGGCCGCGCCATCGAGAACAAGAGCGGCGTGGAACTCGAAGCCCTGCTGCCCAGCACCGGCGGCCTGATCTTCTTCGACACCCTGGCTGTGCCCAAGGACGCCAAGCATCCCAACAACGCGATGGCCTTCATCAACTATTCGCTGCGTCCTGAAGTGTCTGCGTCGCTGACGAACGAGTTGGGCTATGCCACGGCCAACAAGGCGAGCCTGGCCAGCGTCAAGCCCGAGATCGCCCAGGACAAGGCGGTGTTCCCCGACGCACCCAACATGCAGAAGATGGTGTCACCAGCGAGCTTCAGCAACGAAGCCCGCGAATCGATGAGCAACGTGTTCACCGCGTTCAAAAAAGGCAAGTGATCCGCTTCCCCGGCTGAGCGCTGATTCTTCCAGCGAGAGCCCGGCTGCGCATGCAAGTGTTTTGCGTGCGCAGCTTTTTTTCATGTCGGTTTTGCAGGAACCTGTCTTCATGAATGCATTGACATCGCCCGGCGATGGATTTTTAAGGACTGACCAGCTGGTCAAGCGCTTTGACGGCGTGGCCGCTGTCGATGAGGTGTCGCTGTCGATCCACAAAGGTGAGATTTTTGCGCTGCTCGGCAGCTCCGGTTGCGGCAAGTCCACGCTGCTGCGGATGCTGGCGGGTTTTGAAAAACCCACGGCCGGCGCTGTCTACCTCGACGGCGTGGACATCGCGTCGTTTCCGCCCTACGAGCGGCCCATCAATATGATGTTCCAGTCGTACGCCTTGTTTCCCCACCTCACGGTGTGGGACAACATTGCGTTCGGCCTCAAGCGCGAGGGCATGCCCAAGGCGGAGATCAACGCGCGCGTGGACGAGATGCTCAAGCTGGTCCAGCTGGAGAACTTCGCCAAACGCAAGCCACACCAGCTCTCGGGCGGCCAGCAGCAGCGTGTGGCGCTCGCCCGCAGCCTGGCCAAGCGGCCGCAGCTGTTGTTGCTGGATGAACCCCTGGGCGCCCTGGACAAGCAGCTTCGCGAGCGCACACAGTTCGAACTGGTCAACATTCTGGAGTCCGTGGGCGTGACCTGTGTGATGGTGACCCACGACCAGGAAGAGGCCATGGCCATGGCCTCGCGCATTGCGGTGATGAGCCACGGTCGCGTCCTCCAGGTGGGTACCCCCAAGGAAATCTACGAACACCCCAACTGCCGCTTTGTGGCGGACTTCATCGGTAACGTGAACCTGATGGAGGGTGAGCTCACGGTGGACGAGGCTGATCGCTGTGAAATCACCACGGCGCAGGGTGTCGTGCACGTGGGGCACGGCATCAGTGGCGCCCAGGGCATGTCGGTGGCCGTGGCTGTGCGGCCGGAGAAAATCCATATCGCCAAGACGCGGCCTGACGTCCGGGTCAATCTCTTCACGGGGCGGGTCCGTGAGATTGCCTATTTCGGAAGCTACAACACCTTTATCGTGGAAACGCCCAACGGCGCCACGGTGAAGATCACCGAGACAAACACCACCCGCCATGACCACAGCGTCATCACCTGGGAAGACCTGGTGTATTTCTGGTGGGACGATTCGGCACCGGTGGTGCTGACGCAGTGACACTGCTGAACCTGACCACGCTGCGATGAAAGTTCCTTCCTGGCTCCAGCTCAACCTTGGCCGGCGTTTTGTCGTCGGAGTGCCTTATGTCTGGCTGCTGTTTTTCTTCCTGCTGCCATTCCTGATCCTGCTGCGCATCAGCGTCACCGACATGGGCAATGGCGTAGACCCTTTCGCGCCGTTGATGGAGACGGTGAACGGCTCATGGCATGTGCTGCTGCGCTACAACAACTATGCTTCGATTTTTGTCGACAGCGCGGAAGCTGCCAGCCAATGGGGCAACACCATCTACACGGAAGCCTACAAGACCTCGCTGAAATACGCGGTGTTGACGACGGTGTTCTGCCTGCTGATCGGTTACCCGTTCGCCTACTTTCTGGCGCGCTCACGCCCCTCCGTCCGTCCGGCCTTGCTGATGCTCGTGATGCTGCCGTTCTGGACGTCGTTTCTGCTGAGGGTGTACGCGTGGAAGGGTATCCTGGCCGACCAGGGTGTGCTCAACAACCTGCTGCTGTCCCTGGGCCTCATCCAGGAGCCGATGGTCATGCTCTACACCGACGTGTCGATGCTGGTGGGCATGACCTATGTCTACTGCCCCTTCATGATCCTGCCGCTGTATGCCACGCTGGTCAAAATGGATTTCCGCTTGCTGGAAGCCGCCCATGATCTGGGCGCCAGCAGCTGGAAGGCCTTCTGGCTGATAACCGTGCCCCTGAGCAAGTCCGGCATCATTGCCGGCTCCATGCTGGTGTTCATTCCCAGTGTGGGGGAGTTCGTGATTCCTTCGCTGTTGGGTGGCGCAGAAAACATCATGATCGGCCGGGTGGTATGGGACGAAATGTTCAGCAGCAACAACTGGCCGCGCGCTTCGGCGCTGGCCGTGGTGATGATCCTGCTGATCCTGGTGCCACTGGCCCTTTACTACCGCTCGGCCATCGAGCGCGACAGACCGCGGGAGAGCTGAGGTGAAAACGCTGTTTCGCTTCGCAGAAAAGCACATCGGCCGCCTCTGGATCGGGCTGGTGTACCTCTTTCTCTACATCCCGCTGTTTTTCCTGATCGTTTTTTCATTCAACAGCACGCGCCAGGACGGCGTTTTCACTGGGTTTTCCTGGCGCTGGTACGAGGCGCTGGTGGCCGATTCGCGGCTGGTGGAGGGCTTCTTCCTGTCGCTCAAGGTGGCGCTGCTCACCGGCACGCTGTCGGTCGTGCTGGGTACCTTTGCCGCCTTTGTGCTGGTGCGTTATCTGCGGTTCAGGGGGCGTACGCTTTTTTACGGCATGGTCAATGCGCCGCTCGTCATGCCCGAAGTCATCATTGGTTTGTCGCTGCTGCTGCTGATGGTGTCGATCCAGCGCGCCATTGGCTGGCCTGAGCGTGGCTTCACCACCATCGTCAGCGGCCACACGCTGCTGGGCATGGCGTACGCCACGGTGGTGGTGCAGTCGCGCCTGAGCGAGATGGACCGCACGCTGGAAGAGGCCGCCATGGACCTGGGTTGCCGGCCGATCGAGGTGTTCTTCCTCGTCACCCTGCCCAACATCGCACCCGCGCTTGTATCCGCCTGGTTGTTGACGTTCACCCTGTCGTTCGACGATGTCGTGATCTCCGAGTTTCTGTCCGGCCCCGGCGTCACCACCTTGCCGCAGGTCATCTTCAGCTATGCACGGCGGGGCGTAAACCCCTCCATCTACGCCGCGGCGACCATCCTGATCGCGGTGGTGTCGACCAGCATCCTGGCCTACAGCGTGCTGATGATGCGGCGCCAGCGCCGGCTGGACCGCGAGATCAGTGCGGCGGCTCGATCGGAACCTGCGTTTCCTGACCCCGTTGCGGCAAAGTAGCCAGCACCACACCGGTCAGTGCGATGGCAAAGGCGCCCATCTGCGTGCCTGAGAGAGATTCGCCAAGCACCAGCACGCCCACCACTGCAGCACTGATCGGCAGCATCACGGTGAAGACACCTGCCTGATTGGCCGGAATGGAGCGCAGCCCGGTCATCCAAAGCCACACCGTCCAAACGCTGGCGGCCAGCGAGTAAAACACCAGCAGCAGCCAGCTGGCCGGGGCGACGTTGGCGAAGTCGAAATTCCAGGCCACCCACGCGCCCAGCGGCGTGATGAGCACAAAGCCCCAGAGGTTGATCATTGCGGTGATGCGTTTGGGGCTCAGCACGCCGGTGAGCTTTTTCCCGATGACGGCATAGGCCGACTCGCACAGCACCGCCGCCACCAGCAGCAGGTTGCCCAGCCATGCGCTGCTGGCTACCGGCCCGGCATGCTGCGGTCTGGACAAGGACACCAGGGCAATACCCAGAACGGCACAGGCGACAGCCATCCAGACCCGCAAGGCAATGCGCTCCCGCAGGAAGAGCCAGCTCATCACCGCAACGGCCGCCGGAATGGACGCCATGATCACGCCCGCTGCGACGGCGCTGGTCATGCTCACGCCGTACAGCATGCAGATGGAGAACAGGAAATTGCCGAGGAACGACTCGAGAAAGACCAGGCCTTGCGTGTGCCGGCTCATCGGTGCCTCGGCCGCCGGCTTTTTGAGCCAGTGCAGCATGGCAGCGCCACCGATGCCAAAGCGCAGCCAGGCCAGCAGGAAGACGGGCAGGGCGGCCACCAGCGGTTTGGACAGTGCCACATAGCTGCCCACCAGGGACATGCTCAGGCCGAGGCAGGCGTAGGCCACAATGCGATTCATGGAGCGGATGATTTCTTTGGCAGTGAAAGGGCAGGCCCGAATAATGCCTGATTTCCCGTGCGGATCAGGGAGCCGATCTGGCGCTGATTCCTGCCAGTGGCGCGGCCCTGCGCCGCATCGCCGGACTTGAGCGGGTGCAGCCATGACCCGACCACCGACCCGCCTGGTCTTTGTGTATGGCACCTTGCGCCGTGGAGAGGTGCGCGACATCAACCGTTTGCAGCCGACGCCAAGATGGGTAGGGCAGGGAAGTGTGGCGGGCCTGCTTTACGACCTGGGCGACTACCCCGGCCTGCTGCTGACCCCTGATGCTTCCGACAGCCGCGTCCACGGTGAGGTGTATGACGTGGCGCCTGAACTCGAGCGCCAGCTTGACGTGATCGAAGAGGTCTGGCCGCAATCGACCGGGGAGTACGTGCGCCGCGAAGTGCCGGTATGGATGGATGTCGAGCCGGGCAACAGAGACCTTGGCCATCCGCAGGAATTGATCTGCCTGCTCTACGAAATTTCACCTGACCGCATCACGCGCAAGCCAGTGATCGCCCATGGCGACTGGGTGCGCCGGGTGTCCTCACGCGCCCCCTGACAGCACGCGGATGAGCGAGCAGGTGACCCTGCGGGCATTCCTCATCAAGTCGGGCGTTTCGCGCGGGGCAGTTTTCATGATTTGATATTTCGATTTCTTGATGTGAAATATGAAATTGCTGCAATGCAAAAATATTTCTCAATACAAGAAATTAAATTTCATAATGAGGAATACATCTTAAAGTTGCTTGATTTCATTGAATTAAATAAAAGTCTTATATAAGACATAAGAGCTTTCTAAAGTCTTGTAGAAGACTTAAAGTAGGTTCATCGATTCGCCACTTTTGTTTTACCAACCTACGGAGCCCACCATGCCGCAAACCCTGACTGAGCAACTGAGCCGCGACCAGCAAATTTCCGCCCTGGAAAAAGACTGGGCCACCAACCCCCGCTGGAAGGGCATCAAGCGCGGCTACACCGCTGCCGACGTGGTTCGCCTGCGTGGCTCCTTCCCGATCGAGCACACGCTGGCCCGCCGCGGCGCCGAAAAGCTGTGGAACCTCGTGAATACCGAGCCCTACGTCAATTGCCTCGGCGCCCTCACCGGCGGCCAGGCCATGCAGCAGGTCAAGGCCGGCGTCAAGGCCATCTACCTGTCGGGCTGGCAGGTCGCGGCTGACAACAACAGCTACGCCTCCATGTACCCCGACCAGTCGCTGTACCCGGTGGATTCCGTGCCGACGGTGGTTGAGCGCATCAACAACACCTTCCGTCGTGCCGATGAAATCCAGCACTCCAAAGGCATCGACGCCGGCGACAAGGGCTACATCGACAACTTCGCGCCCATCGTGGCCGACGCCGAAGCCGGTTTCGGCGGCGTGCTGAACGCCTTCGAGCTGATGAAAGCCATGATCAAGGCGGGCGCTGCCGGCGTTCACTTTGAAGACCAGCTGGCTTCGGTCAAGAAATGCGGCCACATGGGTGGCAAGGTGCTGGTGCCCACGGCCGAAGCGGTGCAGAAACTGATCGCAGCCCGCATGGCAGCCGACGTGTCTGGCGTGCCCACGCTGGTGATTGCCCGCACCGACGCGGAAGCCGCCGATCTGCTGACCAGCGACTACGACGAGAACGACAAGCCCTTCATCACTGGCGAGCGCACGGCAGAGGGCTTCTACAAGACCAAAAAGGGTATCGACCAGGCCATCAGCCGCGCGGTGGCTTATGCCCACTACGCCGACCTGGTGTGGTGCGAAACCGGCACGCCGGACCTGGAGTTTGCCAAGAAGTTTGCCGACGCCGTGCACAAGGTGCACCCCGGCAAGATGCTGGCCTACAACTGCTCGCCGTCCTTCAACTGGAAGAAGAATCTGGACGACGCGACCATCGCGAAGTTCCAGAAAGAGCTGGGCGCCATGGGCTACAAGTACCAGTTCATCACGCTGGCTGGCATCCATTCGATGTGGTTCAACATGTTCGATCTGGCCCAGGATTACGTGGCCCGCGGCATGTCGGCCTATGTCGAGAAAGTGCAGGAGCCGGAATTCGCAGCGCGCGATCGCGGCTATACCTTTGTGTCGCACCAGCAGGAAGTGGGCACCGGTTACTTCGACGAGGTGACCACCACCATCCAGGGCGGCAAGTCGAGTGTCACGGCGCTGACCGGCTCGACCGAAGAAGAGCAGTTCCACTGAACATCTGATCTCTGACAGGAGAAAACCAAGGTTGCCACGCCTACCCGGTGTGGCCTTGAGCCCGGATGCATGCCTCACGGCATGCCCCGGGCTTTTTTGTGGGCAGGCGCCGGCTGTCCGTTAGCTGGCCGGGCTCTTGCAGGCCCTGGGGTGCAGTGACGTAAAATAGCGAGATGCAAGCCACTCTTCCAGAAACAGAAAGGATTGTTCGGGTTATGACACCGCGAACTACGTCCTCGTCCGTGATCTGGAATCATCCAGGGCGCCAGTCCGCATGCCCCGGTGACCGTTGGCTACCAACCCGTAGCTGAAACCACACACCCCATCAAAGCGCGGCAGGTTCCGCGCTTTTTTGTTGCTCCCTTTTGATTATTTGCTTTTCAAACTGACCGCCATGATTCAAATCACGCTTCCAGACGCTTCCCAACGTGAATACCCAGCACCCCTGACGGTTGCCGAGGTCGCCGCATCCATCGGCACGGGCCTGGCCAAGGCTGCGCTGGGCGGCAAGGTGGACGGGAAGGTGGTCGACACCAGCTACCTGATCAGCCAGAACAGCGCGGTCTCCATCATCACGGCCAAAGATGCAGACGGTCTGGAACTGATCCGCCACTCCACCGCGCACCTGCTGGCCTATGCGGTGAAGGAGCTGTTCCCTGAGGCGCAGGTCACCATCGGCCCGGTCATCGACAACGGTTTTTATTACGACTTCTCTTACAAGCGCCCGTTCACGCCAGAGGACCTGGCGGCGATTGAAAAGCGAATGGCGGAACTTGCTGCCAAAGACGAGCCAGTCACCCGCCGCGTGTTGCCGCGCGACGAGGCCGTTGCTTACTTCAAGGGCATCGGCGAGCACTACAAGGCCGAGATCATTGCCAGCATTCCTGCGGACCAGGACGTGTCGCTGTACCGCGAAGGCAACTTTGAGGACCTGTGCCGCGGCCCGCACGTGCCCAGCACCGGCAAGCTGAAGTTCTTCAAGCTCATGAAGGTGGCGGGCGCCTACTGGCGCGGCGACCACCGCAACGAGATGCTGCAGCGCGTGTACGGCACGGCCTGGGCCACCAAGGATGATTTGCAGCAGTACCTGACGATGCTGGAAGAAGCCGAAAAGCGCGACCACCGCAAGCTCGGCAAGGAACTCGATTTGTTCCACATCGACGACCACGCGCCAGGCCTCGTGTTCTGGCACCCCAAGGGCTGGACGGTGTGGCAGGGCGTCGAGCAGTACATGCGCAAGGTCTACCAGGACAACGGCTACCAGGAGGTCAAGGGCCCGCAGGTGATCGACAAGACGCTGTGGGAGAAAACCGGCCACTGGGACAAATACCGCGACAACATGTTCACCACCGAGAGCGAAAAGCGTGAATACGCGCTCAAGCCGATGAACTGCCCCGGCCACATCCTGATCTTCAAGCAGGGCATCAAGAGCTACCGCGACCTGCCGCTGCGCTACGGCGAGTTTGGCCAGTGCCACCGCAACGAGCCGTCCGGCGGCCTGCACGGCATCATGCGGGTGAGGGGCTTCACGCAGGACGACGGCCACATTTTCTGTACTGAAGAGCAGATCCTCAAGGAGTGCGTGGACTACACCACGCTGCTGCAGAAGGTTTATACCGACTTCGGCTTCAAGAACATCATCTACAAGGTGGCGACACGGCCCGAGGCGCGCATCGGCTCCGACGAAAGCTGGGACAAGGCCGAGCATGCGCTGATGGAAAGCCTGCGCGCCTCGGGCTGCGAGTTTGAAATTTCGCCCGGCGATGGTGCTTTCTACGGCCCGAAGATCGAATACACCCTGAAGGACGCCATCGGCCGGCAGTGGCAGTGCGGCACCATGCAGGTCGATTTTTCGATGCCGGAGCGGCTGGACGCCGAATATGTGGGCGAAGACGGTGCGCGCCACCGCCCGGTCATGCTGCACCGGGCCATTGTGGGCAGCCTGGAGCGTTTCATCGGGATTTTGATCGAGGAACATGCCGGCGCGCTACCGACCTGGCTGGCCCCAGAGCAGGTTTCGGTGCTCAATATCACCGATTCCCAGGCCGATTACGCCCGGGAAGTGGCCAAAACGCTGCAAAATCAAGGGCTTAGGGTCAACCTCGACCTGCGCAACGAGAAAATAACGTATAAAATACGGGAGCACTCCATGCAGAAGCTGCCCTACATCCTCGTCGTTGGTGACAAGGAGAAGGCCGCAGGCGCTGTGGCAGTGCGCGCCCGGGGTAACAAAGACCTTGGAGTGATGCCCCTCGAAGCGTTTGCACAGCAGATCGCTTCCGACATCGCAAAAAAAGCCTGATTTTTAACAAGCTTGTTGATGAATTCGGCCTCTCGTTCCTGTGGAACGGGCGCAAGTCGCTATAGCTTTTATAGCAAGAGTTAAAGGATTACAGCCATCGCTACTGAATTTCGTGACCGCCGCCAGCGCGAAGAACGCAAGCACCGCTTGAACCGTGAAATCATGGCCCCCGAAGTGCGTCTGACCGGGCCGGACAACGAGCCATTGGGCATCGTGAGCATCATGGAGGCGCTGCGTCTGGCCGGTGAGGCGGATGTGGACCTGGTAGAGATCTCTCCCACGGCGGTGCCGCCGGTGTGCAGGTTGATGGACTACGGCAAGTTCAAGTACGCCGAGCAGAAGAAGGCGGCTGAAGCCAAGTCCAAACAGAAAGTGATCGAGATCAAGGAAATCAAATTCCGGCCCGGCACTGACGATGGCGACTACAACATCAAGATGCGCAACATCAAGCGCTTTCTTGAAGACGGCGACAAGTGCAAGATCACTCTCCGCTTCCGCGGCCGTGAGATCACGCACCAGGAGCTGGGTCTGGCGCTGTTGGCGCGGATCCGCGACGAGTTGGCAGATTTGATTCTGGTGGAGCAATTCCCCAAACTTGAAGGCAGGCAGATGGTCATGATGATCGCGCCGGGCCGCAAGAAGCCGGGTGCCAAGCCAGCTGCGGAAGCAGCACCAGCCTCTTCGGCTGCAGCCTGACAGGGCTGAAGAAGAAGCTGAAAAGAACACGGTGCGCCTCGCGGCGTTCCGGTGAAGCCAGACTGGTTCTGGTTTCCAGAAGTGGGGGAGTCAAATCCTCTGCGACCAGTGAAGGGCTGAAAAGCTTTTCGCTACACAAGTGGCTCGGGGCCATCAAGTCTGCGTCAGGTTCGCAGCGCCTCACGAGCACAAATGAAAAGGAGCATTCACATGCCCAAAATGAAGACCAAGAGCGGCGCCAAAAAGCGTTTCCGCGTTCGTCCTGGTGGCACCGTCAAGCGCGGTCAAGCCTTCAAACGTCACATCCTGACCAAGAAGACCACTAAAAACAAACGCCATCTGCGTGGCGCAGTCACTGTGCATGCGACCAATATGGGTCACATGTCCCAGATGCTGCCCGGCCAGGGCATTTAACCCAACGACGAACAAGGAGTACATACATGCCTCGCGTCAAACGTGGTGTAACGGCTCGCGCCCGCCACAAAAAAGTCCTCACCCTTGCCAAAGGTTTCCGCGGTCGCCGCGGCAATGTCTTCCGCATCGCCAAAGAAGCGGTAATGAAGGCCGGGCAATATGCCTACCGTGACCGCCGCACCAAAAAGCGCGTGTTCCGCCAGTTGTGGATCGCCCGTATCAATGCGGCCAGCCGTTCATTCGGCATGACCTACAGCCAGTTCGCCAACGGCCTGAAAAAAGCCGGTATCGAGATTGACCGCAAGGTGCTGTCCGATATGGCCATCAATGACAGCGCTGCTTTCGGCGCCATCGTTGAGCAGGTGAAAGCCAAGCTGGCTGCCTGATTTTCAGGATCTGCTGCTAGTGACATAGCGGCAACCATGATCCGGAAATAAAGGGCTGGAGCTTGAAAAGGCTCTAGCCCTTTTTCATGGGCCTTGCGACTTCGCTGCTGTGGACTGCTGCGATTTGCCGTGTTTTGCTGTTTCCCGTATCCGTACAAGAGAATTTATGAACGCACCCGACACGCTGGATGAACTGGTCGCTGCCGCGCAGGCCAGCTTTGCGCAGGCCCTCACGCCCGCAGACCTTGAAAACGCCAAGGCCCAGTTTCTGGGGAAGTCGGGCAAAGTCACCGAGCTGATGAAGGGCATGGCCGCCCTGAGCGTCGACGAAAAGAAATCCCGCGGCGCCGCCATCAATCTGGCGAAGCAGGCGATTGAAGGCGCGCTGAACGACCGCCGCCAGGCGCTGGCCAACGCCGAACTGGAGCGCCAGCTCAAGGCCGAAGCGCTCGATGTGAGCCTGCCGGGCCGCCAGCGTACGCCCGGTGGTCTGCATCCGGTTTCGCTCACGCTGGAACGCATCGAGGCGATCTTCGGCTCCATGGGCTTTGAAGTGGCCCAGGGCCCGGAAATCGAAACCGACTGGTTCAACTTCACGGCGCTCAACACGCCCGAAGACCATCCCGCCCGCTCCATGCACGACACCTTTTATGTCGAAGGCGGCACCGAGGCGGCGCCCAACCTGCTGCGCACCCACACCAGCCCGATGCAGATCCGCCATGCGGTGCAGCATGTCAAAAAGCACCGCGCACTGATAGACGCTGGCGGCCGGATGCCCGAGATCCGCGTCATCGCGCCGGGCCGTACCTACCGCGTGGACAGTGACGCCACCCACTCGCCCATGTTCCACCAGTGTGAAGGCCTGTGGATCGGCGAGAACGTCAGCTTCAAGGACCTGAAGTTTGTATTCACCGATTTTTGCCGCACTTTTTTCGAGACGGATGATCTGGTGCTGCGCTTCCGGCCCAGCTTCTTCCCGTTCACCGAGCCCAGCGCGGAAATCGACATCCAGTTCCAGGCCGGGCCGTTGGCAGGGCGCTGGCTTGAAGTGGCAGGTTCTGGCCAGGTGCACCCGAACGTGGTGCGCAACATGGGTCTCGACCCTGAAAAATACATCGGCTTTGCTTTCGGCATGGGGCCAGACCGCCTGACCATGCTGCGCTATGGCGTGAACGACTTGCGCCTGTTTTTTGACGGTGACATTCGTTTCCTGCAGCAATTCCAGTCCTAAGAACGCCAAGAACAACAAGAAGCACAAGGTAAGACCATGCAATTTCCAGAGTCCTGGCTGCGCGAATTCTGCAACCCGCCCCTCACCACACAGCAACTGGCCGACACGCTGACCATGGCCGGGCTGGAGGTCGAAGAGCTCAAGCCCGTCGCGCCGCCTTTCACGCATATCGTGGTTGGTGAGATCAAGGAGGCCGTGCAGCACCCGAATGCCGACCGCCTGCGCGTCTGCCAGGTCGACGTGGGGCAGGGCAGCCTGCTCAATATCGTCTGCGGCGCGCCCAATGCCCGCGTGGGCATCAGGGTGCCGTGTGCGCTGGTGGGTGCCGAGCTGCCACCTGGTGAAGACGGCAAGCCTTTCCTGATCAAGGTTGGCAAGCTGCGCGGCGTGGAAAGCCAGGGCATGCTGTGCTCGGCCCGTGAACTGAAGCTCTCGGAAGACCACGGCGGCCTGCTGGAGCTGGCGGCCGATGCGCCACTGGGCCAGGACATCCGCACCCATCTGCAACTGGACGACACGCTCTTCACCCTCAAGCTCACACCGAATCTGGCGCACTGCCTGAGCGTGTACGGCGTGGCGCGCGAGGTGTCTGCGCTCACCGGTACGCCGCTGAAAAAGCTGGCGTTTCCGGCGGTGGTGGTGGCCGACACGACCCGCCTGCCGGTGAAGGTCAGCGCCCCGGACCTGTGTGGCCGTTTCTCGGGCCGCGTGGTGCGCAACGTCAATACCCGGGCGGCGACGCCTGCCTGGATGGTGGATCGGCTCGCGCGCTGTGGTCAGCGCAGCGTGACAGCGCTGGTCGACATTTCGAACTACGTGATGTTCGAACTCGGCCGCCCTTCCCACATCTTTGACCTCGACAAGATTCACGGCGGATTGGATGTGCGCTGGGGTCGCCCCGGCGAGACCCTGAAGCTGCTCAATGGCAACACCATCACGGTCGATGACAAGGTGGGCGTCATTGCCGACGATCAGGAGGTGGAGTCGCTCGCCGGCATCATGGGCGGTGACGCCACGGCTGTGTCTGACGACACCCGCAACGTGTATGTGGAGGCCGCGTTCTGGTGGCCCAAGTCCGTGGCCGGACGCTCGCGCCGCTACAACTTCTCGACCGATGCCGGACACCGCTTCGAGCGCGGCGTGGACCCGGGTGAGACGGTGGCCCACATTGAGCGCATCACGCAGTTGATCATCGACATTTGCGGTACGCCAGAGACGGTGTGTGGCCCGATGGACGACCAGCAGGTCAACCTGCCCCAGGCGGTGCCCGTGACCTTGCGTGTCGCCCGCGCTGCGAAGGTGATCGGCATGCCGCTGACCCAGGCTCAGTGCGTGGACGCTTTGCAGCGGCTCGGTCTGCCGCTCACGCAGGGCGAGGGCACAGTGACGGTGACGCCGCCGAGCTTTCGCTTTGATCTCCAGATCGAGGAAGACCTGATCGAAGAAGTCGTGCGCATGGTGGGCTACAACCATCTGCCGGACGTGCCGCCCCTGGCGCCCATCACCGCCAAGTTGCGGCCCGAGGCGGAGCGCAGCCCTTTTGCCATGCGCCGCGCACTGGCGTCGCTGGGCTACCAGGAAACCATCAACTTCAGCTTTGTGGAAGAGCGCTGGGAGCACGAGCTGGCTGGCAACCCGAACCCGATCAAGCTGCTCAACCCGATCGCCAGCCAGATGAGCGTGATGCGCTCCTCGCTGGTGGGCTCCCTGCTGCAGGTGCTCAAGTTCAACCTGGACCGCAAAGCCGCACGGGTGAACGTGTTCGAGATCGGCCGGGTCTTTCTGCGCGATGCGAATAGCCAGAACACCGACACCACCGTGGCGGGCTTTGACCAGCCCATGCGCGTGGCGGGCCTGGCCTATGGTCCGCGTGCTGCGCTCAGCTGGGGCCAGTCTGACAAAGCCGTGGACTTCTTTGACATCAAGGGCGATGTTGAGGCGCTGCTCTCGCCGCTGCAGGCCGAGTTCATGCCAGCGTCGCATCCAGCCATGCACCCTGGGCGCTGCGCGCAGGTGAGCTTGGATGGGCGCGCCATCGGCCATGTAGGCGAGCTGCACCCGCAGTGGCGCCAGGGCTACGAGCTGGCACAGGCGCCTGTGCTGTTTGAACTGGCGCTGGATGCGGTGCTTCAGCGCCCGGTGCCGGCGTTCCAGCCCGTGAGCAAGCTGCAGGCAGTGGAGCGCGACATCGCGGTGATCGTGCAGGAACGGGTGACGCACGCGATGCTGATGGAAGCGATCCATGCCGCACCCACACAAGGCCGCCTCAAGGATGCAGTGCTGTTTGACATCTATCGGCCGCAGCAGGGCAACACCAGCATGCAGGTCGGCGAGAAAAGCCTGGCGGTGCGCTTGGTGCTTTCGGGCGAGGTCGCTACACTCACCGACGAAGACATCGAGTCTGCCGTGCAGGCTGTGCTGGGCAGCCTCCAGGCGCGGGTCAGTGCCCGATTGCGGGCCTGATCCAAGCGGCTCGCCGTCACCACGGTGCCGATAAAAACAACAATCATCCGGAGCATTGCCCCATGGATTTTTCCGTAGAGAGCCTGGAAACCCCGGCGTTGACCAAAGCCCATCTGGCGGAGCTGTTGTTTGAGCAGATTGGCTTGAACAAGCGTGAGTCCAAAGACATGATTGACGCTTTTTTTGATCTGATCTCGGACAGCCTGGTCGATGGGAATGATGTGAAAATTTCCGGATTTGGCAATTTCCAGATCCGGACCAAGGCACCCCGGCCCGGCCGGAACCCCCGGACAGGGGAGGCCATCCCGATCCAGGCGCGCCGCGTGGTGACCTTCCATGCCAGTCACAAACTCAAGGACCAGATCCAGGGGGATGCATCCCCAACGGAATCGGCCGAATAACACGTTTGGGCGCGCCGGGGTAGCCGGTTTTTCCGACGATGGATGTCGGTCAAACCTGTAACTTAACGTCACTAGTGTGACGGAACAACACATTTCAAAAAACCGCGGCAAGTCTTTGCGCTAAGTTTCGACTTAGAGTAGATTTGGAGGTTTCCTCCTTAGCGCATTGATTTAATTGGAGAAAACTCTCCCTCCCATTCCCGCGAAGCGTTACTTCACCATCGGTGAGGTGAGCGACCTGTGCGGCGTCAAACCTCATGTGCTCCGATATTGGGAGCAAGAGTTCACGCAGCTGCGTCCGATGAAAAGGCGGGGTAATCGTCGTTACTACCAGCACCATGAAGTGCTGATGATCCGCCGTATCCGGGACCTGCTCTACGACCAGGGCTTCACAATCAGCGGTGCCCGCAACAAACTGCAGGAAATCGTCCAGACCGAGCGCGACAAGCGCCGCAATGGCGAGGTCCGGCTCGACGGTCTGGAGGTGCTGGAGGTCAGCGACTCCATGCTGGAAGAGTTTGTGGACTCTGCCGATTTTGAAGACAGCGAGCCCGACACGGCTGAGGCTGCCGACGGCAGCGTTGCACAACAAAGGCTGCAACTGGTGCGGCGTGAACTGTTTGAAATTCGTGACTTGCTGAGCGGTGCGTACTGAGCACGCCGCAAAACAGGCATCCTGCCCACGCTATAATCATTAGCTTGTCGGTGTGTGGCGCAGCCTGGTAGCGCACTTGCATGGGGTGCAAGGGGTCGAAGGTTCGAATCCTTTCACACCGACCATAGACAAACGAAAAAGCCTTCAGGGAGAAATCCCTGGGGGCTTTTTTCATGGCGCCCTCACCCGAGGAGGCTGCGTTTCCTCAGGCGTTCAATCCGTCTGTTGCCTGGAAAAAGGCCTCTCTTGCCTGGCGGAGCACCGCGTTCTTCCAGGCATCGGTGTTCACGTAAAACGCATCCAGCATCTGTTGCCTGATCTGCTGCGCCAATGCAGACGGTGCATCGCTGTGGATGTGGAGCCAGTGCTCTGCGCGCAGGGCCTGCATCATCTCCAGCGGGGGCAGGGTGCCGTATTCCATGGCGATGCCGGTGTATTCAGCGCGTGGGCATTCGTCATAGACGGCCATCGACATCAACCCGGTGAGAAGTGCTGAGCTGGAGCTGCCGTCGTAGATGGAAGTGACCGGCGTGCTACCGCCACCACCCCACCACTGACGCGCCCGTGCCAGTGCGGTGGAATCGTCCTTGCACGCGAAGATTCGCTCACCGACCCCGCTGGGCCCGAGGCCGGTGTGAATGTCTATCCAGGCGATTCGCGCGGCCTGGCGGCCATGCGTTCGAAGCACGTGGCGCAGTGTGGTGTTGCTCCATGTGGGTGCGGTACCGCCAAAAAAGAGGCCGTCTGCAAACTCGTGCTGACCGCGCGTGACGGCGGCTTGAAAGGCGGTCATTCCTTTTTCAGAAATGAATTTCTGGGTGGCCGCCAGGTTCTCATGGCCGGGTGGCCAGTCGGGCGGAAGCAGCAGGGAGTGCAGCGCGCGGTAGGCCTCGTTTGTCGGCAGGGGCTGCGCGAAATCCTGGAAGTTGCGGTTCAGGTCGACATTTTCGTGCGTGACGCGCCGGATGTGCGAGAAGCCATAAGGGTTGAGCGCATGGATGTAAAGAACGGCCACGTCGCACGCATGCGCTTGCGCCCGCCACGGCATGTCCTGGAGTGCGGCGATTTGCACGCCCGACCCGCAATAGCCTTCGACGCCGTGACAGCCGCTGCTGACGATGAGCAGCGCCTTGGCATCCACCGGGCCGTCGCGGACGACGTCCATGGCCAGTTCCTCGCCATCGCGCCCGGGCTCTGGATGCCGGTGCGATTCAACCGCAAGGCCGGCACTGGCCGCTGCGGCCAGAAACTTGCCACGCGCTTCGGCGTAGCTGGCAGAGAAAGCTTGCTGCGGTCCCGTCATGCGCTCTCACGCGCCAGCCAGGTCTCCGCCAGTCGGACCCAGAAGGTCGCGCCCAGAGGAATCAGGTCATCGTTGAAGTCATAGCTCGGGTTGTGCAGCATGCAGGGGCCGCCGCCATGCCCCATTTCGCGGTGGTCACCGTCACCATTGGCAATGAACACATAGGCGCCAGGCTTGGCCTGCAGCATGTACGAGAAGTCTTCGGCGCCCATGGTGGGCTCCTGCGGCAACACGTTGTCGGTGCCCACAATGTCGGCCATCACCCGGCGCGCAAACTCGGTTTCTTTTGCATGGTTGATGGTGGGCGGGTAGTTGCGGACGAACTTGAATTCACATTCGGCATCGTGTGCGGCGCAGATGTGCTCAGCCACCTGCTTCATGCGCCGCTCGATCATGTCGAGCACCTCGAGCGTGAAGGTGCGTACCGTGCCCTGCAATTCGCAGCTGTCGGGAATCACGTTGGTGGCTTCGCCCGCATGGATCATCGTCACCGAGATCACGCCTGCGTCCACCGGCTTCTTGTTGCGGCTGATGATGGTCTGGAAGGCCTGCACCATCTGGCAGGCCACCGGCACCGGGTCGATGCCGTTGTGGGGCAGGGCGGCATGGCCTCCCTTGCCGCGCACGGTGATGCGGAACTCGTTGCTGGACGCCATCACCGGGCCACTGCTGGCGGCAAATTTTCCGACCTGCATGCCGGGCCAGTTGTGCATGCCGAACACGGCATCCATCGGGAACTTCTCGAACAGCCCATCCTTGATCATCTCGCGGGCACCGCCACCGCCTTCCTCGGCGGGCTGGAAAATCAGGTACACGGTACCGTCAAAATTCCTGTGGCTGGCAAAGTGCTGGGCGGCGGCCAGCAGCATGGCGGTGTGGCCGTCGTGGCCGCAGGCGTGCATCTTGCCCGCGTGCTGGCTGGCGTGAGCGAAGGTGTTGAACTCCTGCATGGGCAGTGCGTCGATGTCGGCGCGCAGGCCGATGGCGCGGCTGGAACTGCCGTTTTTCACGATGCCCACCACGCCGGTGGTGCCGAGCCCCCGGTGAATCGGAATGCCCCACTCGGTGAGCTTTTGAGCCACCACATCGGCGGTCCGTACCTCCTGGAAGCAGAGTTCGGGGTGGGCGTGGATGTCGCGCCTGACAGCGGCGATGCTGGCGGCCTGGGTGACGATGGAGTCGATGATTTTCATGGGAGCCTCTGGGTGGGTCGACGCAAAAGGATACCGGGGACGCTGGGCCGGACAGTCAAGCGTCAATGGACACTCTGGTGCAGGTCGCCATGGACCTGCGCACCGCGCCAGTCTGCCAGATTCCACAGGCTTGTGTCACTGTCGATGGGTCAAACCCCGTGCACCGGAAAACCCAGGTGTCGGCACGGCACTTGCTCTGCTAGTATTTGTACGTACTACTTCACAGGTTGATGCCCGCTTTTATTCTGCGCCGCCTTCTTCAGGCCGTGGTCGTGATGATCGCAGTAGCCTTGATTGCCTTCATGCTGTTCCAGTATGTGGGCGACCCGGTGGTGTTCCTGTTGGGGCAGGATGCCAACCCGGAGCAGATCCGGCAAATGCGCTCTGATCTGGGGCTGGACCAGCCCTTTGTCGTGCAGTTCTGGCATTTCCTGCTCAATGCCGTGCAGGGTGAATTCGGGTTGAGTCTTCGCCAGGGTGCGAAGGTGTCGAGGCTGATCTCCGAGCGTTTTCCAGCCACGCTGGAGCTGGCCCTGGTGGCTGCCTTGCTGGCGGTGCTCATCGGCATTCCGATGGGTGTCTATTGCGCACTGCGGCGCGGCACATTTTTCAGCCAGTTGTTGATGACGGCGTCGTTGCTGGGGGTGTCGCTGCCGACCTTCCTGATCGGCATTTTGCTGATTCTGGTGTTTTCTGTCGGGCTTGGCTGGTTTCCCAGCTTCGGCCGGGGGGACACAGTCCAGCTGGGCTGGTGGCGTACCGGGTTGCTCAGCGCCGGCGGTTGGCACCACATCGTGCTGCCAGCGGTCACCCTGGCGATTTTCCAGCTCACCCTCATCATGCGGCTGGTGCGGGCCGAAATGCTGGAGGTGCTGCGTACCGACTACATCAAGTTCGCACGCGCGCGCGGACTTTCCGACCGGGCCATTCATTTCGGCCATGCCCTCAAAAACACGCTGGTGCCCGTGATGACCATCACCGGACTGCAGCTGGGTGGCCTGATCGCATTTGCGATCATCACCGAGACGGTGTTTCAGTGGCCTGGCATGGGGCTGCTCTTCATCCAGGCTGTCACTTTCGCTGACATTCCCGTGATGGCTGCCTATCTCTGCCTGATTGCCTTGATCTTTGTCGTGATCAATCTGGTCGTTGACCTGCTGTATTTCGCCGTGGATCCGCGGCTGCGCATCGGTAACGCCACCGGCCATTGAGTTTTTCTGCCACCGCCCCGTCTTTCACAAGGAGTTTCCAGATGAAGTTGAAACGCAGTCTTTTGTCCGCCGCCATGTTTTTTGCGGTCGTTGCCAGTGGCGCTGTGTCTGCCCAAACCCTGAGGGTGGCCAATCAGGGCGACGCGTTGTCGATGGACCCGCATTCGCTCAGTGAGTCGTTGCAGTTCAGTGTGACGGGCAATGTCTACGAAGGTCTGGTGCTGCGCAACAAGGATCTGAGCCTGGCCCCGGGCCTGGCCACCTCCTGGAAGCAGACCTCGCCGACGGTGTGGCGTTTCGAGCTGCGCAAGGGTGTGCAGTTCCACGATGGCACCCCGTTCACGGCGGATGACGTGCTGTTCAGCTTTGCGCGCACGCAGGCCGATGGTTCAGACATGAAGAGCTACACCAACGACTTCAAGGAAGTGCGCAAGATCAATGACCACGTCGTCGAGATCGAGACCAAGACACCATTTCCCATCCTGCCCGACGTGATCTCGCTGGTCTACATGATGAGCAAGAAGTGGTGCGAAACCAACCAGGCAGTCAAACCCGTGGACCGCCGCAAGGGCATTGAAAATGCGGCGTCGTTCCGCGCCAATGGCACGGGGCCGTTCCGCCTGCGTGAACGCCAGCCCAATGTGCGGACCACCTTTGTCCGCAACGGCAATTACTGGGGCAAGGTGGATGGCAACCTCCAGGAGGTGATCTTCACCCCCATCGGCAATGACGCCACGCGCGTGGCCGCGTTGCTGTCAGGCGAAATCGACGTGATGGAGCCGGTCCCCGTACAGGACATCGAGCGCGTTAACGCATCGACCAACACCCGTGTGCTGGCCGGGCCCGAGTTGCGGACCATCTTTCTGGGCATGGACCAAAAGCGCGACGAATTGCTCTATTCCAATATCAAGGGCAAGAACCCGTTCAAGGACAAGCGCGTCCGCCAGGCCTTCTATCAGGCGATTGATATCGACGGCATCAAGAAGACGGTGATGCGGGGTGCCTCCACCCCGACGGCCTTGATGGTCGCTCCCGGCATCAACGGTTTCCAGGCCGAGCAGAACAAGCGCCTGCCTTATGACCCCGAAGCCGCGAAAAAACTGATGGCCGATGCCGGCTACCCGAACGGCTTTGAAGTGGCCATGAATTGCCCCAACGACCGGTATGTCAATGACAGCCGCATCTGCCAGGCGGTAGCGGCCAATCTGTCGCGCATCAACGTCAAGATCAACCTGCAGGCAGAAACCAAGGGGACTTACTTCCCGAAGATCCTGCGCCGCGACACCAGCTTCTATCTGCTGGGTTGGACGCCCAGCACCTATGACGCCCACAACGCCCTCAATGCGCTGATGGCCTGCGTCGATGACAAGGGCGCCGGTCAGTTCAATCTGGGTGCTTACTGCAACCCCAAGGTGGATGATCTGACCAAAAAAATCCAGGCGGAAACCGACAAGACCAAGCGCAGCGCAATGATCAAGGAAGTGTTCGAGATCCACACCGCCGACATTGGCCACTTGCCGCTGCACCAGCAGGCACTGGCGTGGGGCATGAGCAAGAAGGTGGAACTGGTCCAGCTGGCAGACAACTTCATGATGTTCAAGTGGATCACGCTGAAAAAATAATCCTTTGACACCGTGACCGCATCACTCCGCAGGCCCTGCCGCCCGCGCGGGTGTGCGTTTTGTCTTTCTTCTTTTTGGTACCTGGTGATGTCTCTGCCTCCAAGATGAACAAGCTCCTTGCGCGTTGGCTCGACAGCGATGTTGGCCACAGTTTTCGCTCATCACCGGTTGCAATGGTTGCGGCACTGATCGCCGCGGTCTGCCTGTTTTGCGCGGTGTTTGCCGGTTGGGTGGCGCCGCACAATCCCTTCGACCTGACCACGCTGGAGTTGGGCGACGCGAGGCTTCCGCCCGCGTGGAGCGAGCTGGGTTCGCGTAAATACCTGCTGGGCACCGACGACCAGGGCCGCGACATCCTCTCGGCGGTGATTTACGGTGCAAGGATTTCGCTGGTGGTTGGCGTCGCGTCGGTGATCCTGTCCGTGGTCATTGGCGTGTCGCTGGGCTTGCTTTCTGGATACGTTGGCGGGTGGACAGATACCGTGCTGATGCGCCTGTGTGATGTGATGCTCAGCTTTCCGGCCATTCTGGTGGCGCTGCTGATTGCCGGCGTTGGGCGTGCGCTGTTCCCCAATGCGCAGGAGAGCGTGGCCTTTGGGGTGCTGATCGCCTCGATCACCCTGACCGGCTGGGTGCAATATGCGCGGACCGTCCGTGGCTCGACTTTGGTGGAGCGCAGCAAGGAATATGTGCAGGCTGCCCGTGTGACCGGCGTGGCACCCCTGCGCATCATGCGGCGCCATGTGCTGCCCAATGTGCTCGGTCCGGTGCTGGTACTGGCCACCATCCAGGTGGCGACAGCGATCATCACCGAAGCGACCCTGTCGTTCCTGGGTGTCGGTGCGCCGCCAACCTCTCCTTCGCTGGGTACGCTGATCCGTGTCGGTAACGACTACCTGTTTTCCGGGGAATGGTGGATCACGGTGTTCCCTGGGCTGATGCTGGTACTGATCGCCCTGAGCGTGAACCTGCTGGGCGACTGGCTGCGCGATGCGCTCAATCCACGCCTGAGATGACTGACCCCACCGATATCGCTTTGATCGCCTTGCAAGGATGCCATCCATGAGTCTGTTGCAGGTCAGGAACCTGGTGGTCGAATTCCCAGGCAGGCGCGGCACGCTGCGTGCGCTGGACGATGTGTCCTTCGACATTGCCCCGGGCGAGATTCTCGGCGTGGTGGGTGAGTCCGGTGCCGGCAAGTCGTTGACGGGTGCGGCCATCATCGGCCTGCTGGAGCCGCCGGGCCGGGTGGCCAGCGGGCAGATTCTGCTGGAAGGCCAGCGCATCGACAACCTTGACCACGAACAGATGCGGCATATTCGCGGCCGCAAGATAGGCGCGATTTTCCAGGACCCGCTGACGTCACTGAATCCGCTTTACACCATCGGGCGGCAACTGGTGGAAACCATCCAGACGCACCTGCCGGTGACAGCCAGGGAAGCACGGGAGCGCGCCATTGCACTGCTCAACGACACCGGCATTCCAGCAGCGGCGCAACGCATGGAACATTTTCCGCACCAGTTTTCGGGTGGCATGCGGCAACGTGTGGTGATTGCACTGGCGCTGGCGGCAGAGCCCAAACTGATTGTGGCCGACGAACCGACCACGGCACTGGACGTGTCCATCCAGGCGCAGATCATCACGCTGCTCAAGTCCATCTGCCGAAAGCGCGGTGCGGCCGTCATGCTGATTACCCATGACATGGGCGTGATTGCTGAAACCTGCGACCGTGTCGCGGTGATGTACGCAGGCCGCGTCGTCGAGCTGGGACCTGTGCATGAGGTCATCAACCAACCGGCGCATCCTTACACAGAAGGCTTGATGGCAGCGATTCCGGACATGGAGATCGAGCGCGAGCGGCTGTACCAGATCGATGGCGCCATGCCGCGGCTCAATGCCATTCCACCGGGCTGCGCTTTCAATCCGCGATGTCCGAAAGTGTTCGAGCGTTGTACCCGGGAACAGCCCGAGCTGATGCCCGCCGCCGTGACCCGCGCGGCCTGCTGGTTGCACGCGTCCGCTGGAGCGGCGCCATGAGCGGGCCTTGCGGACAGACTCCGCTGGTGGTGGCAACGGACCTCGCCAAGACCTTTGATGTCTCGCCGCCGTGGCTCAATCGCGTGCTGGAAGGCAAGCCGCGTCAGCTGCTCAAGGCGGTGGATGGCGTGAGTTTCGAGATCCAGAAGGGGCAGACGCTGGCGCTGGTCGGCGAGTCAGGCTGTGGCAAGAGCACGGTGGCGCGCTTGCTGGTAGGCCTTCACGAGCCCACGCGCGGCGGCTTGCAATTCGATGGTCACGACGCCCATTCGGCCTTCAAAACGCCGGAAGGCAGGCAACTGCGCCGGCGTATCCAGATGATTTTCCAGGACCCGTACGCCAGCCTCAATCCGCGTTGGGTGGTGGAAGACATCGTCGGCGAGCCGCTGCGCGAGCATGGCCTGGTGACCGAAAAGGCCGAGTTGCGGGCGCGCGTGGAAGACCTGCTCCGCTCTGTTGGTCTTTCTGCGCTGGACATGGTGAAGTACCCGCACCAGTTCTCCGGTGGGCAGCGGCAGCGCATCTCAATTGCACGGGCTCTGGCCACGGAGCCGGAGTTTCTGGTGTGCGACGAGCCGACCTCGGCGCTGGATGTCAGCGTGCAGGCGCAGGTGCTCAACATCATGAAGGACCTGCAGCGCACGCGTGGGCTGACTTACCTTTTCATTTCCCACAATCTGGCCGTGGTGCGGCATGTGAGCGACCGGGTGGGCGTGATGTACCTCGGGCGTCTGGTGGAACTGGCCGACAAGCACACCATGTTCGATACACCACGCCATCCGTACACGCGCATGTTGCTGGAGGCCATCCCGAAAATGCACCACACCGGCAGGGCCAGGATACCGGTGCAGGGTGAGGTTCCCAACCCCTTGAATCCGCCCTCGGGCTGTACTTTCCATCCGCGTTGCCCTCTGGCCAATGAGCGCTGCCGCATCGAACGGCCAGCGTTGCAGAGTCTGGGTGGCGTGAAGGTCGCCTGCCATGCTGTAGAAGAAAACCGCAGCTGACGGCGTGAGCCTGGCCGGGCGGGTGGTCAGGCGATGTCGAGCAGGTGGATGCCGAATTCGCCGCGGCGCCGGTCGGCAAAGTAGCGCTCCAGCGTTTCCTTGACGGTCTTGAAGGCAATCTCATCCCAGGGGATTTCGTCTTCGGTGAATAGCCGGGCCTCGATGGTTTCATGGCCCGGGGCAAAGGCCGTGCTGAGCAGGCGTGCGCGGTAAAAGAGGTGAACCTGGCCCACTCGCACCACGTTCATGATGGAAAACAGTCCCAGCATCTCGAACTGCGCACCCGCTTCTTCGTCGGTCTCGCGTGCAGCACCCTCGGCCGTGGTTTCGCCCAGCTCCATGAAGCCGGCGGGCAGCGTCCACTTGCCCCAGCGCGGCTCGATGTTGCGTTTGCACAGCAAAACCTGGGCACCGTCCTCGCCCCAGGTCGGCACCGTGCCCACCACGTTGAGGGGGTTTTCGTAATGCACGGTGTGGCAGGCCGTGCAGACGGCTCGCGGTTTGGTATCGCCATCGTCGGGCAGTCGGTAGACCACGGTCATGCCGCATTCATGGCAATGTTTGAGGGGCGAGCGATGCATGAAAAGAGTGTAGCGCCGGGGTGTGCCTGGCGTTTCCGTGGGGCTATGGCGAATGTGAATTTGCCGGGGAGACGCACCATGAAAAAAACCGGGCTGAACCCGGCTTGCTGGTGGCGATGGTTCGCTGTGCGCGACCCTCAGGCCTTGGTGGTCCTGGTGTGTTTTTCGATCAGGCTGCGTGCGGTGTCCAGCAGTTTTTTGCCGTCAAAGCCTTTTTTGTTCATGTCTTCCACCCACTCCACCTCCACGGTGCGTGATTTGCGGCGGAATTCCTGCGCTTCAGCCGCGCTCACGGTGTAGATCGTGTTGCCACGGTCGCTGGCGCTCTTGCGGCCCGGCACGTCGTTGCCCTGCTGCACCTTGCCCAGCCAGGCCGAGGTGGCCATGCCCGAGTTGTTGTCGATGACTTTCTTCAACTCCGGCGGCAATCCGTTGTACTTGGCCTTGTTCATGGCCATGATGAAGGTGGTGGTGTACAGGCTGCCGCCGGCGGGGTCGAACTCGGCATGGAACTTGGTGAGTTCGTTGACTTTCACCGACGGCACCACCTCCCAGGGGATGACGCAGCCATTGATGGTGCCCTTGCTCAGGGCATCAGGAATTTGCGGCAGCGGCATGCCGACCGGTGTGGCGCCCAGGTTGCCCATGAGCTTGGTCACCTGGCGGGTGGGCGCGCGCAGCTTCAGGCCGCGCAAGTCGGCAATGGAGCGCACCGCCTTGTCGGCGGTGTGGATCACGCCGGGGCCGTGTACCTGGAGCGCGATCACCTGTGTGTCCTTGAACTCGTCGACGGCAACCGTCTGCACGTATTCCCAATAGGCTTTCGAGGTGGCTTCGGCATTGCTCATCATGAAAGGCAACTCGAAGGCCTCGATACGCGGAAAGCGGCCAGCCGTGTTGCCGGGCAATGTCCAGACCACATCGACCACGCCGTCCTTGACCTGGTCGTACAGCTGCACTGGCGTGCCGCCGAGTTGCATGGCGGGATAGCCTTCGAACTTGATGCGGCCGCCGGATTCCTTTTCGACCTTCTCCATCCACGGCTTGTGCATGGCCAGCCAGACGTTGGACTGCGGTGACATGAAGGTGTGGAACTTGAGCGTCACCACCTGTTGTGCAATGCCGCTCAGGGCGGGGGTGCCGAGGGCCACGGCAGCGCCGGATTTCAGAAGGGTGCGACGTTGAATCATGGGGCTCTCCAGTGGAAGGGGTGCAACAGCAAGGAATCTACGGCAGCACAGGGCGTTTGCGTACCGGTGAATGCCCTAGCCCGGGCACCCTCGACGCAACTGACGTCAAGTGACGTACTTGACCAGCCACAGCGAAATACCCGGAAAGAACAGCAGCAGGGTGGTGCGCAGGGTGTCGCTGACCAGAAACGGCATCACGCCCCGGTAGCTCTCGCTGATCGGCACGTCCTTGGCCATTCCGTTGACCACGTAGACATTCAGCCCCACCGGCGGAGCCAGCAGCCCGAAGCCCACCGTCATGAGCACCATGATGCCGAACCAGATCGCCACCGACTCCTTGGGCATGCCGAAGTCCAGACCCATGACCATGGGGAAAAAGATCGGGATGGTCAGCAGCAGCATGGACAGCTCGTCCATGACGGCGCCCAGCAGCACGTAAAACAGCAAAATGGCCGTGACCACCATCAGCGGGGACAGGCCCCAGCTGGTCACCACGGCGGCCAACTGGTTGGGCACCTGTGTCAGCGCCAGGGCCGAGTTCATCAGATCGGCGCCGATGAAGATCAGGAAAATCATGGCCGAGCTCTCGGCGGTAGCGTAGAAGCACTGGGCAAACTTTGCCCACGTCATCTCGCGCTTCATCAGTGCGGCCAGCAGGGTGGCGGCTGCGCCGACTGCCGCGCCTTCGGTGGGCGTGAAGTAGCCGAGGTAGATGCCGCCGAACACGAGCGTGAAAATCGCGCCGATCGGTGCAATGCCCAGCGCCAGCGCCGGCGTGACCCGTTCGCGGTCGCCGTCCACGTCGGGGGCTTGCCCGGGCACGATGCGCACATAGATGGCAATGGCCGCCACATAACCGAGCATGGCGATCACGCCGGGCACCATGGCTGCAGCAAAAAGCTTGGCGATGTTCTGTTCCGTCAGGATGGCATAAATCACGAGCGGCACCGAAGGCGGGATCAGGATGCCCAGCGTTCCGCCCGCAGCCAGCGTGCCGGTTGACAGCCGGCCCGAGTAGCCATGGCGCTTCATTTCGGGCAAGGCCACGCTGGTGATGGTGGCGGCGGTGGCCACCGACGAGCCGCAGATTGCACCGAAGGCTGCACAGGCCAGCACCGAAGCCATGGCCAGCCCGCCCTTGAAGCCGCCCATGATGGCGGAAGCAAAACGGAACAGCGCCTTGCTGATGCCGCCCTGCGTTGCAAAGTGTCCCATCAGGATGAACAGCGGAATCACCGACAGGTCGTAGCTGGCAAAGCGCGCGAACGCCTGCGCGTTCAGGAAGTTCGACAGCGGTCCCCAGCCGGTCTGCATCACATACCCGGTGGCCCCCGCGACAAACATGGCAATCGAGATGGGGACGCGCACTGCCATGAAGACGAGCATGATGCCAAAGATGACCAGGGCCAGCGTGATGGCGCTCATGGGTGTGCCTCGCTGCCTTCCGGAAACCCGAACCAGGTCTGCCACAGCGCGATCACAGCCGTCAGCACAAACGGAGGCACCATGCCCGCATAGGCGATCCATTCGGGAAAGCCCAAAATTTGCGTTTCCGAATGTGTGGTGTACGAATTGAGGCCGCCCAGCGACGTGCGCCAGGCCAGCAGCGCAAAGGTGCCGGCCAGAAGAAAGGCGCCGAAACGGTCCAGCGTGGCGTTGGTGCGGGCGCTGGCGGCGCTGGTGAAGAAATCCACAATGATGTTGCCGCGGCGCACCTGGCAAAAAGGCATGAACAGGGCGATGGCCACCCCGGTGGCGACACCCGTCAGCTCAAAGTCGCCGACGAGGGTGGCGCCGGTGGTGTTGCGGCCTATCAGGCTGGCGCAGGTCATCAGCGTGATGGCCGTCATCACGACTCCGGCGAGGATGGCGCAGGCCTTGGCCAGCGTTTCAAGCAGTTTCAAGCCTTGTCTCCGGCGCTTCTGGTGTGTTGTTGGGCGCGTTGGGTGATGTGGTTGACTGTTCCGTCGGGTGGCGTTCCGCGGATGATCCGGGGCTGGCCAGCATCCACTGGCCACCCACAGTGCGACGCTTCAGACGACCTTGACCGTCAGCGTGCCCAGACCCGCCACACCGCCCACCATGGTGTCGCCGGCGACGACGGCAGCCACACCTTCGGGCGTGCCGGTGTAAATCAGGTCGCCGGGCTGCAGTTCCCACGCGGCCGACAGGTGCTCGATGGTTTCGCCAATGTTCCAGATCAGCTTGGAGACATTGCTGCGCTGGCGGTCCTTGCCATCCACCTGCACATAGATTTCAGCCTGGGTCACGTCGCCGGCCTGTGCGCTTGGCGTGATGGGGCCGATGGGGGCAGAGAAGTCGAAGGCCTTGCCGATGCACCAGGGGCGGCCCTGTTTCTTCATGTCGCCCTGCAGGTCGCGGCGCGTCATGTCCAGACCGACGGCGTAGCCGTAGATGTGCTTGAACGCATCGGCCGCCTTGATGTTCTTGCCGCCGGTGCCGATGGCCACGACCAGCTCGATCTCGTGGTGCAGGTTCTTGGTCAGGCTGGGGTAGGGAATGGTGCCGGTGGCGCCGGCTTCAACCGCCACGATGGCGTTGGCTGGCTTCAGGAAGAAGAAGGGCGGCTCGCGGCCGGTGAAGCCCATCTCCTTGGCGTGCTCTTCGTAGTTGCGGCCGACGCAATAAATGCGATTGACCGGGAAACGGTCTTTCGAACCCACGACAGGCACGGAAACCGTGGCGGGGGGTGTTAGTACAAAGCTCATGACAACTTTTCCTCTCGGTGTATGCCCAGTGCCTGATGCACGGGGCGGTCTGAAAAACTGAACAGCACACAACCTGGCTGCGAACGCAACTGGGCAGTGTGCCACGAAGGAATCACGAAATGGTCGCGCGGACCGAAATCGAAGGTCTGTACCGCGTCGCCACGGGTGATGGTGACGCTGCCGCTGCCCTCGACGACGCTGAACACGGCGCCATCGGTTTGGCGGTAAGGCTTGCCGTCGAAACCGGCCGGCAGGCGCTGCATGAAGGTGGCCATGGTGGGCATGGGGTAGCCGCCGGTGGCCGGGTTCACGTAGCGCAGCTTGACGCCGTCCCACGCATCAATGTCCTCATGCATTTCGAGCTGGTGCAGCGCCTCACGGGTGCGGTCATAGGGGTAGCTGAAGATCGGCGAGGTCTGGCCGAAGGGCGAATTGCGCTGGGCATCAAAGCGAACCGGCAGCATGTTGGCGCCATAGCGCTGGTAGCTCATGCCTTCGGGTTTGGTCACCGGCTGCGATTTGGCGGTGCCGTTCTCTGCGAAGCCTGCGTCAAAAAACTGCAGCATGGGAATGTCGAGACCGTCGAGCCAGACCACCGGACCATCGGCTTCCACCGTGCCGTCGTGGCCGTGGTCATGCCAGGTCCAGCTCGGGGTGATGATGAAGTCGCCAGGCTTCATCTGGGTGCGTTCGCCATCGACCGCGGTGTAGGCACCGTGGCCATCGACCACAAAGCGCAGCGCGCTCTGGGTGTGGCGGTGGCTGGGGGCCACCTCGCCGGGCAGGATGACCTGCAGTCCGGCATACAGCGACTGCGTGATGCGCGACTGGCCGCGCAGTGCCGGGTTTTCCAGAATCAGTACGCGGCGCACGGCTTCTTCGGCGGTGATCAGCTCGCCCGACTGCATCAGCCAGGGATGAACATCGGCGTATTTCCACAGGGCAGGCTGGCAAGGCGTGTTGGGCGCCTGTGGCACCAGCGCATGCAGCACCTCCCACAACGGCGTCATGTTCTGTGCCGAAATGGCGTCGTAAAACGCCTTGCGCGCGGCTGGCGGCGGGGGAGGGGTCATGTCCATGGTGAACCTCGTTCGTGCGGATGGCGTGTCAGTGGGGGTCATTCCAGCCGGATGCCGCGCGACTGGATGATGCCGCCGAGCAGGGCCGCCTCGTCCTTGACGCGGGCCTTCAGGCCTTCGGGCGAGGTGCCGGCAGCCTGCCAGCCCTGATTGAACAGCTTTTGCCGCGTCTCGGCGTCCCGGATGATGCGCGGAACCACGTCGGCCAGCCGCGCTTTCGCAGCGGCGGACAAATTGGCCGGACCGATCAGCGCGGTCCAGACTTCCAGGTTGACGTTTTTCACGCCCGCGTCAGACAAGGGCGGCACCTCGGGCACCAGTGCGGAACGGCCGCCCGCCAGACCGATGGCCTGCAGCTTGCCCGCGCGCACATGCGGCATGGCCACGCCGGGGGCGATCAGGCCCATCTGAATCTGTCCGCCCAGCATGGCGGTGACCACCTGCGGCGTGCCTGCAAAGGGAATGTGTTCGGCGGTCAGGCCCTGTGCCCGGCTTTTGATGAGTTCCATGCCCAGATGGGCGACCGAGCCGTTGCCCACCGAACCGTAATTCCACTGGCCGCCGGCACGGCGTGCTGCGGCAAAAAACTCGGCACCGCCGGGCAGGCTGGCGGGCGCCACCAGCACCAGCGGTGCGGTCGTCAGCAGGGAGATGTAGGCGAAGTCACGGTCCGGGTCGTAAGGCAGCCTGGCATAAAGCTGTTTGGCCGATGTCAGGTTGCCATTGATGACGACGCCCAGCGTGTGGTCGTCCGTGGCCTTGGCCACCTGATCGGCGGCGATGTTGCCAGAGGCGCCGGGCCGGTTGTCCACGATCACCGGCTGGCCCAGCGCCTTGGCCAAGGGCTCAGCCAGGGTGCGCGCTGCCATGTCGGGGGTGGATCCCCCCGGAAAGCCCACCAGGATTCTGACAGGCCGGGTGGGCCAGGCCGCTGGGGCCGATGCAACGCCTGAACCGCTTTCAGCGCGGGCCGGGTGACCCTGAATGCCCAGCGTCAGCGCATAAAGCACGAACAGCACCGCCCGGAAGGCCAGTCGCTGGCGAAGATGGTGCGCGAGGGGGTTCATGGCGTCTGCAAGGTGTCCAGGGCATCAAAACCATTATTGGAACAGTTTTGAGGGCTCGATTCCGTCGTACATCCATTTCAGGCCGGCAAAACCCGCGCTTTCAGTGCCACTCTGGAACATCTGGTTGCGCAGCTCACGCTGCACCCCGGCGGCATGGTAGATGTCGCCGTAAAAGCGTGCGGTGAGCTGCACTCGGCCGGTGCGCAGGTAGCGGGCCTGCTGGTACTTCTGGAAGGCCAGGGTCACGTCGTCGCGGGTGAAGCGCAAGGCTTCGCGCAGCACCACGGCGTCTTCAATCGCCTGGCCGGCCCCTTGAGCCAGGTACTGCAGCATCGGGTGGGCGGCATCGCCCAGCAGGGTCACGCGGCGGTCGGTCCAGTTCTTCACCGGCTCGCGGTCGCACAGCACCCACATTTTCCAGGTCTCGATCTTGCCCAGCAGTTCCCTGACCTGCGGACAGGCCAGCGCAAAGCGCTCGTTCAGTTCGGCGGTGTCTCCAAAGGTGTTCCAGCCTTCGTCGTACTTGGTGCTGTGAAAAACAGCCACCAGATTGAAGAGCTCGCCGCGCCGCAACGGGTAGTGCACCAGATGGGTTTTCTCGCCACCCCAGAGCGTGACGTCATCGTTCCAGAGGTGCGCGGGAACATCTTCACGCTTGAGTACCGCCCGGTAGGCAATGTGCCCTGACACGCGTGGTTTGCCGTCGCCCACGATGACCTCCCGGATCTTGCTCCACATGCCGTCGGCGCCCAGCAGCGCAGCGGCCTGCAGCGTCTCGCCGCCAGCCAGTTGCACGCTCACGGCGTCTGCGGTCTGGCTGAAAGACTCCACACGGGCGTTGGTGCGCAGGGTGATGTTGGCTTGCGCCTGGCAGGCTTCGAGGAACACCTGGTGCAGGTCGGCGCGGTAGATCACGCCATACGGGAAGCCGTAAGTGGCACGGGCCATGTCGCCCAGGGGCACGCGCACCACTTTCTCGCCGGTACGCACATCGTTCATGCCCAGGCCGGGCGGGAAATACGCCACCCGGTTGATGGCCTCGGTGAGGCCCAGGTAGTCGAACATCCGGAAGATGTTGGGCCCGAGCTGGATGCCGGCGCCGATTTCGCCGAAGCTGGGTGCCTGCTCCAGCACCGTCACCGGGTGACCGTCCTGTGCCAGCACCAGGGCTGCGGCCAGGCCACCGATGCCGCCGCCGGAGATGAGAAAGGGGGTTTTCTGAGCCATGCTGTAGAAGAGGGTGTGACGAGACGCTTGGAAACTGGATTAAATGATAAGTATGCTTATGATATATCTTCTCGGGACATACCCTAAACTTGCGGGATGGCTAAAAGTTTTAACTTCAGTGAGGCGCCCGGTCACCTGATCCGGCGGGCGCAACAGTTGGCCGTGGCCATCTTCATGGAGGAGACGGCGGCCTTCGACGCCACCCCCGTGCAGTTCGCCATTCTCAATGCCCTCATCGACGACCCGGGCGAGGACCAGATCACGCTGTCTGGCCGGGTGGCGTTCGACCCGGCAACCTTCGGCTCAGTGATTGGCCGGATCGAGGCCAAGGGCTGGGTCAAGCGCGAGGCCGACCCGAGCGACAAGCGTCGCAAGCTGCTGTGGATCACGCCGGAAGGCGAGCAGGTGGCGCTTCAGATGAAGCGGGCCGCCAGCCGTGCGCAGCAGCGCATCCTGAGCCCGCTGGATGCCGAGGAGCGGGTGCAGTTCTCCCGCTTGCTGAGCAAGCTGGTGGTCGGGCACGTCAACGCCGCCAAGGACTGACCGCGCAGGACGGCGCCGGTGCCCGCAAGGGCACCAGGCGCCCTTCAGGTCGATTTGGCGAGCAGGGCGAAATGCTCCACCGTGGGCGGGCCTGCAAAGAACGGCCCGACAATGGCGCGCCAGTCGGCGAACGCCGGGGACTGCCGGAAGTCCACCGTATGGTTTTCCAGCGTCTCCCAGAAAATCTGCAGGATGTAGCGCTCGGGGCTTTCAATGCCCTTGTTCACCTTGTAGCCGTGAAAGCCCTTGGCCTTGGAGATCACGGTGGCTATCCCGCGCTGGATGGCCTCGTCGAAGGCGGCCTGCTGACCGGGGTGGATGCGGATGTCGGCGAGTTCGAGAATCATCGGTTGTCCTGTCGTGGTGTCCGTCGATGGAGGGTAGGTGGCAGATTGTCGGGCCGGATGATCCGGGCTGGATACTGCCTCATCCGTTCACGCAGTTCAGTACTGCGTCAACGGCAACTCTACCGTCAATCCGTCCATGGCGGCTGTGAGCTGAATCTGGCAACTCAGCCGGCTGTGCGGGGTGCGCGGCGCCGCGACAAATTCCAGCATGCTGGTTTCGTCGCCGGCAGCCGGTGGCAGGCGCGCGGTGTCCGAGGCCAGCGGTTCGCACACATGGACATGGCAGGTGGCGCAGCTCAACAGTCCGCCGCAGTCGGCGGCAATGCCGCCTATGCGGTTTGAAATGGCCACCTGCATCAGAGTCTTGCCGGGTTGCGCCTGTACAGTGGTGGTGTGGCCGTTGTCGGCGGCTATGAAATGAACAGTGATCATGAGGATGATTGTGGTGGTTTCGTGCGCCATGCGGGTTCCAGACCAGGTAGAACCCGCTACGTATCAGCCCTATACATGCCTGAAGTCTATGTGCCTGGCATTCAGGGACCCAAACCAGTCCCGCTTTGATGGAGGATGTCTGTGCATCACGTTTCGCGTTCACTCGGGGCAGCCGCCCTTGTTTTGATGTCGTTCACCCAGAATGCCTCGGCGCAGGAGCGTTACAGCGCTTCAGCGGATGGTCAGGAAATCACTGACGGCAAAACCGGTCTGATCTGGCGCCGATGCGCTGAAGGCATGAGCTGGAAGGGGCGCACCTGCACGGGACAAGCTGCTTTCTTCAGCCACTCGGAGGCTGCCGCGCGTGCCGGTTCGGCCGCCTCGGCGACGGCCCAGTGGCGCCTGCCGGTCCTGAAGGAGCTCGCCAGCATCGTGGCGGCGCGCGAGGCGGAAGAGGGCAAGGCGGCGATTGATCCGAACGCCTTCCCGGCCACGCCGGTGGCCCGCTACTGGACCATCAGCACCAGCGGCCCGGGTTATTTCACCTACGTCGGATTCAGTGATGGCGGCGCTGGCGAAAGCCCGCGGTCCGCCCCGGGTGCGGTTCGTCTGGTTCGCAACGCCAGGTGAGGTCTGCCGCTGTTCAGTCGGCGGCCACCTGCAGCACCAGCTTGCCGAAGTTCTCGCCATTGAAGAGCTTGAGCAGGGTTTCCGGGAAAGTCTCCAGCCCGACGACCACGTCTTCCTTGCTTTTCATCGTGCCTGCTTTCAGGTAGCCCGCCATTTCGGCCACGCCGAGGTGGTAGCGGTCGGCATAGTCAAACACCACAATGCCTTCCATCCGCGCGCGGTTCACCAGCAGCGAAAGGTAGTTGGCCGGGCCCTTGACGGGCGTGGTGTTGTTGTACTGGCTGATGGCGCCGCAGATGATGATGCGTGCGCCGCGCGTGATTTTCGCCAGCACCATGTCGAGAATGTCGCCGCCGACGTTGTCGAAGTACACGTCCACGCCCTTGGGGCAATGCTCTTTCAGGCCGGCGCGCACGTCGTCGTTCTTGTAGTCGATGCAGGCGTCAAAGCCCAGCTCCTTGACGACCCAGTCGCACTTGGCCTTGCCCCCTGCAATGCCGACCACGCGGCAGCCCTTAATCTTGGCGATCTGGCCCACCGTCTGGCCGACGGCGCCCGCCGCGCCCGAAACGACCACGGTCTCGCCCGCCTTGGGCTGGCCGACTTCCAGCAAGCCGAAATAACCGGTCATGCCAGGCATGCCCAGCACGTTGAGCCAGGTGGTCAGGCCCAGGCGCGGGTCGATCTTGAACATGCCGCTGCGCTTGATCTGCTCCTGCGGAATCAGGCAGTACTCCTGCACATCGAGGCCCGCGTTCACATAGTCGCCCACCGCGAAAGCGGGATTCTGCGACGCGATGACCTTGCCCACGCCGCCGGCGCGCATCACCGCGCCGATATCCACCGGCGGGATGTAGCTCTTGCCTTCGTTCATCCAGCCGCGCATGGCCGGGTCCAGCGACAGGTAGAGGGTCTTGACCAGCACGCCGCCCGGTCCCGGTTCGGCGACCGGCTCGGAGGTGGACTGCCAGTTGCTGCGGGTGGGTAGTCCCACCGGCCGGCTGGCCAGGCGAATCTGGTGATTGGTGGGTTGGGTCGTGGTGCTCATGGGGTGCCTCCGCTGAAGTGAATGTGTGACCCTGCGCATCGTAGCCACGGCGCGGCGGCCGGTCAGTCGCGAAGGCGATTCCCGCGGTCCAGCGGTGGCGGCTGTGCCATCCGCGCCAGTCTTTGGGTTTATGCTTTGCGCATGAAGCTCTACAACTATTTCCGCTCGTCCGCTTCGTTCCGCGTGCGAATTGCGCTGGGACTCAAGGGCCTGCCGTACGACTATATCCCTGTGCACATCGCCAAAGGTGACCACAAGAAGCCGCCCTATGTGAACCTGTCGGCCGACACCCTGGTGCCGCTGCTGGAAATTGACGGTGAAAAGCTGTCCCAGTCGATGGCCATCATCGAGTACCTGGATGAAACCCATCCGGTGCCGCCGCTGTTGCCCCCCGATGCGGCGAGCCGGGCCAAGGTGCGTGCGCTGGCGCAGTCGATCGCCTGCGATGTGCATCCCATCAACAACCTTCGCATCCTGAAATACCTGGTCCATGTGCTGAAGGTGGACGAGGAAGCCAAAAATGCCTGGTACCGCCACTGGTGCCGGGAAGGGCTGGAGGCCTTCGAGCGCCAACTGGCCCAGTTGCCACCTTCGACGTTCTGCTATGGCGACACCCCCACGCTGGCCGATTGCTGCCTGGTGCCGCAGATCTTCAATGCCCAGCGCTTCAAGGTGAGCTTTGACGGCCTGCCGCGCACCATGGCGGCCCATGAAGCCTGCATGGCCTTGCCGGCCTTCCAGCGGGCACAACCGTCGGCTTGCCCGGACAACGAGGCCTGATGCATGTGGCCGCTGTTGGCATGGACGCAGGCTGGCTGATCCCCGACTGGCCCGCGCCTGCAGGGGTGAAAGCCGTCTTCACCACCCGCGCTGGCGGAGTGTCGGCCGCGCCCTGGGACAGCCTGAATCTGGGCGACCACGTGGGCGACATGCCAGTGCATGTCAGTGCCAACCGGGGGCTGCTGTCGCGGGCCATAGATGCCCGGCCAGTGTTCCTGCGGCAGGTGCACGGCGCTGAGGTGGCGCACCTGACACGCTGCACGGAGGATGGTACGGAGGCCGACGCCTGCGTGGCCGATGTCGCCGGGCTGGCTTGCACCATCATGGTGGCTGACTGCCTGCCAGTGCTCTTGGCCACGACCGACGGCACCGTGATTGCTGCCGCACACGCCGGCTGGCGCGGTCTGGCCGGCACGGCCAACGGTGCCGGTGTGCTGGAGTCGACCGTGGCGCGCTTGCGTGCCGTGGCTGGGACGCACGCCAAAAGCGCACCCGACATCATGGCCTGGCTGGGGCCGTGCATTGGCCCATCGGCCTTCGAGGTCGGGGCTGAGGTCAAAGCGGCATTCGAGGCGGTCGACCCCGCCGCAGCGGCCTGTTTCGTCGCCCAAGCTGCGTCGGGGGGCGCGGCCGGGGCTGGCAACGAGAAGTACCTGGCCGATCTGCCCGCTCTGGCCCGGCTGCGGCTGGCGGCGTTGGGAATCAGCCAGGTGTATGGCAACGACGGCAGTGCGCCGTGGTGCACCGTCGGCAATCCCTCAAGGTTCTTTTCCCACCGGCGCGATGCTGGCCGCAGCGCTGGCGCCAATGGTTTCGGCACCACCGGCCGCATGGCCGCCAGCATCTGGCGGGTGTGACGGCAAAGACGGGCTTGAGGGAATTGAGGGGCTTGCAGGCGCGGCATTCTCCTGCGCCGCTTCCGCATGGCTGGCGGCAGCCGTCATGCTGCGGACGCGTTCTTCGGCCTCCCGCTTTTTGACAGCCTTGTTGCGGGCAGGCGTGCCCATCAGGTAAACCACCAATGCCGCTGGACCCACGCCATAGAGTACAAAGGTCACCAGGGCGCCGAGGACTGTTCCCGTGCTGTTCGTGGCTTCGGCCACGCTCATCAAGAGCACGACATAAATCCAGGCAATGACAATCAAATACATAAATCGTTGAGCCAGGTCAGCAAATCAAAAGAAAATCCTACGATACTGGGATCGCCACGCGTATCAGACTGGATATGCAACAAGAGAGGCTCTTCCAGAGTCCTCCAGAAGATCGAGGAGACATCATGAATTCTGACGCAAGCTGGGCCCAGGCGGCCCAACAATTCCAAGAAACCCTGGGGGCCGGTTGGCAGCAGGCCTTGGGTGCTTTTTCCGGTGCAGGCATGCCGCCCGGTTTCCCCCAGATCAGCGTGTCCCAGTCCGGCAGTGCGCCGCCGATGTTGCAGTTTGATGCCTCCAAGCTCCAGACACTGCAGAAAAGTTACCTGGAAGAGGCTGCCGCCTTGTGGAACCAGGGTCTGGTCGCCGGCAGTGAGGCTCCCGCCTTCTCGGACCGGCGGTTTTCGTCGGACGCCTGGAAAACCAACCCCGTCTCCAAATTCTCGGCAGCCGCTTACCTGCTCAATGCCCGTACGCTGATGGGCCTGGCCGAAGCCGTGGAAGGCGACGAAAAAACCCGGGCACGGGTGCGTTTTGCGGTGGAGCAGTGGATGGCCGCCGCGGCCCCCAGCAATTTTCTGGCCCTCAATGCCGAGGCGCAGCAAAAAGCCATTGCCACCCAGGGCGAGAGCATTGCCCAGGGCATCACCAACCTGCTGCACGATATCCGCCAGGGACATGTCTCGATGACGGACGAGCGCGTGTTCGAAGTGGGCAAAAATGTGGCCACTACCGAAGGTGCGGTGGTGTTCGAAAACGAGTTCTTCCAGCTGCTGGAGTACAAGCCGCTGACAGACAAGGTGCATGAAAAGCCCTTCCTGCTGGTGCCACCCTGCATCAACAAGTTCTACATCCTTGACCTGCAGCCCGACAACTCCTTCATCCGCTATGCGGTGTCGCAGGGCCACCGCACGTTTGTGGTGAGCTGGCGCAATCCGGATGAGTCGATGTCGGACAAGACGTGGGACGACTACATCGAGCATGCCGCGATTGAGGCCATCCATGTGGTGCAGGACATCACCGGTGCCAAGACGCTCAATGCGCTGGGCTTCTGCGTCGGCGGCACCATCCTCGGCACGGCTTTGGCCGTGCTGGCGGCGCGGGGCGAAAAACCGGTGGCCAGCGTCACGCTGCTGACCTCGCTGCTGGACTTCACCGACACCGGCATCCTCGATATTTTCATTGACGAAACCTCCGTCAAGTACCGCGAAGCTGAAATGGGCAAGGGCGGTCTGCTCAAGGGGCAGGACCTGGCCTCCACCTTCAGCTTCCTGCGGCCGAACGATCTGGTGTGGAACTACGTGGTCGGCAACTACCTCAAGGGCGAAACGCCGCCGCCGTTTGATTTGCTGTACTGGAACAGCGACTCCACCAACCTGCCGGGCCCGTTTTACGCCTGGTACCTGCGCAATACCTATTACGAGAACAACCTGATCAAACCCGGCAAGGCCGTGGTGTGCGGGCAGAAAATCGACCTGCGCAAGATCGACATGCCGGTCTACATCTATGGCTCGCGTGAAGACCATATCGTGCCCATCGGCGGCGCTTATGCCTCGACGCAGCAACTGCCTGGCAAAAAGCGCTTCGTCATGGGCGCCTCGGGCCACATTGCCGGCGTCATCAACCCGCCAGCCAAGAAAAAGCGCAGTTTCTGGACCAACGACAAACTGCCTGCAGGCAAGTTTCCGCCAGCGTCTGCCGACTGGCTGAAAACCGCGACCGAGCACCCCGGCAGCTGGTGGACGGACTGGGCCACATGGCTCAAGAGCCATGCCGGCAAGCAGATTGCGGCACCCAAGGCCTACGGCAACCGCACCCACAAGGCGATCGAGCCGGCGCCCGGCCGTTACGTCAAGGCCAAGGCCTGACAGGGCCTCTGCGTTCTGGCGTCGCGGCTTCACCTCTCATTGACCCCTCACACCCCCTCACTTCATCACAAGGATCACCCCATGGAAGACATCGTTATCGTTGCAGCAGGCCGCACGGCGGTCGGCAAATTTGGTGGCTCACTGGCCAAGATTCCGGCCACTGAGCTGGGTGCTGCCGTTGTCAAGGCCGTGCTCGAACGTTCCGGACTGAGTGCCGACCTGCTGGGCGAAGTCATCATGGGTCAGGTGCTGACGGCAGGTGCCGGGCAAAACCCGGCGCGCCAGTCGGTGGTCAAGGCGGGCCTGCCGCATGGCATTCCAGGTCTGACCATCAACGCCGTGTGCGGTTCGGGCCTGAAGGCCGTGATGCTGGCGGCTCAGGCGGTGGCCACCGGCGACAGCGAAATCGTGATCGCGGGCGGCCAGGAAAACATGAGTGCTTCACCCCACGTGCTCAACGGCTCGCGCGACGGCCAGCGCATGGGCGACTGGAAGATGATCGACTCGATGATCGTGGACGGCCTCTGGGACGTCTACAACCAGTACCACATGGGCATCACGGCCGAGAACGTGGCCAAGAAATACGGCATTGACCGCGCGTCCCAGGACGCCCTGGCGCTGGCCAGCCAGACCAAGGCCGCGGCGGCGCAGGACGCCGGCAAGTTCAAGGACGAGATCATCCCCATCAGCATTCCCCAGAAGAAGGGCGATCCGGTGGTGTTTTCCGCCGACGAATTCATCAACCGCAAGACCAATGCGGAAGGCCTGGCAGGCCTGCGGCCAGCCTTTGACAAGGCCGGCGGCGTCACGGCCGGCAATGCATCGGGCATCAATGACGGTGCAGCTGCCGTGATGGTGATGACGGCCAAGAAGGCGGCGGCCCTGGGCCTCAAGCCGTTGGCACGCATTGCCAGCTATGCCACCACCGGCCTCGACCCGGCCTACATGGGCATGGGCCCGGTGCCAGCGTCGACCAAGGCCCTGCAGCGCGCAGGCTGGAAGCCGCAGGACCTCGACCTGCTGGAGATCAACGAAGCCTTCGCCGCACAGGCCTGCGCCGTGAACAAGGAAATGGGCTGGGACACCAGCAAGGTCAACGTCAACGGCGGGGCGATTGCCATCGGCCACCCGATCGGTGCGTCCGGTTGCCGCATCCTGGTGACGCTGCTGCACGAGATGGTGCGCCGTGACGCGAAGAAAGGCATTGCCAGCCTGTGCATCGGTGGCGGCATGGGGGTTGCCCTGACACTGGAGCGCTGAATTTCAGATAGATTGATTGCAGACGGCTTGACGTCTTTTCAATTCGGGCTGGTTCGGCTGCATTTCGCTACTGAATTCATGGCATGAAAAACTGAACAGGAGAACACTATGACAAAACGAGTAGCGTATGTAACGGGTGGCATGGGCGGCATCGGCACCGCCATTTGCCAGCGGCTGGCCAAGGACGGCTTCACGGTCATCGCAGGCTGCGGTCCAACCCGTGACTTCAACAAATGGCTGGACGAGCAGAAAGCCCTGGGCTATTCCTTTCACGCGTCGGTGGGCAACGTGGGTGACTGGGATTCCACCGTGGCCGCTTTTGACAAGGTCAAGGCAGAGCACGGTCATGTCAGCGTGCTGGTGAACAATGCGGGCATCACCCGCGATGGCCAGTTCCGCAAGATGAGCAAGGCCGACTGGGACGCCGTGATCTCGACCAACCTGAACAGCATGTTCAATGTGACCAAGCAGGTCATCGAGGGCATGATCGAATCGGGTTTTGGCCGCATCGTCAACATCTCGTCGGTCAATGGCCAGAAGGGCCAGTTCGGTCAGGTCAACTACTCCACCGCCAAGGCGGGCCTGCACGGCTTCACCATGGCGCTGGCGCAGGAAGTGGCTGCCAAGGGTGTGACTGTCAACACCGTGAGCCCGGGCTACATCGGCACCGACATGGTCAAGGCTATTCGCCCTGATGTGCTGGAGAAAATCGTCGCGGGCGTTCCGGCCAAGCGGCTCGGCCAGCCGGAAGAGATCGCGTCCATCATCTCGTGGATTTCTTCTGATGAAGGTGGCTACGCCACTGGCGCCGACTTCTCGCTCAATGGTGGTTTGCACATGGGCTGATGCCCTCGGCCCACCGGCGCCAAACTGAAAAAACCCGCTTTGGCGGGTTTTTTCTTGTCTGTTCTCAGGTGCGGCTGGCGGCGCGCTGGCGCAATACGGCCGAGCGCACCAGCGGCAGGCGGTCGTTGCCAAAGTACATGTCGTCACCCACAAAGAAGGTAGGCGCACCGAAGGCGCCTCGGCGGATGGCTTCGTCGGTGTTGGTCTTGAGCTGCTCCTTGATATCGGCCCCTGCGATGCCGGCCAGAAATGCCTCGGCGTCCACGCCCACGCTTTGGCAGACGGCGGCGAGCACCTCGTCCTGCGAGATGTCTTCCTCGCGCGTGAAGTAGGCTGCAAACACGGCTTCGATGAAGGGCAGGTAGTGGGCCCTGGCCGAGTCGTCCCGCGCGATCCAGATACAGCCGCGCATGGCCTTGACACTGTTGACCGGGAACACCTTGGGCGGGAAGCTGATGGACAAACCGTACTCGCGGGCGTTGTCCTGCACGTCCTTGAGCATGTAGCGGTTTTTGGGGGCGTTCATGTCCTCCCGTGCCGTGTAGATGCCCTTGTTCACCGTGTTGAAAATTCCGCCAACCAGCACCGGGCGCCAGCTGATGGGTTCGTCCAGCGCGGCGGCCAGCGGCTGGAGGTTGCGAAAGGCGATGTACGTCCAGGGGCTGGAGCAGTCAAAGAAGAATTCGATCATGGTTTTTATAGAGGAGGTGGGGAATCAGGGAAAAGCAAGTGAAAAGTCGATGAAAAATTCCAAGCGGTCAGGGCGTCTGGTGCTGACCCTGACGCACGCTCTGGGCTGTCTGGCCAAAGAGAGCCTTGCGCGCCTCATCGGTCAGTGCCGGCGCGCGCAGTTCCTTGCCGAGGTCCAGCCCTTTTTTGACGGCCCGGCGCTGGAACAGCGCGTCGTACCAGCGCTGCACATGCGGAAAGCGGGCGAGGTCGACCTGCTGTGCCTTGTGCGTGCGCACCCACGGAAAAATGGCCATGTCGGCAATCGAGTAGTCGGCGCCTGCCACAAAAGCCTGTGTGCGATCCAGCTGGGCGTCCAGCACACCATAGAGGCGGTCCACTTCCTTGCCATAGCGATCAATCGCGTAGGGCAGCTTCTCAGGGGCGTAGAGGAGGAAGTGCCCGTTTTGTCCGGCCATGGGCCCCAAGCCGCCCATTTGCCACATCAGCCACTGCATCGCCTGGTAGCGCTCACGCAAGCCCGGGGGCAGGAAGCGTCCGGTCTTCTCGGCCAGGTACAACAGGATGGCGCCGCTCTCGAAAACCGCCACGGCTTTGCCGCCCCCGGCTGGGGCATGGTCCACGATGGCTGGCATGCGGTTGTTGGGGCTGATGGCCAGAAATTCAGGCAAGAACTGCTCGCCCTTGCCGATGTTGATGGGGCAGAGGGTGTAGGGCAATCCGCACTCCTCCAGCATGATGGAAATTTTCCATCCGTTGGGTGTGGGCCAGTAGTACAGGTCAATCATGGTGTGTCTGGTTGGAAGGGTGGGAATGGGCCATCAGATCCACGGTGCCAGCTGCGGCTGGCTGTGCCGGATCAGCCGCACCTCGGGGCCGTCGGGCTGCATCATCTGGAAATCGGCAAAATCAAAACCCGGGCCGACCATGCACGCGACCAGGGTGTGCGGCTGGTCGGGCTCAAGGCGCGGTTGCGCTGCCTGCCACAGGCCGGCTGGAACGACACACTGGGGCTGTGTGAACGAAACCTCATCGATGTCGCGCCCCAGCGGACCCATGACGGTGTGAACGGCCGGCTGGTCATCTGCGCGCCAGGTCCAGAGATCCAGTGCCGCACCTTCCAGATGCACCCACACCTCGTCCGACAGCACCTTGTGCCAGCGCGAGTGCTGGCCCGACGCCAGCAGGAAATAGATGGAGGTGAGGGCGGCGCGCGCAGGTCGCCCGTCCGTGGGCGTGACCTGCTCGGACGACCGGAACACCTCGCGGTACCAGCCGCCCTCCGGGTGCGGGATGAGGTGCAGTTGTTCGATGCGCTGCCGGGTGCGCGGCCCGGTTGCGGCAGACGGGTTCAGAGGCATGGGCACCAGTGTGCCTCAAACCCTGACAACCATCCTCCCCAGACGGCGTGCCGCCTGTCGCCGCGCTCATGGTCTATTCGAGGTCTTCAATCGCCAGCAGGTGGTAACGCTGGGCATAGGAAAACGGACGTTCGCGTACGAGCTTCATCAGCGCTTCGGTGGCGTCATCCGAGTTGACGGCCACCATCAGCGCGTGGTCGCCATCCTGCGCCAGATCGATGTATTTGCGGACAGTGGCACTCTCCGTTCCGATGCCCGGCAGTGCCAGATCGGCATGGTGTCCCTCGACCTGGCTGATCTTGTTCAGGATGTCCTCCGGCGTGAGCAGCATGATGTCGGTGCTTTGGCCGGCGAATGCGTCAGCCACGTGCCTGGCGTCTTCTGCATCGGGAAACATGATGAAGGCATAACCCTTGGGGTAGAACACGCCGCCCAGGCTCAGCATCTTGGGGGTGAGTACAAAGTTCTTCATGGCAGCCCTTTCGTGCGTTGGAACCCCTCATTCAAGCGCAAAAAGAGCCTCTTGCCAATCAGCGGGAACGGCCTGTGCGTGTCGGACGCGAACCTCCCGCGCGCCAACGCCGAACAGCGTTCTGCCGGCTCAGGGCATCTCTTCCATGCGCACCGTCGGGTCGGCCATCACGCGCACGGTGCTTTGCAGGCTCGGCAGGATGCGGTTCGCAAAAAAGCTGTTCTGGGTGTCGGGCTCCAGGGCGGCCAGTGCCAGGTTGGCCAGAGGCTGGTTCAGTGGCACAAAAAAACTGCCGCGGGGCACATCCACCACGCCCCGGCTGACACTGACTTGTACCTTGATGGTGGGCTCGGCAGCCGCCCCGTTGCCCGGGATCTTGCCACGCACATCCTGGCGCTCGCCTTCGGAGCGACCGGTTTCCTGGTAGCTGTCGCCCAGCATCGAGCCCGCCTCGACCACGCGCATGACCTGCACACCTTGCAGGCGCAGCCGCTCCACGGCGCCGGTCGAGCCGGCTGCCAGCCAGTAGCCGCAAGGCCTGGCCCGGGTCCGGAGCGAACGCAGTGCGAGGGAAGAGTCCCAGTCCACCATCACCGGGCGGTCTGCGCCTGTGGCCGGGTCCAGCATCATGAGTTCGTAGCGCGCCGGCGTGGCGCCGGCCTCGATCACCGCCTCGCCCTTGCAGGCTTGTGCGCTGGTGTCTTTCTCAAGGTAGGGTCGGAGCTGGCCCAGCTCGCTGGCGCGCTGCGCGGTGCTGGCCAGCACGCTGGTGATGGCGGTGACATGGGTGTGGACACGGCGCTGAAGGTGCAGCCGCCCGATGCCCACGCCCCGCGTCTCAACCAGCAGGCTGACGGCGTTTTTCAGGCCATTGACGTTGCGACCGGTGTCCGGTTGCACCCCACCCATGGAGATTTTCTTGTCCGTCAGATCGGTGGACGTGGTGTAGTACCACTCGCTGCTCAGGCCCTGGGATTTAAGTGCTGCCAGCATCGGCCGGCGGTACCACTCTTCGGACGCCTTGGTCAGGAATTCCGGCAGGTTGGCTGTGGTCGCGTACTGAAACAGCGCGTCGAATTTCTGGATGGTTCCGAATTTCTCGAGGTAGCGGCCCACCACCGTATATTCATGCGAATCCACCATCACCGTGGGGTGGTAATCGCGATGGAGCCTGGCCAGCGACTGGGCTTCCGGCGTGCTGAGCAGCAGGTGGTCGCGGTTCATGTCCAGGCCGTTGGCCGTGACGCGCCGGTCGCTGGCAGCGCCGTCCGGGTTGGCGCGCGGCACGATGATCACGTTGACGCGGTCCAGCACCGGTTGCAGCAGCCCCTGTGCCAGTTCCCGGGCGATGATGAGCAGTGCCTCGCTGCCGGCAGGCTCATCACCGTGCTGCTGGCCGACCAGCAACACGGTCGGGTGCCCGTTGGCAACCACGGCGGCAGGGTCCGTGCCGGCGGCACGCGCCAGCAGCAGGGCTTCGATGGGCTCACCGCGCTGCGATGACCCGATGGACAGCACGGCCGACTTGATGCCCGCGCGGGAGGCGGCGCTGGCCTGCTCGCGCAGCCACGCCTGCATCTCGCCGGCGGTGGTGTAGCTGGTGCGGCCCGACTGAAGCCCCGGTGTGCTGTAGATCACCGCGGGTGCCGGAAAGCGTGCCGCCACGGCGGCACTGTAAGGCGGTGCGGCCAGCGCGGGCGAGGCTGTAGCCGCGATGGGTGCAGGCCCCGGATACAGCGGCGTCTGGGGCAACACAGGGGTGACCCGAATGCCGGGTGACTCCTGCATGGGCTGCGTCGCCTGGGATGAAGCGATGGGGGCGGGGCTGCCGGAGGGTCGCGTCGCCGGTGGCGTCCACGGCGGCAGCGGCACAGAGGTGCACGCGACCAGTCCGGCAACGGCCAGCGCCAGCAGCCATCTGCTGGAGCGGTGGTGACGAGCCCGTGGCGGGTGTGCCACGGAAGGGGTGAGCAGTAAGGACAGGGTTCTCATGCGGGGGTCCTGCGCGGCTTCATCAGAGGTGTATCGGTGAACCGTCAGCGTCAAGTCGTGACGGACAGTGGTTTTCCCATGTTAACCGTGGCTGAACTTCCGGTGCCAGAGGCAAGGCGCGTGTTTCTGGGAAAATGCGGAATGACCGATTCGTCCGTGCCCCCACTGCCTTCCCGTTCAGCGCACGCGCAGGTGCCCTGGCGCATGAGCGTGGCGCCGATGATGGACTGGACCGATCGCCACTGCCGCTACTTCCATCGCCTGCTGTCTTCGCGTGCCCTGCTGTACACCGAGATGGTCACCACCGGGGCGCTGATCCATGGCGACGTGCCCCGCCACCTGCGGTTCAATGCCGAAGAGCACCCTGTGGCCCTGCAACTGGGCGGCAGTGAGCCGGCCGATCTGGCGCGCAGCGCGCAGCTGGGCGAGCAGTGGGGCTACGACGAAATCAACCTCAATTGCGGCTGCCCCAGTGAGCGGGTGCAGCGAGGCTCGTTCGGTGCCTGCCTGATGGCCGAGCCGCAACTCGTCGCTGATGGCGTGAAGGCCATGCTCGATGTGGTGAGCGTGCCTGTCACCGTCAAGCATCGCATTGGCATCGACAAGGGTGAAAGCTACGGGTTTGTGCGCGACTTTGTCGGCACGGTCAGTGAAGCCGGCTGCAAGGTGTTCATCGTCCATGCGCGAAATGCGTGGCTCAAAGGCCTCAGCCCCAAGGAGAACCGCGAGGTTCCACCCTTGCGTTATGACTTCGTGCACCAGCTCAAACGCGAGTTTCCGGGGCTCACCCTTTGCATCAACGGCGGCATCACCACCAGCGAGCAGGTGGCAGCCCAACTGGAGGAACTCGACGGCGTGATGATAGGCCGCGAGGCTTATCACAACCCGTGGTGGCTTGCCTCGTGGGACCGTCAGTTTCTGGCGCCCAACGCCACCCTGGCGCCGCATGAAAGCCAGACCCGGGAACAGGTTGAATTGGCGATGTGCGATTACATGCTGCGTGAAAAGCGCGACCACGGCACGCCGTGGAGTGCCATCGCACGCCACATGCTGGGCCTGCGCAACGGCTTGCCCGGGGCACGACGCTGGCGCCAGGTCTGGAGCGACCACACCCTGCGCGACCGGGCTCCGCATGCTGTGATGGACCGTGCGCATGCCGCTTCGCTGCCTTTCGAATCCTCATCGGAAGCCGTGCATGCCTGATGCGGCTGCCCGGCAGACCCGGCTGGCCCTGACCCTGGTGTGGCTGGTGCCTGCGCTGTGGGCCATCAACTACATCGTGGCGCGCAAGGCGCCCGGCATCATCGGGCCTTATCTGCTGGCACTGGGTCGATGGGGACTCGCGGCCCTGGTGCTTCTGGCACTCGCGCAGGGCGAACTTTGGCAGCAGCGCCGGCATCTGGTCAGCGTGTGGGGCCAGTACCTGGTGCTGGGCACCTTGGGCATGCTGATCTGCGGCGCCTGGGTATACCAGGGAGCCCGCTCGACCGGTGCCATGAACATCTCGCTGATCTATTCGGCGTCGCCTGTGCTGATCGGTATCGGTGCGGTGCTGTGGTTGGGTGAGCGTTTTGTGTTGCGGCAGGTTTTCGGCGTGGTGCTCGCGCTCGGCGGTGTGCTGCACGTGGTGGTCAAGGGGCACTGGATGGCGCTGGCCGACGTGCAGTTTGTATCGGGTGATGCGTGGATCCTGGCCGCCACCGTGGCATGGGCGGGCTATGCGCTGCTGCAGAAAAAATGGTCCAGTCCATTGAGTGCCACCGCGCGGCTGGCGGCGATCTGCACCGGTGGTGTGATGGTGCTGCTGCCGTTCACGGCGTGGGAACTGCAGCAACCCGGCATGACGCAGTGGGGCTGGCCGGCCCTGTGGCTGGTGGTGGTGGCGGCACTGGTGCCTGGCCTGGGGGCGTACTGGATTTACGGCTGGGCGCAGAAAGTGCTGGGCGCCAGTCGCGTCGCGGTGTCGCTGTACCTCGGCCCGCTCTATGCTGCCGGGGCTGCGTGGGTGTTGGGTGAACCACCGGGCTGGCACCACCTGGCGGGAGCGCTGCTGATTCTTCCGGGCGTGTTTCTGGTCACCGGCAGGCCAGTGCCCCCGGTGCTCCGCGCGGAGCGGCCGGCCTGACGGGCGTACATCTTTGCCATGTTGCGGGTGGTGACAAGGCGTCTGCACAATTTGTGCGTTGACTAGGCGTTCTGCAGTCGCGTTGACAGGGGAAGTACCGTGCAAAAACAGGCAAGGCTCCACGGAACTTTATGGCCCGCCGGCGGTCCATGACTTATTCCACCACGAGGTGTACATTCGAGTCACAGCGCGGTAACCTTGGAGTGATTCTTCGCCACGGGTCATGTACCTTGAGTTGCTGCTTGCGCAGGAGGTCCTATGGATGTCGTCCGCAATTTTCTGGCGCGTTACGAACAGACGCGAGAAGAAGAACTGTCCATCGAGGAGTACCTCGATGCCTGCAGGAAAGACCCTCTGGTCTATGCGACCGCAGCCGAGCGGATTCTCGCGGCCATTGGCGCGCCGGAGATGGTCGATACCCGTCATGACCAGCGCCTGTCCCGTTTGTTCGGCAACAAGATCATCAAGATTTATCCGGCATTCCGCGACTTCTACGGGCTCGAGGATCCGATCGAGCAGGTGGTGTCCTATTTCCGCCATGCCGCGCAGGGCCTGGAGGAGAAAAAGCAGATCCTGTATCTGCTCGGGCCAGTCGGCGGTGGCAAGTCGTCGATCGCCGAGCGGCTCAAGCAACTGATGGAGCAGGTGCCTTTTTATGCATTGAAAGGTTCACCCGTCAACGAGTCGCCGCTGGGCCTGTTCAACAACGCTGAAGACACGCCGGTGCTCGAGTCCCAGTATGGCGTGGCACCGCGCTACCTGCAGCGGGTGATTTCACCGTGGGCCGTCAAGCGCCTCGAGGAATACGGCGGAGACATCCGCAAGTTCCGCGTCGTCAAGCGTTTCCCTTCCATCCTGAAGCAGTGCGCCATTGCCAAGACCGAACCCGGTGATGAGAACAACCAGGATATCTCGTCCCTGGTCGGCAAGATCGACATCCGCAAGCTGGAAACCTATGCCCAGGACGACCCGGACGCCTACAGCTATTCCGGTGGCCTGTGCCTGGCCAATCAGGGCCTGCTCGAATTCGTCGAGATGTTCAAGGCGCCCATCAAGGTGCTGCATCCGCTGCTCACGGCCACCCAGGAGAGCAACTTCAAGGGCACCGAAGGCTTTGGGGCCATTCCGTTCGACGGTATTGTGATGGCGCACTCCAACGAAAGCGAATGGACGGCTTTCAAGAGCAACAAGAACAACGAGGCCTTCCTCGACCGGATCTACATCGTCAAGGTGCCGTACTGCCTGCGTGTCTCTGAAGAGGTGAAAATCTACGAGAAACTGATCCGCAATTCCTCGCTGATGAACGCGGTCTGTGCGCCCGGCACGCTGAAGATGATGGCGCAATTTGCGGTGCTGACGCGCCTGAAGGAACCGGAGAATTCCAGCATGTTCAGCAAGCTGCAGGTGTATGACGGCGAGAACCTGAAAGACACTGACCCGAAAGCCAAGAGCTATCAGGAATACCGGGATTACGCCGGCGTGGACGAAGGCATGAACGGTATCTCGACGCGTTTTGCCTTCAAGATACTGTCCAAGGTGTTCAATTTTGATTCCACAGAAATTGCCGCCAATCCGGTGCACCTGATGTATGTGCTGGAAAAGCAGATCGAGCGCGAACAGTTTCCGCCTGAAATCGAGCAGAAGTACCTGGCCTTCATCAAGGAAACGCTGGCGGTGCGTTATGCCGAGTTCATCGGCAAGGAAATCCAGACCGCCTATCTGGAGTCGTATTCGGAGTACGGCCAGAATATTTTCGACCGCTACGTCACCTACGCCGACTTCTGGATCCAGGACCAGGAATACCGGGATACCGACACCGGCGAGATTTTCGACCGCTCATCGCTGAATGCCGAGCTGGAGAAAATCGAAAAGCCGGCAGGCATCAGCAATCCGAAAGACTTCCGCAACGAAATTGTCAACTTCGTGCTGCGTGCGCGGGCCAACAATGCGGGCAAGAACCCTACGTGGACGAGCTACGAGAAGCTGCGGACCGTGATCGAGAAGAAGATGTTCTCGAACACCGAAGACCTGCTGCCGGTGATCTCGTTCAATGCCAAAGCCAGCGCGGACGAGCAGCAGAAACACGAGGACTTCGTCAACCGCATGGTCGACAAGGGCTACACCACGCGGCAGGTCCGTCTGTTGTGTGACTGGTACCTGCGGGTTCGCAAGAGTTCCTGACGCGCCTGGCGTGTTGCAGCAGCGCCATCGGCATCAGACCGGAGATCAGCATGCTCCAGCAAGTCATTGACCGGCGCTTGTCGGGCAAGAACAAGTCCATCGGCAACCGCGACCGCTTTTTGCGCCGCTTCCGCGAGCAGATCCGGGAAGCCGTTCGCCGTGCGGTCGCAGGCCGCAGCATTCAGGACATCGAGCAGGGCGAGGACATCACGCTGCCGCGGCGCGATGTGTCCGAGCCTGTGTTTGGCCATGGCCCTGGTGGCATCCGTGAGATGGTCCATCCGGGTAACCGTGAATACGTCAGCGGTGATCGCATCGAACGGCCGCAGGGCGGTGGTGCGAGCGGGCCGGGGCCTGGTGCCGGACAGGACGGCACCGACGAAGACGATTTCGTGTTCCGCATCACGCGCGAAGAGTTCATGCAGTACTTCTTTGATGATCTGGCGCTGCCGCATCTGGTGCGGACCCAGCTTCTGCCCGATGCGCCGGAATGGAAGTCGCGGCGCGCCGGCTTCATGTCCGAGGGCACGCCGACCAACCTGCATGTGGTGCGTTCGATGCGGGTGGCACTGAGCCGGCGCATCGCCCTGGGTGGTGAGGCCCGGCGCCAGTTGCGCGAGCTCGAAGCCCGGCTGGCCGAAGCATTGCGCCAGAGCTCGGGCCCGCCGCCGCAGGAGATCGCCGCGCTGAAAATGCAGATCGAGGCGCTTGCTCGGCTGCTCAAGACGATTCCGTTCTTCGATCCGTTTGACCTGCGTTACCGCAACCGCGTCAGGGTGCCGCTGCCTGCTGCCAAGGCCGTGATGTTTTGCCTGATGGATGTCTCGGGTTCGATGGATGAAGCCCGCAAGGACATTGCCAAACGGTTTTTTATCCTGCTTTACCTGTTTCTCAGGCGGCATTACCAGAGGACCGATGTCATCTTCATTCGCCATCACACCCAGGCCGCCGAGGTGTCCGAGGAGGAGTTTTTCCGGTCGACTGAAACGGGTGGTACGGTGGTGTCGAGTGCCTTGATGCTGATGCACCAGATCATCCAGGCGCGTTACCCGTCGTCGGACTGGAATATCTATGGGGCCCAGGCTTCAGACGGTGACAACTGGCACGATGACTCGGCCAGGTGCCGTGAATTGCTGGCGGACAAGTTGCTTCCGTTGGCCCGGTATTTCGCCTATGTGCAGGTTGGTGAGGAAAGCCAGAACCTGTGGGAGGAGTACGACCGGATTCTGGCTGCAAACGAAAACTTCGCCATGCGCAAGATCAGCACCCCTGCAGAGATCTATCCGGTGTTTCGCGAGCTGTTCAGGAAGGGCGCCAGCACATGACACCTACTGAATCCCGATCGGCCGCCCCGGTGCCGCCGCCGGATCGTTCTGCCGGCGCGCGCCAGACACAATGCCTGCCGTGTCCGTCCGATTGGTCGTTCGAACTGATCGAGACCTACCACACGGAAATCGCCCGGGTGGCCCGCTCGTTCGGTCTGGACACTTATCCAGTCCAGCTCGAGGTGATCACCGCCGAGCAGATGATCGATGCCTATGCATCTGTCGGCATGCCGGTGAGTTACCGGCACTGGTCGTTCGGCAAGCAGTTCATTGCGACGGAAAAAAGTTACCGCCGCGGACAGATGGGGCTGGCCTACGAAATCGTGATCAATTCGGATCCTTGCATCGCCTACCTCATGGAGGAGAACACGATGCCGATGCAGGCGCTGGTGATGGCGCATGCCTGCTATGGGCACAACTCCTTCTTCAAGGGCAACTACCTGTTCCGCATGTGGACCGATGCCGGCTCGATCATCGACTACCTGGTCTATGCGCGGGCCTACATCACCGAATGCGAGGAGCGCCACGGTTGGGAGGCCGTCGAGCAATTGCTCGACTCCTGCCACGCGCTGATGAGCCATGGCGTGGATCGCTACCGGCGCTCGCAGAAGTTGTCGCTGGCGGAAGAGGAGGCGCGCCGCAAGGACCGCGAGACCTATCTGCAGCAGCAGATCAATGACCTGTGGCGCACGGTACCCCGGTCAGCAGAGAAGCAGGCTGAAACAGTCAGTCGTCGTTTTCCACCGGAGCCACAGGAAAACATTCTTTATTTCATCGAGAAGAACGCGCCTCTTCTGGAGCCCTGGCAGCGCGAAGTGGTTCGCATCGTGCGCAAGATCGCGCAATACTTCTACCCGCAGCGGCAGACGCAGATCATGAACGAAGGCTGGGCCACGTTCTGGCACTACACCCTGCTCAATGCCCTGTACGACGAGGGCCTGCTGACCGATGGCTTCATGATCGAATGCCTGACGTCCCACACCAACGTCATTTACCAGCCACCGGTGACGCACCCGGGCTACAGCGGCATCAACCCCTACACGCTGGGGTTTGCGATGTTCAGCGACATCAAGCGCATTTGCCAGGCACCCACCGACGAGGACCGGCAATGGTTTTCTGACATCGCCGGCTCAGACTGGCGCAAGACACTGGATCACGTCATGCGTCACTTCAGGGACGAGAGTTTCATCGGGCAATACCTCTCGCCGCACCTGATGCGCGAGCTTCGGCTTTTTTCCGTGGTCGATGATGCGAGTGACACACAACTCGAAGTGGCGGCGATTCACGACGATGCGGGTTACCGCCATGTGCGCGAGGCGCTGTCGCGCCAGTTTGACCTGAGCTACCGGGAGCCCAACATCCAGGTCTGGAATGTGGACGTGCGCGGTGACCGCTCCCTGACCTTGCGCCATACCCGCCACAACGACAGGCCACTGGCAGACGAGGTCCAGGAGGTGCTAAAGCATGTCGCGCGGCTGTGGGGATTTCAGGTCCTGCTCGAGAGTGTGGACAAGCACGGAAAAGTACTGCAGCACTGGGAGGCGAAGTCGCACGCCTGACGGGGCCGCGCCACCGTCCGTTGGCATGCCTGCTTTGCCGGGCCGGCGTTTTGCGCAGTCTTGCCGCAGCCTTAAGCCGCAGCCTCCAGCCCGCTCCTGAAATGCTCCTGCATGCGCCGGGCCGTGGCCTCGGCGTCGCGTGTGGCCAGCGCGGCCATGATGGCACGGTGTTCGGCCAGCGATTCCTCGATGCGCCCGCTCTTGAGCAGCGAGTTGTGCCGGTTGAGCTTCATCACCTTGCGCAGGTCGGCGACCATCTGGTCGCGCCAGCGGTTGTTGGCGATTTCCAGCAGCCGCATGTGGAACTTCTCATTGATTTCGAAGAAACGCTCGCGGTCGCGGGTGGATTTTTCCAGTTCGTTGTGCAGCGCCTGCAGTTCCTTGAGCTGCGCGTCGGTGGCCTGGGTGGCCACCACGCCGGCAGCATCGCTCTCCAGCAGGGCCAGCAGGTGGTACACATCGGTCAGGTCGCGTTCAGAGACCTCTGTCACGTAGGCACCCCGGCGCACCTTCATGGTCACCAGTCCTTCGGTGGCCAGCACTTTCAGCGCCTCGCGCAGGGGGGTGCGGCTGATGCCGTACTCCTCGGCGAGCTTGAGTTCGTCGATCCAGCTGCCGGGGGTGAGCTCGCGGTTGAAGATGCGCTGGCGCAGCAGCTCGGCCACTTCCTCATAAAGTGCTCGCGGGGTGAGTGAAACAGCAGCCATGGGTGGTCAGATCGTCATGTACAAAGGATTCGCCCGCACGGGCGGCCCGCCGGCGGCCATCCATGATGGATGCCGGTGGGGGCGGGAAAGGTTTTGATCTTACTTGAAACTGAATTTTGCATCAATAATTATAAATGATGTAAAATTTTCAGCGAATTCCGAAGCAAGTCCTGAAGCAGGCGTACAACCTGACTGAGCCCGCACGGAGCGCATCTGTTGCCCGTTTCTTGGCTGTTGCCTCGTTCTGTTTTTGCGTTTCCACCGCATCCGCCCGTACCTACTGCGCCATGAGCCCCAAAAACCCTGCTGTTCCCCCTGTGTTCACTCCTTCCAGTCTCGAGGCCTGGGCCAAGGCGGCCGCCAAATCAGCCCCCGGTGGCGATGTGGACGCGCTGAACTGGCACACGCCCGACGGCATCAGTGTCAAGCCGCTGTACACGGCCGAAGACCTGCAGGGGCTGCCGCACACCAACACGCTGCCGGGTTTTGAGCCTTTCATTCGCGGGCCGCAGGCCACCATGTATGCAGTGCGACCGTGGACGATCCGGCAGTACGCCGGTTTTTCCACCGCGCAAGAGTCCAACGCCTTCTACCGCAAGGCGCTGGCGGCAGGCGGGCAGGGTGTGAGTGTGGCGTTTGACCTCGCCACGCACCGCGGCTATGACAGTGACCACCCCCGGGTGACGGGCGATGTCGGCAAGGCCGGCGTGGCCATCGATTCGGTGGAGGACATGAAGATCCTGTTCGACCAGATCCCGCTGGACAAGGTCAGCGTCTCGATGACGATGAACGGCGCCGTGCTGCCCGTGCTGGCCGGCTACGTGGTGGCGGCCGAAGAGCAGGGCGTGCCGCAGGCGCAGTTGAGTGGAACCATCCAGAACGACATCCTCAAGGAGTTCATGGTTCGCAACACCTACATCTATCCGCCGGCGCCCAGCATCCGCATCATCGGCGACATCATCGAGTACACGGCAAAAAAAATGCCCAAGTTCAACTCGATCTCGATCTCGGGTTACCACATGCAGGAGGCGGGCGCCAACCAGGCGCTGGAGTTGGCCTTCACGCTGGCCGATGGCAAGGAGTACGTGAAGACGGCGCTGGGCAAGGGCCTGGACGTGGACGACTTTGCCGGCCGCCTGAGCTTCTTCTGGGCGATTGGCATGAACTTCTACCTCGAAGTCGCCAAGATGCGTGCCGCGCGGCTGCTGTGGTGCCGCATCATGAAGGGCTTCAACGCCAAGAGCCCCAAATCGCTGATGCTGCGCACGCACTGCCAGACTTCGGGCTGGAGCCTGACCGAGCAGGACCCCTACAACAACATCGTGCGCACCACCATTGAAGCCATGGCGGCCGTATTTGGCGGCACACAAAGCCTGCACACCAACAGCTTCGACGAGGCCATCGCACTGCCCACGGAGTTTTCATCACGCATTGCCCGCAACACCCAGCTCATCATCCAGGAGGAAACCCACATCCCCCATGTGGTGGACCCGTGGGCCGGGAGCTACATGATGGAGAAACTCACCCAGGACATGGCCGACGCCGCCTGGGCCATCATTGAAGAAGTCGAAGCCATGGGCGGCATGACCAAGGCGGTGGACAGCGGTTGGGCCAAGCTCAAGATTGAGGCGGCCGCGGCTGAAAAGCAGGCGCGCATCGACAGCGGCAAAGACGTGATCGTCGGTGTCAACAAATACAAGCTCAAAACTGAAGACGCAGTGGACGCCCGCGACATCGACAACGTCGCAGTGCGCGACGGCCAGATCGCCCGTCTGAAAGTCATCAAGGCCCAGCGCGACGGTGCCGCTGTGCAGGCCGCGTTGGACGCACTGACCGCCGCCGCAGAGAAGGGTGGCGGTAATTTGCTCGACCTGAGCATCAAAGCCATCCGCCTGCGCGCCACGGTGGGCGAGGTGAGCGATGCGCTGGAGAAAGTTTACGGGCGCCACCGCGCCGATACACAAAAGGTGACCGGTGTGTATGCAGCAGCCTATGACTCAGCCGAAGGCTGGGAAAACCTCAAGACCGAGATCAACGCATTCGCCGAAGCCCACGGCCGCCGGCCGCGCGTGATGATCAGCAAGCTGGGCCAGGACGGCCACGACCGCGGTGCCAAGGTGGTGGCCACGGCGTTTGCCGACCTGGGTTTTGACGTGGACATGGGCCCGCTGTTCCAGACGCCCGAGGAATGCGCCCGCCAGGCCATCGAGAACGATGTGCACGCAGTGGGTGTGAGCACACTGGCCGCCGGCCACAAGACGCTGGTCCCCGCCATCATTGAAGAGCTGAAAAAGCAGGGCGCCGACGACATCATCGTGTTCGTCGGCGGCGTGATTCCAAGGCAGGACTACGAGATGTTGTACGAGGCGGGCGTGAAGGGCATCTACGGCCCGGGCACGCCGATTCCGGCCAGTGCCAAGGATGTGCTGGAGCAGATCAAGGCTGCGCTGAAGTGATGCATAACCCGTTCGGGCTGAGCCCGTCGAAGCCTCTTCCTTAAAACCACGTGAAGCCCTTTTTCGTTTATCTGCTGAAGTGTTCAGACGGCTCGTACTACTGCGGGCACACGGATGACCTCGATGTACGCATGCAGCAGCATGGCGCAGGTGTGATTGGCTATACGTCGACGCGCAAGCCGGTCGAACTGGTTTGGCAGGGAGAGTTCGAGACACGCGAAAGTGCGATTGCGTTCGAGCAGCAAATCAAGGGTTGGTCGCGGGCGAAGAAAGAGGCGCTGATTCGGGGTGATTGGGAATTAATCAAGCACTTGGCTCGCTCCAATCCCACCGTTCGGGCTGAGCCGCCTGTCCTGAGTCCTATCGAAGGGGTCGAAGCCCCTGCACAAGCGCAGGATGGGCGGATGGAGGAGACAAGCCCTTCGACAAGCTCAGGGCGAACGGCTGAGTTGCTAGAAGCGGTTTTGGGTGGTGACGCCGTCCCCCAACGCCGCGCCATCGCCAAAGCCATCACCCTGCTCGAATCCACCCGTGCCGACCACCGCGCGCAGGGCGATGAATTGCTCACTGCCTTGTTGCCGCACACCGGCCAATCGTTTCGCATCGGCATCAGCGGCGTACCGGGCGTGGGCAAATCCACCTTCATCGAGGTGCTGGGCCTCTACCTGATCGAGCAGGGCCACCGGGTAGCGGTGCTGACCATTGATCCATCCTCCAGCGTGTCGGGCGGCTCCATCCTGGGCGACAAGACGCGGATGGAGAAGCTCTCTGTCCACGAGCGCGCCTACATCCGTCCGAGTCCGAGCAGCGGCACGCTCGGCGGCGTGGCTGAAAAGACCCGCGAGGCCATGCTGGTGTGCGAGGCCGCCGGGTACGACGTGGTGATTGTCGAAACCGTGGGTGTGGGTCAGAGTGAAACTGCCGTGGCCAACATGACCGACATGTTTGTGCTGATGCAACTGCCCAACGCCGGCGACGACCTGCAGGCCATCAAGAAGGGCGTGATGGAGCTGGCCGATCTGGTGCTGATCAACAAGGCCGATCTGGACGCCGACGCCGCAATGCGGGCCGAAGCGCAGATCACCTCGGCCATGCGTTTGTTTGGCCTCGTCAACAACGCCATGGGCAAGGAACAGGCCGCCACGTTCGACCGGCACTGGCACCCGCGCGTGCTGCAGCTCAGCGCGCTGCACAACAAGGGTGTCGATGCCTTTTGGGCGGCGGTGACGCAGTTCCGCGACCTGCAGAAGCGCGATGGCCGCTTGGCAGAGCGCCGACGCCAGCAGTCGCTCGCGTGGATGTGGGAGCGGATTGACGCGGGGCTCAAGCAACAGTTCCGTGCCCATGCGCCAGTCCGTGCACAGCTTGATACGACGATCGCGCGGGTACTGAACGGCCGGTTGCCAGCCAGTACCGCCGCCCGTCAATTGATTTCCCTTTATCAACCCCTTCAACCCTCCAACCCCGTTCGGGCTGAGCCTGTCGAAGCCTCTGCGAATCATCATCCCAGCCCTTCGACTGGCTCAGGGCGAACGGAAACTTGAGAACGAATCATGCAAGACATTCTTGAACAACTTGAGAAAAAGCGTGCAGCCGCACGCTTGGGCGGCGGCCAGAAGCGCATCGACGCGCAGCACGGCAAGGGCAAGCTGACGGCGCGCGAGCGGCTGGAACTTTTGCTGGACGAGGGCACCTTCGAAGAGTGGGACATGTTTGTCGAGCACCGCTGCACCGACTTCGGCATGGAAAACAACAAGGTGCCCGGCGACGGCGTGGTCACCGGCTACGGCATGATCAACGGCCGCCTGGTGTTTGTGTTCAGCCAGGACTTCACCGTGTTCGGTGGCGCACTCAGCGAGGCGCATGCCGAAAAGATCTGCAAGGTGATGGACCAGGCCATGAAGGTCGGCGCGCCGGTGATCGGCCTCAACGACTCTGGCGGCGCCCGCATCCAGGAAGGCGTGGCATCGCTGGGTGGCTATGCCGATGTGTTCCAGCGCAACGTGATGGCCAGCGGCGTGATTCCGCAGATCAGCATGATCATGGGGCCCAGCGCGGGCGGTGCGGTGTACTCACCGGCCATGACCGACTTCATCTTCATGGTGAAAGACAGCTCTTACATGTTCGTCACCGGCCCCGAGGTGGTGAAGACCGTGACGCACGAAGAGGTCAGCGCTGAGGAACTGGGCGGCGCCATCACCCACACCACCCGCAGTGGCGTGGCCGATCTGGCGTTTGAGAACGACGTCGAGGCGCTGCTGATGTTGCGCCGCCTCTACAACTACCTGCCGCTCAACAACCGCGAGAAAGCGCCGGTGCGCCCCAGTGCCGACCCGGCCGGGCGCATGGACCTGAGCCTGGACACGCTGGTGCCCGAGAACCCGAACAAGCCCTATGACATGAAGGAGCTGATCGTCAAGACGGTGGACGACGGTGATTTTTTTGAAATCCAGCCCGAGTACGCCAAGAACATCATCATCGGCTTTGCCCGCATGGAAGGCCAGTCGGTCGGCATTGTGGCCAACCAGCCGCTGGTGCTGGCGGGTTGCCTGGACATCAAGAGCTCCATCAAGGCGGCGCGCTTTGTACGGTTTTGCGATGCCTTCAATATTCCGGTCATCACCTTTGTCGATGTGCCCGGCTTCATGCCCGGCACCAGCCAGGAGTACGGTGGCATCATCAAGCACGGCGCCAAGCTGCTGTACGCCTATGCCGAATGCACGGTGCCCAAGATCACCGTCATCACGCGCAAAGCCTATGGCGGCGCGTACGACGTGATGGCCTCCAAGCACTTGCGCGGCGACGTCAACTTCGCCTGGCCGAATGCCGAAATTGCGGTGATGGGCGCCAAGGGTGCGGTGGAGATCATCTTCCGCGAAGACAAGGGCGACCCGGAAAAACTGGCCGCAAAAGAAGCCGAATACAAGGCGCGCTTTGCCAACCCGTTTGTGGCCGGTGCGCGCGGCTTCATTGACGACGTGATCCTGCCGCACGAAACCCGCAAGCGTATCTGTCGCTCGCTGGTGATGCTGAAAGACAAGAAGCTTGAGAACCCGTGGCGCAAGCACGGCAACATTCCGCTATGAATTCCCCCCTTCTCGGCTCACAACGCGCGAGCCGTATCCCCTCCGGGGCGGCCCCTGCGGCCCGGCGAAGCCGGTTCCGCGGCGCCCGCTTGCCAAACTCGTTACGGAGCAACGCTCATGTTTAAAAAAATCCTTATTGCCAACCGCGGCGAAATTGCCTGCCGCGTCATCCTCACTGCCCGCAAGATGGGCATCCAGACGGTGGCGGTGTATTCCGACGCCGACAAGGATGCGCGCCATGTCGAGCTGGCGGATGAAGCCGTCAACATCGGCCCGGCACCTAGCCGCGACAGCTATCTGCAGGCCGAAAAAATCATCGCCGCCTGCAAGCAGACCGGCGCGCAGGCGGTGCACCCGGGCTATGGCTTTTTGAGTGAAAACGCCGACTTCTCAAAGCGCGTGGAAGAAGCCGGCATCACCTTCATCGGTCCCAAGCACTATTCGATTGCTGCCATGGGCGACAAGATCGAATCGAAGAAGCTGGCGGGCAAAGCTGGGGTGAACTGTATTCCCGGCGTCAACGACGCGATTGAAACCGCCGAGAAGGCCGTGGAGATTGCCAAAAGCATCGGCTATCCGGTCATGATCAAGGCCAGTGCCGGTGGTGGTGGCAAGGGCCTGCGGGTGGCGTACAACGACAAGGAAGCGCTGGAAGGTTTCACCAGTTGCCGCAACGAGGCACGCAACAGTTTTGGTGACGACCGGGTCTTCATCGAGAAGTTTGTCGAAGAACCCCGGCACATCGAGATCCAGCTGATCGGCGACGCGCACGGCAATGTGATCTACCTGAACGAGCGCGAATGCTCGATCCAGCGGCGCCACCAGAAGGTGATCGAGGAAGCGCCATCGCCCTTCATCAGCGACGCGACACGGCAGGCCATGGGCGAGCAGGCCGTGGCGCTGGCCAAGGCGGTGAAGTACCAGAGCGCCGGTACGGTCGAGTTCGTGGTCGGCAAGGACCAGAGCTTTTATTTCCTCGAGATGAACACCCGCCTGCAGGTGGAGCACCCGGTGACCGAGTGCATCACGGGCCTGGACCTGGTGGAGCTGATGATCCGCGTGGCTGCTGGCGAAAAGCTGCCGCTGGCGCAAAAGGACGTGCAGCGCAACGGCTGGGCCATTGAATGCCGCATCAACGCAGAAGACCCGTTCCGCAACTTCCTGCCCTCGACAGGCCGGCTGGTGCGCTTCCAGCCGCCGCACCAGACCATGTTTGCTGCCGACCCAGCCAAACTGATGGGCGTTCGGGTCGATACCGGCGTACAGGACGGCGGCGAGATTCCGATGTTCTACGACTCGATGATTGCCAAGTTGATCGTCCACGGCAAGGACCGGCTGGACGCGATTGCCAAGATGCGCGAGGCGCTCAATGCCTTTGTGATCCGCGGCATCAGCAGCAATATTCCTTTCCAGTCAGCGCTGCTGGCGCACCCGAAGTTTGTCGCGGGCGACTTCAACACCGGCTTCATTGCCGAGAACTACGGCAAGGGCTTCCATGCGGAAGACGTGCCGCACGACGACCCTTCGTTCCTGGTCGCGCTGGCGGCCTATGTGAACCGGCGCCTGCTGGGGCGCGCAGCGGGCATCAGCGGCCAGTTGCCAGGTCACGGCGTGACGGTGGGTGAGGAATTCGTGGTGGTCGGCCTGGGCGTGACTGGCCAGAACTCGTCGCAGTCGGTGGTGGTGCGGGACTATGTTGCAGAGTCGGGCTCCAGCGCTGTAGAGATCAGCGGAAAGCGTTATGAGATCTGCAGCAACTGGCACCTGGGTGGCGCGCGCATCCGAGGCACGGTGAACGGCCAGGCCTTTGCCGCGCAGGTGGAGCGGGGCGTCGGCCGCAATCCGCTGGCCATTCGCGTGGCGCACAACGGTACCCGCCTTGATGCGCTGGTGCTGTCGCCGCGCGCGGCCGAGCTGCACGCGCTGATGCCCTTCAAGGCGCCGCCTGACATGAGCCGCTATGTGCTGTCCCCCATGCCTGGCCTGCTGGTCGAGGTGGCGGTGCAGGTGGGGCAGAAGGTGCAGGCTGGTGAGCGGGTGGCAGTGATTGAAGCCATGAAAATGGAAAATGTGCTGTTCGCAGCAACCGATGGCATCGTCGGCAAGGTGCTGGCTACCAAGGGTGAGTCACTCAGCGTGGACCAGCCGATTGTGGAATTTGCCTGATGGCGTTTGCTGGATTAACTTTGCTTGATGAACCGTGAGGACCACCATGACTCCACATGAATTTGAAGCCATGCTCAAGGCCGAGGGCTACACCACCATCACCCCCATCGAGCGGGCGGTGGGTTATGCGCTCGGCGAGCATGACCATCCGTTCGACGCCTGTGCGTTGATCACCCAGGGCGACATCACGCTGACCGTGGCTGGTGTGACCACCACCTACGCTGAGGGCCAGATATTTCGCCTGGCGGCGCGTACGCCGCACCTCGAAAGCGCGGGGCCTTCGGGCGTCAGCTATATCTCGGGGCGCAGGGAAGTTGCCGCAGCATGACTGATCCACTTCGTCAGGCTCAGGCGAGGCCCTTCAAGGTGCTGGGCATCCAGCAGATCGCCATCGGCGCGCCCGACAAACAGCGCCTGCGGACGCTGTGGGTCGACATGCTGGGCCTCGATGTGACGGGCAATTTTGTCAGCGAGCGCGAGAACGTCGATGAGGACATCTGCGCCATCGGCAGTGGCCCGTTCAAGGTCGAGGTCGACCTGATGCAGCCGCTGGACGCCGACAAAAAGCCCGCCGTGCACACCACACCGCTCAACCATGTCGGCCTGTGGATCGACGACCTGCCCAAGGCGGTGGAGTGGCTCACCGCGCAGGGCGTGCGGTTTGCGCCCGGCGGCATTCGCAAGGGTGCGGCTGGTTTTGACATCTGCTTCATGCACCCCAAGGCCAGCGATGAGTTCCCCATCGCCGGTGAGGGCGTACTCATCGAGATGGTGCAGGCGCCGCCCGAGGTCATCCAGGCCTTTGCTGCGCTGGGTTGATCCTGTCCCGCATGCCCTGCGCCTCAAAGTGGGCGCACGGCACAATGCACCTTTGACTTTTTCAACATTGACTGCCTGGAGCAACCCCGCATGGACTTGAGCCGTTTCCCTCGCCGCCGCTATTCAGAGGGCGCCACGCCGCTGGAATTCATGCCGCATTTCACCGAGGCCCTGCGCGCCTCGTGCCCGTCTGGCCAAGGTCCCCGCGTGTGGATCAAGCGTGACGACATGCTGGGCCTCACGCCCGGCGGCAACAAGACGCGCAAGCTGGAGTTTCTGGTCGCCGATGCGCTGGCGCAGGGCGCGGACACGCTGATCACCTGCGGCGCGCCGCAGTCCAACCACTGCCGCGCCACGCTCTGCGCAGCAATCAAGGAGGGCCTGAAATGCCGCTTCGTGATCGAGGAGCGCGTGCCTCACAGCTACGCAGAGGACGCCAGTGGCAACAATTTCCTGTTCCGCCTGCTCGGTGTGGAAGCCATCACCGTGGTGCCTGCCGGCACACCGATGCTGGACGCCATGCAGACCGTGGCGGCTGATCTCGCTGCGCAGGGCCGCAAGGGCTACATCGTGCCCGGCGGTGGCTCCAATGCGCTGGGCGGTCTGGGCTATGTGGCCTGTGCGCAGGAACTGCAGCAGCAGATGTTTGACGAAGGTGTACAGATCGATCGCGTCGTGGTGGGCTCGGGCAGCTCGGGCACGCATGGCGGGCTGCTGGCGGGCTTTCTGGGCAACCATATCAACATCCCCATCGTCGGCATCGGCGTCAGCCGCGATCCGTCTGACCAGGACCCGCTGGTGCACAAGGAAGCGCAGGCCGTGATGGATCTGCTGGGCCTGAAGATCACCGTGCCGCGCGAAGCGGTGCTCAGCTTTGGCAACTGGTGGCGGCCCAAGTACTCGGTGCCCAACCAGGCCATGGTCGAGGCGGTGCAGATGCTGGCCCGTACCGAAGCCATCCTGCTGGACCCGGTCTACACCGGCAAGATCATGGCCGGCCTGATCGGTCTGGCACGCCAGGGCTACTTCCAGCCCGACGAGAACGTGCTGTTCATCCACACCGGCGGCGCGCCGTCACTGCATGCCTACGAGGCGGAGGTGTTGGGGCTGAAAGATCTGCCGGCCTGACCCTGCAGAGCTGTTCTGCACGGCCTGATCCGGGTGGCGCTTGGCCGCCGCGGGTCAGGCTTTCGGGTTGCGCTGGGCCCGGGCGCGCGCCAGTGCAGCCTCGATCACGGCCCGCTTGCGATCGGCAACGGCCGGGTCGCTGTCCGCGCGAGCGGGCATGGCGGCGACAGCCGGATCTTGCAGTGCGGCCTTGACCACAGCTGCCGATTTTTTCAGACCGGCATCTTTCGCTTTCCTGATTCTTGCCGTGTGACCCTGGTAGCGGCTCAGTGCCGTCTGGGCCTGTGCGTCGGACCATGCCGCCCATCCGGTGGCGGTACCGGTGACGTTTTCGAGGGTGATGCAGTCCACCGGGCAGACCGGAATGCACAGCTCACAGCCGGTGCAGTCAGGCTCGATCACGGTGTGCATCATCTTGTTGCTGCCGAGGATGGCATCGGTGGGGCAGACCTTGATGCACAGGGTGCAGCCGATGCACCAGGACTCATCAATCACTGCGATGCTGCGAGGCCCTTCAATGCCGTGCACTGGATTGAGCGGGATGACCGGCTGGCCAGTGAGTGCCGCCAGCCGCGCGATGCCCTCGGCACCACCCGGCGGGCACTGGTTGATGGCCTCGCCTTCGCTGGCGATGGCATGCGCATAGGCTGCGCAATCAGGGTAGCCGCAGCGCGTGCACTGCGTTTGCGGCAGGGCGGCATGGAGCCGGTCTGCCAGGGCAGAGGAGGGCACGGATACAGGCTGGACAGGCAGTTTCACCCGCCTATTGTCCAGCCTTCAAGCCCGGCCTGTCACTTCGCCGAGGGCTTTTTGGAAGTGGCTTTGGAAGCCGCTTTGCCGACCGGTTTGGCGGTGGCCTGGCTCACGGCTTTCGGCGCTGCTTTGGTCGGTGCCTTGGCGACCAATTTGAGTGGCGCTTTGGCGGCTGGCTTGACGGCCTTGACCGTCTTCACTGTCCGGGCGGTCGCTTTTTTGACGACCGGCTGGGCGGAAGCGGTTTTGGCTGCTGGAATCGCTGCCGAGTGGTGCCACAGGATGAAGTCCCGCACCTGCGGGTACACCAGGTCGCGCCAGCGCCGCCCACTGAAGATGCCGTAGTGGCCTGCGCCCTTGGCCTCGAAGTGCTGTTTGTTCTGGGGTTGGACGCCACTGCACATGGCCAGTGCGGCCTTGGTTTGTCCTGAGCCGGAAATATCGTCCAGCTCGCCCTCGACCGTCATCACCGCCGTGCGCTTGATATCGCCGGGTTTGACCCGCTCCAGCGTGCCATCGGGTGCCGTCACATCCCAGGTGCCGTTCACCAGCTTGAACTCCTGGAACACGGTGCGGATGGTGTCGAGGTAGTAGTCGGCGTCCATGTCGAGCACGGCGTTGTATTCGTCATAGAACTTGCGGTGCGCTTCGGCACTGGCGTCGTCGCCCTTGAGCAAGTCCTTGAAGTAATCGTAGTGGCTGGTGGCGTGGCGGTCCGGGTTCATGGCTACAAAGCCGGTGTGCTGCAGGAAGCCGGGGTACACGCGGCGGCCGGCACCCGGGAAGTTGCTCGGAACGCGGTAGATCACGTTGTTCTCGAACCACTCGAAGCTCTTGTTCATGGCCAGGTTGTTCACGGCCGTGGGCGACTTGCGCGCGTCAATCGGGCCGCCCATCATGATCATCGACAGCGGCGTGGTTTCACCACGGGAGGCCATCAGCGAGATGGCGCCGAACACCGGCACGGTGGGCTGGCAGACGCTGATGACATGGCAGTTGCCATACTGGCCCTGCAGGTGGCGGATGAATTCCTGCACATAGTTGACGTAGTCGTCGAGGTGGAAAGAGCCTTCCGACAGAGGCACCATGCGCGCGTTCTTCCAGTCAGTGATGTAGACCTTGTGGTCTTTCAGCATGGTTTTGACGGTGTCGCGCAACAGCGTGGCGTAGTGGCCCGACAGCGGCGCCACAATCAGCACGGCAGGCTGGGTTTTCAGGCGCGTGAGCGTGGCCGGATCGTCGGAGAAACGCTTGAAGCGGCGCAACTCGCAAAACGGCTTGTCAATTTCAACCCGCTCATGGATGGCAATGCTGGTGCCCTCGATGTCGATGGTGGGCAGCTCAAAGGCCGGTTTTTCGTAATCCTTGCCCAGGCGATAGATCAGGCTGTAACCGGCGGCCACGCGCTGCGCGAAAGGCGTCTGCGCCATGGGGGAGTGCGGGTTGCCATACAGTTTGGCGGCCGCCTGTGCGAAATCCACAAAGGGCTCCATCAGGGTGCGCTGGGTTTCATAGACTTGATAAAGCATGGTCAGTTTTCCGTGGTGTGGGAGCAGAGTGGATTCGTCAGCTCACATTGTAATTGTTGCACTGCACCATATTAACAGGCTTGTGTACGTTGGATTTGGGTGCGAATACCAATTCTGAACCCCTCCGCCTCTTCGCGCCAGCACGAGATGTTCAAATTTGGTGCATAAATCGCCAGATACATGAAGTTGCTGCCCGCGATCTGGCCTGACGAACCGCGCAGCCATCGGGCGGGTTTACGATGACGGCATCCCACTTCGTCGCACCGCCATGATTCCAGCCCAGTCCCTCGCCACGCTCGACACAGTGGCTTCGCTCAAAAAGTCCGACCGGATGCCGGTGTTGTTCCTCGGGCACGGCAGCCCGATGAATGCCGTCAGCGACAACGAGTACCGGCGCAGCTGGCAGGCGCTGGGCGCTGACTTCGGCAGCAAGCTGCCCCGGCCGCAACTGATTCTGTGCATTTCCGCCCATTGGCTGACCGAGGGATGGTGGCTGACGGCCATGGCACAGCCCAAGACCATCCATGATTTCGGCGGCTTCCCGCAGGAGTTGTTCGACCAGCAATACCCGGCGCCCGGCGATACCGCTGCGGCACAGGCCATCAGCCAGGCGGTACGCCAGCGCGCCTCTGCGCCGCTGGGGCTGGACATGACCGAATGGGGGCTGGACCACGGCACTTGGTCGGTGCTCAAGCCCATGTTTCCCGAGGCCGACATCCCGGTGATCCAGCTCAGCATGGACTACAGCCGCGCGCCCGAAGACCACTACGCGCTGGCCCGCCAGCTCAAGGCCTTGCGCCAGCGCGGCGTGCTGCTGGTGGGCAGCGGCAACATCGTGCACAACCTGCGGCAGATGCAGCGGGGCGCCGCGGCCCATCAGGCCTATGACTGGGCGCTGGAGTTTGACCAGACCATCGGTGGCTACGTGCAGCAGGGCAATCTGGATGCGCTGCAGAACTTCCTCAAGCTCGGGCAGGTGGCCAAAATAGCCCACCCGACGCATGAGCATTACCTGCCCTTGCTGTATGCCGCAGGCGCGGTGGATGCTGGCGAGCCGATGCGGTTTTTCAATACCAGCTTTCAGGGCGGCTCCATCTCGATGCGCTCCATGGTGTGGGGCTGAGCCCCGCCATCGCACACAGCGCCAGAAACGGCAGCGCCGCCCGGAGGCGGCGCTGCAATGAGCCGGCGAACCGGTCAGGTTTCGATCAAATTCCGGGTCACATCACCTTGGCAATGGCAGCGCAGACGTAGTCGATGTTCTTGCTGTTGAGCGCGGCCACGCACATGCGGCCGGTGTCGGTGCCATAGACGCCGAACTCGCTGCGCAGGCGCACCATCTGGTCTTTGCTCAGACCCGAATAGCTGAACATGCCGATCTGCGTGGTGATGAAGCTCATGTCTTCCTTCACGCCGGCCGCCTTCAGGCCATCGACCAGCTTCTGGCGCATGGCCTTGATGCGAACGCGCATTTCGGCGAGCTCTTCTTCCCATTGGGCGCGCAGGGCCGGGGTGTTGAGCACCGTGGCCACTACGGTGCCGCCATGGATCTGCGGGTTGCTGTAGTTGGTACGGATCACCAGCTTGATCTGCGACAGCACACGATCGGCTTCGTCCTTGCTCTCGCACACGACCGAGAGGGCGCCGACGCGCTCGCCGTACAGACTGAAGCTCTTGGAGAACGAGGTGGACACAAAAAAGCTGAGGCCGGCCGCCACAAACTTGCCGATCACGGCGCCGTCTTCGGCGATGCCATGGCCGAAGCCCTGGTAAGCCATGTCGAGGAAAGGCGTGAGCTCTTTGGCCTTGACGGCGGCGATGACCTGGTCCCACTGGGCCGGCGTGATGTCGTAGCCGGTCGGGTTGTGGCAGCAGGCGTGCAGCACGATGATGGTGCCCTTGGCGGCGGCGTTCAGCGCGGCCAGCATGCCGTCAAAGTTGATGCCGCGCTTGGCTGCGTCGTAATAGGGGTAGCTTTCAACCGGAAAGCCGGCCTGCAGGAAGAGGGCGCGGTGGTTTTCCCAGCTCGGATCGCTGATCAGCACCTTGGCGCCCGGGTTCAGCTTCTTGAGAAAGTCGGCACCGATCTTGATGCCGCCGGTGCCGCCAATGCCCTGGGCCGTGGCCACGCGGCCGCTCTTGACGGGCTCGCTGTCCGCGCCGAACACCAGTGCCTTGACGGCCGAGTCGTAGGCGGCAATGCCATCGATGGGCAGGTAGCCGCGCGGCTTGGGGGATTCCATCATCTGCTTTTCAGCAGCCTGGACGCATTTGAGCAAGGGGAGCTTGCCGTTGTCGTCGTAATACACACCCACACCGAGGTTGACCTTGGCGGGGTTGGTGTCGGCGTTGAATTGCTCGTTCAGACCCAGGATCGGGTCGCGGGGGGCCATTTCGACAGCAGTGAACAAAGACATGAAAAATCCTCAGAAATGAAAAACTCGAAAAACTTGACCAGCTGAAAACGGCAGCCAACCCGCATGGGAAAGTGGAAGGCCGCGTGCGGACAGGGTGATCGCGCGAACCGGGTTCCAAAGAGTTGCTGAATGTCGTATTCTGTTTGATTGCCCGCAATTTTAACGAAGCCAGACAGGGGATCTATGCCAGAAGCAGTGGAAGTCATGACGGAAGCCGCAGATACGCCTGCAGCCGGCACGTTTGTGCACTATCCCGGCTCGCCGTTTGAGCTGTTTCAGCCCTATCCGCCGGCAGGCGACCAGCCGGAGGCGATCGACAAGCTGGTCGAGGGCGTCAATGACGGCGAGGTGTTCCAGACCCTGCTGGGCGTCACCGGCTCCGGCAAGACCTTCACCATGGCCAACGTGATTGCCCGCCTCGGCAGGCCGGCCATTGTGTTTGCGCCCAACAAGACGCTGGCGGCCCAGCTTTACAGCGAGTTCCGCGAGTTTTTCCCGAAGAACGCGGTGGAGTACTTCGTCAGCTACTACGACTACTACCAGCCCGAGGCCTATGTGCCGCAGCGTGACCTGTTCATCGAGAAGGATTCGGCCATCAACGAGCACATCGAGCAGATGCGCCTGTCGGCCACCAAGAGCGTGTTGGAGCGGCGCGACACCATCATCGTCGGCACGGTGAGCGCCATTTACGGCATTGGCGCCCCTGAGGATTACACCCAGATGCGCTTCATTGCCCGCGTCGGCGACAAGCTGGGCCAGCGGGACGTGATCGCGCGCCTGATCCGCATGCAGTACAGCCGCAACGACCAGGACTTTTCCCGCGGCACCTTCCGAGTGCGCGGTGACGTGATCGACGTGTTCCCGGCCGAGCATTCTGAGCTGGCCATCCGCATCGAGTTGTTTGACGACGAGATCGAGACGCTGTCGCTGTTCGACCCGCTCACTGGCCGCATCCGCCAGAAGATTCCACGTTTTGTGGTGTACCCGAAAAGCCATTACGTCACACCGCGCGACAAGGTGCTGATGGCGGTGGAAACCATCAAGCTGGAGCTCTCCGAGCGGGTGGCGCAGTTTGTGGCCGACGGCAAGCTGGTCGAGGCCCAGCGCATCGAGCAGCGCACCCGGTTCGATCTGGAAATGCTCAGCGAAATCGGCCACTGCAAGGGCATCGAGAACTACACCCGGCACCTCAGCGGCGCGCCCCCGGGTTCGCCGCCGTCCACGCTATGCGACTACCTGCCCAAGGACGCGGTGATGTTCCTCGACGAGAGCCATGTGATGATCGGCCAGCTCAACGCCATGTACAACGGCGACCGGGCGCGCAAGACCACGCTGGTGGAATACGGCTTCCGTCTGCCCAGCGCGCTGGACAACCGGCCGCTGAAGTTCGAGGAGTTCGAGGCCAAGATGCGCCAGGCGATTTTTGTCTCGGCAACGCCTGCCGCCTACGAGCAGGCGCATGCCGGCCAGGTGGTGGAGCAGGTGGTGCGCCCAACCGGCCTGGTGGACCCGCAGGTGGAAGTGCGGCCCGCCACCCACCAGGTGGACGACGTGCTGCAGGAAATCCGCATCCGCGTCGACAAGAACGAGCGTGTGCTGATCACCACCCTGACCAAGCGCATGGCCGAGCAGTTGACGGATTACCTGAGCGACAACGGCGTGAAGGTGCGCTACCTGCACAGCGACGTGGATACGGTGGAGCGGGTCGAAATTCTGCGCGACCTGCGTCTGGGGGCTTTTGACGTGCTGGTGGGCATCAACCTGCTGCGCGAGGGGCTGGACATTCCCGAGGTGTCGCTGGTGGCGATTCTGGACGCGGACAAGGAGGGCTTTTTGCGGGCCGAGCGCAGCCTGATCCAGACCATTGGCCGGGCAGCGCGCAACCTCAACGGCCGGGCCATCCTGTATGCCGACCGCATCACCGACTCCATGAAGAAAGCCATGGACGAGACCGAGCGGCGCCGCAACAAGCAGATCGCCTTCAACCTGGCGCACGGCATCACGCCGCGCAGCATCGTCAAGCGCATCCGCGATCTGATCGACGGGGTTTACAGCGAGAAGTCGGGCAAGGAAGCCGAGAAGCTCGAGATGCAGAAGGCGCTGGTCGAGGACATGAGCGAGAAAGACATCGCCAAGGAGATCAAGCGGCTCGAGAAGCTGATGATCGAGCATGCCAAAAACCTCGAATTCGAGAAAGCAGCACGTGTACGCGACCAACTGCATGTGCTCAAGGCGCAGGCCTTTGGCGCCCCGGGTATCGACAATGTGGTCGTTCTGCCGGCAGCCAACCCCGGCCGCCCCTGACTTTTCTCATCGACAGGCGCCGTCAACGTCGAAACTGGCGGAGCCGGCGGAACTTTGACGGCTTAAAAGTACCCAACCGATACCAACAAGTATTTTTTGTTACTGGTTGGTTGGAAGTCGATGGAAAATTCAGGTCGGTGGTATACTTGACGAATTCAGTCAAGAACCTATCTAGAAGAAGAAAAGCCCCCCCGATAGCCGGTTGACTGACCTGGGCGGCTGGAGGAATAGTTCCTTGAAGGCATGCGCTTCAGGGCCGAAACGACAGTCAAGCCATTTTTAAAGGAGCTTGTTATGCGCCTCACGACCAAAGGCCGCTTTGCGGTCACTGCGATGATTGATTTGGGCCTGCGCCAGAACAGCGGCCCTGTCACCTTGGCGGCCATCAGCCAGCGCCAGCAAATTTCCCTGTCCTACCTGGAGCAGTTGTTCGGCAAGCTGCGCCGGCACGAGCTGGTGGAGTCCACCCGCGGCCCTGGCGGCGGTTACACCCTGGGCCGCAAGGCGTCGGAAATCACTGTTGCCGACATCATCGTGTCGGTGGACGAGCCGATCGACGCCACCCAGTGTGGCGGCAAGGAAAACTGCCTCGGTGAGGGTGGCCGCTGCATGACGCACGAGCTCTGGGCATCGCTGAACAGCCGCATGGTGGAGTTCCTCGACTCCGTGACCTTGCAGAAGCTGGTGGAAGACCAGATTGCCAAGGGCGTGGTCATCGAGAATACGCCCCAGGTCAAGAAAGCCATCTTCACCGCGCCGGCCGTCAAGCCGATCCGCGTGAATGCGCCGAATTCGGTGTTTGCCCTCGGGAACGCCTTTTCCAAGTCGTGAGGCCGGGGCCGGACGTGTGTCCGGCCGCCCCTTTTGAACCTGACGCCCGCCCGAACCTGATGTTCGAGACAACGACCCGCTTGTGAATTTAAAGAGCCAGCCACATGGAAACCCCTCACTTCCCTATCTACATGGATTACAGCGCCACCAACCCCTGCGACCCGCGGGTGGTGGATGCGATGATTCCCTGGTTGCGCGAGCACTTCGGCAACCCGGCATCGCGCAGCCATGCCTGGGGCTGGGAGGCGGAAGCCGCCGTAGAAAAAGCACGCGGCCAGATTGCCGACCTGATCGGCGCGGACCCGCGTGAAATCGTCTGGACCAGCGGCGCGACCGAGTCCAACAACCTGGCCTTGAAGGGCGCTGCCCATTTCTACAAGACCAAGGGCAAGCACCTCATCACCGTCAAGACCGAGCACAAGGCGGTGCTGGACACCTGCCGCGAGCTGGAGCGCCAGGGCTTTGAAGTCACCTACATGGATGTGCAGGCCGATGGCCTGCTGGATATGGATGCGCTGAAAGCAGCCATTCGCCCCGACACGATTCTGGTCAGCGTCATGTTCGTGAACAACGAAATCGGCGTGATCCAGGACATCCCGGCCATCGGTGCGCTGTGCCGCGAAAAAGGCATCATCTTCCACGTCGATGCAGCCCAGGCTACCGGGCGTGTGGACATCGACCTGCAGACGCTGCCGGTGGACCTGATGAGCCTGACTTCCCACAAGACCTACGGCCCGAAAGGCATCGGTGCGCTGTATGTGCGCCGCAAGCCGCGTGTTCGGCTGGAAGCGCAGATGCACGGCGGCGGCCACGAGCGTGGCATGCGCTCGGGCACCCTGCCGACGCACCAGTGCGTGGGCATGGGCGAGGCCTACCGCATCGCCAAGGCCGAGATGCACGAGGAAAACAAGCGCATCCGCGCGCTGCACGAACGCATGCTCAATGGCCTGAAGGACGTTGAAGAGGTGTTCCTCAACGGGCATGCCGACAAACGCGTGCCGCACAACCTCAACATGAGCTTCAACTACGTCGAGGGCGAGTCGCTGATCATGGGCATCAAGGGTCTGGCTGTGTCCAGCGGTTCGGCCTGTACGTCGGCCAGCCTGGAACCCAGCTACGTGCTGCGGGCTCTCGGCCGCAGCGACGAGCTGGCCCACAGCAGCCTGCGCATGACCATCGGCCGCTGGAGCACCGAAGAAGAGATTGACTACGCAGTCGCGACCATCAAGGAAAACGTGGCCAAGCTGCGCGAACTGTCGCCCTTGTGGGAGATGTTCAAGGATGGGGTGGATCTGTCCACCATCCAGTGGGCTGCTCACTAAATTGGAATACCCCCGAAGCAGCTTACGCTGCCTCCCCAAAGTATTTGGTGTAAGGGGGGGGCGACAGCTGTGGCCCGGCAAAGCCGGTTCCACGCTGTCACTGGTAAAGATACGAATTTGACGAAAGGAATTGATCATGGCTTATTCTGAAAAAGTGGTAGACCACTACGAAAATCCCCGCAACGTCGGCTCTTTTGAAAAGGGCGACGAGACTGTCGGTACCGGCATGGTGGGTGCGCCCGCCTGCGGCGACGTGATGAAGCTGCAGATCAAGGTCAACCCGGTCACCGGTGTGATCGAAGATGCACGCTTCAAGACCTATGGCTGCGGCTCGGCGATTGCCTCCAGTTCCCTGGTGACCGAGTGGGTCAAGGGCAAGACGCTGGACGAGGCGGCCAGCATCAAGAACAGCGCCATTGCGGAAGAACTGGCCTTGCCGCCAGTGAAGATTCACTGCTCCATCCTGGCCGAAGACGCCATCAAGGCTGCCGTGAACGACTACAAGCAAAAGCACACGCACTGACGCGCTTTTTGCCACTTCGCCCGTTTTCTTCTGAGTGAACCAAATGTCCGTAACGCTGACCGACGCTGCTGCCCGCCACGTAACCCGCTACATGACCAAACGCGGCAAAGGGGTGGGTGTGCGCCTGGGCGTCAAAACCACCGGTTGCTCGGGTCTGGCTTACAAGCTCGAGTACGCGGACGAAATCGCACCCGAGGATGTCGTGTTCGAGGACAACGGCGTCAAGGTGCTGGTAGACCCCAAAAGCATGGCCTACATCGACGGCACGAAGCTGGACTTTGTGCGCGAAGGCCTCAATGAGGGTTTCAAGTTCATCAATCCGAACGAGCGTGACCGCTGCGGCTGCGGCGAGAGCTTCAGGGTGTGATGCGCGCCAGCAATCTGGCATCTTTCCACTCCCCGTTTTTCGAACGCCGCCCCACCGAGTGTGCAGGCGGCTTTTTCTTGGCATGAACCTTCAATCCACCGACTTCGAGCTGTTTGGCATGCCGGCGCAATTTGCGCTGGAGCGCGCTGCGCTGGATGCACGCTGGAAGGAACTGCAGCGCGAGGCGCATCCCGACCGCTTTGCCGCCCAGGGTGCTGCTGCCCAGCGCGTGGCGATGCAGTGGTCAGTGCGCATCAACGAAGCCTACCAGCGCCTGAAAGATCCGCTTCGCCGCGCCAGCTATCTGTGCGAGTTGAATGGCGTGCCGATCCAGGCCGAGAACAACACCGCCATGCCGGGCGACTTCCTGATGCTGCAGATGCAGTGGCGCGAAGCGCTGGATGAAGCGGAAAGCCCGGAAGCGTTTGAAGAGATCGCAGCCATGGCCGATGCCTACGCGAGTACGACGCGGTCCAGCATCGAGCAGCTGCTGGACACCGACAAGAATTTCAAGGCTGCGGCGCAGCAGGTGCGAAGCCTGATGTTTGTCGAGCGCTTCGTCCATGAGGTGGAAGCCCGCATGGACCGGCTTGAACAATGATGCGCCTGGCGCAAGACCCCCCGATTCCCCCTTTAAAGCCCCATGGCACTCCTGCAAATTTCAGAACCCGGTCAGGCCCCTGACCCCCACCAGCGCCGCATCGCCGTCGGCATCGACCTGGGCACCACACACTCGCTGGTGGCCAGTGTGCGCAACGGCGTGGCCGAGTGCCTGCCGGACGAAGCCGGCCGTGTGCTGCTGCCCAGTGTCGTGCGCTACCTGGAAGGCGGCCAGCGGCAGATCGGCTCCGACGCGCTGGCCGCGCAGGTGGAAGACCCGCGCAACACCATCTCGTCCGTCAAGCGTCTGATGGGCCGCGGCATCGATGACATCGGCAGCCGCCACCAGTTGCCCTATGCGCTGAATGACAAGCCGGGCATGGTGACGCTGCAGACGGTGGCCGGAGAGAAAAGCCCGGTCGAGATCAGCGCCGAAATCCTGGCGACGCTGCGTTACCGCGCAGAAGACACCTTTGATGACGATGTCTACGGCGCGGTGATCACCGTGCCGGCCTACTTTGATGACGCCCAGCGCCAGGCCACCAAGGACGCCGCCCATCTGGCGGGCATCAATGTGCTGCGCCTGATCAACGAGCCGACGGCGGCGGCGATCGCCTATGGCCTGGACAACGCCAGCGAAGGCGTCTACGCGGTGTACGACCTCGGGGGTGGCACGTTCGATATTTCCATTCTCCGTCTGACGCAAGGTGTTTTTGAGGTCGTCGCCACTGGTGGCGATTCTGCACTGGGCGGGGACGACTACGACCGTGCCCTCGTCGACTGGGTGCTGGTCAAGGCGGGCCTGTCGGCCGATACCTTCACGCCTTCCGACACGGCGGCCCTGCAGCGCGCCGCCCGTGCCTGCAAGGAAGCGCTGTCTGCGGCGCCATCGGTTCCTTTCAACGTGCAACTGGCCAAGGCGCTGGTGAACTTCGAGATGAAGGCCGAGGACTTCGAGACCGCCACGGCGCACCTCACCCAGCGCACGCTGACGGCGGTTCGCAAGGCCTTGCGTGATGCCAAACTCGCCAAGGATGAAATTCAGGGTGTGGTGCTGGTCGGCGGCTCGACCCGCATGCCGCAGGTGCGCAAGGCCGTGGCGAGCTTCTTCGGCCGCGACCCGCTCGTCAACCTGAACCCGGACGAAGTGGTGGCTCTGGGCGCTGCCATTTCCGCGAACCAGCTGGCGGGCAACAACAGTGGCGCAGATCTGTTGCTGCTGGATGTGATTCCGCTGTCGCTGGGCATCGAAACCATGGGCGGGCTGGTCGAGCGCATCGTGCCGCGCAACCAGACCATCCCGACCGCCATGGCGCAGGATTTCACCACCTACCAGGACGGCCAGACGGCGCTGGCGCTGCATGTGGTGCAGGGCGAGCGCGACCTGGTGGTGGATTGCCGCAGCCTGGCACGCTTCGAGCTGCGCGGCATCCCGCCGATGGCTGCGGGCGCCGCACGCATCCGCGTGACCTTCACGGTCGATGCGGACGGCCTGCTCAGCGTCCATGCCAAGGAACAGGGCAGCGGGGTGGAGGCCACGATCGACGTGAAGCCTTCGTACGGCCTGAGCGACGACGAGATCGCCCGCATGCTGCAGGACAGCTTTTCAACTGCCCAGCAGGACATGCAGGCGAGGGCGCTCGCCGAGGCCCAGGTGGACGCCGACCGCATGGTGCTGGCCACGCAAAGCGCGCTGGCCGCCGATGCCGATCTGCTCAGCCCCAACGAACGTGCACAGATTGACACGCTGGTGATTGGCGTGACCTACGCACGCACACACGGGGACGCCGCTTCCATCGAGGCCGCAACCCAGGCGCTGGCCAAAGGCACCGAGGCCTTTGCGGCACAGCGGATGAACCGGGGCATCCGACAAGCCCTGGCCGGAAAGAACATCGAGGCAGTCTGAAGGGACTGAACACCATGCCCATCATCAAAATCCTGCCCCATCCCGAGTATTGCCCCCAGGGCGCTGAAATTTCAGCACCGGCGGGCACGTCCATTTGCGAAGCGCTGCTCGACCACAAGATCAACATCGAGCACGCCTGCGACATGAGCTGTGCCTGCACGACTTGTCATGTGGTGGTGCGCGAGGGCTTCAGTTCACTCAATGAGCTCGACGAGAGCGAAGAGGATCTGCTGGACCGCGCCTGGGGTCTGGAGCCCCAGTCACGCCTGAGCTGCCAGGCGTTTCTGGCGCAGACCGACGTGACGGTCGAGATTCCAAAATACTCGATCAATCACGCCAAAGAGAATCACTGAGCAGGGACCTTCGCAGCGAGGATGAGGCTGCGGCGCATGACCGGCCAGCCATGCGGCAGGGGTCGATCAGGCGGGTTGCACCGTGGTGCGCTTGTCCAGCCAGTGGGCGCCGATCAGCCAGACGGTGGGCGCCATCACCAGCAGCACCGATACCAGCTGGGCGTAAAAGCCTTCGGCCAGCGGCTCGGTCGCCAGATGCCAGTACGAGTTGTCGATCAGCGGAATCAGGGCACCTTCGGTGAACTCGTGGAAAGCCTTGAACACCAGCATCACGGCAAACATCAGCATGAAGACGCCGGTCACGTTGAAGAAGCGCGAGAGATCCACGCTGCGCCCGAAGCGCACCCAGGCCCATGCCACAGCGCCGGCGCAGGCCACACCGATGGCGCCGCCCACGCTCATGTAGCGCAGTTCGGCATTGCCAGCCAGCGAGGCCAGCATGGCGGCGGTTTCAACGCCTTCGCGGCCCACCATGAAGCAGGTGAAACCGAACACCGCCCACCAGGCTTTGGAGCCATCCAGCAGGGATGCCTTGCCGAGGCCCCCCGAAATCTCGGCGCCCATGTGGCGACCCATCTTGCGCATGTGGACCACGCACCAGACCACGGCGGCGGCTGCCACCAGGGCAAGAATGCCTTCCCAGAGCGGCGACATCGAGCCGATTTGCGCCAGCACATAGCCCAGCAGCGCAGAGCCGAGCACCGAGACGCCCAGGCCGGTGCGCACCGCAGCCACCAGCGACTCGCGGCCGGTTTTGCGCAGGTAGAGGGTGGCCACAGCCACCATGAGGAAGGCCTCCAGGCCTTCGCGGAAGGTGATCAACAGGGTTTCGTACACGGTTTGCCTTCGATAGAGAAGTGTGTTGTTGTAGAGGGCGGCTCCGTGGCGATTTGAAAATCGGCCACTGAACTGATTCTAAATGCTAATCGTTATCATTTGCAAGTGTCCTGCTGTCCGCGGGAGCACGGGGTGCCGTGACATGCAGTTCCGGGTCTTCCCCGGCAGGGGCTGCGCGCTATAGTCGTACGATGCGCCAAATTGTTCTGGATACTGAAACCACAGGTCTTTCCGCTGAAAACGGGGACCGGATCATTGAAATCGGCTGTGTTGAGCTGATCGCCCGCAAGCTCACGGGCAACAACAAGCACTTCTACCTGAACCCCGGGCGCGACAGCCATGAGGATGCGCTCAAGGTTCACGGCATCAGCAACGAGTTCCTGAAAGACAAGCCAAAGTTCGGGGCCGTGGCCGACGAACTGCTGGACTACCTGCATGGCGCCGAGATCATCATCCACAACGCGCCGTTCGACGTCAGCTTTCTGAACAAGGAGCTCGAGCTCATCGGGCGGCAGCCGCTGAAGCATTTTGTCGGCAAGGTGACCGACAGCCTGATGATGGCCAAGGAGGTGTTTCCGGGCAAACGCAACTCGCTGGACGCGCTGTGCGACCGGCTGGAGGTCGACAACTCCGGCCGCACGCTGCATGGCGCCCTGCTGGACGCCGAACTGCTGGCCGATGTGTACATCAACCTCACCCGGGGCCAGAACACGCTGATGATGGAGGTCGGTGGCCCGTCGGCCGAAGGCGATGCCTTGCCGGTGATTGACCTGCGCACCTTCGAGCTGCCCGTGCTGGCCGCCAACGACCAGGAGATGGGCGTCCACGAAAAACTGCTGGCAGACATCGACAAATCCAGCAAGGGCAAGACGGTGTGGCGACTGGCAGGCGCCTGATGTCCGCAGGACGCTTTCAAAACAGCATATAATCTGAGGCTGACCGATAGGGCGGTTAGCTCAGGGGTAGAGCACTGCATTCACACTGCAGGGGTCGCAAGTTCGAAACTTGCACCGCCCACCATCAAAGTTGAATCAAATCAAGGGCTTAGGCATCGCGCCAAGCCCTTTTTTGTTTCCGGCCTACCGCTGTGAATCGTTCTTGCCCCGGCCCCGGTGGCGACCAGGAACAAATCAAGCCTCGTGAGTGGCTAGCGCCAGGAATTTCTCCACCAGCCGCGTCCAGTAGGCTGCGCCCACCGTCAGGTTGTTGTCGTCAAAGTCGTATTTGGCGTTGTGCAGCATGGGTGCTGTTTCGCCATTGCCCAGGCGCAGGAAGCAGCCTGGCTTGTGCTGCAGGTAGTAGGCGAAGTCTTCGCTGCCTGTCACCGGTCCGAAGGGGGCCATGGTGTGCGCCTTGCCCACCAGTTCCTCGGCGACACCCAGGGCAAACTCGGTCTCTGCTGCACTGTTGACCAGCACCGGGTAGCCTTCCTGGTAATCGATGTCGACCGTGCCGCCGTAGCCTTGCACATGCAGCGTCACCAGTTCGGTGATGCGCTGGCGCAGCTTCTTGCGCACCTCTGCGTCGAACGAGCGCACGCTCAAGCCCATGGAGGCTGTCTCAGGGATGACGTTGGGCGCGATGCCGGACTGGAGCGTGCCGACGGTGACAATGGCGGTCTGCGTGGGGTCGATGTTGCGGGAGACCACGGTTTGCAGCGCCATGATCAGGCTGCCAGCGATCAGTACCGGGTCCACCGCCAGATGGGGGCGCGCGGCATGGCCGCCCCGGCCGTGGATGGTGATGAACACGGTGTCGGATGCCGACATGAAGGGACCGCTGCCAAACATGAAGGTACCGACCGGATAGCCCGGGTGGTTGTGCAGCCCGAAGATGGCATCGCACGGGAAGCGCTCGAACAGTCCGTCAGCAATCATCTGCTGCGCGCCGCTGTCTCGCCCGGCTTCTTCGGCGGGCTGGAAGACGAGGTTGACGGTGCCTGAAAAGTTGCGCGTTTTGGCCAGTTGGCGCGCGGCGCCCAGCAGCATGGTGGTGTGCCCATCGTGGCCGCAGGCGTGCATGGCGCCGGGGTTGCGGCTGGCGTGTGCGACCTGGTTTTCTTCCAGAATGGGCAGGGCATCCATGTCGGCACGCACACTGACGCGGCGTGTTCCATCGCCCACCGTGAGCCGGCCGACCAGGCCGTGTCCGCCGACGTGGCGGGTCACCTCGTAACCCCATTCGCTCAGCTTCGTGGCCACCAGCTCGGAGGTGGCAGCCTCCTTGAAGGAGAGCTCGGGGTTCTGGTGCAGGTGGTGGCGGATCTGCGTCAGGAAGTCTTTGGAATCTGCCAGGTCCGCAACCTGGCAGTAAGGGGTATAGCGGGTGGTCATGGTGCCAATCCTTCAGATGTGGGCGGGTCAGGCCGTGTGGGGTGTATGGCCGGCGCCCAGGTCCCAGTACAGCCCGGTCATGATGCCCAGCCCCTCACGCAGGATGGCGGGCGGCAGGTGCTCGTTGGGTGCGTGCTGCGAGCAGCCGGGGTAGGAGTGGGGAACCCACACGGTGCGCAGCCCGAGGACGTCGGTGAAGATGTCGTTGGGCAGCGAGCCGCCGAGGTTGGGCAGCACGGCCGGCGTCTTGCCGCTGGTGTTCGCAATCGAATCGACGGCCCAGCGGACCCAGGCGTCTTCTGGATCAATGCGCGTGGCGTGGAAGATTTCGTCGCGCGCCGACGCCACCTTCACCATCGGAAAGCCTTGCCGGTCCAAGTGGCGGCGCAGCGCCGGCAAGATGTCGTCGGGATTCATGCCCACGACAAATCGCAGCTGGCAGCGCGCCCAGGCACGTGGGGGAATGGCATTGACGGGCGTGTCGGGGTTGCCGGTCTTGTATGCCAGCACCTCGAACGAACACCAGCCAAACACACGCTCGGCGGGTGACAGGCCCGGCTCGCCCCACTCGGGCTCGATGGTGGGACCGTCCGGTCCGCCATCCACCTCGCAGTCGGCCAGTGCGCGCCGCACGGAGGCCGGCAACTCCTTGGGCACCCATTCGGGAATGCGAATTTGCCCGGTGGGCGACACGATGGTGGCGATGGCGTGCGCCAGCTGGATGCCCGGGTTCGAGATCAGGCCGCCCCAGTTGCCGGAATGCGCGCCGCCTTTGCGGGACTCGATCATCAGGTCGAAATTGAGGCTCCCGCGCGAGCCGAGAAACACCGTGGGCCGCTCCGCACTCAGCCGCGGACCATCCGAAGCGACCATCACATCGGCGCAAAACAGCTCGCGGTGCGCTTCACACAGCTCCCGCAAACCAGGCGAGCCGACTTCCTCGCCCATTTCGATCAGGTACTTGGCATTGAAGCCCAGCCGGCCCCGCGTCTTGAGCACGTTGGCCATCGCCTGCATGTTGACCGAGTGCTGTCCCTTGTTGTCGGCGATGCCCCGGCCGTACCAGCGGCCTTCATGTTCGGTGAGGGCCCACGGCGACAGGCCGTCCTTCCACTCGGGCTCCAGGCCGCGGATCACATCGCCGTGGCCGTAGCCGAACACTGTCGGAAGGCTGGCGTCCTCGACACGCTGCGCGAACAAAAACGGTGCCTTGGCCTTGGGGTGGGTGAGCGTCTGGCAGACAAAACCCATGGCTTCGAAGGCGGGCCGCATTTCCGTGTCCAGGTAGCTGGTCAGCACGTCGGCCCGTGCCGGGTTCTGGCTTTCGGTGGGAATGGCGACCCGGCGCGCCAGCATCTGCTGGAACTCGCCCGAGTCAAACTGGGTGTGTGATTGCTGGATGGCGTCGGAGCGGATCATGGTGCGGTTCCTGCGGTGGAGCTGATGAGGGGGCTGGACAGAGCGGTGCGCAAAGGCGCAGCAAGAGCACAGGGGTGCAGGTGGCAGGCCACCAGGCCGGGCGCCTGCGCATCGAGTGCGCACAGCACAGGCACCAGCGTGCTGCAGGCTGCCAGACGTTGCGGGCAGCGGGGGTGGAAGGTGCAACCGGCTGGTGGGTGGAGCGGGTCCGGAAAGGCCAGGCCCAAACCGGTTTCCGGAATGCCCAGCCCGGGCTCAGGTGTGAGAACCGATGCCAGCAGGGCCTGTGTGTAGGGATGACGCGTTTGCCGGAACAGGGCTGCCGTGGGTGACTGCTCGACCACCTTGCCCAGGTACATCACGGCCACCTCGGTGGCAATGTGCTCGACCACCGCCAGGTTGTGGCTGATGAACACATAGGTTAAATTGAACTCGCTGCGCAAGTCGAGCAGCAGGTTGAGGATCTGCGCCTGTACCGACACGTCGAGTGCCGATGTGGGCTCGTCGCAGATCACCACCTCGGGCCGCATCACCAGTGCGCGCGCAATGGCCACGCGCTGGCGCTGTCCTCCCGACAACTGCCCCGGCGTGTGGTCGGCCAGGCGGGCCGGCAGCCCGACCCGCTCCAGCATGTCGATGGCCTTCAGCCGCCGCGAAGCCGCGTTGCCCATGGCCTGCACCTCCAGGGGCAAGGCCACGATGGAGGCAATGCTGCGCCGTGGGTTCAGGGAGGAATACGGGTCCTGGAACACGGGCTGCACCCGACGGGCCAGTTCCCGGCGCGGCATAGCGTGAATGTCCTGGCCATCGAGCAGGACCGTGCCTGTGCTCGGCGGCATCAGGCCCAGCAGCATCCGGGCCAGCGTGGACTTGCCGCAGCCTGATTCGCCCACCACCCCGAGCACATCACCCTTGCGCAGGGTGATGTCCACGCCATTGACGGCGTGCAGTGTCCGATGGGCGCGGAACAGCCCGCCACCCAGCTTGAAGGAACGGGTGAGGCCGCGGGCTTCAAGAAGCGCGCTCATGCTGGCAGCTCCCCGAGAATGCAGCGCCAGCGCTGGCCTGCCGGTGTACTTTGCATCGCCACCGTCCGCGCACAGGCCGGCTGCGCAAATTCGCAGCGGTCCCGGAAGCTGCAGCCTTCGATGTCGCCGACCAGGGAGGGCACCGTGCCGGGGATCAGGCCCAGCTTTCCACCCGGCGCAGTGCGCCCGGGAATCGGAATGCAGCGCAGCAGGCCGCGGGTGTAGGGGTGGTGGGGCCTGGAGAACAATTCGGCGGCAGAGCCTTCTTCCACCACCTCGCCCGCATACATGACCGCGACGCGATCGGCGATGCGCGCGACGACGCCCAGGTCATGCGTGATCAGCAGCATGGCAATGCCCAGCTCCTTTTGCAGGTCGGCCAGCAGCCGCAGAATCTGCGCCTGGATCGTGACGTCCAGCGCCGTGCTGGGTTCGTCGGCCACCAGCAGGTCCGGGCCGCACATCAGCGCCATGGCAATCATGACCCGCTGGCGCAAGCCACCGGAGAGTTGATGCGGGTACTGGCCCAAGCGCTCGGCAGCGGAGGCGATGCCGACTTTCCCCAGCAGCTCGATGGCGCGGTCGCGCGCTTCGGCCTGGGTGCTTTTCCGGTGGTGCAGATACGACTCCATCAGCTGCTCACCGATGGTGTAGGCCGGGTTCAGGGCCGTCATGGGCTCCTGGAAGATCATGGCCATGCGGCTGCCGCGCAAGGCGTTGACGCGCTGCGCCGAAGCCGCGCCGAGGTCCTCGCCCATGAACGCCAGTCGGCTGGCACTTCGCCGGGCTGCCTTGGGCAGCAGGCCCATGATCGCCAGCGAGGTCATGGATTTGCCGCAACCGGACTCGCCCACGATGCACAGCGTCTCGCCGCGCTTCACATGGAAGGACACCTGCCTGACCGCGTGGAGCGTGCCGCGCGGCGTGGCAATGTCCACCGACAGCTTTTCCACCTCGAGAATGGGTTCCTGCACTGTGGTGGCCGTCATGACTTGCCCTGCGGCGCCAGAAAATCATGCAGTCCGTCGCCTGCGAGGTTGATGGCCAGGATGAGCACGGCCAGGGCACTTCCGGGAATGGCGATCAGCCAGAACGAGAAAAACATGTACGACTTGGCTTCGGAAATCATCAGCCCCCAGGACGGCAGGGGCGGCTGCACGCCCAGGCCCAGAAAGGACAGGGCCGATTCCAGCAGGATGGCGCTGGCCGCTTCCAGCGTGGCCACCACGATGAGCTGGGGCATCACATTGGGCAGCACTTCGCCGAGCAGGATGCGGCCCGTCGAGGCGCCAGCCGACTGGGCAGCCGCCACATAGTCGAGCGAACGGACCTGCTGTGTGGCGCTGCGCATCACGACGGCGAAGCGGTCCCACTTGAGCAGTCCCAGCACCCCGATCACGATCCACAGGGAGCCGCCCACGATCGCCACGGTGGCCAGGGCCACGAGGATGACCGGCATGGACAGGCGTGTGGTCACCAGAAAGGTCACCAGCATGTCGGTCTTGCCGCCGAAGTAGCCCGCCAGCATGCCCATGGTGCAGCCGATCAGCCCGGAGATGATGGCCACGCTGAAGCCGATGAGCAGCGAGATGCGGGAGCCGTGCAGCACGCGTGACAGATAGTCCCGCCCGAGCGGGTCGGTGCCCAACGGGTGGTCCCAGGTGCCACGCACATCCCACACGGGTGGCACGGTGCGGTTGACCAGATCCTGGACATAGGGGTCGTGCGGCGAGAGCCAGGGCGCAAAGATCGCCATCAGCAGGATGACCACCAGCAGCCCGGCACCGGCTGCAAAGGCCGGGTGCTTCAGCACGCGGTGCCAAAAGTCGCGCTGAAAGAGTTGGAAGGAGACGAGGGTGCGCATTGGGTCAGCCGATCCGGATGCGCGGATCCAGCCACGCGTTGGCAATGTCCGAGGCCAGCGTCAGCACCACGTAGATGACAGACAGCAGCAGCACGATGATCTGCATCACCGGGTAGTCTTTGAAGGCGATGCTCTGATAGGCCAGATAACCCAGGCCATCGAGCGCAAAAATGGTCTCGATGACCACCGAGCCACCGAGCAGGAAGCCCAGTTGAACTGCCGTCAGAGCCACCACCGGGATGATGGCGTTGCGCAGCGCATGCTTGAAGATCACCGTGGAGGTGGGCAGGCCCTTGGCGCGTGCCGTGCGGATGTAGTCGGCTTCCAGCACCTCGATCATGCCGGCGCGGATCAGCCGCATGAAGGCCGGTGCCACGTAGTAGCCGAGCGCTATGGTGGGCATCACGAAGTGCAGCCAGGTGTCGCTGCCGGACACCGGCAGCAGGTGCAGCGAGATCGAGAACAACATGATCAGCAGCAGCGCAAAAAAGAAATTGGGCAGGGCTTGTCCGACCACGGCGGTGACCAGGCACAGCCTGTCTATCCAGGTGTTTTTGTAGATTGCGGCCAGCACGCCCAGCGGCACTGACACCAGCAACGCGAACACCAGCGACGTCAGGCCGAGGATCAGGGTGGTCTGCAGCTTGGCAAAGATCAGCGGGCCTGCTGGCGTCTTGAAGTAGATCGAGTCGCCAAAGTCGCCGTGCAGGGCCTTGCCGAGCCACTCCATGTATTGCACCGGCAGCGGCCTGTCAAAGCCGTAGGTCTGTCGGATCAGCTCGATGTCGGCCTGCCGTGCGCCTTCGCCGGCGATCGCCACGGCCGGGTCCCCCGACAGGCGCAGCAGCAAAAAGGCGACCACCGAGACCGCCAGGGCCACCAGCACCGCCAGGCTGATGCGCTTGAGGATGTAGGTCAACATCCGGGGCTACTTCCAGCTCATCTCCCAGAAGCGCACCATTTCGTCGGGGTAGGCCTTGAAGCTCAGCCCCTTGGCGGCAACGTAGTAGGCCGGCAGTGACCACAGGGGCACCGCATAGGCGCGTTCGGCGATCAGCGTCAGGGCGGTCTTGTAGTAGGCCTTGCGGGTGGTGGCTGCGACCGAGTTGTTGCCTCTGGCCAGCAGGTCGCGTATTTCGGCGTCGTGGGTGATGTCGTCCCCTTCAAAGCCGAAATACACCGGCGTGGCGGCTGACACGTCGTTCACGGAAAAAGAGCCCCAGGTCTGGTGCGTCAGCTGCGCCTTGTTGGCGCGGATCACCTCGCGCATGGCGGCATATTGGGGAAAGCTCAGCTTGGCCTTGATGCCTACGGCGGCCAGGTTGCTGATGATGGCTTCGGTCTGGTTGCGTTCGCGGTAGGCCACGATCTCGGTTTCAAAACCGTTTGGAAAGCCGGCCTCGGCAAGCAGCTTGCGCGCCAGCGCCGGGTCGTACTTGTAGCGCGGTGCACCTTCATCGGTACAACCAAACTGCGACGGGAAGCAGATGGTGTGGATCACGCGTGAGCCGCTGCCCACGATGTTTTTGGCGATGGCCTCGCGGTCAATCGCGTGGTTGATCGCCTTGCGCACACGGATGTCCTTGAGCTGCGGCGCAGGTGTGCCGTCCAGCGTGTTCATCTGCATGAAGACAATGCGCATGGTCTCGCCGCTGACCACTTGCAGCGTGGGCACGTTGGCCGCCTGGTCTGCCTGGTCCTTGGGCACGCTCATGATGAAGTCGGTGCCTCCCGACAGCACTTCCGCCATCTGGGTCTGCCGGTCAGGGATGAAGCGGATGTCGATCTTCGCGATCTTGGGTGCGGCCTTCGGGGAGTCCTTGAAATAGGCGGGGTTGCGCTCCAGCGAAATCGATTTGCCGGGCTGGTACTGCGCCACACGGTAGGGCCCGGTCCCCACCGGCTTGGCGTTCATGCCCTTGGGCCCCACCTCCTGGTAGTACTTGGCCGGGTGGATCACGACCGGTCCGGCCAGGTATTCAATGGCGGCCGGGAACACTTTTTTGGTGGTCACGCGGACCTTGTACTTGCTGACCTTTTCGGCCTTCTCGATCCAGTTCACGTTCTGCTGGGTGATCACCTTGTTGGCCGGGTTGGCGATAAAGTTGAGTGTGTAGACCACCGAGTCGGCATCGAACTCCTCGCCATTGTGAAATTTGATGCCTTCACGCAGGTCAAACTCCAGCACCCGTTCGTCGATCTGCTTCCAGCTTTTGGCCAGCAGGCCCTTGTATTCGTTGGTGGCGGGATCGCGGTAAATCAGCGTGTCCCACACATTGGCGCCGATGATCACGCCGATCCGCACATTGTTGAAATACGGGTCCACACTCTCAGGCGCCTGGTCGTAGGCAAAGCGCACCGTGTCGTCCTTCTTGGACGCCACTGCGGGTGCACCTGCGCCCAGCAAGCTGGCAAACACCACACCCGCGATCATCTGGAAGTGCCAGGTCGATTTGCAAAAAATCTTCATCATGGGTTCACGCGCCTTGATTGGTTGGATTTGGTTGGTCGTCATGGGGGTGACAGGTCGGGATCAATATAACAGCCACCAGCGGCACAGGCCGCACGGGCCCTGTTCGTCATGCAAGTTCCATGCGCAATATGCGGGGCGGACTATAGGCCTTAAGAGGACTCGTTCCCGGATGACTCATGTGGACCCGCGATACAGTTGCGTCAGCCTGTCCCACGTGCTGTCGAACGTCTCGATCCCCGTGAGTGGGCTCATTGCGTGCAGAGGATCGAATGGAAAAACCAGTCATGGTGGGTGTGCCGGAAATTGTTCAGGCCGGTGCGGTGGATCTTGCGCGGGGCATCCAGTCGCGCCAGTGGTCTTGCCGGGAGGTCATGCAGGCCTGTCTCGCGCACATCGAACGCTTCAACCCCAAGGTCAATGCCGTGGTCTCGATGGTGGACCCGGAATTGCTGCTGCGGCAGGCCGACGAGCGCGATACGCAACTGGCCAAAGGACAGTCCATGGGCTGGATGCATGGCTTTCCCCAGGCCGTCAAGGACCTCACCGCCACCGCGGGCATCGCCACCACCTTCGGTTCGCCCGCCTTTGCCGGGTTCGTGCCGGCGCAGGACGCGCTGATGGTCAGGCGGCTCCGGGCCAGTGGCGCCATCCTGATCGGCAAGACCAACACCCCCGAGTTCGGCCTGGGTTCGCAGACCTACAACACGGTGTTCGGTGCCACCGCCAATGCCTACGACGTGACCCGCACCTCGGGTGGCAGCAGCGGCGGTGCTGCCAGCGCGCTGGCGCTGCGCATGCTGCCGGTCGCCGACGGCAGCGACATGATGGGGTCGTTGCGCAACCCGGCGGCATTCAACAACGTTTTTGGCCTGCGCCCCTCGATCGGGCGGGTGCCCAGCGCACCGGCGGTAGATGTTTTCACCAACCAGTTGGGCACCAGCGGCCCGATGGCCCGCACCGTGACCGACCTGGCCATGCTGCTGTCGGTTCAGGCGGGGTTTGACGAAGAAGTACCCATCTCCCTCCAGCAGGACCCGGCCATGTTTGCCGGCCCCCTGCAGCGGGACTTCAAGGACACGCGCATCGGCTGGCTGGGAGACCTTGGCGGCCACCTCGCCATGGAGCCCGGTGTCATGGCGCTGTGCGAGGACGCGCTCGAGGTGCTCACCGGGCTGGGCTGCCGCGTGGAGGCTGTGGCGCCCGGGTTCTCGATGGGGCGGCTCTGGGATGCCTGGCTGGTGCTGCGGCAGTCGCAGGTGGCTGCGGGCCCCGCGGGGGTGCTGTATCAAACCGAAGCGGGGCGACGCCACCTCAAGCCGGAAGCGGTGTGGGAAATCGAGCAAGGCCTGCGTCTGAGCGCCATGCAGGTCCAGCAGGCGGTGGCGGTCCGGAGTGCGTGGTACCAGGCCTTGAGGGCCTTGTTCAAGACTTGTGACTACCTCGTGCTGCCTTCAGCGCAGGTCTTCGCGTTTGACATCCACACCCATTGGCCGCAGCAGATCAACGGGACCGCCATGGACACCTACCACCGCTGGATGGAGGTGGTGGTGCCCGGGACGATGTCGGGTTGCCCGATCGCCAGTGTCCCGGTGGGCTTCAACGCCGGCGGTCAGGCCATGGGCCTGCAGATCATCGGCAAGGCGCAGGCGGACCTGGCCGTGTTGCAACTGGCCTTCGCTTATGAACAGGCGACGCATTGGGTGGACAGATACCCGCCGCCCATGCTGTGCCAGCCTTAGCGCGGAGCCGCGCACAGAATCGCTGTGGGCCAATAAAAAAAGCCAGGTTATGAACCTGGCTTTTTGATGGGTGCTGTCTTCGCTGGTGCCGGTCTACAGCACCTCGCTGGCAAAGTCCGCCAGACGCGAGCGTTCACCGCGGGCCAGCGTGATGTGGCCACCGTGCGGCCAGCCCTTGAAACGGTCCACGGCGTAGGTCATGCCCGATGAGCCCTCAGTGAGGTAGGGCGTATCGATCTGCGCCAGATTGCCCATGCAGATGATCTTGGTGCCCGGGCCTGCACGGGTGATCAGCGTCTTCATCTGCTTGGGCGTCAGGTTTTGCGCCTCGTCGATGATGACGTACTTGTTCAAAAAGGTCCGGCCACGCATGAAGTTCATGCTTTTGACCTTGATGCGCGAGCGGATCAACTCGTTGGTGGCAGCGCGGCCCCATTCGCCGGAGCCGCTGTCGGTCTTGCCCAGCACTTCCAGGTTGTCGTCCAGTGCGCCCATCCAGGGGCCCATTTTTTCTTCTTCGGTGCCCGGCAGGAAGCCGATGTCTTCACCGACCGACACCGTGGCACGCGTCATGATGATCTCGGTGTAGCGCCTGTCGTCGAGCACCTGTGTGAGGCCACTGGCCAGCGCCATCAGCGTCTTGCCGGTGCCGGCCGTGCCGGCCAGGGTGACGAAATCCACCTCCGGGTCCATCAGCAGGTTCATCGCGAAGTTCTGCTCGCGGTTGCGCGTGGTCACGCCCCACACCGCGTTTTTCAGGTGGTTGTAGTCCTTCAGGGTTTTCAGTACCGCCGTCTTGGCGCGGATTTCCGTGACGCGCGCATACAGCGGCGGTTCGCCGGGAGCCTCGAAAAACACGAACTGGTTGATCAGCAGATTGGCCACGATCGGGCCGGTGATGCGGTAGAAAGTGTGGCTACCTTGCTGCCAGCTTTCAATGGTCTTGCTCTGGCGGGTCCAGAAGTCGGGCGGCAGGGACAGCGAGCCGGAATACAGCAGGTCGCCGTCTTCCAGCGTCTTGTCGTTCTGGTAGTCGTCGGTCGCCAGCCCGAGGGCGCGGGCTTTGACCCGCATGTTGATGTCCTTGGACACCAGCACCACCTCGCGCGGTGCATACTCCCTGCGCAAGGCCTCGACCACGCCCAGAATCTGGTTGTCTGCCTTGCCCTGAGGCAGGCTCATCGGCAGGGTGTAGTCCAGGGGTTTGGTCTGGAAAAACAGCGAACCACCGGCTTCCCGGTGTCCCGTGGTGTCGAGTTTGAGCCCTTTGGCGATGTCCGCGCCTTGCGCGCCGGCCAGCGCATCGAGGGTGCGGCTGGTCTGCCGGCCATTGCGCGCCACCTCGGTCGTGCCTTTTTTGTGACCATCGAGTTCTTCCAGCACGATCATCGGCAGGAAGATGTCGTGCTCCTCGAAACGGAACAGGCACATCGGGTCGTGCAGCAACACGTTGGTGTCCAGCACGAAGAGCTTGGTCGGCCCGGTACGCTTTGGTTTTTTGGGTTTTTCCACCACCTGTGGCGCTGGCGCCTGCTCACCCCGGTGGTAGCTGGCCGATGGCGCACGCTCCGCACGGGCCGCCGGCTTTTCCTTGTAAGCCACCGGATGCGCGGCGTCACCGGCCACCCGGCTGTCAAACAGGTCCATCACCGGTGGTTTTTGCGCCGATTCCGTGTTTTCCGTCTTTCGTGCGCCGCGGGATGAGGAGCGGGCAGGCGCGTCAAGCGCGTCTGGCGAGAGCAGGGCAGCACGTTTGGTCGGGGCGGGGGGCAGGGGCATGGTGCGTAAAACTCTCAAAAAGAAGTTTCCAGAAGTGAAAAAGCCGCCTTGAGGCCAGGGCGGCTTTTTCAGTGAGCGCAGTTGCGAAGGTCAACAGCATGAGCCCATTATGCACAACTCATGTGGCAGGGCAATCTGGTGTTGCTAAGTGGCCTCAGACTGCCTCGCGCACCCGTTCAGGCTGCTTTTTTCAGGGCCTTGACGGCCTTGAGCACTTCATCAACATGGCCTGGCACTTTCAGGCCGCGCCACTCTTCTTTCAGCTGCCCGTCGGCGCCGACCAGGAAGGTGCTGCGCTCAATGCCCTTGACCTTCTTGCCGTACATGATCTTGTTCTTGACCACGCCGAACATGTGGCACATCTTTTCTTCGGTGTCGGCGATCAGTTCGAAGGGAAGCTCGAGCTTGGCCTTGAAGTCATCGTGCGACTTCATGTTGTCGCGGGACACGCCAAACACGGTGGCACCGGCCTTGACGAAATCCTTGTAGCGGTCGCGGAACTGCATCGCTTCGGTGGTGCAGCCCGGTGTGTTGTCCTTGGGATAGAAATACAGCACCACAACTTTGCCGATATGGGACTGGTTGGAAACCTTGACGCCGCCAGTGGCGTTGGCTTCGAATTCGGGGAGTGGTTTGTTAACGACGACTGCCATACTGAATAGACCCTGACGAAAGTAGTTGTAATTGGCCGCGGCGTTCGGACTGTCCCCGGCGGGAAGACCGGGGTGGTGGTACCAAATGCAACCCTAGATTTTACCCTGAAAGACGAAGCGGCTCAGGGCGAGGCCTGCGTTGTCTCGATCAGCAGTGCCGCCATGACCTGCCGGCCCTCGCCGGCGAGGATGTTGTAAGTCCTGCAGGCCGCCAGTGTGTCCATGGTTTCGACACCGATGCGACGGGCCATCAGGGCCCTCAAAAAGGCCGGCGGCGGAAAGCGCAGGCGCGTCCCGCTGCCAAAAATCACCAGTTCAGGCTGTGTTTGCCCGAGCAGTTCGAAATGGGCGGCTGTCAGGTCTTCGAAGCGCGGGCAGTTCCAGTCAAACTTTTCGCCGCGCGAGCCGATGACGATGCTGCGCTCGATGCGCTCGGCCACGCCGTTGCTGCCCAACCCGACCCAGCCCGGGCCATAGCCCAGGATGGATTGCACGTCGAGTCGGTCGGGTTGGAGTTTCATGCGCTGTCCGGTCCGTCGTGGGTGAAGTGGATGGTGAGGGGGCTGCCTTGGGCCACCACGTGCTGCGCAGGGCGGCCGTGGTGGCCGCTTTTGCCTCTGCCAGGCAGGGAAAAAGCGGTTTTTATGTGGTCAAATTATAGATTCCGCCTGAATTTTCCTCCTTCCCGGGCCCTTGGTGCCACCGGTGGCCGGGATCGGGCGCACCGGCGAGCACCTGCTTGAGACCTTCTGTTTGAAAAACGACATGAAACCGATCACCAAATCTGCCAAATTGGCCAATGTGCTGTATGACATTCGCGGCCCCATCATGGATGCGGCCAAGCAGATGGAAGAAGAAGGCCAGAAGCTGATCAAGCTCAACCTGGGCAACCTGGCGGTGTTCGGCTTCGACGCGCCCGAGGAAGTGCAGCAGGACATGATCCGCAATCTGCCGGCGTCGGCGGGTTACTCCGACAGCAAGGGAATTTTCGCGGCGCGCAAGGCGGTGATGCACGAGACCCAGAAGCAGGGCATCAAGGGGGTGACGCTGGACGACATCTACCTGGGCAATGGTGCGAGCGAGTTGATCGCCATGGCCACCAACGCCTTGCTGGACGATGGCGACGAGCTGCTGCTGCCGTCGCCCGACTACCCACTGTGGACGGCATCGACCAGCCTCTCGGGCGGCACGCCCGTGCACTACATGTGCGACGAGAGCAATGGCTGGATGCCTGATCCAGCCGATATCCGCAGCAAGATCACGCCAAAGACCAAGGCCATCGTGGTGATCAACCCGAACAACCCGACGGGTGCGCTGTACTCCGACGCGCTGTTGAAGCAGATTGTGGCCATCGCCCGCGAGCACGGGCTGGTGATCCTGGCCGACGAAGTTTATGACAAGGTGCTCTATGACGGCGCCCGCCATACCGCGATTGCCAGCCTGTCCACCGATGTGCTCACGCTGACCTTCAATTCACTGTCCAAGAGTTACCGTTCCTGCGGCTACCGCGCCGGCTGGCTCGTCGTCTCGGGTCCCAAGAAAAGCGCGCAGGACTACATCGAGGGCCTGAACATGCTGGCCAACATGAAGCTGTGCTCCAACGTGCCGGGACAGTGGGCCATCCAGACGGCGCTGGGCGGCTACCAGAGCATCAACGACCTCACCTGCGAGGGCGGGCGCCTGCGCCGCCAGCGCGACCTGGCCTATGAGCTGATCACCGCCATTCCCGGCGTAACCTGCGTCAAGCCCACGGCTGCGCTCTACATGTTCCCGCGTCTCGACCCGGCGGTGTATCCGATCCAGGACGATCGCCAGTTCTTCCTCGAACTGCTCAAGGAAACCAAGGTCATGCTGGTGCAGGGTACCGGCTTCAACTGGCCGGCACCTGACCATTTCCGCATCGTGTTCCTCCCCCATGAGGAAGACCTGCGCGAGGCCATTGGCCGCATTGCCAAGTTCCTTGAGAACTACCGCAAGAACCGGGTCTGATCCCCTCTTTCTTATTTCTCGTTTCCCCCGTGATGCGCCGCCTTCGGGTGGCCCGTCACATTGACAGCAACGCAAGACTCCAGCCATGACGAAATCGACGACTCTGAGCCCCATCCGCGTAGGCCTTCTGGGCATAGGCACGGTGGGCAGCGGCACCTTCAATGTGCTCAAACGCAACCAGGAAGAAATCCGCCGCCGCGCCGGCCGCGGCATCGAAATCACCATGGTGGCCGACCTTGACACCGCCCGCGCCAAAGAGGTGGTGGGCGAGGGCGTGGAGGTGGTGGGCGATGCGCGCCAGGTGGTCAGCAGCCCGAACGTCGACATCGTCATCGAGCTGATCGGCGGCTATGGCATCGCCAAACAGCTGGTGCTGGAAGCCATCGAGGCGGGCAAACATGTGGTCACTGCCAACAAGGCCTTGCTGGCCGTGCATGGCACCGAGATTTTTGCGGCTGCCCACCGCAAGGGCGTGATGGTGGCGTTCGAGGCCGCAGTGGCCGGCGGCATTCCCATCATCAAGGCGCTGCGCGAGGGCCTCACGGCCAACAGCATCCAGTGGATCGCCGGCATCATCAACGGCACTACCAATTTCATCCTCAGCGAGATGCGCGACAAGGGTCTCGATTTCGACGTCGTGCTCAAGGAAGCGCAGCGCCTGGGCTACGCCGAGGCCGACCCAACCTTCGACATCGAGGGCGTGGACGCCGGCCACAAGGTCACGCTGATGTCGGCCATTGCCTTCGGCATTCCGGTGCAGTTCGACAAGGCGTACGTCGAGGGCATCACGGGCCTTGCCGCACAGGACATCCGCTACGCCGAGCAGCTGGGCTACCGCATCAAGCTGCTGGGCATCACCAAGCGTGCCGTCAACGGCATCGAGTTGCGGGTGCACCCCAGCCTGGTGCCTGCCAAGCGGCTGATTGCCAATGTGGAAGGCGCGATGAACGCCGTTGTAGTGCAGGGCGATGCCGTCGGCACCACGCTGTACTACGGCAAGGGTGCCGGCAGCGAGCCCACTGCCAGCGCCGTGATTGCCGACCTGGTGGACATTGCCCGCCTGCACACGGCCGACCCGGAGCACCGCGTGCCGCACCTGGCCTTTCAGCCCGATGCGATGAGCGATCTGCCGGTGGTGCCCATGTCGGAAGTCGTCACCAGCTACTACCTGCGCCTCAAAGTGGCCGACGAAGCCGGCGTGCTGGCCAAGGTCACGGGCATCCTGGCCCAGGCCGGTATCAGCATTGATGCCGTGCTGCAGCGCGAAGCCGACGAGGTGGGCGGAGAGGGCTCCACCCACACCGACCTCATCATCCTCACGCACGATTGCGTGGAAGCGAAGATGAACGGCGCCCTGGCGCAAATGCAGGCACTGCCCACGGTGCTGGCACCTATCATCCGCATCCGCAAGGAGGACCTGGCCTGATGCGCTATGTCTCCACCCGCGCCGCGTCGATTCAGTCCAGCGACCGCAAGCGCTTCTGCGAAATCCTGCTGGAAGGCCTGGCGCCCGACGGCGGCCTGTACCTGCCCGAGCACTATCCGCAAGTCAGCCCCGCCACACTGGAAAGCTGGCGCAGCCTCAGCTATGCACAGCTGGCGTTTGAAATCCTCTCGCTCTACATCGACGACATTCCCGCGGCTGACCTCCGGTCGCTGTGCGAGAAGACCTATACCGAAGCAGTATTCGGCACGCGCGAGATCGTGCCGTTGCGTAAGCTGGAAGACGGCCTGTACCTGGAAGCCCTGTCGAACGGCCCCACGCTGGCCTTCAAGGACATGGCCATGCAGCTGCTGGGCAACCTGTTCGAATACGAACTGGCGCGCCGCGGTGAAGAGCTGAATATCCTGGGCGCCACCAGCGGCGACACCGGCAGCGCTGCCGAATACGCGATGCGCGGCAAGAAGGGCGTGCGCGTCTTCATGACCTCGCCCAAGGGTCGGATGAGCCCCTTCCAGCAGGCCCAGATGTTCAGCCTGCAGGATGCCAACATCCACAACATCGCGATTGAAGGCGTGTTCGACGACTGCCAGGACATCGTCAAGGCCGTCAGCAACGACCTGGAGTTCAAGCGCCAGTACAAGATCGGTACGGTCAACTCCATCAACTGGGCGCGTTTGCTCGCCCAAGTGGTCTACTACTTTGCCGGCTATTTCCAAGCAACGCAGGCTTCGACAGGCTCAGCCCGAACGGGGGCAGCGAAGGTCAGTTTCACCGTGCCCTCGGGCAATTTCGGCAATGTCTGCGCCGGCCATGTGGCCCGCATGATGGGCCTGCCGATCGAGCGCCTGGTGGTCGCCACCAATGAGAACGACGTGCTCGACGAGTTCTTCCGCACCGGCGTGTACCGCGTGCGCAGCAGCGCCGACACGCACGAGACCTCCAGCCCCTCGATGGACATTTCCAAGGCCTCGAACTTCGAGCGCTTTGTGTTCGACCTGCTGGGTCGTGATGGCACCAGGACCCGTGCGCTGTTCCATGACCAGCTGGCGGCGAACGGCCGTTTTGACCTGGGCGCTGATCCGGCATTCCGGCAGGCGCGTGAGCGTTATGGCTTCGTCAGCGGCAAGAGCACCCACGCCCATCGCCTGGCCACCATCCGTGACACCTGGCAACGCTTTGGCACCATGATCGACACCCACACGGCCGACGGTGTGAAGGTCGCCCGCGAGCACCTGCAGCCGGGCGTGCCCATGATCGTGCTGGAAACCGCGCTGCCCATCAAGTTTGCCGCCACCATTGAAGAGGCCCTGGGCCAGACGCCGCCGCGCCCCGCAAAGTTCGAGGGCATCGAGTCCCTGCCCAAGCGGGTGCTGGAACTGCCGGCCGACGCCGCGGCCGTGAAGCGCCATATCGCAGCGGCCGTGAACTGAACCCGCCGGAAAGCGAACGCATGAATGTGGTTGGTTTTTCCGGGTTTTCCGGCTCCGGCAAGACAACACTGGTGGAAAAGCTCATCCCCGCGCTCAAGGCGCGCGGCCTGCGCGTGTCGGTGGCCAAGCATGCCCACCACAGTTTCGACATTGACCAGCCCGGCAAGGACACCTGGCGCCACCGGCAGGCAGGTGCCTTTGAGGTGGTGGTTGCATCCGGCAACCGCCTTGCCCTGGTGCGTGAATTCGAGCGAGCCACGTCGCTCACCGTGCACCACCTGCTGGCGGAGCTGTATGGTGGGGTCGACTGGGTGCTGGTCGAGGGCTTCAAGAGCAGCGACATCCTCAAGATCGAAGTCTGGCGCGCGCCCACAGCCGGTTACAGCGGCAACCCGGCCCGCTACATCGACGACGACTTCATCGTGGCGATTGCCACCGACGCGCCGGATCGTCTGCCACAGGCAACCTTGCGACCGGTGCTGGATTTGAACGACGCCGATGCAGTGGCAGAGTACCTGGTCAACAATCACCAGCGGTTTCACTACTCATTTGAACAACGGTCTGGCGGCGGTTGATTCCGTTTCAAACTGACCGGTCGCCGTTGCCCCAACCCTCCCCCTATTTGCCATGAGCCAAGTCTCTGTTCGTGCACCGCTGAAGCCTCTGGATGCCGCCCTGGCCGAACTGCTGGCCCATGCGACCCCGCTGGCCGGTGCAGAGCGCGTGTCCACCTTTGATGCCGACGGGCGCGTGCTGGCCGAGGATCTGGTGTCTGCTCTCGATGTGCCGGCCCATGACAACAGCTCGATGGACGGTTACGCGGTACGCGCTGCCGACTGCGGTGATCCAGAGGCCTGGCTGCCCGTCAGCGAGCGGATTCCGGCGGGTAGCCACGGCCAGGCACTGGCCACAGGAACAGTCGCCCGCATCTTCACCGGCGCCCCCATCCCGGCGGGTGCCGATGCGGTGGCGATGCAGGAGGACTGCACCGCCCGTCCGACGAACGATACGAGCCCTGGGCCTGCGGTGCAGGTCCAGAAAGCTCCCCAGCCCGGTCAATGGATACGCCGCCGTGGTGAAGACGTGGCGTGCGGGGATGTGGTGCTGCGGCGGGGCGAGCGGCTCACGCCTGCCGCGCTGGGCCTGGCCGCCAGCATCGGCTTTGGCGAACTCAGCGTGGCGCCGCGCGTGCGTGTGGCGCTGTTTTCCACCGGCGATGAACTGGTCATGCCCGGCGAGGTGGCCCCGGCCGACATGAAGCCTGGTGCGATCTACAACTCCAACCGTTTCTTCCTGCGCGCCTTGCTGCAACGCCTCGGCTGCGTGGTGACGGACCTGGGCATCGTGCCCGACCGGCTCGACGCCACGATTGCCGCACTGCAGGGTGCCAGCCAGCAGCACGACCTGATCCTCACCAGCGGTGGTGTGTCGGTGGGGGAAGAGGACCACATCAAGCCTGCGGTGCAAGCCCTGGGCGAGCTCAACCTGTGGCAGATCGCCATCAAGCCCGGAAAGCCCTTTGCGTACGGCCATGTGGGTGCGGCGCACTTCATCGGCTTGCCGGGCAACCCGGTGTCCAGCTTTGTCACCTTTTTGCTGCTGGTACAGCCCTTCCTGCTGGCCTTGCAGGGTGCCACACAGCTGGCGCCGGCCACGATGGCCTTGCCGGCGCATTTCGTCTGGCCCAAAGCCGACAAGCGGCGCGAGTACCTGCGGGTGCGGCGCAACGCGGCAGGGGGCCTGGAGCTGTTTGCCAACCAGAGCTCTGGAGTGCTGACGTCGGCGGTGTGGGGCGATGGCCTGGTCGACAACCCGGCTGGCCAGACCATCGCGCATGGCGATGTGGTCAAGTTCATTCCCTTCTCGGCGTTCCTCGCCTGACCCTTTGTGACATCGACATGAAAGTCACCATCAAATACTTTGCCTCCATCCGCGAAGCCATCGGGCAGGGCGGCGAGTTGCGCGACACCGCTGCCACCACGCTGGCGGGCCTGCGCGACGAACTGCTCGGCAGCAGCCCTTTGCACGCCCAGAGCCTGGCGCGGGGCAAGGCGGTGCGCATGGCGCTCAACCAGGTGATGAGCGACGAGTCAGCCTTGCTCAGTGAAGGCTGCGAAGTCGCGTTCTTCCCACCTGTGACTGGCGGCTGAGACGGGCTGCTCAGGCAGCAAGCGCATGCAGATGCTGCAGGCGCTCTGCCAGCCCGGCCGACGCCTGCGTCATCGGGCTGCGCAACTCATTGGCCAACCACCCTTGCTGCGCCATCAGGGCTTTCAGCGGTCCCGGGTTGGGCTCGGCGAAGAGTGCCTCGATCAGCGGTGGCAGGGGCGCCCACAGCGCTTCGGCCGCTGCCACATCGCCTGCCCGCGCCTTGTCGATCACTTCCACAAAACGCCGCGTGTGAAGGTGCGCTGCCGCCGCGATGGCGCCGCTGCCGCCCAGCGTCACGGTGGTCAGGATGTTCATGTCCTCGCCGGCCAGTACTTGCAGCCTGCCATCGGTGATCAGGGCGCGGGTTTTGGCCGGGTCGCCGCCGCAGTCCTTGATGGCCCGGATGCGTGGATGCCCGGCCAGGGTCAGCAGCGTTTCTGCGGTCAACGTGCTGCCGGTGCGGTAGGGGATGTCATACACCAGCACCGGCGGCTCGCTGGCGTCGGCCAGCACGGCGAACCAGTCGAGCAGGCCCGCCTGTGAGGGCCGCACATAGCTGGGGGCCGGCAGCAGGATGCCCGCCAGCCCCAGCGGGTTCAGGGCTTCGATGCGGGCTTTGGTTTTCTTCAGGTGAGTGCCTGACACCCCCATGATGACCGGCATGCCCGGGGTGGCCGACAACACGGCCTGCAACACTTCGGTGTGTTCATCGTCATCAAGCGCCGCAGCCTCGCCGGTGGAGCCGCAGACGACGAGGCCTGCAATGCCGCAGTCGGCGTAATGGCGGGCCAGCCGCTTCAGCGCAGGGTGGTCAATGGCGCCGCCGCGGAACGGCGTGACGAGGGGAATCCACAGCCCGGAAAAATCCGGTGGTGTAGGACGGTAGGAGGGCGAAAGAACAGCTGTCGACATGGGAACACTTTCCAGAAAACTGACCGGCTGGAAGAGCCGTCGTCAGATGAGGGAAGGTGTCCGCAGGAAGATCGGGGGTCAGTGCCGGGTGTGGCGGGCGGTTCCATCGCTCATTCGACGACGGAACCGAAGCCCCGGTCAAATGAGCATCGGTTTTTTCGATTTGCTGGCGCGCGGCAAGCTGCCGCTGACAGGGTGCGTCAGGTAGGCAGCGGGCAGGGTGTATGCGCTCAACATGTTTTCATGCTACCGGAAGGCTGGCCGGTCGCCAAGCTTTTGCGCCTGTTCAGTCCGCACGCTGGCAGGCACAGTGGCAAAATTGCCGCATGACTTCGCCCCGTGTGTTCATTCAGACCCAGGATTTCGACCTCGCCGATGAGATTGCTGCCCTGCGCGCCGGCAACAAGGGGGTAGGTGCCATCTGCAGTTTTGTGGGTACCGTGCGCGACCGCAATGACGGCCTGAACGTCAGCAGCATGGAACTGGAACACTACCCCGGCATGACGGAAAAAGCCATCGAGGCCATGATCGATGAAGCCATGACGCGCTTCGACATCCTGGGCGCCCGCGTCATCCACCGGGTCGGGTTGCTGCAGCCGCTGGACCAGGTTGTGATGGTGGCCGTCACCTCGGCGCATCGCGGCGAGAGCTTCAAGGCCTGCGAGTTCCTGATGGACTATCTCAAGACCCAGGCGCCATTCTGGAAAAAGGAAGAAACGCCTGCCGGTGCACGCTGGGTGGATGCACGCGTCAGCGACGACGCGGCACTCGCCAAATGGGGCATCGAGGCCCGCAACGCCTGAGCTGGCGCTGCGTCAGGGTGGGTTGCGGGCTCAGCTGCCCGGCCTCCGGTCTCAGTTCAGGTATTTCGGCCTGTCGGCGGGCATCGGCAAGCCGTCGGGCTCCTGTTCCGCCACCGCTTCCGCAGCGGGCAGTTCCTGGAGCATCGGCAGCTTGGGTGGCGCCTCCAGCCATTCAGAGCGGGTCACCGCCTGTTGGAGCAGGTGCAACAAGCCCTGAACCAACTGCGCCTCCACGGTCAGTTCCACCTGGTTGTTCCGGGACGGCAGTTTTTCAACAAACTGCACCTGCATCTGTCCTGATTTTTGCAGGGTGATCTTCACCTCGGTGATGAGCAGCGGCGGCTTTTCGACGTGTGGCGATGACGCGTCCCCGGAGGGGGCCGGCGGCGCATAGGGTGTCTTGAAATCACCGCTGTAGGCTGTGGCTTCTTTCTGGAACTGCTCCAGCAGGCGCTGGCGCTGGTCCGCCAGTGGTGCGGCCGGATCGACCGGTGGCGCCAGCCGTGACAACTGGTCAGCCGCCGATTTGCGCAGCACCGGCAGCAAGGCCAGGGTGAAACGCCGCGTGAACCAGAGCCGGATTTCCTCTGCGGTACCCGTGCTGATGCGCAGCAACAGCCGGTCTTGCTCGCTCACGTAATTGACGGACATCTGTTTGATGTTCATCGAATGATTTTAGGCCGGCGTGTGGCGACCTGTACAGGCGTCGTGACGCCGATTTCAGCGCCTGCCGGCCTTGTCGCCACACTTGCAAGGCCTCAAGCGGCGCGCGCTTCAGCCATGGGTGGGGGGTACGAACGCCGCGCGGGCATGCTGCTCCAGCCCTTGCGTCAGTTGTGTCAACAGCAGCACCAGCTCGGTTTGCTGCGCGGCTGACAGCGGCGCCATCAACTGCCGGTAGGCGCGCTCGGCGGGTTGCTGCGCCTGGCCGAGCAAGGCCTTCCCCGCAGGCGACAACACCAGGCACAGCTTGCGCCGGTTGCTGGCGGCTGGCGAGCGCTCGATCAAGGCGCGCGCTTCCAGTCCCCGCAGCACGCGCAGCACCGTCACCTTGTCAAAGCCCAGCGCGCGCGCCAGACTGGATTGGTCGAGGCCCGGTTCGCTGTGCAGCACGGTGAGCACCCCGAACTGCGCGGGTGTGAGCCCGGCGCTGCGGCATTCGTCCTCAAAGATGGCGGCCGAAATCTGGTGCGCGCGCCGCAGCAGAAAGCCGGGGCGGGTGTAAAGGTGGGCGAGGCCACTGGTTTTGGCGGGCGGTTTGGCAGGCACGTGAGGGGGGGGGCTGGGCGTGTGGATGGGCGGCTTAGGGAAACCGTCAATTGTCGTGGGTGCATCATCGCGAAAAAATGGTTAGCATGCAAACACAATCCGCTCCAGGTCATCCACATCAACCGCCGGTCGGCGCCGTGCGTTGGCGCCGGACCCTGTCGACGGCTGGACTTCTTGGCTTTCTCTTCGGGGCTGCCGGCGCCTGGGCGCAGGCCACACCGGGTGCGGCGCCAGCGGCCAACCTGCCGGCTGGCAGCGCGCTGCGCCTCATCGTGCCTTTCACCCCCGGCACCGGCATTGACCTGATCGCCCGCACAGTGGGCCCCAAACTGTCCGAGCGGCTGGGTCGCCCGGTGGTGGTGGACAACCGCGTGGGTGCCTCGGGCAACATCGGCACCGAGGCAGTCGTTCGCTCAGCGCCCAATGGCACGACCTTGCTGGTATCGGTCAACACCCTGGTGATGAACCGCAGCCTCTACCCCAAGCTGCCCTTCGATCCGGTCAAGGACCTGATCCCCGTGTCCCTCACCAGCTGGGGCCAGCTGATTCTGGTCACCCATCCCAAGGCACCCTACAAAACGGCCGCCGAGCTGGTGGCCGCCGCCAAGGCCGGCCCGGGCCGCATCAACTACGCTTCACCCGGCGTTGGTACCCCGCATCACCTGTCGATGGAACTGTTCAAGACGACCGCTGGGGTGTTCCTCACGCACATTCCCTACCGTGGCACGGCGCCGGCCTTGCAGGATCTTCTGGGGGGTCAGATCGAAACCATGTTCCTGCCCATCCACGTGGCCTTGCCTTTCATCAAGGCCGGCAAGCTGGTGGCTTTGGGCATCGGCAGCGACAAGCGCCACCCGCTCCTGCCCGAGGTGCCGACGCTGGCTGAAGCCCACGTCGGCAAGGTCAATGTCGACATGTGGTACGGCGTGTTCGCGCCGCCGGGCACGCCGCCTGAACTGGTGACGCGCCTGAACCGGGAACTGAAAGACATACTCGCCAGCGACGACATCCAGCGCGCCTTCCAGACCCAGGGCATGGACCCTGCCAGCAGCTCGCCCGAAGAGTTCAGGGCCCTCGTCGAAAAAGACGCGGTGCGCTGGGCGCAGCTCATCAAGACACAGCACATCACCGCGGAATAAGAGAAAGTGGAAGCCATGAAGACAGCCATCGTCGGCGGCGGCATCGGGGGCTTGAGCCTTGCGCTCGCCCTGCACCAGCAAGGGCTGGCCTGCGACGTGTATGAAACCGTGCCCGAGGTGCGCGAGATTGGCGTCGGCATCACGCTGCTGCCGCATGCCATGCGCGAGCTGGCCGGTCTGGGCCTGCAGGCTGAACTGGAGGCCGCAGGCATTGAAAACCTCGAGAGTGTGTACTTCAACCGCTACGGCCAGTACATCTACCGCGAGCCCCGTGGCCGCCACGCCGGCCATGTACAGCCGGAAATCGGCATCCACCGCGGCAAGCTGCACCGCATCCTCTACGAAGCGGTGCTGGCCCGCCTGGGCAGCGCCCATGTGCACACCAACCACCGCTGCATGCGGGTCGAGCAAAGCGATGCCGGTGCGACGCTGCACTTCACCGAAAGCACCAGCGGCGCCCAGCTGGCGCCGGTGCAGGCCGATGTGGTGGTCGCCTGCGACGGCGTCAACTCCGCGCTGCGCAAGCAGTTCTACCCCGATGAGAAAGTCGCTTTCGCCGGCATCAACACCTGGCGCGGCGTGACACGGCACAAGCCCATCCTCACCGGCAAGAGCTATCTGCGCGTCGGCTCCATCCAGACCGGCAAGATGGTGATCTACCCCATCGTCGACCACATGGACGCTGACGGCATGCAGCTCATCAACTGGGTCGCTGAAATCCAGCGCGACGGCGATGCCATGAACGACTGGAACCGCAGCGGCAGCCCGGGCGACTTCGCCGACATCTTCAAGGACTGGAAGTTCGACTGGCTCGACGTGCCGGCGCTGATCCATGGCGCAGACAGCATCCTCGAGTACCCCATGGTGGACAAGGACCCGGTGGCCCGGTGGACCTTCGGTTGCGTCACGCTGCTGGGCGATGCGGCCCACCCCATGTACCCGCGCGGCTCCAACGGTTCGGCCCAGGCCATCATCGACGGCCGCGTGCTGGCCGCCGAGCTGAAGGCGCAGGCGCAGCCGGGCGGCAAGCCGGCAGATGCGCTGCAGGCCTACGAAGCCCTGCGCCGGCCCGCCACCGCCAAAATCGTGCTGACCAACCGCTCCACGCCGCCCGACTTCATCATCATGAAGGCCGACGAGCTGAGCGGTGGCAAGCCATTCCGCCACATTGATGATCTGATCAGCCAGGCCGAGCTGCGGCAGATTTCCGAGAACTACGCGCAGATTGCCGGGTTCTCAAGGGAGGCCCTCAAGGCCGTGTGAGCAGGGCGGAAGGCCTGCCCGTGCCAGACCTTGAACAGGCGCGGTTTGATCTGGCGCAGGTGGTGATGGCATGGGAAGCTTGAAAATGGGGGGACCACCCCGAACTGTGTGGCAGTTCAATTTCCTTGCGACCTCACACAAGGCCCCACTCCATGCGTCAAGACAAACTCACCACCAAGTTCCAGGAAGCCCTGGGCGACGCCCAGTCGCTGGCTCTGGGCAATGACAACGCCTACATCGAGCCCGCCCACCTGCTGGCCGCCATGCTGCGCCAGGACGACGGCCCGCGGGCGCTGCTGGAGCGTGCAGGTGTCAACGTCAATGGCCTGACCCAGGCCGCCGACGCCGCCGTCAAGAAACTGCCCCAGGTGCAGGGTCAGGACCAGGTGCAGGTCGGCCAGGAGCTGGCCAGGCTGCTGCAGGCCACCGAAAAGGAAGCCATCAAGCGCAACGACCAGTTCATCGCCGGTGAGCTGTTCCTGCTGGCCGTGGCCGACAGCAAGGCCGACGTCGGCAAGATCGCCCGCGAGAACGGCCTGTCGCGCAAGTCGCTGGAGGCTGCCATTGACGCCGTGCGCGGCGGTCAGAACGTGAACAGCGCCGACGCCGAAGGCCAGCGCGAAGCCCTGAAGAAATACTGCATGGACCTGACCGAGCGCGCCCGCATGGGCAAGCTCGACCCGGTGATCGGCCGCGACGATGAAATCCGCCGCGCCATCCAGGTGCTGCAGCGCCGCACCAAGAACAACCCGGTGCTGATCGGCGAGCCCGGCGTGGGCAAGACGGCGATTGTCGAAGGCTTGGCGCAGCGCATTGTGGCCGGCGAGGTGCCCGAGTCGCTCAAAGGCAAGCGGGTGCTGAGCCTCGACATGGCGGCGCTGCTGGCCGGGGCCAAGTTCCGCGGTGAGTTTGAAGAGCGCCTGAAAACCGTGCTCAACGAACTCGCCAAGGACGAGGGCCAGACCATCGTCTTCATTGACGAATTGCACACCATGGTGGGTGCTGGCAAGGCCGAAGGCGCGATGGACGCCGGCAACATGCTCAAGCCCGCGCTGGCGCGGGGTGAGCTGCACTGCGTGGGCGCCACCACGCTCGACGAATACCGAAAATACATCGAGAAAGATGCTGCGCTGGAGCGCCGCTTCCAGAAAATCCTGGTGGGCGAGCCGACGGTTGAAGCGACGATTGCCATCCTGCGCGGCCTGCAGGAAAAGTACGAGGTACACCACGGCGTGCAGATCACCGATCCGGCCATTGTGGCTGCGGCCGAGTTGAGCCACCGCTACATCACCGACCGCTTCCTGCCCGACAAGGCCATTGACCTGATCGACGAGGCCGCGGCCAAGATCAAGATCGAGATGGACTCCAAGCCCGAGGTGATGGACAAGCTCGACCGCCGGTTGATCCAGCTGCAGATCGAGCGCGAAGCCGTGCGTCGCGAGAAAGACGAAGCCTCGCAAAAACGCTTTGACCTGATCGAAGGGGAAATCACCAAACTGCAAAAGGAAATTTCCGACCTGGACGAGATCTGGCAGGCCGAGAAGGCGCAGGCGCTGGGCTCCAAGGACGTGATGGAAGAGATCGACCGCATCCGCTTTCAGATCGAGGAGTTCACCCGCAAGGGCGACTTCAACAAAGTGGCCGAGCTGCAATACGGCAAGCTGCCCGAACTGGAAAAGCGTCTGAAGCAGGCGCAAGCCACCGAGGCGAAGAAGGGCGTCGACAACGCCCCCAAGCTGCTGCGCACCCAGGTCGGCGCCGAAGAGATTGCCGAGGTAGTAGCCCGCGCCACGGGCATCCCGGTCGCCAAGCTGATGCAGGGCGAGCGCGACAAGCTGCTGCAGATGGAAGTCAAGCTGCACGACCGCGTGGTCGGGCAGGACGAAGCCATTGGCGCAGTGGCCAACGCCATTCGCCGTTCGCGTTCAGGCCTGAGTGACCCGAACCGGCCCACCGGTTCCTTCCTGTTCCTCGGCCCCACCGGTGTCGGCAAGACCGAGCTGTGCAAGGCGCTGGCCGGCTTTCTGTTTGACAGCGAGGACCACCTGATCCGCATCGACATGAGCGAGTTCATGGAAAAGCATTCCGTGGCCCGCCTGATCGGTGCGCCCCCGGGCTACGTGGGCTATGAGGAGGGCGGCTACCTGACCGAAGCCGTGCGCCGCAAGCCCTACAGCGTGCTGCTGCTCGACGAGGTGGAAAAAGCCCATCCGGATGTCTTCAATGTGCTGCTGCAGGTGCTGGACGACGGTCGCCTGACCGACGGCCAGGGCCGCACGGTGGACTTCAAGAACACCGTGATTGTGATGACCAGCAACATCGGCTCGCCCATCATCCAGAGCATGGTGGGCAAGCCGTATGACGACATCAAGGACGCAGTGACGGACGAGCTGAAGAACTACTTCCGCCCCGAGTTTTTGAACCGCATCGACGAGACGGTGGTGTTCCACGCGCTCGACGCGAAAAACATCGAATCGATCGCCCGCATCCAGCTCAAGGTGCTGCTGGAGCGCCTGCAGAAGATGGACCTCACGCTGGAGGTGTCAGAAGCCGCGATTTCCGAGCTGGCCAAGGTCGGCTTCGATCCGGTGTTTGGCGCGCGGCCGCTCAAGCGTGCGATTCAGCAGCGGATTGAAAACCCGTTGTCGAAACTGCTGCTGGAAGGGCGCTTTCCGCCCAAGAGCACCATTCCGGTCGATGTGGACCCGATCCGCGAGCCGGGTGTGTTCCGGTTTGATGCGCCGGTGAATTGAAGAGGACCGGAACAGCCCTGCGCAAGACAGCGCAGCGGCTGTTTATTTGAGAATCGAAAAGATGCTGCTGTAGTCATCTTTCCACGGCCGGAACCCCGCGGGGGCCTCCACACCCATGGACGCCGCCAGCCGCGCATCCCTGAAAAACGCCGCGTCGCCACTGAGCAGCGCCCAGCGCGAACGCAGCACCAGCTTCTCGGAATTGCTTTCTGCATCCACCAGCCGCACATCCTTGCCGAAATGATCGGCGGCGGTTTTCACCACCGGCCGCAAGTCCAGAAACCGGTTGGTGATGTGCACGGCCAGCACGCCGTTGGGCTGGAGGTGCCGAAAGTACTGTGCGAAGGCTTCGCGCGTCAGCAGATGGATGGGCACCGAGTCGCCCGAGAAGGCATCGACCACCAGCACGTCGAGCTTTTGCGCGGGCTCACGCTCCAGTTGCAAACGGGCGTCGCCCAGCACGATCTCGGTGGTGGCCTTGGTGCGCGAAAGGTAGCTGAAGTTGTTGCGGGCCAGGTCAATCACCAGCGGGTCGATTTCGTAAAGGCGAAAGTAGTCGCCTGGTCGTCCGTAGCTCACCAGCGTGCCCACGCCCAGGCCGATGACGCCCACGCGCAGCGGGCCGCCTTCAGCCTTGATCTGGATCGCCTTGCCGGCACCGCCTTCGGGGCTGTAGTAAGTGGTGGGTTCGTCCAGCCGGCCAGGCGCCGTGTGCTGCCGTCCATGGATGATTTGGCCGTGGAACATGGTCTTGTACTGGCCTTTGACGCTGTTGAACACCTGCAGCGTGCCGTAGAAGTTGCGCACCGACAGCTCGGCACCGGTAGTTTCTTCCAGATGGTCGTGCAGGCGAACCCAGGCGAGCGCCAGCAGCACAGCCGCACTGAACACCAAGGCTGCGGGGCGCATCCACGGGCGTGCGTACGCCTGGCGCGGAATGATCGCCACGGCGCACACCAGCCCGGTCAGCAGGATGCCGATGGACAACTCGTAGTGACTGTTGAAGGCATAGGGCGCAATCACCCCGACAAAGAAGCCGCCGACCACGCCGCCCACGGCCAGCATCAGGTAGTAGCCCGTCAGGTGGCTGGGGTGCGGCTGCATGCGGGCCAGCTCGCCGTGGCACACCATGCAGGCAACAAAAAAGGCCGTGAGGTTGATACCCATCGACAGCCACAGCGGCAAGTCGCTGATGCCCAGCGTCGGCAGCCAGGCCAATGCGCCCAGGCTCAGCACCAGCAGCGGCACAAACACCTGGCGCTGGTACCAGCCGCGACGCTCGAAGGTCAGGATGAAAGACAGCAGGTACAGCGCCAGCGGCGCGACCCAGATCAGCGGTATCGGGGCGATGTTGGTGGTGAGAAAGCTGGTGTCGGCCACCATCAGAATCGACGGGCAGGCTGCCAGCGCCGCCCACAGCAGCTGGTTGGTCCAGCGCGGGGCAGGGGCGGTGTCCTTGTGTTCGGCGTGATGCACCATGGCCACGCCCTTGCGTCCGCGCCACGCCAGCAGCGCGCAGGCCACGCAAAAGCAGGCATACAGACCTGACCACAGATAGGACTGCCACAGCGTCGGGAACACCGGTTCCACCGCCACCGGGTAGGCCAGCAGCGCCAGCATGGAGCCGAAGTTGGACAGCGCAAACAGGCGATAGGGGACCAGCCCCGAACGCTCGCGCGCAAACCAGGCCTGCAGCAAGGGGCCGGTGGTCGAGAGCACGAAGTAGGGCAGACCGATGGAGACGGTGAGCAGCCCCAGGATGCGCAGCGTCGGGTTCTCGTCACCCAGAGGCTTCCAGCCCAGGCTGGGGCTGATGGGGATCAGCAGCAGGCTCACCAGCAGCAAGCTGCCATGCACCAGGCTCTGCCGCGATGGCGCCAGGTAGCGCACCACCCAGTGCGAATAAAAGTAGCCGAGCAGCAGCACCGCCTGGAAGAACAGCATGCAGGTGGTCCACACCGCAGCCGAGCCGCCAAACCAGGGCAGGATCATCTTGCCAATGAGGGGCTGCACCTGAAACAGAAGAAACGCACTGAGAAAAATCGTGAGGCCGTAGTGGACTGTGAGGCGCAGGTCGATTTTCATGGGTGCCGAATGCCGAGACGGGGTTTACGCCAACACGACGTCTGGTTTGAGCCCCAGCTTCTTTGCCTGCCGTATGAAGGCCTTGTCGAAGGTCACGAATTTTTGATGGCTGTCGCTCAAGGCCAGATGCAGCGCGTCTGCAAATCCCATGCCTTGGCGGTAGTTGTGCAGCGCCTCGCGCATCGCCTCTGCACGCTCTGGCTTGAAGTTGGGCAGATCGAGCAGGGCCATCAAGCCGGCTGCGATCTGTTCGGTGCTGCGATCCCTGGACTCGAGCACCCACACCAGCTCCAGCAGCACGGTGACGGGCGACGTGAACACCTGGCGGGTTTTGAACAACGCTTTGACTTTTTTGTGCTGTGTTGCGTCGTCCTGTAACAGCAGCCGCGCCAGCAGAGTGGTGTCTACGGCAATCATGGCGACTTCAGGCTACGGATTTTCGGGGTTTGGTGGGCTTGCTCATGGTCGCCGTGTCCTCGGTTTTCAATCGTGCCTTGATTGCTGCATTGACCTGTGCATCAGAAAGCGGGCGGCTGGATTTACCGGATTTTTCGGCGAGGCAGCCTGCGACATCGTCGAGGGTGGTGGCCTGGGTGTGTGTCAGGGGGCGCAGCCGTATTTCACCGTCAAGATAACGCACCTGGAAGGTATCGCCCGTGTTCACATGGGCCAGAGCGCGGACCTGTTTCGGGATGACCAGTTGGCCTTTGCTCGACAGTGTGACGGTTTCCATGGCTGATCTCAAAAGTAAGACATCAAGTAAGACGATGACGAATATTACTTTAGCTGCTGTGGATCGGCAAGCCTAGCCTGCCAGCCCCACAAAAATGTTCTGCACATCGTCATTGGCATCAATCGCCGCCAGGAAGGCTTCGACTTCCTCCAGATGGGCCGGGGTGAGCGAGCCGGGGTCTATCGGGTTCTTGGGCCGGTAGCCCAGTTTGGCCGACAACACCGTGAAGCCCTGCGCGGGCAGCGCGTGGCTGACGAGGTACAGGTCGGCCGCGTCGGTGAGGAACAGCGTGGTGCCGGCTTCCTCGCCAGGCTCGAAATCCTGCGCACCGGCCTCGATGGCAGCCACTTCAGCGTCGGCGCCCGGGGCGGCAGGTTCGGCCTCGATCATGCCGACGTGGTCAAAGTCCCACGCCACCGAGCCGGAGGTGCCCAGGTGCCCCTTGCGGAACAGCACGCGCACTTCAGACGCAGTGCGGTTCAGGTTGTCGGTCAGGCACTCGACCATCACCGGCACCTGGTGCGGCGCAAAGCCCTCGTACATCACGTGTTCGAAATGCACCGTCTCGCCCCCGAGGCCAGCGCCTTTCTTGATGGCGCGTTCCAGCGTGTCCTTGGGCATGGACACCTTGCGGGCCTGTTCCACCACCAGCCGAAGCCGGGCGTTGGAGGCCGGGTCGGCGCCGCTGCGGGCCGCCACCATGATCTCCTTGGCCAGTTTGCCGAAAACCTTGCCCTTGGCATTGGCTGCCAGTTCCTTGCCTTTTGCTTTCCATTGCGCGCCCATGGCGGTGCTCCTTGATGTTGTCGCGCTCCGGGGCGCTGTGTGGATGTTTCGGGATAAAGGGCTGTACTGCCCCAAGTGTCTGGTGTGCTTGTCTGGTTTTATTTGATGGGAATGACTGTACCCGCTGGCACCGGCACGGCCGTCACGCTGTTTTGCGGCGAGCCTTCAATCACCCGGTCGGAATAGGTGAGGTAGACCAGCGTGTTGCGTTTCGTGTCCACCATGCGCACCACGCGAAGCCGCTTGAACACCAGCGAAATGCGTTCGCTGAACATTTCTTCCTGCCGCTCAATGGGCTTGTCGCCAAAGCTGATGATGCCGGTCTGGCGGCAGGCAATCGAGGCCTCGGCCTTGTCTTCGGCCAGGCCCAGTGCGCCCTTGATGCCGCCCGTCTTGGCACGCGAGACATAGCAGGTGACGCCGCTGACCTTGGGGTCGTCGTAGGCGTCCACCACGATCTTGTGGTCCGGGCCAAAGAACTTGAACACGGTGTCCACGGCGCCAATTTCTTCACTGTTGGCGCCGCAGGCCGCCAGAAAGAGGGCAATGGCGGCGGCGCCGCAGCACAGTACGCGCGGCAGGGCACTGCGGGGAATGGTTGATGGCTGTGGTGTCATGGGAGATTCCTGTGATGCGATAAACCGCGGGAAGCAGGTTTTTGGTGTTCTCGGTATTATGGATTTTCCTGTCCCCGGTTTCCCTGCAGAGCGCTGGCTCATCGTGGTGCCAATCGAAGTCGCAGCCGACAACCCATCGACAACCACAACGAAAGACATTGTCATGATCAAGTTCTACTACCACCCATCGCCCAATCCACTGAAGGTGGCCCTGTTCCTGGAAGAGTCCGGCCTGCCGTATGAAGTGGTGCCCGTGGACACGCGCAAGGGCGAGCAGCACCAGCCGGATTTCGTCAAGATCAACCCCAATGCCAAAACCCCTGCCATCACCGATGGTGACGCCACGGTGTTCGACAGCAACGCCATCCTGCTGTATCTGGCCGAAAAATCAGGGCAGTTCCTGCCTGAAAACACGCCGGCGGCACGCGGACAGATGTTGTCGTGGCTGATGTTTGTGGCCACCGGTGTGGGTCCGTATTCCGGCCAGGCGGTGCATTTCAAGCATTTCGCGCCCGAGCCCAAGGCCTATGCCGTGAACCGCTACACCTTTGAGGCCGAGCGCCACTTTGGCATCCTGAATGCGCACCTGGCCCAGCAGCGCTACATGCTGGGCGACACCTACACGCTGGTGGACATGGCGGTGTGGGGCTGGGCACGGGTGCTGGGCTTCATTCTCGGTGCCGAGGCCTGGGCGCAGTTTCCCCACCTCAAGCGCCACCTCGACGAGATCAGCGCCCGGCCCGCTGCACAGCGTGCTGAGGCCCTGAAAACCCGATTCACCTTCAAGGCTGAAGTGGACGAAGACGCGCGCAAGCAGCTCTTTCCGCAAAACGCACGCCTGGCTGCCTGACCGCATTCAACGGCCCGGAACGCCCCAGTCCCCTCGCGGGGCAGGGTGTTCAGGTTTTGCTGCTGCGCCGGGCGCGAATCTTCAGCAGCTTCGCTGCATTGCCACCCAGGATCTGCTGGCGCTCTGCGTCTGACAGTTGCACCACGCGCTCGACCAGCCCTACCGGGTCTTCATCGCCCATGTCAAAGGGGTAGTCGCTGCCCAGCATGACGTGGTTTGCCCCCATCTGGTCCACCAGCGTGGCAAGCAGGCCGGTGTCAAATGTCACAGTGTCAAAGTAGAACTTCTTCAGATACGAGGAAGGCTTCTTTTTGCTGATGGCTGTCTGCGCGTCGGGCCGCACCTTCCAGCCATGGTCCATGCGGGCAAAGGCATGCGGCATGTAGCCGCCGCCGTGGGCCACGCAGAACTTGAGCTTGGGAAAGCGGTCCACCACGCCGCCGAAAATCAGGTGCGCCACCGCCAGCGTGGATTCGAGCGGGTTGCCGATGATGTTGTTGAAATAGTAGTCCGTCATGCGGTCCGCATGGGTAAAGCCCATCGGGTGCAGGAACAGCACGGTGCCCAGTTCCTCGGCCTTGGCAAAGAACTTGTCCAGACCCAGCCGCTTGTCGGCCAGATCAATGCCGTTGACATTGGTGCCGATCTCGATGCCGCGCATGTCGAGTTTGTTGACGCAGCGCACCAGCTCCCGTACGGCCATGGCCGGGTTTTGCAGGGGCACGGTGCCGATGCCGACAAAGCGGTCCGGGTGCGCGCCAGCGATTGCCGCGATCCGGTCGTTGATGCCGCGCGCCAGTTCCAGCCCGAAATCGGCATCGGCGTAGTAGTAGTACTGGGCCGGTGCCGGCGACACCGCCTGCACGTCAATGCCCATGCGGTCCATGTCGCGCAGGCGCACGGCGATGTCCGAGAGTTGCGGGCCGCGCACCTTCATCTGGCTCATGTTGATGTCGCGCGTCTGCTGGTTGGCGTAGACGATGGACGGTTCTTTTTCGAACGGCTTGAGTGGCGCGGCCTTGGCGGCAGCGTCGGCGTTGAAGTAGTGGCAATGAATGTCGATGCGCAGTGGGCCGGTGCTGCTGCGGCCGATGCGATTGCGGCCCGGGTGGTTCTCGGCACCCGGATCAATGGCGGCCACGCCGGCGCTGCCTTCATGGGTGCACTGGTCGTGGTTCAGTGCGTTGCAAGTCACAAACATGGTCAATCCTGGGGTGTGGGGTGTGGTGAACCGGCCTGCGGCTGAAAGGCCCGGCGAATCTCGTCGGTGCTGGCGCCGGTGCGCAGCAGCAGCGTGAGCAGCAGCCGCGCCTTGCCGGCGCTCAGATGCCCGCAGGGGATCACGCCTTTGGCGATCAGGTCCATTTCGGAGCCCGGAAAGCCGTAGGTCCTGGTGAAGACGCGTCCCGCCCGCACGCGGGTGCACAGCACCACAGGCATTTCCGTTGCCAGCTTGGCAACCGCTTCAGCCGCTGCCGCCGGCACATGCCCGGCGCCCATGCCCTCGATCACGGCGCCACTGTAGCCCAGCTCCGCCAGCAGGGGCAGCAGGCGGCCGTCTTCATCGAGGCCGAGCGAGACCATGGCGACCCGGCTGTCGTGCTGCAGTGTTCCACGAAGAGGCTCGATGTCGCGCTGCGGCGTCATCATCAGCTCGACCCGGCCCTCCGACACGATGCCGATGCAGCCGGTGCCAGGCGAGGTGAAGGCGCTGGTCAGGCCCGTGTGGGACTTCTGCACCCAGCGCGCTGCATGCATTTCATCATTGAGCACCACCACCACGCCCATCCTGGCAAGGCGGTGGTCGGCAGCGGCTGTGACGGCCGCCAGGATGTTGGCCGGGCCGTCCGCACCCGCTGCCTGCGGGCCGCGCATTGCGCCGGTCACCACCACGGGGTGGGTGCCGCTGGTGAGCAGGTCCAGCACGAATGCGGTGTCTTCGATGGTGTCGGTGCCTTGCACCACCACCGCGCCGTCAAAGCCTGCAGCAAACCGCTCTTTCAAAAGGGTGGCCACATCGGCCAGGTTCTGGATGCTCAGCGACGCGCCGGGCAAGCTGAAGCGGGTGAGGGCTTCAAGCGAGGCGACCGACGACAGCTGCGGCACGCTGGCCACCAGGTGATCGGCCGTCAGCGTGGGGGTGATGCCGCCAGCGGCGCTGGTGGTCATGGTGATCGTGCCGCCCAGCGACACGACAAGGATGCGTGGCAATGTCATGGGTTGCTGGTTCCGGGTCACTTGGCGTTTTCGCGCTGCTGTGCCAGAAACCAGTCGAGGATCTGCTCGCCCGTCCACACCAGCACGCCTTCGTGGCCCAGCACGTAGTCGTACAGCTGCTCGAGGTAGCCGATGCGGTGCGGCACGCCGCTGAGGTAGGGGTGGACCGAGATCGCCATCACGCGCGGCGTTTTGGCGCCGTCGCGGTAGAGGCGGTCAAACTGCGCCTTGCCGCGCTTGAGCATTTCATCCGAAGGATGCTGCTGCACCGCCGAAATCACCACGTCGTTCAGGTCCACGGTGTAGGGAATCGAGGTGATCGGGCCCTTGGCTGATTGGAGCGCCACGGGCTGGTCGTCCAGCACCCAGTCGGCCACGTACTCGATGCCGCATTCGGCCAGGTTGTCCAGCGTCTCGTCGGTTTCCGTCAGGCCCGGGCTTTCCCAGCCGCGCGGCGCCTTACCGGTGAACCGGCGGATTTCCTCCATGGTCTCCTTGATGGCGCCGAGCTGGTCTTCCACCTTGTGCATGGGACGCTGCACCAGGCCGTGGCCCATGAATTCCCAGCCCGCCTTCAGCGCTGCCGTGCACACCTCCTCGTACATCTTGCAGGTGGCGCCGTTGAGCGCGAAGGTGGCCTTCATCTTGCGGTCGCTCAACGCTTCCAGAATGCGCCAGAAGCCCACGCGCATGCCGTACTCGTGCCAGGACCAGTTGGGCACGTCGGGCAACAGCGGGCTGCCCATGGGCGGCGACAGCACGGCGCGCGGCATGGCGCCGGTGGGCTCCCACACTTCGACGTTGACGATGTTCCAGATCACCACGCGGGCGCCGCCCGGCAGCGCCAGCGGCGGACGGTTGACGATGGACTGGTAGGGGGCGCGTGCTCGGACGCTGGTGCCAAGGGGGATGCTCATGAATGCTCCGGATGAAGTGTCTGGGTGGGGCTGGACAGAGCGGGCCGCCTGCGTGTCGCAGGGCGGGCGCGTGAACAGCATGAATGAAGAGGCTTCAGCTGCCCGGGATCAGGCCGGCTGGCAGGCTGTAGCAGTAGTCGGCAATCTCGCCGGGGCGGGCCAGCCAGACCTTGTCCTTGTGGGGGCCCTGCACGCAGTGCTGCAGCGCCTTGCGCAGCATGCGCAGGCGGAAGGGCTGGCCGAACACATTGGGGTGAACCGAAATGTTCATCACCAGTGGATGGCGGGCGCACTGCTCGATCATCTCGTCGAACTGCTGCACGATCATGTCGCAGAACTCGCTGGCGTCCTGTTTGCGGTGGGTGATGATCTGCGCGTCATTGAGCTCGACCGGGTAGGGCACCGAGAGGATGGGTCCGCTGCGCGTGCGCATCCAGATCGGCTGGTCGTCCATCGGCCAGTCCATCAGGTACTTGAAGCCGGCTTCCTTGAGCAGATCAGGCGTGTTGGCGGTCTCGTAAGCGCCAGAGCCCATCCACCCGGTGGGCGCCTTGCCTTCGTGGGCCACAAACTTGTCGATCACTTCCTGGATGATGCGTTCTTCGTCCGCTTCCCACATGCCGCGGTGGTTCTCGGCGTTGGTACGGCCGTGGCCGACGATCTCGTCGCCGCGGCGGCGGATCTCGTCCATGATTTGCGGTGCGTAGTCGTACACCAGGCTGTTGGTGTTGTGTGCAGCCGGAATCTTCAGCTCGTCGAGCAGCTCGAACAGGCGCCAGATGCCGATGCGGTTGCCGTAGTCGCGCCAGGAATAGTTGCGGTGCGTTTGCGGCTCGCCCACCTTGGCCGGATCGTGCCCCAGGCCCGCACCGAAGGCGTAGCACTCGATGTTGGTGGTGAAGACAAACGCCAGCCGCGCGCCGCCGGGCCAGCTGTAGTCCTTGCGTTCGTTCAGGGGGATGTAGTCATAGCGGTTGTGGCGGGGCAGGAGGGGGCGGGTCACAGTTTGTCTTTCGTTGGTTTTATGGTGTGCCGGTGGCGCTGCAGGGCGCTGGAAACAAGGTCGCGCAGTGTGGTCGCAACGCCTCGAAATTCATCCTACTCCGCCGTTAAAAATGCTGTCAACGCACGCTTGATTTAGTCCATATATTGGAACTTTTGCAGGCTGTTTCTGGCGTTTTTCTGCTTGCCACGGTATGCCGGGCGATGGCGTTGCAGCGCCTTGTTTTTTCAGTGACCATTGAATTTCCTGATCGCCATCCCGCACCGAGGTGCGGCGTACGGCGCCCCAAAACAGCGATGCCCGTCCCGTGGCTGGTGCATGTCATGGTTTTCCCCATCAAAGAAGTCCAAATAGTGCAATATCCGAAGCTTGTGTTGACAGCAAAACTGGGCGCCCCCTACGATGAATGCAGACCCTTCCCGAGCCGCTGTCAAAGTGATCGAAGGCGCTGCTGAAGGCAGGGTTCAAAGCGATCTGAATTGGCCCACGCCTTCCCGTTAACCTGCCCTTAACCCGCCCTCAACCGGACACGCACATGAAGACACATCACCGTACTTTCTGGACCGCCTTTTTTTGCGCTGTCTGTTTTGCGGCCCCCGCCGCTGCACAGACCGCTGCCTATCCTTCCAAGCCGATCACCCTGGTCCTTGGCTTCACACCCGGCGGCATTTCAGATGTGCTGTCACGCGCGCTCGCCGCTCGCCTGACGGCCCAGATGGGCCAGAACGTGATCGTGGAAAACAAGCCCGGTGCAGCCACCACCATCGCCTCGGCCTACATTGCAGGCGCTGCCCCTGACGGCTACACGCTGTATTTCCAGGACATGACCAGCCACGCCATCGCTGCTGCCGCCTACAAGAAGCTGAAATACGACTCCTGGAATGACTTCACCATGATCAGCCTGGTGGCCTCCACGCCGCTGATGCTGATCTCCAGCCTGCCTTCCGGCGCAAAAGACGTGAAGAGCCTGGTGGCACTGGCCAAAGCCAAACCCGACCAGGTGGCCTATGCCTCCTCCGGCAATGGGGCCATCACGCACCTGGCCGGCGAATCCTTCAAGAACCTCACCGGCACCAACTCCCTGCACGCGCCTTACAAGGGCAGCGCACCGGCCACCCAGGCAGTGATTGGCGGCGAGGTGGTGTACACCTTCTCCACCATGCCACCGGCCATCAGCCAGATGAAGGGCGGCAAGATCAACGGCCTGGCCGTCACATCAGCCAAGCGCGTCAATGCAGCGCCTGATGTGCCGACGCTGAAGGAACTGGGCATCCCGCTCGAGGTGGTGCTGTACAGTGGCCTGATGGGTCCGAAGGGCATGCCGCCGGCCATCGTCGAGCGTCTGGGTGCCGAGGTCAAGAAAGCCCTGGCCAGCCCTGAGATGAAGCTGACGCTGGCCAATGCCGGCGCCGAAGACCTGGCCAGCACGCCGGCCGAATTCGCGGCCCTGATGAAGGTCGAGGCCGACAAGATGGCCAGGGCCGTCACCCTGGCCAACGTGGTGCTGGATTGATTTGACGGGATTGTCCTGAAGCGCGAGGTTTTCCATTCCATCTGAAACCCGAGAAGTAGCCGGCACGCAAACCATCAGCAGGGCCATCCGGGCCCTGCGGCTGGTGGCTGCCCAGGCGCCTCAGGGCATGCGGCTGGTTGACCTGTCGCAGCAAATGGGCCTTGAGCGACCCACTGCGCACCGCCTGCTGAAGGCGCTGACGCACGAGGGCATGCTGGTGCAGAACGCCGGCAACCGCCGCTACAGCCTCGGACCTCTGCTGTTCGAGCTGGGCATTTCCGCCACACACCAGTTCAACCTCAAGGACATCTGCCAGCCCGTGTGCACCGCGCTGGCCGAGCAGACCGGCGACACCTCGTTTCTGTTTCTGCGCAGCGGCTACGACGCCGTGTGCATCTCCAGGACCCAGGGCACCTATCCGATCCAGACGCCTTCAGTGCCGATTGGCAGCCGCCAGCCGCTGGGCGTCAGTGCCGGTGGGCTGGCGCTGCTGAGCGCCTTGCCAGAGCCCGAGATGGAGACCGTCATTGCGGCCGTCGAGCCACGGCTGGGCGCCTATGGCGATCTGGACGTGGAAAAGCTGCGCGAGCTGTGCGCGCTGGCCAAGGTCAATGGCTATGCCTTCACCGGCAACCATGCCGTGCCGGGCGTGCGGGCGGTGGGCTTGCCGATTTTTGATCTGTCCGGCAGCCCCATCGCCGCCATCACGGTGGCTGCGACGCAGGGCCGGATGAACGAACGGCGGCTGCTGACGATTTTGCCGATGCTGGAGACTGCGGCCCGGGAAGTGACGCGGCTGCTGCACCAGTAATGCGGATGGGTTTCAATCCACATGATCCCCGATCCAATCACCGTTCGCCCTGAGCCTGTCGAAGGGCTGTTCGTCTGGCCCAGCGCAGGCTTCGACAAGCTCAGCCCGAACGGTATCGTGTGATGAACCAGAGAAAAGTCAAAGAGATAACGAGACAACAACCATGAACAAATTCCCCACGCCGAATCAGGCCGCCCGCGCCGACACCACCATGGCCTTCAACATGAAGCTGCTGAGCCACCACGAGCTGGAAGGCTTCGGCGGCCTCGGTGAGGGCATTGCCATGCAGCTCACCAAAGACGGCCGGCGCATCCTGTGGCTGGCGCATGAGGCGGCGCCCAAGAACTTCACCGGTGTGGACGTGACCGACCCGCGCCAGCCGCGCGTGATCGTGCAGACCGAGCTGCCGCACATGAAGGTGCGGTCCAACTCGCTGGATGTGTCAGGCGACCTGATGGCCGTGGCCTACCAGTGCCAAGTGGTGGGCATGAAGCCGGCTGGTTTTGACCTGTTCGACATCAGCGTGCCGGAGCAGCCGCGGCTGATTTCGCATTTCGATTGCTCAGGGCCTTATTCGCGCGGTGTGCATGCGCTGTGGTTTGTTGATGGCTGCTTTGTGCACATGGCCTCGGGCGCGCCAGACTTCCAGCCGCACAACCCGCTGGACGACCAGTTCTACCGCATCATCGACGTGCGCGACCCGGCTCACCCCGTGGAAGCCGGCCGCTGGTGGCTGCCCGGCACCCGCGTCGGCGACACCGCGCCGCAGCCGCCGCGCCTGCCGGCAAAGTTCGACACCGGCTTTCGCACCCACAACACCAATGTGTTCCCCGAGCGTCCGGACCGCGCCTACGTCGGCTACATCGACGGCGGTGCGGTGGTGCTGGACATCTCCGACATGGCTTCGCCCAAGGTGGTGTCGCAGTGGAACCATTCGCCCCCCTTCAACGGCTTCACGCACACCGTGCTGCCGCTGTTCGGCCGCGGCCTGTGGATCGTCAGCGACGAATGCGTGCAGGACAACGGCGCCGACTGGCCCAAGCTGGTCTGGGTGGTCGACGCCCGCAGCGAATCCAACCCGGTGCCCATCAGTACCTTTCCGGCGCCGCCTTTTGATGCGTTTGCCAAACGCGGCGGGCGCTTCGGTGCCCACAACCTGCACGAGAACCTGCCTGGCCCGGCCTCGTTCCGCTCCGACACCCTCATCATCGGTACCTTCTTCAATGCCGGTGTGCGGGTGTACGACACCAGCAACCCTTACCAGGTGCAGGAGGTCGCTTACTACGTGCCGGGCGCACCCAAGCTGTCGCCGGTGGGCGCCGTGCAGCTCAACGACGTGCATGTGGATGAGAACCGCATCGTCTATACGGTGGACCGCTTCACCGGTGGCCTTTATGTGCTTGAGATGGATGTGTGACGCTGCGGCATCACGGCCCCGTCATCATGGACAGCTCACAACGCGAACCGCTGGCAGGCAAGCTGCCCATCACGCTGATCACCGGGTTTCTCGGCAGCGGCAAGACCACTTTGCTCGCACACCTGCTCAAGCACGAAGGCATGAACCGCGCGGCGGTGGTGATCAACGAGATTGGCGAGATCGGCATTGACCACGACCTGGTGGAGGTCTCGTCCGAGAACATCACGCTGCTGGCCAATGGCTGCATCTGCTGTACGGTACGCACCGACCTGCAGGAAACCCTGCGCGAGCTGTTCGGCAAGCGCCGCGCCGGGCAGATTCCTGACTTCGACCGGGTCATCGTTGAAACCACGGGCCTGGCCGACCCGGCGCCAGTGGTGCAGACGCTGGTGAGCGATACCATGCTCAGCGCCCACTACAGGCTCGACGGCATCATCACACTGGTCGATGCGCTCAACGGGCCTGCGCAGATTGACACGCAGCCCGAAGCCCAGAAGCAGGTCGCGCTGGCTGATCGCATACTGGTCACCAAAACAGACCTGGTCGCTGCCGCACAAGTCGATGACCTGATGGCGCGCATAACAGCCATCAACCAGAGCGCGACGATCCGCACCGTGCTCAACGGCGAGATTGATCCTTCGGAAGTCACCGGCATTGGCCTCACCAGTTCCAGGGCCGGGCCGCACACGCTGCGCTTTCTGGGGGAGAGCAGGGAGCCGGGCGGCTCGCTGGTGTTTCCCGGGCAGCCCCCCAGGCCGCCAGTGAGTGGGCATATGGCGAACATCCAGACGCTGTCGATGCGCTTCGACAAGCCCTTCAGCTGGACGGCCTTTTCCGCCGCGATGGAACTGCTGACGTCGATGCGCGGCGCCGATCTGCTGCGCGTGAAAGGCATCGTCAATGTCGATGGCCAGCCCATGGTGGTGCAGTGCGTGCAGCATATCTTTCATCCGCCCGTCACCCTCGACCAGTGGCCCAGCGCCGACACCGGCACGCGGCTGGTGTTCATCACGCGCAACATTCCGGAAAGCGTGATTCGCGGCCTGTTCCATGCCGTCAGTGAGGTGGCAGCCGCAAGTACTGTTCGGTGACCAGCCAGCGCGCTGGCTTGCCTTGTGAATCGTCAGTGGCTGACAAGACAGTGGCTGACAAACGCGCAGACTGGGGCCACCATGTACTTCTGGAGGTCTCCATGAAACGCACCATTTTTTCATTGACCAGCTTGCTGCTGGCACTCTGCACGGCCTCCGCGATGGCGGCGCCGCTGAACGGCAAGGCGCTCTACCAGCAAAATTGCGCCAGTTGCCACGGGGCCACGGGCAAAGGCGGTTCCGCGCCGCTGCTCGCCGGTGATGCCAGCAAGTGGAACAGCAAGACCTTTGAGCGTGCTGTGCTCAAAGGGGTAGATGACAAGAACCGCGCGCTGAAGGCACCCATGCCGCACTGGAAAGACGGCAGCTTTGTATCCGACCAGGGCAAGGCGCCAACCCGTGCTGAGGTGGCGTCCATCCAGCGCTACTTGAGAACGATCAAATAAACCGCAGGAATGCGGGACGCCCGTCATGGCGATGGGATACTTGTCCGGAAATCGCGAGCCGACCGGGCGGGCGACCCACGTCTTGGAGGGACTGACATGAACAACCAGGCATCAACGCGTTACGGTGGTGTGGCGCAGGCGTTTCATTGGCTGACGGCGGTGCTGGTGCTGGTGGCTTTCATTTTCGGACCGGGCGGCTCCGAGGAGCGCGTGTATTCGGTGGCGCGTGATGCCGACCGGCAACTGCACGAAACGTTGGGGCTGTGCGTTGTGGCGCTGGTGGTCCTGCGTCTTGCCTGGCGCCTGGTGGACAGTCGGCCCACCCCGGTCGAGGCACCACGGTGGATGGCGCTGAGCTCCAAAGTCGTGCAGTTCGCCCTGTATGGCCTGCTGTTTGCCGTGCCATTGACCGCCATCGGAGGCGCGTGGCTGGAGGGGCATCCGCTGACGCTGCTGGGCGGCCTGAAGATCGCGCCACCACTGGCTGCTGCCCATGATGTGGGCGCGACGCTGGCGGAAGTGCACACCTGGCTGGGTGACGCCATCCTGTGGCTGGCCGGCTTGCATGCTGCAGCGGCCTTGTTCCACCACTTCATCATGAAGGACGGTGTGCTGTTGTCCATGCTGCCGGGCCGTTTCTCGCGGGGTACCAGACGCTCGTCCTGACGCTGCACATGCGGACACGCTATTGGAGTCGCAACCCTACAGCCAGCGCACTTCGGCCCCTATCATGAGCCGATGACTGCCCACCCTCCATCAACCTCGCTGGATGCGCTGTTCCAGGCCCAGCGCCAGGCCAGCCGCACCCAGCCGGACGTTCCCCTTGCATTGCGCCGCCACCGGCTGCTGCGTCTGCAGCGCCTGATCGAAGAGCATGGCGCAGCGCTGGCGCAGGCCGTGAATGCCGACTTCGGCGTGCGCTCGCCGCAGCTCACGGAAATTGCCGACCTGTTTGTGTTGCGTTCGCTGCTCTCCAGCACGCTCCGGCATCTGCCCCGATGGATGAAGCCGGTGAAGGTGCACACCCCTTGGTACCTGCAGCCGTCGCGCGCCTTTCTGCAGCGCCAGCCGCTGGGTGTGGTCGGTGTGGTCTCGCCGTGGAACTACCCGGTGCAACTGGCACTGGGGCCGGTGATCACGGCGCTGGCAGCGGGCAACCGGGTGATGCTCAAGCCGAGTGAATTGACGCCGCAGACGTCGGCCTTGCTGGCCAGCCTGATCGGGCAGTCGTTTGCGTCTGATGAACTGTGTGTGGTGCAGGGTGGCAGTGAGGTGGCGCAAGCGTTTGCGAGTCTGCCGTTCGACCACTTGTTCTTCACTGGCTCCACCGCTGTGGGGCGTGAGGTGGCCAGGGCCGCTGCCGCCAACCTGACACCGACAACGCTGGAGCTGGGCGGCAAGTCACCCTGCATCATCGACGCCTCCTGCGACATCGCAGAGGCCGCCCTCAAGATTGCGCACGGCAAGCTGCTCAACGCCGGGCAGACCTGCATTGCGCCCGATTACCTGCTGCTGCCGCGCGGCCGCGAGACCGAGTTCGCCGGGGCGTTTGCGCGTGCGGTGGCGCAGCTCTTCCCCACGATGGAAGGCAACCCGGATTACGCCGCCATCATCAGCCCGCACCACCTGGAGCGCTTGCAGGCCCTGCTGGCGCAGGCCGAAGGGCAGGGCGCGCGCCTGCAAACGATCCGGACTGGCGTCAACCCTGCCGGCACCGCCGCGCAGTCACGCCAGATGCCGCCCGTGCTGGTGTTCGACGTGCCGGCCGCCTCGCGTTTGCTCAGCGAGGAGATCTTTGGCCCCATCCTGCCGGTGCTGCCGTATGACTCGCTGCAGCAGGCCATCGACCACATCAACGCCAGACCCCGGCCACTGGCGCTGTACTGGTTCGGCACCGACGCCGGGTCACGCGACCACGTGTTGGCCCAGACGGTGAGCGGCGGCGTCACCGTGAACGACACGCTGATGCACATCGCCCACGAGAACCTGCCGTTTGGCGGTGTCGGCGAGAGCGGCTGGGGCGCCTACCACGGCGAGGCGGGTTTTCTGCGGCTGACGCAGCAAAAGCCCGTCATGGTGCAGTCGAAGTGGGCGCGGGGCGACTTGTTTTACCCGCCGTACGGCCCGCGCTTTGACCGCATGATGGGTTGGATGAAGCGGTTTTTGTGAGTCGCTGCCGCTACTGCAGCGACTGCTTTTACCGTGGTGTGCCGAACACCTGAACCCAGTACACACCCTTGCTGCTTTTGGCATTCACGGCCATGGCGACGCCCATTTCCTCGAACACCGGCGACATGATGCTGGCGCAGTGCCCGGGGCTGTTCAGCCAGCCCTGCACGGCGGCTTCGGGTGTCGTCTGGCCGGCCGCCAGGTTTTCGCCCACACTGCGCCACGGGTAGCCGGCGCGGCTCACGCGGTAGTCCACGCGGTTGCCGTCACGGTCGGTATGGCTGAAATAGCTGTGGGTGGCAAGTTCCCGGGCATAAGCGCTGGCAGTGCTGAACAGCATTGCATTCAGCCGCAGGGGCGGCACAGCGGCAAAGGGTTCGTTGCCACAGCGCCGTGGCTGCGCGCGTGCGTCGTTCACCAGGGCCAGGATCTGCGCCTGAACGTCTTGCGGGCGTGCCGCTTCCGGCAACACAAAGGGTGCTGCCATCACGATCCAGACCTGGCTGCCGTGCTGGTGAAAGCCGGCTTCGGCCAGCGGGGGGTACATCATGGTGACGCAGGAGTCTCCGACCTGGCCGCGTGACAGGCTGACAGCGATGCCCTGGCCCATGATGGAAATCTGCGATGCCCGTATGGCGCGGTAATCCACGGTTTTCAGGGCGTTGTCGAGCGAGGTGCCTTCGGCCACCAGCCTTGCCACTTCAGACAGCACGCGGTTTTCACGCACTGGACCGGCGGGCAGCGGGCTGCCCACGCAGCCGCGCTGGCGCAGCGTGTTCAGGGCGGCCATCATCGGGGCGTGATCGCCGTCGCTGGCCAGCGGATGGGCACCCACGGCGAGGGGCCAGATGCCGGCAGAGACTGCGATGATGCCGCCGAGCAGGGCATTGATGGGCCTGGTGGCGGCCGACCGCAACGTCGCCGTGCCCCACCGGCGGGGCCACTGCTTCACGCGCTTCATCAATTCCATCAGGTTCATCAGCCCATGATAGGCGGCTGCACCCTCTGGCGTGTGCGTGCTGTGTAAACCTTGCCGCACACAGGGCCCTGCATCAAAGCGCGCTCTTTTTCTGGAAGTGGCTGGGCGGTTGCCCCATCGCGGCGCGGAACATCGCCGAGAACGCACTGTCGCTGGCGTAACCGCTGGCCGCTGCCACCGCACTCACCGACTGCCCGCCCGTGAGCAGCGGCAGCGCATGCGCCAGCACCGCCTGCTGGCGCCACTGCTGGTAGCTCATGCCGAGTTCGTCGCGGAAAAGGCGCGCCATGGTGCGCTCGCTGGCGCCGATGTCGGCCGTCCACGCCGCCAGCGTGGTGCGCGCGCCAGGTGCCCGCAGCACCGCGTCGCACAGCGCCCGCAGTCGCTTGTCGCCGTTCAGCGGATGCGGCATGGGCACACCGAGCGCCTGCGCATCGGCATGGGCCAGCTCGTCCAGCACCAGCTGGGTCAGGAGTTTTTCGCGTTTTGCGCGCGCGGGCACCAGGCCTTCAGGCGTCAGCGACGTCAGCGCGCCGTCCAGCGCGTGAACTGCCTCGCGCAGCATCGCCGACACCATCAGCACCCGGCAGCCCTTCCAGCCCTTGGGTGTGGCGGCGGCGTGGATGTAAAGCGTGCGGAACTCGGCTGCCTCCAGTACCGTGATGTGGTGCAGCGCACCCGGCGCAATCCACACCGCGCGCGACGGCGGCACGATGTAGGTGACTTCGCCCGCCGCACTGTCGCCTGCCACGCGCTGCGCCGTCACCTGCACCACGCCGGTGGCGCAGTAGGCCAGTTGGCCCCAGGCGTGGGCGTGCGGCTCGAAGTGGGTGTCTGCCGGCATGGCGCGGGCGCGCAGGCGCACCGGGTGCGAACGGCTGGGCGTGAAGAAGTCGGTGTCGCCGACCGGAATGTGGCGCAGCGGGGCAGGGCGTGTCGGCATGGACGATGGCGTAGGGTGGGGCGTTCTGCGTTTTGTCCGGAATTCGCCGAACAATGGCGTTCTGTCGCATTCCGGCAATCGCTGCCCATACTACGATAAGCCCATGAGTTCATCAAGCACCCTCCCGAGCGCTGGCACAGTGCCGCTGCGCAGCGATGCCGGCATCATCGGCCTGGTCGGTCTGGCCCACATGATCAGCCACTTCAGCCAGCTGCTGCTGGCGCCGCTCTTTCCATGGCTCAAGGAAGCGTTTGCGGTGAGCTATGCCGAGCTGGGCTTCCTGATGACCATCTTCTTCGTCGTCTCGTGTGCGGTGCAGACAGGCGCCGGCTTTGTGGTCGATCGCTTTGGCCCGCGCCCGGTGCTGTACCTGGGCCTGGCGCTGCTGGGCGCTGCGGCCATGGGCTACGCCATGAGCACCAGCTACTGGATGATGGCGGGCTTTGCGGCCCTGGCCGGTGTCGGCAACGGCGTGTTTCACCCGGTGGACTACACGCTGCTCAACCGCAAGGTCAGCGCGCCCCGGCTGGGCCATGCCTACAGCGTGCACGGCATCACCGGCAGCCTGGGCTGGGCCCTGGCGCCGGCCATGCTGGTGCCGCTGGCACTGGCTTTTTCGTGGCAGGTCGCGCTGGCCAGTGCCGGTGCGCTGGCCTTTGTGGTGCTGGCGGTGCTGGTGTTCAACCACCACCGGCTGGTGCTCCCGGCAGCGCCGCCGCACCTCCAGGGCGGGCAGGCAGTTGCCGACAACATGGATTTCCTGAAGATCCCCGCGGTATGGATGTGCTTTGGCTTTTTCTTCATCTACGCCATGACGCTCAGCGTGGTGCAGGCCTTTGCCCCGGAAGCCGCGCGCCAGTTGCATGCCGTGCCGGTGGCACTGGTGGCGCTGTGCATCACCGTCTACATGGTGTGCAGTGCCAGCGGCATGGTGCTGGGGGGCTTTCTGGCCAGCAACCCGGCGCGCTGCGAGCGCATCGTGGGTATCGGCTTCGGCATCGCGGCCTGCATCGCCGTGCTGGTCGGTTTTGCCGATGTACCGGGTGCGTTGGTGCCGGTGCTGTTCGGTGCGATGGGCTTTGTCACCGGCATGGCCGGGCCGTCGCGCGACATGCTGGTCAAGCGCTCCACCCCCGAGAACGCCACTGGCCGCGTCTATGGCGTCGTGTACTCGGGCCTGGACATCGGCCAGGCGGTGGCGCCGCTCATCTTCGGCGTGCTGATGGACCATCACCAGTACCAGAGCGTGTGGCTCGGGCTGGTGCTGCTGCAGGGGGTGCTGATCGTCAGCGCCTTCAATGTGCGCCGGGTGCGCCGCACGGCGCTGGTGCCTGCCTGAGACGCCGACGGCGTCCTATACTGGGCCGCGTCACTTCAGGAAAGCCTTCAATGAAAAACCTGCGCCCCGCCTCGGCTTCGCTTCCAATGCTGCTGGGCTTGCTGCTGATGTGTGGTGTGGCCACGGCGCAGGTGGCACCCCTGCCAGACCACCTGGTCGGCGACCTTGGCGCCGCGGGGTATTTCACCCAGAGCGTGATCCGCAGCAAGAGCAATGAAACCCGCGCGCTGCCGTATGGCTTCTTCGACTACGGACGCTTCTTTGCACGCGTCGACACGCTGGGCATCAAGACCATGAAGCTGGGCTACGGTTACCTCGAACTGTCAGGCCGCATCAGCCAGGACGGCTGGCGTGCCGACACTCCCGCGCTGGCCGGGCTGAGCGACCGCAAGACCGCCATTCCACTGGGCATCGGCACCTTTCAGGAGACGCCTTATGGCGGCGTCTTCCTCAATGCGTTTGTCGATGCCAACAAGTCGCACGGCACCTTGCTGGAAGCCACCTACGCTGCGCAATTCAAGCTGGGCAACTGGTCGTTCTACCCGCAGCTCGGCGTCGAATACCGCAACGCCAAATACACCAACTATTTTTACGGCGTGTCGCCCGCCGAGTCGGCCGCCAGCGGCTTCGCGGCTTACAACGCCGGCTCATCCACCACGCCCGTGCTCGGGCTGGCGGTGGACGTACCGCTGGGTGATCCGTGGGTGCTGAGCATGCAGTTCCGCCGCGCCTGGCTCGATGCCACAGTGCGTCACAGCCCGCTGGTCAGCCGCTCCACGCAGGACACCGGGTTCATCGCGGTGTCTTACCGTTTCAAGTGAGTCGCTTCAAGTCAGCAGCCCCAGGCGCCTCTTGCGCGCAGGGCTTCATGGCCCTCCGCGAGCCGCTTTTGATCCATCGCAACGTGTAGGCGCAATGCCCTATCGCTGCGGCTTGCCTGCGCTCATAATGAAGCAGGCTCAGGCCGCTGGTGTCTGGGCCACCACGCATGCACTGCACGCCAAGGAGACGACCATGAGCAACCCGAACACACCCAAAGAGGGTGATTTCGCGCATTGGGTCGAAGAGAAATCTGAAGCCCTGAAGTTTGAGCTGGGCGAGAAGTTTCCAGTCCCGCCCACGGTGCTGCATTCGCCCTCGGTCCACGTCGAGACGGGGCGCCAGAAGCTCGAAGAAGTCCTGCTTGAGCACGAAGAGCCGTCGGCAGAATTCCTTGAAGAGCTGGCCGCACTGGGCGACGCACCGCCGCTGAGCGACGAAGAGCTGGCCCGCCAGGCCCTCGAAGCCGGTGGCGGTGACGCCGACCCGGCAACACCCGAATAAGCTGCCCCAAACGTGGTGTGCTGGCGCCGATATGTATATATGTATCTGCTCCTCCCGTTCGCCCTGAGGTGTTGAAGCCCTGTGGTGGTTTGAACCTTCAATCCCTCGGGACGAGCGGAATTCGTGAGCGGCCGTGCGGGCTTTGTCTGCACCAGTAGGAGCCGAGGAACCGGCTTTGCCAGGCCGCAGGCGCAGCGGCCCCCTCGGGGGGCAGGGAGTGACACAAAGGGCACGACCGTGGGGGCACATAATTGCTCCATGACTACTCAAATCGCCGGCCACCTCCTCGTTGATTGCCTTCTGGCCCAGGGCGTAACGCATGCGTTCGGTGTTCCGGGCGAGAGCTACCTGGCGGTGCTCGACGGCCTGCACGCCCGGCAAGGCAAGATCCAGTTCATCATCTGCCGGCAAGAGGGCGGGGCCGCCTTCATGGCCGAAGCCCACGGCAAGCTCACCGGCCGCCCCGGCGTGTGCATGGTCACGCGCGGGCCGGGTGCCACCAATGCCTCCATCGGTGTGCACACCGCCTTCCAGGACTCCACCCCCATGGTGCTGCTGGTCGGCGATGTGGCCAGCGACTGCCGCGACCGCGAGGCCTTCCAGGAGGTGGACTACTTCAACTTCTTCGGCCCCAGCACCAAGGCCTTTGCCAAACGCGTGGAGCGCATCGACTCGGCCGACCGCCTGCCCGAATACGTGGCCCGCGCCTTTGCCACCGCGATGAACGGCCGGCCCGGCCCGGTGGTGCTGGTGCTGCCCGAAGACATGTTGACCCAGCAGACCGCCGCCCAGCCGCTGCCGCGCGTGGAGGCGGTGCAGGCATGGAGCGACCCGGGCTCGCTGCGCACCCTGCGCGAGATGCTGCTGGCCGCACGCCAGCCATTGGTGATTGCCGGCGGTGGCGGCTGGACGCCCCAGGCTGCACAGGCCCTGCAGCGTTTTGCCGAGAACTGGAAGCTGCCGGTGGGCAACGCCTTCCGCTACCAGGACACCTTTGACAACCACCACCCGCTCTACGCCGGTGACGTGGGCATTGGCCTCAACCCCAAGCTCGCCGCGCGTGTGAAGGAGAGTGACCTCATCATCGCCATCGGCCCGCGCCTGGGCGAGATGACCACCGGCGGCTACACGCTGCTGCAGGCACCCAAGTCGGTGCAAAAGCTGGTGCACATACACGCCAGCGCCGAAGAGCTTAACCGCGTCTACCACGCCGACCTGGCTATCAACGCCACCATGAATGCGGCGGCGCGTTCACTGGAAGTGCTGACGGCACCGAAAGACCTGCCGTGGGAAGCATGGACAGCCTCCGCCAACCAGGACTATCTGGACAATCTGCAGCCCACCGCTGGCGCCAACCTGCCCGGCGAGATCGACATGCCCACCATCGTCGGCCTGCTGCAAAAGCACTTGCCCACCGATGCGGTGCTGACCAACGGCGCCGGCAACTTTGCCAGCTGGGTGCACCGCTTCTTCAAACATCACGGGCTGGTGAAAGGGCACAAAACGCAACTCGCACCCACCGTGGGCGCGATGGGCTACGGCGTGCCGGCAGGCATTGCAGCAGCCATTACCACCGGGCGCGTGGCCTTCACGATTGCGGGTGACGGCGATTTTCTGATGAACGGCCAGGAGCTGGCCACCGCCGTGCAGCACGGCGCCAAAAGCATCATCGTGCTGCTCAACAACGGCATGTACGGCACCATCCGCATGCACCAGGAGCGCGAGTACCCGCAGCACGAAAGCGGCTCACGCCTGCAGAACCCCGACTTCGCCGCGCTGGCGCGCGCCTACGGCTACGCCGGTGTGCGCATCACCCGCACGGGTGAGTTCGAAGCGGAATTGCTTGCCGCGCTGGCACGGCCCGAGGGCACGGTGATCGAGGTGATGCTGGACCCGGAGGTCATCACCACGCGGGGGACGCTGTCGGCGATTACGCAGAATGCGTTGAAGGGTGGGGGTTGAGGGGTGACTCAGCTACGTTGTTGAGCGAAGTCGGTGGCGTTATCGGTAAACGCTGGCGTTGGAACATAGACATGAAATGTGCCTTGTGTCATCACGATAGGGAGATTCGACGTTCCCATATCATCCCTGAGTTTCTTTATGAGTCGATGTACGACGACAAACATCGTTTTCATGTTCTGTCTGTTATCGAGGACCAGAAGGATTGGATGGAGCAAAAGGGGCTTAGGGAGTTTTTACTTTGTGATGATTGCGAGACTAAGCTTTCGCGTTTCGAAGACTACGGGCGCCGCGTTCTAAAGGGAGGCGCGGAGTTTAATTTCCAACTTGAGGGTAATGCAGTGATCGTTGAAGGCCTTGACTACAGGCGCTTCAAACTTTTCCAGCTGTCGATCCTATGGCGTGCGGGGGTTTCCACCCTCGATCTTTTTCAGCACGTCCAGCTCGGACCGTTTGAGGAAACGCTCCGAACTATGATTTTTGATGAGCAACCCGGGAAGCAAGAAGACTTCGGTTGCGTGATGTGTGGTTTAAAAAATGGGATTAATGCTGTTACCGATTTGATTGTCCAACCCGTTAGAACTCGATCTGAAGATGGTCACTGCTGTTACCGATTTGTTTTTGGTGGCTTTCAGTGGGTGTTTTTTGTATCGAGTAGACCCAAGACGGGTTCTTACTTAATCGGCTTTTTGCAGGAATCTGGCCGCCTTTGCTTTCTGGTTAAGAGCGTTTTCGAAGCAAATTGGGTATCGTCTTTCGGAAAAAGGCGGGCACAACTTGGGCGGGTTTCCTAGAGGCGCTCTTACACTTCGTTCAAGCGGGAGGCGCCGCTGGCTAGCCATCTATGTGCCCTTACCTGCAACGTTAGTCTGAACCCAGGCGGGACGAACTTTTATTCCTTGGGTACTGGACACAAAAAAGCCGGGCAGTGCCCGGCTTTTTGCATGGCGACCCGTTAGAGGCCGCCCAGCCAAAGAAGATTACTCCTTAATATCCACACCATAAAAGTTGTGGCGACCAAACGGGCTGTTCTTGTAGTCGATCACGGTCTTGCGCATCGGCTTGAGTTGCACCGCGTGGGCAATGGTGAACCAGGGGGCCTGCTCCTTGAAGATGACCTGGGCCTTTTTGTACAGCGCATCGCGCTCGGACTGCTTGGACACCGTCTTGGCTTTCAGCACCAGGTCTTCATAGGGCTGGTAGCAGAACTTCGCCACATTGCTGCCATTGGTCTTGGCGGCGTCGCAGCCCAGCAGGGTGTGCAGGAAGTTGTCCGGGTCGCCGTTATCACCCGTCCAGCCCAGCATGCCCATCTGGTGCTCGCCAGCCTGCATGCGCTTGCGGTACTCGCCCCACTCGAAGCTCTTGATCTCGGCCTTCACGCCGATCTTGGCCAGGTCGGCCTGCATCAGCTCGGCAATGCGCTTGGCGTTCGGGTTGTAGGGGCGCTGCACCGGCATGGCCCAGACGTCGGTCGTCAAGCCGTTGGGGAAGCCGGCATCGGCCAGCAGCTTCTTGGCGGCATCCGGGTCGTACACGTCGTCCTTGATGGCATCGTTGTAAGACCACATCGATGGCGGAATCGGGTTCTTGGCTGCCACAGCGGTACCAAGGTACACGCCGTCGATGATGGCCTTTTTGTTGATGGCCATGCTGATGGCCTTGCGCACGCGGACGTCGTCAAACGGTTTCTTCTGCGTGTTGAAGGCGAGGTAGCCGACGTTCAGGCCGGGCTGCTCCAGCACCTGGATGTTCGGGTCCTTGCGGATGGCTTCCAGGTCGGCCGGGTTGGGGTAGGGCATGACATGGCACTCACCCTTTTGCAGCTTGGCCCAGCGCACCGAGGCATCGGGCGTAATGGCGTAGACCAGGTCGTCAATCTTGGCTTTGCCGCCCCAGTATTTCGGGAAGGCCTTGTAGCGGATGACGGCGTCTTTCTGGTACTGCACCAGAGAGAACGGGCCGGTGCCGATCGGGTCCTGGTCGGTCTTCTCGGGTGTGCCGGCTTTGAGCATGGCCAGCGCGTATTCCTTGGACTGCACGGCGGCGTAAGGCATGGCCAGGTTGGCGAGGAAGGGCGCCTCGGGCTTGTTCAGCGTGAACTTGACGGTGTAGTCGTCGACCTTGTCCACGGACTTCAGCAGCTTGGGCATGCCCATGTCGTTGAAGTAGGAGTGGTTGGTGCTGGTGACCTTGTAGTACGGGTCGTTCTCGATCCACTGGCGCTGGATGCCGAAGATCACGTCGTCGGCATTGAAGTCGCGCGAAGGCGTGAAGGCCTTGTTGCTGTGCCACTTGACGCCTTTGCGCAGATGGAAGGTGTAGACCAGGCCGTCGGCGGAAATGTCCCACTTCTCGGCGAGACCCGGCACGACCTTGGTGCCGCCGCGCTCGAACTCCACCACACGGTTGTAGATCGGCTCGCTGGCGTCGAATGAGGTGCCGGTGGTGTTCACACCGGGGTAGAAGTTCTCAGGGCTGCCTTCAGAGCAGAACACCAGCGTCTTGGCAGACACCGGAGAAAGTGCCAGCAGTGCTGGCAGGGCGACAGCGCACAGCAGCGCGCGCTGGACCGGGCGCAACCGGCTTGCGCGGGGGCTTGCACTTGGTTTGGTCTGAATCATTTGACAAACTCCATGGAGAGAAATGCTGCTTTGCAGCGGGCTGGTGACCAGTTGGCGTCGCGTTTGTGACGCGCGCTCCCTGGTCATTGAAAAACGTGGCGTGAAAAGATGCAGGGTGGGCATGCGTTTCACGTCACGCAGTGACGAAATCTTCAGCATGGTGGCATGCCACCTGCCTTTGTGCAAGCTCGCGCAGCACAGGCCGCTCGCTGCGGCAGCGGTCGGTGACGTGCGGGCAGCGGGTCGAAAACACGCAGCCGGCCGGCGGGTTGAGCGGCGAGGGCAGCTCGCCCTTGAGCACGATGCGCTGCTTCACGCCCGTGCTGCCGGCCAGGCCGGGGGTGGAGGCCAGCAGCGCCTGGGTGTAGGGGTGCAGCGGCTGGGCGAAGAGGCGGCTTTTCTCGCCCTGCTCGACGGCATGGCCGAGGTACATGACCAGCACGTCGTGGGCAATGTGGCGCACCACACCCAGATCGTGCGAGATGAACAGGTACGCCAGCCCCATGGACTGCTGCAGGTCGGCCAGCAGGTTGAGCACCTGCGCCTGGATGGACACATCGAGCGCCGACACCGGCTCGTCGGCCACCACCAGCGTGGGGTTGAGCATCAGCGCCCGGGCAATCGCAATACGCTGCCGTTGCCCGCCCGAGAACATGTGCGGGTAGCGGTCGTAGTGCTCGGGCCGCAGGCCCACCTTGGCCAGCATCGCACGGGCCTGCCCGGCGCGCTCAGGTGCCGACAGCTTGGTGTTGATTTCCAGCGGCGCTTCGAGGATGGCGCCGATTTTCTTGCGCGGGTTCAGCGAGCCATAGGGGTTCTGGAACACCAGTTGCACCGCCTTGCGCAGGCCGGCGCGGGTGTCGTCGGAAGCCGTCACCACATCGACGCCGGTGATGCGCAGCTCGCCGCTAACAGGCTTTTCAATCAGCGAGACCATACGCGCCAGGGTGGACTTGCCGCAACCGGATTCGCCGACGACGGCCAGCGTTTTGCCGGCCTGCACGGTGAAGGACACCCCGCCCACAGCCTGCAAATGATCAGAAGACCGCAGAAAGCCGCGTTTGATTTCGTAGACCTGGCGCAGGTCTTTGGCTTCGACCACCGTGCCGGTGGGTCGGGCGGTGGCCGGCACGCTTACCGTATCGAGGGTGGCAGTGCTCATGCAGCTACCCCTAGCAGCGGGTGGTCGTTTTGGATGCGCGCTTCGCGCCCGGCATCGCCCAGCGGGTAGTGGCAGCGCACCATGCCGTCCTGCCAGCCGCGCAGCGCCGGGCGCACCTGGCTGCAATGCTCGGTGGCATAGGCGCAGCGCGGGCCGAACAGGCAGCCCTGGGGCCGGTCATAGAGGCCCGGCACCATGCCGGGAATGGTGGCCAGGCGGGCGCTGCCGTCGCTGCGCTCGGGCAGGGCAGCCAGCAGCGCCTCGGTGTAGGGGTGCTGCGGTGTGTTGAACAGCGCGTGTGCGCCTTGCTCTTCCATGATCTGGCCGGCGTACATCACGGCGACGCGCTGCGCCATTTCAGACACCACGCCCATGTTGTGCGTGATCAGCACCAGCGCCATGCCACGCTCTTTCTGCAGGCTGCGCAGCAAGTCGAGAATCTGCGCCTGAATGGTCACGTCCAGCGCGGTGGTGGGCTCGTCGGCAATCAGCAGGCGCGGGTTGCAGGCAATGGCCATGGCAATCATCACGCGCTGGTTCATACCGCCCGAAAGCTGGTGCGGGTAGGCTTTGAGCCGGCTCTCCGGGGCGGGAATGCCCACCTGTTCGAGCAGCTCGATGGCCTTTCGCGTGGCCGCCTTGGCGTCCATGCGCAGATGCAGGCGCAGCGACTCGGTGATCTGGAAACCGACGGTGAAGCAGGGGTTCAGGCTGGTGGTGGGCTCCTGGAAGATCATCGCCACGTCCTTGCCAATCAGCTTGTTGCGCTCGCCGGCCGACAGTGCCAGCAGGTTGTGCCCGGCAAATCGCAGCTTGTCGGCCTTCACACGCCCCGGGTAGGCCACCAGACCCATCAGCGCCATCATGGTCACGCTTTTGCCTGAGCCCGATTCGCCCACAATGCCCAGCACTTCGCCTTCTTCTACAGACAGGCTGATGCCGTCGACGGCATGCATCACACCGTTTTGCGAGGGAAATTCAACAGAGAGATTCTCAATTTCTAGAAGGGCCATCGTGAGGTCCGTTCAAATGGGCGAAAGATTGACAGCCTGCCGCTTGTAACGGCGAATGTCGAACGGTATTGCAAGTGGCCGCGCGGAACCGGCTTTGCCGGGCCGCAGCGGCCGCCCCCTGGAAGGGGGGAGGCGGCTACACGAAGTGAGTCCGCAACGGGGGTCATCTCTTAAGCTTGGGGTCGAAGGCGTCGCGCAGTCCGTCGCCGAGCAGGTTGAAGGCGAGCACTGTGATCAGGATGGCAAGGCCAGGAAAGGTCACTACCCACCAGGCGCGCAGCACAAACTCGCGGGCGTCGGCCAGCATGGTGCCCCACTCGGGCGAGGGCGGCTGTGCGCCCAGCCCCAGAAAGCCCAGTGCGGCTGCGTCCAGAATGGCGGTGGAAACCCCCAGCGAGGCCTGCACGATCAGCGGTGCGGTGCAGTTGGGCAGGATTTCACTGAACATCAGGCGTAGGCGACTGGCGCCGCTCATGCGGGCGGCGGTCACGTAGTCGCGGGAGGTTTCGGCAATCACGGCGGCGCGGGTGATGCGCACATAGTGCGGCAGCACCACAATCGCCACGGCCAGCATGGCGTTCATCAGGCCGGGGCCGAGGATGGCGACGATGACGATGGCCAGCAGCAGGCTGGGCAGCGTGAGGATGATGTCCATCAGCCGCATCACAGCGATTTCAAAAATGCCGCGGAAGAAGCCCGCCAGCAGGCCCAGCACGGTGCCGACCAGCACTGACAAGGCAACGACTGCCAGACCGATTACCAGAGACAGCCGCGCGCCGTGCATCAGGCGCGAGAGGATGTCGCGGCCAATGGCGTCAGTGCCCAGCGGGTAAGTCCATGCGCCGCCGGCCTGCCATGCCGGCGGTTTGAGGAACACGCTGTTGTCGGTGATGTTGGGCGCATGCGGGGCAATCCACGGGGCGAACAGCGCCACCCCCAACACGCCCAGCACGATCACCAGGCCCATCACCGCGCCGTTGTTGGCGCTGAAATAAGTCCAGAACTCGCGCAGCGGATGCGGCGGCGCCGGTGGGGTGCCGGGCTTGGTGGCGGGTTTCAAGGTGGCCGTGCTCATCGCTGGTGCCTGATGCGTGGGTTGATGATGCCGTAGGTGATGTCCACCAGCAGGTTGACCGCCATGACGATGGTGCCCAGCAACAGGATGCCGCCCTGCAGCACCGGGTAGTCGCGGCGGCTGATGGCTTCGATCAGCCACTTGCCGACGCCGGGCCAGGAGAATATGGTCTCGGTCAGGATGGCGCCGGTGAACAGCACGCCCACCTGCAGGCCGATCACCGTGACGACAGGAATGAGGGCATTGCGCAAGGCGTGCAACGCCACCACCCGCAGGTTGGAGAGGCCCTTGGCGCGGGCTGTGCGGATGTAGTCCTCGCCCAGCACTTCCAGCATGGCCGAGCGCGTCATCCGTGCGATCACCGCCAGCGGGTTGGTGCCGAGCACGATCATCGGCAGGATCAGGTGCGAGGCTGCCGACCAGAAGGCGCCCTTGTCTTCCGACAGCAGCGAGTCGATCAGCAAAAAGCCGGTGGTGGGCTCAATGAAGTACTGCACCGACATGCGGCCAGAAACAGGTGTCCAGCCGAGTTGCACCGAAAACAGCAGGATGAGCAGCAACCCCCACCAGAAAATCGGCATGGAGTAACCGGTGAGCGAAACTCCCATGACGCCGTGGTCGAGGATGGAGTTGCGCTTGACCGCCGCCAGAATGCCCGCCGGGATACCGATCACCAGGGCAAACACAATGGCGCACAGGGCCAACTCGATCGTGGCCGGGAACAGCGTGAGGAACTCGCGCAGCACCGGCTCCTGCGTGATGATGGACTTGCCCAGGTCGCCCTTGAGAACACGGCCAATATAGATGCCGTACTGCACCATCACGGGTCGGTCGAGTCCGTATTCCTTCAGCAACTGGGCATGGCGCACCGCATCGATGCCACGTTCGCCGGCCATGGTTTCAATCGGGTCGCCGGGCACCAGCCGGATCAGGAAGAAAGCCAGCAGCGTCATGCCGAGGAAGGTCGGGATGATGAGGCTCAGGCGGGTGAAGATAAAGCGCAACATTGGGGCGAGATGCTAGAGCAGGTGATTGCTGCGGGTTGTCAGCTTGGGTCGCCAACGCGACAAATGGCGCACCGCCCCGGATGCTGTGAACGATGCGCTGCGGGCTGGCTTGGCAAGATCATGGGGTTGCGGTTGGCAGTGCGTCTGTGCGGCGTCAGGCAATGGTGAATGGACAAGAGCCGGCGGCTGGAAATGTGTGGGCAGGCTGTTGAGCGGAAGTGATGATTTTGCGCGGGACGCACCAGGCCGGACCACCCAGTAAACCCTAGGGGGCACCGCACAGAAGCGACTGTTGTGTGCAGTGAAATTTACGCATGAAGCATGCCACCCCTATTCACCGGCAGAGGCGGTCTGATCATGGGGCGATGGTGTGCTGCAGAAATGAAAAAAGGCCGGTGAAGACCGGCCTTTTGAGGTTCAGTTCAGGACTGATTACTTGACGTGCTTGCCGATCAGGCCAGCCATCTCGAACATCGACACCTGCGCCTTGCCGAAAACGGCACGCAGCTTCTCGTCGGCGTTGATCATGCGCTTGTTGACCTTGTCCTGCAGGCCTTTGGACTTGATGTACGTCCACAGCTTGCTGACGATCTCGGTACGTGGCAGAGGCTTGTCGCCCACCACAGCCGACAGCGCGGGGCTCAGCGTCAGGGCCTTCATGAAGGCCGCGTTGGGAGTGCGCTTTTTGGCAGGCGCTTTTTTCGCAGCTGGCTTTTTCGCTGCGACTTTTTTCGCAGGAGCCTTCTTGGCGGCTACTTTCTTGGCAGGCGCCTTTTTCGCAGGAGCCTTCTTCGCTGGAGCTGCTTTCTTCGCAGCTACTTTCTTTGCCGGTGCAGCCTTTTTTGCGGCTGCTTTTTTTGCCGGTGCTTTTTTTGCAGTTGCCATGATTGATTTTCCTTCTAGAAGTTGATAAATCACCACACGGATAACTACTTCCTTGTGGCAGATCGGATGCTACTGGAGAAAAACGCAGTTTCCTAGCGAAAAAGCACTTTATTTGCGCGTTGATGTTGCAGATTTACCTCTGAAAATCAGAAAAACGCCCGTGAGGATCACGCCGCAGGCCGCCCATTCACCGCCCGTGGCGTGCTCTGAGGCGAAAAAAGCGCCGAGAAAAATCGCGATCAACGGGTTCACGAAGGCGTAGCTGGTGGCCAGTGCGGGGCTCGCATGCGCAAGCAGATAGAGGCAGGCACTGAAGGCGATCAGCGAGCCGAACACCAGCAGGTACACCCATGCGAGCATCGCCGTCGAGTCCACAGTGCCCGTGTTTCCCGAGGGAAACTGCTCACCCAGTGCGAGAGAAATCGCCATCAACACGGCGCCACCACACAACATTTTCTCGCGACGCCTGAAAGGTCTTCGGTCTGCGGCATGGCGCTGGTGGAGAACGCCGAGCCCCGCGAGCAGGCCGGCAGCGCAGGCGCGAGCAGTGTGGCACGGGCCGACTACGCGCCTGTGGTGAAGCTGATCGAGCAGGCTCCGGAAGCTATCAATGCCCAAGACGTGACCGGTGAGGACCGCTGGGTGCTGGCGATCGTCGTGATCGCCGTGATCGACGTGATCGACGTGACCCATCTGGACGCGGTGGTGACCAAGTTCTGCATCCTTACCGAGACCTCGACCGCCATGGTGCTCAATGCATTGCGCGAGAACGCGGTGGTGCTGCCGGCGCGCCGTGAAAACATCAAACCCATCATCAGGAAGGTGACCGGAAAATGACCATACCCACGGTCGTTCTCTGGGATCCGTTCGTCCTGAGCCGGTCGAAGGATGGGCCTGCGGCTGGGTCCCTCATTAGACCCAGGGGTGGAGTGCGCAATGCGTGCCGAAGGGCAGGGCGACGCTTTCAGGTCTGCTCAGCCCTTCAGGCCTTTGTAAAGCATGTAGGCGGCCAGCATGTACAGGAGGCTTGCGAACACGCGTTTGAGCTTGCCGACGGGCAGGCTGTGTGCGGCCTTGGCGCCGATAGGTGCCACGATGAAGCTGCACACGGCAATCACCGCCAGGGCGGGCAGCCAGATGTAGCCAAATGAAGCGGGCGGGAGGTCCTGCACGCTCATGCCGCTGATGATGTAGCCGATCACGTTGGCCACTGCGATGGGAAAGCCCAGCGCGGCAGAGGTGGCCACGGCGCTGTGCATGGTCACGTTGCACCAGGTCATGAAGGGCACGCTGATGAAGCCCCCCCCCGCGCCGACGAGGCCAGAGAGAAAACCGATAAAGCCGCCGGCAGCAAACTGGCCTGCCGTACCGGGCATCTGGCGCGTGGGCTGGGGTTTCTTGTCGAGGAACATCTGCGTGGCCGAAAAGCTCACGAACAGGCCGAAGAAGATGGCGAGGTAAGAGCCCTTGAGGACCGCGAACACGCCGAGGCTGCCAATAAAGCTGCCGACCACGATCCCCGGCGCCAGGCGTTTGACGATGTCCCACCGGACGGCACCGCGCTGGTGGTGTGCCCGTACGCTGGAAATGGAAGTGAAGATTATGGTCGCCATGGAGGTGGCAATGGCCATCTTTACGGCCAGGTTCGGCGAGACGCCCCGGTTCGACATGATGATGGAGATGAAGGGGACCATGAGCATGCCGCCTCCAATGCCCAGCAAGCCAGCCAGGAATCCGGTACACAGGCCCAGCAGGGCGAGTTCAACGACAAGAAGAGGTTCGAAGGTCATGTTGCAGGTGTTTTGTTGTTTTGTAAGCCATGGCGAAATCACCTGCGGCAGCCAGCCCCGATTCTAAAGTCAAGCGGAAAAGGGGTATGTGGGGAAGGACATAGGTTGCGCGAGCGCAAAGCCCGCAATCAGCGATCACGTGAAGGGGTGTACCGCACCGGATTACAAGGGTAATCCAGAGTGAAATTACCCGGTAGTTTGAATTTAAACTCACCTGTCAATGCCGCTTTATGCGGCGTTACAGCGGGACAGCGCGGTTTTTTCCTCGCATTGCCTGAACATTTTTTTCTACTTATGGCAGGAGGACTTGTAATGCGTCTACCCCGTTCCTTGAGAAATTTGGCGGCCACTGCCGCTACCGCTGTTGCTGCAACGGTATTGCCGGTCATCAGCATCGGCGCCGCTGCAGCGCCTTGGCAACCATCCAAAAATGTCGAGTTCATCGTCCCTGCCGGTACCGGTGGCGGCGCAGATCAAATGGCCCGCCTGATTCAGGGCATCATCACCAAAAACAACCTGATGAAAACCGCCATGGTGGTCGTCAACAAGGGAGGCGGTGCCGGTGCGGAAGGGTTTCTGGATATCAAGAATGCCAAGGGTGACCCGCACAAAATAGTGATTACGCTGTCCAACCTGTTCACCACGCCACTGGCGACGGGCGTACCCTTCAGCTGGAAAGACATGACGCCTGTCGCCATGCTGGCGCTGGATGAATTCATCTTGTGGGTCAACGCGGAGTCGCCCTACAAGACAACGCAGCAATATGTCGAAGCGGTCAAGTCTTCTGGCGGCAAGCTCAAGATGGGCGGGACCGGCTCCAAGCAGGAAGATCAGATCATTACCGCGCTGATTGAAAAATCGATCAGCGGAAAATTCATCTACGTGCCTTACAAGGGTGGTGGGGAAGTGGCGGTGCAACTGGTGGGCAAGCATGTTGACTCCACTGTCAACAACCCGATCGAGGCAGTGGCGCAATGGCGAGGCGCCAAGGTTCGTCCGCTGTGTGTGTTTGACACCAAGAAACTGCCATACAAGGAAAAAATTGCCGACGCGGCCTGGGCAGATCTGCAGACCTGCAAGGAAAACGGCCTGGATGTCGAGTACCTGATGCTGCGCGGCATCTTCATGGCGCCCGGTGTGACGCCTGAACAGACGGCCTACTACGTCGATCTCATGAAAAAAGTGCGCGCCACGGCAGAGTGGAAGAAGTTCATGGACGAAGGTGCTTTCAACCAGACCTTCATGGAAGGTGCTGAATTCACCCGCTGGGTAGCCAACGAAGAAATTCGCCACCGCTTGCTGATGCAAGAAGCTGGTTTCGTTGCCAAATAAAGCCCAAGCGCCTTACTTTCACTCAAACAGGGACTTCGTTCATGCAGGAAGCACCAGAGCCGAGCGCGGCCTCCCGGCGAACGCTGGAGGTCATTACCGCCATTTTCTTTTTGATGATTGGCAGTGTTGTCATGTGGGACAGCTTTCGGGCTGGTTCAGGTTGGGGGACGGACGGCCCGCAAAGTGGCTACTTCCCCTTTTATGTTGGCCTGCTCATGAATATTGCCAGCACAGTCAATCTGTTGCTGGCGATCAGGTCTGACAAGACGCACTCATTTGTGTCGCGTCCTCAGCTCAAGCTGGTGATGGCCATTTTCCTGCCCTGTCTGGTTTATGTCGCCGTCATGCAGTGGCTCGGCCTGTATGTCGCGTCCATCATTTTTATTGCGCTCTTCATGCGCTGGCAGGGCGGCTTCAGCGTCCTGAAATCCGTGATGACATCCGTGATCGTCATGGCCGTGACGTTCGTGATGTTTGAAATCTGGTTCAAGGTACCCCTCATCAAAGGCCCGCTCGAGGCCGCATTGGGGTACTGACATGGAAGAAGTTCAGGCCCTGTTCCAGGGCTTTGCCGTGGCCCTGTCCCCGATGAATGTCGGGCTGATGCTCCTGGGCATCGTGCTGGGCATCTTGATTGGCGTGCTTCCCGGTCTGGGCGGTGCCAACGGTGTGGCGATTTTGCTGCCGCTGACCTTCAGCATGAGTCCGGTGTCGGGCATTATTTTGCTGTCATGCATTTACTGGGGGGCGCTGTTTGGTGGCGCCATCACCTCGATATTGTTCAATATTCCTGGCGAGCCGTGGTCTGTCGCGACCACGTTTGACGGCTACCCGATGGCGCAGCAGGGGCATGCGGGGCAGGCACTGACGGCGGCGTTTACCTCGTCGTTCGTCGGCGCCTTTGTGGCCGTGCTGATGATCACCTTTTTGGCGCCGCTGGTGGCCAAGTTCGCGCTCAAATTTGGGCCACCCGAGTTTTTCGCGGTGCAGTTGCTGACGTTTTGCAGCTTTGTCGGCATGAGCAAGGGCGCGCCCTGGAAAACGCTTGCGGCCATGTTTCTCGGTTTTGCGCTGGCGGCCATTGGCATGGACAACGTCACGGGTCAGTTGCGGCTGACCTTCGGATTTGAGCCCCTGATGAAGGGCTTCGACTTTTTGATTGCTGTCATTGGCCTCTTTGGTATCGGCGAGATCTTGCTCACCATGGAGGAGGGTCTTGCCTTCAAGGGTAAAAGGGCCGACATCAATACCAAAGTGGTGCTGGAAACCTGGAAGCAACTGCCGCGCTACTGGCTGACTTATGTCCGCAGTGCAGCGGTCGGCTGCTGGATGGGCATCACACCGGGCGGCGCAACGCCGGCCTCGTTCATGGGTTACGGCATCGCCAAACGCTTTTCCGCCAACGGCAAGAACTTTGGCAAAGGTGACATTGAAGGCGTGCTGGCACCTGAAACCGCCGCACATGCGGCGGGCACTGCCGCATTGCTGCCGATGCTCACACTGGGCATACCGGGTTCGCCAACCGCTGCCGTGTTGTTGGGCGGTTTGCTGGTGTGGGGTTTGCAGCCCGGACCGCTGCTTTTTGTGGAACAAAAAGACTTTGTCTGGGGCCTGATTGCCAGCATGTATCTCGGCAATATCGCTGGCCTGATTGTGGTGCTGCTGACAGTGCCGTGGTTCGCGGCGATCCTGCGCATTCCGTTTTCAATCATCGCGCCAGTGATTCTCGTGATCTGCGCGGTGGGGGCCTATACCGTTCACGGTTCCATGTTTGACGTGTGGTTGATGGTAGGGTTTGGCGTCTTGGGCTATGTGTTCAAAAAGCTCGATTACCCGCTCGCACCGCTGGTGCTGGCGCTGGTGCTGGGTGACATGGCCGAAAACGCTTTCAGGCAGTCCCTGCTCGGTTCCAGCGGCAGCATGCTGGTATTTGTATCCAATCCGCTGGTCAGCAGCATCACGGCATTGGCTTTGTTGATGTTGTTCTGGCCGTTCATTGGGGCAGTTCTGCGACGCTTTACACCCGCAAAGGCATAGAAATGACGCACTGGATTCGTTACGAGGTGGCCGATGCGCAGGGGCAGCCAGGCCAGACCGAATTTGGCGTTCTGGAGGGTGATCTGATTGCGGTTTGCCGGGGTGACATGTTTGGCGAATTTGAACGCACCGGGCAGTTGTTGCCGCTTCAAGACGTCAGGGTCTCGGTACCCTGTACACCGGGCAAATTCATCGGCCTGTGGAACAACTATCACGCACAGGCTGCAAAACAGGGCCTGAGCGTGCCGCCAGAGCCGCTGTATTTCATCAAGGCAGCCAGCAGTTATTGGGCGCATGGCCAGCCCTTTGAGGCACCCGCAAGCTACGAAGGGCGCGTGGTCTATGAGGGCGAGCTTGGCCTGGTCATCGGTAAAACCTGCAAAAACCTGAGCGTCGATGAGGCGCTCAAGGCGATTTTTGGCGTGACCTGTGTGAACGACGTGACAGCGCTCGATTTGCTCACGCGCGATGCCTCATTTGCGCAATGGACGCGCGCCAAGAGCTTTGACACCTTCGGCATCTTTGGCCCCGTGATTGCGACGGGCCTGGATCTTTCTGCGCTGCACGTCAAAACATGGGTGAACGGGCGTGAACGGCAAAACTATCCTTGCAGCGACATGATCTTTTCACCCGCGCAGATTGTTTCTGCGTTGTCACAAGAGATGACGCTCTACCCCGGGGATGTCATTGCCTGTGGCACCTCCCTTGGTGTTTTGCCCGTCAAGCCGGGTACAGTCGTCGAGGTGTCGATTGATGGCGTCGGCATTTTGCGCAACACGTTTGCGCCGACTGTGCCGTCCATGATTCCCTCAGAACCCAAAGAAGTGTCCCCATGAAAATTTGCGTAGTTGGTGCCGGTGCAATTGGCGGCATGCTGGGCGTCAAGCTGGCCCTGAGCGGTCATGACGTCACCCTGATTTTGCGCGGCGCCAATCTGGAGGCCGTGACACAGAACGGCCTGCGGCTGATCGAGGAAAACGGCAACGAGTTGCTTGCCCATCCCCGCCTGGCGACCGCAAGCATCGCCGCGGCAGGCGTGCAAGACGTGGTGATTCTGGGCATGAAGGCGCACCAGGTGGCCGCCGTGGCGGCCGATCTGCCGCAACTGATGCACGAGGGCACGCGTGTCGTGACCATGCAAAACGGCATTCCGTGGTGGTACTTTCACAAGCTGCCGGGTGCCTATGCCGGCCTGCCTGTGCGTGCCGTGGACCCGGAGGGCGTCATTGCCCAGCACATCCCCATCGACAGCGTGATTGGCAGCGTGGTGTATCCCGCAAGTGAAGTCATCCGGCCTGGCGTCATCAAGGTGATCGAAGGCAACCGCTTCACGCTGGGCGAGATCGACGGCACTGACACGCCCAGTATTCGCGCCATCAGCGATGCCTTCAAGGCGGCCGGATTCAAGGCGCCGGTGTCCACCGATATTCGCTCGGAAATTTGGCTCAAGGTCTGGGGCAATTTGAGCTTTAACCCGATCAGCGCGCTGACGCACGCCACGCTCGAAGACATTTGCCAATATGTGCCCACACGCGAGCTGGCCGCCGCCATGATGACCGAGGCCCAGGCGATTGGTGAAAAGCTTGGCGTTCAGTTCAAGGTCAGCCTTGAAAAGCGCATTGCGGGTGCGCAGGCTGTCGGCCAGCACAAAACGTCGATGCTGCAGGACGTTGAGCAAGGCAGGGCGCTGGAGTTGCAGGCCTTGGTGGCCTCGGTCATGGAGCTGGGCCAGATCACGCAGACGCCGACGCCCACCATCCATGCCGTTTATGCGCTGGCTAGCCTTCTGGCCAAAAACCTGCAGCAGCACGGCGCCACGCTGAAGATTTCCTGATTCCCAACCTCTTAAAGTTTGCCCAATGACCCATTTCACAACGCTCCACGACATGATCGCGCTGCAGGCGCCAGCCTCGACGGCCATGATGGCGCCGTCTGGTGTGCCTCTGAGCTATGGCGCGCTCAAGCAGCTCATCAGCCGCACCACCGACAAACTCAATTCGCTGGGCATCGGTCGTGGCGACCGTGTCGGCATCGTCTTGCCCAACTGCCCTGAAATGGCCACGGCCTTTGTGGCGGTGGCCAGCGCGTGCACCGCTGCGCCCTTGAACATGGGCTACCGCGCCGATGAGTTCGAGTTCTACCTGAGTGACCTGAATGCCAAGGCGCTGATCGTGGCTGTTGGCAGCGAAACGCCAGCACTGGCAGTGGCGGCCAAGCTGGGTGTGGCGGTGATTCACCTCAGGGCCATGCCGGAGCAGGGGGCTGGCAATTTTGAACTGGAGGCCAGTACGCCCATGTCTGGCGTCACCGCCCAGCCGGGTGCTGCGCAAGCTGACGATGTAGCGCTCATCCTGCACACGTCGGGCACCACATCGCGGCCCAAGATCGTGCCGCTGTCGCATCGCAACGTGTGCGCCTCGGCCCGGAATATCAAGGCCACGCTACAGCTCACCCCGGCCGACCGAGAGCTTCATGTGATGCCGCTGTTCCACATCCACGGCCTGATTGCCGGCGTGCTGGCGCCCATGGCGGCTGGCAGCCAGATTTTTTGCACGCCAGGTTTTAACGCGCTGAAGTTTTTTGCCTGGATGAAAGAGTGCAAGCCGACCTGGTACACCGCTGTGCCCACCATGCATCAGACCATTCTGGCGCGTGCTGCGGGCAACATGGACGTCATCGAAGCCAATCCACTGCGCTTCATCCGGTCCTCTTCGTCTTCCATGCCGCCCCAGGTCATTGCTGAGCTGGAGAAGATTTTCAAGTCGCCTTTGATCGAGTCCTACGGCATGACCGAAGCGGCGCATCAGATGGCCAGCAACCCCTTGCCACCGGCCAAGCGGATTCCCGGCTCGGTGGGCATTGCGGCGGGCCCTGAAGTGGCCATCATGGACAACGACGGCAAGCTGCTCGCACCGGGCGAGATCGGTGAAGTGGTCATTCGCGGCGAGAACGTCACGCTGGGCTACGAGAACAACGAAAAAGCCAATGCTGAAGGCTTCACCCACGGCTGGTTTCGCACCGGTGACCAGGGCACCATGACCGCTGAAGGCTATCTGACGCTGACAGGTCGCCTGAAAGAAATCATCAACCGTGGTGGCGAAAAGATATCACCGCGCGAAGTGGACGAAGTGCTGATGGACCACCCTGCGGTGGCGCAGGTCGTCACCTTTGGCATTCCGCACGACAAGCTGGGCGAGGAAGTGGGTGCCGCGGTGGTGTTGCGTGAAGGGCAAACCGCGACAGACCGGGAGATTCGCGATTTTGCGGCGACAAAACTGGCCGACTTCAAGGTGCCGCGCAAGATCCTGATCATGGCCGAGATCCCCAAGGGCGCGACGGGCAAGCTGCAGCGAATCGGACTGGCGCAGAAGCTGGGTCTGGCCGAAAAATAAGGTGTCTGCGAGTGCCACCGGACCGGCATCCTGAACCGGGGTTCAGGTGGGCAAGGGCAGTCAGGTTTCGGGTTCGTCTGACGCGAGACGATCACACCTGCCTGACAATTTACCAAGCCCGGGCTCAAAGAGCATTGGTTCAAGGAAATATAAAGCCCGGCACGCATCGCAGACACGCCGATTGTAGGCTTTTGCGTTGGCAAGTGCCGCGGGACGGCCTGCTCAAGATGCTGAAAAAGGCGCCCGCCAGTAGGTGGCGCAGCTTTAGAGAAGTTGGCCGTCTGTTCCCAGCGCTGCATCCAGCCGCTGGAGCAGGGCGCCGAGTTGGGCGCCGGCTGTTTCCTGACCGCTTTCTTGCGCAGCCTTGGCGGTCGGGGTTGCGGCGGCCGCTACCGGCGGTGTGCTGACCCGCTCGGGGAGTTCGAAGGCGAGGTTCAGTGCAGCCAGCACCGCAATGCGGTCGCGCGCCTTGATCTTGCCGGCATCGCGGATCTTGCACATGGCCATGTCCACGCGGTTGACGGCGTCCAGCATGCGGGCATCGCCGTTTTCAGGGCAGCCGAGCAGGTAGCTCTGGCCCATGATCTGTACTTCGAGCTGTTTCATCACTCGGTTCCCACGGTGCTGTGCTGACCCTGGCCACTGGCCTCGGGCAGGCGTTCGAGCAGTGCATCCACCCGGGCCCGCGCTGCGCTCAGGCGTGAGCGCAGCGAATCCCGTTCGTGCGTCAGGACGCTGACCTGCTCATTGAGCAGGGCGTTGGTTCGCTGCAGTTCTTCGTAGCGAACCAGCAGGCGCTCGACACGCTCGGTGATCTGGTCGATTTGGGTTTGATTCGACATGGAAAAGGCATTGTAGGGTTTGCGGCAAGGTGGCGCGTAGAATCTGCCCTGTTGGTGCTCGCGGTGTGGTTCACACGCCGCAGTTCAACGGGAAGCAGGAGGAAGTCTTCGCCATCCGGAACCGGGCCAGGGGCCTGCCGGAAGCGCTGCGACTTTTAACCTGCGCTGCCCCCGCAACGGTAAAACGGACGAATGCCGCGTTTCTGGTTCCACCCGGAAATCCATTCAGCTTTCATCATTCGCCACTGAGCGCGCTGAACAAGTGCTTGGGAAGGCGATGAGAGCAGTTCCGTCAGCCCGGATACCGGCCAACAAGGTGAACGCGTGCGTCCGTCGTCCGGTGCCGCGTTCGTGACGCTCATGCACTGGCGGGGAAGCCGGTGAGAGCCCTTGTCTTGATTGTTTGACCCATGAAAAATCGTGTTGACCGCGTGCACTTTGCCGCGTTGGCAGCAGCCGCTTCGGCTGCCTGCTGTGTTTCCGTTTCCGCCAGTGCCCAGACCGGCGCTACCCCGCAACTGAAAGAGACCGTGGTCACAGCGACCCGCACCGCCCGACCTGTCGGCGATGTGGTGGCTGATGTCACCATCATCGACCGTGAGGTGATCGAGCGCAGTGGCGCGGTCGGTGTGGTGGACGTGCTGGCGCGGGTGCCCGGCATTGAAATCACCCGCAACGGTGGCACCGGCAATGCCGCCAGCGTGTTCATCCGCGGCGGTGAGTCCCGGCACACCGCCGTGTTGATCGATGGTGTGCGGGTGGACTCCCACACCACCAGCGGCGGTGCCACCTGGAGTTCGATTCCGCTGGCGCAGATTGACCGCATCGAAATTGTCCGCGGCCCGACCAGTGCGGTGTACGGCTCGGACGCCGTGGCTGGCGTGATCCAGATCTTCACCAAAAAGGGCCAGGGTGCTTTCTCGCCGTCGATCAGCTTCGGCTATGGCTCCTACAACACGCGCAAGCTGGATCTCGCTGCCAGTGGTTCCAGCGGGTCCTTCGACTATTCCGTGGGGCTTTCACAGGCTACCAGCGAAGGGTTCAACATCCGGCCGAACGTGACACCCCTGCAGAACCCGGATGCCGACGGTTACCGCAGCAACAGCGCCAATGCCCGATTGGGTTTCCAGATCACCCCGGACCAGCGTCTGGAAGCCACGCTGCTGCAAAGCCGGGTGGATGCGCAGTACGACAACGGCGCCACGCGCGACTATCGCCGCATCAACAAACTGCAGACGGTGGGCGTGAACTGGCTGGCCAACTGGACCGAGCGCTGGAGCAGCAAAGTCGGCCTGACGCAGAGCATTGACCGGGGCGAAGAGAGCATAGGCGGCACGGTGGACCAGACCCGCGTCAACGGCGTCGTCTGGCAGAACGAGTACCGTGTCGGGCCACACCAGTTGAGCGCCACACTGGAGCAGCGCCGCGACGAATTCCTGCTCACCAGCGCCCCCCGGGTGGACCGCAGCAAGTCGCAAAGCGGCCTGGCGTTGGGCTATGGCTGGTCGCAGTCTGCGCACACCGTGCAGCTCAACCTGCGCCACGACGATGACAGTGAGTTTGGCGGCAAGACCACGGGATCTGCCGCTTACGCCTACGCACTCACACCGCAGTGGAAGCTGTCGGCCAGTGCCGGCACCTCGTTCCGTACGCCCACGCTGTACCAGCGCTTCAGCCAGTACGGCGTGGCAAATCTGCAGCCGGAGTCCGGCCGGAACGCCGAGCTGGGGTTGAAGTATGCCGAGGGCAGCCATGACTACGGCGTGACGGTGTACCGCAACCGCATCAACAACCTGCTGACCTTCCTGTCGGGTGCCTCGGCAACGGGCTGCCCGAGCCCGGCGCTGGGCTGCTACGCCAATACTGCGCAGGCGCGCTATCAGGGCGTGACATTCTCGGGGTCGGAACGTTTCACCGGGTTCCGGGTTTATGGTTCGCTGGACCTTCAGGATCCACGCGACGTGCTGCTCGACAAACAGCTTGCCCGCCGTGCCCGGCGCCATGCCACCTTGGGTGTGGACACCATGCTGAGCGGCTGGACGGTCGCTGCCGACCTGCTGCTGTCAGCCCGCCGTTACGACACGGCGGCCAACACCACCGTGCTGCCCGGTTACGGCCTGGTCAACCTCAGTGCCGCCACGCCGCTGTCGCGCGACTGGAAGCTGCTGGCGCGGGTGGACAACCTGACCGACAAGGTTTACCAGACGGCCATGGGCTATGCCATGGCCCGGCGCACCGTGTATGTCGGTCTGACCTGGGCGCCGCTTTGAGCGTGGCTGATGAATGATCCGATGCTCTCATGAACCCTGAAATCACCACCGCGAACTGCCCTGCCGTGCTGATTGCAGCACCTGCTTCGGGCCAGGGCAAGACCACAGTGGCCTGCGCGCTGGCGCGCCTGCACGCCCGGCAAGGGCGGCGGGTGAGGGTGTTCAAGTGCGGGCCCGATTTTCTCGACCCGTACTGGCTCACGCTGGCCAGCGGACAGCCGGTGCACCAGCTGGATTTGTGGATGACCGGCGACGCCGACTGCCGCCAGCGCCTGCACGCGGCGGCGCAGGAGGCCGACCTGCTGATCGTGGAAGGCGTGATGGGCCTGTTCGATGGTGAGTCGAGTGCGGCCGACCTGGCGCAGCGCTTTGGCTTGCCGGTGCTGGCGGTGATTGACGCCAGTGCCATGGCGGGCACCTTTGGCGCCCTGGCGTGGGGGTTGCAAAGCTACCGCGAGGGTCTGCGCTTTGCCGGCGTGCTGGCCAACCGGGTGGCGTCGCCCGGCCATGCCGACATGCTCCAGCGCAGCCTGCGCGAGCCGGCGCAATGGATGGGTGCGCTGATGCGCGATGCGGGCTTCACGCTGCCCGAGCGGCATCTTGGGCTGGTGATGGACCACGAACTGGGTGACGAAGGACAGGCCTTGCGACGGCTGGACGCCGCCGCCGATGCGCTGGCGGCCACGCCGCTGGGGCGCATGACCGTGGAAGACCTGCAGGGTTGGGCCGTACCGTTTGATGGTGCAGCCGCAGCAAGTACGCCACCGGCGGGCCGGCCGCTGCAAGGCACCACGATCGCCGTCGCCCGCGATGCGGCCTTCTGCTTTATTTACGCAGCCAATCTGCAGTGCCTGCAGGACCTGGGGGCACGGCTGGTGTTCTTCTCGCCGCTGGTAGATGCTGGATTGCCCGAGTGCGATGCGCTCTGGCTGCCCGGGGGCTACCCCGAACTGCATGGGTCTGCGTTGGCGCGCAATCTGGCGATGAAGGCCGGCATCCATCGCCACGTGCAATCGGGCAAGCCAGTGTGGGCCGAATGCGGCGGCATGATGGCGCTGTTTGACGGCATCACCACAGTCGAAGGCCAGCATCAGCCCGCATGGGGCGTGCTGCCGGGCCAGGTGACGGTGCAACAGCGCCTTGCCGCGCTGGGCCCGCAGCAGCTGAACCTGCCCGGCGGCACCTTGCGTGGGCACACGTTTCACTACTCCACGGCAGACACGGCGCTGCCTCCAGCCGCCCGCACCGAGGCGGCGCCCGGGCGCACCTTGCGCGGGCAGGGCGAGGCGCTTTACGTGCAAGGGTCCGTCAAGGCGAGTTATTTCCACGCTTGGTTTGCCTCCAGCCCACAAGCCACCGCGCAGCTTTTTTTGAAGGAGCCCGCATGAATTCGACTGCCGACTGGCGTTTGCTGGCGACCGGTCCCGATGCGGCGCTGCAGCGGGCGAGCGTCGGCCCGCAGCGCATCGTCTGCCTGACCGAAGAACCCACCGAGTGGCTTTATTTGCTGGGCGAGGAGCGGCGCATTGTCGGCATCTCGGGCTACACCGTGCGGCCACCGCGGGCACGCGAAGAAAAACCCAAGGTCAGCGCATTCCTCAGCGCCAAGATCGAAAAGATCGTGGAGCTGCAGCCCGACTGCGTGATCGGTTTTTCCGACCTGCAGGCCGACATTGCCTCCCAGCTCATCCGGCACGGCATCCAGGTCACCATCTTCAACCAGCGCAGCGTGGCGGAGATTTTCTCGATGATGTACCAGCTCGCCGCCATGGTGGGGCAGGAGGCGCGCGGGCTGGCATTGATCCAGCAGATGCAGACACGCCTGCTCGAAATCGAGCAGGCCGCCAGGAGCCTGAAGCGCAGGCCCCGGGTATTTTTTGAAGAGTGGTACGACCCGCACATCAGTGCGATTGCCTGGGTGTCGGAGCTGATCGGCATCGCCGGCGGCGACGACTGCTTCCCCGAGCTGGCGCGCAACCCCATGGGCAAGCAGCGCATCATTGCCGACGGCGGCGAGATCGTGCGGCGAAACCCCGACATCATTTTCGGCTCCTGGTGCGGCCGCCGCTTCAGGCCCGCCCATGTGCTGGCGCGCCCCGGCTGGGGAGAGGTCAACGCCGTCAAAAACCAGCAACTGTTCGAGATCAAGTCAGCCGAGATCCTGCAGCCCGGCCCCGCTGCACTCACCGACGGGGTTGAACAACTGCACCGCATCATCATGCAATGGGGTCTGGCGAATGGTTGAGCCTTTGGTCATCGCCCGAAGCGAACTTATCCTCGGTGGCCAGAAAAGCGGCAAATCGCGCCGTGCCGAACTGCTGGCGCGGCAGTGGCTGGCACAGTCGCCGGCGCACCGCGCGGTGCTGGTGGCGACCGCCCAGGGCTGGGACGACGAGATGCGGCAGCGCATTGCCCGCCACCAGCAGGACCGCGCAGAGCGGGTGCCCGGCATGACGACGGTCGAGGAACCGCTGCAACTCGGCCAGGCCGTGGCGCAGGCGAGCCACAGCGACACGCTGGTGGTGGTGGACTGCCTGACCCTGTGGCTGACCAATCTGCTGATGCCGGCGCCCGAATCAAAGGGTCTGGCACCAGACGCGCCTGCGCAGATCGATGCCTTGCTGCGCGCCATCCGCGAGGCGCCTGGCCCCGTGGTCCTGGTCGGCAACGAGATCGGCCTGGGTGTGATTCCGCTCGGCCGCGAGACCCGCGCCTTTGTCGATGCCCTGGGCCAGCTGAACCAGCAGGTGGCGGCGGGCTGCGAGCGCGTCACGCTGATGGCGGCCGGCCTTCCCTTGTGCCTGAAAGGTGCTCCATGAACCGTTACCTGGCCATGCTGTCCGTCCTGTGCATGGCGTGTGCGTCTGCGCTGCCGGCACGTGCCTTGCAGTTGACAGACGACCGCGGCGTGACGTTGCAGTTCGCACAGGCGCCGCAGCGCATCGTGAGCCTGCTGCCCTCGCTGACTGAAACCGTTTGCGCGATGGACCAGTGCCAGCGGCTGGTGGGGGTGGACCGTTACTCCAATTACCCTGCCTCGGTGCGCAGCCTGCCGGTGATGGGTGGCGGGCTGGACCCGAACATCGAGGGCATCGTGGCGCTCAGGCCCGACGTGGTGCTGCTCGCCACCTCATCGCGTGCCAGCCTGCGGCTGGAGTCGCTCGGTATCAAGGTGGTGGCGCTGGAGCCGAGGAGCCATGCCGACGTGCAGCGTGTGATGCTCAAGCTGGGGCAGTTGCTGGAGGTGCCCGATGCCGCGCGCATCTGGCGCACGATCGACGCCGGTGTTTCGGCCGCGGCCCAGTCGCTGCCGGCCAGTGTGCGCGGCACGCGGGTCTACTTTGAAGTCAACCAGGGACCGTATGCGGCGGGTGAGTCGTCTTTCATTGGCGAGACACTGACGCGCCTGGGTGTCAGCAACATCGTGCCGGCCAGGCTTGGGCCGTTCCCCAAGCTCAACCCCGAGTACATCGTCCGTGCCAACCCCGACCTGATCATGATTGGCCAGCGCAGCGCCGATGGCCTGCAGACGCGGCCTGGCTGGCAGGGCATTCGCGCGCTGCGTGAGCAACGGGTCTGCATCTTTCCAACGGAAGAGGCCAATGTGCTGGTGCGCCCCGGCCCGCGCATGGCCGAAGGTGCGCGCCTGATGGCCAGGTGCCTGATGGACAAGGCCCCCGTGCTGGCCGCTGCGCGTGCCGCGTTGCCGCCCGAGGGGTCTGTCCGCACCCCTGGTCGGCCTGGTGGCACGGACGTGCTTCCGAAGGCGGCAGGGGCCAGGCCATGATGCGAGCCCGCGTCTGGTGGCTGGTCTGGGCCGGTGTCGTCGGCGCGCTGGCCCTGGTGGGGCTGGGCATCTGCGTAGGCAGCGCCGGGCTGGAGAATTTGATCAGGCCGCTGCTCAACCCTGCGCAGGACCCGCAACAGACTGTGATGGCGCAGCAAATCATTTGGCAAATTCGCCTGCCGCGCACGCTGGGTGCCTGGGCCGCCGGCGCCTTGCTGGGTCTGGCGGGTGCCGTGGCGCAAGGCCTGTTTCGCAACCCACTGGCCGATCCGTATCTGCTGGGCAGTGCATCGGGTGCCTCGCTGGGTGTAGCCCTGGCGCTGGCCGCTTTGGGCAGCGGGGCCGGCATGTTGGGCGGCAGCATGATGAACGGTGGCGTGGTCGTCAGTGTGTTTTCCAGCAGCGTGTGGGTACGTCTGGGCCTGACCGGTGCGGCGTTTCTGGGCGCTGTGTTCGCAGTGATGTTGACGCTGGTGTTGTCGCGCGGCGTGGGCCACACCTTGCGCCTGTTGCTGGCCGGTGTGGTGGTGGGTGTGGTGCTGGGGGCCATGACGCATCTGGTGCTGCTGTTCTCGCCCGAATCGCTGCAGGCCATGCAGGCCTTCATGCTGGGCTCCACCGCCTTTGTCGGCTGGACGTCTTGCGTGCTCATGGCCGGTGTGTGGGGCGTGTGCCTGCTGGCGGCCTGGCTGCTGGCGCGCGTGCTCGACGGACTGAGCCTGGGCGACGCCACGGCCATCAGCCTCGGTCTGCCGGTGGCGCCCATGCGCGCGGCGCTGGTGGCGGTACTGGCGCTGGCCACAGGTACGGCAGTGGCGCAAACCGGGCTCATCGCCTTTGTCGGCCTGGCCGCCCCACACCTCGTGCGCTCGGTGGTGAAGACCACCCATGCGCACCTGATGCTGCTGTCCAGCCTCATGGGCGGCGTGCTCCTGATGGCTGCCGACACGCTGGCGCGCGGACTGATGGCCCCGCAGGAGCTGCCTGTGGGCATGCTCACCGCGGTGCTGGGTGGCGGCTACTTGCTGTGGCTGATGCACCGCAGCAGCAGCCTGGGCGGAGGGCGTACCGCATGAGCAGCATCACGAAATCAATGGCTATTTGCGCAAATTCCGTTGGGGCCAGCCTTGGAAATGGTTTGCAAAAGCAACGCGTGCTGCACGATATCAGCCTGGACATCGAGGCTGCGCAGTGGACCAGCATTGTTGGCCCCAACGGCGCAGGCAAGTCGACCTTGCTCAGGGCGCTGGCCGGCGTGCTGCCGCACAGTGGCAGCGTCACGCTGCTGGGTCAGCCGCTGCACAGCCTGCCGCATCGCGAGCGTGCCCGCCAACTGGCCTGGCTGGGCCAGAACGAAACCTCTGCCGATGACTTGACGGTGTGGGACGTGGCCATGCTGGGCCGGCTGCCGCACCAGGCCTGGCTGGCACCGCCCAGCGCGGCCGACCACGCGGCCGTGGAGCAGGCCCTGCGCGCCACCCGCGCCTGGGACTGGCGCCAGCGCGCCCTGGGTCAGCTCTCGGGTGGCGAGCGCCAGCGTGTGCTGCTGGCCCGTGCCCTGGCGGTGCAGGCCCAGGTGCTGCTGATGGATGAGCCCTTGACCAACCTGGACCCGCCGCACCAGGCCGACTGGCTGGATGTGGTGCGTGCCCTGGTGGCCGAAGGCAAGACCGTGGTCAGCGTGCTGCACGAGATCACCATGGCGCTGCAGGCCGATACCCTGGTGGTCATGGCCGCCGGTCGCGTCACTCACCAGGGCGCTTGCAGTGACCTGGCCACGCACCGGGCCATGGAAGACGTGTTTGACGGACGCATTGCCGTCCACTCATTACAAGGGCAGTGGATTGCACTGCCCAAAGCCACACATCCTTGAAAGACGGCCCCCATGCAACTTGAAACACCTCCTTTGGTCAAGCCTTACGAGAAACCCGAAGGCGAGCGCCGCGGCATCGTCATCGTGCACACCGGCGACGGCAAGGGCAAGAGCACGGCGGCGTTCGGCCTTGCCCTGCGAGCCCATGGCCGACACCACGTGCATGGCAAGACGGTGAAGATTTTCCAGTTCATGAAAGTGCCCAGTGCCCGCTTTGGCGAGCACCGCATGTTCGAGCAGATCGGCTTGTCGGTCGAAGGCCTGGGCGACGGCTTCAGCTGGAAGAGCCAGGACCTCGAGCACTCTGCCCAACTCGCGCGCGATGGCTGGAAAAAAGCCAGCGCGGCCATCCTCAGTGGCGAGCATTTCATGGTGGTGCTCGACGAGCTGACCTATCCCCTTATTTACGGCTGGCTGCCGCTGGACGATGTGCTGCAGACGCTGCGCGACCGCCCGAAGGATGTGCACGTGGTCATCACCGGACGCCGCTGCCCGCCCGAAATCATCGAGCTGGCCGACACCGTGACCGAGATGACCAAGGTCAAGCACGCCTTTAACGCCGGGATTCCGGCTCAGCGCGGCATAGAAGACTAGGCGCGCGCAGTGGGCTCAACGGCTGCACCTCTTGCCTTCAGCGAAGCCGAGCGCGAGGCGGTCTACCGTGCCATTCACGAGCGGCGCGACATGCGCCACTTCAGTGGTGGCACGGTAGCCGACGATGTTCTGCAGCGTCTGCTGACGGCGGCGCACCACGCGCCCAGTGTCGGGTTCATGCAGCCCTGGCGTTTCATCCGGGTACGCAATCTCTCCCTGCGCGCCAGTGTGCATGCGCTGGTCGAGCAGGAGCGTGTGCTGACCGCGCAGGCGCTGGGCGAGCGCGAAGACGAATTCATGAAGCTCAAGGTGCAGGGTGTGCTCGAGTCCGCCGAAGTACTGGTGGTGGTCTTGCCGCCCGGGCGTGAGCAGCACGTGTTTGGTCGCCGCACGCTGCCCCAGATGGACCTTGCGTCGGCAGCCTGTGCGATCCAGAACCTCTGGCTGGCGGCGCGCGCCGAAGGTCTGGGCATGGGTTGGGTGTCGATCTTCGATCCGCTGCAGCTTGCCGCACTGCTGCAGATGCCCGAAGGAAGCCAACCGATTGCCGTGCTGTGCCTCGGCCCTGTCCACGCTTTTTATGACCAGCCCATGCTGCAGGCTGAAAAGTGGGCGCGTCGTGCACCGCTGGCCGACCTGGTGTTTGAAGACATGTGGGGCAAGGTGCCACAGGGCCTGGTGACTTTCTGTGATCCGGACTGATTTGATGTGGACCGATTGATGACGTCCTTCTCACCGCTGATATCGGCCGTGCCCATCCTGCTGCTGGCGCTGGCCATCGACCGCCGCCCCGGCGAGCCGCCGGCCGCCATTCACCCGGTGGTGTGGATGGGCCACTTTCTCAAAGCCTGCGGCAGTGTGGCGGTGCGGTGCCGACCTGCGCCGGCTTTTGTGCTGGGTGCGCTGGCCTGGTGGGTGGGTGTTGCCTTCATCGGCGCGGTGGCCTGGGGCCTGCAGGTTCTGGTGCTCTGGCAGATCAGCCATGCGCTGCCTGGCGCGGGCATCTGGCAAGTGGTGCAGGCTGCCTTGCTCCTTGTGTTGATGGGCTGGGCACTCAAATGCATGTTCTCCTGGCGCATGCTGCATGACGAGGCCGGTGCGGTGGAAATGGCCTTGCAACAATCGCTGGCAGCCGGCCGTGAGCGCCTGTCGTGGCTGGTCAGCCGCGACACGGCGCAGCTCACCGAAAGCCAGGTGCGTGAGAGTGCCATCGAGTCGCTGGCCGAGAATCTCAACGACTCGGTGGTGGCGCCCATCTTCTGGTTCGTGCTGCTGGGCCTGCCGGGCGCTGCGGTGTACCGCTTCGCCAACACGGCCGACGCGATGTGGGGCTACCGCGGCACTTACCGCGGGCAGCACTGGGAATGGGCTGGCAAGTGGGCGGCACGTGCTGACGATGCGCTGTCGTGGTTGCCGGCACGGTTGACAGCCGGGCTGTTGATGGCTGCGGCGCGTGGCGTGCGCCTTTCCGCACTGCGCATCGAGGCCTGCAAAACGCCGTCGCCCAACAGTGGCTGGCCGATGGCGGCGATGGCGCTGGCCCTGGGCGTCTCGCTCGGCAAACCTGGTGTGTACACCCTCAACCCCGACGGACGGCCGCCCCAGTCGCAGGATGTGGCGATGGCGCAGGCGCATGCCGCAATGGCCGTGGGACTTCTGCTTGCCGGTGCGGTGACGATGATGTGCCTTGCGGCCGTGGCTGGCTGGTCATGGCCCGGGAGCCATTGATGACGACGCGCCAGCACGGTGGCCCCGACGAGCAAGGCGTGCCCCCGTACGACTTTTCCACCAACAGCAACGCCTGCGGCCCGTGCCCGACGGCTCTGGCGGCCATCCAGCAGGCAGACGCCACGCGCTATCCCGACGCGGGCTACACGCTGTTGCGGTCGCAACTGGCTGCCTTTCACGGTGTCGACAGCGCGCGCGTGTTGCTGGCCGCCAGTGCCAGTGAGTTCATCTTTCGCGTCACCACGCGGGTGGCGCACCAGGGTGGCCGGGCCGTCTGGCTGCCGCCGCACAGCTATGGTGACTACGCGCAGGCCGCCCGCGCCATCCAGTTGACCGTGGTGGCACAGCCGGGCGATGCGCAACTGCTCTGGGCCTGCGAGCCTTCGAGTCCTCTGGGTGTTGCCCATGCCGGGTTGGAGCAACTGACCGACCGTCTGGATGCGGGTGCGATGGTGGTGTTGGACCGTGCTTATGAGCCCTTGCGCTTGGGCGGTACACCCAGCCACGTGCCGGCTGCAGCGTGGCAGCTCTGGACGCCCAATAAGGCTCTCGGGCTGACCGGCGTGCGCGCGGCCTATGCGATTGCGCCGTCTGGGCAGGGCGAAACCGCCGCGGCATTGGAACAACGCTGCCCTTCATGGCCCATCGGTGCGCATGGTGTGGCCATGCTGCAGGCCTGGACGAGCGACGAGGCGCAGGCCTGGCTGGCCGGCAGCCTCCAGACCTTGCGTGCGTGGAAGGCCCGGCAGGTCAGGCTGTGCGGTTCGTGGGGCTGGCATGGCCTGCCCAGCGACACCAATTTTTTCTGCGTCCGGCCAGTACTGCCCGACGGCATGAGCCTGTCGCAGGCGCTGGCAGCACTCCGCGCCCGGGGCATCAAGCTGCGCGACACGACCTCTTTCGGGTTGCCGGGCCATGTTCGCCTCAGCGTGCAGCCGCCGGCGGCGCAGGACGCGCTGCACAATGCATGGCAACAACTTTTCAAAGCAGATAGATGACTGCAAAAACTGTCATGGTGCTGGGCACCACCAGCGGCGCCGGCAAGAGCTGGCTGACCACCGCGCTGTGTCGCTACTACGCCCGTCAGGGCCTGAAAGTGGCGCCCTACAAGTCGCAGAACATGAGCAATAACGCAAGAGTCGTTGCCCCCACGCTTGTCGCTTCGCGAGCCTCCGGCGACGCGCTGCCCCCTGCACGAGGAACTGGGGCTAATTTTCCTTGGGGCGGCCCGGCGGAAAATTGGGTCGCTGGCGGTGAGATTGGCAGTGCTCAATACTTCCAGGCGCTGGCGGCCAGGGCCGTACCGGATGTGCGCATGAACCCCTTGCTGCTCAAGCCCGAAAAAGACACGCAGAGCCAGGTGGTGCTGATGGGGCAGGTCAATGCCGAACTCTCCCGCATGCCGTGGCGCGGCCGGAGTGCCTCGGTGTGGCCGGTGATGGCGCAGGCGCTGGACGAACTGATGGCCGAGAACGATGTGGTGGTGATCGAAGGCGCGGGTTCACCGGCGGAAATCAACCTGAAGTCCAGCGATGTCGTCAACATGCGGGTGGCGCTTCATGCCCATGCGGCCTGCCTGCTGGTGAGCGACATCGACCGCGGCGGCGCCTTTGCCCATCTGTATGGCACCTGGGCCATGCTGGACGAGGCCGAGCGACAGCTGATCAAGGGTTTTGTGCTCAACAAGTTCCGCGGTGACGCCAGCCTGCTGGCGCCCGGCCCGCAGATGCTGCAGGACATGACGGGCATTCCCACCGTGGCCACCTTGCCGATGTGGTGGCAGCACGGTCTACCTGAAGAGGACGGCGTTTTTGATGATCGCAGTGTGGCCTCGGGTGCGGTGACCAAAACCGTGGCTGTCATCGCCTACCCGCGCATCAGCAATCTCGACGAATTCCAGCCGCTGAAAAATGTACCCGGCGTGCGTCTGAAGTGGGTCCGCAGTCCGGTGGAATTGGTGGACGCTGACTGGGTGATCCTGCCTGGGTCCAAACACACCAGTGGCGACCTGGCCTGGCTGCGCGCACAAGGCCTGGACCAGGCCATTGCCGCCCATGCTGCACGCGGCGGTGCGGTGCTGGGTGTGTGCGGCGGGCTGCAGATGTTGGGTGAGGCCCTGATTGATCCGCACGGAATTGACGGCAATGCCCCGGGCCTCGGTTTGCTGCCGGTGGTCACGGTGTTCGAGGCATCCAAAACCGTGCAGCAGAAAACTGCGGACTTTGGCGCAGTGGGTGGCCTCTGGTCAGCGCTGTCGGGTGTTTCTGTGCAAGGTTACGAGATTCACCACGGCCAGACCCGCGCCCACCAGGCCATGGCGGCCGCGGGTGATGTTGCCGCAGCGGTGATGCCCGACGGCCTGGCCTGGCAGAACGCGGCCGGCAATGTGCTGGGTGTGTACCTGCACGGCATGTTCGAGGACGCGCGGGTGCTGCAGGCGCTCTTCGGGGCACGTGTGCCCACGCTGGACGTGGTGTTTGACGGCCTGGCCGATTACATCGAGCGGCATTTTGAGCCGGGCGTTCTGCAGTCGCTGATCCGGCCGGACTGACCCACCGGACCAAGGCACTTCGCTAAGGCACCCTTCGCAAGGGGCCGAAGCAGGCCTCCAGCGTTTCCGCCTTGCACACGATGAACTGGTCCTGCCTGGGGCTGAACTGGATGAAGCGCGTCACGGATTCGTCGCTGCTGTCATGCAGGTCGCCATAACAGTCGCGCTTGCCATTGGATTGGGTGATGGTCTCCCTCAGCCGGTAAAACCCGGTCGCACCGGGCGAGGGCGTGACGTCATAGTCGGCGTCGGTCACTTCCTCGCCACTGGTGGCCAGCCGGCTGCGGTTGGGCCGGTATTGCAGGGTTTCGTTGCAGGCCTTGCCGGGCAAGGTCCAGCTCCAGGTGCCGGTGAGTGGATGGGCGGCGCCGGAGGCCGGCACGGCCGGTGCGGTCATGCGGGGCGGCGTCGCCGTCTGGGCGGCGGCCGGGTTGAGCGCCCCCACACACGGGAGCAGAGGCAGGATCAGGCAGACGCGCAACAGCAAAAGATTCTTCAACACAGGGACTCTTGGGGAAAAGGGCGATCAAGCCGGAAGCCTGATTATGAAGAATTGAGGTCAAGCCGGTGCCAGAATGAAAAAGGGGAGCCTGCCCAGGCGGCAGCCCCCCCATTCCCTGAGCGTCGGCGACTTACTTTTTCATCTCGTCCTTGCCCATCGCATCTTTCTTCATGGCGTCCTTGCCCATGGCGTCTTTTTTCATGGCATCTTTCTTCATGCCGTCGTGGGCCATGGCGTCTTTGCCCATGGCGTCCTTCTTCATCTCATCCTTTGCCATCGCGTCCTTGCCCATGGCATCTTTGGCCATGGGTGCGCCGGCGTGGGAGGCGGCCTGGGCGATGCCGGCGCTGAGCAGGGCGGAAATGACGAGGAGTGCTTTCAGGTTTTTCATGGTGGTCCTTGTTTAAGAAACGGATTGATCAATCGTGAAGAAAAGGCAATGACGGACATTGCCGGCGTTTCAGGGTGTCTGAGCAGGCTCAGCTACCTCCGAACCAGTTGTACCCCTGGTCTTCCCAGTAGCCGCCAGGGTAGGTGTTGGTGACAAAAATGGCCTGAATATGCTTCGGGTTCTTGTAGCCGAGCTTGGTCGGCATCCGCAGCTTCATCGGAAAGCCGTATTTGGGGGGCAGTGGCTGACCGTCGTAGGTCAGCGCCAGCACGGTTTGCGGATGCAGCGCCGTGGGCATGTCGATGCTGGTGAAGTAGTCGTCTGCGCACTTGAAGCCGACGTATTTGGCGGTGGTGTCTGCACCCACCAGTTTCAGAAAGTTTGCGAAGGGCACGCCGCCCCATTTGCCGATGGCACTCCAGCCCTCCACGCAAATGTGGCGGGTGACCTGGTCGACCTGCGGCATTGCGCGCAGCTCGGCCAGTGTCCATTGGCGCTTGTCGGCCACCATGCCGGCCACTTCCAGGCGGTAGCTGCTTTCCTCCACCTGGCGCACTTCGCTCTCGGCGTAGTAGGCGTTGAAGGGGAAGGGCCGCGTGATCATCGAATCAGGGTAGGTCGGTGCCAGGCGGTTCGGGTCGAACAGCCAGCCCTGTACGTCGTCGTTGAGACGCGACACGCGGGCCAGTGCGTTGCCGACGCTTTCACTGTCGTCCAGCGTGCAGCCGGTGAGCATCGAGAGGCCGCCCAGCGTCAGGGATGCGCGAAGGAAGTTGCGGCGGCTGCGGCTGAGCTGTTGCGCGTGGCCGATGCGGCTGACGGCTTCATCCAGCACGGCAGCCTGGTCAATGTTCAGGCGAAGGGGTGGTTTGATGATCATGGTCGGCAGTCGTGTGGTGTTGACAGGTGTGCTGCGGTTCAGCGGCCGCGTGTCATGTAGAGCAGCGTGCGTGGCACCAGGGCCACCATCAGCAGATGCACAGCCACAAATGCAGCCAGGCCGGCCATGGCAAAAAAGTGCACCAGCCGTGCCCCCTCGTAGCCACCCATCAGGTCGCGCAGCAGCGGAAACTGCACCGACTTCCAGAGCACCAGACCGGAAAGCACCAGCACCACGCTGTCGACCATCACAAAGAGGTAGGCCAGACGCTGGACCATGTTGTAGCGGGTGGGGTCGGCGTGGGTCAGTCTGCCCTGGAGGGCTTCCAGCAGGTCGGCGACGACAGCCTTGGGCGACAGCGGGAAAAACTTGCGCAGCAGGCGACCGGTGGACAGGTTCAGCAGCAGATACAGCAGGCCATTGATGCCCAGCAGCCACATCGCGGCGAAGTGCCACTGCAGTGCGCCGCCCAGCCAGCCGCCCAGTGTGATGTCCCTGGGAATGCCGAAGCCCAGAAACGACGTCGCGTTGTAAATGCGCCAGCCGCTCATCATCAGCACCACCACCGCCAGGGCGTTGAGCCAGTGCATGGCGCGCAACCAGCCTGGGTGGACGACTTGCGTGGAAGGCTTCATGTCAACGTTCCTGGTGTTCATGTGTCAAAGGTGAAGGCGCTTGCGTTCGGCGTACCGTTGTGGGCACCTTTTGGCCTGCTCGTTGCGGTTTGGTCGCCCCACAAGCTGGCTTCTTACAACCGGATTGCATTTATTTACAACCGGCTGCGGGGGCGGGCTCAAACCGTCAGCCCTAGAATCAGGCTATTGATGCTGTCCGCCGTCCATGTCCCGCTATAAACGGCTGCTTTTCGTCGCCGTGTTTTTAGGCGTTCTGCTGGCGGTTTTCCAGTTGTCCGGCCTGCGCGACAACTTCAGCCTGAGCTACTTGCACCAGCAGTTCATCGAGAACGAGGCCAGCGGGCTGGTAATCTTTGTGGTGCTTTTCGCGCTGGGGAACCTGATCCAGGTGCCAGGCTGGATATTTCTGGCGGCCGCCGTGCTGGCGCTGGGGGAGGTGTGGGGCGGTCTGGCCACCTATATAGCAGCCCTGGTTTCCTGCGCCTTCACCTTTGGCGTGATTCGCCTGGTGGGTGGGGATGCCCTGAGACAGCTGGACAGCCCGTGGGCACTTCGGCTGATGGGGCGACTGGATGCGCACCCGGTCAGCAGCGTGGTCGTGCTGCGGCTGCTGCTGCAGACCGTGCCGGCGCTGAACTACGCACTGGCCATGTCAGGCCTGAAATTCCGCCATTACATGCTGGGCACTGCGCTGGGGCTGCCGCTGCCCATTGCGCTGTACTGCGTATTTTTCGAGTACCTGGCAAGGGCGCTGCATTTGCCGGCTTACTGATGGCCGGGGCGACGGCCCGGAAGATGGCCCGGAAGATGGCCCGGAAGACAACCCGGCAGGCGACCCGAAAGACGGCTCCAGGAAGGCTCAGAGAACCTTGCTCAGGAACCGCTGGGTGCGCTCTTCACGGGGGCTGTCAAAGATGTCGGACGGCGAACCTTCCTCCACCACCAGGCCTTCATCGATGAACAGCACCCGGTCTGCCACCTGACGGGCAAAGCCCATCTCGTGCGTGACCACCACCATGGTCATGCCTTCCTCGGCCAGCCCCTGCATGACGGCGAGCACCTCGCCCACCATTTCCGGGTCCAGCGCTGACGTGGGCTCGTCGAACAGCATGATGCGTGGCTGCATGGCCAGCGCCCGCGCAATCGCCACGCGCTGCTGCTGCCCGCCGGAGAGCTGGTTCGGGTAGGCATCGGTCTTCTCGCTCAAGCCCACCTTGAGCAGCAGCTCGCTGGCCCGGTTGCGCGCCTCGAGCGTGGTCAGCCCCCTTACCTTGGTCGGCGCCAGCATGATGTTTTCCAGCACCGTCTTGTGCGGGAACAGGTTGAAGCGCTGGAACACCATGCCGATCTCCGAGCGCAGTGCGTCCACATCCGTCTTCGGGTCATGGACCGAGACGCCGTGCACCAGCACCTCGCCGCCAGTGGCTTCTTCCAGGCCGTTGAGGCAGCGCAGAAAGGTGCTTTTGCCCGAGCCTGAGGGGCCGATGACGCAGACCACCTCGGTGGCCCGGATGGCGCAGTCGATGCCGCGCAGCACCGGGACGTGGCCAAACTGCTTGGTCAGCCGGTTAACGCGAATCACCTCGTCCATAACGAGCCTCCAGTTTCTTCACAAGATAAGCCAGACCCAGCGTCAGCACCCAGTACATCAGCGAGATCGTGAGGTAGGGCTCCCAGTAGCGCGAGTAGGCACCGGCCACCGTGCGGGCAGCGTAGGCCAGCTCGGCCAGACCGATGGCCGATATCAGCGAGGAGTCTTTTAGCAGCGAGATCGCGTTATTGCCCAGCGGCGGCAGCATGCGCCGGAACGCCTGCGGCAGCACCACGTGGTACATGGTGCGGGGAAACGACAGGCCCAGCGAGCGGGAGGCTTCCACCTGCCCCTTGTCAATCGACTGGATACCGGCGCGGAAGATCTCGGAGATGTAGGCGCCGGCATTGAGCGTGAGCGCGACGATGCCGGAGACGAAGGCGCCATAGTTCTGCTTGATGTCGCGCGCTGTCTCGCCAGAAATCAGCAAGCCGTCGGTCGGGTTGATGAACAGCGGCAGCACGGCGAAGTGCACCAGCAGGATCTGTACGAAGAGAGGCGTGCCGCGAAAGAAACTGACGTACACGGTGGACGGCCAGCGCAGCGCGTACTTGCAGATGTCGCGGGCGGGCGCGTGGCGCGCTTCGGCCACGCGTGCCATGCCGATGGCCAGGCCCAGCACGGTGCCCTGCACGATGCAGATCAGTGTGACGGTGATCGTCATCTGCAGGCCGCGCCAGAACAGCGCGCCGTACTCGGCAATGATGTCGGCCCGGAACCAGCCGAACCAGAGGGTGTGTTCCATTAGGTGGTCTCAGGCTGTTGCAGCGTCGCTCACTGCGACGTTTAATGCGACGTTCATTGCGCAGGAAGGGCAGGTGCCGTGGCCTGGAACCACTTTTTGTAGATGGTGGCGTAACTGCCGTCGGCCTTCACGGCGGCCAGGCCGCTGTTGAGTTTGGCCAGCAGGTCCTTGTTGCCCTGCTTGACGACGATGCCGAAGTACTCCTTGGGGAAGCTTGCGTCTTCCAGGGTCCGGAGCTGCTTGTGTTCCTGGACGCGGAAGGCGATGACACCGTTGTCTCCGATGGCAGCGTCCAGCCCGCCGTTGGCCAGTTCGGAAATCACCACCGGGGTGCTCTCGAAGCGGCGGATGTCAGGGCTGGTCTTGCCGAATTCGCGCGAGGCCATGTCGTCGCCGGTGCTGCCGGTGACCACGCCGATTTTCTTGCCTGCCAGGTCCTTGAGGCTTTTCGCGGGGCTGCCTGTCGGCACTGCCAGCAGCTGGCGCGCCTCGAAGTAGGGGCTGGTGAAGTCGTAGGACTGCTTGCGCTTGTCGTTGATGGTGACGCCTGAGATGACCAGATCGACATCGCCGTTGTTCAGGGCGGCGAAGATGCCGGTCCAGGGGGTGTTCACGACCTTGATCTGCAGTCCGGCCTTCTGGGCGATGGCCTTGATCATGTCGACGTCGTAACCGACGATCTCCTTGGTCGGGCTTTCATAAGCAAACGGCCGGTAGGTGGCGCTGGAGCCCACCACCAGTTCCCGGGTCTGGGCTTGGGCGGTGGTCAGGGCGAGGGCGAACAGGCTGGCCGCGAGGGTGATCTTCTGAATCAGTTTCATGGGGAGTATCCGGGTGATAAAAGTGAATAAAGCTTTCACGGATGGAGCGGCATGGGGCATGCCTTTGAGCTGCGGGAAAGCCGGAGTGCACCGATGTTAACCCCAGCAAAAGCCGTGCCTTGCCGCGCTGCAGCCCATGGGTACACCGCTCAAAGGCAGCGGCCGGTGGGGCTGTATGGGGGGCGGCCGCCAGCGTCGCGCTGGCGGCGTTGTGCCCTGGACGGGTTCAGCTGGTGCGCAACTGGGCGTTGAAGAACGCCATCGTCCGCTCCCAGGCCAGTTTGGCTGCGGTGGCGTCGTAGCGCGGTGTGGTGTCATTGTTGAAGCCGTGCTGCGTTCCGGCGTACTGATGCGCGGTGTAACGAACCCCGGCGGCTTTCAGTGCGGCTTCATAGGTCGGCCAGGCGGCGTTGATGCGTTCGTCCACGGCGGCAAAGTGGATCAGCAAGGGCGCCTTCACCTTGGCCGCGTCTTCGGCCGCTGGCTGGTTGCCATAGAAGGGGACCGCAGCGCCAAGGCCCGGCAGGCGCGTGGCCAGGGTGTGGGCCATGCCGCCGCCATAGCAGAACCCCACCACGCCGATCTTGCCGGTGCAGTCGCTGCGACCCTGTAGGAAGGCAGCCGCGGCCACAAAGTCCTCCGTGGTTTTCTTCTGGTCGAGCTTGGCGAACAGCTCGCGGGCCTTGTCCTCGTCACCCGGATAGCCTCCCAGCGGTGTCAGTGCATCCGGCGCAAAGGCCACAAAATTGTCGAGCGCCAGGCGCCGGGTGATGTCTTCAATATGCGGATTGAGGCCGCGGTTTTCGTGGACCACCAGCACACCGGGCAGCTTGCCCGTGGCACCGGCGGGCTTGGCGAGGTAGCCCTTCACCGTGCCGGTGCCGCCCGATGAGGGGTAGCTGAGCAGTTCAGTGGTGAGCCGTTTGTCGTCCTTGGGAATCTGCTGGCCAGCGGCAAAGTTGGGGCTCAGGGCCGCCAGCAGGGCGCCTGCGCTCATGGTCGCCGTGGCGAATTTCTGGGCCCGTTCCAGAAAGCCCCGCCGGTCGAGCGTGCCGTGGACATAGGCATCAAAAAGAATGAGCAGTTCCTGGTCGAAATCCTGGGCTGTCTTGCGTGTCATGCGGGCTCCTTGTAAAAGCGCAGCATAGCCATTCCGTCCGGGATGCGCAAAGCCTGTGCCCAATCCCGGTCAGCTGGGTGGCTTGCCCGGAGCCTCGCGCCACCTGCGATTTGCTACAAAAAAAATAGCTTCAGGTGTTGCTTTTGTGCAGGACGGGCGCGTGTTTGCAGCCTGTCTGGGGGCGCAAACCGGCCTGTTCCTGCTTTAATCCTGCTTTAATAAGGAGACAGCGGGAGCCGCGGAAGCTGCAGGAACGGTCGGATGTTCCAGCCCATGGGCCGCGGTGGTGCCGACGTACACAGGGGAGGCGACGATCTTGAACCTTTTGACATGGCTGATGGCGCTGGTGGGTTTGCTGGTGGGCGGCGTGGCGGGTGCGTTCGCGTATGCGGCATGGATGCGCAGCGAGGCGAGCGCCCGGCTGCGGGTGCCGCGCAAATGGCCGCTGGGTGCGCGCGGCGTGGTGACGATGGACGAGCACGAGGCCCTGGAGTGGTTGCGTGACATCTTCAAAGACCACCTGGTGATGGTCAAGATACCGGTGCTCCGATTCACGATTCCGCTGGAGCGCGACAAAGGTAAAACCGAAAGCGAACGCTGGCTGGAATTGCTCAACGGCGTCTACACCACCTTCACGGTCTGCACGACCGACGGCAAGGTGATGGGTTGTGTCGATGTGATCGGCAAGCGAGGCCAGAGCAAGGCCAGCCGGGAGCTCAAGGAGTCGTTGCTGTCGGACTGCGGCATCGCCTACACCACGGTGCGCGTCAACCGACTGCCGCATGGCAGCGCGATGCGGGCGGCCTTTCTGGGGGAAATGCCGGTTGAAATCGCACAGGAGGCCGAGGAAACCCGCGGCGGAGACAGCAGTTTCCACGCGGATCTGGACGCCTTCACCCGGCAGCGGATGAAGGCCACCAAGGACGCCGCCCTCAAGGAGCTCAACAAGGATGCCCAGAAGGGTGCCTCGGCCCCTGCGCAGCAGAGCGTCGGTTTCAATTCCTACGGCACGGGTGGCATCCAGTCCGGGGACAGTGAGGACCGCTTCGCAGTGCAGTGGGAGGACTCTTTCATCCAGCCCCCCGAAACCCGTCCGGCCAAGCTCGAGTAGTTCCGCGGCATCCTGCGCCAGAATCTGCCTGTGAGCCGACTTGGACATACCCGCGAGAAAATTTACCGGACGGTAGCGCGCCAGCTGCACGGCGTGGTGCCCTGCTGGGTCTGCGGAGAACACGTGCAGCCCGAGGCGGCGACGCTCGAACACATCAAGCCTCTGAGCGAAGGCGGCAACAGCCACCAGGACAATCTGGCCATCAGCCATGAGGTGTGCAACGGGCAGCGCCACGCCATTGGCCGGGTGCCGGCGTCTGGCGATTTGTCCGGGCAAGTCGCCAGACGCGCCGTCGTGAAGACCCGGGCCGGCACATGAGGCGCCTCTGGCTGGGGCAGTGGCAGGGACGGCTGCGTGGCCTGCTCGCCAGCATTCCCGGCAGTCTGCTGGTCAGTGCGCTGCTGTCCCTGCTGCCTGGGGTGTTCAGCCTCGCTGCCGCACAACCCGTGGCAGCAGAGGCACCGGCCCCGAGTGCCCTGGCGATCGGGCGTGAAGCGCGCTACCTGCTGTCCCCCCATTTCAGTGCCCTGGCGGATGCCAGTACGCAACTTGCCCTGCACGACATCCTCCAGCCCGGTGCGTCCGCGCAGTTCCGGCCGGTGGCCCGGAGTGCCACGGGAACGAATTTCGGACTGACACGGTCGGCCATCTGGTTGCGATTGACCCTGCAAACCGCGCCGGATGCGCCGACCGAGTGGATGCTGGAGCTTGCCTATCCGCCGCTGGACCGGGTGGAGGTGTATGTGCCCGACGGAAAGGGTGGTTTCAGCCGGCAGGTGGGCGGCGACCTGTCTCCTTTTGCCGGTCGGCCGGTGGTGCATCGCAACCATGTCTTCCCGGTCCGGCTGGAAGCGGGCAGATCGAGCACGCTGTACCTGCGGATCAACTCCGAAGGCACCGTGTCGGCGCCGGCGAGGCTGTGGCAACCAGCGGCCTTGTGGGCGCACGACCAGTCTGAATACGCGGTCATCAGCCTTTATTTTGGCCTGCTGATTGGGCTCTTTCTCTACAACCTGTTGCTGTTCTTCTCCGTCCGCGACCGCGCCTACCTCATCTATGTGGCGTTCGTGGCCTGCATGGCGGTGGCACAGGCCGCCCTGACGGGTTTTGGCGCCCAGTTCCTGTGGCCGCAAGCCCTGTGGTGGAACAGCGTGTCGCCACCGGCAGGCATGTCCACGGCGGCGCTGTTCGGCATTCTTTTCACCCGCAGTTTTCTCGCCAGCCAGAGCAAGATGCCGCGGCTGGACAGGCTGCTGCAGGTGCTGGCAGGGGGTTGGCTGCTCACCCTGATGGCGGCGCTGCTGCTGCCGTACAGCGTGTCGTCCTGGATGGTTACCGGCCTGGCGGTTCTCACGGTGACGGCGATCGTCGCAGTGGGCCTGCTCAGTCTGCGCAGGGGCCATCCTGGCGCCAGGTATTTTCTGGCTGCATGGGCGCTGCTGCTGGTGGGCGTGGTCACGCTGTCCCTGCACAACACGGGCGTGTTGCCCTCCAACCCGGTGACGGCCAACAGCTTGCTGATCGGGTCTGCGCTGGAGATGGTCATTCTGTCGTTTGCGCTGGCCGACCGCATCAATGTGACCCGGCTGGAGAAGGAGCAGGCCCAGGCACGCATCGTGGCCGAGCGGGCCCTGGTGGACGCACTCAGCGTCTCGCAGGAGAAGTTCCGCACGCAACTCAAGGAGCGCGAGATGATCCTTGAGAACTCCATTGTGGGCATTGCCTTCCTCACGCCCGAAGGTCGATTCCGCTGGGCCAACCAGGCCATGCTGCAAGTGTTCGGCGCCAGCAGCGAGAACCTGAGCTCGATGGAGCCGTTTTACCTGTCCCGCGAGGAATACATCCGGGTGGGTGGCGAGGTGGCTGCCTGCGCCAGCCGTGGCGAGAACTACCAGGCGGAAATCCAGGCCCGGCAATACGACGGCACGTTGATCTGGGTGTCCCTCTCCGGCAAGGCCGTCAGCGGCCACGACCTGAGCCAGGGCACGGTCTGGGTGATCATGAACATCACGCCCCGCAAGGCACTGGAGGCACAGCTGCGGCGCACGTCATCAGAGCGGGAAGCCATTCTCAACAGTGCACTGGTAGGCATCGTGCTGTCGGTGGCGCGGCGCCACGAGTGGGTCAACGAAAAGTTCGCCCAGATCATGGGCACCACGCGGGAAGCGCTGATGGGGCAGAAATCCAGCTACATCCACCCCGACCTGGCCACCTGGGAGCAATTCGGTCGCGAGGCCCGCGCCACGCTCATTGAATCGGGTAGCTACATCAGCGAGCGGCAGCTCAAGCGCGCCAACGGACAGGTCTTCTGGGCGCAGATGGCGGGCAGCTGCATCCAGCCGAACGACCCGGACTCCGGCGTGATCTGGACCTTTCTCGACGTCACCGAGCGCAAACAATCGGAAGAAGACACCCGCGAAGCGCTGGAGCAGCAGCGCGCGCTCAACGAGCTGCGCACCCGTTTCGTGGCCATGACCAGCCATGAGTTCCGCACCCCACTGGCGGCCATCCTTTCCGCAGAGGAACTGCTCCGGCATTACGGCAACCGTCTGCCCGAACTGGAGAAGCAGGAGATTCTGGACAGCATTGCCGGCGGCGTGCAGCGCATGACGCGCATGCTCGACCGCGTGCTGCTGCTGGGCAAGGCCGACGCGCAACTGCTGGAGTTCGAGCCGCGCCAGGTCGATCTGCGCAGCCTGTGCCAGGAGTGGCTGGAAGAGGCGCGCATGCAGCAGCCGGGCAGCCTCTGCACGCTGGAGCTGAATTACACCTGCAGCGCGCAGTCAGGGCTGTTCGATGACAGGCTGCTGCGGCACATCTTCGGCAACCTTCTGTCTAATGCCGTGAAGTACTCGCCCTTGGGCGGAACCGTCCGGCTGAGTGTCTTTGATGGCGGGGATGAGGTGGTGATGGAGGTGTCGGATCAGGGCATTGGCATTCCCGAAGGGGAAATTTCGCACCTCTTCGAGTCGTTCCACCGCGCCAGCAATGTGGGCGGCATTCAGGGTACGGGTCTCGGGCTGGCGATTGTCAAGAACGCGGTGGAATGCCACAACGGGCATATCACTGTGCGCAGCACAGCCGGAGAGGGCAGCACTTTCTCCGTTCGGTTGCCCCGGGCGTGACGGATCGCTGGCTGCCGGCGCGCAGCGCGGCCGGTCTCAGCCGGGTTTGACCATCTCCAGCAGGCGGTCCAGCCCACCGCTGTTGATGGCTACCATGGCCTGTTCGCGCACCCGCGGCTTGGCGTGGTAGGCCACCGACAGGCCGGCCACGCCCATCATGGGCAGGTCGTTGGCACCGTCGCCCATGGCAATCGCCTGACGCGGCTCAATGCCCAGCAGGGCGCAGGTCTCCAGCAGCATGCGGCGCTTTTCCTCGCCGTCACAGATGTCGCCCCAGGGCTGGTCGACCATGCGGCCGGTCAGCTCGCCGTTGGCGACTTCCAGCACGTTGGAGCGGGTGTAATCGATGCCCAGCGCATCGCGGATGCGGTCGGTGAAAAACGTAAATCCACCGCTGACCAGCAGCACCTTCATGCCGGCCTTCTTGCAGGCGCGCACCAGCTCGGCAGCACCGGGGTTGAGTTTCAGGCGCTCGCGGTACACCTGCTCCATGCTTTTCACGCTGACACCCTTGAGCAGGGCCACGCGCTGGCGCAGGCTCTCCTTGTAGTCGGTGATCTCGCCGCGCATGGCGGCTTCGGTGATGGCCGCCACTTCAGCCTTGCGGCCCGCGGCGTCGGCAATTTCGTCCACGCACTCGATGTTGATCAGGGTGGAGTCCATGTCGAAAGCGATCAGCTTGAAGTCGCTGAGCCTGAGCGCAGGCACAGCGGTGTTGACGACGAGACCGGGGGAGATTTCAGCAGCAGTCATGCAGGGGTGGCTTCCGTGGTGGGTTGTCCGAGTGAGCGCAGCACGTCGCGCACCATCTGGGCGCGGTCTTTGGGCTCCGGCAGTTCGCGCTCGATGCGCAGCTTGTCGTTGCCGGCCAGTTTGATGTGCCGGTTTTTCTGGATCAGGTGCATGATCGCCATCGAGTCGATGGGTGGGTCCTTCCTGAACGTGATGTTGATCATGCCTGGAGCCGCATCGACCTTGACCACGCCATAGGGCCTGGCGATGACGCGCAGGCGGTGCACATCGATCAGGGTTTGCGCCTGCGCTGGCAGCTTGCCGAAGCGGTCCACGATTTCCTCCAGCAGCGCATCAATCTGGTCGGTATTTTTCGCGGTGGCCAGCTTCTTGTAAAACGACAGGCGCAGGTGCACGTCGCCGCAGTAGTCGTTGGGCAGCAGGGCCGGTGCGTGCAGGTTGATCTCGGTGGTCACGCTCAGCGGCGACAGCAGATCCGGTTCACGGCCCGCCTTGAGCGAGGCCACGGCTTCGCTGAGCATTTCGTTGTAGAGCTGAAACCCCACCTCCAGCATGTTGCCGCTCTGGTTCTCGCCCAGCACTTCACCAGTGCCGCGAATCTCCAGGTCGTGCATGGCCAGGTAAAAGCCCGAGCCGAGCTCTTCCATCTGCTGGATGGCTTCGAGCCGCTGGCTGGCCTGCTTGGTCAGGCCTTCGATGTCGGGCACCATCAGGTAGGCGTAGGCCTGGTGGTGGCTGCGGCCGACGCGGCCACGCAGCTGGTGCAGCTGGGCCAAGCCGAATTTGTCGGCGCGGCTCATGACGATGGTGTTGGCGCTGGCGACGTCAATGCCGGTTTCAATGATGGTCGAGCACAGCAGCAGGTTGTAGCGCTGGGCCACGAAGTCCTTCATCACCTTTTCCAGTTCGCGCTCGGGCATCTGGCCGTGGGCCACGGCAATGCGTGCTTCGGGCAATATCTCTTCGAGTTTCTCGCGCCGGTTCTGGATGGTCTCGACCTCGTTGTGGAGGAAGTACACCTGCCCGCCGCGCTTGAGCTCGCGCAGCACCGCTTCGCGGATGACACCGTTGCTTTCGCTGCGCACAAAGGTCTTGATGGCGAGGCGGCGCTGCGGGGCGGTGGCGATCACGCTCAGATCGCGCAGGCCTTCCAGTGCCATGCCCAGCGTGCGGGGAATCGGCGTGGCGGTGAGCGTGAGCACATCGACCTCAGCGCGCATGGCCTTCATCGCCTCCTTGTGGCGCACGCCGAAGCGGTGCTCCTCGTCGATGATGAGCAGGCCCAGGCGCTGGAACTTCACGTCCTGGCTGAGCAGCTTGTGGGTGCCGACGACGATGTCCACCGTGCCATCGGCCAGCCCCTTGATGGCGGCGGAGATTTCCTTGCCGGAGCGGAAGCGGCTCATCTCGGCCACTTTCACCGGCCATTTGGCAAAGCGGTCCACCAGCGTCTGGTAGTGCTGCTCGGCCAGCAGCGTGGTGGGCGCCAGAAACGCCACTTGACGGCCACCGGTGACGGCAATGAACGCAGCGCGCAGGGCCACTTCGGTCTTGCCAAAGCCGACGTCGCCGCAGACCAGCCGGTCCATCGGGCGCGGACTGATCATGTCCTGGATCACCGCATGGATGGCGGCGCGCTGGTCGGCGGTTTCCTCAAAGCCGAAGTCGTTGGCAAAGGTTTCGTAGTCGCCGGGCGAGTAGCGGAAGGCATGGCCTTCGCGGGCGGCACGGCGCGCATAGATATTGAGCAGTTCGGCGGCCGAGTCGCGAATCTGCTCGGCGGCCTTGCGCTTGGCCTTTTCCCACTGGCCGCTGCCCAGCTTGTGCAGCGGTGCCTCGTCTGCGCTGACGCCGGTGTAGCGGCTGATCAGGTGCAACTGGCTGACCGGCACATACAAGGTGGCCTTGTCGGCATACTCCAGATGCAGGAACTCCTGAAGCAGCGGCGTGCCGTCTGCGTTGACGCCCTGGCCCAGGTCCATGTTGATGAGGCCCCGGTAGCGGCCAATGCCGTGGGCACTGTGCACCACCGGGTCGCCGACGTTGAGCTCCGAGAGGTCCTTGATCAGCGCTTCGACATCACTGACCTGCTCCTGCTTCTTGTTGCGGCGGCGGGTGGTCATGCCAGCTGCGAAGAGCTCGGTCTCGGTGACGAAGTCGATGCCAGGCTCGAGCCAGCTGAAGCCGGTGTTCAGCGCAGCGGTGGCAATGCCCAGCTTTTCATCGCTGGCCTGGAACTCTTCCAGCGACTCGAAGGCTGGCGGGTTGACATTGCTGGCACGCAGGAAGTCCAGCAGGCTCTCGCGCCGGCCATCGCTTTCGGCCAGCACCAGCACGCGGTGGGCAGTGTTGCGGGCATGGCTTTTGAAGCGCGCCAGCGGGTCTTCGGCGCCACGCACCACGGCCATCTCGTCCAGCTTGTGGAACTGGGCGTTGTCGACCACGTCTTCCACGCCGGCGCGAATGGCCAGCTGGGCGTAGTCGTTGGCGCGTGAATAGAACTGCTCGGCGGTCAGGAACAGCGACTCGGGCGGCAGGGCCGGACGGTCGGGTGCATCACGCACCAGACGGTAGCGGTCCTTGGTGTCCTGCCAGAAGCGCTGGAACGCTGGCTCCAGGTCGCCGTGCAGGACCACGGTGGCGTTGTTGCCTAAGTAATCGAAGACGGTGGCGGTCTCTTCAAAGAACAGCGGCAGGTAGTACTCGATGCCGGCAGTGGCCACGCCGTTGCCCATGTCCTTGTAGATGCGGCTGCGGGTCGGGTCGCCATCGAGCAGTTCGCGCCAGCGGCTGCGAAAGCGCGCGCGCGCGTCGTCGTCCATCGGGAACTCGCGACCCGGCAGCAGGCGCACTTCGGGCACGGGGTAGAGGCTGCGCTGGCTGTCCGGGTCAAAGGTGCGGATGCTGTCGATCTCGTCATCAAACAAGTCCACACGGTAGGGCACCAGCGAACCCATGGGGAAGAGGTCGATCAAACCGCCGCGCACGGCGTACTCGCCCGGACTCACCACCTGTGTGACGTGGCTGTAGCCTGCCAGCGTCAGCTGCGCCTTCAGCCGCGCCTCGTCGAGCTTTTGCTTGACCTTGAACTGGAAGGTGTAGCCCGCGAGGAACGCCGGCGGCGCCAGACGGTACAGCGCTGTCGTGGCCGGCACGATGACGAGGTCGGCGCCGGTGTCCTTGTCGCGCTGCTGGATGCGCCACAGCGTGGCCAGTCGCTCGCTGATGAGGTCCTGGTGCGGCGAGAAGGTGTCGTAAGGCAGCGTCTCCCAGTCGGGGAACAGGGCGCAGCGCAGATCGGGGGCAAAGAAGGCGAGTTCGTCCATCAACCGCTGGGCAGTCGTCGCATCCGAGGTGACGATGGCGGTGAGTTTGCCTGCCGCTTTCTCGCGCTGACCGAGCTGGGCCAGCAGCAGGGCGTCGGCAGAACCGGCCGGTTGGGGCAATGTGTAGCGCTTGCCGGTCGTGAGGAGGGGAAGTGGCATGAAGTGGAAAAGGGACGAAACAGTGACGGCAAAAGGCAGACACCCCAAACCGGCTGGAATGGGGTGTCTGCAATCGCCTGAACCCTGATTTTAGAATCTATGATGAACTCATGACGACAACCGGCGCAAATTCCCGTAATTCAGGGTCTCCCCGCTTTTTTGCGCTGATTCCCTGCGCCGGACAAGGCAGCCGTGCCGGCTCGCCGGTTCCCAAGCAATACCAGCCCGTGGCAGGGCGTGCGGTGGTGCTGCACACCCTGGCAGCTTTTGCGGGCGTGGGCAGGCTCAGCCGCACACTCGTGGTGGTCGCGCGTGGTGACGCGTTTTTTGCCCCGGAAGCCGCCGCCGCTTTTGACGTGGTGGATTGCGGCGGCGCGACGCGCGCGGCCAGTGTGCTGGGCGGTCTTCGGCAATTGCTCGGCGATGGTGCGCAACCCGGCGACTGGGTGCTGGTGCACGACGCGGCGCGCTGCCTGATCACGCCGGCGCAGATCAACCAGTTGATGGACGTCTGTGCCGACGACGAGGTGGGTGGCCTGCTGGCGCACAAGCTGCCGGACACGCTGAAAAGTGAAACGGCCGGACGTGTGCGCCAGACAATTGACCGCAGCGACAAGTGGCTGGCCCAGACGCCGCAGATGTTCCGTATCGGCCTGCTGGTGCATGCGCTGGAGCAGGGCGGCGTTGCTGTCACCGACGAGTCCAGCGCGATGGAGGCCATGGGTCTCGCGCCCCGGCTGGTGCCGGGCAATGCCCAGAACTTCAAGCTCACCTACCCGGAAGACTTCGCGCTGGCCGAGGCCATCCTCCTGCACCGTGCGTACCTGAGCGCTTTGACCGCCAAGGCTACCGAGAAAGTGTCCTGATGAACCCCGAAATGACTTCTTCGCTACCCACCTGGCGCATTGGTGAAGGCTGGGACACCCATGCCCTGGTGCCTGGCCGCAAGCTCATCATCGGCGGCGTGGAGATTCCGCACACCACCGGGCTGCTGGGCCATTCCGACGCTGACCTGCTGCTGCATGCCATCACCGATGCCTTGCTGGGCGCGGCAGGCCTGGGCGATATCGGCACCCATTTCCCGGACACCGATCTGCGCTTCAAGGGTGCCGATTCGGTGGTGCTGCTGCAGGAGGCCTCGCGCCTGGTGGCGGCTCAGGGGTTGCGCATCGGCAACATTGACAGCACCGTGATCGCGCAGGCCCCCAAGCTGGCACCGCACATTCCCGCGATGCGCGCCCGCATTGCCGAAGCGCTGGGGCTTGAAGTGGGGCGGGTGAATGTGAAGGCAAAAACCGCCGAGAAGCTGGGCCCGGTCGGTCAGGGGCTGAGTATGGAAGCGCGTGCGGTGGTGCTGCTTTACTGAGCCAGGGCGCCGGTGCTGCCGGAACCCACCGCATCAGCTGCGGCGCAGCTTGATGTGCGCCGCAAGGCCGCCCGAGCCGGTATTGGCCAGGCCAAACACACCACCCATGCGCTGGATGGTTTTCTCCACAATCGCCAACCCAAGCCCCGCCCCAGTGGCTGCCGTACGGGCGGCATCCCCCCGGAAGAAGGGGCGTGTCAGCTTGGCCAGCGTATCCGGCGCCACACCCATGCCGTGGTCGCGCACCTTGATGAGCACCCACTGGTCCCGTCCCTTGGCAGCGATGTCGACCAGTGCAATGCCGGTCTCGGGGGTTTTTCCGTAACGCCTGGCGTTTTCCAGCAGGTTGGAGATCACCCGCGACAACTCGACCTCGTCGGCCAGCACCGCCATGTCGTTGGGAATCGTCACGGTGACGCGCATGTCTTCATAGTCGGCCACTGCGTACACCGCAGCATCGACCACTGCATTGAGCGACACGCGCTCCAGCCGGGGCGGCTCGGGGCGGGCGTAGTCGAGGAATTTGTCAATGATGGCGTCGAGTTGCGAGATGTCGGCGGCCATGTGTTCACGCGCATCGGCGTCGGCCACGCTCATTTCGGTTTCAAGGCGCAGGCGCGCCAGCGGCGTACGCAAATCGTGCGAGATGCCGGCCAGCATGATGACCCGGTCCTGCTCGATCTTGGAGAGTTGCTCGGCCATGCGGTTGAAGCCGATGTTGACTTCGCGGATTTCGCTGGTGGCGACGCGCTCGTCCAGCAGGCTGGCGTCAAAGTCGCCATCGCGCATGCGGCTGGCGGCAAACGACAGCTGTTTGAGCGGGCGGTTGATCAGGCGTGCGATAAAAGCTGCCCCCGCCAGCGAAAGCGCCGCTGCGATGATGAGCCAGATCACCCAGGTGCTGTTCCGCGAGGGGCCTATCTTGGAGGGGTCGGTCAGCAGCCAGTACGAGTCACCGTCGATGGAGAAGCCCACCCACAGGCCTTTTTGACCGTTCACGGCACTCGCCACCACCGTGCCTGCTCCCAGCCGTGCCTTCAGCTCTTCGGCGGTACGCTCGCCGAATTCGTCAGTGGTGTAGGGATCGAACTGGTCCTTCGGCTCCCGCGGGGTGATGCGCACACGCTCTTCTTCGGCCAGGGTCTTGATCAGGGACACCCTGGCAATGGAGTCCGAATAGCGCAGTGCAGCCCGGCTCAGGTTGACCAGCGAGGCCAGCTGCTGCGCACTCTGTATGGCGCGCGGCTCGGATTCCAGCGCGCGAAAGGTCTGCAGCCAGGCCACGATGGAGCCGAACAGCAGCAGCGACAGGAAAAAGAATGTCCGCCAGAACAGGCTGACGCCACGCCTGGGACGCATTTCCAGCGGGGCTGGGGCAGTTTCAAGAATGGCCGGGCCGGTAGCGTCCATGGAATGTCAGTGTGTACCCGAAAAGCGAAACAGCCGTGGCAACCGGGAACGGCCAGCCTCGGCCAGCGTATCCGGGGTGCGCGCGGGACGTCAAGTGTGCGTCCTGCGTCAGTTGGTTCCGTCCGGCACAAACACGTAGCCAATGCCCCACACCGTCTGGATATAGCGCGGCACGGCTGCGTCCACCTCGATCAGCTTGCGAAGCCGCGACACCTGCACATCCAGGCTGCGGTCAAACGGCTCGAATTCGCGTCCGCGTGCCAGTTGCGCCAGTTTTTCGCGCGACAGCGGCTGGCGCGGGTGACGAACCAGCGTCTTGAGCATGGCAAATTCGCCTGTCGTGAGCGGCAGTTCCTCGCCGTTCTTGTGCAGTGTCCGCAGGCCCATGTCGAACGAGAACGGACCGAAGGTGATGACCTCCTGGTCGCTGGACGGGGCACCCGGCACCTCGGCCGCCGGGCGGCGGCGCAGCACGGCATGGATGCGGGCCAGCAACTCGCGGGGGTTGAAGGGCTTGGCCAGGTAGTCGTCGGCGCCCACCTCGAGGCCGACGATGCGGTCCACATCCTCCCCCTTGGCCGTCAGCATGATGATGGGGGTGCGGTCGTTGGCAGCGCGCAGGCGCCTGCAGATGGACAGGCCGTCTTCCCCCGGCATCATCAGGTCGAGAACGATCAGGTCCACGGCATCGCGCAGCATGATGCGGTTCAGCGCCTTGCTGTCTTCGGCCAGGATGACTTCAAAGCCCTCCTGCGCCAGATAGCGGCGCAGCAGGTCGCGGATGCGGGCATCGTCGTCAAGAATCAGGATTTTGTCGGCGCGGGCATTGGGTTGGGCTTGGGTCATTGGTCATCTGGTGATTTGTAACAGAGCCATTTTGCGGGCTGAAAACAGCATCTGTCTCATTTTTCAGTCACTTTGACATACTGTTACAAAAGTTGCGGCGAAGCGCAAGCAAGTGGGGTGGCGTACACAGTGGGTTCATTTGCCCGTGCAAGAATGCCCTGACGCGCCGTCGAACGCAGGGGCATTGGCAGTTCGAGGAATCGCTGCAGGCGATTCGGGCACTTGAAGTGCGCTGCCGAGTGTGCTGCAGATTCAGGTGACCCATCCGCAGGTGGCAGGACCGCTGCCGGCTGCCGACGATGCTGCGATTTTTCAGATTTCCGGGAGGATGCTTTCAATGACTTTTCAACCATGGATGGTGGCGGGTACCTTGTGCCTGGCGGCTTTTTCGCTGCCGGCGCGCGCGCAGGGGCTGGCGCCTGAACCGCTGCGCAATGTGGCCCAGCTGTCGGCCACGGGGTCGGTCGAAGTCCAGCAGGACCTGCTCACCCTGTCGATGAACACCACACGCGATGGCGCTGAGGCGGGTGCGGTGCAGACGCAGCTCAAACAGGCGCTGGACGCTGCGCTGATGCAGGCCAGACAGGCCGCCTCGCCTGGCCTGATGGACGTGCGCACGGGCAACTTCAGCCTCTACCCGCGTTATGGCAAGGACGGCAAGATCAATGGTTGGCAAGGCAGCGCCGAGCTGGTGCTGGAGGGCAGGGACTTTCCGCGCATCACCGCCACAGCTGGGAAAATCCAGACCCTCACGATGGCCAATGCCGGTTTCGCCCTGAGCCGTGAGCAGCGCGCAAAAGTGGAGGCCGAGGCGCAAGGCCAGGCCATAGAGCGTTTCAAGCTCAAGGCGGCGGATATCGCCCGTAACTTCGGCTTTGGCGGCTACACGCTGCGGGAGGTGTCGGTCACGGCCAACGACCAGGGCTATGCGCCGCGGCCCCGCGCGATGGCCATGCAGGCCAAGTCGGACATGTCCGAAGCGCCGGTGCCGGTGGAAGCCGGCAAGAGCACGGTACTGGTCACCGTCTCTGGCTCGGTCCAGATGAAGTGAGGCGGCCGACGGCGCTCATGCCCGCTCAGGCCGGCTGCTGGACGAATCGCCGCCTCAACTGGTCGTAGCACCAGTTGAAAGCCATGCTGTAGGGCACAAAAAACAGCACCAGGCCGAGGTCCAGCAGCAGGGCTTGTCGAAGGCTCATGTCCAGCCACCAGGCAATCAGCGGTACCGTCAGCAGCAGCAAGCCCAACTCGAACAGACCCGCATGGGCGGCGCGCACGCCGAGATTGCGCTGGAAGCGCCACAGGCGCTCTGCGCGGTCAAAGAGGGCGTTGAAGACCATGTTCCAGCTCATGGCGATCAGGGAAATCGTCAAGGTGAGCAGGCCCATGTGCATGGCGGACCTGTCCATCAGCCACGCCCCCAGCGGGGCGCAAATGGCAATGGCCAGCAGCTCAAAGGCCAGCGCATGGACAAAGCGCTCGGTGATGGTTTTGCGTGCGGTCATGGTGCGGGAAAGATGGCGACCCCTATCCTATCCGCCCCAGCCCGGCGTGATGCACGCTACGGGCCGCATCGCTGATTTCTTTCTGCGGGCCACAAAACGCCCCCCGCCAACAACAACGGGTTCACCCCAACCACGTCTACCGTGGCGGTTTGAACCCGTCTCAGGCTGGCGCACCCGCCGTCAGGCGCGTACGGTCCAGCGCGATCAGAAGCGGTAACGCAGACCCAAGGTGGTGGCGCTGACGCGATCGCGGCCGCTGCCTGCGAACTTCAGGTCGTGGTTGTCATATTGCAGCACGGCAGACAAGGCCGGGGTGAACAGGTATTCAGCGCCGATGCCGTAAGACAGGCCAAAACCGCTTTCATTGCCCGCCGTCACGCCGGAGCCCGGGGCTGAGGACACGCTGGTGCGGCCATAGGTGGTGCCGACTTTGCCCAACAGGTTGAACGAATTGCTCAGCGGCAAACGACCCACCAGGCTGATGTTGAGTCCCTGGGCCTTGGTGTTGCCGCCGCCACGGGTGATCCGGCCAAAGTCGGTGTAGCCAAGCTCCATGCCGAAGTTGTTGTTGAAATAGCTGCCGGCGGTCAGGCCGATGGCCCGGTCTTTTTTGTCAGTCGGAAAAATACCGGTGCCGTTGCCCACGGAAAAATTGGATTGACCGGCATTCAGGCCGATGTAGCTGGAGCCCGGGCCGTAGAGGCTGTAGCCGGAGCCCATGCTGGTATTCGTTTGCGCCTGCGCTGCGGTGGCCGCGCCCAAGGCCATCAGTGCGGCAGCGGCAGTCATGCCAATCAGCCGTGTCGAGATCTTGCGGAGTGGGTGCGTCATGTGGAGTCTTTCATTGGATCGCGCGGGCACTGAGCCCTGCGCGTGTTTGCAGATGAATGGACTTTAGGTGGCAGCTCTGCCTGGCGCTGTAGTCGCCACTGGCTGATGTCTGTAGGACATCCCTTAAGCCTGTAAAGCCGGCAGGGCGCCCACCGGGGCTTCGGCGTTGGCGGTGATGGTCTTGGGTGGTGGCGATTCGCGCCGGCTTGCGCGCAGTCTTGGGCGGGCGACAATGAGAGCCATGAACCCGCCCGTCCGTCATCTGCCCGGCTCTGCCGCTCTGGTCCTCGATTCGCCCCACAGCGGCACGTTTTACCCGGCCGATTTCGCCTATGCCTGCGATCTCGCAGCCCTGCGTACTGCCGAAGACACCCACGTCGAGAAGCTGTATGACTTTGCGCCGGCCCTCGGTGTGCACTGGGTGGAGGCCCTGTTTCCGCGCAGCTATCTGGACGCCAACCGCAACGTCACGGAGCTTGATGTATCCCTGCTGGACGGCCCCTGGACGGGTGCCGTCGAGACCGACCCCAAGGTGCTCTCCAAAGTGCGCCTGGGCAAAGGGCTGATCTGGCGCACCACAGACGACGGTGTGCCCATTTACGAGCGCCAGCTGGGCGTTGCAGAAGTCGAGGCGCGCATTGCGCAGTGCTGGCAGCCCTACCACCTGGCGGTGTCGCAGGCCATCGAGGCGGCTTATGCGCCCCGGGGCTACAGCATCCACATCAATTGCCACTCGATGCCAGCCGTTGCATCCAGCAACGCCACGGATTTCCCGGGGGAAGCCCATGCCGATTTCGTCGTCGGCGACAGGGAAGGCACGACGGCCAGCCCGGCGCTGTCCCGGCTGGTGTGCGATCACCTGGCCGCCCAGGACTACAGCGTGTCCTACAACCATCCGTACAAGGGGGTCGAACTGGTGCGTCGTTATGGCGAGCCGGCCCGCCATCGCCACAGCATCCAGCTCGAGATCAACCGCAAGCTCTACATGAACGAAAGCTCGCTGGAGATGACGCCGCAGGCCACCGCGCTGAAGGCGACGCTGCGCTCACTGGTGGAACTGCTGCTGAACACAGACCCCCGGCACTTGTGATGCGTTGCCTGGAGCGGTGGTTGGCGCGCAGGGATAATTCGGTGACTTCTCCGATCGGTCGGTAACGTGATCACCTTCTTCAACGACCAGCACCCGGCACACGCGCCGCAGTACGAGTTCTACCGCGGGGAGCGGGTGCCCTGCTTTGAAACGCCAGCGCGCGCCGAGCACGTCAAGGACAGCCTGCTGGCTCGCGGCCATGCTCTGCGCGCCCCACACGTCGACAGCCGTTCCGTGCTGGAACAGGTTCATTCGGCGCGCTATCTGCATTTTCTGGAGCACGCGTGGACGACCTGGGTGGGCCTGGAGGTTGGCAACGAAGCGCGCCAGCCTTTCCCTTCGGTGTGGCCGGTGCGCACACTGCGCAGCGATGTGGAGCCGGTCAATTTCATTGCGCAGCTCGGTCTGTATTCGATGGACAACGGCACACCGATGTCGGCCGGGAGCTGGGCAGTGGCCAAGGCCGGTGCGGACGCAGCCGCGAGTGCTGCTGCGGCGTTGTCTGCGGGCACGCTCGGCGTGCGGGGCGTTTTCAGTTGCACCCGTCCACCGGGCCACCATGCAGGCGCCGACTTCATGGGCGGCTACTGCTTCCTGAACAATGCCGCGGTGGCTGCGCAAGCCTTGCGCAACGCTGGCGCCAGACGGGTGGCGGTGCTGGATGTGGACTACCACCACGGCAATGGCACGCAGAGCATCTTTTACGACCGTGCCGACGTGCTGTTCATCAGCCTGCACGGCGACCCGCTGACCGAATACCCTTTTTACCTTGGCCATGCCGATGAGACCGGTGTGGGGGAGGGCGCAGGCTTCAACCTGAACCTGCCGCTGGCCGCAGGCTGCACGGCCGCGCAGTGGTTTGAGGCCCTGGAAGTGGCCTGCCATCGCATCGCGGGCTTTGGTGGTGATGCCCTTGTGGTGTCGCTGGGGCTGGACACCTTTGCCGAGGACCCGATTTCGAAGTTTGCCTTGCTGGCCAGCGACTTCGTCCGCCTGGGGGAACGCATCGGTGCACTGGGGTTGCCCACGGTGTTTGTGCTGGAAGGTGGCTATGCCGCCGCGGCGCTGGGCACCAACGCCGTGAATGTCATTGAAGGCTTTGAGGGCTGCTGATGGACCAGGTCGATTGCGTGGTGGTGGGTGCGGGTGTCGTCGGGCTGGCGGTGGCGCGGGCCCTGGCGCTGCAGGGCCGCGAGGTCATGGTGCTGGAGGCGGCAGATGCCATCGGCACCGGCACCAGCTCGCGCAACAGTGAGGTCATCCACGCCGGCATCTACTACCCGCAGGGCTCGCTGAAGGCTACGCTGTGCGTTGAAGGCAAGGCCTTGCTCTATGCCTACTGCGAGGCGCGTGGCGTCGGCTACCGGCGCTGCGGCAAACTGATCGTCGCTACCAGTGAAGCGCAAGTGGCGCAGTTGCAGGGCATAGTGACCAAGGCAGCAGGCAACGGCGTGCCTGACCTGGTGCTGCTCACCCGGCGGCAGGCGCTGTCGATGGAGCCGAATCTGGCATGTGTCGCCGCAGTGCATTCGCCCAGTACCGGCATTGTGGACAGCCATGCACTGATGCTGGCCCTGCAGGGAGATCTTGAAAATGCTGGCGGCATGGTGGTGCTCAATTCGCCGCTGCGGCAGGCCGTGTGCGGCAAGGGCACCATCACCCTGACAGCCGAAGACGGCACCGAACTGGCAGCCCGTACCGTGGTCAATGCGGCAGGGCTGGGGGCGCAGGCATTGGCACACCGCTTTGCCGGGTTGGACGCCGCGCATGTACCGCCAAGCTACTTTGCCAAGGGCAACTACTTTGCACTGGCTGGCCGCTCGCCGTTCAACCGGCTGATTTACCCTGTGCCCGAGGCTGCCGGGCTCGGCGTGCACCTGACGATTGACCTGGGCGGCCAGGCCAAGTTTGGCCCGGACGTGGAATGGGTGGCGTCACCCGAGGATCTGGTGGTCAATCCGGCGCGCGGTGATGCGTTCTATGCAGAGGTGCGCAAGTACTGGCCCGGCTTGCCCGACGGTGCGCTGCTGCCGGGCTACGCCGGCATCCGGCCCAAGCTGCAGGCGCCTGGCGCACCTGCCTGCGACTTCGTGATCCAGGGCCCTGCGGTGCATGGGGTGCCCGGCCTCGTCAACCTCTTCGGCGTGGAGTCGCCCGGGCTGACCAGCTCGCTGGCCATCGGGCAGTACGTCAGCCGCCTGCTGGCCTGAGCTTTAACGACGATGGGGGGTTTATTGGGCGACCCAGCCGCCGTCCATGTTCCAGGCCACGCCGCGCACGTTGTTGCCGGCTTCCGAGCAGAAAAACACGGCCAGTGCGCCCAGCTCTTCCGGCGTGGTGAACTGCATCGACGGTTCTTTTTCGCCCAGCAGTTGCTGCTTGGCGGCCTCGTTGGAAATGCCGCCTGCCGCAGCACGTGCATCCACCTGTTTTTGCACCAGCGGCGTCAGCACCCAGCCCGGGCAGATGGCGTTGCAGGTGACGCCGGTGGTGGCGTTTTCCAGTGCGGTGACTTTGGTCAGGCCCACGATGCCGTGCTTGGCCGCCACATAGGCCGACTTTTCCGGCGAGCCGACCAGGCCGTGAGCCGAGGCGATGTTGATGATGCGGCCCCAGCCCTTGCCGCCGTCGGCTGCCAGCATGGCCGGCAACGCGAGGCGGGTGGCGTGGAAGGCGCTGCTCAGGTTGATGGCAATCACCGCGTCCCATTTCTCGACCGGGAAGTTTTCAATGCGGGCGACGTGCTGGATGCCGGCGTTGTTGACCAGAATGTCCACCCGGCCAAATTGCGCAGCGGCGAATGTCATCATGTCTGCAATCTCGGCGGGCTTGCTCATGTCGGCGCCGTGGTAGGCCACCTTCACGCCCAGCGCGGCGATCTCGGCCTTGGGGCCTTCCACGTCGCCAAAACCATTGAGCACGATGTTGGCACCCTGCGCCGCCAGGGCCTTGGCGATGCCCAGCCCAATGCCGCTGGTGGAGCCCGTGACGAGCGCTGTTTTGCCTTTGAGCATGGTGATTCTCCGGATGATTTACGATGAACGAACTCGAAGCTGAAGGCCGGGACCCACAGGTCGCTGGCGCATGCTCCGGCATTTCCAACTTTTCATTATCCAGCCTGTGCTGGCGATCGACTTCACGATGACTGAACCTACGCTGAACTACGTAAGCTGCCCCGATGCGGGTGGCGGCCACCGCATGGCCTATTGGCAATGGGGCAACCCGCAATCGGCGCATGTGGTGGTTTGCGTGCACGGCCTGTCGCGCCAGGGCCGCGACTTCGATGTGCTGGCGAAGGCTTTGTGCGAACAGGCGGCATCGCGCCCGGGCGGCATTCGTGTGATCTGCCCTGACGTGGTCGGGCGTGGCGAGAGCGACTGGCTCAAGGACCCGATGGGTTACCAGATTCCGACCTATGCGGGTGACATGCTGGCGCTGCTGGCCCAGTTGCACCAGACGGCGCCCATCACGGCGCTGGATTGGGTCGGCACCAGCATGGGTGGGCTGATCGGCATGGCGGTCTTCGGGCACCCAGGTCTGCCGCTTCCCGTGCCGGTGCGGCGACTGGTGCTCAATGATGTCGGCCCCGTGATCCAGTGGCAGGCCCTGGTGCGCATTGGCACCTACCTCGGCAAGGCCGGGCACTTCGGGTCCGTGCAGCAGGCGGCCGATGCGATGTGGGCGATCTCCAAAGGGTTCGGCCCGCACTCCCCCGAGCAGTGGATGGCCTTGTCGCAGCCGATGGTCAGGCCCGTCGACGGATCGCCCGGGCAGTGGCGCCTGCATTACGACCCGGCTATTGCCCTGCCGTTTGCCCAGGCGAACGAGGCCTCGGCCGCCAAGGGAGAAGCCAGTCTCTGGCAGCTTTACGATCACATCACAGCCCAGACCTTGCTGGTGCGCGGTCAGACCTCCGACCTGCTGAGTCCCGAAACGGCCCAGGCGATGACCCAGCGTGGCCCGCGTGCCCGCCTGGTCGAGTTTGCCGGGGTGGGCCATGCGCCAACGCTGATCGCCAGCGACCAGGTGGCTGCGGTCACTGGGTTCCTGCTGAACTAGGCAACTTTGTGGATTGAGTTGTCATGAAAAGCAATGTGCTGGGGCCGGGTGGCCCCGGCGTTACCAGCGGTTCAGCGGGGCTGAACGCCTCCATCGTCACGGCCACCGCAGACAGTCTGCCTGACCAGCCCCACGCGCTGGCCCGCGCCCGTGCTTTTGCCGAGCCGCTGATCGGCGGCGAGACGCTGGACACCGGCGAAAACATCCTCGAACATGCCGACGCCGTGGCGGCGACCCTCAAGGCCATTGGGGGCTCGGAAGCAATGCAGGCCGCCACCTATCTGGTCTATGCCTGCGCGCACCTCAACAAGCCGCAGGAGGTGATCACCAAGGCCTTCGGTGCCAACTACGCCGCCCTGGCGATGGAAACCACCAAGCTGGTGCAGGTGCAGCGGCAGGCCCGAACGGCCGGAGCCAAAGCGCAGCTATTGGATGATCCCGCCGCACAGACCGAGACCGTGCGCAAGATGCTGCTCGCCTTCTCGCGCGATTTGCGGGTTGTCATGCTGCGGCTGGCCTCACGGTTGCAGACGCTGCGCTACTACGCGGCAACCCGCCAGACGGCGCCCTTGTCGCTGGCCCACGAGTCGCTGCATGTGTTTGCGCCGCTGGCCAACCGGCTGGGCATCTGGCAGATCAAGTGGGAAATGGAGGATCTGGCCTTCCGTTTTCTGGAACCCGACACCTACAAACAGACTGCGAAGCTGCTCGACGAAAAACGCGTTGAGCGCGAAGGCTTCATGGAGGCGCTGCGCGCCCAACTGGAGCGCGAGCTGAACCAGAACGGCATCGCGGCACTGGTGCAGGGCCGGCCCAAGCACATCTACAGCATCGTGAAGAAGATGCGCGGCAAGTCGCTGAACTTTGACCAGGTGTTTGACATCCGGGCTTTGCGTGTGATCGCCGCTGACGTGAAAGGCTGCTACGCCGCGCTCGGCTTTGTCCATTCCCGCTTCACGCCGGTGGACGGCGAGTTCGACGACTACATCGCCAAGCCCAAGTCCAACGGCTACCAGTCGCTTCACACCGTGGTGCGCGACGACGTCGGGCGGGCGGTGGAGATCCAGGTGCGCACCCAGGCCATGCACGACCACGCCGAGCATGGCGTGGCGGCGCACTGGGCCTACAAGGAGGCGGGGGCCAAGGGCTACGGCGGTGTCTCGGCCAGCAGCGAGTACGACGCCAAGATCGCGGTGCTGCGGCAATTGCTCGCGTGGGAACGCGACCTGTCGGCCCCAGCAGCGCAACGCGCGCGGGATGCCAAGCAGGGCCTGTTTGAGGACCGCATTTATGTGCTGACGCCAGAGGCTGCCATCGTCGAACTGCCACAGGGCGCGACGACCGTGGACTTCGCCTACAGCGTGCACACCAGCCTGGGCCATCGCTGCCGTGGCGCGAGGGTGGACGGTGCCATGGTGCCGCTCAACACGCCGCTGCAGAACGGGCAGACGGTGGAAGTGATCACGGTGAAGGAGGGCGGCCCGTCGCGCGACTGGCTCAACCCGGAGCTGGGTTTCATGGCCAGCCACCGCGCCAGGGCCAAGGTGCGCGCCTGGTTCAATGCCCAGGTGATGGAGCAGACGGTGGCCAAAGGCCGCGAGGCGGTGGAGAAACTGCTGCAGCGCGAAGGCAAGACGGCGATGAAGCTCGATGACCTTGCCGTCCAGCTCGGCTTCAAGGCGGCAGACGATCTGTTCGAGGTGGTGGGCAAAGACGAGCTGTCGCTGAAGACCATCGAGAACATGCTCAGGCCCCCTGAGCCGGTGCCGTCGCAGGACGACTATGTGCTGGCCAAAAAGGCGCGCCCCGCCAGCCAGAACGCCAAGGGTGGCGGCGTGCTGGTGGTCGGCATGGGTTCGCTGCTGACGCAACTGGCCAAGTGCTGCAAGCCCGCGCCACCCGATGTGATCTGCGGCTTTGTCACCAAGGGCAAGGGCGTGAGCATCCACCGCAGCGACTGCAGCAATTTCCGCAACATGGCCGCCGGCAGTCCGGACCGTGTGATCGAGGTGCAGTGGAACTCGCCCAAGTCGGCGGACGGTGCGGTGTATCCGGTGGACGTGTCGGTGGAGGCGGCCGACCGGCAGGGCTTGCTGCGCGATATCTCTGAAGTGTTTGCCAAGGAGAAAATGAACGTGATCGGCGTGCAGACGCAGTCGGTCAAGGACAACCGCGGCGGTACGGCGTGGATGACGTTCACTGTGGAAGTCGCGCAGTCCGGTCGACTGAACCAGGTGCTGGGCATCGTGGCGGAGGTGCCCGGTGTGCGGTCCGCCCGCCGGCGATGAGTGGTGGACGTGAGTGACGGCGGTGCCGGAAGTGCGCTCACTGTCTGCTATACTTTGAGCTTCGAACAGTCCTTAGGCGCGTAGCTCAGCTGGTTAGAGCACCACCTTGACATGGTGGGGGTCGTTGGTTCGAGTCCAATCGCGCCTACCAAAACTTGTTCAGTCAGTCAGAAGGACTCCGCAGTCATGCCGGGTCCTTTTTTCTTGCCTGCTGCACATTCAGAACCTGTTTTGTCGGTCACCCACCATCAGCCGCCTGGCAAGGGGCGGGTTTCTGCATAGACACTCAGAAATTCCTGTCCATGGCGGTCGGTTCCGCCCGACAGGTGACCCAATGCGCAGTGGCCGAAGCGTTCAAGCTCGATCTCCATGGCTGCAGCGGCGATGCCAAAGTGGCTCGCCGCCTCGCCCAATGCTTTCTCACAAGATGACAAGGTGATGCCCGTCTTGTACAGATTGACATCAAACGAACAACGCGGGTTGCCCTGCTCACTGACCTCGAGGTAGAGCAGGCTGGCGTCTGCCCGGTGTTTGATGCCTTGTCGCACGATGTCCAGCACGGGTGTGCAGGCGCTGGCCTGTGCGCCTGACGGATAGATGGCCACGATGCGCCGCATCACGTCCTTGACGGACAGCAGGGGATGGCACATGTACCGGGCAACTTCGTGATGACCGGGCCGCGCGCTGCTCCACTTGACGCCCAGATGCAGCAGTAAAGGCGTGGCGGAGGGCGTTTGCAGCACCGTGCGTTTGACCTCTTCCCAGAATTCCAGATAAACCTTGAAGACGGTGCCCTGCGGGGAGTTTTCAAGACCGAAAAAAACGGCACTGGCCTGCGCGGCGTGGGCGCTGAGGAGGGCATGGCCGCCTTCGGGCATGGCCATGTCCTGCCCGGCGATTTGCAGCAGGGCATCGATAGTCTGGCCCGCGGCCGGAACTCCCACGAGGACCCGACCCGTGATCAGGCCAGCAGGCGTGAGCTTGAACGCGTCTTCCTGGCCGTAGGGCAACCGCAGGGCTTCAATGCGCTGCAGCAAGGTTTGAAACAGGGGTGTGTCGGTGTTCACGGGTCCGCCATGATCCGCCAGAGTGGCGTCTGGGTCCAGCCAGAAGGGCATGGAAAAAGGTGACGGGAAGCCAATGAAAGCAAATTGGAAGCAATACACCAAAATAGTACTAAAAAACTACATTACAGAAACCATGTCCTGGACAGGTTTAATTGAAAAAATAGCGGAAGCTTTGACAGAAGAAACATTAAAAGTCTTTAAATTCAAGACCTTGGCGGGATTTTTGGGTCGGTGATTCCAGCCATCCAGAGAAGGTTCTGCTGACAGATGTAATAGTCAGTAAAGAGGTGCATGTAATTACTTGTGACCCTTGTAGAGTGTTCCGTCGGCATCGTGCGAGCTCTGGCCTGGACCCAAGCAGGTTGACCATCGCCCTTGGTGCTCTGTACTCGGCGATATCCTCTCAAGGGGCCGTCATGAAAGCTTTTCAACGGGTGGGCAAGGCGTTTTCACGCAGCTATCTGGGGACTCTGGTCAGTGAGACCTTGAGTCGCAAGCGTGCTGATCGACCGCCGGATTTCGGCCAGAAGCCATCGCGCCGGCCAGCGTTTTCGATGGAGGCCATCGAGCCCCGGATGCTGCTGTCTGCCGACATCAGCTATGTGCCGGCGCTGGGTAATCTGGCCGCCACCGAATTCACCCTGCGAGCCGTCGATGACGGCGGCTTGAAGATCCGCCTGTTCGACAACCTCGACAACATCGTGGGCTCGGCGACTTTCGACGCCTCGGACGGTCAGGTCAATGTGTCCCGCGCCGGCGGTGCGGTGGTCCAGTCGATCGTGGCAGACACCGTCACGATCGATTTGTCGACGTTCGAGGTGCTCAACACCAGCATGTCCGGCGACAGTGTCACCATCGACTTCACTGGTGGCGCCCAGGATTTCTTCAGTGACAGCGTGGTCCTGTCGGGCACTGCCGACCTGGACTACAACCTGACCATCGCCTCGGATGCGGACATCCTGGTGGACGCCTCTGTCCACCTGAGCGCCGATGACATCTCGCTCAGCGTGTCGATGACAGACACCGGCCTGCCACCCGCAGGCGACGAGTTTTTTGCCGACGCCGATGCAGACATCGATGTGTATGGCGACCTGTTCGGCCAGGACATCAGCCTGAGCGCCACCTCCACCCTGAAAGTCGACAACGACAGCCTGGGTTTGAGTTCGCTGCAGATTGCGTTCATCTACGCCAATTCCTCAGCCGAAATCGACATCGGCAACGGCGCGCAGATCTCGGCAACCGGCGCTCTGTCGGTAAGCGCCAAGTCTGATGTGTATGCCAATGCCTCGATGGCGTCGCTGGCCGGCAAGACGGACACCAGCACCGATGCTGCGGTGGCCGGCGTGATCGTTCTGAGCAACGCGGCGGCGCGGGTGGCAGGCAATGCCGACCTCGACGTCACCGGCGCGTTCACCCTCGATGCCTCCAGCCGCGTGGTCGGCGCCGCGCTGGCCGACGGTACCCCCGGCGGTGCAGGCGCCACGCTGGGCGTGGCGGTCATCGACGGCAACACCGAAGCTTCGATCAGTGGCAGCGCCACAGTGGATGCCGCGTCAGTCGCGGTCCTGGCGTCATCGCAAAATACGCTGACGGCGCTGGCCAAGTCGACGGCTGGCGGCGCCACCGACGACGGTGATGGCGATGCCACCACCACCACCGACTCGCAGGATGCGCTCGCCAGCAACGACGCGGCCACGTCGGACGGCAGCGTCTCGCTGGCAGGCGCGGTGGCAGTCGGCACCCTGACCAACACCACCACGGCGTTTGTCAACACGGCGGGCCATGTGGTCTCGACAGGGCTGCTCAATGTGGGCGCACGCAGCGTCAACCATGCCCAGACCCTGGCCGACGGGGGCAATACGGTGATCGACGATTCCACCAACGGAACGGCGGTGGGCATTGCCGTGGCCATTGGGGTGGATGTGCTGAGCAACACTGCCTATGTGGGCGGCAGCGGCGTACAGGCCGGCGCACTGAACGTCACAGCCCTGATGGACGACCGGGTGCTGGCCTTCGAGAAGGCCGACGTGGCAGCAGCCGACGACAAAATCAGTTTGCAGGGTGGCGGCCACGGCCTGAAATCAGGGGACGCGCTGGTCTATGAGCAGGGTGACGCGGCAGTGGCCATTGGCAACCTGACGGATGGCCAGACCTACTATGTGTCGGTGCAGGATGACGGCACCATCAAGCTTTACAGCACCACGGCCGAGGATGCCGTGGCAGGGGGCGCCACCGGGCTGGTGGACCTCACGAGCGCGGGCAGCGCCACGGGGCACAGCTTCATCGATGCCAGCAAACTCAACCGTTTCAGCGTGATGGCGGTGGCTGGCGCCAGCGGAGGCGCCACCGGCGTGGCTGGTGCGCTGGCATTGGGGGTGGTGATCAGCGACGCGTCGGCCATCATCAGTGCCGGCACCCAGGTGACGATCACCGGGGGCGGCAATGTGGTGTTGACGGCTGAAAACTTCATTGAGAGCTCGGTCAAATCCAGCGGCAAGCAGACCGGTGGCGGCGACTTGGGTGTCGGGGCCAGCTTTGCCCTCAACGTTGGCGAAACCGACACCGACGCGCTGGTCGAAAACGGCGCTGATCTGCTGGGCGCTACCGACATCACCTTGTCGGCCTCCTCCAAAAACAAACTCGATACGTTGGCCGAAGGCGGCGCTGCGGGCGCTACCGCGGTGACGCCGGTGATCGCCATCACCGTGTCCAACAACGACACCGAGGCGCGCCTGGGAACCCTGGGTACGCTGGCGACGCCGCTGGCCACCAGCCTGGGTGACGATCTGTCGGTGAGCGCTGCGCATCAGGGCTCGGTGAGCACGGTGGCTGAAGGTGCCACGGAGTCCGGCGACACGGGCGTCGGCATCTCGCTGGCGCTGAGCATCGGTTCCGACCTGGCGCTGGCCACCACCGCACGCGGCCTGGCAGCCGGTGGTGCCATCGCCTTCAACGCCCGCAATGTGTCGTCTGGCAGCAGCCGGGCCAAGGCCAGCGTGGCCGGTGGCCAGGATGACGCGCCCGCAGAAGGCACACCCGAGGAATCGGAAGGCGGCGTCAACAAGAAGACGGCTGACAACACCAGCTTCGCTAAGACCCGTTCCAGCGACAAAGGTGGCGATTCCAGCGACACCCCCGGCACCGACGGCGCGTCTGCCGAAGGCGAGGGCGGCAACAAGGTTCAGGTGGCAGGTGCGGTGGCAATCACGGTGCAGGAATCCACGGCACGGGCGTCTACCGGCAATGGCCTGGCCATCAGCGCCGGCACATCGTCTGTCGACGGATCGCTGACGCTCAAGTCCGAGAACAACACCGACGCCCAGGCGCTGGCTGATGCCAGCACGGTCATGGCGCACACCGTGGAATTCGACCCGACGGCGACCGACATCGTTGATGCGGATGACGACACCATTGACCTCGGGGCAGACAACAGCTTGGCCACGGGCGACAAGGTGATCTACCGCCAGGCGTCAGGCGGCAGCATTGATGGCCTGAGCGATGGCCAGGCCTACTACGTCAACGTCGACGGTAACAAGGTCAAGCTCTACGACACCAAGGAACACGCCGACTCCGGCGGCGCAGACGGCCTGGTGGACCTGGGCACCGATGCCGCGGTCGGCACCGCCCACGGCTTCGAATCCGGCGGCGGGCCGACCGGTACCGGCGTGGGCATTGCGGTGGCTGTCAATGTGGCCATCGTGACCAATGAGGCCATTCTGGGCGACGGCACCGTCTCTGCCGACAGTCTGATCGTGCAGGCTCTGGTGCCCGAGGTGGACAGCGACAAGCTGCACGGCTTCAAGGCCGAGGCCACGTCCGGCTCCAGCGGCGCTGACACCGGCGTGGCGGGCGCGCTGGCAGTGAATGTGGGCATCAGCCGTGCGGCGGCGAAGATCAGCGATGGTGCTGACGTGACGCTGGCCACCGGCGGTGACGTGGTGCTGACCGCCGAGAATTTCGTCACCAATGATGTCAAGGCCACCGGCAAGCAGTCGGGCGGCGGCAGCATCGGGGTCGGTGCCTCGATTGCGGTCAATGTCGGTGAAACCGATACGGATGCGCTGATCGGCGACAGCGTGACATTCACGGGTGTCGATGATGTGACGCTGACGGCATCGTCAAGCAACGCCATGCGAACCGATGCCGAAGGCGGCTCCGCCGGCGAAACCGCCATCACCCCGGTGGTGGCAGTTGCCGTGTCGGACAACGACACCCATGCCGGTTTGCTGGGTGGCGCTGCGGCATTGACGATGGGCGGTTCGCTGGAGGCCAGCGCGAGCCACGTGGGCTCGGTCTACACCACGGCGGCAGGCGACACGGAATCGGGCGACACCGGTGTCGGCATTTCGATTGCCCTCACCATCGCCATCGACTCTGCCGTGGCCACTACCGAGCGTGACATCACTGCCGGCGGTGATGTGAAGTTCATGGCCAGCACGGTCTCCATCAACAGTGCCAATGCGCGTGCCAGCGTGGCGGGCGGCGAAGGCGAGGAAGAGCCCTCGGGCGATCCTGGCGCCGAGCCTGCTGATGACACCAATGCCAAGGTGGGCAAGCAGGAACAACTGGGCACCAAAAAATCGACTGACAACGGCGGCGAGACGCAGTCCGAATCCGGTGGGCAGAAGAAAACCGATGCGGCCAAGTCGGACACCTCTGGCGGCTCCGTCAGCGTGGCCGGCGCCGTTGCCGTCACCGTGGCCAGTTCCACTTCGCGCGCTTATCTGCCCGAGTTTGTCCATGTGACGGCAGGCGCCGGTGTCGGCAGTGGCTCACTGATACTGCACGCGAGCAACCTGACCGATGCTGTTGCCGTGGCAGACGGCGCTGCCGTGACCAGCGATGGCGGCACCGGTGTCGGTGTGGGCGTGTCGGTGTCGGTGGCTACCGTGCGCAACGAAGCCACCATCGGTGCCGGCGCGCACGTGGAGGCCGATGGCCTGAGCCTCGAGGCCACCATGGCCGAGCGCGAGGTGAGCTTCGAGACCACCGAAGTGCCGGTGGTGGACGAAACCGCCGAGACCATCTTCATTGGCAAGGGCCACAGCATCAAGACGGGCGACAAGGTTACTTACCAGAACGGTAACGGCACCGAGATCGGCGGCCTCGACGATGGCAGCGACTACTACGCCCGCGTGGCTGAAGACGGCGCCACCATTTCCCTGTACGACACCGAAGAGCATGCCAAGGCGGGTGGCGAAGAAGGGCGTGTGGACCTGGGCGGCGCGGACGGCGTGGGCACGGGTACCGGCCACAAGTTTGAATACGGCGGCCTGCTTGGCATTGGCGAAGACGAGATCGTGTTCGACGCTGGCCAGCACCGTGTCATTGCGTTGGGCGAGGGCAGCAACCTGCGCACCGGCGATGCAGTCGTCTACGCTGACGGCGGCGGCGCGGAGATGGGCGGCCTGGACGACGGCACCACCTATTTCGTGATCATCATCGACGACGAGCGGGCCGAGCTCGCGGCCAGCCGCGAAGACGCGCTGGCCGGCAAGGCCATCGCCCTGACCGACGCCGGCAACCCGGCCCAGAAGCTGATGGACCGCACCCACACGATGCGTGCGGAAGCCAAGTCTGGCGCCAGTGGTGGCGACATCGGCGTCGCAGGCTCAGTCGCCATCAGCGTGGCCAACATCGACCATCTGGCGGTCGTTGGCCGCAACGAGGGCGCGCCCACGGCAGATGCTGCCGAGATCACGCTTCATGGCGGCGATGTGGATATCCATGCGCTGACTGCCAGCGAAGCGCTGCTCAGTGCCACCCCGTCTGGTGTGACCGGTGGTGCCGAAGGCGGCAGTGTGGGTGTGGGCGCTTCGTTCGCGCTCAATATCCTGCTGGTCGACACCATTGCCGAAATCGAGGACGGCGAATACGTCACCGGCAGCGCCGGGCACTTCCTGGTGTCTGCCGACGCCACCAGCGACGCTGTGACGACGGCCGAGAACGGGGCCAGCGGCGGTGGCACCAGCATTGGCGCGTCGATCGCCATCGTGGTGGCGGAAAACACCACCCGCGCCCACGTCGGAAGCGGTGGCGGCGGCACCATCACGCTGGGCGGTGGCGTGGGCGACGACCTCGGCGTCGAGGCCAGCCTGATGAGCTCGGTCATCACCACAGGCAGCGGCTCGGCCGCCGGCAAGAGCGCCGCCGTGGGTGCCGCGGTGGCGATCAACATCGTCATCAACGACACCGAGGCCGAGCTGGAGCGCAGCTTCGAGGATGTGGCCGACGTCCGTGTGATCGCGGCGTCCCGGGCCAATGTGCAGGCCTTGTCCAAGGCCAGCGCGACGGGCGCGTCGTCCGAGGACAAGGACGGCAACGAGTCCAAGGACTCCGAGGAAGAAACCAATTCCCAGTCGGACTTTGCCACCGGCAAGTCGGGCACGGCCTCCAGCAAAAAGCCTTCCAGCACTGCGCAGAGCGATGGTGTGGGCACCGCTGACCAGAACGCCAACAAGGAGTCGAGCACCAACACGTCCGGCGAGAGCGGTTCCAGCAGCGACGGGCCCAGCGTGGCGGCTTCCATTGCCTTCAACTACCTCGATGCCGACAACACGGCTACCGTAGCCGACAGCGTGGTGATTGTGGCCTCCGGCGACCTCGCCGTGCGCGCCACCGCTTCTGCCGACGTGATTGCCCAGGGCCTGTCGACCGCCACCAACACCAATTCGAACACCGGCGTGGCCGCTGCGGTCAGCGTGAACATTGCCTTGCTTGACAACAAGGCCAGCGTCGGCGGCTCGGCCGACCTGACAGCTGACTCGATTGCGGTCGAAGCCCTGATGACCACCGGTGAGACCAACACCTTCCAGAGCCGGGCCCTGTCGGGTGCGGCTTCCAAGCAGACGGCTGTCGGCGGCTCGATATCGGTCAATGTCGTTGACCAGTCGACCGAGGCCTCGGTGGGTGATGGCGCGTCGCTCACCGCCCTGACCGGCAGCGTCGATGTGCGGGCCGAAAGCCACAACGAGATCCAGAACATCGCCGGCGGCGCGGCGCTCAGCACCCAGAGCGGGGGGGCCGGCATCGGCATTGCCGTGGCGGTGAACGTCATTGCCGGCCAGGACACTGTGGCCCGTATTGGCGACAACGCCCAGATCGACGCCGGTGACTCCATCCATGTCAATGCCGAGTCTTCGCTGGTGCCAAAGAGCGAGGACCTGCCGATCATCGGCACGGTGGCGGTCACCAGTTTTGCGGCCGGTGTGGCCGCGGCCAATGGCGGCACGGCGGTGGGCGGCTCGTCCAGCGTCAACGTGTTTTTCATCACCACCGAAGCCAGCGTCGGGGAGGAGGCCACGCTCACGGCAGACGTGGATGTCGGCGTGTCGGCCACGGACACCCTGACGGTTTTCAGCGCTGCCGGCGGCCTGGCGGCGTCCAGCGGCAACGCCGGCGTGGGCATCGGCCTCGATGTGGGCGTGATCACACGCCATACCCGTGCGCTGGTGGCCGAGGATGCCGATCTCACGGCCACAGCCGGCAACATCACCATCGCGGCGTCGTCTGACGACGACATCACTTCCATTGCCGGCACCTTTGGCCTGAGCACCAGCGGCTCGGGCGTGGCGGCTTCCATCGCGGTGCAGGTGCTGCTGACCGATACCCAGGCCAGCATTGCCGACGGCAGCTCGGCTGCGAACGGCTCCGTGCTCACCGCCGGTGGCGACGTGTCGGTGACGGCGCAGGGCGACATGAAGGCGCTGATGGTTGGCGGCGCGATCGGCGGCGGCAGCAGCGCCGGTGTGGGCGTGGCCAACACCACCTTCGTGCACACCGACCTGGTGAAGGCCCGCATCGGCGCCTTCACCGAAGTCACGGCTGAAGGCAGCGACGGCCTGCTGGTCGAGGCTGGCTCCAGCGAGGAAATCATTTCCATCACGGCTGCCGGTGCCGCCGCCGGCAACGTGGCGGTGGCGGTAGCGCCCACCATCAATGTGCTGAGCGAAACCACCAGTGCATCCATCGGCGACGCGGCCCAGCTCACGGTGCAAGACGGCAGCAGCACTGGCGGTAACGTGGTGGTGCGTGCCACCGACACCACGGACATCGTGTCGGTGGCCGGCTCGGTCGGTGTGGCCGGTTCGGTGGGTGTGGCCGTGGGTGCCGATGTGTTGACCTTGAGCAAGAACACCAGTGCCTTCATCGACTCCGGCGTGGTCGCCGACGTGGACGGCAACATCGACGTCAACGCACAGACCGACGAAGACATCACCTCCGTGGCAGCCGGTCTGGCCGGTGGCGGCAGCGTCGGCGTGGGCCTGAACGCCAGCGTGCATGTGTTGACCCTGAGCACGCGCGCCTACATCGGCGACGATCCGGCCGATGACGTCACGGGCAACGCCAATACCCTGTCGGCTGGTGCCGGCGACGTACATGCCCTCGGCACCGTCCGCATCAGCGCCGACGACCGCACCGAGATGGACAAGGTGGTGGCCACGGTGGCTGTGGGTGGGTCGGTGGGGGTGGGCGCTTCGGCCACGGTGAGCGTTGTCAACAAGACTACCGAGGCTTTTATTGGTACCGGCGCCAGCGTCACGGGTGACGGTCAGGGCGCTGGCCTCACGGCAGCCACCGGCGGCTTCGGCGTGAGCTTTGTGGCCGATGCCGGCGTGCCCAAGGCGACTTTCAATGCGGGGGCGGTCAACACCAGCAACGACACTATCGATATCGGCAGCGGCAGCGGGCTGGCCAACGGGGACATGGTGGTCTACTACCAGGGCCGAGGCGAGAGCAACCAGGCCATCGGCGGGCTGGACGACGCCGGCAAGTATTTCGTCCGCATAGACCCGGTGGGTCAGGCCAGCCTCTACAACTCGCGCGATAACGCGCTGCATGGCGACGTGAGCGTCAACCCGGCGGCAGTGGACGCCACCGCCGACACCCTGACGCTGGCCAGCGGCCACGGCCTGAGCACGGGCGACAAGGTGACCTACCGCAAGGACGCGGGGGATACCGGCATTGGGGGTCTGACCTCCGGCACGTCCTACTACGTGCGGGTGAAGGGCAATGACGTCAGCTTCTTCTCTACGCGCGAAGAAGCCCGGTCCGGCGAGGCCGACGGCCTTGTGAACCTCACCGGCGCTGGCAGCGGCAGCTCGCACCAGCTGGTGACCCGTGTGGACCTCACTATTGGCGCGGCTGGCGACGGCCATGCGCTTGAGCGCCTGGCCGTACTGGAGGCGCAGGGTGCGCAGAACCAGAGCGCGAGCGCCCTGCAAAGCGGCGGCGAGGTGAGCGCGCCCAATGTGTCGGCGGTGGACACCAATGGCAGCGACGCTGGCGGCACTGCTGACGTCTCCACTTCCGGCCAGCGCAACGTGGGGCTGACCACGGCGACCGTGCGCGGCGTGGCGATCTCGGCTACCAGCCGTGACGACATTGAGACCTACTCGGCCGCTGTGGCCGGCGGCGGCGCGGTGGGTGTGGCGGTGGCTGCGGCAGTCAATGTGATCGACGTGAAGACCCATGCCTACGTTGGCGTGGATGCACAGGTCAACAGCGACACCAGCGGCGCAGCCGCCGGGCAGACGGTGAGCGTGGGCGCGGGCAGCGACTTCCACCATGTGGCCCTGGCCGCCGGTGCCGCCCTGGGCGGTGCGGTGGGCGTGGCCCCGGGTGTGGACGTCACGGTGCTGACGATGGACACCGCGGCCACCGTGGCCGATGGCGCCGATGTGCATGCCCGTGATGACGTGCGCATCAACGCCACCGCGTCCGAAGAGATTCTGCTGGTCGGCATGGGCTTGGCCGGCGGCGGCACGGTGGGTGTGGGTGGCGGCGTCAGTGTGCTCAGCCTGGACAGCACCACCTATGCCTCCATCGTGGGCAGCGTGAGCAGCGGTGGCGACACCGTGGTGCGCGCCAGTGACGACACCAAGATCACGGTGATCGCGGGCGGCCTGGGCGCCGGCTTTGTCGGTGTGGGCGCTTCGGTCGGCGTGGTGGTGGTTCACAAGGACACCCAGGCTTTCGTGGCCGACGGCGCGGAGGTCAATGCACTGGGCGGCGGCGTGGGCAGCACCGGCGGTGTGTTCAGCGGCTCGTTCACCGGCGGCGATGCCGCCACGGGCCTGAACACTGCCAGCCGCAATGGCCTGATCGTACAGGCCGCGTCCAGCGAACAGTTGCTGCACATCGGCGTGGCCGCCGGTGCCGGCTTCGTGGGGGTGTCGGGCTCGGTGACAGTCAGCGTGCTCGACTCCGATACGCAGGCCTGGATCGGCGATGCTGCGATCAACCAGCTGGACGCCAATGTGGACGGCGACGCCGACCAGGGCGTTTATGTGGGTGCGGCCAACACGGCGCGCGTGACCACTTTCTCCGGCGCGCTGGCTGGCGGCTTTGTGGGTGTGGGTGCGGCAGTGGACGTGGGCGTGCTGACCAACGACGTCAGCGCCCAGATCCGCGACGGCGCGGTGGTCACGGTCAAGAAGGACGTCGAGGTCAATGCACTGGCGATCAAGGAGATCGACGGCTACACCATCGCCGGTGCCGGCGGTGTGGTGGGCGTGGCCGGCGCGGTGTCGGTGTGGTCCATCGGCACGCCGCTGCAACAGAGCTACTCGGACAACAACGACGACGGCTCGACCAAGAACACAGCCAATGCTCTGGCCGGCGACTCCAACGGCAGCGCTGCCGGTGGCGAGACCACTGCTGACGCCGATGCCGCCCAGCAGGGCGAAAACGCCTCCGGCCTGGTGGCTGGACAGATGTCGGGCTCCTTCGGCGCCACGCCGGCAAATGACCCGAACGCACCGAAGAGCAGCGACGGCCGGCTGGCCGGCATCGTCAACAGCGGTGCGGCATCGCTGTCGGCAGCGCCTTCTGCCACCGACGTGGCGGCCGCGCTGGCCGGCACGCCACCGGCGGTGCAGGGCACCTCGTCACTGATCGTCAATGGCTCGCAGGTGACCGCGGGTGGCGCCATCACGGTGCGGGCACGCGAAGACCTGAACATCGATCTGGCCGCGGGCGGCGCTGCGGTCGGCGTGGTGGGTGCCGGTGCCGGTATCAGCGTGGTGAGCATTGCCTCCAATGTGACGGCAGAGGCAGGCGGCATACTCAGTGCGGGCGGGGCCATCACCGTGTTCGCCGAGCTGGACGAAGACGTGGACGTGCTGGCCATTGCAGGCGGCGGCGGTCTGGTGGGCCTGGGTGCAGCGGTGGCCGTGGTCAACGACGTGAGTACCACCAGCGCCGGCATCGCCGCAGGCGCCGTGGTCACCCGCGCCAGCCTGATCGACATCGACGCGGTCAGCCGCCAGACAGTGAATGTGCAGACCACCGGCGCGGCCGTGGGCTTGGGCGCCATCGGCGCCTCGTTCACCAAGGTGTCTGTCGGCGATCCTGCCCCGGACGTGAAGGCTACCCATGCCTACATTGGTGCCAACGCGCAGATCGGCCAGGGTGTGGGCGTGGTGGGTTCCGTCGCCGTGAACGCGACTTCCACCATTGATGCACAGGGCCACACCTTCGGGCTGGCGGTCGGTGCCATCGCCGGCAGCATCAACTTCTCGTTCGTGGACGTGCGCTCCTCGGTGGTCGCTGACATCGGCGCCAGTGCCGACCTGGAAACGAATACCAACATCACGGTGGACGCCGACTCGCACATGCGCGCGGTGGCGGACGTGCAGGGCTTCGCCGGCGGTGGCGGCGCACTGGCCGGCTCCTTCGCCTTTGCCACGCTGGCGCCCATGGTGGGCAGCACGCTGGGCGCGGGCGCCGTGCTGAGCAGCAACACGGGCAATGTGCGTTTCCGCGCACGCCACAACACCGACCCGGCTGACACGGTGGGCGCCAAGGCACAGGCCCTGGCGGGCTCTGGGGGCGCTCTCATTGGTGCCTCGGGCGCGGTGGCGTCGTCTGACGCGTCGGCCACGGTGGCCACCGCCGTCAACGGCACCATCAGCACCTTTGGCAACGTCGAGGTGCTGGGTGAGGCCGAGAACCTGAGCGAGGCCACTGCCGCTGGCGTGGCATTTGGCACCGTGGGTGTGGGCCTGAGCGTGAGCCTGGCCGATGTGGGCGGCAGTGTGGCGGTGAACGCCAACGCGATCGTCAACGCCGACTCCCTGAGCGTGCGGGGCGAGGCCCGCAACACCGCCGATGCAGAAACCTTTGCCCTGGCGGGCGGCCTGATCGCTGTGGGCGTGAACTACGCCACGGCCGACATGGACAACACCGTGAGCGCCAAGCTGGGCACGAATGCACGCGTGGCCACGACGCACGACGTGCAGGTGCAGGCCCAGTCCACGAATGTCGGCCTGGCCACCGGCCATGGTGTGACGGTGGCTGGCATTGCGGTGGGCGGCATGGCCACCACTGTGAACATCGGTGCAGGCAGCGGGGTGGATGAGGTGCTGGCCTCGGTCGATGCCGGTGCGCAGATCACCAGCGCGCGCTTTGTCACTGTTTCCGCGCTCAACAACGACACGGGCTATGCCGACGGCGAGTCGGCTGGCGGCGGCCTGATCAGCGTGACCGGGGCGCTGGCCCAGGTCACCAGCGACCAGAGCGCCAAGGTGCGCATCGGCGCGGGGGCCATTATCTCGGCGCAGTCGGTAACGCTGCAATCGGTGAGCGAGCAGCACCTGGACATCCAGTCCGAGGCGCTGGCCTTTGGCCTGGCCACGGGCGGCGGTGCACTGGGTTACGTCACGGCCACGGGCGACTCACGGGTCGATATCGGCAGCATGGCCGAGATCAGCGCGGTCAACATCACGGTCAAGGCCAAGAACCTGTTCCAGAAGAACCACTTCGGCGTCAACCTGCAGTCAGCCTCGGTCTCGGTGGGTGGCGCCACCGCGCTGATCAGCCAGACCCAGGTGGGCGTGGACAACGGCACGACGTTTGACGCCTTCGAGGCCGACATCACCGTGGGCAACGGTGCCAAGCTGCTGTCGGTGGGCAATGCGTCCACACCGGGCAGCCTCAAGCTGGAGGCCTTTACCGACGTGGAGGCGCTCGACAAGGTCGAGACCGAGGCCTACGGCGCCTTCGGTTTTGCGCTGGGCACCTCGGACGTCTCGGTGGAATCACGGGCCAAGGTCAATGTGCTGGGCGGCACTGTCAAGAGCAACGCCAGCAACGTCGATATTTCCACCCGCTCCAACGCCTATGTGCGCACCGATACCAACACCACCATCGCGGTGGCGCTGAGCGGTGCTGGTGGCTCGGTGAGCGACAGCTCCATCGACGCGCGCAACGCCATCACCCTGACAGACGCACTGGTGCGCGGCAGCGACGTGAACCTGTGGGCCGGGCGCGACTCGGCCGGCCAGATCAACATCATCAATGCGTATGCCAACGCCGACGTGCAGACCTACTCGTTGCTGCCGGCCATTGCCGTGCCGGTGGGCACTGTGGTGATCCGCGAATACAACAGCATTGCCCTCAACGGCACGACCAAGGTGCAGGCCCTGCAGAACGCCACGCTGCGCAGCATCGAAGGTATCGGCGGCGACGACCGGGGCACCGAATCGGGCGGCATGCTGTCGCTGTCGGCCATTCCCTACGGCATTGATGTGGACGACGAGCCTGACACCAGCAGCAGCAACACCGTGACCATTGCCAGCACCGCCAGGGTGGAGGCAGGCATCAACAACCAGGCCGTGCTGCACATCGAGCCGCTCAAGCTGGACGGCACCAACTACACGCTGCCCAATAATTCCGTGGCCAGCCCGGCAGGTGCGGCTGCGCTCACCGCCTTCCAGCGCTCCGAGCTGGAGGCCGGCCGTGCCGTGTCGCTCAACACCGCGCAGAAGGCCGATCTCGGCATCGCCGCCGACGTGGCCTATGAGTTCGCGCCGCTGGACCTGGACACCATCCCCTTCAGCATCAGCAGCGGCACCGTGGTGAAGGCGGTGGCCGGCGCCATGGGCAGTGGGCCGAATGCCGGCATCGCCGGCCACTACTACCAGTGGAAACTGGTGTCTGACAGTTCCACCGAGATCATCCTGGAGCAGGAGCATTTCGGCGACGCCTCGCGCTGGCGCGACCTGGGCACCACCACCGATGGCGCACTGGCCGACGATGGCACCGTGATCACCGATCCCGACGCGATCGTGGTCTACGACAGCAACGCCACGGCAGTCATTCGTGACGGGCTGGTCAACAAGTTCTTCGTCATCAAGCCGGTGGAGATTGATGCACCCAAGCTGGTCTACAAGAACCTGGGCAATGTGCTGCTGGAGCAGCGCGAGAAGGTCGAGGACTGGATTCGCAGCCATGGCAACAACGCCGAGGCCGTGGCACGCTACCAGGTGCAACTGGAGCTGATCAACGAGGCGCTCGATGAACTGGGCCTGCTCGAGGGCACGGGTGAGGTCAAGCGCGAGCTGGACATCCTGTTCGTGCAGACGCCCGACGTCTATGCTGCGCCGGGCTCGGTGTTCATCGAGGCCGACACGCTGCCTGCCGGCCTGACCTTCACCGGCGTGAATGCCAACGTGCTGGCCCGCTCCGGCGCCAAGGTCGATATCCTCAACAACTCGCCGTTCACCATGACGGTGAACGACGCAGTGATCCGCGACACCAAGGTGGTGGCCCAGATCAATGGCCAGTACTCGGTGCTGGAGCCGGGCAATGTCTACTTCAACAACGTCTCGCAGACCGGCGTGGGCGCCAACAGCGATCCGAAGACGATCTCCATCGTGCAGAACCGCCTGGCCGGTACCTACGACCTGGGCACCTTGCCACCTTCCACCATCGACCAGGACCTGTACCTGGTGGGCGATGTGGTGAACGAAACCGGCAAGGTCACCGTCAAGAACTTCGAGGGCAGCATCACCGTCTCGGGCGAGATCCGCGGCGCGCCGGTCGAAATCTATGCACTCAAGGACTTCACGCTCAACAGCGACGACTGGTTCCACACCGGCAAGGACCCTCGTCAGCTGGTGAACTTTGACCTGCTCAATGCCCTGGTCTATCAGCAAAACGGTGCCTACAACGACGCGGCGTTCGCTGACGCAGGAGATGTCCAGGGCGTCCTCAACACCACGACCGAGGTGGGGGGCATTCCCATCACCACCTCCACCCCGGTGGATGTCATGCTCGACGAGGCCATCGTTGCGCCCGGTGCGCGCATCCTGGCGCAGGGCACCATTGCCATCACGGCGCGTTACCTCAACATCAACGGCCTGATCCAGAGCGGCGCGCAGAACGTCGAGCTGCACGTGGGGGCCGGCTTTGTGCCCGGTGCGACCGGTGAGCTGATTGACGCCGCTGGCAACCCGCTGGCAGGCGTGAGCTTCGGCAGCGAGGCAATTCCCGTCAAGGCATACTTTGACGCGGCGCAGCAAGCCATCGTGGTGGAAGACGTGGTGCCCGAGGGCGGCCGCGTGATCCTGGCCGGCCAGATCCTCAGCACCGGTGGCGGCATGATCAAGGCAGCCTATGGCTATGCCAGCGTGGACATCACCAATGACAGCAACTACAAACTGATCGTCAACCGGATCGACACCACCAAGAACCGCGAAGGCAAGATCACCATCATCGACACGGCGCGCATCGTTGATGGCGACGCCACAGGTTTGAGCAGCGACGGCGCCAAGACCGAGTACACGGTCACAGCCGACGGCATCACCCGCCGCATCTTCGACGCCGACCTGGTGGAAGCCGTGGGCGGCGAAGACAGCTTCAGCCGCATCGAGTACACCCAGACCAGCATCGAGGAAGACCTGACCGGCACCATCGAGTTCCTGCCGCGGGCCGGCCTGAGCTACGTCTGGACCGAAGGCCAGGAGCTGGTGCAAACCACCATCACCAAGTACGAGCAGAACAGCTTCAACCTGTTCGGCGGCAGTACCGGCTTCGAGGACTGGCTCTCGGGCGACAACTCCTACAAGTGGAAGAAGTACGAGTTCACCGACCCGCGTGCGTTGCTGGAGTCCGAGTCGCTGACGATGTACGACGGCAGCACTGTGGACACCGCCAGTACCGCAGAGACCACGCCAGACTTCGCCGAAAACACCGACTATGCCGTGTCCTATGTGCGTGTGGTGGACCTGGACGTCGACATTGCCCCCGGCGACACCGTGTGGAACGTGGCGGTAGGCGAGGGCAACGCGGGCGGCTGGAAGTATGTCGGCGTGGCTGGCGAGGTGGTGCTCACCAGCATCGACTACAACAGCGACGCCAACTGGGAAGCCGATGCCACGGTGACGGAAGCCTCGGCCACCTACCGCAGCGATTTCGAGAACAGCACCGTCACCGGCCGCACCTGGACCACTGGCGGTGGCTGGCTGCGCACCAAGACACAGCACATTGAAATCACCGAGACCCAGGGCCAGAAGGACTACTACACCCATGTGCTGCGTGCTGACTACGCCATCGGCATCAACTTTGTCACCGACAGCACACCGACCATCAACCTGAGCAGCAAGAAAGACCTGCTGATCCAGGGCAACGTCACCGTCGTCAATGGCGGCACCATCACGCTCAACTCGACGCAGGCCTCGGTGCTGGGCGGCGAGGGCACGGCGATCTTCAATGACGCGCCCACCGTCACGGCAGGACTGGACGTGCGCCTGGTGGTCGAGGGCGGCGTCGGCGTGCTTGACGTGACTGCCGGCCGCGACATCCTGGTCACTGGTGTGGCCGATGTGGCCACCTCGCCGCTGGCGGTGGGTCAGGCCTCACGCAACAGCAGCCTGACGCTGGGCCAGATCATCAGCACCGGCGGCAACACCACGCTGCTGACCCGCGACGGCCTGATTGCCGCCAACTCCGCCACCTCGCTGGTGCAGGGTAACCGCATCGAGCTGCTGGCCAGTGGCGCCAATGCCGACATTGGCGGCGCGGGCGGCACCAGCACGCTGCGCATCAACTCCAACATCCTGGGTACAGGCGGGTTTGCAGCACGCGCTGGTGACAACATCTTTGTCACCGAGATCGACGATGGCGTATTGGCCAGCAAGGACAGCCTCAAGCTGGTGCGCGCCCTGGCCTTCACGACCAACGGCTCAGTGGAAGCTGGCGGCGACGTCACGCTGCGCACCGAGAACGGCCCCATCCTGGACAGCACCATCGAGCTGGCCTCGCTCATCAACGATGCGCCGCTCACCAGCCAGCAACTGCGCTTGATCGGTCAGCTCAACGGCACGGTCGAGATCGGCAAGACTGCTGCTGGACTCCCGATTTACGACACCGACCCGTTCAACGACATTTCGGAGGCGTCGTTCCGCTTCCCGGTGTCGCCGGGCCTGTATGCCTACCTGTACCCACAAGCCGAGTTCAAGGGCACCACGCCGGTGTCGACCCTGCCCGAGGTGATGAATGTCATCGGCGACCATGTGACCCTGCAGGCCAAGGATGCCAGCGGCTCGGTGCTGGGCTCGATCGGCATCAGCAAGGCGCCACAGGTGATCTCGCTGGTCAATGGCTTCGGTCCGCTCAGCGCTGCCAACAAGGAAGTGCTGGCCCTCGCCAATGCCAGCGACGTGTACGGTCGCCAGTACGCCACCTACCTTTACAAGGGCAGCAACGGCGTGGCCGACGGCGCCACGCTGGACGGCCTCAAGGACCTGACGGACCCCGCCGACCCACTGAACCGCAAGAGCCCGAGCTACACCGATGCGCAGGTCAAGGCCTTCTTTGCCGACACCAGCAAGTGGGAGAAAATCAGCTATGTGGCCACCGGCGCCAGCAAGGTCGCACCCATCAACCAGTCGGTTGCCAACGGTGGCTATGTGCTGGTGGAATTCACCGGCAGCTACGGGCTCTACAAATACAACGGCACGGGCGGTACGCTCAACCTGTCGGCCGAGAACTTTTCCAATGCCTCACGCTGGAGCAAAGTGCCCGACGCACTGCGCTCGACTGAAAGCACCGGCGGCGCTGGCCTCACCCTGAACCAGCTGGTGCTCAACAAGTACCAGGTCGAGCGTGTGGCGCTGCAACTGCAGGACGATGTGGATGTGCAGGTGGACGGCACCCTCATCGCCGAGGCTGACGGCACCATCGCGCTCGAGACGGCGCAGGATCTGTCCATCAACCGCGTGCGCGCCACAGGTGACGTGCTGATCAAGGTGGGCGGCGCAGGGAGCCTGACCGATTCGGGTCTCAACGGCTTTGCCGCCATCGGCACCTTTGGCGATCTCACGCTGGTGAGCAACGGCGTGGTGCGTGGCGACGATGCGGCTGATCCGCTGCGCATTGCGCTGGCTGGCGGCAGCAAGCTCTACGTGAGCGCAGCCGGCAATGTGGATCTGCAACAGGTCAGCGGCAACCTGACCATCGACGGCAGCACGCAAGCCATCTCCAGTCTGTACGTCGCCAACGTGATCAGCCTGGGCGGCAGCGTGGACATCGAGGTGATGCTGGGCAACATGACGGTGGAAAACGTTTTCGCCGCCAGCGGCAGCCATCTGGTGGCCCAGGGTTCCATCATCGACGCCTTTGGCGATGACCTGGTGGGCCCGGTCGTCAACGTGCTCACGGGTGACCTGTACCTGCAGGCCGGCAATGACATCGGTTCCGCCGGCAATTTCTTCGACGTACGGGTGTCGGGTGACTTTTCGGGCCTGGTGGGCCACGATGCCTTCATCAACAGCCCGGCGACGCTCAACATCACAACCTTCACGTCCACCGCAGGCGATGTTACCCTCACCGTGGATGGCATCACCAACATCGGCCTGATCAGTGCCGCCGCCGGCATCGTCAAGATCACCTCGACGGGCGACATCGTCGATCGCTACAACGAGGTCGCCGCAGACATCGTGGCCCGCAGTATCGACCTCGAGTCCGTTTCCGGGTTGATCGGCCAGGTGGCCAATCCGCTGGACATTGACACCTCTTTTGGCGGCGTTCTGGGTACCGTGAATGCACTGGCGTTGTCCACCGTTTACCTGATTGAAACGGCAGGCAGCATGCGCATCGACAAGGTGCGCAGCAAAACGGACGACGTGACCCTGGAAACCCTGAGCGGCTCACTGCTTGATGCGAATGCCGACCTGGGCAATAACGTCACCGGCATCGACATCAACCTGGTGGCCAGGGGCGGCAGTATCGGCACGCCTGCCGATGCGCTGGAAATCGATTCCTCCAACCCGTCCAAGGGCCTGTTGAACGCTCAGGCCAGCCAGAGCATCAACGTGACCGAGACGGACGGAACGCTCTACATCGGCACGGTGCTGGCCAGCACCGGCAACGTGATCCTGTCGGTGCGCGACCAGCTGGGCGCAGGGGATAACCTGGTGATGGAGGCCGGGGCCTCCATCAGCGCGCCCGCCACCAGTGCAGGCAACGGCAATGTGTTGATCCAGGCTGGTGACAATGTGCACCTGCAGGCGGGCAGCAGCATCACATCGGGCCGTCACCTCACGGTGCACAGCGGCATTGGCGACACCGGCAACGTAGATGCCGTGGGCACCACCCTGCTCGTGGAAGGCAGCCTCTCGTCCAACGAGATCGAGCTGGCCGGCGAGCGGCAGGGCGACGTGATCACCCTGCGTCCGCAAGCCGTCAGCGGCCACGTGCGCATGCTGGGCGACACCGACGGGCTGGCCGGTGGTGACGACCTGCTGATCGTCGACCACATGACCACGCTGGCCGGCTTGCGCGACCGCGTGGATGACGCCACCGGCGCGCTGGTGCGCGACACCGTCGACATGGACGGCCGCGGCGGCACCGACACCTACACCGTGCTCACCCATGGCAGTCTGGCCGCCGGCATCCACGATTACATCGTCAATGCGCTCGACAGCGGTGCCAAAAATGACGGGCTGGATACGCTCAACATCGACGGCAGCGCCGCTGCCGATGTGTTCCTGCTGCGCCGCACCGAGGCGCTGACCGAAGGCATGTCGACCCCAGTGTCGGCCAACACGCCAGCCTTTGTGGCCTTGCTGCACGGCTCGCTGGCCGATGTGCGCAACCAGGTTCGTGATGACGTCGAACGGATCAACTACGACGAGAATATCAACTCGCGGCTGATTGTGCGCAGCTTTGAAGGCGACGACTTCTTCGCGGTGGACGACAACGCCACGCTCACCACGCTGGACGCCGGCGCGGGCAACGACGAAATGCAGATCGGCCAGATGTACGGCTCGGCCCGTGTTTCCGTGCCGGCACCGGGCACCGTCGCCGCGGGCGACGCCTTTGACACCATTGAAACCACGGCTGGCTTCCTGAGCCGCGGCGTGAGCTTCGCGCTCACTGGCTACGGCGGCACCGGCAATGACCAGTTCACCGTCTACAGCAACAAGGCCGAGACACGGTTGGAGGGTAACGACGGCAACGACGTGTTCGTGATCCGTGCGTTTGCGCTGGTGGGCAGCACTGGCCTGTCGACCGAAGGAACCACCCAGGCGATAGGCGGCGAGGGCACAGACACGGTGCTCTACAACATCAACGCTCCGGTCGACCTCGACGGCGGGGCCGGTTTCGACAAGGTCGTGGTCATCGGCACAGAGTTCAACGACAACTTCGTCATCACCGACGAAGGCGTGTTCGGCGCCGGCCTGAATGTGCGTTACAACAACATGGAAGCGCTGGACGTCGACGGCCTCGAGGGGGACGACCACTTCTTCATCCAAAGCACCCGCTCGGGCGTGATCACCACCATCATCGGCGGCAAGGGCAGCGACACCTTTGACGTCGCTGGTGACGTCACGGCACCCATCGTCAGCCTGGATCTGGAAGGCCGCAGCGGCGTGATCAATCATGCAGTCACTTCTGGCGACCTGGCGTATGACGGCGTGCTGGCCGCGGGCGTGGGCCTGAATGTGGCCAATGCCCAGACCGGCCAGATCGTCATTGATCAGACCGATGGCAAGACCGTCGTCAACGAGCAGGGCGAGACTGTCGACCAGTACACCGTCCGGCTCGCCACGGCACCGGCAGCGGGCCAATCGGTGTACATCAATGTCTCGGCGGCACGCACCACCCAGGAAGAGGAAGACGGCACACCGGCCGGCGACTCGATGCTGATTTCGACAGACGGCGTGCACTTCAGCCGTTACCTCACGCTCACGGTGACCGACACCTCGGCGCAGACCATCTATGTGAAGGCAGTGGATGACGGCCGCAACGAAGGCGAGCGCGTCTACGCGATCAGCCACAGCGCGCAGAGTGCCGACGCAAGGTTCAACCACGTCGCGATCAAGAACGTGCGTGTCACCGTGCAGGACAACGACAAGCCCGAGGTCATCGTGACCGGCACCGGCCACTCGGATCTGGTGCTTGAAGGCAATGCGACCACCCGCATCACCGACACCTACACCGTTCAGCTGGGCAAGGCTGTGGCGTCCGGCACGGTGGTGGTCTCGGTCGGCACCGATGCGCAGGTCACAGTGTCCAGCGCTGACAGCCGCTATGACGCGGCCAGCCACACCATCACCTTCAACAGCAGCAACTGGAACGTGGCCGTGCTGATGACGGTGACGGCAGTGGACGACGGCGTGGTGGAAAACACGCTGCTGTCGTCGATCACGCACACCGCCACCGGTTACGGCGCGGCAAAATTCGATGTGCACGTCGTGGACAACGACAGTGCAGGCCTGCTGATCGACCAGAGCGAGGGCACGACACTGGTGGTTGCCAACGACCCGGCGACGGCGGCGGACGAGTCGCGCACCGACACCTACACCGTCCGGCTGACCAAAGCCCCCACGGCAGCGGTCACCGTGACCATGCTGCCTGACGGACTCACCACCACGGCCCCGCTGACGCTGACCTTCACCACGGCCAACTGGTATCTGCCGCAAACCGTCACCGTCAGCGCGGCAGATCCCCAGCCAGCCCTGCCGCCGCAGCCGCTCAAGACCTTCCCGATCCAGCCCCATGTGGTGGGGACCATGGCCGGTCCGCTGTTCATCGAGGGCTATGTTGATGCGACGGCTGACCGTTCCATCAAGACAGCGATCATCCTGCCGCGCGAAACCGATGTGGCGCTGCCCGCCATTCCGGGCTCCAACGTCGACGAGAACACGCTGATAGACACGCTGACGGTCCACAACGACTCCAGCGTCTCCAACGACACCGGTGTCATGGGGGCAGGCCTCTGGTTCGACGGCGATGCCGCCACCAGCACCAATATCTCCGGCCTCGGTCTTTCCGGCAACGTCACCTTTGGCACCGACTACTTCCCGTCTGGCGCCAAGACCTTCTCGGGCGGCATCACCTACCGCAACGTGGAAGTCTCCGAGGTCCTGCTGGGCCAGGGCAATGACAGCTTCACGGTCAATGACACGCTCAGGACCACGGCTGCGCACGGCGGCCTCACGGTGGTGCACGGCGGCGGCAACACATCCGACACCGCGGGCGACACCATCACAGTCACCAACAGCAGCTCTGCACTGGTGATTTACGGCGACACCTCGCAGGACGGCGCACGCTACAACGGCCAGTCGGGTGTTGCCTCCAGCCTGGGCATCCGCTTTGACCACTCCGGCAACGACGTGATCGACGCGAGCGCCTCCAGCCGCATGGTGACGATCTACGGCGGCGCGGGCGACGACATGATCCGCGGCAGCCAGGTCGGCGACCACCTTTTTGGCGGTTCGGGCAACGACACCATCAGCGGCGAGGGCGGCGACGACCACATCTACGGCGATTCGGGCATCAACGTGGGCCTGAACACCCGCTTCATCGACGTGGTCACGGTGAACGCCAGCGTGCTCACCAACCATGACGGACTGACGGCCGGCAGCGACACCCTCCACGGCAATGCCGGCAACGACATTGTCTTTGGCGACCATGGCCGCATTGACCAGACGGCCGGTACGCTGCGCATCCTGAGCACCGGCAACGTCACACGGATCGCCACTGTCGTGCCTGGTAACGGCGCTGCCGACAACATCACGGGTGACCAGGGCGTGGACCGCATCCTCGGTGGCAACGGCGGCGACACCATCTCCGGTGGCACCGAGGGCGACATCATCCTGGGCGACCATGGTGTGATCGACTACTACGCCGACGGCAACACGGCGACGCTGGACCTGGTTTACACCAACAACCCCGACGACGGTGGCGGCAACGACACCATCTTTGGTAACTCAGGCGAGGACCTGATCCTGGGCGGCAACGGCGCCGACCTGATCGGCGGCGACAGCGAGAACGACGTCATCTTCGGCGACCACGGCATCGTGCGCTTTGTCGGTGGTTCCATCGTTTCCATCCAGAGCCAGCAGGGCAACGTGGGTGGTGCGGATGTCATCAGCGGCGGTACCGGCAACGACTTCGTGCTGGGCGGTGCGGCCGGCGACTCGGTCACGGGCGACGCGGGCAACGACGTCATCCTGGGTGACCACGGCCTCATCGAGGTGTCGTCCGGCGTTCTGGTGAACGTGCGCAGCGAGCAAAGCGGCATCGGCGGTGCCGACACCCTGCGTGGCAACGACGGCGACGACCTGATCCTGGGTGGCGCCTTCGGTGACACGGTCACCGGCGACCTGGGCAACGACATGCTGCTCGGCGATGAAGGGCGGGTCCAGTTCACGGCCGGCGCCATGATCCGGGTCCGCAGCGAGCAGGACACCGTGGGCGGCGCCGACACCCTGCGCGGCAACGAGGGTGAGGACGTGCTGATCGGCGGCGCCTTCGGCGACCGCATCGACGGCGGCACCGAGCGCGACCTGATCTTCGGCGACAACGTGCTGCTGGACCGCACCATTGGCGACGGCTTTGCGAACGCACGCTACCGCACCCTCGACGGCACGCAGGGCGGCCAGATCTATGGCACCGCACCGGGAACGGCCGGCACCGTGCTGGTGACGGCCAGCTCGCGCAGCATCCCGGGTGGAGCGCCGGTGTGGGAAGACTTCGACATCAACCTGCTCGACCACAGCCAGGCCGCAGAGGCTGCGGGCCTCTCTGACTTCGGCAACGACTACATCGCCGGTGGCGCGCAAAGCGACCAGATCTTCGGCCAGCTCGGCAACGACACCATCCAGGGCGATGGTTCCATCGATCTGGTGGTGGGTGCTGTGCGCCTGCCGGACGGCTCGCTGTCGCTGCAGGCGTCGGTCGAGAACCTTGCCACCGACGGCGACGACTACATCGAGGGCAATGGCGGCCGCGACGTGATCTTCGGCAACCTCGGGCAGGACGACATCATTGGCGGCAGCTCCAGCCTGTTCAGCCTCACCACAGCCGACCGGCGCACCGATGCCAGCGGTGCCGACATGCTGTTCGGCGGCGCCGGGACTGACGTGGCCGTCACCGATGCCGGGCGCCTTGACGCGGGTGACACCGCGTTGAGCGGCCATGCCAACGACTCCGACATGCTGCTTGGCGACAACGGCAACATCTACCGCCTGGTCAGCGCCACGACGGGTGCCGGCTTGAGCTTCGCCTACGACCAGAGCTCTGCGGCCGAAAACCGCGGCACCGTCCGCATCGTGGTGCGGGCGGCCCAACTGCTCGACTACACCCCTGGCGGGATCGATGTGAATGCGGCCGCTGCTGGCGACATCGGCGCGGCGGACGAAATTCATGGTGAATCCGGCGACGACTTCATCTACGGTACGAAGGGCAGCGACATCATCTTCGGCGAGGGCCAGGACGACGACATCGTGGGCGGCTACGGCAACGACTGGATCTCCGGCGGCACCGGGCAGGACGGGGTGATCGGCGACGACGGCCGCATCTTCACCAGCCGCAACGGCACGGCCGATCCGCTGAACGGCGTGCTGGTGGCCACGGTGCAAAGCTCGGTCAGCACCCCGGGCGGCGTGCAGTATGCCGACCTCAACGTCACCGGCCAGCTCAAGAAGAGCGTGGACCTTTCGCCTTTCAGTCAGGACACGGGCTTCAACGGCACGGCCGACGAGTTCAACGGGGTGTCGAAACATACCTCGGATGACATCATCTACGGCGGCCTGGGCAGCGATTTCCTGCACGGCGGCAGTGGCGATGATGCGATGTCCGGTGCCGAGGCGCTCTGGCAGTTCTATGCCCGGCCGGCCAATGCCGGCAACGTGTTGGCCTACAGCGCCGCCACGACCGAGTTCGCGCAGTACGACGAGTACCTGCCGCGCACCAAGATTGCCGGCTTCCTGCTCAACTTCAACACCACGGAGGGTGTGGAAGTGGCCAGCGTGACCTACGGTACCGTCCGCTCGGACGGCGACGACAAGATCTTCGGCGATACCGGCAACGACTGGATCGTGGGCGGAACCGGGCGCGACGACATCTACGGCGGCTGGGGCGACGACCTGCTCAATGCCGACGACAATCAGGATACGACCGGCGGCACCAATGACGCCCCGGATACCCACCCGAGCTACGAAGACCGTGCCTACGGCGGCGCCGGGCGCGATGTGCTGATCGGCAACACCGGCGGCGACCGCCTGATCGACTGGACCGGCGAATTCAACAGCTACATCGTGCCGTTTGCGCCTTTTGGTCTGGGCACGGTGTCGCGTACGCTGCAGCCGCAACTGGCCGAGTTCCTCTACGCGCTGTCGGCTTCCGATGGTGTGGACATCACCCGCGCGGCAGACACTGGCGGTGATCCCGCCCGCAATGGCGAGCCGATGGGAGAGTTGGGTGTGGTGCGTCAGCAGGACTTCGCCTGGCAGGAGCAGACCGGTGGCCCGCGCGACCCGCAGGCGGGCAACCTGGCCGGTGGTAAACGTGATGTGCTGCGTTCCGCCAGCTTTGACGACCCGGCGGTGCCACTGAGCGGTTTTGCGGCAGACAGCGGCCTTTGGACGGCGAAGGATGGCGTGTTGGAGGTGGCTGCCACCTCGCCGCTGGGTGATGCCGTCAGTGTGTTCCAGATCGGCGATGCCTTGCCGGTGTATTTCGAGATGCAGGCCACGATCAGCATCATCAAGCCAACGGGCGGCTGGAAGGCCAACGCCTTCGTGGTGTTCGACTACCAGGACAAACAGGACTTCAAGTTTGCCGGTATCGATGTGTCCACCAACAAGCTGGTGATCGGCCATCGCAACGCCAGCGGCTGGGTGGTGGATTCACAGACACCGTTCCAGGCCAAGGCAGGCACGTCCTACAACATGCTGCTCACCGTCAACGGCCTGACTGCGACGATCACGGTCGACAACAAGACGGCCTTGTCCAAAACCTACAGCGCCCGTGTGATCGCCGGCTATTCCTACGGTCTGAACTGGGGGTTGACGGGTGTGGGCTCCGACAGTGCACGCGGCACCTTTGACAACATCCAGGTCCAGGTGATTGCGCCGGAGGCCACGACCATCAAGACGGATGAGCTCACCAGTGCTTCGGGCGCCATCTTCAGCGGGCAAACCAACCAGGGCAGCTGGATTGCCGCCGGCGGTCGCTATGCCGGTGCGCCGCTGAGCGGCAGCGACACCGCGGTGCAGATGATGACGCTGGGTGTTTCTTCGCTGGAAGCCCGTTCGCTGCTGGAGCTCAGCGCGAAACTGAGCGTCAGCGCCCAGGGCGGCTTTGTGTTCGACCGCTACGGCACGAACGACTACAAATTCGTGATGCTCGATCAGGTCGCGGACAAGGTGCTGATCGGCCACCGCACGGAGCGTGGTGGCGTGGTGATCGATGCGTCGGTGAGCCGGGCCATCGCCAGCGGTGTGGATTACACCCTGGGCGTGGTGCTCAAGGGTTCGACGGTCAGTGCCACGGTGAATGGCCAGGTGGTGCTGTCGTATGCCTTCAATGCCGCGACGGTGGATGGCAGCTTTGGCCTGATCTCGCGTGGCGGCACCAGCAGCTTCGATGCGGTGACGCTCAAAACCAATGACTCGAAGGTTGCAGCTTTGCCGGCAGCGCTGATGGCCGCCGAGCCAGCCACTTCCCCGGCGGCCGTGTTGTCCGTGTCGTCGGCAGACCTCGCGCCACTGGTGCAGGAAGCGCTGCGCCGCTGGGCTCTGTCCGACGGCGAGGGTTTTGCGGACGCTCTGCGCTCGGTCGATGTGGAAATCGCCGACTTGCCTGGCATGGAACTCGGCAGCTATGTTGACGGGCGGGTGCTGGTCGACGTGGATGCCGCCGGCCTCGGCTGGTTCATAGACCGCACCCCCGGTGATGACCGCGAGTACGTCATGGTGGGCGACACGCTGGTGGCCCGGCAGGGCCTGGCCGCAGGTCACATCGATCTGCTCAGCGTGATCGGGCACGAACTGGGCCATGCCGCCGGCCTGCAGCACACCGACGATGCCGGGTTGATGGCTTCCACATTGGCCACCGGTATCCGCACGGCTGCCAGCACCGGTACCAGCAGCAGTCCCGGTAGCAGCGCGGGCATTGACGCCGTGGCGGCAACGCCCGACAGCAACTCGGCCGGCGCGATGGGCGGCTGGCGTCTTCCCGGCGAGCCAGCGGGCCAGTTCATGGCAGCGGTGGCGCCCACCATCGACTGGTCGGGCAGCTACGCGGCCACGGTGGCCCAGGAGGCACCGCCGGCCAGTACGCAGTCGTCGGGCTGGCAGGGCGATTTTGTCAATCACCTGGCCCGCAACGAGGCACAGCGCAACCCCAATGCCAGCCTGAAAGTCCAGATCAACGTGGCGCCCAAATTGGCCCCGGCACTGAGTTCCCTGCAGTCCAGTTCATAAACCCAACGAGGAGATTCCCGCATGACCACTCAATTGCTGATCTATGAAACCGCGGTTCCTGTGTCCAGTGGGCGCCACGCCAAATGTTCGGTCGAGGTGGGCAAGGGCTTTGCGTTCGCCCGCAAGGTGAATTCGGTGCCATTGATGGCGGTGGAGTTTCCGCAGGCGGCGCCCGAATACCCGGTGGTGTTTGCGCAAAGCGGCGAGGACGTGGTGCCGGTGGTGATCCTGGGCGCGCGCCAGAATGAAAACCTCTATCTCACCGACGACGACATCTGGCGTGCCAAGTACATTCCGGCGTTTGTCAGGCGCTATCCGTTCGTGTTTTCTCCCAGCCAGGACGGCAAGACCTTCACGCTGTGCGTGGATGAGGCCTACCAGGGCCTCAATTACCAGGGCCGCGGGCAGGCGCTGTTCACCGACGACGGCAAGCCCACGCCGTATGTCGACAACGTGCTGACGTTTCTGCAGGAATACCGCACCCAGTTTCTGCGCACCCAGGCTTTCTGCCGCAAGCTCAAGGAGCTGAACATTCTGGAGCCCATGCAGGCGCAGTTCACGCTGGGTTCCGGTGAAAAGATGTCGCTTGGCGGATTCCACGTGGTCGACCGCAAGCTGCTCAAGGCCTTGCCGGGCGAGACGCTGTCCCAATTGGCCGCGACTGACGAGCTGGAGCTGATCTACCTGCATCTTCAATCCATGCGTAACTTCACCGAGGTGAAAGACCGTCTGGTGGGTATCCGGGTCTCGGGCAGCGACAAGGAGACCACAGAGACAGCGGCACCTGCCGCCAAACGGGATGATGCCAACAGGGACGATGCAAAAAAGGACGATACCGGTGCCAAGGTATCGCGCCGCTCCAGCGCCAACGGCATCGGCGCGACCGCGAAGTGACATGGTTGCGCCATTCTGCCCAACACGCGGCACGGCATCGGGGTGAAGCGGGGCATGGCGCTGGCCTGACCGGAGGCTTGCCGTGAGTGGCGCGCCCATCTACTCACTGGCCGATAGTGGGCGGACCAAGGCTGAATCGGCCGCCTGGGCCCGGTTTTCCGCGCCCGCCAATTCAGCCGAGTTCTGCGCCAGCTGGCTGTCCATCCTGTGCGCGCAGGTCGAGCAGGTCAAAGGCGGTCTGGTCCTCTTGGGGTCTGGCGAAGATGGCAGCTACAGCCCCGTCGCCACCTGGCCCGACCCGACCCAGAACCTGCTCTACCTCGGCCCCACGGCTGAAGCGGCGCTCAAGGACCGGCGTGGCGTGATTCAGACCGGTGGGCCGCAAGGTGCGGTCACGCTGTCGACACTGGTGGGCTACCCGGTCGAAGTCGAAGGGCTGCTGCACGGTGCGGTGGTGCTCGACATCGGCCGCAGGCCCGATGCCGACGTGCAGCGTGCGCTGCGCCTGCTTCACTGGGGCAGCGCCTGGCTGATGGACCAGTTCCGCCAGCAACGGGTCGCGGAGCACAGGCAGCGCGCCACGCGCCTGGCGCTGGCCAACGAGCTGGTGGCCACGGCCTTGCAGGAGCCCCGCCTGGGAGCCTCTGCGCTGGCGGTGGTCAACGAGCTGGCGGCCCGCATGCACTGCGAAAAAGTGAGCCTGGGGCTGGCCCGCAACGGCAGCATGGCCGTCAAGGCGATTTCCCACACCGCCACCTTTGATGCACGCAGCGACTCGGTCCGCCTGGTGGCCGATGCCATGGACGAGGTGCTGGATCTCGACATGCCGATGGTGCACCCGCCACTGGAGAGCGATGCCGTGGGGGGTCTCGCCCATGCCGCGCTGTCGACTTCGCGCCAGGAGGCCTGCCTGCTGTCAGTGCCGCTGATGGACGATGGCGACATGGTGGGGGTGCTGACCCTCGAGCGCGACCGCAGCCAGCCCTTTGATGCCGCCGACCTGGCGCTGTGCAAGACCCTGGGCCTGCTGCTCGGGCCAGTGGTGGCGCTCAAGCGCCAGAACGAGCTTGGCCTCTGGGAGCGGCTGCAACACGCGGCGCGTGAAGGCAGCACGGCCCTGTTCGGCCCCAGCCATCCGGGGTTGAAGCTGCTGACGGTGGTGGGCCTGTTCCTGCTGGCTGTCTTCAGCCTGGTGGATACGACGTACCGCGTGACCTCCAAAACAGTGATCGAGGGCGCGGTGCAACGCTCGGTGGTGGCGCCGTTCCAGGGCTTTGTGGCCGAGAGCCGGGTGCGGGCCGGGGAAGTCGTCAAGAAGGGGCAGGTGCTGGCGCGCCTGGACGACCGGGAGCTGCGGCTGGAGCGCACCCGGTGGGTGTCCGAAGCCGAGCAGATGCAGACACGTTATCGGCAGGCCGCCGCGGCGCAGGACCGCTCCGCCATGGCTGTGGCAGCCGCCCAGGCCAACCAGGCGCAGGCCCAGCTGGCGCTGGTGGACGAGCGGCTGCAGCGCGCGACGCTGGCCTCGCCCTTTGACGGCATGGTGGTGCTGGGTGACCTCAGCCAGTTGCTGGGCTCGCCCGTGGAGCAGGGCAAGGTGCTGTTTGAAGTCGCCCCGCTGGATGCCTACCGCGTGGTGCTGCAGGTCGATGAGCGCGACATTGCCCAGTTGCGCGAGGGGCAGCGGGGGGAGCTGGCGCTGTCGGGCATGCCGTACGACCTGCAGCCGTTCACCGTGCGGCAGGTCACCCCGGTCTCCACCCCCCAGGACGGGCGCAATTACTTCCGGGTGGAGGCACACCTCGACAGCGCCACGGCGCGGCTTCGGCCCGGCATGGAAGGCATTGGCAAGGTGGCGGTCGGGGACCGCAAACTGATCTGGATCTGGACCCACACGCTGGTGGACTGGTTGCGGCTGTGGACATGGCAATGGATCGGATGATCGTCTCCAAGGGAACAGCACCATGAGCCAGCCCCTGCTGTCCGCCACCTGGTACCGCGTGGCCACCGTGCGGCCCCGCCTGCGTGGACACGCCAGGCTGCACCGCATGCGCTACCGGGGCGCGTTGTGGTACCTGCTGCAGGACCCGGTGTCCAACCGGGTGCACCGCTTTTCACCGGCGGCGCGCTGGCTGATTGCAGCCATGAACGGCGAGCGCTCGGTGCAGCAGCTTTGGGAGCTGTGCAACCGCCAGCTCGGTGATGAGGCTCCCACGCAGGACGAGATCATCCAGTTGCTCGGGCAACTGCATGCGGCTGATCTGCTGCAAAGCGATGCAGCGCCGGATGCAACGGAAGTGTTCGAGCGCGGCGTCAAGCAGGAGCAGTCGATGCGCCGGCGCTCCCTGATGAACCCCATGGCCTTGCGCCTGCACCTGTGGGATCCGGATGCCTTGCTCAACCGGTGCCGGCCGCTCATCGACTGGCTCTGGAGCCGGTGGGGCGGCATGCTCTGGCTGGCCGTGGTGCTGCCGGCGCTGATCCTGCTGCCGCCCCAGTGGGCCGAGCTGACAGGCAATTTCGCCGACCGGGTGCTGGCCACCAACAACCTGCTGCTGCTGTGGCTGGTGTTTCCGGTCATCAAGGCGTTGCATGAGCTCGGCCATGCTGCGGCGGTCAAGCGCGGCGGTGGCGAGGTGCACGACCTCGGCGTGGTCATGCTGGTGCTGGTTCCCGTGCCCTATGTGGAGGCTTCGGCCTCCACGGTGTTCAAGTCGAGGTTTGAGCGCGCCGTGGTGGCGGCCTCGGGCATGGCGGTCGAGCTGTTCATTGCAGCGCTGGCGTTTTACCTGTGGCTGCTGGTGGAGCCTTCGGTGTTCCGGGCCATGCTGTTCAACACCATGCTGGTAGCAGGCGTGTCCACGCTCATCTTCAACGGCAACCCGCTGCTGCGCTACGACGCGTACTACATTCTTTCTGACCTGATCGAAATGCCCAACCTGGCCAACCGCTCGACGCGTTACTGGGGCTACCTGATCGAGCGCCATGCTTTCGGTGTGGCCGACGCGCAAACCCCCGAGGTTCACCGGAGCGAGAAGATCTGGCTGGCGGTGTATGGCGTGCTCTCGACCATCTACCGTATCTTCGTCACGGTGGCGATTGCCCTGTTCATCGCAGCGGAATTCTTCATCATCGGCGTGCTGCTGGCGATCTGGGCGGTGGCCGCCATGGCGCTGCTGCCCGTGGCCAAAAGCCTGCGGCATGTGGTCACCGGTGCCCACTTGCGCCGCCACCGGCGCCGCGTGCTGTCGGTGTGCGGGGCAGCAAGTCTGGCGGTGGTGATCCTGTTGTTTGTGGTGCCTGTGCCGTTCCGGACGGTGGTGGAGGGCGTCGCGTGGCTGCCGCAGTCTGCACTGGTGCGCAGCGGCCAGGCGGGCTTTGTCGAGCGGCTGGTCGCCACGCCGGGCGCGCGCGTCCAGCCAGGCGACTTGCTGGTGGTGCTGCGCGACCCGGCGCTGGAGGCGAACTTCCGCGTCGCCGAGGCCAAGGTGGCCGAGCTGGAGGCTGTCTTTTTGGCCCAGATGGTCAGCAACCGCACCCAAGCGGCGATTGCCCGCGACCAGCTCGAAGCCGGGCGGGCCGCATTGGCATCGGTGCAGCAACGGGTGGATCAATTGCAGGTGCGTGCGGGCGCTGCCGGCGTTTTCACGGTGCCCAAACTGCAGGACATGGAGGACCGGTTTTTTGCGCAAGGTGAATTGCTGGGTTACGTGGTGGACAAGCCCCAGCTGGTGGCACGGGTGGTTGCACCGCAGGAGTCGGCTGATGCGATCCGCGCGTCAGCCCGTCGCGTGCTGGTGCGTCTGGCGCATGACCCATCCCGGGTGCTGGAGGGCACGCTGCAACGCGAGGTGCCGGCCGGCGACGAATACCTGCCCAGCCGTGTGCTGTCTGCTGACGGCGGCGGCCAGTTGGCGACCGACCCGCGCGATGCCAAGGGGGCCCGGACGCTGCAGCGCACCTTCCAGTTCGATGTGGCCGTCCACCAGCCTTCGACCGACGACCCGGCACTGTTTTTCGGCGAGCGCGCGCGCGTGCGCTTCGAGCACGCGCCCGAGCCGCTGGGTCACCAGTGGTTTCGCCAGGTGCGGCGCCTGTTCCTGTCGCATTTCCAGGTGTAGCCATGTACAGGCTGCGCGCACCTTTTGCTGACGTCGCGGTGGCGGGCGGACGCCCCTACGTCGAGCGTGAGGAACAAGAGCCGGGCTGGCATGACCAATTGGCGATCACGCTGTACGCAGCCGCCGTCGCGCCGGTGGCCAGTGCGGTGGCGAGCGCGCAGGGCAACATGGCACAGATCGTTGCCGCCACGGAGCGGCGGGAGGCTGGCCTGGAGGCGCTGCCTGACGACGCGCTGCGCCTGCGCGCCGCGGCCATGCGCGCACGGCTGCGTCGTGAGGGCTTTGTACTCGATGCCGTGGCGGAATGCTTTGCCCTCATCCGCGTGGCGGCCAGCCGCACCATGGGTCAGCGTCATTACGCCTCCCAGCTCATGGCGGGCCATGCGCTGCTGCAAGGCCGGCTGGTCGAGATGGCTACCGGCGAGGGCAAGACGTTTTGCGCCACCCTGCCGGCGTGCACGGTGGCGCTGTCCGGCTACCCGGTGCATGTCATCACGGTCAACGACTACCTGGCAGAGCGGGACGCTGAAAAAATGCGGCCGCTCTACGATTTTCTGGGTCTCACCGTGGGCACGGTGGTGCAGGGCATGGAAAAGGACGCACGCCGCCAGGCCTATGCGCAATCCATCACTTACTGCACCAACAAGGAAATTGCGTTCGACTACCTGCGCGACCACGTGGCACTGCGGGGGTGCAGCAGCCGTTTGCACCAGGCCTTGCGGCGCCTGGCGGGCGACGCCGGGCAGGATGAGGCGCTGGTGCTGCGCGGCCTGTACTTCGCCATCGTCGACGAGGCTGACAGCGTGTTTGTGGATGAGGCGCGCACCCCCCTGATTCTTTCGGCCAGCACCTCCGCCGGCGCGCAAGCGGGCGAATGCGCCGCTGCGGCGCAGTTCGCCACCACGCTGGTGGAGGGCGAGGACTACCGGCTCAATGCGTTTGAAAACCTGGTGCTGCTCAGCGACGCCGGCAGAAGCAAGCTGAGCGAACATGCCGAGGGGCTGTCCGGTACCTGGACCTCGGCCCGGGCGAGCGAGGAGCTGGTCCGCCAGGCCTTGAGTGCGCTCCACCTCTACCGGCGCGACCAGCACTATGTGGTGGCCGATGGCAAGGTCCAGATCGTGGATGAGTCCACCGGGCGTGTCATGCCCGACCGTTCCTGGGAGCATGGCCTGCACCAGATGATAGAGGTCAAGGAAGCCGTCGAGCCCACGCCGCCGCGCGAGACGCTGGCGCGCCTGACCTACCAGCGGCTGTTCAGGCGCTATGTGCACCTGTCAGGCATGACCGGCACGGCCGCCGAGGCGGCGCGTGAGATCAAGGCCATCTACGGACTCAACGTGGCCCGCGTCCCGCTGCACCGCCCGACGCAGCGCGTGCAGGGTGGCACCACGTTTTTCCGGACACTCGATGAAAAATGGGAGCGGGTGGCCGAGGTCGCCGGGCAGCTGTCCAGCGGGCAGGGCCGGCCGGTGCTTATAGGCACCCGCTCGGTCCAGGCGTCCGAGCAGATCAGTGCCGTGCTGACGCGCCGGGGCGTGGCCCACGCGTTGCTCAATGCCAAGCAGGATGCCAGTGAGGCCGAGGTGGTGGCGGGGGCCGGCCAGCCGGGCCGCGTCACCGTGGCCACCAACATGGCTGGGCGCGGCACCGACATCGAGCTGGGCGAAGGCGTGACGGACCGCGGCGGCCTGCATGTGATCCTGACCGAATACCACGACTCGCGCCGGGTGGACCGCCAGCTGTTCGGGCGCTGTGCCCGGCAGGGCGACCCGGGCAGTTGCGAGGCCATCGTGTCGCTGGAGGACGAGATCTTCAGGGTTTGCGCCCCCCGCGTGACCGCCGCACTGCAGCGCGCACTGGGCCGGGGCATGTCGGTTCCACCTGCAGCATTCACCGCCTTGCGGCGGTTGGCGCAGTGGACGGCAGAACGCCAGCAAGCCGCCATTCGGATGCAAAATCTCAAAGAGGACCGCCGGCTCAACCAGGTGCTGGCATTCACCGGAAAAAGCGAATGACTCCCTGCCATCCCACCCGTGTTTCCCTCGTTGCTGCAGCCTGGCTTGCGCTCGGCGCGGTCCCGGCGCTGGCCAATCCCTACGAATGCCTGATCGAGCCCAACCAGACGGTCGAGGTTCGCAGTCCTGTGGAAGGCGTGATCGAGAAGGTGCTGGTCAAGCGCGGCGATCGGGTGCGTGCCGGGCAGGTGCTGGTACAACTGGAGTCTTCCGTGGAGGCGTCGGCGGTGGAGACGGCCCGCTACCGCTCCCAGATGAGCGGGCGTATCGAGTCAGCCAGGAACCGGCTCGACTACGCTTCGAAGAAACACGACAGGTCGCAGGCCCTGCAGGCCCAGAATTTTGTGTCGGCCCAGGTTCGCGACGAGGCCGAAGCCGAACGGCGCATCACCGAGGCCGAACTGCGCGAGGCGCGCGAGAACCTTGAGGTGGCCAAGCACGAGCACCGCCAGGCTTCTGACCTGCTCCGGCGGCGCACGCTGAGAAGTCCCTTTGACGGCGTGGTGGTCGACCGCATGCTCAACCCCGGGGACCTCGCCGAGGCCGGGACCGGACGCAAGCCCATCCTCAAGCTGGCGCAGGTCGAGCCTTTGCGGGTGGAAGTGGTTTTGCCGCTCGAAGCGTACGGCAAGCTCAAGATACAGACCAGTGCCGAGGTGATGCCCGAAGGATTGGGCGGACGGCACGCCGCCACCGTGACGGTGATCGACAGCGTGTTCGACTCTGCCAGCGGTACCTTCGGCGTCCGGTTGGCATTGCCCAATGCTTCAGGCAGCCTGCCTGCTGGCATCCGCTGCCGGGTGGACTTTCCCGCATTGCGCGGCCTGGGCGGCAAAGGCAGCACCGGCAGGTGAGGATCATGATGTGTAGTAGGCTACACAGGGTAAACAAGGGGGATTGCGGGCTTGCCGGCTTTCTAGAATCCCCTGAAGCCATGGCGCATTCCCGCAAGCTGTTACCCCGAGGAGCCCTTTGTGCCCAAAAGCAAGCCTGTCCATCGCAAGTCCGCGACAACCACCGAACCAGGCGCCGAGACGGGTGCGGGGACTTCCGGGACGCAAGAGATGCATGCCGCAGCGCGCATCATCAAGAAATACCCGAACCGCCGGCTGTACGACACCGAAACCTCGACGTACATCACCTTGACCGAGATCCGGGCCCTGGTGATGGACAGCGCACACTTCGTGGTGCGCGACGCCAAAACCAATGAAGACCTGACGCGCAGCATCCTGCTGCAGATCATCCTGGAAGAAGAGGCCGGCGGCGCGCCCATGTTCACCGAGGCAGTACTGGCCAACATCATCCGGTTCTACGGCAATGCCATGCAGGGTTTCATGGGCGCCTACCTGGAGAAAAATATCCAGAGTTTCATGGACCTGCAAGTCAAGATGGCCGAGCAGTCCAAGGGCATGAGCCCGGAAATGTGGGCGCAGTTCATGAATGCCAAGTCGCCGATGATGCAGGGCATGATGGGCAATTACGTCGAGCAGTCCAAGAGCGTGTTCACGCAGATGCAGGAACAGATGCAAAAGCAGAGCGAGCAGATGTTGTCGGCCCTCGGGCTCAAGCGCTGAGGACTGGTCTGCCGTGGGGGCAGACCCCCGTCTGCGCAAAGCTTGCCCCGCGCGTCGGTTTTGTCCGCCTGGGCTGTCCACAGGCGTTCACAACCGGATTCTTTGCAAGCCTTTATTGCGGCTCAAGCCCCGCAGCCTTCACCAGTTCCGCATGCAGCGCGATCTCCTGTGCGATGGTTTGCTGGAATTGCTCGGGTGTGATGGGCGCCGGATCCATGCCTATCTCATAGAGTTGTTTCTTCACCTCTTCGTTCTGCAGGATGGCGTGCACCTGGCGGTTCAGCTGATCCACCAGGGGGCGCGGCGTACCCGCCGGAGCCAGCAGTCCGATCCAGGTCTGCATGACCATGTTCGGGATGCCTGCTTCGCGCATCGTGGGCACGTCTGCGATCAGCGCCGAGCGCTTGTCGCTCATCAACGCCAGCGCCGTGAGCTTGCCGGACTTGAGGTACGGCAGCGCCTCAGGCAGGGGTGCGAACAGCAGGTCAACGTTGCCACCCATCAGGTCGGTGATGGCCAGCGCGCCGCCCTTGTAAGGTACATGGGTCATGCGTACCTTCGCCCGCGTCTCGAACATCAGCGCGGCCAGATGTTGCGGGCTGCCGTCGCCCGAGCTGGCGTAGTTCAGACCACCGGGCTTGGCCTTGGCTGCGGCGAGAAGAGCCCCTGCGCTGGAGAACTTCTGCTTGTCCTTGACCACCAGCACCATGGACTGGTTGGCCAGCTTGGTGATGGGTGCGAAATCCGCCTGCGGGTCGTAAGGCAGCTCCTTGAAGATGCTTTTGTTGGTGGTCAGGAACGAGGCGGGTGAAGCCATCAACGTGTAGCCGTCCGGCGCGGCCTTGGCCACCACCGGCAGGCCGATGCGGCCTGAGGCTCCGGCCCGGTTGTCCACCACGAAGGGCTGACCAGTGACGGCGGCCAGCTTCTGGCCGACCAGGCGCGCAATGATGTCCACCCCGCCGCCCGCGGGCAGCGCCACAATGAGCTTCACAGGATGGTCGGGATAGGTGCCCTGGGCGCCGGCGGGCAACGCCGCGGCCAGCAGGCCCAGCGCGCACGCCAGGAGGGAAATTCTGCGTCGAGTGTTCATGGGTATCTCCGGTAGTAGGTCAGGAAGGGATGGCTTCGCCGTGATGGGCTGGGTGGGAAACATCGGAAACATCGGAAACATCGGATAAATCAGCGGATAACAGGCGGTCCAGGCGCAGGCGCGTGATCGCGGCAATTTCGCCGAGCGTGGTGACCAGCTCGGCGGCGCGGTCATGCTCCAGGCGCTGCTCGAAGGCTTGCAGGGCCGACTCCCGGGTGTGGCGGCGGATGCAGAGGATGAACGGGAAGCCGAAGCGTGTACGGTAGGCCCGGTTGAGCGCGTTCCAGCGGTCGGCCTCGTGTGTATCCAGTTGCGCCAGCGAAAGCGTGCCCTGTTCTGCGATGGACGCATCGGTCATCGTGCCCCGGCGGGCGTCTGCACCGGCCAGCTCCGGGTGTCCTGCATAGAAGGCGACGCGCGCGGGCTCGTTCTGCCCGGCCACCACCCCCACCATCGCCGTGTGTAACGTTTCGACGGTCGCGAAAGGGCGCTGGCCTGCAACGCCTCGCGCCACCCAGGGCGCATGCTCCCAGATGTCGGCCAGGACGGCGCAAAAGACCTCTGGCGCGCAGGTGTTGAGGTAATCCAGGCTGGATCGTGTTTTCATGGAACGGATCGTAGAGACGCAAATCATTGCCGTCCATCACCATTTTTGCAGCGCTGCATACGCAAAATCAGTACACTCATCGCAGACTTCTCCCAGCCTATCCATGCACCATTCGCTCGTTCCCGCCGGACTGCGCTACGCCGACCAGGTTGCGCGCTCTGGCTCCATCCAGAAGGCCGCGCGCGAGCTTCACGTGGCGGCTTCGGCCATCAACCGGCAGATCCTGCATCTGGAGGAAGAACTCGGCGTGCCCTTGTTCGAACGGCTGCCGCGCGGCATGCGGTTGACGCCCTCGGGCGACGCACTCATCACGCTGGTGCGCCACTGGCGGCAGGACGAACGCGGGGTGCTCGCCGAGATCCAGCGCATCCAGGGCCTCCACCAGGGCCATGTGTCGCTGGTGGCCATGGACAGCCATGCCACCAGCGTCATGCCCGCCCTGGTGCGGGATCTGGGGGTGCAGCATCCGCTGGTCAGTCTGTCCATCGCGCTGGCCACCCCCGACGATGCCGAGGCTGCACTGCTGACCGGCCAGGCCGACCTGGCTGCCATCTTCAACCTGAAACCACGCCGGGAACTGCTGGTGCTCTGGAAGAGCTCGCTGCCGCTGGGCTGCGTGGTGGCGCCCGGGCACCCGCTGGCGCAGCGGGAGACGGTGAGTTTCCAGGAGGCCATGGCCCACCCGGTCGCGCTGCAGAGCAAGGCGCTGACGATCCGGCGTTATCTTGAGGCGCAGTACAACTGGCTGTTCAGGGAACCACGCCGCTATACCGAGACCAACTCGCTGCAACTGGTCAAGCAGCTTGCGCTTGGCGGCAACCATGTGGTGTTCACGTCCGAGCTGGACGTGGCGGCGGAGCTGGCCACCGGACAGCTGGTTTTCATCCCCATCCGGGATCGGGGGGCGGAACCGCAGGAGATCAGCGTGGCCGTGGATGCAACCAAGCCGCCCGGATCGATCGTGAAACTGGTGTCTGAGCGACTCATCGCCACGCTGCAGGACTGCCTTGCGGCGGCACGTGGACAAGGTGCTCCCAAGGTCTGAAAACGATGCGCCCAGAGCACGCAATCCGGCGAGGAGCGTGTGTCACCTGGGCTGCGCTGGTCTGAAGGGCACCCTACGGCTCGAATTCGAAGGTTTAGATGCAGTGTGCCTGAGGTGAAATTCTTCACCTGGCTTACAATCCCAGGCTTAGCTCATCCGCCAGGTCGCCCTGCAAAATACAAATGAAATCAGATACTTACGGCGCAGTCGCGACTTCGGAAACGGCCAAAATTCCCAAGGTGGGATTTGTGAGTCTGGGTTGCCCCAAGGCTCTGACCGATTCCGAACTGATCCTGACGCAATTGAGCGCCGAGGGCTACCAGACGTCCAAGACCTTCGAGGGTGCAGACCTCGTCATCGTCAACACCTGCGGCTTTATTGACGATGCCGTCAAGGAAAGCCTGGACACCATCGGCGAGGCGCTGGCTGAAAACGGCCGGGTCATTGTCACGGGTTGCCTGGGGGCCAAGGCGGGTGAGGGCGGCGGCAACTTGGTGCGCCAGATGCACCCGAGCGTGCTGGCCGTCACCGGCCCGCACGCCACGCAGGAAGTCATGGACGCCGTCCACCTGAACCTGCCCAAGCCGCACGATCCGTTTGTCGATCTGGTCCCCAATTCCTTCGGCATTGCCGGCATCAAGCTCACGCCGCGCCACTATGCCTACCTGAAGATCAGCGAAGGCTGCAACCACCGCTGCACCTTCTGCATCATTCCTTCGATGCGCGGCGATCTGGTGTCGCGCCCGATCGGTGACGTGCTCAACGAGGCGCGTGCCCTGTTCGCAGGCGGCGTCAAGGAACTGCTGGTGATCAGCCAAGACACCTCTGCCTACGGCGTGGACGTCAAATACCGCATGGGCTTCTGGGATGGCAAGCCCGTCAAGACGCGCATGCTGGACTTGGTGCAGGCACTTGGCGAGATCGCCGAGCCCTATGGCGCCTGGGTGCGTCTGCACTATGTGTACCCGTATCCCAGCGTGGATGACGTGCTGCCGCTGATGGCCACCGGCAAGGTCTTGCCGTATCTGGACGTGCCGCTGCAGCACAGCCACCCGGATGTCCTCAAGCGCATGAAGCGGCCGGCCAGCGGCGAAAAAAACCTGGAGCGGATTGCGCGCTGGCGTGAGATCTGCCCCGAGATCGTGATTCGCAGCACCTTCATCGCCGGTTTTCCTGGCGAGACGGAGGCCGAGTTCGAGCACCTGCTTGATTTCATGCAAGAGGCGCAGATCGACCGCGCCGGTTGCTTTGCCTACAGCCCTGTGGCGGGTGCTGCTGCCAACGACATTCCGGGCATGCTGCCGATGGAAGTCCGGGAAGAGCGGCGCGCCCGCTTCATGGCGGTGGCTGAATCGGTGTCCAGCCAGAAGCTGCAGCAGCGCATCGGCGCCACCATGCAGGTGCTGGTGGATTCGGCGCCTGCGCTGGGCCGCAAGGGCGGAACCGGCCGATCGTATGCGGACGCGCCAGAAATCGATGGCGTGGTGAAGTTGCTGCCGCCCGAGAAAATCAGCAAGACGCTGAAAGTGGGCGAGTTCACCAAGGCGCGCATCGTGGGTACCCAAGGGCACGACCTGGTTGCCGTGCCTTTTTGATTCAAACGCCTATCCTGAAAAAGTCACAGGCAACAAAAAAGCCACTGCGAACAGTGGCTTTGATTTTGCTTGACCTCAACCCCAGAAATGATCACTGGGATTGCTGTCTGGGTAAATTTGGTGCCCGGGAGAGAACTCGAATCTCCACATCTTGCGATACACGGACCTGAACCGTGCGCGTCTACCAATTCCGCCACCCGGGCACAGCTAGCAGTGTACCATTAGTTCAACGACTTTCCAGACAGCCCGACTGAAATTTTCAGTTGCATACTCAAAAGCGCTGTCTCCAACACAAAGAGATTTCCTATCAAAACCACCCATTCCCACGCCGGCGCCTCGTCCGGACTGCTTGCCGAGTTTGAAGGCACGGTTTCCGGCCACCGCGACGGCCACGGCTTTGTGCTGCGTGACGACGGCGAAGCCGATATCTATCTGCCGCCCAACGAAATGCGCGCCGTGCTGCACAAGGACCGCGTCAAGGCCCGCATCGTCCGCCACGACCGCAAGAACCGCCCCGAAGGGCGCGTCACCGAGATCATCGAGCGCTCGGCCAACCCCATCATCGGCCGCCTGTTGCAGGAAAGCGGTGTCTGGCTGGTCGCGCCTGAAGACAAGCGTTATGGCCAGGACGTGCTCATCCCCAAAGGCGCCACAGGCACGGCGAAAGCCGGGCAGGTGGTGGTGGTCCAACTGACGGAGCCGCCGGCGCTGTTTGGCCAGCCGGTCGGCCGCGTGGTCGAGGTGCTGGGCGAGATCGACGACCCGGGCATGGAGATCGAGATTGCGGTGCGCAAATACGGTGTGCCGCATGAGTTCAGCGACGAAGCCCTGGCCCTGGCGCGCGCCTTGCCGGATGCCGTGCGTCCTGCGGACAAGCAGCATCGGGTCGATCTGACCGATGTACCGCTGGTGACCATCGACGGCGAAGACGCCCGCGATTTCGACGACGCCGTGTACTGCGAGCCGGCCAAGGTGGGCCGCGGCAAGGGCTGGCGCCTGCTGGTGGCGATTGCCGACGTGAGCCATTATGTGGAAACCGGCAGCGCCATCGACATCGATGCCTACGACCGCGCCACCAGCGTGTATTTTCCGCGCCGCGTCATTCCGATGCTGCCGGAAAAACTCTCCAACGGCCTGTGTTCACTGAATCCAAATGTCGAGCGCCTGTGCATGGTGTGCGACATGCTGGTCAACGCCAAGGGCGAGGTCCACGCCTACCAGTTTTACCCGTCTGTGATGTTCAGCCAGGCACGCTTTACCTATACCGAGGTCGCGGCGATTCTGGCGAACACGCGGGGCCCGGAAGCCGCTCAGCGCAAGACGCTGGTGCCGCATCTGTTGAACCTGCACGACGTGTACCAGGCGCTGCTCAAGGAGCGCAGCGTGCGCGGTGCGGTGGATTTTGAAACCACCGAAACCCAGATCGTCTGCGACGAAGCCGGGCGTATCGAAAAAATCGTGCCGCGTACCCGCAACGTGGCCCACCGCCTGATCGAGGAGGCCATGCTGGCGGCCAACGTGTGTTCGGCCGACTTCATTGCCGAGAGCAAGCATGTGGGCCTGTACCGCGTGCACGAGGGCCCGACGCCCGAGAAGAAGGACATGCTGCGCAACTACCTGAAGGCGGCCGGCATCGGCATGACCATCAGCGACGACCCGGCGCCAGGCGAGTTCCAGCAGATCGCCATGGCCACCAAGGACCGGCCGGACGCGCAGCAGATCCATTCGATGCTGCTGCGCTCCATGCAGCAGGCCATCTACACGCCCATCAACAGCGGCCACTTTGGCCTGGCGTATGAGGCCTACACCCACTTCACCAGCCCGATCCGCCGCTACCCGGACCTGTTGGTGCACCGTGTCATCAAGGCGGTGCTCAACAAGGCCAAGTACCAGCTCCCGACCTTGCCCACGCCGGGCGAAGCCGAGGCGAAGTTGTCCAAGCGCCTGGCCTCGCGCGTCAAGGAGCCGACCCAAAAGCCCCGCAAGGCCAGCGCCGACGAGCTCGCCTGGCAGGCCGCCGGCCTGCATTGCAGCGCCAACGAGCGCCGGGCCGACGAGGCCAGCCGCGATGTGGAAGCATGGCTGAAGTGCAAGTACATGCGCGGCCACCTGGGCGAGGAGTTTGGTGGTGTTGTCACGGCCGCCACCGGCTTCGGAATCTTCGTCACCCTGGACGCGATGTATGTCGAGGGGCTCGTGCACATCACCGAACTTGGTGGCGAGTACTTCCGCTTCGACGAGGCGCGTCAGGAACTGCGCGGCGAGCGCACGGGCATCCGGTATGCGATCGGCACAAGGGTGCGGGTGCAGGTCAGCCGGGTCGACCTGGATGGCCGCAAGATTGATTTCCGCCTCGTCAACGAGGGGCAGGAACTGGTGGCGCGCGCCATGAAGGACAAGGCAGGCGGACACGCCGATGAGCTTCCCGGGCAGGAGCGCGCCCCGTCGCGACGCGCTGGCGGTGAACGTGCAGGCGCCAGCCCCAAAGGTGGCGGCAAGGGATCGTCCGGCCGCGGAGAGTCGCGCTCAGCCTCGCGCACGGGTGGCTCTGGCGGCACGGCTGGCGCTTCCGGGCGCGGCGGCAGCGAGCGCGCGGTCAAATCACCGATCCAGGCGCTGAAGGCGGCGGTGAAGAAGGCGGCCGGCAACCCGGGCCGCAAGCAGGGCAAGAAGCCGCGCCGCTGAACCGCAGGAACCCACTGTCATGCTGATGAAAATTCTGGCCTTTCTGCTGGAAACGGTGTTTTTCATGCTGATCGCCGCGGCGCTGCTGCGTGCCTGGATGAATTGGCTGCGCATCAACATGCGCGGCCAGCCCGGCATTTTTGTGATGGCCTTGACAGACTGGATCGTCAAGCCGCTGCGGCGCACCTTGCCCAAGGCCCTGGCGCAGTCGCGTGTCGATTGGGCCAGCGTGGTGGCGGCTGTGCTGCTGGCGGTGGTGTACACCATCCTGTGGGGTCTGCTGCTGGGCGCGCTGCTGGCGGTGTTCTCTGTCCCCGCGGTCGTCACGCTGCTGGGCTTTGCGCTCCGGATGCTGATTCGCGTGATCCTGCAAACCCTGTTCGTATTGGTGATGGGCTACGCCATCCTGTCATGGGTTCAGCCGGGCTCGCCGGTCTACGTTCTGTTGGGGCGCCTGACGGAGCCCCTGCTGGCGCCGCTGCGGCGCGTTATCCCCACGCTTGGAGGCGTTGACCTGTCTGCGCTGGTGCTGTTGCTGCTGCTGCAGATCGGCTTGATGCTGCTGGGTTGAGATCAAGGCCAGCGGGCCGCCAGGTCAGAGGCCGTCAGGGCCTGTGCTGGCCGGTGAGCAAGCCACTGGTCTGCGGCCTGACCGTGCAGAAAAACGGCGCTGCCGGCCGCATCCCAAGCGCTGAGTCCATGCGCCAGGCCGGCGCCGACCATTCCCGCCAGGACATCACCCGTTCCCGCTGTGGCCAGCAGCGCGTTGCCGCTGCTGTTGAGGTACGGCGGCTGGCCGGATGCCGCCACGACGGTCCCTGAGCCCTTGAGAATCACCACGCAGCCGAACCGATTTGCCAAGTCCTGAGCAGCAGCGATGCGATCGGCCTGAACCGCGACAGAGGTCATGCCGCAGAGGCGCGCTGCTTCCAGCGGGTGCGGGGTGAGCACGGTGTGCCACCGGCGGCCAGCCCGAGCCGCCAGAAGGGTTTGCAGCGAGGTATCGCCAGCGATGGCATTCAGCGCGTCGGCATCCAGCACCAGCCGGGTGGCCGTGGACAGCACCTTGGGCAGCACCGCGCGCACGGCATCGCCGCCGCCACAGCCGCACACCACCACTTCCCGCGACATGTCCAGGACCTGGAGGCTTCGGAACATCAGCTCAGGCTGCACGGTGTCCACCACCAGTTGCGGCTGACCGAGCAGCGCGACCAGCACCCGGCCGGCGCCCGCGTGCAGGGCAGCGCGGGCGGCCAGCAGCGCCGCACCGGCCATGTGGCTGGTGGCAGTGGATTCGCCGCCGATCACGGCCACATCGCCGAAGCTGCCCTTGTGGCTGGCGTGGCGGGCGCTGGCACGTCCCAGGGGCTGGGCACGGTCCTGACCCAGCAGCCAGGCGTCCGGCGCTGCGGCATCGCCCGTGTGGGCGCCCAGGTCGTCGAACCAGACCTCCCCGGCGCCGTCCCGGCCGCTGGCAGTGAAAAGACCGGGCTTGAGGGTCAACAGGCTCAAGGTGACCCGCCGGCCCGGACCGTGAGGGCGCTCAGCGGCGGCATCATGGCCGGTATCGGCGTTCAGTCCGGTGGGAACGTCCACACACAGCCGCGTGGCGCCGCTCTGGTCCATGGCCGCGAGCCACTGGCGCATCAGCGCCGAACCGGGCCGGGTGGCATCGAGCGTGCCGCCTATGCCCAACAGCGCATCGATGCACATGTCAAAGTCGGCTGGCGGTTCGGCCTGGATGCGCACGCCGGCGTCCTCGGCGCGTTGGCGTGAAGCGGCGGCGTCTTCAGGTGGGGACTTGTTGCCACCATGCAGTCCGGTCCAGCTGACCGTGACGGTCTTGCCCCAGCGGTGCAGGTGCAGGGCGGCTTCAAAGCCATCGCCGCCGTTGTTGCCGGGCCCGCAGGCGATCCAGATGTGGCGGGCATGGGGTGCTAGCGCCAGGCTCAGTCGTGCAACAGCCAGCCCTGCGCGTTGCATCAGCGTGTGGGGTGGCAGGTGGGCTGCGCAGGCCTGCTCAATGAGGCGGGTGGTGGCCACACTGTGAAGCGGCCACGACTGTGCGCTGGAGATTCTTTGCATGCCTGATTGTTGGCGCGCATGGCAGCAGCGCCAAGCGATGGTGCCAGGCGTCAGGCCAGCCGGCTCAAGTCCAGACCGTCCATGTCGATCTCGGGCTGGCGGCCGGCCACCATGTCGGCAACGGCGCGTGCGCTGCCGCAGCTCAAGGCCCAGCCGCTGGAGCCATGCCCCAGGTTCAGCCAGAGGCCTGGCCGTCCGCCGCTGCACACCAGTGGCGGGCCATCCGGCAGCATGGGCCGGGCGCCTTTCCATTCCTGGACGCTGGCGCCTGAGTTGGAGAGCTGCGCCGCACCCGGAAACCAGTCGTGCAGTACCTTGTAAAGCGTCTGGATGGATGCAGCGCGTTTGTTCACTAGCGTGCCGCCCAGCTCGGCGCTGCCTGCCACCCGCACCCGGTTGCCCAGGCGGGAAATAGCCACCTTGTAGCGCTCGTCCATCAGTGCGCTGCGGGGTGCGTTCAGCGGTTCGCGGATGGGTGCGCTGATGGAGTAGCCATACACGGCAGTCATCGGAATCTTCACGCCCAGCGGACGCATCAGCGCGGCGGAGGCCAGGCCCGCGCACATGACGACGCTGTCGAATTGACGTTCTGATCCATCGGCTGCGAGCACCACGCGGGTGGGCTCCGCAGGGTCAAGCCGGGCGACGGAGGTGTTGAATTCAAACTGCGCCCCCAGCCGCTGGGCTTCGTTTTTCAGCAGCAGCGCGAACTGGCGGCAGTTAGCGACTTCATCATCGGGCAGGTGAATCGCGCCGAGGAATTTCGTGTCAGGGTTGATGGCCGGTTCAATTTTCAGCACCTCGGCCGCATCGATCTGCCGGAAAGCCACGCCGGCGTCGCGCAGTACCTGCAGGCCGGGCTCGACCTGTGCACTGTCTTTTTCCGAACGCAGCAGCACCATATAACCGGGGCTATGGTCATAGTCCAGTTGCAGTTCGGCAGTCAGGTGGTGCAGGCGTTCCCGGCTGTAGAACGCCAGGCGCTGCAGCCGCACGCGGTTGGCCAGATAGGTGTCGAGCCGGCAGGCGCGCCACCACTTCCACATCCAGCGCAAATCGTGTGCGGACAGGGGCAGGGCGAGCTTGACTGGTGCATGCCGGCTCAGCAGGTGCCGCAGCACCTTGCCCGGCATGCCCGGTGCGGCCCACGGGGTCACGTAACCGGGTGCGACCACACCGGCATTGGCAAAACTGGTTTCCTCGGCCGCGGCGCCGCGGCGTTCGAGTACGGTGACCTCGTGGCCATCCAGTGCGAGCTCGTAAGCAGTCGTGATGCCGACGATGCCGGCACCGATCACGGCCACTCTCATTCAAGCGTCTTTCTGCACGCAAATGCCGGGTAATGTGGCTGCGGGCGACAGGTCATGAAGAGGGGGGAAGTTGGTGTCATTCAAAAAGGCGGTTTGTATTCGGCCGCCGACTTTACAGCGAACGGCGCAACACCGACTCCACCTGCAGCGATGCGTCAAGCACCGCGTCATCGTGCAGGGCGGCATGCCAGAGCATCAGGCCCACCGGCAGTTGGTCGGGGGTGTGGCAGGGCAGCGAAATACCGCAGCCGTCCAGCATGTTGACCACCGCCGTATTGCGCAGCAGCAAGCCATTCACGCGGAAGAATTCGGTGTCGTCATCGATCACGCTGGCAATCTGTGGGGCGACCAGCGGCACCGTCGGGGAGAGGATGGCGTCAAACCCGGCCAGACGCTGTTCGACGCGGGTGATCCAGTCCTTGCGGGCGGCCAGCAGGTCGATGTAGTCGGCCGCACTCATGCTGGCGCCGCGCAGGATGCGCATCGCCACGCGCGGGTCGTATTCGCTCTGGTACTTGCCAATCAGCTGGCGATGCCAGGCGTGGCTTTCGGCGGCTGAAAGACCGCCGGTGGTGTTGATGGCGGCGAGTTCGTTGATTTCCGCAAGATCGATGGTTTCAATGTGCGCGCCGCCATCCTGCAGCAGCTTCAGGCTGCGCTCAAAGGCTTGGCCCACCGTGGCGTCCAGACTGTCTTGCATCTGCGTGCGCACGAGCCCGAAGCGGAGTGCGGACAGCGGCTTGCCGGGCAGCGAGACCTTGCGGGCGGCCAGCACCTCATGGACGGTGATGGCGTCGCGCACAGACCGTGTCATGGCGCAGACGGTGTCCAGGCTGGTGGACAGCGGAATGGCGCCGGTGGTGGGCACCATGCGGGCGGTGCTTTTGAATCCTACGATGCCGCACAGGGCGGCCGGGATGCGGATGGAGCCGCCGGTGTCTGAACCCAGGCCCACCATGGCCGCCCCTGCCGCCACCGATACGGCGGCGCCGGAAGACGATCCGCCGGGGATCCGCGGCACCTGCGGGTCGGCCGGGTTGGCGGGTGTGCCGTAGTGCGGGTTGATGCCCACCCCTGAAAAAGCGAATTCCACCATGTTGGTGCGGCCGATGATGGCCGCGCCTGCGGCCCGGAGGCGCGCCACGGCCGGGCAATCGGCTGCGGCTGGCTTCGCTCCGGCGAGCACCGTGGACCCAGCGAGCGTGGCCTGTCCTGCCACATCAAACAGGTCCTTGATGGACACCGCGATGCCGCCCAAGGGTAGGTCGGGTGCTGAGGGGTCGGCCGGCAATGCGCCCTGGATGGCGCTCTCGGCCAACGGGCTGCCGGGCATGAAAGCGTGGTTGCAGGCGTCACTGTGCGCGGCTGCCAGGGCCTCGCGAATCAGCTGCTGGGCAGTGGTTTTCCCGCCCTGGAGGGCCTCGCGGGAAGAGTGGATGTCGCTGGGGGCAGGGGGGTGACTCATGGGTGGAAGGGTGTTATACTCGACAGGCTTTGCGAATGGCGCATCTGGATGTCTAGATGCCGGTGGAATTCAGGATTGGATCCCAGCCGACCTCAACCTTTTGCAAGGCAAATCGCGAATCAGCCATTCAAGGTGTCGCCGGCGGCCAGTCATACGGATGTGTGCAGTGCATGCGGGCGATAAGCGCTGATTTTAGACACAACCTTTGGAGTTACTACTATGTCGACAAGCATGCGTGAAATGCTGGAAGCTGGCGTCCATTTCGGTCACCAAACCCGCTTCTGGAACCCCAAGATGGCCCCGTTCATCTTTGGCCACCGCAACCGTATCCACATCATCAACCTGGAAAAATCGCTTCCGATGTACCAGGAAGCGATGAAGTTCGCCAAGCAGCTGGCTGCCAACCGTGGCACCATCCTGATGGTGGGCACCAAGCGCCAGGCCCGCGAGATCGTCGCCACCGAAGCCAAGCGCGCTGGCGTTCCTTATGTTGACCAGCGTTGGCTGGGCGGCATGCTGACCAACTTCAAGACGGTCAAGACCTCCATCAAGCGCCTCAAGGAAATGAAGGCCCAGCAGGAAGCCGGCCTCGACTCCATCAGCAAGAAAGAACAGCTGACCTTCAAGCGCGAGATCGAGAAGCTCGAAAAAGACATCGGCGGCATTCAGGACATGAACGCCTTGCCGGACGCCATTTTCGTGATCGACGTGGGCTTCCACAAAATCGCGATCCTGGAAGCCAAGAAACTGGGCATTCCCCTGATCGGCGTGGTGGACTCCAACCACTCGCCCATCGGCATTGATTACGTGATCCCTGGCAATGACGACTCCTCCAAGGCGGTCGCCCTGTATGCCCGCGGTATTGCAGACGCCATCCTCGAAGGCCGTGCCAACGCCGTGAACGACGTGGTCAAGGCAGTCTCTGCCGAGAGCTCTGACGAATTTGTGGAAGTGGAAAACGCAGCCGCCTGATGACGACGCGCCAGTCATGGCGCTGCGCCTGACGCGAAAAAGGGGCTCGCGTAGCCCCTTTTTCACAACTTGACGAGATGGTGCGGGTGGCTGGAGCCGCCGCGCCGGTGAAACACGACAAACGGAGAAATTACACATGGCTATTACCGCAAGCATGGTCGCTGAACTGCGCGCCAAGACCGACGCCCCAATGATGGAGTGCAAAAAGGCATTGACCGAAGCCGAAGGCAACTTCGACAAGGCTGAGGAAATCCTGCGCGTCAAGTTGGGCAACAAGGCTGGCAAGGCCGCCTCCCGCGTGACGGCTGAAGGTGTGGTCGCAACCCACCGCGACGGCGATGTCGGCGCGCTGGTTGAAGTTAATTGCGAAACCGACTTCGTCACCAAGAACGACAGCTTCCTGGCCTTCACCAAGGCCGTGGTCGAAGGCATCGTCAAAAACAACCCCGCCAGCGTGGAAGCCATTGGCGCCATGCCGCTGTCCCTCGACGGCTTCGGCCCGACGGTGGAAGACGTGCGCAAGGGCCTGATCGGCAAGATCGGCGAGAACATGAGCGTTCGCCGTTTCAAGCGCTTCACGGGCAGCAAGCTCGCGTCCTACCTGCACGGCACGCGCATTGGCGTGGTCGTCGAGTTTGAAGGCGACGAGACCGCCGCCAAGGACGTTGCCATGCACGTGGCCGCCATGAAGCCCGTGTCGCTGACCAGCGCCGACGTGCCAGCCGAGCTGGTGGCCAAGGAGCGTTCCGTGGCTGCCGCCAAGGCCGCTGAAGACGCCGCTGTGGCCACTGCTGCAGGCAAGCCGGTTCAGTCTGCCGAGATCGTTGCCAAGCGCATCGACGGCGGCGTGCAGAAGTACCTGAAGGAAGTCAGCCTGTACAACCAGAGCTTCGTCAAGAACGACAAGCAGACTGTGGAGCAGATGCTCAAGGAAAAGGCCACGACCATCAAGTCCTTCACCCTCTATGTGGTGGGCGAGGGCATTGAGAAGAAGGTCGACGACTTTGCTGCAGAAGTAGCTGCCCAGGTGGCCGCTGCGAAGGCGGCCTGAGCGCCCGCTCGATCCAGCCATCCGGCGCGCCAGATTCCAGCCTTGCGGGAAGGCCGCTAAACTTCAATCCAACCAACCACGGAAAGCTCTCACATGCCAGCCTACAAGCGAATCTTGTTAAAACTGTCAGGTGAGGCTTTGATGGGGGACGATGCCTTTGGCATCAACCGCGCCACCATCGTGCGCATGGTCGAGGAAATCGCCGAGGTCACCCGCATGGGTGTCGAGGTGGCAGTGGTGATTGGTGGCGGCAATATTTTCCGTGGGGTAGCGGGGGGCTCGGTTGGCATGGACCGCGCCACGGCCGACTACATGGGCATGCTGGCCACGGTGATGAACGCACTGGCACTGGGTGACACCATGGACAAGGCAGGCCTGATCGCCCGCGTGATGTCGGCCATCGGCATTGAGCGCGTGGTCGAGCCCTACGTCAGGCCCAAGGCCCTGCAGTATCTGGAAGAGGGCAAGGTCGTCATCTTTGCGGCCGGTACCGGCAATCCGTTTTTCACCACCGACACGGCTGCTGCCTTGCGGGGCGCAGAAATCGGTGCCGAGATCGTGCTCAAAGCCACCAAGGTCGATGGTGTGTACACCGCAGACCCGAAAAAAGACCCGAAGGCCACCCGTTACACCAACATCACGTTTGATGAGGCCATGGGCAAGAACCTCGAGGTGATGGATGCCACGGCATTTGCGCTGTGTCGCGACCAGAAGCTGCCTATCAAGGTTTTCAGCATTTTCAAGCACGGCGCGCTCAAGCGTGTGGTCCAGGGAGAGGACGAGGGCACACTGGTGCATGTCTGATTCGCCCCTTCATCCTGTATTCCAGTATGTCTTTTTGCTGATCAAAATCCGGAGAGTTGAGCATGAGCATTAATGAAGTCAAGCAGCACGCACAGCAGAAGATGCAGCAGTCCATCGATTCGTTCAAGAACGGATTGACCAAAATTCGCACCGGCCGCGCCAACCCGGGTCTGCTGGACACGGTGCAGGTCGATTACTACGGCTCCATGGTGCCGATCAGCCAGGTGGCGAATGTGTCCCTGCTGGACGCACGCACCATCAGCGTGTCACCGTGGGAAAAAGGCATGGGTGCCAAGATCGAAAAGGCCATCCGTGACTCCGACCTCGGTCTCAATCCGGCGACGCAGGGCGAGCTGATCCGCGTGCCGATGCCGGCGATGACCGAAGAGCGCCGCAAGGAACTGACCAAAGTGGTGCGCAGCGAGGGTGAGCACGCCAAGGTGGCCATCCGCAACCTGCGCCGGGACGCCAACGACGGCATCAAGAAGCTGGTGAAGGACAAGCTCGCTTCCGAGGACGACGAGCGCCGTTCGCAGGAAGACATCCAGAAGTTCACAGACCGTTTCATTGCCGAAGTCGACAAACTGGTCGCGGGCAAGGAACAAGACATCATGGCGGTTTGAGCCAAGTGCGCCCACGCTTGTCACTTCGTGTACTGCACTGCCCCCCGAGGGGGCTGTGCTTGCTTGGGGCGGCCCGGCGCGGCGCACCTTAGCTTGCACGCTGTCTTTTGCCCATGACCGCCATCCACCCCACCATCCCGCATCATGTGGCCATCGTGATGGATGGCAACGGACGCTGGGCCACCCGTCGCTTCCTGCCGCGCATTGCCGGCCACAAGCAGGGTGTGGACTCCCTGAACCGTTGTGTTCGCGCGTGCCTCGAACGCAACATCCCCGTGTTGACGGTGTTTGCGTTTTCTTCCGAGAACTGGAACCGTCCCGCCGATGAGGTGTCGGGCCTGATGGAACTGCTGGTGATCTCGCTCACGCGTGAGGTGCCCAGCCTGACCGCCAACGGCGTGCAGCTGCGTTTCGTCGGTGACCGCCAGCAGCTGTCCGAGCGCGTCCGTGAAGGCTTGGCCCAGGCCGAACTCAGTACGGCCGGTAACAGCAGACTGGTCCTGAACGTCTGCTTCAATTACGGCGGGCGCTGGGATATCGCCCAGGCGGCACAGCAACTGGCGAGCCGGGGCGAACCCATCACCGAACTGGCGCTGGACCGCGCCCTGGCATTGGCCCACGTGCCCGACCCCGACCTGATCATCCGCACCGGTGGCGAGCAGCGCATCAGCAACTTCCTGTTGTGGCAGGCGGCTTACTCAGAGCTGCATTTTTCCGAGAAGCTCTGGCCCGAATTCGACGAGGCAGCGCTTGACGAGGCCATCGCCGCCTACCGCAGCCGGGAACGGCGATTCGGCAAGACGTCGGCACAGCTTGCTCCCGCTGTCGACAGACGCGACTCAAAGGCTGCCTGATGTTGAAGCAGCGCGTCATCACCGCCGTGGTGCTGCTGGCCATTCTTTTACCCGCACTGTTCTACCAGACGCCCACGCCGTTTTGTGCGGTGGCTCTGGTGTTGATTGCGGCCGGTGGCTGGGAATGGGGGCGCCTCAATGGCTTCGGGCAGACCGGCTCCGTGGTGCTGGCCGTGCTGTGCTTTCTGATCTGCAGTGCGTTCTGGTATGCAGGCCTCTTGACCCGGCCGCTGCCGGTGGTCTGGGCTGTGACCGGTGCAGTCTGGGTGCTGGCCGGGGCCTGGCTGTTGCGCCGTGGCGTGGCGGGCTGGCCATTGATTCCGGCCCCCGTGAGGTTGATCGGCGGCCTGCTGGCGCTGTGCCTGACATGGCTGGCGGTGGCGCAGGCCCGCGCGATTGGTGTGCAGTTCCTGTTGTCGGTGCTGCTGCTGGTCTGGGTGGCGGATATTTCGGCCTATTTTGCCGGCCGTGCACTGGGCGGGCGATTCAGCCGCGGCAAGCTGGCGCCATCCATCAGCCCCGGCAAGAGCTGGGAGGGCGTGTGGGGCGGCATGCTCGGCGTGGTCCTGCTGTCCCTGGTGTGGGTTGGTCTCGGTGCACCGGCTTCATCGCCAGGCAGCTGGCATGACGCGCTCGCAGCCGAAACCCTGTACAGCCGCCTCGTGGCCCTGCACGGCGTGCCCATGATGCTGCTGGCCGTGCTGTTCCTGACGGCCATGAGCGTCGTTGGGGATCTGGTGGAGTCGCTCATCAAGCGCAGCGCCGGCGTCAAGGACTCGAGCGGCCTGCTGCCTGGCCACGGCGGCGTACTGGACCGCGTGGATGCCCTGTTGCCCGCTGTCCCTCTGGCCATGATGCTGGCCAGCGTTCAGCCTTTCTGAAACCTTCCATACCCTTCGCAGGCAGTGCTCATGAGTTTCCACAAGCAGCGCGTCACGGTTCTGGGCTCTACCGGCTCCATCGGGGTCAACACCCTGGAGGTGATGGCGGCCCATCCCGAGCGCTTCGAGGTGTTCGCACTCAGCGCCGCGACGCAGGTGGACCTGATGCTGTCGCAGTGTGCGCGCTTCAAGCCGCGGTATGCCGTGATGGTGAGCGAGCCGCATGCACGCCAGCTTGCCGACAAGGTCAAGGCGAACCAGTTGTCTGTCGAGGTGCTGTCGGCGCCAGAAGCGCTGGAGATGATCGCCTCGCATGAGCTGGTCGACGCCGTCATGGCGGCCATTGTGGGCGCCGCTGGCCTGGGGGCCTGCATGGCTGCGGCACGTGCCGGCAAGCGCCTGCTGCTGGCCAACAAGGAGGCGCTGGTCGTTGGTGGGGAGGTGTTCATGCAGGCCGTGCGATCCGGCAAGGCGCAGTTGCTCCCCATCGACAGCGAGCATTCGGCGATTTTCCAGTCGCTGCCGGAAGACCCGTCCACCTGGGCTGAGCGGGTCGAGAAAATCATCCTGACGGCTTCAGGCGGCCCGTTCCGCACCCGAGACCCCGGCAGCTTCGCCACCATCACGCCAGACCAGGCCTGCGCCCATCCCAACTGGGTTATGGGCCGCAAGATTTCCGTCGACTCCGCGACGATGATGAACAAGGCGCTTGAGGTGATCGAGGCCAAGTATCTGTTCAATCTGGCGCCTGCACAGATCGAGGTGGTGATTCACCCGCAAAGCGTGATCCACTCCATGGTCCAGTACCGCGACACCTCGGTGGTGGCTCAGCTCGGAACGCCCGACATGCGCGTTCCCATTGCCTACGGCCTGGCCTGGCCCGATCGCATCACCTCGGGTGCCAAGGCGCTGGATTTCCGGTCGCTGGCCACCATGACTTTCGAGGTGCCAGACCCTGACCGGTTTCCGGGTCTTCCGCTGGCGTGGCAGGTGCTGGAGGCACCGGTCGGCAGTACGGCCGTACTCAATGCGGCCAACGAGGTGGCGGTTGCGGCCTTTCTGGCTGGAAAAATCCGGTTTGACCATATTCACCGCGTCAACCATGCAACTTTGGAGGCCGTGACCCTGTCTGATGCGGGCGACCTCGGCAGTTTGCTGGCTATCGACACCGAGGCGAGGCAAAGGGCGACGCGCATCGCCCAACAACTGGAGTCCTGACATGCTGACGCTCCTTTCCTTTGTGGTGACGCTGGGCGTCCTGATTGCCGTCCATGAATACGGCCACTACCGGGTGGCGGTGGCCTGCGGCATCAAGGTGCTGAAGTTTTCCATCGGCTTTGGCAAGCCGCTCTACACCTGGCGACTGAAAAACAAGACCACCGATTTTTCCATCGGCATGCTGCCGCTCGGCGGCTATGTGAAGATGCTGGACGAGCGCGAGGCGCCAGTCGATCCCACCGAACGCCATCTGGCGTTCAACACGCAACCCCTGAAGTACCGCGCAGCCGTGGTGGCCGCTGGCCCGGCAGCCAATTTGCTGCTGGCCGTGCTGCTGTATGCCATCGTCAACTGGAGCGGACTGCAGGAACCCAGGGCGGTGCTGGCCAGCCCGGTCGCCGGGTCGCTGGCCGAGAAGGCCGGACTCCAGGGCCGTGAGATCGTCCAGCAGGCGGCCTTCGAAGGCGACCAGCCGGAGCCGGTCCGGTCTTTCGAGGACCTGCGCTGGCGCCTGACGCAGGGCGCACTGGAGGGGCGTGACGTCACGCTGGTCGTCGCGACCAGCGAGTCAGGCGCAGGCCGGGTGGTGCGCCTGCCCTTGAGCACGCTCGCGGCACCCGACGCAGATGCCCAGATGTTCCGCCGGATCGGCTTGCTGGGGCCATGGACAGCGCCCGTGATGGGGAACGTCACCCCTGCAAGCCCTGCAGAGCAGGCTGGCCTGCGTGCCGGTGACGTGGTCCAGCGCGTGGGTAACGTTCAGGTGATTGACGGGCAGCAATTGCGTGAACTCATCCGTGCATCAGCGCCGCAGGGCGCAGCCGGCGCTCGCGCCATTGCCGCACAGCCATGGCAAGTCCTTCGCAACGGCCAAGTGCTGGAATTGCAGGTCACGCCCCAACTGAAGACGGAGGCGGGCACAAGCGTTGCCCGCATCGGGGCTTACGTGGGTGCACCGCCCGACATGGTCGAGGTTCGCTACGGATTGTTCGAAGGCCTGTGGCTCGGCGCCGTGCGGACCTGGCAGATCTCGGCGCTCACGCTGAAGATGATGGGGAAAATGGTGATCGGCGAGGCGTCACTGAAGAACCTCAGCGGACCCTTGACGATTGCCGACTACGCTGGCAAGTCTGCGAGCCTCGGGTGGACCTCTTACCTCGTGTTCCTGGCGCTTGTCAGCGTCAGTCTTGGGGTGCTCAATTTACTGCCGCTGCCGGTTCTGGATGGTGGGCACCTGATGTATTATCTTTGGGAGTGGGTCACTGGGCGCGGGGTATCTGACGCCTGGATGGACCGGTTGCAACGCGGCGGTGTCGCGATCCTGCTGGGCATGATGTCTGTTGCCCTTTTCAATGATGTTTCCCGGTATTTGGGCTAACTCTTTACATTTCATGCAAAAACAATTCAAACGTTTCCAGGTCCGGGTAATCAGCGCCATCGCCGCCAGTCTTTTCGCCGCAACATCCGCATGGGCTGTCGATCCGTTCACCGTCCGCGACATCCGGGTTGAGGGTCTGCAACGGGTCGAACCTGGAACCATCTTTGCCTCCCTTCCTTTTCGGGTCGGCGAAACCTACAACGACGACAAGGGCTCCACCGCCATCCGGGCCCTGTTCGGCCTGGGCCTCTTCAAGGATGTCCGACTGGAGGTCAGTGGCGACGTGCTGGTGGTGATCGTCGAAGAGCGCCCCACGGTGGCCGATGTCGATTTCATTGGCGCCAAGGAGTTTGACAAGGATGCGCTCAAGAAAGCGCTCCGTGAAGCAGGTGTCGCTGATGGGCAGCCGTTCGACAAGGCGTTGGCAGACAAGGCCGAGCAGGAGCTCAAGCGCCAGTACATCAACAAGAGTCTTTACGGTGTCGAGATCGTCACGACGGTCACCCCGATCGAGCGCAACCGGGTCAACCTGACTTTCAGCATCACAGAGGGTGATGTCGCAAAAATCAAGGAAATCCATATCACGGGCAACAAGGTGTTCAGCGAATCAACGCTGCTGGACCTGTTCGATCTGGACACCGGTGGCTGGCTGAGCTGGTACACCAAGTCAGACCGCTATTCCCGCGCCAAGCTCAACGCCGACATCGAGACCTTGCGCTCCTACTACCTGTCCCGTGGCTACCTCGAGTTCAAGGTGGACTCGACCCAGGTGGCCATCTCCCCGGACAAGCAGAGCATTGCCGTCACCATCAACGTGACGGAGGGCGAACGTTTTGTGGTGTCCGGCGTCAAGCTGGAAGGCAACTACCTTGGCAAGGACGAGGAGTTCAAGACGCTGGTCAAGATCGAGCCGGGCGAGCCCTACAACGCCGATACCGTGGCCGAGACCACCAAAGCCTTCACGGATTATTTCGGAACCTTCGGGTTTGCCTTTGCGCGCGTCGATGCGGTCCCGGAAATCGACCGGACCAACAACCGGGTGGCGTTCGTGATCCAGGCCGATCCCTCCAGGCGTGCCTACGTTCGGCGTATCAACATCGCAGGCAACAACCGTACCCGGGATGAGGTGGTCCGGCGCGAGTTCCGCCAGTTCGAGTCCTCCTGGTATGACGGCGACAAGATCCGGCTGTCGCGCGACCGCGTGGACCGCCTCGGTTTTTTCAATGAGGTGAATGTCGAAACCCAGGAGGTTCCGGGTACGCAGGACCAGGTGGACCTGACCATGAGCGTGGTGGAAAAACCCACCGGCAACCTGCAGCTGGGTGCGGGCTATTCAAGCGCCGACAGCTTGTCGCTGGTTTTTGGTATCAAGCAGGAAAATGTGTTTGGCAGCGGTAACTATCTGGGCATTGAGCTCAACACCAGCAAGAGCAACCGGCAGCTGGTTCTGAGTACCATCGATCCCTACTTCACAGCTGACGGCATTTCCCGCAACATCGATGTGTATGACCGTACCAGCAAGCCGCAAAACAATCAGGAAGGTGACTACAGCCTGAAAACGCGGGGGGCCAGCCTGCGCTTTGGTGTTCCTTTCACCGAGGAAGACACGGTTTACTTCGGGACTGCCTATGAGAGCCTGAAAATCGTGCCCGGGAACAACCTGCCGGTCAGCTACCAGAACTACGCCAACCAGTTTGGTTATTCCAGCAACTCGATACCGCTGACGGTGGGCTGGTCCCGTGACAACCGGGACAGTGCGCTGGTGCCCACCAAGGGCCGCTACCAGCGACTTTACGGCGACTGGGGCGTCGCAGGAAAACTGCGCTTTGTGCGCATGAATTACCAGGTCCAGCAGTACATTCCCCTGAACAAACAGTTCACGGTGGCGTTGAATGGCGAGCTGGGTTGGGGCAAAGGCCTCAGCGGCCAGCCTTTCCCGCTGTTCAAGAATTACTATTCGGGTGGACTGGGCTCTGTCAGGGGCTTCCAGCAGGGCTCCCTTGGCCCGCGTGACTCGTCGGACCTGGCCGTTGGTGGTCCCAAGAAACTGACTTTGAACACTGAAATCATTGCTCCCTTCCCCGGTGCTGGCAATGACCGCACCTTGCGTTTGTACAGTTTCTTCGACGTGGGCAATGTTTTCGGGGAGACGGAACAGTATCGCCTGAACGATCTGCGCGCCTCCGTGGGCATCGGCATCAGCTGGATTTCTCCGGTCGGTCCGTTGCGACTCGCGATCGCCACACCGGTGCGCAAGAAGCCAGGCGATAGAATAGAGCGGTTTCAATTCCAAATTGGTACATCTTTCTAATGAAGCATTTCTCAAGCAAACTTTTTCTTGGTCTTGTGGTGGCTCTGGCGGGGTTTTCTGCGAGTGCCCAGGAGTTCAAGGTCGGCGTGGTGAACCTCGACCGGATCTTCCGGGAAGCGAACTCGGCGAAGGCGGCACAGACCAAGCTTGAGCAGGAGTTCAGCAAGCGCGAGAAAGAACTCAATGATCTGGCGGCGCAGCTGAAAACACTGTCTGACAAGTTCGAGCGTGAAGCGCCGACGCTGGCCGAGAGCCAGCGCACGGCCCGCCAGCGTCAGCTGGTTGAGCAGGACCGCACCTTCCAGACCAAACGCCGTGAGTTTCAGGAAGACCTGAGCGCCCGCAAGAATGAAGAACTTCAGCTCGTGATCGAACGCGCGAACAAGGTCGTCAAGACCCTGGCTGAAACCGAAAAATACGACCTGATCCTTCAGGAGTCGGTCTACGTCAATCCCAAGCACGACATCACCGACAAGGTGATCAAGGCGCTGAACGCGTCCCGCTGAGCTTGAGCCTCACGTCTGGCAACGACGTCATCAGAAAGGGCGCAGTGTGACACTACGCCTTGCAGATATCGCCAGTTTCCTGTCCGGCCACATGCCGGTGGAACTGGCTGGAAATCCCGACCATGTGATCGAGAGACTTTCCACGCTGGATGCGGCCACATCTGGTGATCTGAGCTTTCTGAGCCACCCCAAATACGCCTCCAGACTGGCCGAATCCCGGGCAGGGTGTGTGCTGGTCGCCGTTTCTGCGCGTGACGCGGCGGTGGCGCGGGGAAGTTGCATCGTCGTTGACGATCCTTACTACGCCTTCGCGCTGGTCACCCAGCTCTGGAAGCGAAATCACCAGCCTGCTGCAGCACCCCAGATCCATCCCAGTGCCGTGATTGATCCGTCCGCCAGCATCGCGGACGGCGTCTCCATCGGCGCATTTGTCTGCGTGGGGCCGCAGGCGACCCTCGGGGTTGGCGCAACGATTGGCGCCCACTGTGTCATCGGCCGTCAGGCGGTGATCGGCGACTTCACATCCCTGGGTCCACGTGTGACGGTGTCCGATGGCTGCCATGTGGGCCAGCGCTGCATTGTTCACGCCGGTGCCGTGATCGGCGCCGACGGTTTTGGATTCGCGCCGCATGAGGGGCGCTGGATCAAGATCGAGCAACTCGGCGCGGTGCAGATCGGCGATGACGTTGAAATCGGTGCCAACACCTGCATTGACCGCGGTGCCTTGCAGGACACCGTGCTGGAAGACGGTGTCAAGCTCGACAACCTGGTGCAAATTGGGCACAACGTCCGCATCGGCAAGCACAGCGCGCTGGCCGGATGTGCGGGCGTGGCAGGGAGCGCCACCATTGGTGCGCACTGCACGGTGGGTGGCGGCGCAGTCGTGCTCGGGCATCTGGTGCTGGCCGATCATGTGCACATCTCCGCTGCGTCGGTGGTGACCCGGTCGATTCTCAAGCCGGGGCAATACACCGGGCTCTTCCCCATAGACGACAATGTCTCCTGGGAAAAAAATGCAGCGTCCCTGAAGCAGCTCCATGTGCTTCGGGAACGATTGAAAAACGCCGAAAAATCACTGTTGCGCCTTCAGGACAACCCAGAAAAATCATGATGGACATCCACCAGATCCTCAAATCCCTGCCACACCGTTACCCCATTTTGCTGGTGGACAGGGTGCTTGAGATTGAAAAAGGAAAGCGCATCAAGGCGCTCAAGAACGTCACGATCAATGAGCCCTTTTTCATGGGCCATTTCCCGCATCGCCCCGTGATGCCGGGTGTGCTCATGCTGGAGGCGATGGCGCAGGCGGCAGCCTTGCTGGCTTTTGACACCCTGGGCGTCACGCCCGACGACAAGACGGTTTATTACTTTGCCGGCATCGACGGTGCGCGTTTCAAGCGCCCGGTGGAGCCGGGTGACCAGCTGATCATGGATGTGTCTCTCGACCGCATGAAGGCTGGCATTTTCAAATTCAAGGGTGTCACGCGCGTAGGTGATGCCATTGCCTGTGAAGCCGAACTCATGTGCACCATGCGCACCATCGCCTGACATGAGCCTTGACGTTGTCACGCCCGGAATCCACGCGACTGCCCTGGTGGACCCGAAGGCCGAGCTGGACAGCTCGGTCAGCGTTGGGCCCTATACGGTCATTGGGCCCCATGTGCGGATTGGCGAAGGCACCCGTATCGGCGCGCACTGTGTGATCGAAGGCCACACGACCATCGGCCGCAACAACCGCATTTTCCAGTTCAATTCACTGGGCGCCGTTCCGCAGGACAAGAAGTATTCGGGCGAGCCCTGCGAGTTGGTGATCGGTGACGGCAACACTGTCCGCGAGTTCTGCACCTTCAACATCGGATCGCCGGGTGATGCTGGCGTCACCCGCGTGGGCGATGACAACTGGATCATGGCCTATGTCCATCTGGCCCACGACTGCCAGGTGGGTAACCACACGATCTTTGCCAACAGTGCGCAGCTCGCCGGTCATGTGCACGTGGGAGACTGGGTCATCCTGGGCGGTTTCACGGTGGTGCACCAGTTTGTGCGTCTCGGTGCGCACAGCATGACGGCCATGTGTTCCCTGCTGTTTGCCGATCTGCCGCCGTTTGTGATGTGTCAGGGGCAACCGGCTGAAGCCCGCTCGATGAATTTCGAAGGCTTGCGCCGGCGCGGTTTTTCGCCGGAGCGCATCTCGGCCGTCAAGGCGATGCACAAGGCGCTGTACCGCGAGGACCTGACCCTGGAGCAGGCTCGCACGCAGATTTCCGGCCTGGCAGAAAAATACCCCGAGTCCTCGCCGGATGTGGAGATGATGTCGACCTTCCTTGCCCAGACCTCACCGCAGCGCGGGATCGTCCGCTAGTCAGCCGATGAATGCTGTCGGGTCAACCCCAGCAGGCGCGGGCCCCGATACTCCTGCAGAGGGACTCTCACCTGACCGTTCAGCCCGTGCGCTTCAGGTCGCCATGGTGGCTGGTGAAGCGTCCGGAGACTTGCTGGCCGGTTTGCTGCTGGACGGCTTGACGCAGCGCTGGCCGCGATTGGTCTCAACCGGCATCGGCGGGCCACACATGCTCGCCCGTGGCTTCCAGCCGGCGTGGCCCAGCGACAAACTGGCCGTGCGTGGGTACGTGGAGGTGCTCCGGCACTACCGCGAGATCGTGGGGATTCGTGAGGCGCTCAAGGCCCGGTTGCTGGCCCACCGCCCCGATGTGTTCATTGGCGTGGACGCACCCGACTTCAACCTGGATCTGGAGGCCTCGCTGAAAGCTGCAGGCATTCCGACGGTGCATTTCGTCAGCCCCTCCATCTGGGCGTGGCGTGCCAACCGTGTGGAGAAGATACGCCGCAGCGTCGACCACGTGTTGTGCATCTTTCCGTTTGAGCCGGCCTTGCTGGCCCGGCATGGTATTGCAGCGACCTATGTGGGACATCCGCTGGCCAATGTGATCCCCATGCAGCCGGACCGTGCCGCTGCCCGCCGCCAGTTGGGCCTGGATGCCGACGACACCGTGGTAGCCGTGCTGCCTGGCAGCCGGGCGTCAGAAATCCAGTACCTGGCCGAGCGGTTTTTCCGCGCAGTGGCCCTTGTCAGGAAAACGCGACCGGGAACGAAATTCATCGTGCCGGCGGTACCGCTGCTCAAGCAACGCATTGAGGCCATGGCCCGCCAGGCAGGTGTCGAGGTTGATGTCCTGATCCTTCAAGGGCAGTCGCACGCGGCACTCGCCGCGTGCGACGTCACCCTGATCGCCAGCGGCACAGCCACGCTGGAGGCAGCGCTGTTCAAGCGGCCCATGGTGATCGCCTACAACATGAACTGGTTGTCCTGGCAGATCATGCGGCGCAAGCAGCTGCAGCCCTGGGTCGGGCTGCCCAACATCCTGTGTCAGGACTTTGTGGTGCCGGAGCTGCTCCAGGACGCCGCTACACCCGAGGCGCTGGCGGCTGCGGTGCTGGAGTGGCTGGACGCCAAGACTTCTGCACCTGAGAAAATAGCAGTCGTCGAACAACGTTTTTCAGTGCTGCATGCCGAACTGCAGCGCGACACCTCCCAATTGGCCACTGATGCGATCCAGAACATTCTTGAAGGCTGAGCAAACTGCCCTGTCATGGGACGTGCCCGGCCTGATGGCGGGTGTGGACGAAGCCGGCCGTGGGCCATTGGCTGGGCCGGTGGTGGCTGCAGCCGTGATTCTGGACGACCTCCACCCCATCAAGGGGCTGGCCGACTCCAAGAAGCTCACGCCCTTGCGGCGCGAGAAACTTTACGACGAAATTCGTGCCAAGGCGCTGTGCTGCTCCATTGCCTTGGCCACCGTCGAGGAGATTGATTCGCTCAATATCCTGCAGGCCACGATGCTGGCCATGAAGCGCGCGGTGGAGGGCTTGCGCCTCAAGCCCCACAAGGTGCTGGTGGACGGCAACCGGTTGCCGGTGCTCGACATCCTGGCCGAAGCGATCGTCAAGGGCGACGCCCTGGTACCGGCGATCTCTGCAGCGTCGATTCTGGCCAAGGTGTACCGCGACCGCTGGTGTGACGAGTTTCATCTGCAGTACCCGCAGTACGGCTTTGCCGGGCACAAGGGCTATGGCACGGCGGCCCATATGGCTGCACTGCGAGAGCATGGCGCCTGCCCTCAGCACCGCAAGTCATTCGCCCCGGTGGCCGAGGTGCTGCGGTGACGGCGACCACGCCGTCCAACGCGGCCACCTACATCACCTCGCGGGACAACCCGCTGGTCAAGGACTTGCGCAAGCTCTCGCAGGACAGCACGGCCTACCGCAAGCAGGGGCGCGTCTGGCTGGAGGGCGACCACCTGTGCCGGGCCGCACTGGCGCGTGGCCTCAAGCCTGTCATTGCCGTGTACGCCGAATCCTGGTGGCGCGATGCCCAACCCGAATGGGCCCAGTCGGCAGTCAGGAACATGGTGCTGGCCGACGGGTTGATGGCTGACATCAGCGGCCTGGAGTCGCCGGGGCGCATGGGCTTTGTGCTCGATTTACCTGCCGCACCGGCCCTGCAGCCGCAGGTTGCGTCGGTGATTCTGGATCGTGTGCAGGACGCTGGCAACGTCGGCTCCATCCTGCGCAGCGCCGCGGCCTTTGGCTTTGGGCAGGTCATTGCGCTCAAGGGCTCTGCGGCGCTCTGGTCACCCAAGGTGCTGCGCGCCGGCATGGGCGCCCACTTTGCCCTGCAACTGGTGGAGGGCGTGGAGCCTGAGGCGCTGGCGGCCTTGACGGTGCCCATCGTCGTCACGAGCTCACACCACGGCAGCTTTTTGCACCAGCAAAAACTGCCCATGCCCTGCGCGTGGGCCATGGGCCACGAAGGGCAGGGCGTCAGCGACGACCTGATGGCCAGAGCCGCGCTCAAAGTCCGCATCGACCAGCCAGGCGGCGAGGAGTCGCTCAATGTGGCGGCGGCGGCTGCGATCTGCCTCTATGCGAGCTCACTGGGGATGTAAACCCACCCCCGTCCAGGCTCACTGCATGTAACCTGTTCCCCCTTCAACGGGGCGGCGCCTGCGGTCTGGCAAAGCCAGTCCCGCGGCCCCTGCTGGTCGTGCCCAAAGAATTCTTCAACCCAGCTTGAGCCACGGAACCGGCTTTGCCGGGCCGTAGGCGGGCGGCCCCCTCGGGGGGCAGCGAACCACACGAAGTGGGGAGCGTGGGGGCGCTATAATCAGGGGCTTTCCAAAACACAGCCTCGCCCGAGCGCGCGCAAAGCAAACACCCTCATAAAGCAGCCTGCAGGAGTCTCGATCGAGATGATCTCTGTGCACGCTTGGGCGAACCGTAACCAACCCGGAGAACCCAGTGCTTTTGTCTCTCAAGGGAAATACCCCTCCCGCCATCCTGGCGCTCGCAGACGGCACGGTCTTTATCGGCAATTCCATTGGAGCCCCCGGTTCCACCGTCGGTGAGGTGGTGTTCAACACCGCCATGACCGGCTACCAGGAGATCCTCACGGATCCCAGCTACTGCCAGCAGATCGTCACGCTCACTTACCCGCACATCGGCAACTATGGCGTCAATGCCGAAGACGTCGAGGCCGAGAAGGTCCACGCTGCCGGTCTGATCATCAAGGACTTGCCGCTTCTGGCGTCCAACTTCCGCCAGTCCATGGGGCTGTCGGAGTACCTGGTCCGCGAAAAGACGGTTGCCATTGCCGGCATCGACACCCGCCAGCTCACCCGCCACCTGCGATCGAAGGGTGCCCAGAATGGCTGCATCCTCGCGCTGGCCGCTGGCGAGGCGGTGAGCCCCTCAGCCATCGACAAGGCCATTGCGGCTGCGAAGGGCGCGCCCAGCATGGCCGGTCTCGATCTGGCCAAGGTGGTGTCTGTCAAGCAGACCTACGAGTGGACTCAGACCGAGTGGAAGCTTGGCTCTGGCTACGGCGTGCAGATCACGCCGAAGTTTCACGTCGTGGCGTTCGACTTCGGCGTCAAGAAAAACATCCTGCGCATGATGGCCGAGCGCGGCGCGCGCATCACGGTCGTGCCAGCGCAAACGCCTGCGGCCGATGTGCTCAGGCTCAAGCCGGACGGCATCTTTCTGGCCAATGGCCCCGGTGACCCGGAGCCCTGCGACTACGCGATTGCAGCGGTGCGCGAGCTCATCGAGACCGGCATTCCCACCTTCGGCATCTGTCTGGGCCACCAGATCATGGCACTGGCCAGCGGCGCGAAGGCCTTCAAGATGAAGTTCGGCCACCATGGTGCCAACCACCCGGTGAAGGACCTCACCACCGACGACAAATACGGCGGCCGCGTCAGCATCACCAGCCAGAACCACGGGTTTGCGGTGGACGAGAAGACGCTGCCCGCCAACCTGCGCCCGACGCACATCAGCCTGTTTGACGGCACCTTGCAGGGCCTGGCCCGCACCGACAAGCCCGCGTTCTGCTTCCAGGGCCACCCGGAAGCCTCCCCCGGCCCACACGATATTTCATACTTGTTCGACCGTTTCACCGCGCTGATGGAACAGGCCCAGGAGAAGAAGAATGCCTAAGCGCACAGACATCAAAAGCGTCCTCATCATTGGCGCCGGCCCCATCATCATTGGCCAGGCCTGTGAGTTCGACTACTCGGGCGTGCAGGCCTGCAAGGCGCTGCGCGAGGAAGGCTACAAGGTCATCCTGATCAACAGCAACCCGGCCACGATCATGACCGACCCGGCCACGGCCGACGTGACCTACATCGAGCCCATCACCTGGCAGACAGTCGAGAAGATCATTGCCAAGGAACGCCCCGACGCGATCCTGCCGACCATGGGTGGTCAGACGGCGCTCAACTGCGCGCTGGATCTCTGGCACAACGGTGTGCTCGACAAGTACAAGGTCGAGCTGATCGGCGCCAAGCCCGAAGCCATCGACAAGGCCGAAGACCGTCTGAAGTTCAAGGACGCGATGACCAAGATCGGCCTGGGCTCGGCGCGTTCCGGCATTGCGCACAGCATGGACGAAGCCTGGGCTGTGCAGAAGACGGTGGGTTTTCCGACCGTTATCCGCCCCAGTTTCACGCTGGGCGGCACCGGTGGCGGCATTGCCTACAACTCCGAGGAGTTCGAGGTCATCTGCAAGCGTGGCCTGGAGGCTTCGCCCACCAACGAGCTGCTGATTGAAGAGTCGCTGCTTGGCTGGAAAGAATACGAGATGGAGGTGGTGCGCGACACCGCCGACAACTGCATCATCGTCTGCTCGATTGAGAACCTCGACCCGATGGGCGTGCACACCGGCGACTCCATCACCGTGGCCCCGGCCCAGACGCTGACCGACAAGGAATACCAGATCCTGCGCAATGCCTCGCTGGCGGTGCTGCGCGAGATCGGTGTCGACACCGGCGGCTCCAATGTGCAGTTCTCCATCAATCCGGTCGATGGCCGCATGGTGGTGATCGAGATGAATCCGCGCGTGTCGCGCTCCTCGGCACTGGCATCCAAGGCCACCGGCTTCCCGATTGCCAAGGTGGCGGCCAAGCTGGCGGTGGGTTATACGCTCGACGAGTTGCGCAACGAAATCACGGGCGGTGCCACCCCCGCGAGTTTCGAGCCCAGCATCGACTATGTCGTCACCAAGATTCCGCGCTTTGCCTTCGAGAAGTTCCCGACGGCCGATTCGCGCCTGACCACGCAGATGAAGTCGGTGGGTGAAGTGATGGCCATGGGCCGTACCTTCCAGGAGTCCTTCCAGAAAGCCCTGCGCGGACTGGAAGTCGGCGTGGACGGCATGAACGAGAAAACACAGGACCGCGAGGTGCTGGAGAAAGAACTCGGCGCACCGGGCCCTGACCGCATCTGGTACGTGGGCGATGCCTTCGCCCAGGGCATGAGCGTGGACGAAGTTTTCGCGCTCACGAAAATTGACCCCTGGTTCCTGGTACAGATAGAGCAGATTGTGAAGATCGAGCTGGAACTGGAAACCACCTCGCTCGACAAGATCGATGCCGCCACGCTGCGCGCACTGAAGCAAAAAGGCTTTTCAGACCGGCGTCTTGCCAAGCAGCTCAAGACCACTGACACCGCCATCCGCGACAAGCGCAAGGCCCTGGGTGTGCGGCCGGTGTACAAGCGCGTGGACACCTGCGCGGCGGAGTTTGCTACCAACACCGCCTACATGTATTCGACCTATGAAGCCGAAGGCAGTGAGTGCGAAGCTGCCCCCTCCGACAAGAAAAAGATCATGGTGCTGGGTGGTGGCCCGAACCGGATCGGGCAGGGCATCGAGTTTGACTACTGCTGCGTGCATGCCGCGCTGGCGATGCGCGAAGACGGTTACGAGACCATCATGGTCAACTGCAACCCTGAAACCGTCTCGACCGACTACGACACCAGTGACCGCCTGTACTTCGAGCCGCTCACGCTCGAAGATGTGCTGGAAATCGTCGACAAGGAAAAGCCGCTCGGCGTGATCGTGCAGTATGGCGGGCAAACCCCGCTGAAGCTGGCGCTGGGCCTGGAAGCCAACGGTGTGCCCATCATCGGCACCTCGCCCGACATGATTGACGCGGCCGAAGACCGCGAGCGCTTCCAGAAACTGCTGCATGCGCTGGAGTTGCGCCAGCCGCCCAATGCCACGGCCCGCACCGAGCCCGAGGCGCTGGAAAAAGCGGCCGCCCTGGGTTACCCGCTGGTGGTGCGCCCCAGCTATGTGCTGGGTGGGCGCGCGATGGAAATCGTGCACGAGCAGCGCGACCTGGAGCGCTACATGCGCGAAGCCGTCAAGGTCAGCCATGACTCGCCCGTGCTGCTGGACCGCTTCCTGAACGACGCTATCGAGTGCGACGTGGATTGCATCCGCGATTCGGCCGGCCAGACCTTCATCGGCGGCGTCATGGAGCACATCGAGCAGGCTGGCGTGCACAGTGGCGACTCGGCCTGCTCGCTGCCGCCGTACTCCCTCAGTGCAGCGACGGTGGACGAGATCAAGCGCCAGACGGCGGCCATGGCCCAGGCCCTGAACGTGGTGGGCCTGATGAATGTGCAGTTCGCCATCCAGAACATTGACGGCAAGGACGTGATCTACGTGCTCGAGGTCAACCCGCGCGCCTCGCGCACCGTGCCTTTTGTGAGCAAGGCCACCGGCATCCAGCTCGCCAAGGTGGCGGCGCGCTGCATGGTGGGCCAGTCGCTGGCGTCGCAAGGCATCACGGCAGAAATCACGCCGCCTTACTTCAGCGTCAAGGAGGCTGTTTTCCCCTTCGTCAAATTCCCTGGTGTGGACACGATTCTCGGCCCCGAGATGAAATCCACCGGCGAGGTGATGGGCGTCGGCAAGACCTTTGGTGAGGCCTTTGTGAAATCTCAGCTCGGTGCCGGCACCAAGCTGCCGACGTCGGGCAAAGTGTTCCTCACGGTGAAGAACAACGACAAGCCCCGCGCTGTGGAAGTGGCGCGCAAGCTGGCTGCACTGAAGTTCGATCTGGTGGCAACCAAAGGCACGGCGGCCGCCATTCAGGCTGCCGGTGTGGAATGCGCTGTCGTCAACAAGGTCACCGAAGGCCGTCCGCACGTGGTGGACATGATCAAGAACGAGGAAATCGCCCTGGTCATCAACACGGTTGAAGAGCGTCGCAATGCGATCGCCGATTCACGGCAGATTCGTACATCCGCCTTGCTGGCCCGCGTGACGACCTACACGACCATCGCAGGCGCCGAGGCGGCTGTCGAGGGCATGAAGTACCTCGACAACCTGCCGGTGTATTCCGTCCAGGAACTCCACGCCCAACTGGGTTGACCTGAACATCTGCCGCAGGACCCTGGCTATCCGTCAAACCACCCGGGTCCACCGGGTGGTTTTGCATTAAACTTCAAGCCGATTAAATGCTCCGCCGCCAGGTGACTGGTGGCGGTTTCGCTTTTGCAGGAGCAAAAACCAGATGGCAACCCTTCCGATCACCAAACGCGGCGCTGAAAAGCTCAAGGCAGAGCTGCATCAGCTCAAGACCGTGGACCGCCCCTGGGTCATCAACTCCATTTCGGAGGCACGCGCCCAGGGCGACCTGAGCGAAAACGCCGAATACGACGCCGCCAAGGACCGCCAGGGCTTCATTGAAGGGCGCATCCAGGAAATCGAGGGCAAGCTGTCTGCGGCCCAGATCATTGACCCTGCCGGCCTTGATGCGGGCGGCAAGGTGGTGTTTGGCTCCACCATCGACTTGCAGGATGAAGACTCCGGCGACGCCGTGACCTACCAGATCGTCGGTGAGGACGAGGCCGACATCAAGCAGGGGCGTGTGAACATCAGCTCGCCGATTGCCCGTGCACTCATTGGCAAGGACGAAGGTGACACCGTGTCCGTGCAGACGCCGGGCGGCGTGAAGCGCTACGAGATCGTCAAGGTTTCCTATATCTGATCAACCCATCTCCCAGGCTATTTCACCTGTCAGCGTGTCGATAACGTCCACCCGTCAGCGCATGTGCATGGTGATCGCGGCCCTGTGGTGGGGTAGCCTCACCGCGCTGGGGTTTCTGGTCGTGCCGATGCTGTTCGTCCATCTGGGCAGCCCTGCAGCCGCAGGCGCCATGGCCGCCAAACTTTTTACCGCGCAGACCTGGCTGAGTGTGGCGTGCACCATGCTGCTGTTGACTGCGTTCAATCGCAAGGACGGGCTCACGCATTCGGTCTGGGCCGTGGCCGCCATGAAACTGGTGGTGGCGGGGTTGCTGCTGGCCTTGCTGGTGGAGTTTGGTGTGTCGCCCCGCATCGTGAGCGCGCGGGCTGAAGGCGGTAACCTCCGACTGTGGCACGGCCTGGGCAGCGCGATGTATCTGGCGCAGTGGCTGTGCGCCGGTGTCAGCTTGTGGCGCCTGACGCGCATGGATCCCGCAACAGGGCCGACAACAGGGCAGGACTAGACGCGCTCTGCCGCTTCGAGCGTGTTGACCAGCAGCATGGTGATGGTCATGGGGCCCACGCCGCCTGGTACGGGCGTGATGTAGCCAGCCACCTGGCTCACACCGGCAAAGTCCACGTCACCGCAGAGCTTGCCTTCTTCGTTGCGGTTCATGCCGACGTCGATCACCACCGCACCCGGTTTGACCATGTCGGCGGTCAGCACATTGCGCTTGCCCACCGCAGCCACCACCACATCGGCCTGCAGCGTCATGGCCTTGAGGTCGGCCGTTCCGCTGTGGCAGATGGTCACCGTCGCGTTTTTTTGCAGCAGCATCAGTGCCATGGGCTTGCCGACGATGTTGCTGCGCCCGATCACCACCGCATGCTTGCCCTTGAGCTCATAAGCGATGCTCTCCAGCATCTTCATGCAGCCGTACGGTGTGCAGGGCCAGAAGCCGGGCTGGCCGACCATCAGTGCGCCGGCGCTGGCGACGTGGAAGCCGTCCACATCCTTGGCGGGGGAAATCGCCTCGATGACTTTCTGCGCGTCAATGTGCGGCGGCAGCGGCAACTGGACCAGAATGCCGTGGATCGCCGGGTCCTTGTTCAGCGCATCGACACGGGCCAGCAGATCGGCTTCACTGAGGGTCGCCGGGTACTGCTCAAGCACCGAGTGCAGGCCGTTGTCCTGGCAGGCCTTGACCTTGTTGCGTACATACACCTGGCTGGCCGGGTTGTCGCCCACCAGCACCACCGCGAGGCCGGGCGTTACGCCGAGGGCGCGCAGGGCGGCAGCACGTGTGGCGACGTCCGTGCGCAGTTGTTTGGAAAGTGCGTTGCCGTCGATCAGTTGGGCGGTCATGGGGTGATTTTTCAAGTGAAAACGCCCGTCAATTCAGGAAAAACGGGCGTTGGGCGAAAAGGGTACTGCCGTCTGGCAGCGTGCGGAATCTCAGGCCTTGGGTGCGCTGGAGCCCAAGGCGATCTTCAGCAGATCGGCCACCGTGTTGGCATTGAGCTTTTCCATGATGTTGGCACGGTGCGCTTCCACTGTCTTGATGCTGATGCCCAGGTCGTCGGCGATCTGCTTGTTCAGTCGCCCGGCAACAATGCGCTCCAGCACCTGCGCTTCGCGCGAGGTGAGCTTGGCCAGCAAGGCGTCGCGGCTGGCGGACTGCTGGTGGCCTGCGAATGCCTCTTTGGCCTGCTCCAGCATGCGCTCCACGAGGTTGACGAGTGCGTCTTCCTGAAAGGGCTTCTGGATGAAATCCATCGCACCCTTTTTCATGGTGTTGACTGCCATGGGCACGTCGCCGTGGCCGGTGATGAATACGATGGGGAGAGGGGACTTGCGCTCGACCAGACGGTCCTGCAGCTCCAGCCCGGTCATGCCACCCATGCGGATGTCGACGATCAGGCAGGCGACTTCGCGCGGGTCATAGCGGGAGAGGAAGGTCTCTGCCGAGTCGTAGCAACGCACCCGGTAGTCCTTGCCTTCGAGCAGCCATTGCAGTGAGTCGCGCACGCCTTCATCGTCGTCAACGACGTAGACCGTGCCTTTTTTCGGGATCAAACTCATGCCAAACCTTTTCAGTGAAATTCGTCTTCTTGGTTTCTTTTTACCGGCAGTGTGGTCCTGCCTTGTCTCTTTGATTGATTCAATGAATGCGTGTGTCCCGGGTGGCTGCGCCGTCGGCGGCTGGCGCAGATGACAGCAGGGGCGTCACCGGCAGCCAGAAGGTGAAGCGACACCCGACGACTTCTTCGCCATTGTAGAGGTTCTCCGCATCCATCCTGCCCTGGTGGGACTCCACAATGCTGCGGCAAAGCTTGAGGCCGATGCCCATGCCTTCGGCCTTGGTGGAGTAGAACGCCTCGTAAAGGCGCCCCATCACTTCCGGCGAAAGTCCGCGGCCCGAATCCAGCACCGAAAACTCGACCACAGACTGGTCGTCAATGGTCTTGGGCACCACGCGCAGTTCCACGCTGCGCCGCGCTGCCGGCAGCCGGGCCTGCTCGATGGATTCGGCCGCATTCTTCATCAGGTTGATCAGCACCTGCTCGATCAGGATCGGATCGACCAGGATGGGCGGCAGGCGTGCCGCGATGTAATGCGACAGGCGCACATGGTGGCGCCGCAATTCGATGTCGGCCAGCTCCATCGCATTGCTCACGATGGTGGCCACATCCGAGCGGCTGCGGTTGGGCTCGCTGCGCTTCACGAAGGAGCGGATGCGCTGGATGATCTGCCCCGCCCGGTGCGCCTGCCGGGCTGTCTTTTCAAGTGCCACCAGCAGGTCTTCATTGCTGATCTGCTGAGCCTTGATGCGCGACACCATGCCGTTGCAATAGTTGTTGATGGCGGTGAGCGGCTGGTTCAGTTCATGCGCCACGCTGGAGGCCATCTCGCCCATGGTGATCAGGCGGCTGGCGGTCTGGGCCCGCTCGGTCTGCAGCGCCGCCTGTTCCTCGGCATGTCGGCGCGGGGTGATGTCGGTGGCAATCACCATCTGCGCCAGGCGGCCATCGACCCAGGTGAGATAGCGCGAGCGCACTTCCAGCCACTTGGCCAGTTCAGGCACAAAAATCTCGGCGTTTTCTGCCAGGGCATCGGTCAGGGTATCCGTGGGCAGGCCCGCCAGTCCATCCACGGCGTCCATGGCATCCTCGCTGGGGGCGGCGGCTGGAACGCCAGCCTGCGCAATCAGGTTCACATGCCCGGACACCTCGGCGCCGAACCACGCGCGGTAGAGCTTGTTGGCAAACAGCAGTTCCTCGCTGCCGAGGGGGGCCACCGACACCGCGGCATCCAGCCCCTCCAGCACGGTGGTGAAGCGTTCATAGGAGGCGGACAATTCCTCCCGAATCCGCTTGGGCTCGGTGATGTCCGTCATCGAGGTCATCCAGCCCGTCTGCTGGCCGCGCGGGTCGATCAGCGGCGAGACATACATGCGGGCGTCAAAAATCTGGCCATTCTTGCGCTGGACGCGTACCTCAAACCCGCCCGGCGGCGTGCGGCCATGCAGTTCATCGTCCAGTCGGGCCATCAGGATATCGATCTCGGACTCCGGCCAATGGGGGAAGGGTGGCGTCTGCCCGACCAGTTCGGCTTCGGTGAGGCCTGTCATCTGGCAAAAGGCCGGGTTCACATAGGTGATGCGGCCCTGTAGGTCCAGCGCACGCATGCCGGTCAGCATGGAGTTTTCCATCGCGCGCCGGAAATTGGTCTCGGAAATCAGGGCCTGCTGCGCCTGGACGCGGCGGCGTGTGTGGCGCCAGGTACCCAGCAGCATCCACACCGTGAGCGCGCTCAAGGCGCTGACCAGCCAGAAGAAGCCGCTGCCGACCACGCCCAGCGAGGCGCGGTAGCCCTCGGCCCGAATCAGCAGGCCATTGCCTACGGGGGACACGGGAATCTCGTACTCGGCAGCAGCGTCGGACCAGGGCAGCAGGCGTGCCACGCGGTTGCGCGGCGGTGGCATGCTGCCGGCCAGTACTTCGTTCTTGTCGGTCACCAGCGTCACCGCGTATTTGGCGGCCACTTCCGTGGGTACGCCAAAGCGCAGAAGCCCATCGATGGAGTATTCGCCCATGATGACGCCGGCAAACTTGCCCTGGTCGTCCAGCGGCACCTGCAGTTGCAGGGTGGGGGTTTTGTAGCCGCTTGATTCCCTGGCCACCAGCGGTCTCGAATACACCGGCTGGCGCAGGTCGCGCGCCAGCTCGTAGGTGCCGTCGGTTTCGCCGTTCTTGAGCGTTTCGCCTGCACTGCGAAGCTGGCCGGCGTTGGCGCTGGGGGACGCATAGGCCACCACCACCCGTCGCTTGCTGTCGACCCAGGTCACTGCCATCAGCTCCGGGTACTGGTTCACGAGCGACTCGGCCTGGGAAATGAACTCCTCGCGGTCCACTTCCTTGTTGGACACGTCCCGGCCGATCCGCATCAGTTGCTCCTGCCGCTCCAGCAGCCGAAGGCGCAGCCGCTGCTGGGCATATTCGACGTCGCGCTTGACGGCCTGCTGCTCCCGGTCGATCTCTTCGATGCGCAGGTAACCGAAGGCGGCAATCACCGCCGCCAGGAAAAGAATCACCGCAGCCAGCGGGCCCAGCGTGATGAAGCGGTCTTGCCGCGAGGGCGATTGCTTGCGCCACCAGCGGCGCCACAGGGCCAGTGGCGCCGGGCTGGTGGTGGCTGGGGGGGGCAGGGTGTCTTGCTGGGCCATGGGATTCCGTACGGGAGATGCAGTTTAAGGTCAGAAGCATTTGCTGCCGCTGGAGCCCTGCGGTTTTCAACGGTCTTGTGCCGGTCTTGTCGCGTGCCGGTGCACGGACCCAGATGATTGCGTGCAATCTTTTATATTTCTTAATGTGAAATCAATAAGCACTATTTGAAATTATGAAAATATTATGAGAAACTAGGGACTTGAATCTAATTTGGGTTTACAACACGTGAACGCACCTTAGGCAACGGCCCTGCAAGCGGCCCGACAAGAGGTCGCTGCGCAGGGAAACAAGCTTCACAAGCATCAAGCAGGAGACAAACACATGGCTGCGAATCCCGATCAGGCTGGCACGGACAACTTGCGTGCCGCCGCCAACGAGGCGCTGGACAAGGACACCCAGGAGACCCGCGAATGGATGGACGCGCTGTCGGCCGTCATTGAGAGCGAGGGCCCGGAGCGCGCCCATTTCCTGCTGGAACAGCTGCTCGAACATGCCCGCCAGAAAAGCATCGACATGCCTTTCTCGGCCAACACGGGCTATGTCAACACCATTGAAGCCGACCAGGAGGAGCGCTCCCCCGGCAACCTCGAGATCGAGGAACGCCTGCGCGCCTACATGCGCTGGAACGCCATGGCCATGGTGGTCAAGGCCAACCGCCTGCACCCGGTGGATGGTGGCGACCTCGGCGGGCACATCGGCTCGTTTGCCTCACTGGCCAGCATGTTTGGTGCAGGTTTCAACCACTTCTGGCATGCCGAGAGCGAAAACCATGGTGGCGACTGCCTCTACATCCAGGGCCATGTATCGCCTGGCGTGTACGCCCGCGCCTACCTGGAAGGTCGCCTGACCGAGGAGCAGCTCCTCAATTTCCGGCAGGAAGTCGACGGCAAGGGCCTGTCGAGCTATCCGCATCCGAAGCTGATGCCCAATTTCTGGCAGTTCCCCACGGTGTCCATGGGCCTGGGCCCGCTGATGGCGATCTACCAGGCGCGCTTCCTCAAGTACCTGCATGCCCGCGGCATTGCCAACACCGAAAACCGCAAAGTCTGGGTCTTCTGCGGCGACGGCGAGATGGACGAGGTCGAGTCGATGGGGGCCATTGGCCTGGCGGCCCGCGAGAAGCTCGACAACCTGGTTTTTGTCATCAACTGCAACCTGCAGCGCCTGGATGGCCCGGTGCGCGGCAACGGCAAGATCATCCAGGAGCTGGAGGGTGAATTCCGCGGCGCCGGCTGGAACGTGATCAAGCTGATCTGGGGCAGCAACTGGGACCCGCTGCTGGCCCGCGACAAGGACGGTGCGCTGCGCAAGGTCATGATGGACACCGTCGACGGCGACTACCAGGCCATGAAGGCCAACGACGGCGCCTACGTGCGCAAGCATTTCTTCGGCCAGAACCCCAAGACGCTGGAGATGGTCGCCAAGATGAGCGACGACGACATCTTCAACCTGCGCCGCGGCGGCCACGATTCGCAGAAGGTCTATGCGGCCTTCCATTCGGCGGTCAACCACAAGGGCCAGCCCACCGTGCTGCTGATCAAGACCGTCAAGGGTTTTGGCATGGGCAAGATCGGCGAGGGCAAGAACAACGTCCACCAGACCAAGAAACTGGCCGACGAAGACATCAAGGCCTTCCGCGACCGCTTCAACATTCCCATCCCTGACAGCCAGCTGGCCGACATTCCCTTCTACAAGCCGGCCGAAGACACCCCCGAAATGCGCTACCTGCACGAGCGTCGCAAGGCACTCGGTGGTTATCTGCCGCACCGCCGCGTCAAGGCGGACGAAAGCTTCACCGTGCCCTCGCTCGACACCTTCAAGTCGGTGATGGAACCCACGGCAGAAGGCCGCGAGATTTCCACCACGCAAGCCTATGTGCGCTTCCTCACCCAGTTGCTGCGTGACCAGGCCCTGGGCCCCCGCGTGGTGCCCATCCTGGTGGACGAGGCCCGGACCTTCGGCATGGAAGGCCTGTTCCGCCAGATCGGCATCTACAACCCGGCCGGTCAGCAATACACACCGGTCGACAAAGACCAGGTGATGTACTACAAGGAAGACGTCAAGGGCCAGATCCTGCAGGAAGGCATCAACGAAGCCGGCGGCATGAGCAGCTGGATTGCGGCAGCCACGTCGTACAGCACCAACAACCGCATCATGGTGCCCTTCTATGTGTACTACTCGATGTTCGGCTTCCAGCGCATTGGCGACCTGGCCTGGGCGGCAGGTGACATGCAGGCACGTGGCTTCCTGCTGGGCGGCACCTCGGGCCGCACCACGCTCAACGGTGAAGGCCTGCAGCACGAAGACGGCCACAGCCACATCCTGGCCGGCACCATTCCGAACTGCATTTCCTACGACCCGACCTTTGCACACGAAGTCGGCGTGATCCTGCACCATGGCCTCAAGCGCATGGTCGAGAAGCAGGACAACGTGTACTTCTACATCACCCTGCTGAACGAAAACTACCCGATGCCCGGCCTGAAACCCGGCACCGAAGAGCAGATCATCAAGGGCATGTACCTCTGCAAGGAAGGTGCCAGCGCGCCGGCCAAGGGCACCCCTGCACCACGCGTGCAGTTGCTGGGTTCCGGCACCATCCTGCGCGAATCGATTGCCGCCCAGGAACTGCTCGAAAAAGAGTGGGGCGTGGCGGCCGATGTCTGGAGCTGCCCGAGCTTCAACGAACTGGCCCGTGATGGCCAGGACGCCGAGCGCTGGAGCCTGCTGCACCCGACCGAGAAGGCGCGCGTGCCGTTTGTGGGCCAGCAACTGGAAAAGCACGCCGGCCCGGTGGTTGCGTCGACCGACTACATGAAAGCCTACGCCGAGCAGATCCGGCCGTTCATCCCCAAGGGCCGGACTTACAAGGTGCTGGGCACCGACGGATTTGGCCGAAGCGATTTCCGCAGCAAGCTGCGCGAGCACTTCGAGGTCAACCGCCATTACATTGTGGTGGCCGCACTCAAGGCCTTGAGCGAAGAGGGCACCGTGCCAGCCGCCAAGGTAGCCGAGGCGATCAAGAAGTACGGCATCAGTGTCGACAAAATCAATCCCCTGTACGCCTGATACCGACCTGGAGACAAAGAACATGGCAACCGTAGAAATTCAGGTCCCCGACATTGGCGACTTCGATGAAGTCACCGTGATTGAATTGCTGGTCAAACCCGGCGACACCGTCAAAGCCGAGCAGTCGCTCATCACCGTCGAGTCAGACAAGGCGTCGATGGAAATTCCTTCCAGCCATGCCGGCGTGGTGAAGGCGCTCAAAGTCAAGCTGGACGACAAGGTCAAGCAGGGCTCGGTGGTGCTGACGCTGGACGTGGCGGGGGCTGCCGCCGCCGGCGCCGCGGCTCCGGCAGCCGCTTCTGCAGCTCCGGCCGCTGCACCCGCACCTGCACCCGCTGCGGCACCTGCCCCCGTGGTGGCCGCAGCATCCGGACCCGTGGAAGTGCATGTCCCCGACATTGGCGACTTCAAGGACGTGTCGGTGATTGAGGTGCTGGTCAAGGTGGGTGACACCATCAAGGCCGAGCAGTCGCTGATCACGGTCGAGTCCGACAAGGCCTCAATGGAAATCCCGTCTTCTGCCGCCGGCGTGCTCAAAGAGCTCAAGGTCAAGCTGGGAGATACTGTCAACATCGGTGATCTGCTGGCCATCCTCGAAGGGTCGGCTGCGGCTGCGGCTGCTGCACCAGCTGCGGCGCAGGCGGCAGCACCTGCTGCTGCGCCCGCGCCTGCAGCCGTTGCATCGCAGGCACCAGCACCTTCGGTCGCCGCACCGGCGGCAGCACCTGCACACGATCCGACCGCGCCACCCCAGGGCAATCTCCCGCATGCTTCACCGTCGGTCCGAAAGTTCGCCCGTGAACTGGGCGTGCCGCTGGCGGAACTCAAGGGCACTGGTCCCAAGGGCCGTATCACCCAGGACGATGTGCAGACTTTCACCAAGGCTGTGATGGCTGGCGACACACGCACCCAGGCGCAGGCGGCCAAGGCGCCAGCGGCTTCGGGTGGCGGTGCCGGTCTGGATCTGTTGCCATGGCCCAAGGTCGACTTCAGCAAGTTCGGCCCGGTCGAGCGCAAGGAAATGGGCCGCATCAAGAAGATCAGTGGCGCCAATCTGCTGCGCAACGCGATCATGATTCCGGCCGTCACCAACCATGACGACGCCGACATCACCGACCTCGAAGCCTTCCGCGTGTCGACCAACAAGGAAAACGAGAAGTCGGGTGTCAAGGTCACCATGCTGGCCTTCCTCATCAAGGCTTGCGTGGCTGCGCTCAAGAAATTCCCCGAGTTCAACAGCTCGCTCGATGGCGACGCCCTGATTTACAAGCAGTACTTCCACATCGGCTTTGCCGCTGATACGCCCAACGGGCTGGTGGTGCCCGTGATCAAGGACGCCGACAAAAAAGGCGTGCTGCAGATCAGCCAGGAAATGGGCGAACTCGCCAAGAAGGCGCGTGACGGCAAGCTGGGCCCGGCTGACATGAGCGGTGCCTGCTTCACCATCTCCAGCCTCGGCGGCATTGGCGGGCGTTACTTCACGCCCATCATCAACGCGCCCGAGGTGGCCATCCTGGGTGTGTGCAAGAGCCAGATGGAACCGGTGTGGGATGGCAAGGTCTTCCAGCCGCGCCTGATGCTGCCGCTGTCGCTCACCTGGGATCACCGTGTGATCGATGGCGCCGCAGCTGCCCGCTTCAACGCCTACCTGGGCCAGATTCTGGCGGACTTCCGTCGTGTTCTGCTTTGAGGCCTGAGGCCAGCCAATGACAACGCTTGTCGTCGTCAAGAAAGCCGGGCAAGTGGCCATCGCAGCCGACACGCTGGTGACCTTTGGGGACACCAGTCTGTCGCACCGCTATGAAGCCAACGGGAAGATCTTCAAGGTCGACACGCCTGCCGGCATCAGCTATGTGGGCATGGCCGGCACGGTGGCGCACTTTCCGGTGCTGCGCCTGGCCATGGCTGCCTTGCCCAAGGATCAGCTCAAGCTGGGCTCGCGCGATGAGGTGTTCGAAACCTTCATCAAGCTGCACCCCTTGCTCAAGGAGTCGTTCTTTCTGCAGACCAAGGAAGACGACAACGACCCTTACGAGTCCAGTCAGTTCACCGTGGTCATCGCCAATGCCAGCGGGATTTACGGCCTTTACAGCTACCGCGAAGTGTTCGAGTTCAAGGAGTTCTGGGGCATTGGCTCTGGCCGCAGCTTTGCGCTGGGTGCCATGCACGCCGTCTGGACCCGTGCCAAGACGGCCCGCGAAGTCGCGATGGCTGGCATGAATGCCGGTTGCGAGTTCGACAAGAACACCGCGGGACCGGTCGAGATATTCACCCTCAAATTGAAAGCCTCCAAATGAGTGCATCTTCCCTCGTTGATATTCTGGTGCCGGACATCGGTGACTTTGACGAAGTGACCGTGATCGAAGTGCTGGTCAAGCCCGGCGACACCATCCAGGCCGAGCAGAGCCTGATCACCGTCGAAAGCGACAAGGCCTCCATGGAAATCCCGGCGTCGCAAGCCGGTGTGGTCAAGGAGCTTCGCGTCAAGCTGGGCGACAAGGTCAAGCAAGGATCGCTTGTGCTCACACTGGAAGCCAGTGGGGCGGCTTCTTCTGCGACTGCACCGGCTGCTGCTGCTGCCCCAGCGGCCGCAGCAACGCCAGCGCCAGCGCCAGCGGCTGCGCCATCCGCACCTTTGGCCGCGCCCGCTGCAGCCAGTTTTGCCGGCACGGCCGACCTGGACTGCGATGTGCTGGTGCTGGGTGCCGGGCCCGGCGGCTATTCGGCGGCTTTCCGTGCAGCCGACCTCGGCCTGAAGGTGGTGCTGGTCGAACGCTACGCCACGCTGGGCGGGGTCTGCCTGAACGTCGGTTGCATTCCTTCCAAGGCCTTGTTGCACGTGGCGGCGGTGATGGACGAGGTCAAGCATTTCGACAGCCTGGGTGTGAGCTTTGGCGAGCCCACGCTCGACATCAACAAGCTGCGCACCCACAAGGAAAAAGTGGTCGGCAAGCTCACCGGCGGGCTGACGGCCATGGCCAAGATGCGCAAGGTCACCGTGGTACGGGGTCTGGGCCAGTTTGTGGGTAGCCATCACCTGCAGGTGGAAGAAACCACAGGCAGTGCCCAGGAAAAATCGGGCAAAAAACAGACCATCGCCTTCAAGAACTGCATCATTGCCGCAGGCTCGCAGGCGGTGCGCCTGCCTTTCATGCCCGACGATCCTCGCGTGGTGGACTCCACCGGCGCGCTGGGCCTGAAGGAAGTGCCCAAGCGCATGCTGATCCTCGGCGGCGGCATCATCGGTCTGGAAATGGGCACGGTGTACTCCACGCTGGGCGCACGCCTCGATGTGGTCGAGATGATGGACGGCCTGATGCAGGGCGCCGACCGCGATCTGGTGAAGGTCTGGCAAAAGATGAACGCCCCGCGTTTTGACAACATCATGCTCAAGACCAAAACCGTAGGCGCCAAGGCCACCAAGGCCGGCATTGAGGTGACCTTTGAAGGCGAGGGCGCACCCGCACCACAAACCTACGATCTGGTGTTGCAGGCCGTGGGCCGCACGCCCAACGGCAAGAAGATTGCCGCCGACAAGGCGGGTATCAGCGTCACGGACCGCGGCTTCATCCCGGTCGACATCCAGATGCGCACCAACGTCCCGCATATCTTTGCCATCGGTGACATCGTCGGGCAGCCCATGTTGGCCCACAAGGCCGTGCATGAGGCCCATGTGGCGGCCGAGGTGATTGCCGGTGAGCTGCAGGGCAACAAGGAACTGGCGAGCGCCGCATTCAATGCCCGCGTGATTCCGAGCGTGGCCTACACAGACCCCGAGATCGCCTGGGTCGGGCTGACCGAAGACCAGGCCAAGGCGCAGGGCATCAAGGTCAAGAAAGGCCTGTTCCCCTGGAACGCCTCGGGCCGCGCCATTGCCAATGGCCGCGACGAAGGCTTCACCAAGCTGCTGTTCGATGATTCACCCGAGGCCCATGGCCACGGCAAGATTCTGGGCGGCGGCATGGTCGGCACGCACGCCGGCGACATGATCGGCGAGGTCGCGCTGGCCATCGAGATGGGTGCCGACGCCGTCGATATCGGCAAGACCATCCACCCGCACCCGACGCTGGGCGAAAGCATCGGCATGGCGGCGGAAGTGGCGCACGGCAGCTGCACCGACTTGCCACCGGCACGCAAATAAGCCACTCATCCCGGCAACCCGAAAAGCCCGAATCGTGACCGGTTCGGGCTTTTTACTTTGTGTGTGAGCAAGATGCACAGGTCCGGCGAACCCCAGTTAACCGGTGAATCAGGCAGGAGGGAACGCTGTGCTGCGTCCGTGCTGAATACGCTGGCGCTGGTGTGTCTCAGCAGCGCTTGGTGTCATAAGCTGTGAGGTCACCATCCCGGTCGTAACCTGAAGAGCCCTTGGAGATGGCTGCCGTCCCTGGACTGGCGCGCGTCACAGGGTGGCCAAGCCCGCGCGCACCAGCAGCCACTCGGCGCTGTCATTCCACACATCCATGTCGGTGATCAGTCCGCCCTTGACGACGTAGCGGTCCACATAGCGGTTGCCTTCGAAAGGTGTGCCGTCGGGCCACTCGCCGTACAGGGTGCCCAGGCTATAGACCACGGCTTCGTCAGGGGCCGCACCGTTCGAGCCGGCGATGACCGTTTCGGTGCGTTCGATCCTTTTTTTCACCCATTTGTAGCGCGATGCATTGAACTTGGTGCAATCCGCAGGTGCGCCCATCGCGCGGCCGCCGGTAAAGAGAATCTTCATGTCGGGGGCCGTGAATCGGCTGGCGGCCACCGGGTCGGGCAGCATGATGAGCCGCAGGAATTCGTTGACCACATCGGCAGCGCTGGCCGTGTCACCTGAAAGGGCGCGGGCGGTGTTCAATCAAGGTACTCCTGTGAGTATGGGCTGCGGATGTGGGGGCTGAAATTTATGTTATCACTTCAACGTTGGCCAGCTTGGCGACGCTGCGCCAGGTGTCGATCTGTGAATTGATCAGTTGCACAAACTCGGTGCCGACCACAGCGTTTTTGCGGGGCAGGGTTTGAATCTCTTCCAGCCGGGCGGCGATGTCCGGTTTGGCCAGAATTTCCGGAATCAGCGCTGTCAAACGCTGCAGGATGGGTGCTGGCAGGCCTTTCGGTGCTGACAGTCCCAGCCACTGGGAGCCCGTCAGCTTGGGGAAGCCGAGTTCGGCAAACGTGGGAATGCTGGGCAATGCCGGCAGACGGTTGGGCGTTGACACCGCAAGGGCCCGCAGCGAGCCGGCTTTCAACTGGGCGACGTTGGTGGTGATCGGGTCCAGCAGGCTGTCGATCTGACCGCCCAGCAAATCCTGCATGGCAGGCGCGCTGCCTTGGTAGGGGATGTGGTCGTGCTGGGGTGCCTTGCCTTCGATCTTGAGCATTTCGCCAAACAGGTGGTTGGCAGAGCCAATGCCCGACGAGCCGTAACGCACCGGCTTGGTCTTGGCCGCGGTGAGGTACTGATCCAGCGTCTGGAAGGGCGACTGCGCGCGCACCAGCAGCACCATCGGTGCCTCGACCAGCATGCCCATGTGGGAAAAATCATTCACCGGATCAAAGGGCATGGTCTTGCGGGTGGCTGTGGCGTAGATGTGCACCGATGCGTGGCTGACCAGCAGGGTGTAGCCATCGGCGGGCTGTTTGGATACATAGTCGGTGCCCACCAGACCCCCGGCGCCTGCGCGGTTTTCGACCACCACCGTCTGGCCCAGCGCCTGCGACAGGTGCGGCGCCATCATGCGCGACACCGTATCGACCAGACCACCCGGCGGAAATTGCGCCACAAGTTTGACCGGACCGCGCGAGGGCCATGTACTTTGGGCGTTGACGAAGGCCGGCGCTGCGATGGCAGCGACACCGGCTGCCAGAATTTCACGACGTTTCATGAAGGCTCCTTGATGAAGTGGAGCCACCAAGCAGGCTGTGTTCAAACCATTTGGACATGCGGCCGACCCAGAGGCACTCTGGGGTCAGCAACTTGCATGCCAGCGGCTCTGGAGTGTTGCAGTGGGGCGCTCAAGGCGGCGCAGGATTCGCCGGCAACGCCGCTGGTCCGGACTGCTGCCGTCGCCAACTGGCCGGCGGAACACCGAACTCGCGCCGGAAGGCGCGGCTGAAGGCGGTGTCGGTGCTGTAGCCGACCTCGGCCGCGATCTGGTCCATGCCCAGCGAGCTGTGGCACAGCAGGTTGGCAGCGAGCGCCATGCGCCAGTGCGTCAGGTAGCTCATCGGCGCCTGCCCGACGAAGTGGCTGAAGCGCTCGGCCAGTACCGAGCGGGAGGTGCCCGCCTCACGGGCCAGCTGCTCCAGGGTCCACGCTTCTTGCGGGCGCTCGTGCATCAGGGACAGGGCCTTGCCCACCAGGCGATCCCGCAGGCCGGCCAGCCAGCCGGTCTGCTCGGCGGGCAGTTGGGCGATGTGGCGTCGCAAGGTTTCGACGAACAGCACCTCCGAGAGCTTGGCCAGCACGCCTTCACCGCCAGGCCTTGGCGAGGCGGCCTCTGCCACTGCGTAGTGGATGGACTGCTCCAGCCAGTCCTTCTCGCCGTGGGTGCGCAGACTCACGATCAGCATGGCCGGAAGCGCACTCAGGATGGAGCGGCACAGCCTCGGATCGCAGACCAGGTAGCCGCAGACAAAGCGGGTGGCCTCACCGCCGCCACCGTACTTCAGCAGATGTGGACGGCGCTTGAGAATGGCCTGCAGGTCGGTCGGTCCGGCGGGCGCCACACCCAGGGCTGAAGCCATCAGATGGGCGTCGCCATGCGGAAAAATGATCACATCGCCGGCATTCAGTACTTGTGGCGGGTCGCCCTCGATCTGTACATGGCATTGGCCTTCGGTGAGCAGGTGGAAAACCACCAGCCGCTCGGCACCGGGGTGAAGGGTCTGCATCACATCGGCCGCCGCCGGCGAGCTGAAGCACCAGGGGGCCGTGAAGCGGGCGTTGAAGAAGATCGCGCTGCTCAGGCGCACCACGCGCAGCACTTCGGACAATGCATCCATCGTCAGGCAGGTGTTGTGGCGCCGTAGCGCACGTGCGATTGCACGTCGATGGCGCGGCGCAGTGCGTTGGTGACCGGCGAATGCGCGTCGGCCCACGCGACCAGCTCGGCCAGGGTCTCGGGGGTTTGTCCCTGCGCGTCAATGTCGATGTCAAGCTTCACTTCCAGGGGGCCGGCAGGGACCAGCGGGTCCAGGCCCAGCAGCCCACGGGCGTCAGAGCGGCTGCTGGCCGTAACGGAAAGCCGTGTCAGGCGAATGCCCAGGCGCTCGGCGCGCATGGCAATCACCGTCGCTGTGCACGACGCCAGCCCGGCACGCATCAGCCAGCCGGGGGCCGTGTGGGTACCGCTCCCACCCAGGGTGACGGGCATGTCGGTGTTCAGTGTGTGCCCTGAAGGATGGGTCACCTGCATCGCCAGGCCGTCCGTGAGAACTGCCTTCGCTGGCGCGTCAGCCTGCAAGGCCAGGCCGGGCTTCTGCGCAAAAGCATCTTCAGCGCGCTGCAGGCAGAGGGAGATGGACGAGTCAGACATGTTCGGAACTCCATGGGCAGTGATGGCCCTGATTGTGCTGTGGCTCCCCGGGCCGTGGCAACCCGCCGTCTCTGCGTAGCGATTGGCCGGACGGTTGGTCAGGCTTCCGGGACGCTCGGGCAACCCGGCTGACACCTCGCCACAACTGCCGGATGGAAGGTCAGTTTTGCCGGTGCCTTTGGCAGGATCCGGCGGGCGTTCCGAACCACACTGCCAGCACATCGCCAATCGGACGATGAACTCATTCCAAGGAGACCTGTATGTTCAGCGTCATGAATTCCCCCGTTTCGAATGTCGCACCTCTGGCGACCGCTGCTGCGGCCCCCGACCTTGCCGCGGTGAAGCAGAAGCAGCAGGCCGCATGGTCGTCGGGCGACTACGCGGTGGTGGGCACCACGCTGCAGATCGTCGGCGAAACGCTGTGTGAGGCCGCAGACGTTTTGACAGGCGAGTTCGTGCTCGATGTGGCTGCCGGCAATGGCAACGCCACACTGGCCGCCGCCCGGCGCGGTGCGCGCGTGGTGTCTACCGACTATGTCGGCACTTTGCTGGAGCGGGGGCGTTCGCGCGCCGAGGCTGAAGGCCTGGCCGTCACCTTTGAGATCGCCGACGCCGAGGCGCTGCCGTATGCGGATGGTCAGTTTGACCTCATCATCTCGACGTTCGGTGTGATGTTCACGCCGCACCAGGAAAAGGCCGCGGCTGAATTGCTGCGGGTGTGCCGCAACGGCGGGCGCATCGCGATGGCCAACTGGACGCCAGACGGCTTCATTGGCCAGGTCTTCAAGACCATCGGCAAGCACCTGCCACCACCGGCCGGTGTGCAATCGCCTGCACTGTGGGGGACCGAGTCACGCTTGCAGGCGTTGTTTGGTAAAGGCGCCACCGACATCCACTGCGCGAAGCGTCAGTTCAATTTCCGCTACCGCTCGGCCCAGCACTGGCTGGAGGTGTTCCGCACCTGGTATGGCCCCGTGCACAAGGCCTTTCTGGCACTGGGTGACAAAGGCCCGGCCCTGGAGAGCGATCTGGTGGAACTGCTGGCCCGGTTCAATACCCGGGGTGACAGCAGTCTGGTGGTGCCCAGCGACTACCTCGAAATCGTCATCACACGCCGTTGAGGAGCACGCCGTGAACATCACGGAACAATTGCGCCAGCGCCAAGCCGCGCTGCGTAACAGCTACCGCCAGAACCCGGCGCTGGCGCGCGTCACCGACCACGCATCCACTGGCAGCGTCGGGCTGCAGGAGCCGTTCCATGGGGAGGTGCGGGTGGGCGGCGGGCCGACGGTGCCCTTTGGATTCGCCGTGCACCATGCGCTCGGTGGTCCGCACGATGCCCCGTGCCCGGGTGATCTGCTCTGCGCGGCCATCGCCAGTTGTCAGGAGGCCAGCTTGCGCATGGTTGCCACCGGTCTTCAGGTGGATATCACGGAGCTGCAGGTGCATGCGCGTGGTGATGTCGATGTGCGTGGTGTCCTGGGCATGGACCCGACGGTACCCGTCGGCTTTCAGTCGTTTGCAGTAGACGTGCGATTGCGGGTGGTGCCATCGACCGAACCACAACGTCTGGTGCAGTTGACACGGACCGCCGAGCGATCCTGTGTGGTGATCCAGACGCTGAATCGGTGCGTGCCGGTCAAGGTGACCTTTGACGCGGCCGTGCTGCCCGTTGGGTGATGCGCCGGCCGGCACGGGTACCGAACGACTGGGCCACGGCCAATTCGTCTGGTGGGTCCTGCCTATCAAGGCGCTTTGGGCGGGCGATGGATTTCATCGGTAGCGGGTCACTTGGCCTTCAGCACCCATTCGGCAAGTTTTTTGGCGTCAGCCGCCGACAGCTTGGGGTGAGCGGGCATGGGAATGTCGCCCCATTTGCCCACGCTGCCATTGCGGATGCTGTCTGCCAGCCGGTCGGCAGCCTCGGATTGTCCGGCGTATTTGGCCGCAACGTCTTTATAGGCCGGCCCGACCAGTTTGACGGCGATGGCGTGGCAACCGAGGCAGTCGTTTTTCCGGGCCAGCGCTTCGTTTGCCAAACTGCTGAAGGCCAGACACGAGGCCGCGGCCACGATGACGACGTTTCGTATCGTGCTGATTTTCAGGCTGGTATGAGCGTTGCGGTGCATGGTCATCAAAGCCCCAGGTTCTTGAGCCTCGCGGGCTCCACGATTTCAATCCAGTAACCGTCCGGGTCCTTGATGAAGGCGACATCCTTCATCTTTCCCTGGTCTGCGCGCTTGACGAATGGCACCTGGTTCTGGTCGAACCAGGCCACCGCCGCGTCCAGGTCAGGCACCGAAAAGCAGATGTGGCCAAAGCCCTGCGGTTGGGCGTTGCCGTCGTGGTATTTGAAGTCGGGATCGTCTTCGGTGCCCCAGTTGTGGGTCAGCTCAAGAATGCCGCGCTGGCCGAATGTCCAGGCGGTGCGTTCCCCCGTATCCTCAGGTGCCGTCTCGCCTTCGGCGCTGCGATGGAGGAAGTACAGCGAGAATTTCATCTCGGGAAAGTCCAGCTTGCGCAGCACGCGCATGCCCATCAGGCGGGTGTAAAAATCCAGCGCAATGCGCGGGTTCTTGATCCGCAGCATGGCGTGATTGAAGATGAACCCGCGCGTAGCGTCAGCTACTGCCGGGCTGACGCCCGGGTGGGTTTCGGTGGTGAAGCGCATGAAAAAATCGTCCTTGGCAAAAGTGAAATACCGGTGTGAGCGTGCAGTGGTCGCCAGGCTCGCTGCGCAGCTGGCTGCGGTGCGGAGGTTGGTTACCGTCCCACCGCTGTGAGCGCCTTTGGGGCGGTGTCCGAAGCCTGCTGCGACGCAGGGCTGTTGTTCAGGACCTTGAGCGCCACCGCGGGTTGCGGCGGGTTCTTTTCCTTTTCCAGCGCCAGCAGGCAGCGCCGCAGGTAGCGCATGCTGGTGATCCGAAGGAACGAGGCAAAGTTCGGCACCTCGCCCCGGTGGGCGAGAATTTCATCGTGGAACTTGGCAATCAGCGCATTGGTGGTGCAGCCTTCTTCCTCGGCCATTTCGGCCAGGATGTCCCACACCATGTTTTCCAGGCGAAGGCTGGTCAGCACATTCCGGATGCGGACTGTCCTGGAGCGCTGCTCGTACTGGATGGGATCGGCCTTGACAAAATATTCACACATGCAAACCTCCGGGGATCAATGGATTCAGGGGTCAGATTGCGCGCTCGGTCATCTGCTGGGCAATGTAGTCGGCCTGCCGGATGGCCAGCGTCACGATGGTGAGTGTCGGGTTTTCCGCACCACCCGTGGTGAACTGGCTGCCGTCGCTGATGAAGAGGTTGGGAATGTCGTGGGTCTGCCCCCATTTGTTCACCACGCCGTCCTGCGGGCGGGCGCTCATGCGGCTGGTGCCCATGTTGTGGGTGGAGGGGTAGGGCGGCGTGCGGAAAGTCTTGATTGCACCGGCGGCCTGGTAAATACGCTCGCCCTGGGTAAAGGCGTGGTTGCGCATGGCGACGTCGTTGTCATGGTCGTCAAAGTGCACGTTCGGTGCGTAGTTGCCCCACTGGTCCTTCACATTGGTGTTGAGCGTGACGCGGTTGCCTTCGCGCGGCATGTCTTCGCCGACCAGCCACATGCCGGCGAGGTGCGTGTAGCGGTCCATCCACCAGGTGAATTCCGAGCCCCAGCCGCCCGGGTTCAGGAAAGCGGCCATGAACGGAATGCCCAGCGAGAGCGTCTCCAGCTCGTAACCGCCGACAAAGCCCCGGTTCGGGTTGTGCCCGGCTTCGTCGCGCACAATGCCGGCCATGGTGGTGCCGCGGTACATGTGCACCGGGTTCTTGAAGGCGGCGTAGACCGAGCCCGTCATGTGGCGCATGTAGTTGCGCCCGACCTGGCCGGACGAATTGGCCAGGCCGTCCTTGAACATGTTGGAGGCCGACAGCAGCAGCAGGCGCGGGGTTTCGATGGAGTTGCCGGCCACGCACACGATGCGGGCCTTCTGGCGCTGCTCCTTGCCATCCTTGTCGAAATATACGACGCCTGTCACCTTGCCGGCCGCATTGTGTTCAATGCGTGACACGTGCGACTGCGGCCGGATCTCGAAGTTGCCGGTGGCGTCTGCCTTGGGAATCTCTGTGTACAGCGTGGACCACTTCGCGCCGCTCTTGCAACCCTGGAAGCAAAAACCCAGTTGCATGCAGCGGCCACGTCCGTCGCGCGGCTGGCTGTTGATGGCCATGTTGCCGGTGTGCACTTCCTTGTAGCCGAGCTTGGTGGCGCCCGCATGCAGAACCTTGAAGTTGTTGTTGCCGGGCAGGCCGGGAATGCCGTTGGTGCGGGTCACGCCCATCTTGTATTCGGCCTTGGCGTAATAGGGCTCCAGGTCTTTCAGCGTGATCGGCCAGTCCAGCAGGTTGGCGCCCTTGAGGTCGCCGTACACGGTCTTTGTGCGGAATTCATGCTCCTGAAAACGCAGCGAAGCACCGGCCCAGTGGGTGGTAGTGCCGCCCACGGTCTTGCAGATCCAGGCCGGCAGGCCGGCAAAGTCCTTGGCCACACGCCAGGAGCCCGAGGTGGTGCGCTTGTCGAGCCACGCCAGCTGGCTGAAGGACTTCCATTCGTCATTGATGAAGGTGGCGCTGGACTGCAGGGCGCCGGCTTCCAGCACCACCACCTTGATGCCCTTCTGGCACAGTTCGTTGGCCAATGTGCCACCGCCTGCGCCCGAACCGATGATCAGGACAACGGAGTCGTCCGCAAAATCAAATTTAGCCATGTGTGTCTCCGATTTGGTTTTGTGTTTTCGGCCAGAGGCTCAGCCCATGTAGGGTGGTGGGCTGGCTTCCTTCGACGGCGCAGGGAGCCACTTGAGGTCCTGGAAGCCGCGGGTGATGTAGCCGCCTTTTTCCCAGGCCGAGCCCGGGTAACCAAACACCGCATAAGCCATGTCGTTGTCATAGAGCGAGGTGATGCACTGGCCGCGGACGGTGCCAAAAAACGCCGTACCTTCCATGCCGCGCACGATCTCTTCCTTGCGGGCGGCGCTGGCCTTGGCAAAGCTGCCGCCGGCCGATTTGTTCAGCCACGCAATGCCTTCCTGCAACTGTTTGGCGGCGCCTGCGTCACCGGCTGCCTTGGCGTCCAGGTCTTTGGCGAGCAGGGCGTAGACCGCGTCGGGCAGCTTCTGGTGGGGATAGAGCACACGGCCCATGGCCATCAGCGTCTCACCTTCAGCCGTTGACAGCTTCTTGAGCTCCAGCGCCCATGCACTCGACGGTGCCAGGCCCGCCAGCAGGGTGCCCGTGGCGAGCGAGCCAAAGAGCACACCGGAACCCTTCAGGAATTCGCGCCGTGCCAGCGGCAGATTCACCTTGCGCACCACGCCGCTGTCTTCGTTGCAGCCGTCAATGTCAGCGCTCTGTCCGGCAATGTGAATAACTCGCATGCTTGTCTCCTGTCGTTTGTAAAAATAACTGCACTTGGCACTGTGCAGCTTGTGGTTCAGTATTTCACCGTTGACACGCCGGCAGGTGATAGCTGACTACATACAGGGCAAACCCTTGGGGGCGTTTGCCGCTGTAAGCATCGAGTCACCCGGTCACATTTTTTTGCAGTTTTGCGGATATGAGACGCTCTGAAGTATTCCCGCTGGCCCCTGCCCGATGCGTCATGTCCGCTGGCGGACGCCTGACGGCTCAGGGCCGGACCGCCGGTGCTTCCGAGGCCATGCCCCTGGCTCGGGCCGCGAGGTACAGCTCCAGCTCGACCATCTCCTGCGTGCCATAGGCGAATGGTTCCGCACGCACGCCCGTCATGCAGTTGCGCAGGCGCCGCTGCAGCGAACCCATGCCCTGCCATTCCAGCCGGTAGATCGGGTAACCCGTGGGGTGCGCCTGCGGGATCACACTGCCGCCCAGACGCCCCCCTGCGTTCTGGTCGTGGCATTGGGCGCAGGAGAGGTTGAGTTGCCCCATGCGCTGCACAAACAGTTGTTGCCCGCGTTGCCGGGCAGGGGCCAGCCGCGCATCATCCGGCGGGGCGATGGGCAGCCCGCGTGACTGATGCGCCACATAGCTCTCAAGGCCGAGCCATTCCTCGCTTTCCGCTTTCATGGCGGGGGCTTGCTGATGCGTCTGCCGGCACTGATTGATGCGCTGGCCGAGGGTGACGGGTTTGCCCAGGCGACTGTCATAGGCCGGGTAGCGGGTGGCGACGCCGCGCATGCTTTGCGCCGCATCGCCATGGCAACTGGCGCACGCCTTGCCGCTCTGCCCCGTGGCCTGGTTCCACAAGGTCTGGCCGCTTTGCACCCACAGCATGCCGGGGTTGAGCGTGTCGTCCTTCTGCATGGCCTGGGTGCTGGGGCCCATGTCGGCGAAGCCGGATCGGCGGGTGTCGCTTGCAGGTGCTGCCCGGCTCAAGGCGGTGGCGGAAGCCAGTACGGCAGCGATCAGGAGTAATGCGCGAAGACGGGGCCTCGCGTGGGCATGAGCGTCTGCAGACAGGCCCATTGCGCGCCGCCAGTCAGCCTGTGATGCTCAAGGGCAGGGTCTCGGTGTGCGTGAAGCCCTGGTCGCCTTCCCACGTCAGCGTCAGTGTGCCGGTTTCAACGGCAGTCGTGAAAAACGCGATGTACGGGTTGGCAGAAATGGCTGAAAACAGCTCGGCACTGAACACCAGCTCGCCACCGTAGCGGCAGCTGAAGCGCTGGATGATGTTGCGCGCTATCGTCTTGCCGTCTTCGCCGGCACGAAAGCCGGTTTCCATCGGGTGGCCAATCGTGGCGCGGATCTCGATGACTTCGCCCCGCTTGGCGGCAGTGGGTGCGTTGATGAGCGTACGGGCCATGTCAATCACCCAGGGCTGCGGAAATGGCCTTGCCAGTCTGCAGGCGCATCCTTCGACACCTCATGACCAGCGGGAGCGGAGGGCAGGGCGTGACGCGCAGTGAGCAACCGTGGGGGCTCATGCTTCGCCTTCGATACAGGCGGCGAGCGTGACGATCACATCGACCGTATGCGACCAGAAGCTGCCGTCGCTCATCTGCGCCACGGCTACCAGTTTCTGGGACGTGGCCAGGCGGATGCGCGTGGTCACCATGGCTTTGCCGGCGCGTGGGCCGAGCGTGAAACGGGCGACGTCGCGCTGCGGATTCTTCTGGTTGAACACGGCAATCGCCTTGACGTGGTCGCCGGCAGTCATGGGGCTGTCCACCAACACCCGCAAGGGCACCACATTGCCATTGTCCACCAGCTCGGCCACCGTCAGCCTGACCTTGCCGGTACGCACCGGCGCGCCGCCTGTGTAGGCCTGGATGGCGGCCGCGAGGTCATCGGTCTGGGCGCTGGCTTCCCACGGTGTCAGCCATGCACTGATGCCAAGGCTGGCGGTGCTCACCAGCACGCGGCGGCGAGTGGATTGAACGGAGGCACTCATGGTGTTCATTGTCATCGCAGCGTCACGAGCAGGGCCACCACGTCCTCGATCTGCTGGGCGGACAGCAGAGGCCGGCCCTGCAGGGCCTGGCTCACGCGGTTCAGCCCTTCCGTCTGGAAGTAAGCCGGCATGATGCTGTCGGGGTTCAACTGCCGTGCATTGACCAGCCGGAGCCGCAGTTGCCCTTCGCTCCAGCGGGTGCCACTGCCCGCCAGGTCAGGCGCCAGGTTGCCCTGAAACCGTTCCTCGGGGAAGGGCCCGGCGTGGCACAGCAAGCACAGGCCCACCTGCCGGTTGGCCACAACCGCACGTCCGCGCACCGCATCACCGGGTGTGGTGGTCAAGGGCTCCAGCAGCGCGTCACCGACGACCCGCAGGGCCTGGGTCTGGCCTTGCGCCGCAGCTGGCCAGGCCATGAACAGCAGGATGAGCGAGGAGGCCAGCAGCATCGCAGCGCCTGAGATCGCTGCGTGCAGTGCGCGCGCGTGCTGCATGGCCATGGGTGCTGCTCAGGCCTTCTTGAGGCTGTGGTTCCTCAGGGGCAGATCGCGAATGCGCTTGCCGGTCGCTGCAAAAATGGCGTTGAGCACTGCAGGCGCCGCCACGGCGATGGTGGGCTCACCCACACCGCCCCAGAAGCCGCCGGAGGGCACCAGCACCGTTTCCACCTTCGGCATGTCGGCAAGCTTGAGCACCGGGTAGGTGTTGAAGTTGTCCTGCTCAATGCGGCCGTCCTTCACCGTGCACTCGCCGTAGAGCGCTGCTGACAGGCCGTAGGCAAACGAGCCCTCGACCTGCGCCTCGATCTGCTGCGGGTTCACGGCGTAGCCCGGGTCTGTGGCTGCGACGATGCGGTGCACCTTGAGCTCGCCCTCGTTGTTGACCGAGACTTCGGCGCAGGCCGCAACATAGCTGCCAAAGCCCATGGTCTGCGCCAGCCCGCGGAAGACGCCCTTGGGCGGCGGCTTGCCCCAGCCCACACGTTCGGCCACGGCGTTGAGCACCGCCAGGTGCTTGGGGTTTTTGGCCATCAGCTTGCGGCGCAGGGCCAGCGGGTCCTGCTGCGTGGCAAAGGCGATTTCGTCGATGAACGACTCCAGGTAAATCGCATTCTGGTTCAGGTTCACCCCGCGCCAGAAACCGGGCGGCACGTGCGGGTTGCGCATGGCGTGGTCCACCAGCAGGTTGGGGAAGCTGTAGCCGATGGAGGCCTCGGGCCCGGGCGCATTGAGACCCTGGAACTGCACCGGGTCCAGGCCGTTGCGCACGTTTTGCGGGGCAATGCCCGCCAGGATCGACTGGCCAGCCAGCCGCATGTGCAGCGCCGTCACGTTGCCGTCGGCGTCCAGGCCGGCGGTCATCTTGCATTGGGTCACCGGATGGTAGCGGCCGTGCTGCATGTCTTCCTCACGGGTCCACAGCAGTTTGACGGGCACGCCCGGCATCTGCTTGGCGATGTCCACCGCCTGACGGACCCAGTCGTGCACCGCACCGCGCCGGCCGAAGCCGCCGCCCAGGTGCAGCTTGTAGACCTCGCATTTCGATGCGGGCAGACCCGAAGCCTCGGAGGCGGCAGCGAGCGCCGCTTCGCCGTTTTGGGTGGGCGTCCAGACCTCACAGCGCTCTGGCGTGTAGCGCACGGTGGCGTTCATCGGTTCCATCGTCGCGTGGTTCTGGTGCGGGTAGGAGTACACCGCCTCGATCTTTCGCGCCGCACCGGCGAGGGCGGTCTTGACGTCGCCATTCTGGTTGCCCACGGCGGCATCCGGTGCATCCAGCGCGGTCTTCAGCACCTTGGCAAATTCAGCACTGCTGGCATTGGCATGCTCGCCGTAGTCCCACTCAATCGGCATGGCGTCCAGTGCAGACTTGGCGCGCCACCAGGTGTCGGCGACCACGGCCACGGCGCTGTCGCCCACCCGCACCACCTTCTTGATGCCGGGGCGCTTGTCGATGGCGGCGGCATCGAAGCTCTTGACCTTGCCGCCGAACACCGGGCAGTCCTTGATGGCGGCATTGAGCATGCCGGGCAGCTTCAGGTCGGCGCCGTACACCTGCTTGCCGGTGACCTTGTCCACCGTGTCCAGGCGCGCCAGGCGTTTGCCCACCAGCTTCCAGTCTTTCGGGTCCTTGAGCTTGACTTCCGTGGGCACCGTCAGCTTGCCGGCAGCGGCAGCCACCTTGCCATAGGTGACCGTGCGCTTGCTCGGGCCGTGGGTGATCACGCTGTTGGCGGCCTGGCACTCCGAGGCCGGCACTTTCCACTGGTCGGCTGCGGCCTGCACCAGCATCATGCGGGCGGTGGCGCCACCTTTGCGCACATAGTCCTGCGACTCCCGGATGCCGCGGCTGCCACCGGTGGAGAAGTTGCCCCAGATGCGGTTGCGCGCCAGGTTCTGTGCGGGCGTGGGGTACTCGGTGGTGACCTTGGCCCAGTTGCATTCCAGTTCTTCCGCCACGAGCTGGGCCAGACCCGTGAGGGAGCCTTGCCCCATCTCCGAGCGGGCAATCCGGATCACCACGGTGTCGTCCGGCTTCACCACCACCCAGGCATTGACCTCGGGGGTGTCACCGGCTGCGGTGGCGGCCGTCGCAAGCGGGATGTGAAAACCGACGATCAGCCCGGTGGCCGCTGAGGCACCCAGAAAGCTGCGGCGGCTCAGTGCGGCTGTGCCGGCTGGCAGGGTGTTGCGGGCGCTCATGTCGTGCTCCCGTCGGTGTGCTGGATGGCCAGTGCGGCAGACTTGGTGCTACCGCCTTTGGCAGCCGCCTTGATGCCGGCGCGAATCCGGTTGTAGGTGCCGCAGCGGCAGATGTTGGTCATGGCCTGGTCGATGTCGGCGTCGGTGGGGTTCGGCTTTTCCTTGAGCAGGGCAGCCGCTGCCATCAGCATGCCGCACTGGCAATAGCCGCACTGGGGCACGTCGAGTGCCACCCAGGCTTTCTGGAGCGGGTGCGAACCGTTGGGCGACAGGCCTTCGATGGTGACGATTTTTTCTTTCGCCGTGATCGTGGACACCGGGCGCACGCAACTGCGGGTGGGCACGCCATCAATGTGGACGGTGCAGGCGCCGCAGGCGGCGATGCCGCAGCCGTATTTGGTGCCGGTCAATTCAAGCTGCTCCCGCAGCACCCACAGCAGCGGGGTGTCATCCTCCGCGCTGAACTCTCTCACTTTGCCGTTGACATTGAGTTTCGCCATTCAGTTGCTCCTCGCAGGATGGTTCGGGGGACGGTGTTTTTCGTACGCTTGCCTGATCCATATTAGCGGTGCAGGGCGGGGCGCGTACCGACCGGGGCGATACCCGAGTAAGGCGCTGCCCAAGATGCCGGAAGTTTCAGGGTAAACCCGCGCGGCCAGGGCTGCAAAACACCGAGCCGAGCGCTTGGTCTGTTCTGGAATCTGAGGGGAAACTGCAGCTGCAATCCAGCAGCGCGTGGATTGATCGTGCCTGGGCAGCGCCCAGAGGTGCGCTCAGTGGCGCAGTTGTTCCTGCTGCTGCAGGAGTTGCCACTGCTGATTGGCTGTCAGTGCCGCGGCTGAGGCGGTATCGGTCATGCCGGGCTGCTGGCGGGGTGCCAGTGCGGCCACCGGTGTGCGCAGCGAATCCTGTGCACTGCTGCCGTTGGCAGGCACGACGCGGCGGGCACCGTCGAAGCGGCGCTGCCAGTAGCTGACACCCATGCTTTCGACGCGGACCTCAGCGCCCGGTTTCGGGGAATGGATGAACTTGCCGTCACCGATGTAGATGCCGACGTGGCTGAAGGCCCGCCGCAGGGTGTTGAAGAACACCAGATCGCCTGGCTGCAGCTCGGTTTTGTCAATTTGCTGCGTGGCTGCCGCTTGCTGCTCTGCCTTGCGGGGCAGCAACAGGCCCACGCTCTGCTCATAAATGGAACGCACGAAGCCGCTGCAGTCAAAACCGGTTTCGACGCTGTTGCCGCCACGCTTGTAGGGCACGCCCAGAAAGCCCATGGCATTGACGACCAGCTCAGAGGCTTTGTTGGTGACATTCTGGCGGACGTTGTCGATGCGGGTCAGCAGGCCCTTGTCGGCCAGCAGTTTGTCCATGTCATCACCAGTGTTACCGGGTGCGGCGTGCGCACTGCCTGCAATGAGCAGGGCAGCGGTGACCAGTGCAACCGGGGTGATTTTTGGCATGGGCTCGAGGATACTTGATCTGAAGGCGCGGGGTCAACCTTCAGTTGTTTCTAGATAACAGTTACAAATCATTGATTTGTAAAGACTTCTATCGTTTTAATGGTGTACCTGCATGTGCCGGCGCGCGCTGGCGGTGCCCGGAAAACCCCGAAAACAAGGCTTCAGGCCCGGCTTGTCTTGCCCCCAAGGCTGGCCGTTCCAGGCTCGCCGGGGACGCGCCAGCGGGGGCGGCATCCTACAGTCCGGGCCGAGGGGGCGCCGCTATCATGGCCGCATGAGTTCCGCCGATCCCCTGCAACGCCTGATCAGCCAGTCCGGCGCGCTCGCACAGCACTGGCTGGTGGAATGGTGGCGGCTGGTGCATCTGGGCGCCATGATCCTGGTGCTGGCGCTTTCGCCGTCCAGCTATTCGCGGGTGGGCCGGGACGCCCTGGCGCGCCACATCTATGTCAACACGGCGCCCATCCTGCTCTGGTTCACCGTGCTCTGCGCTTTGGTTACCGTGGTGCTGACGCGCATCGTCCTGGTGACGGCGCTCAGCTATGGCCTGTCGCAGTACGCGCTGCAGGTGGTTATCCGGGTGCTGGTGCTGGAGCTGATTCCGTTGACCGCCGCGCTGTTCGTCGCGCTGCGCTGCACCATCCCCGATGGCGCCGAGCTCGCGGCCATGCAGGCCAGCGGCGAACTGGACGAGATGCGCCGGCAGGGCCTGGACCCTGTGCCGCGTGAAGTGTTGCCGCGCGTGGTGGCGGGCATGTTTTCCGGTGTCACGCTGGCGGCGCTCAGCAGCGTGGTGGCGCTGGTGGTGGCTTATGTCGCGGCCTACGGTTTTGATGTGTCCGCGTTGGCGTCCTTCACGCGGCTCTTCGGCCAGGTGTTTTCGCCTGCGGTGACGCTGATCTTCATTCTCAAGACCCTGTTTTTCTGCCTGGCGGTGTCGCTGATTCCAATGGCGTCGGCCCTGTATGGTCTGCGCGGTGCCAGCGTGCGGACCAGTGCCGAGATGCGCGGACTGGTGCGCATGTTTGCCGTGATCCTGCTGATTGAAGTGGCGTCACTGGTTGGCAATTACTATTGACGCACCCCTTTCACCCGAGTCACCCCAGCTTTCATGAGCCCACCCCAAACCCCTCCGAACCCGCCGCGCCCCGAGCCGCAGACCGAAGCGGACCCGGCCGAGGCGTTGCAGATGCCCGCCACATCCCCCGGTGCGACAAAGCCGCGTGACGCCGTGCCCAATCTGGAGTTCAAGGCCCGCATGCTGCTGGTCTTCATGCTGCTGCTGGTGTGCGGCGCTGCCTTTTACGTGATGTACGCCCGGGGTGCCTTTGAAAGCACCCAGCGGCTGGTGCTGATGGCCGAGGATTCCGAAGGCGTGGTGGTGGGCATGAACCTGACGTTCTCGGGTTTCCCGATCGGGCGGGTCAGGCGCATCGAACTGGCTGAAGACGGCAAGGCCCGCATTCTAGTGGATGTGGCCAGCAAGGATGCCCACTGGCTGCGCACCACCAGTGTCTTCACCCTGGTGCGCGGGATTGTCGGCAGCCCCAATATCCGCGCTTACACCGGCCTGTTGAACGATCCGCCGCTGCCGGATGGCGCCGTGCGCACCGTGTTGCAGGGCGACGCGAGTGCGGAAATTCCCAAAGTGATTTCCGCCGCCAAGGACCTGATCGAGAACCTCAACAGTCTCACCAGCAGCAGTGGTTCCGTGGGCGCCACGCTGGCCAATCTGCAAGCAGTCACCACGCGGCTGAACGGCCCCGGTGGCGCGCTCACCGTGTTGCTGGGCAACGAGGAAGAAGCCAAAAAGCTGATGGTGGCGCTGGACCGCACCAACGCCTTGCTGGCCAGGCTGGACACGCTGGCCGCCAAGACCGACACCCAGGTCTTTGGCGACAAGGGGCTGCTGCCTGAAACCCGCGCGACCGTGGTCCAGCTCAATGCGCTGTTGGGCGAGGCGCGGACCAGCCTGAAGCAGGCGGATGCGATTTTGCAGAACGTGCAGGCGGTGACGGCCAATGCGAAAGACGCCACCGCTGATCTGGGGCAACTGCGTTCCGAGGTGGATGCCAGCCTGCGCAAGGTCGAAGGCCTGATCAACGAGATCAGCCGCAAATGGCCGTTTGCCAAAGGCGCCAAGGATGCGGAGATCAAGTTGCCATGAAGCCCGTCCGCACCTCACTCTTCGCGCTGATGGCGCCATGCATTTTGCTGGCGGCCTGCGCCAGCGGTCCTCAGGCCCCGGAATGGCAACTGGAAGCCAAGGGCTCGATGGAGCGCTCGGTCGCGGCCTACATGGAAGGCAATGCGCGCGTCGAACTGGCTGAACTGAACCGGGCGCGTAGTCAGTTGTCCCGCTCCGGGCGGGCCGATTTGCTGGCCAATGCCGAACTGCTGCACTGCGCCAGCCGTGTGGCCAGTCTGGTGTTCGAGCCGTGTCCAGCGTTCGAGGCCATCAGCGAGGACGCCACCGAGGCATCTCGTGCGTATGCCAGTTACCTCAAGGGCGCGGTGCAGCCGCAAGCCGTGGCCTTGCTGCCGGAAGCGCAGCGTGCGGTCGCCACGGCCGGCGCCGGCGCCTTGCCGGGCATGGCGGACCCGCTGTCGCGGCTGGTGGCAGCGGGCGTGCTGCTGCAGACCGGCAAGGCCGACCCGACAGTCATCCGCGTGGCCATCGACACCGCATCGGCCCAGGGCTGGCGCCGCCCTCTGCTCGCCTGGCTGGGTGTGCAACTGCAGCGCGCAGAGCAGGGCGGTGACGTGCAGGAGGTTGCGCGCCTGCGCCGCCGCATCGCGCTCACGCAAGAGCCGGCTGTTGCCAAGCCCTGAGCCTGACACCGTGAGTTACCGCCTCAAACTCTATGCCTATGAAGACGCCACACCCCAGCAGGTGCAGGCGGCCCAGCAGCGCTTCAGCGCCGCACTCGATGCCGCGCTGGGGGATGCCAGCCTGGTGCTGCCGGTGTACCGTGCTTACATGAAGCTGGTGGCGACCTACGGGGAGTCACCTGCGGAAGATGTGCTGTCTGCCGGGGAGCTGGAGATATTCACCCAATGGCAGGCGGCCGAGTCCGCTGCCATGACGGCCGCGTTGGGTCCCCATCGTTACATGGGCGATGCGCAGTTCGAGATCGGCGATTGAGTCGGCGGTGAACCGGCGGTGAGCCAGTCAGAAGTACTTCTACCGCACCCTTGTCAAGGCGAACGGCTCTGGCGGGGTGAGGCCAGTGCCTGCAGCTGGTCGTCGATGGCTTGCTCCACGCTCTGAAGGCGTGGCAGCAACTGCGCCTTGTCCAATGCGGCATGCAGCTGGCGCACATCCTTGCTGCTGGTGGTGGCCTTGATCTGGGCCAGCACCGCCGGAATGTTGCCGCTTTTGACCAGTGCGAGTATTTTGACAACCCATTCGCTCATGGCAGACCTTTGGTGAGCAGTGGAGGCGGACTTGCCTGCTGCCGGTTCATTGTAGTTTTGGGGCCCATCACTGCAAGGCGATCTTTCCTGCCTGACCAGGCAGTGCGATGGGGGCTGGGTCGGCCGGTGCAATGTGTGCCAGAATTCCTGCGGCCAGGCGGGCCGGTCTGCGCTGGCAGACGTCCTTTCTTACCTCTAACCCCTTTCAAGGTCACCCATGGAATCACGCCCGCCACTGCCTCCCTTCACCCACCAGACCGCGGTGCAGAAAGTGCGGGCCGCCGAGGACGGCTGGAACAACCGGGACCCACAGAAGGTGTCCATGGCCTACACCCCCGACAGCCGCTGGCGCAACCGCGCCGAGTTTGTGACCGGGCGCGCAGAAATCGTCGGCCTGCTGACCCGCAAATGGAACCGCGAACTGGATTACCGCCTCATCAAGGAGTTGTGGACTTTTGACGGCAACCGCATCGCCGTGCGCTTTGCCTATGAATGGCACGACGATGCCGGCAACTGGTTCCGCTCCTACGGCAACGAGAACTGGGAGTTCGATGCGAACGGCCTGATGGCGGTGCGCCATGCCAGCATCAACGACCTGCCGATCAAGGCGGACGAGCGCAAATTCCACTGGCCTCTGGGGCGCCGGCCGGACGACCACCCCAGCCTGAGCGATCTGGGTTTGTGAGCGCGACGTAGAATCCGGCTCCCGTAACGTCCGCACCTGACGCGTTGCCACCGATGCGTCGCTGCATCTGCAGCGGCGGTCGATCAGCGCCTTTTGCCCGCCGCGGCAACAAGTCGCGGCAATACCCCAAGTGATTCTTTTGACCGATTCCCGCATCCCACACGCTGACCCGCACGACCTCAACGCCTCTGAGTCCCCCCTGATCCAGGAAGCCCGACGGTGGTGCGGTGACGGCTGGACCGCCCAGGTCCTCAAGAACGAAGACGACGACGGCTGGGCCGTGGCCATGACCAAGGACGGCGAGCCCGAGCAGGCGCTGGTCGGCCCCTGGACCATGGGCCGCGACAAGAAGAACCCCAAGCCGCTGGATGGCCCGGCGTTCAGCACGCTGGTCAAGACCGCCTCTGAATTTGTTCGCCGGCACGAGCAGCAATTGCACGCCACGCTGCACCAGAGCATTGCGGTGACCGCTGTTGGCCAGCGCGTGACGGTGTTGCTTGACATTGTTCCCGACGAAGACAATCCGTACGCGCTGCTCAGCGCGGTGAGCGATGCTGGCGACGAGTTGGCCAGGGTGCGTGTGGCGCCCTCGTTCAGGCTCACGCGGGCCAGTGCCGTGGCGTGGGTCGAAAGCGGCTTTGCCCGACCGGGCGAGCGGTGAGCCGCGCCGTCGCGCTGGGCATCGACTTCGGCACTTCCAATTCCACCGCAGGCTGGAGCCGCCCCGGTCTTCCCGCGCTGCTGCCGCTGGAAGACGGCAAGGTCACCCTGCCATCCGTGGTGTTCTTCCATGCCGAGGATGCCCACGTCAGCTACGGCCGGGCCGGGCTGGCGGATTATCTGGCGGGCTACGAAGGGCGGTTGATGCGCTCCCTGAAAAGCCTGCTCGGCACGGCCATGATCGACGACCACACCGAAGTGGCCGGCCGCGCCTTGCCGTTCCGGGAGCTGCTCGCGCAATTCATTGGCGAACTCAAGCGGCGGGCTGAAAGCGCGGCGGGGCAGGGCTGCACGCAGGCGGTGCTGGGGCGGCCGGTGTTCTTCGTGGACGACGATGCCCGCGCCGACCAGCAGGCCGAGGCCACACTCGCCGAGATCGCGCGCTCGGTGGGCCTGCAGGACATTGCCTTCCAGTACGAGCCGATCGCCGCGGCGTTCGACTACGAATCGCAGATCACCCGAGAGGAATTGGTGCTGGTGGTGGACATAGGCGGTGGTACGTCCGACTTCGCGCTGGTGCGCCTGGGACCAGCGCGCGCGGGCAAGGCCGACCGGCGCAGCGACATTCTGGCCAGCGGGGGCGTGCACATCGGCGGGACCGACTTCGACAAATACCTGAGCCTGGCCAGTGTGATGCCCGGCCTGGGTCTGGGCAGCCGCCTGCTGAGCGGGCTGGATGTGCCTTCAGCCCAGTACTTCAATCTGGCTACCTGGCACACCATCAACATGGCCTACACCCGCAAGGCCTGGACGCACATCACCGACCTCCGGCGCGGCGCGGTGGAAAAAGACAAGATCGAGCGCTTGCAGAGCCTGGTGCGCGAGCGCGCAGGCCACTGGCTGGCCATGCAGGTGGAGGCGGCGAAGATTGCCTTGTCTGATGCGCCATTGGCCACACTTGACCTCGGCCGCATCGCCCCGGACGAAACACTGACGCTCCACCGCCCCGACTTTGACGCCGCCATCGGCGAGCTGGTCACCACGGTGGAGCGCACGGTGTCGGCCTTGCTCCGTGATGCGGGTGTGGGTGTGCACGACGTGGATACCGTGTTTTTCACCGGAGGCTCCAGCGGTGTGCCGCTGCTGCGTGAGCAGATTGCAGCGCTGCTGCCGCAGGCGCGCCATGTGGAAGGCGATCTGTTTGGCAGCATTGGCGCCGGGCTGGCACTCGATGCCGCCCGCAAGTTCGGCTAGCGCCTGTGAGGCCAGAGCGGCGGATATCCCGGTGCTGGCGCCTGGCCCGCAAGCGCAAGGTGATGCCGCTGCGTGGGGGTTTCTTCATGGTTCACCTGGCCCGTGGCGCGTGGCCTTCGCCGTACGCGTAACATGACGCAGCAGCATGGCGGCAGCGACACGCGGCCACCCCGGTGGGGCAGCATGACAAAATATGGCGCTGTTCAACCCATGACCCTGCACAACACTGGAATTCCCGGATGATCTTCGCACCCGATCTTGCAACGGTGACCCACGGCATCCAGCTGGCAGTCGCGCCGGTGTTCCTGCTGACGGCGGTCGCCGGCATGATTGCGGCGGTGGCCGGGCGCCTGGCACGCATCATCGACCGCGCCCGTTACCTGGAGCATCGTCTCGAATCGGACAATGTGGAGGCCTTCCGGGCCGCCAAGATGTACGCCGAGCTGGGCGATTTGCGGCATCGCGGGTGGCTGGTCAACATCTGCATTGCCTTGCTGACCTTCTGCTCCATCCTCATCGGCACGACCATCATCCTGCTGTTCCTGGGCGAAACCAGTGAGCTGCCGACGCTGCGCATCGCCACGGTGTGTTTCCTCTCCGGCGTGGTCTGCTTCCTGCTGGCGCTGGTGTGTTTTCTGGCCGAGACCTTGCTGGCAACCCGTTTGCTGAAGTTTGCCGAGTTGCCTGTGCAGCATCCGTCGGCCTGAGGCTTTCCGGCGAACGTTTGCCGCCGTCAGCCGCCGTGAAGCCCGATTGATGTGAGGAAACGTATCACCAGGAAACGGGGTGTTCTCTGACAACGGTGGTCGGGCCTCAAAATTAAACTTGTGACAGGGTCGTACAAGACCTTTCTGCAGGCGCATCGGGCGAAGCCCGTCAACCTGTCTGCCGGCAGCCCGTTGGACAGTCAGGCGTTTGGACGCTACTGCCATGCACCGCGACTGGAAAGCCCGCCGATTTGTGTCAAGGCATGAATCGGCAAGCTTTTCCGAAACCCTTTCAAACTGGAGATACCCCATGACCTACTCAATACTTTCGACCGCAACCCGTGGTACGGCCCTGTTGCTGGCCTGCGCGCTCACCTGCGGTACTGTCCTGGCTGAGAAGCCTGACTGGGCTGGCGGTGGCAAAGGCGGCAAGGGAGGCAAGCATGGCCAGTCCGAGCAGCGCGATGACCAGGGACCAGGCATGAACCAGCCCGGCAAGGCACGCTCAGGCGGTGATATCCGCGTGGGCGCCTATTTCGGTGACCAGCAGCGCGTGGCTGCCAACAACTACTACGGTCAGCAGTTCAAGGCCGGCAAGTGCCCTCCGGGCCTGGCCAAGAAGAACAATGGCTGTCTGCCTCCGGGCCAGGCCAAGAAATATTCGCTGGGCCAACCCTTGCCGGCAGGCGTGGTGTATTACCCCGTGCCGTCGTCTGTGATCGTGCAGCTCGGCGCGCCACCGTCCGGCTACAAATATGTGCGCGTGGCGTCTGACATTCTGCTGATTGCCCTGGGCACCAGCATGGTGGTCGATGCCATCCAGGATCTCGGCCGGCTCTGATCGCCATTGTCCTGACGTCCGAAGGAGGGCTCCACGCCTTGCGGCGCTGGAGCCCTTGTCACGTCTGGGCAGCCCGTTGGGTTGCTGCCTCAGGTGCGGCGTGAGGGTAGGGTGGCTTGTACCGCAGGCAAATCCACCATCACCGGCTGACCGGGGGTGGTGCAGCCGGTGTCGCAGCACTTGCCCGGCTGCCGGTTCTGCGTGATGGCGCGCTTCGGATCATGTGGTGCAGCGGCCGGTGAGCCGTCAGCCGCGATGCCGCGTTCCAGGATCCTCTCGACCAGTTCCACCCTGGAGCCGACCGGGTAGTTGCGGTAAATCTCCTGCTTCATGGCCGCCGGAGAGCCGCCACCGTGCAGGCTGATCACGCTGTACCAGCCGCCCTGGTAGCCGGCGGTCAGGTCTTCGATGAAGCGCGCGGTTTCAATGCGCTGCTCGTAGGGCACATCCGGGTTGGCACGCAGCACTTCCGAGAGTTTGGCGCCGGTTTCCGGGTTGTGGTCTTCGTCCGGCCCGGGCAGGGTCACGATCAGCCCGCCGCTCACGTAGTGGGCAATGCGGTGCATATCGTAAATTTTGGTGGCCAGCAGCAGCTTGCCGATGTTGCTGAACACCGGGTCCGGCATGAAGGTCTTGCTGTGCGGATCGGACTTGCCGTAGACACTGGCCGCCACGCCGCAGGCGAAAAAACTCTCGGTGATGGTGATCAGTTCCACCATCTGCTCGCGCAGATGGGTTTCCTTGCCCGGGTCGAAGCCGTTGGCCTCGCACATCAGCGCGCCGGCGCCGATCAGCAGATCGCCGAAGCCGGCGCGTGCGCCAATGCAGGTGTGGCGGTGGTGCGTGGCGTAGCTGTAGGTGAGGTGACCGGAGTGTTCCCAGGTGCCCTGGTCACCAGCGTAAAACACGTTGTCCCAGGGCACAAAGACCTTGTCGAACATCACCACGCCCGTGCTCTGGCCGTACTTGTGGCTGAAGAGGGCAGCGCCATGCTCGAGCTTTTCACCCGGGCGGCCCGCTGGCCTTGCAATGATGGTGATGCCGGGCGCATCCACTGGCACTGCGCAGCACACCGCAAAGTCGGCGTCTTCAAGGCCCATGTTGCGGCAGGGCATGACCAGCAGTTCGTGCACGTAAGGTGCGCCGGTCACGATGGCCTTGGTGCCCGAGATGACGATGCCGCGCTTTCCGTTGTGCATGGCGTTGCGCTCCACCACGTGCACATAGCTGTCCACCTGGGCCTGCTCGTGCGGGCGGCGGCTGCGGTCGCCCTTGGCGTCTGTCATGGCCACGCCGAGTGTCAGGTCCTGGTCCTGAATGCGGTGCAGGTAGTGCAGGAAGCGGGCGGTGCTTTCGGTGCTGCCTTGTGCGTCGTCGATGCGGGCCGACACCTGGCCGATGGCATTGAGTGCATCGTGCGTCAGGTAGCGCTGGGCACAGCCGGTTTCCTGGCACACCAGGCGCACGGCTTCCAGCTTGTTCAACAGGTCGCCGCTGCTGGTGTCGATGTGGCTGAGTCGGTTCACCAGCTTGCCGCTGGTCTGCTGTACGGCCGTCATGAGGGGGGCGTACTGCGGCTTCAGTGCGTAGTCGTACGTCAGTGCGATCGCATTGATGCCTGGGCCGAAGCCGCGTTCGTCGACCACGCTGCCCACCTGCCGGCCGTCCAGAAACACACGCGGCCTGTAACGGCGCAGCGATTCTCGGTAGTCGTCACCGGACATCAACGTGGCGGTGGGGGCAGGGGCGTTCATGGCTTGTCTCCGGTCGGTTTGATGGCATTCTATTAAAAATTGAACACTGTTCAATTCTTGGTGCAGGGATCAGCCAGGACCGTGCTGCGTGGGTTCGTGGCGGTTGTTTAAGGCTATATTCAAGCGATGGAAGCCAGACTGCAACGCCAACAGGCCATGAACGATTCGCGCCGCGCCCTGGTGCTGGACGCTGCCCGCTCGGTGTTCGAGCGTCTGGGCATTGAAGGCGCCAGCATCCGCGAAATCGCCAAAGGGGCCGGCTACACGCCGGGTGCCATCTATTCCTACTTCGAGAACAAGGAAGCGATTTACGGTGCCTTGCTGGCCGAGTCGCTGGACCGGCTGCATCTGGCCGTCGATGCCGCAGGCGCCGACAACGCCACCGACCTGCTGATGGCCAAGGCCAACGCCTGGTTCAATTTTTATGCCGACAATCCGCGCGATCTGGACCTGGGCTTTTACCTGGTGCAGGGCATGCGCCCGCGGGGTCTCACGGCCGATTTGAATGACACGCTCAACGACAGGCTGCACGACGCCTTGCGCCCTTGCGAGCTGGCCCTGCAGGCGCTGGGCCTTAATGCTGAAGACGCGCTGCGCGAGAACACCTCGCTGTTCGCGCATGGTGTGGGCCTGCTGCTGCTCAAGCACACGGGCCGCATCCGCCTGTTTGAACAAGACCCGGCCATGCTGTTTGAGGCCTGCCTTATCCATCTGGTGGAGCGCCTTCAAAACGTTGGCCCGTCGCGCATGGCGGGCTGAGCCTGTCGAAGCCTCTTATCCACTTCCGTCCATTTCAGGAACCCCATGCTGCTCGATGCCGATGACTCCCAACTCGTTCTGGTGGACTACCAGACCCGCCTGATGCCCGCCATCTTCGAAGGCGACAAGGTGCTGGCCAACGCCGTGCGCCTGGCCCGCCTGGCCCAATGGCTGGAGGTGCCGGCGTGGGGCACGGCGCAGAACCCGGACAAGCTCGGCCCCAACATGCCCGAGGTCCACAGCGCCATTGAAGCGGCCCGTGGCAGGGTGCTGTCCAAGATGCATTTCAGCGCCGTGGCCGATGGCCTGGCGGATTGGCTGCGCCCGCCGGTGCGCAAGGCACAGGCGGGCCCCAACGCCCGCAGCCTGCCCAAGCATCTGCAAAAGCCCGTACCAGCGGAGGAGCCTGGCCGCAGCACCATCGTCATCGCCGGATGCGAAGCCCATGTGTGCCTGTTGCAGACCGCGCTCGACCTGCTGGAGAGCGAGTTCGACGTGTGGGTGGTGACCGACGCCTGCAGCTCCCGCACCGAGCGCAACCGCGACGCGGCGTTTGACCGCCTGGCGGGTAATGGGGCCGAATTGGTGACCACCGAGATGGTGGCGTTCGAGTGGCTGGGCACTGCTGATCACCCGGCGTTCAGGGACGCACTGGGCCTGGTGAAGTAGGGCGGCGGCGGGTTGTTTGTGCCCGCAAAGTCAGGGAAAATAGCGTTGAGCTTTCCGGCAAATTCTTCAGTGCTTCCGCGTCTGCTCGCCATGCCGCGCTCGGCCGGGCGACGAATTGAAAGGTGAATTGATCATGCCTGCAGGTACTGTCCGGCTTCACCGCGTACTTCGTGCCGATCCCGAGCGCGTCTACCGCGCCTTTCTGGACGCCGATGCCATGGCCAAGTGGCTTCCACCCTATGGGTTTACCTGCAAGGTGCAGCATATGGATGCCAGAGTGGGCGGCACCTACAAGATGTCGTTCACGAACTTCAGCACAGGCCACAGTCACGCGTTTGGCGGTGAGTACCTTGAACTGGTTCCGTTTGAAAAAATTGTTTACACAGACAAGTTCGACGACCCGAACCTGGCTGGCAACATGACCACGACGGTGACCTTGAAGCAGGTGCTGTGTGGAACCGAGATTCATGCGGTGCAAGAGGGGATCCCTGCGGTCATTCCGCTCGAGATGTGCTATCTCGGCTGGCAGGAGTCGCTCGCGCAGCTTGCCACGCTGGTCGAACCTGAAATACAGGGGTAATGAGGCCCCCGAAGCCGACATTCCGGCGACAAGTTGGGCGGGCCGGATGGGCTTGGGCGACTGGTTGCGGCGGCCATGGCCATGCACCTCCCACACCCGATGCCGAGACCGTCAGATCGTGCCCTCGAGGCTCGGAAGTCGTGGGCTCAAAGGTGATGTCATGAAGCTTATCGCGGTCTACACCACAGTGGCAGGGCAGGAAGAGGCCCGTCAAATGGCACGTGCCGTGGTCGAGCGGAAGCTGGCCGCTTGTGCCCAGATTTCGGAAATTGAGAGCTTCTACCCGTGGAAGGGGGCCGTGCAGAACGAGGCGGAGTGGCGCATCCTGTTCAAGACAAGGGCTGAGCAGTTCACTGCTCTCGAGGTTGCCATCCGCGAACTCCACACCTACGAATTACCCGCTGTTCACGCTGTAGCCATCGAGCACGTCTCGCAGCCGTATGCCGCCTGGGTCCACGACTACTCATCTGGCGAGTAGCCATTCAAGCAGGGCGACGCCATCCTGTCCTGCATGGCATTCCGCACCAGTGCAGCCACAAAGCCAGCCACAAAACGAGCCACAAGGGCAGGCATGAGGCTGAAACGCTGGCGTGGCAAAAGCGCCGTGCCGCGCTAGGCAAGGTCTTCGTGAAGACAGAGAAAGTTGCCCTCGGTGTCCTTGAACCAGGCTGCCTTCTCTGCACCAAGAACGCAAACGTGGTCCAACGTCTTGAAATCTGGAAGATCGTAGCTCTCGAACACCACACCGGTCTTCTTCAATTCGACAATGCTCGCGGCAATGTCCGGGACCTGGAAGCTGATCGCCGTGTGCTCGGCTTTCGTGCCGTCTGCCCTGGGAAAGAGCGCGAGCGTACTGCCGCCCACCTGGTAGAGAACCTTGCCGTCGGGCTTGAAGCCACTGGGCGTCAATCCGAGGCACCGTTCGTAGAAAGCCCGCGCGCGAACCATGTCGATCACGGGGAGCATCGTTGTCACGGAGGCATTGGCTAGCATATGCAATCCTTTCGCTCAGTCCGCTCACAGGCTGGCCGCGTTCACCGCACGCATGCGCGCATGCGTGTTCTAGGGCGGGCCATCAGCATAGTCCTCCAGGCGCTCAAGCGCCAGTCAGGTCTTTCCATTCGAGGTGATCCCGGGCAGTTGCCTGGGCGGCGGTTTTTACTGCGCCGCACGGTCTTTGCAGGCCTCAAGCCTGTGCACCTCAATCTAGAAACGGGTCTTGCTTCATGACGGGCTGAGGGCCATGGAACGGAGCCCAAAACCAGGTCACACCCGGTGGAGCATGTCAATCGGGCCGTGAGAGATGGCCCTTTATGGCCTTTTGGGGCCATCTGGTCCATCGTCAGCCTGTTGCAAGCCCGTTATCCATAATTAAGAATTCAGTTTCAGCCCGTTCACACCGTCTGCAGCGCGTCAAGCGTTGATTGACAAGGCTGCAGACAGCCAACACATGGAGACAAGACTTTGTTCAAGGCACTTCAACTCACCAAGGGCGCGGCGGGCTTTGCCGCCGCCGTGACGTCCATCGACGAATCCCAACTCCCCGCCGGCGATGTGCTCGCGCAGGTGGATTACTCCACGCTCAACTACAAGGACGGCCTCGCCATCACCAACAAGGGGCCGGTGGTGCGCACCTGGCCGATGGTGGCCGGTATCGATGGTGCGGGTACGGTGCTCGAATCCACCCATGCTGGCTGGAAGGCCGGTGACCGCTTTGTGCACAACGGCTGGGGCCTGGGCGAGACGCGCTGGGGCTTGATGGCCGAGCGTGCCCGCCTGCAGGGCGACTGGCTGGTGAAGCTGCCAGCGGCTTTCACCACCCGCCAGGCGATGGCAATCGGCACGGCCGGCTACACCGCCATGCTGTGCGTGATGGCGCTGGAGCAGCACGGCGTGCAGTCCGGTGCCGGCGAGGTGCTGGTTACGGGGGCTACCGGCGGCGTGGGCAGTGTGGCCGTGGCCCTGCTCGGCAAGCTGGGTTACACCGTGGTCGCCGCCACCGGCAAGGCCAGTGAAGAGGCCTACCTGAAGCAACTGGGCGCCAGCAGCGTGATCGACCGCGCCGAGCTGTCGGCCCCCGGCAAGCCGCTGCAAAAAGAACGCTGGGCCGGGGTGGTCGACGCCGTGGGGTCGCACACGCTGGCCAATGCCTGCGCACAGACGCGCTACGGCGGCGTGGTGGCAGCCTGTGGGCTGGCGCAGGGGGCGGATTTCCCGTCGACCGTGATGCCCTTCATCCTGCGCGGGGTGACGCTGGCTGGCATCGACAGCGTGATGGCACCACTGGCCCGCCGCCAGCAGGCCTGGGAGCGACTGGCGAAAGATCTCGATGCCGCCAAGCTTGAAGCGATGGTGGAAGAGGTGCCGCTGGAGCGCGCTGCAGAAAAAGCCGCCGACTTGATGGCGGGCAAGGTGCGTGGCCGTGTGATCGTCAAAATCTGAGGCGCAGCACTAGTGCAGACCGGGCCCGCGTATTGACGTGCCCTCCAAAAAAACGGAGACATCCCATGACCAGCTACGCCGAGTTTTACCGCCGCTCCATCGAGCAGCCCGATGCCTTCTGGACCGAGCAGGCCCGGCTGATCGATTGGCACCGGCCTTTCACCCGCGTCTGCAACTTTGACAAGCCGCCGTTCGCGCACTGGTTTGAGGGCGGGCAGACCAACCTGTGCCACAACGCGGTCGACAGACACCTGGCGACCCGGCCCGACCAGTCGGCGCTGATTTATGTGTCGACCGAGACCGGCGTGGAAAAAACCTACACCTTCCGCGAGTTGCACCAGGAAGTGCAGCGCATGGCTGCCAGCCTCAAGGCCATGGGTGTGGTCAAGGGCGACCGCGTATTGATCTACATGCCCATGATTGCCGAAGCTGCCTTTGCCATGCTGGCCTGCGCGCGCATTGGCGCCATTCACTGCGTGGTGTTCGGCGGCTTCGCCAGTGGTTCGCTCGCCTCGCGCATTGACGACGCCACGCCCCGGGTCATCATCAGCGCCGATGCCGGCTCGCGCGGTGGCAAGGTGGTGGCGTACAAGCCGCTGCTCGACGAAGCCATCAAGCTGTCAAAACACAAGCCGGACGTGGTGCTGCTGGTCGACCGTGGGCTCGCACCGATGGAGCGCGTCGCGGGCCGTGACTTGCTGTGGAGCGACTTGCGCGCCAAGTACATGAGCGCGCAGGTGCCCTGCGAATGGCTGGACGCCACCGACATCAGCTACACCATCTACACCAGCGGCACCACCGGCAAGCCCAAGGGCGTGCAGCGCGACACCGGCGGCTATGCGGTGGCACTGGCGGCCAGCATGAAGCACATTTTTGACGGCCGGGCCGGCGAGACCTACTTTTCCACCAGTGACATCGGCTGGGTCGTGGGCCACAGCTACATCATCTACGGCCCGCTGATCGCCGGCATGGCCACCATCATGTACGAAGGCCTGCCCACGCAGGGTCTCGACGGCCAACCCAATGGCGGCATCTGGTGGAGCCTGGTCGAAAAGTACAAGGTCACGGCCATGTTCAGTGCACCCACAGCCGTGCGCGTGCTCAAGAAGCAGGACCCGGCGCTGCTGAAAAAATACGACCTCTCCAGCCTGCGCGCATTGTTTCTGGCTGGCGAGCCGCTCGATGAGCCGACGGCGCGTTGGATCAGCGAAGGCCTGAACGTGCCCATCATCGACAACTACTGGCAGACCGAAACCGGCTGGCCACTGCTCACGGTGGCCAACGGGGTGGAGAAGACGCCGAGCAAGTTCGGCAGCCCCGGCATTCCGATGTACGGCTACCGCGTGAAGCTGCTGCACGAATCGACCGGCGAAGAGCTGACCCAGCCGAACGAAAAGGGCGTGGTGGTGCTGGAAGGCCCGACGCCGCCTGGCTTCATGCAGACGGTGTGGAAAGACGATGCCCGCTTTGTCAACACCTACTGGAAGAGTGTGCCCGGCAAGCTGGTGTACAGCACCTTCGACTGGGGCATTCGCGACGAAGACGGCTACTACTTCATCCTGGGCCGTACCGACGATGTGATCAATGTGGCCGGTCACCGGCTGGGCACGCGCGAGATCGAGGAAAGCATTTCGGGCCATGCTGGCGTGGCCGAGGTCGCGGTGGTGGGCGTGGCCGATACGCTCAAGGGTCAGGTGGCCATGGCGTTTGTCGTGCCCAAGGATTCCGCCGTGCTGGCAGACACCGCTGCGGCGATGAAGCTCGAAGGCGAGATCATGAAACGGGTCGACGGTGACCTGGGTGCGGTGGCCCGGCCCTCGCGGGTGCGCTTTGTCAGCTTGCTGCCCAAGACCCGCAGCGGCAAGCTGCTGCGCCGCGCCATCCAGGCGGTGTGCGAAGGACGCGATGCTGGCGATCTGACGACCATGGATGACCCCGCGGCACTGCAGCAAATCCGCGATCGCATGGCGTCCTGAGGCAGCGCTGGCAGCCTGGCGGTCAACCTTGGCAAGCGCTTTCATAAGTGCTTGTCCCGAGTGAATATTCTCAACTTGAGAAAAGTTACAGGCCGTCACCCGAACGGCTTGTCAGGTGCTGGGTTTTTGGCGCCATGTCTGGCAAAGTCCGCTTTCGCAGCATCGCCGAAGAGCATGGCAGACCTTCCATGGCTTCGTTGTACGGCTGTACCGATGGACACCATGAATGACAACAAAGGACGCCACCATGACAACCCAATTCCAGGTCAACGGCCGCACGGTTGCGGTCAAGGCTGAACCCGATACCCCGCTGTTGTGGGTCATCCGCGACGAGCTCGGCATGACTGGCACCAAGTTCGGGTGCGGTGCCGCGCTGTGTGGTGCCTGCACTGTGCATCTGGATGGCCAGCCCGTGCGCTCGTGCCAGACGCCACTGTCTGCTGCGGCCGGCAAGAAGGTGGCCACGGTCGAGAGTCTGTCGCGCAACAACACCCACCCGCTCCAGGTGGCGTGGATCAAGCACGACGTGCCGCAGTGCGGCTACTGCCAGTCGGGCCAGCTGATGAGTGCAGCAGCCTTGCTCAAGACCAACAGGAACCCGAGCGACGCTGACATCGACGCGGCCATGAGCGGCAACATCTGCCGCTGCGGCACTTACCCGCGCATCAAGGCAGCCATCAAGGATGCCGCTTCCACCATGCGCAAAGCCTGAGGAGCACGATCATGACTACCCACACACTGGTCTCCCCCGATCGCCCTGATCGTCGTACCTTCCTCAAAACCTCATCAGCCGTCACGGGCGGGCTGATGATGGGCGTGACGCTGGGTCTGCCACTGGCAACCCAGGCCGCGGGCACGCTCTACACGCCCAATGCCTGGGTGCACATTGCCGATGACAACACCATCACGCTGATTTCCGCGCGCTCTGAAATGGGGCAGGGCGTGTACACCTCCATGCCCATGCTGATTGCCGAAGAGCTGAACGTGGACCTGCGGCAGGTCAAGGTCGCGATTGCACCGCCGGGGAAGATCTACACCAATGCGCTGCTGGGCGCGCAGATCACTGGAGGCTCGACCTCGGTACGTGACGGCTGGGAGAAACTGCGCATCGCTGGCGCGCAAGTGCGGACCATGCTGGTGTCGGCTGCAGCTGCGCAGTGGAACGTGGACGCCGCCACCCTGAAAGCCGACAAAGGCATGGTGCTGGGCCCCAACGGCAGGAAGGCGACTTACGGCGCACTGGCCGAGGCAGCGTCCAGGCTGCCGGTGCCCGAAAAAGTGGTGCTCAAGGATCCGAAGGATTTCACGCTGGTGGGCAAACCCACGAAGCGGCTCGACACACCGATGAAGGTCAACGGCACGGCCGAGTTCGGCATCGACGTCAAGCTGCCGGGCATGGTCTACGCCAGTCTCGCGCAGTGCCCGGTGATCGGTGGCAAGGTGATGAGCTTCGACGCCAGCAAGGCCAAGGCCATGCCCGGCGTGATCGACGTGGTGCAGATTCCCGACGGTGTGGCGGTGGTGGCTGACAGTTACTGGCACGCCTTCAAGGCACGCCAGAGCCTTGCGGTGCAGTGGGACGACGGCCCCGGCGCTGCCATCAGCGACACCCGCATGCTTGAAGGCATCCGCGAGGCTGCGGCCAACGGCAAGGTGATTGCCATCACACCGCCCAAGGGCGATGTGGCTGCAGCCATGAAAGCTGCACCAAAAATCCTGAAGGCCGAGTATGTGTCGCCCTTGCTGGCACACGCCACGCTGGAGCCGCAGAACTTCACGGCGGATTTCAGGAACGGCAAGTGCCTGCTGATCGGGCCCACGCAGTTCCAGCAGGGCGCTGAAGGCGCGGTGGCGGGCGCGCTGGGCATCAAGCCGGAAGACATCACGCTGAAAACCACCTTCCTCGGTGGTGGATTCGGTCGCCGGCTGGAACTGGACTTCATCGTGCAGGCAGCGCAGATTTCCAAAGCGGTGGGCAAGCCCGTGAAGCTGCTGTGGAGCCGCGAGGATGACACCACGCACGATTACTACCGCCCGATGGCGCTGAACCAGCTGTCGGCTGCGCTGGGCGCCGACGGCAAGCCGCAGGCGCTCAGCTTCAAGCTCACTTCACAGTCGGTCACGCAGCGCGCCTTCGGCCTGCCCAAGGACACGCTGGACCCGTTCATGGCTGAAGCCAGCGTGATGCCTTACGACATCCCCAACACGCAGCACGACCTCGTCATCCACGACAGCGGCCTGCGGGTGGGCTACTGGCGCTCGGTGAGCCATGCGCTCAACGCTTTTGCCAATGAAAGCTTTGTCGATGAAATGGCTGCAGCGGCCGGCAAGGATCCCTATGCCTACCGCATGGCGCTGCTGGACAGGCAGCCGCGCTTTGCCAACGTGCTGAAAATGGCGGCCGACAAGGCCGGCTGGGGCAAGCCGCTGCCGGCCGGCCGCAGCCGCGGCATCGCGCTGATGGAAGGCTACGACACCTACATGGCGCAGGTGGCCGAGGTCTCGGTGAAGGACAACCAGATCACCGTCCACAGGATGACGGTGGTGGCCGACCTCGGCCGCATGGTCAACCCAGACACGGTGCAGGCGCAGATCCAGTCGAGCCTGGTGTTCGGCCTGTCGGCCGCGCTGAACAACCAGATCACGCTGGACAAGGGACGGGTGCAGGAAACCAACTTCGGCGACTACCCGGTGCTGCGCATGCACGAGGTACCGGTGATGGACATCACGCTGGTGCCGAGCACCGAAAAGCCCGGCGGCATCGGCGAGCCGGCTACCGCGCTGGTGGCGCCCGCAGTGGCCAATGCCGTGTTTGCCGCCACCGGCAAGCGCGTGCGGAATTTGCCGCTGCATGCTAACCTCGCCAAGGCCTGACCTCTTCACCTCTCGCGATTCCGAAAGTCCCCACGCCACCCATGGACAACATCGATCTGGAAGTCCTCAAAACCTGCTCGCAGTGGCTGGCTGCCGGCCTGCGCGGCGAACTGGTCACGGTGCTGCGCACCTGGGGTTCCAGCCCGCGGCCACCGGGGTCCATGCTGGCGATCTGCGAAGACGGGCGCGTGGTGGGCTCGGTCTCGGGCGGCTGCATTGAAGACGACATGATCGACAAGGCACGGCGTGAGGGGTTGACCCGCAGTGCGCCGGCCATCGTCACCTACGGCATCACGGCCGACGAGGCGCACCGCTTCGGCCTGCCGTGTGGCGGCACCATCGAACTGGCCATCGAGCCGCTGACGGCGGTCAGCCAGATTGATGCGCTGCTGCACAAGCTGGAAGCGGGCGAACTGGTGGCCAGGCGGCTTGACATGCACACGGGCGCCGTCACACTGAGCACTGCGCTGCCCAGCCAGCCCATGCATGTCTCCGAGGCTGCCTTGGTCACGGTGCACGGGCCGCGCTGGCGCTTGCTGATCATCGGTGCCGGGCAGCTGTCACGGTTTGTCGCGCAGATTGCGCAGGGCATGGACTATGCCGTGACGGTGTGCGACCCGCGCGAGGAATACCGCGAGTCGTGGTCCGCCGTCGGCGTGCACCTGGCCACCGGCATGCCGGACGACGTGGTGCAAGCCATGAAGCTGGACGCGCGCTGCGCCGTGATTGCCCTGACGCATGACCCGAAGCTGGATGATCTGGCGCTGATGGAGGCCCTGCGCTCCGACGCGTTCTATGTCGGCGCCATCGGCTCGCGCGTGAACAACCAGCGCCGCCGCGAGCGGCTGGCCGAGCACTTTGGCCTCACCGATGCGGAGCTGGGCAAGCTGCACGGCCCGATCGGCCTCTACATCGGCAGCAAGACGCCACCGGAGATTGCCATTTCCATTCTGGCGGAGTTGACGGCGGTGAAGAACAGCGTCGATACCCACCGGGTCAGCGGCGTCGCCGCCGCCAAGGAAGAAGCCGGCATCGCACCCACCGGCGAGGTGTGCGTTCTGCCGAGGGATTGAGTTACCGGCAAGCCCCGACAGGCTGGCACCCCGGAGGCCCTCAGCCCAGCTGCCGGGCCAGCAAGGCGGCGACGTGGATCGCCTCCCGCTGCGCGCCATCGTGAATCTGGTGGCGGCAACTGGTACCGTCGGCCACCACCACCGCATCGGGCTGCTGGCGTACTGCGGGCAGCAGGCTCAGCTCGGCCATCTGCATCGACACCTCGTAGTGACCGGCTTCATAGCCGAAGCTGCCCGCCATGCCGCAGCAGCTCGACTCGATCAATTCCGGTTTGGCACCCGGAATCAGCTTGAGTACTTCCATGATCGGCGTGACGGCGCCAAAGGCCTTCTGGTGGCAATGGCCGTGCAGCAGCAGCGGCTCCGTCATGGGTTTGAGCTGGTCTTTCAGCGCCTGCAGCTTGCCGGCTGAGGCCTCGCGCGCGAGGAACTCTTCCAGCAGCATCGCCTGCTGGCTCACGGTGACCGCAGCCGCGCCCAGGCCCATCGCCAGCATCTCGTCGCGCAGCGTGAGCAGGCAGGACGGCTCCAGCCCGACGATGGCAATGTCTTTTTCGGCGAAGGGGAGCAGGGCGTCCAGCAGTTCCCTCGCTTTCATGCGTGCCTCGTCAACCATGCCGGTGGCCAGGTAGGTGCGTCCGCAGCACAAGGCCTTGCCGTCCGCAACCGCTTTGGTCGCCACATGTACGGTGTAGCCTGCTGCCTGAAGCACTTTCAATGCAGCACTGGCGTTGTCGGATTCAAAGTAGCCGTTGAAGGTGTCGACAAACAGCACGACCGGCCGGGTGGATGACAGCACCTCGTCACGTGTGGCGCTGCGGCGCGGCGTGTTGAAGAAATGCGTGCTCTTCCACTGCGGCAAGGTGCGCCGCGCCGAGAGGCCCAGGAGTTTCTCGCTGAGCACAGCCAGACCCGGAATGCGGTCGCGCAGGTTGAGCAGCGGGGCCAGACGGGCAGCCCACGGCGCGTAGTCGGGCAGTTGCGCCACCAGCCTGTCTTTGAGGGTGTGGCCGTGTTTGGCCTTGTAGTGGTGAAGGAATTCCACCTTCATTTTGGCCATGTCGACGCCGGTCGGGCAGTCGCGCTTGCAACCCTTGCAGCCCACGCAGAGGTCCATCGCTTCGTGCACGGCTTCGCTGGTGAAGGCGTCCTGGGCGTTCAGGCCTTCAAGCTGTCCGCTCAATGCCAGCCGCAGCGTGTTGGCGCGGCCGCGTGTGAGGTGCTTCTCGTCGCGCGTCACGCGGTAGCTGGGGCACATGGTGCCGGCGTCAAACTTGCGGCAGTGGCCGTTGTTGTTGCACATCTCCACCGCCTTGGCTAAACCCTGCGCCGGGTCGCCGCCGGTGCCGGGGGCGCTGGTCTGCTCGGTGACCGGGTCGTTTTGCACGTTCCACGCGCTCCAGTCCAGCGCGGTCTGGATCGGGATGACCTTGTAGCTGGGCGGAAAGCGCATCAGGCGCGCATCGTCCATCTTCGGCGGGTCGATGATGCGCTGGGGGCTGAGCAGGTTGATCGGGTCGAGGTAGGTCTTGATCTGGGCAAAGGCCTCGGTGATCTTTGGGCCGAACTGCCACTGCACCCATTCGCCGCGGCACAGGCCGTCGCCGTGCTCGCCGCTGTAGGCGCCCTTGTAATGGCGCACCAGGGCCGAGGCCTCTTCGGCGATGGCGCGCATCTTCTGGCCGCCGCCCCGCCGCATGTCGAGGATAGGCCGTACATGCAGTGTGCCGACAGAGGCATGGGCATACCAGGTGCCCTTGCTGCCGTACTTGCGGAACACCTGCGTCAGCGCCTCGGTGTACTCGGCCAGGTGCTCCAGCGGCACGGCGCAGTCTTCAATGAAGCTCACCGGCTTGCCGTCCCCCTTGAGGCTCATCATGATGTTGAGACCGGCCTTGCGGACTTCCCACAGGTTTTTCTGTGGGGCGTCGTCGATCATCTCGACCACCGAGCCGGGCAGGCCCAGCTCGCCCATCAGGTCCACCAGCTGTTTGATCTTGGGCGTCAGCTCGGCCTTGGATGCGCCGGAGAATTCCACCAGCAAAATCGCATCGGGCTGGCCGATCAGTGCGGTGCGTACCGTGGGCGCGAAGGCCGGGTTCTGCAGCGACAGCTCGATCATCGTGCGGTCCACCAGTTCGACAGCCGTCAATGTGCCATCGCCCAGCTTGGCGATGTGCTGGGCCGAGTCCATGGCCTTGTAGAAGGTCGGGAAGTTCACCACGCCCAGCACCTTGGTGCGGGGCAGCTCGCTCAGTTGCAGCTTCAGTGATTTCGTGAGGGCCAGCGTGCCTTCGCTGCCGACCAGCAGATGCGCCAGATTGACCGAACCGTCAGTGGTGTAGGGCTTCTCGTTCTGGTTGTGGAAGATGTCCAGGTTGTAGCCGGCCACGCGGCGCAGCACCTTGGGCCAGTGCGCTTCGAGTTCGGGGCGCAGTTGGTCGGCGAGGGTCTTTACATAGTCGCCCAGCTCCCGTGCAGCGCCGCTGGCCGTGTCGTAGCGGCCCAGCTCCAGCAGCGTGCCGTCAGAACGCCAGGCGGTCGCGCCTATGACGTTGTGCACCATGTTGCCGTAGGCGATGCTGCGGCTGCCGCAGGAGTTGTTGCCGGCCATGCCGCCCAGGGTGGCCTGGGCGCTGGTGGAGACATCCACCGGGTACCAGAGGCCGTGTTTCTTCAGGGCTGCGTTCAGGTGGTCCAGCACGATGCCGGGCTCGACTTCCGCCGTGCGTGCCCCGGCATCGACATTCAGGAGGCTGCGCATGTACTTGCTGTGGTCCATCACCAGCCCGGCGCCCACGGTCTGGCCGCACTGGCTGGTGCCGCCGCCGCGTGGCACCAGCGGCACCTGCAGGTCACGGCAGATGTCGAGCGCGGTTTTCACGTCGGCCGCGGTGCGCGGCACAAAGACGCCCACCGGCATCTGCTGGTAAATCGAGGCGTCGGTAGCGTAGCGGCCGCGGTCGGCGGCCGAGAACAGCACCTCGCCAGTGGTCTCGGCGGCCAGGCGCTGTGCCAGCTTGCCGGCGACTTCATTGCTGACGCGGGCGACGTCGTCGTAGGCCTGGGCGGCGGTATCGCGGGTGATGGCAAGGGGCAGGGGAGCGTTCATCGGTGGTTCACAAGGTTGGCGCGGCGCAGGGGCCGGGCGCGGGTGGAGGGTCAGCGGGTCGCGTGTTCAGGCGTCGGGTGACTTCAGGCGGTGGTGGCGTTGGCGCTTTGGTCAGCCGGCATGGCGGTGCTCTGGCTGCGGAGCTGCTGGATCACGGTGTCCAGCTTGTTGGCGAGGTGGGTGGCCATCACATCGCGCATGGCGCCCGCATCGCGGGCACTCAGTGCCGCCACCATCTGCTCGTGTTCCTTCACGGCGTCACGCCACTTTTCCTCGTTCTGGTTGGAGCGAAAACGCAGCGCCTGCAGCCGGGCATTGACCTGGTTGTAGGTGTTCAGCAGCACCGGGTTTTTGGCGGCGGCATTGATGGCCCGGTGAATGGCGGCGTTGAGCCGGTAATAGGTGGGCAGGTCGCGCCGGGTGTAGGCCGCCAGCATTTCATAGTGCATGGCCTTGATCTCGGCGAGCTCCGCGTCGGTGATGCGGCGGGCGGCCAGCTCGCCCGACTGGGCTTCCAGCCCGGCCATCACCTCGAAGGTGTTGAGCACGTCGGTTTCCGTCAGCTCCACGGCAATCGCGCCGCGGTTGGGCAGCAGCTCCACCAGGCCTTCGGCGGCCAGCATCTTGATGGCTTCACGCAGGGGCGTGCGGGACACGTTGAGCTCCTCGCTCAATTCCCGTTCGTTGAGCTTGGCGCCCGGGAGGATGCGGTTCTCCACCAGCATCTGGCGCAGGCGGTGCGCGACCTGTTCGTGCAAGGCCGAACGCGGAATGGAAATGATTTCAGCAGACATTGCAATATTTTGTATGCAAAAAAATGGGCTGTCAAATGCCGTATAAACCCGAGTAACGCCATATTTTTGTTGACAAATGCATTTTGTATGCAAAAAATAGCAACATCACGCCATCATCCCCTCAGGAGACTTTTCTTCCATGTTGACCCTCGACTTCCACCCCACTGGCCGCCACTTTTTGCAGATTCCCGGTCCTTCGCCTGTGCCTGACCGCGTTCTGCGTGCCATGAGCCTGCCCACCATCGACCACCGGGGCCCCGAGTTCGCAGCGCTGGGTTTGAAAGTGCTGGCGGACATCAAAAAGGTGTTCCAGACGCGCCAGCCAGTGATGATTTACCCAGCCTCCGGCACCGGCGCCTGGGAAGCGGCCCTGGCCAACACCCTGAGTCCGGGTGACCATGTGTTGATGTACGAAACCGGCCATTTCGCCGCGCTGTGGCAAAAGCTGGCGACCCGCCTGGGTCTCAAAACCGAAGTGCTGTCCTACCCCGGCGCTGAAGTCTGGCGCCATGGCGTGCAGGCCGTGCTGATTGAGGAGCGCCTGAAAGCCGACACGCAGCACAGCATCAAGGCAGTCTGCGTGGTGCACAACGAAACCTCTACCGGCGTGACCAGCAACATCGCGGCTGTCCGCAAAGCCATTGACGCAGCCAAACACCCGGCCCTGCTGCTGGTCGACACCATTTCGGGCCTGGGTTCGGCAGATTACCGCCACGATGAGTGGGGCGTGGACGTGAGCATCAGCGGCTCGCAAAAAGGCCTGATGCTGCCGCCCGGCATCAGCTTCAATGCGGTCTCAAACAAGGCCATCGAGGCCAGCAAGAAAGCCACCTTGCCCAAGGCCTTCTGGGCGTGGGATGAAATCATCGAGATGAACAAGAGCGGCTACTGGCCGTCCACCCCCAACACCAATTTGCTGTACGCGCTGAGCGAAGCCTGCGACATGCTGCTCGAGCATGGGCTCGATACCGTGTTCGCGCGCCACCAGCGTTGGGGCGAGGGCGTGCGCTCGGCTGTCAAGGCCTGGGGTCTGCAGATCCAGTGCGCTGATTCGTCGGTGTATTCGCCCATCCTCACCGGTGTGATGACGCCCGAGGGCGTAGACGCTGATGCCGTGCGCAAAGTCATTTATGAACGCTTTGACTGCTCGCTCGGCACCGGACTTGGCAAGGTCAAGGGCAAGATGTTCCGCATCGGCCACCTCGGCGACTGCAACGACCTGACACTGATGGCCGCCCTCAGCGGCTGCGAGATGGGCCTGAAGCTGTCGGGCGTGAAGCTCGCCGGCTCCGGCGTGCAGGCCGCGATGGACTATTTCTCCAGCCATGCGGCGGTCATTCCGCAGCGCAAGGCGGCCTGAGCCTCTTCTTTTGATTCCACAGTTTCATTGACTTCACGCCCACAGCGCATGGGCAGACCTTCTTCATTCCATCGATTCCAACACGGAGACAACACCATGCAACGCAGAACCTTCATCAGTGCCACCACCGCGGCCGCCGCGACCCTGGCCGCCCCCATGCTCGGGGCGCAAACCATGCCCAATGGCCCTTACCGCATCATCGTGGGCTTTGCACCGGGCGGCGGCACCGACATCCTGGCCCGCGTCATCGGCCAGAAGCTGGGCGACATGTGGAAGACACAGGTCATTGTCGAGAACAAGGCCGGCGCTTCGGGCACGATTGCCGCCGACTACGTGGCCAAGCAGCCCGGCGACGGCACCACGCTGCTGATGGCGCACATCAACAGCCAGGCCATCACGCCCAACCTGCAGAAGGTCAATTACGACCCCGCCAAGGACTTCCAGCCCATCGTGCTGGTCGGCGTCACGCCCAATCTGCTGATCTGCAACGACAGCCAGCCCGCCAAGACCGTGAAAGACCTGGTCGAGCTGTGCCGCGCCAACCCCGGCAAGATCAGTTTCGGTTCGGCCGGCACCGGCAGCGCCCAGCACCTGGCGCTGGAGATGTTCATGCTGGCCGCCAAGGTCAAGGCCATCCACGTGCCGTACAAGGGCTCAGGCCCGATGCTCACCGACCTGATCGGCGGCACCATCCAGTACAGCTTCGACACGATGACGGCGGCCACACCGCACGTGAAGAGCGGCAGGGCGATTGCCATCGCCCAGACACGCCTGAACCGCGTCGGCGCCTACGCCAACGTGCCGACGATGGCCGAGTCGGGCTTCCCCGGCTTCGAGGCCACCACCTGGTACGGCCTGGCCGGCCCCGCCAAGATGCCTGCGGCCCTGGCCAAGCGCATGAACGAGGACGTCAACAAGGTCATGCTGATGCCCGAGGTGATGGAAAAGCTGGCGGCTTCGGGCGCGCAGGACGGCGGCGGCTCTGCCGAGAAATTCGGCGAGTTCATGGCGGCCGAGCAGATCAAGTGGGCCAAGATCATCAAGGATGGTGGCGTGAAAGGTGAAGCTTGATACCCCCCCGTAGCGGCCTTTGGCCGCTTCCCCCCCCAAGGGAGCGCCGCCTTCGGCCCGGCGAAGCCGGTTCCGTCGCGGCTGCTTGCGTAGAAAGGACGCACTCATGAGGGCATTACCGTTGGAGGGAGTGCGGGTGCTGGACATCAGCCAGGTCATGGCAGGGCCTTATGCCTGCATGTTGCTGGCTGACCTGGGCGCTGACGTCATCAAGATCGAGCCACCCGGCACGGGCGACCAGACGCGGGGCTCCATGGGCTTCAAGATGAAGGGGCCGGACTCGATGGGCTTCCTGAACATGAATCGCAACAAGCGCAGTGTCACGCTGAACCTCAAATCCAGGGCCGGCCGCGAGGTGCTGCTGCGCATGGCAAAAGATGCCGACATCCTGATCGAGAACTACCGACCCGGCGCGATGAAGCGCCTGGGCCTGGGCTACGAAGACCTGAAGGGGGTCAACCCCAAGCTGGTGTACACCAGCATCTCGGGCTTCGGCCAGACCGGGCCGTGGGCAGACCGGCCGGGTTTTGATCTGATGGCGCAGGCCATGTCGGGCGTGATGAGCGTGACCGGCTACCCCGACTCCCCGCCGGTGAAGTGCGGCGTACCGGTGGCCGACATTGGCTGCGCGCTGTTTGCGGTCTACGGCACGCTGTCAGCCTATATCGGCGCCAAGAACACCGGGCAAGGGCAGTATGTCGATGCCTCGCTGTTCGATACCGCGCTGGCCTTTTCGGTGTGGGACATCTGCGATTACTGGGGCACGGGCAATCCGCCGCAACCCCTGGGCACGTCCAACAAGATGACGGCGCCTTACCAGGCCATGGCCTGCTCGGACGGCTACTTCGTCATGGGCGCGAACAACCAGAAGCTGTGGGAAAAGCTCTGCCGGCTGATGGGCCGCGAGGAACTGCTGGCAGACGAGCGCTTCAAGACCATTTCGCTGCGGCTCAACAACCGCCCGGCACTGGAAGCCGAGCTGGAAAAAACCTTCCGGCAGCACACCAAGGACCACTGGGTCGGCACCCTGCTGGACGCCGGCATTCCCGCCGGGCCCATCCTCACCTACCCCGAGGCCTTCGAGGGTGAACACGGTACCGCGCGCCAGATGAAGATGGAAATCGACCACCCGATCGAGGGCAAGGTGCCCAACATCGGCTTTGCGGTGAAGCTCTCAGGCACGCCGCAGCAGGTGCGTCGCCACCCGCCCTTGCTGGGCGAGCACACTGACGAATTGCTGGCCGAACTGGGCATCGATGCCGCAGGGCGGGCCGAACTGGAAGCGCAGGGCGCCTTCGCCCCGTCATGAGCACGCTGACCGAAGGCGTGGTTCGCCTGCACATCGAGGCCGGTATCGCCTCTGTCGTGTTTGACCGCCCGCAGGCCCGCAATGCCATGACCTGGGCCATGTACGGCCAATTGATGCAGATCTGTGACCAGCTGGCGGCCGATGCTTCGGTCCGGGTGGTGACTTTTCGCGGCGCAGGCGGTGAGGCCTTTGTGGCCGGTACCGACATCGAGCAGTTCACCGCCTTTGGCCGCGACCGGCCGGCCGGTGATGACGGCGTGGCCTATGAAAAGCAGATCGACCAGTGCATCCACAAGCTGGAGTCGCTGCCCATGCCGACAGTGGCCCTGATTGAAGGCTGGACCATTGGCGGCGGGCTGGCGATCGCCACCACCTGCGATTTCCGCCTCGCCACACCAGGCTCCCGCTTTGGCGTGCCGATTGCGAAAACGCTGGGCAATTGTCTTTCGGTGGCCAATCTGGCACGGCAGGTGGCGGTGTGGGGCCTGCCCCGTGTCAAGCGCATGCTGCTGCTGGCGGAAGTGCTGGATGCGGACGAGGCTCTGGCCTGCGGCTTCCTCAAGGATGTGGTGGCGCCAGAGGCTCTGGACGAGGCCGCAGCCAGCCTGTGCCGCCGTTTGGCCAGCCTGGCCCCGGTGACGCAGCAGGTCAGCCGCGAAGCGCTTCGCCGCATCGTGACCCACGGTTTGCCGGCCGATGAAGACCTGATTCACCGCTGCTATGGCAGCGCGGACTTCCGTGAAGGCGTGAGCGCCTTTGTCGCCAAACGCAGCCCGGTCTGGCAGGGAAGTTGACACGCATCAACTGGGCGGGTCTTTTCTCCCTTTCGCGGGGAAAAGCCGGGTTGGCGACCGCAGTTTTCCCCCTTTAGTCACCGTCTTGGGTCTATGCTTGGATGGCGGGCAAGTTTGCCCGACATGCAAGTCAGGAGGTGCCTCATGTACAAGCGAATATTGTTGGCTTACGACGGCTCCGAGGCCGGACAAAAGGCCTTGCTCGATTGTCACGATCTGGCGCAGTGGGGTCAGTCCGAGCTGTTCCTGATTGCCGCCATGCCCCTGCCCATCGGTTTCGGCGGGGTGGAAGGCGGCGTCTACAACAAGGAACTTGAGGAGCTCGAGAAAGAGAAATACCAGGCCGTGCTGGACGACGGGCTCAAGCGGCTTGCGCAATCGGGCCACTCGGTCCGTGGTGAGGTGGTGACGGGTGATGCAACCGATGTGATTACCCGTTCCGCTGCCGAACAAAAGGCAGACCTCATTGTGGTGGGTCACAAGCATCTGGACAGCTGGGCGGCACGCTGGTGGCGCGGCTCTGTTTCCAAGGCCCTCATCGAGAGGGCACCGTGCAGCGTGCTGGTCGTCATCACGCGTTGAAGGCATGGAGGCGATGACAGCCATGCGACGCGCGGCAAAACCGGATCGTGATGCAGCGCTGGCCCAGTACCGCGGCCGCGCCGCGGTGTACGACTTCGAACTGGCCCTGTTTGAACCCATTCGCGAAGAGGCTATTTCGCGGCTGGCTTTGCAGCCTGGGGACACGGTGGTCGATGTGGGCTGCGGCACGGGCTTGAGCTTTGCGCGTCTGGAGCACGACATCGGGCCGACAGGCCACCTCATCGGCATCGAGCAGTGCCCCGAGATGATGCAGCGCGTGCAGCGCCGGGTGGCGCAGCAGGGCTGGCAGAACGTCACCCTGCTGTGTGCGCCTGTCGAGGCCGCGGCCCTGTCAGGCGAGGCTGACGCGGCCCTGTTCAATTTCACCCACGACATCCTGCGCCGCCCCGAGGCGGTGGGCAATGTGGTGGCGCATCTCAAGCCGGGGGCGCACGTGGCGGCGGCGGGCCTGCAGTGGGCGGGCCCGTGGAACTGGCCCGTCAACAACTTCGTGCTGTCTGCGGCGCTGCATTCGACCACCTCGCTCGAGGGGCTGCACCAACCCTGGGACCTGCTGGCCGCCTCACTGGAAGGCATCGACGTTCAGACCCGGGGCCTTGGCGGCATCTACGTCCTGAGCGGCACGCGCCGCGGTGTGCGTCCCCCGGCACCGGCACGCCGGCGCAAAGCCGCTCACTGAGCTGGCGTGTGGAGGGGGGAATGATTTGGCACCAGCCTAGGGCTGAGGCGTCTTGGGTTTGAAATCGCAGAATGACGCCACGCCGCACTGCCAGCACATCGGCTTGCGCGCCAGACACACATAGCGCCCGTGCAGGATCAGCCAGTGGTGGGCGTCCACCAGGTATTCCGCGGGGATGCGTTTGAGCAGCTTCAACTCCACCGCCAGCGGCGTCTTGCCCGGCGCCAGACCCGTGCGGTTGCCCAAGCGGAAGATGTGCGTATCGACCGCCATGGTGGCCTCGCCAAACGCCGAGTTCAGCACCACATTGGCCGTCTTGCGGCCGACGCCGGGCAGGGCTTCCAGCGCCTCGCGGCTGCGCGGCACCACGCCGCCGTGCTGCGTCACCAGAATCCGGCAGGTCTCCATCAGGTGCCTGGCCTTGCTTCGGTAGAGGCCAATGGTCTTGATGTAGCCCTCCAGCCCTGCGAGGCCCAGATCAAGAATTTTTTGCGGCGTATTGGCTGCCGGGAAGAGTTTGCGGGTGGCCTTGTTCACGCCCACATCGGTCGCCTGCGCGCTCAGCAGCACGGCGGCGAGCAGCTCAAACACGCTGGTGTACTCCAGCTCCGTCACCGGCATTGGGTTGGCGGCTTTCAGGGTGGCAAAGAAGGGAGCGATGTCGGCGGATTTCATGCTGGGGAGTGTATCGGCGTGCGGCGTGGTGTGCTGCTCGCCGGCGGAACCGCGATGGCGCCGGTGCCGTTCAGTCTGCTGCAGCGAAATGCGCCATCTGGTCCGCGTGTGCCTTCACGAAGGACGGACGGGCCGTGGCGCGGGCGACATAGCCGCGACAGGCGGGATGTGTCGCCAGCCCGTCGAAGCGGTCGACAAGCCGCAGCACGTCCACCATGAGGATGTCCGCGACGGAGAACCTTCCGGCCAGCCATTCGCGTCCGGCCAGTACTGCCTCCATGTGTTGGAGCCGGGCCTTGAGGAACGCGTCGAGGTGTTTGCGTCCCGGCGTTTCAGCGGTGTCGCCGGAGAACACAAAGAGGGACCAGGGCAGGCTCGCCGCCTCGACCGAATTGAGTGCGGCGAAAAGCCACTCCTTCACATGGCTGCGTCCGTGCGGATCGGCAGGCATCAGCGTCGTACTGCGCTCCGCCAAATGAAGCAGGATCGCGCCGCTCTCGAAGATCGAGAGGTCGCCATCGGTCAACCATGGCACCTGGCCAAACGGCTGATGCGAGAAATGCGCGGCATTGCGCGTGCGGAATGGCACGCTCTCGACACGGTAGGGCAAGCTGGCCTCTTCCAGTGCCCAACGTACCCGCAGGTCACGCACATAGCCGCGTGGCATCTCGGGAACCCAATCGAATGTGGTGAGGACGAGGTCTTCCATGCAGGTGCTCCAGGAAAAACGGCCAGCTTGTCGGGGAAGGTCATGCCCAGAGTGACCGCAAAAAGTCTGCTGGGCTGTAACTGAAACGGCAGGGATTCCGATGGTTGCGGTCAGTGCCGGCGTGGGACTGTTCAGGCCACCAGCCGCGGCACATCCCAGGCCGAATTGGGTGGTGGCCCGGCCTGCTGCAACTGCTCGCGCACCACCTGCCATACAGCATGGGAGTTGTCGGGGGAGGTGATGTCGCCGATCACGTAGTCCAGCCCGGCTGACTGCGCCAGGTGCTTCATGCGCTGGTGGGTCATCGAGTCGGGGGCCACGCCGAGCAGGCAGGGTGTGACGGGCAAGCCCTCGCAGGCGGCGATCATGCGGGCCATGAGGTCGTCGTCGAAGCGCGGCGAACCCACGAACAGCATCAGGAAGTAAGGCCAGTCTGGCAGAAAGGCCCGGCGCAGGCCATGCAGCAGGCCACCGCGTGACACCGCGATCATGCGGCAGGGGTGGCCGCTTTCCATGAAGTCCACGTATTCACTGCTGCCATCCATGTCGCGCTCGCCGGCAAAGCGGCGCCGGACCACCTGTGTGAGATGCTGCGTGGCCAGCCATTCGACCATGTCAAAAGCGGTGTCGCCACTGGCGGCGCAGACGCCCACACGGTGAAAGGCCTCCGGGTCGGCCAGTGCCTGGGCTTGCGTCAGCTGCATGGGCGCCGACAGCCGCCGCAGCACGGAAGGCGGCGCGTATTGCTTGCCTTTTTCAAGCTGGTCGCGCAGGGTCATCACGCGGCGACCGAAATGCACCGGGTCTTCGTGGGCCTGTGACATGGACATGGACCAGGGAGTGGGCAGCAGGCGCAGGCCCCGGCTCGTGTGCAGGGTGTGAAAGGAGTGGTAGCGCGCGTCGCGGTGCAAGCGCTGCAACAAGTCCTGTACTGCGGCAGGTGGCCCTTCAATCCAATGGACGAACCAGCCGCTCTGGTAGTGCAGCACGGAGTGGATGCCGTGCTCGCCGTTGTGGCGGAGCGCACTTCTGCGGATGCGCTCCATTTCACCAAAAACGGCTCCCTTCAGGTTGGACATGCAGGCGGTGACAAGCCGCTCAACTTCGACCTCCCCGGGGCCAGCGACGAAAGGCGCTGCCTTGTTGACCATCGTCCGATAGTGCCAAAGTGAAAAAAGCGCGTCAATCCCTGACAGCGGAAACAGAGTGTGAATATTAGCGAGAATGGGGGATTCGAAGGAAAGCCATCACCATGCCATTGCAATTTGCCGACCGCCTGAACAACGTTGAAACCTCCGCCATCCGGGAGCTCTTCAAGCTGCTGGGCAAGCCTGGCATCATCAGCTTCGCTGGTGGCTTTCCCGACCCGGCCATGTTTGACGTGGACGGCATTCGTGCGGCCAGCAATCAGGCGCTGACCGACGAGCCGGGCGGTGCACTGCAGTACGGCGCCACCGAGGGCTATGGCCCGCTGCGCGAGCAGCTCAGCACCTTCATGGCCACCAAAGGCGCGCAGGTGCAGCCCGAGCAGCTCATCGTCACCACCGGCAGCCAGCAGGCGCTGGACCTGCTGGGCAAGACCATGATTTCCCCTGGCGACAAGGTCATCGTCGAAGGCCCCACGTTTCTGGCCACCATCCAGTGCTTTCGCCTCTATGGTGCAGAGCTCATCAGCGCGCCCATCGACGCTCAGGGCGTGAAGACCGACGAACTGGAGCAGCTCATCGCCGAGCACAAGCCCAAGTTTGTGTACCTGATTCCCACCTTCGGCAACCCCAGCGGCGCCATGCTGAGCCTGGAGCGCCGCCAAAAAGTGCTGGCCATGGCGGTCAAATACAACACATTGATCGTGGAAGACGATCCGTACGGCGACCTGTATTTCGGGGAGGCTCCGCCACCCTCCTTGCTGGCGCTGAGCGAAAGTGTGCCGGGCTCGCGCGACCTGCTGGCGCATTGCGGCTCGCTCAGCAAGGTGCTGTCGCCCGGCTTGCGCGTGGGCTGGATGATCGCCCCCGCAGAGCTGCTGGCCAAGGCCACCATGTGCAAGCAGTTCAGCGACGCGCACACCAGCACCTTCGCCCAGGCCACGGCCGCGCAGTACCTCAAGGCGGGCCGCATGCCGGCCACGCTGTTGAACGTTCGCAAGGTCTATGCCGAACGTGCGGCAGCCATGGGCCAGGCCTTGAAGCGCACGCTGGGCGACGCGATCGAGTTCAGCCAGCCTGGCGGCGGCCTGTTTTTCTGGGCGCGGTTGACAGGCGCCGGTGGCAAGACGCAGGACGCGGGCGAGTTCGCCAAAAAAGCCATCGAGCAGGGGGTGGCCTTTGTGCCCGGTGCCCCGTTCTATGCCGCCAAGCCGGACGCCGCGACCTTCAGGCTCAGCTTTGCCACGGCCGATGTGGCGAAGATTGAAGAGGGCGTGGGACGGCTGGGCAAGGCCCTTTGATTCAATTTTGATTCGGCAGGGCGTGTCGGTGTCCTAGAACCCGACTTCGTTGCGCCCCTTGAGCTGGAGCAGGGCGCGCGCCTCGGTCGGCGTGGCAATGTCCAGGCCCAGGGCCTCCAGCATCTTGCGTGCCCGCCGCACCTGGTCGGCATTGCTGCGCGCGAGCTGGCCCGGGCCATCCCAGAGGGAATCTTCCAGACCCACACGCACATTGCCGCCTTGCGCCGCCGACATCGCGGCGATCGGCATCTGCGAGCGGCCTGCACCCAGGACGGACCAGATGTAATCCTTGCCGAACAGCCGGTCGGCGGTGCGCTTGAGGTGCGCCACGTCGTCCGGGTGCGTGCCGATGCCGCCCAGAATGCCGAAAACGGTCTGCACAAAAAGCGGCGGCGTGGCCAGCTTGCGGTCGAGAAAGTGCGCCAGGTTGTAGAGGTGGGCGGTGTCGTAGCACTCGAATTCAAAACGTGTGCCGTTGGTCGTGCCTGCCGTCAGTACGAACTCGATGTCTGCAAAGGTGTTTTTGAACACCAGGTCGCGCGTGCCCTCCAGGTAGCTGCGTTCCCATCCGTGCTTGAAATCCTTGTAGCGGCTCAGGACCGGGAAGAGGCCGAAATTCATCGAGCCCATGTTCAGCGAGGCCACTTCCGGCTTGAGCTGCAGCGCCGGCTGCATGCGCTCCTGCACCGTCATGGTGGGCGCGCCGCCGGTGGTGATGTTGATCACCGCGTCGCTGCGCTGCTTGATGTCGCCGACGAACGCGCGAAACGCGTCGGGTGTCTGGTCGGGCCGGCCGTCCCTGGGCTGGCGGGCGTGCAGGTGCACGATGGCAGCGCCAGCCTCTGCAGCCCCCACGGCCGCGTCGGCAATTTCCTGTGCGGTGATCGGCAAGTAGGGCGACATCGACGGTGTGTGGATGGAGCCGGTGACGGCGCAGGTGATGATGACTTTGCGGCTTTGGGCCATGAAAACTCCGTTGGGCGCAGTGGATGCGATGAATATGCTTTTAGCGGCCACCGGCGACGTCGATGACGCTGCCGTGGACATAAGAGGCGGCGTCCGAGGCCAGCCACAACGCGACCTCGGCCACTTCCAGTGCCGAGCCGGCCCGGCCCAGTGGTACCGCCGTTTTGGCCATGGCCTCCATCTGGGCGATGCCGCCGTGCACGTTGTGGATCTCGGTCGAGATGAGGCCAGGGCGGATGGCGTTCACCCGGATGCCTTCTGGCCCCACTTCCCTGGCCAGGGCCAGGTTGAAGCTGTCGATGGCGCCCTTGGTGGCGGCATAGGCAGCGCCCCCGCCCAGGCCGCCGGTACGGGCCGCGACTGAAGACATGTTGATGATGACCCCGCCCTTGCCGCCATGCGCGGTGGACATGCGGCGGATCGCTTCGCGCGCGCAGAAATAGGCGCTGAAGACATTGGCGCGGAAGGCGGCAGTGACGTTTTCCTCATCGGCGGCATCGACGCGAAAATTGGCGAGCACGCCAGCGTTGTTGACCAGCACGTTGGGTGCGCCCAAGGTGCTGTCGAGTTGCCTGAACATGGCGGTGACGTCTTCCAGGCGACCGACGTCGGCTTTCAGGGCCACGGCTTGTCCGCCAGCGCTTTCAATCGCTGTGACCACAGCGCGCGCTGCCGCTTCGCTGTGCAGATAGTTCACGCCCACGCGGTAGCCGCTGCGGCCCGCCAGCAGGGCAATCTCGGCACCGATGCCGCGACTGGCACCGGTGACCAGCATCACTTTGGGCATGGTCACTCCGGCTGGATGTTGGCGTCTTTCACCAGGCGCGTCCACTTGGTGATTTCGGTGCCGATGAAGCCCTTGAGCTGCTCTGGCGGCATCGGCATGGGAGACAGCCCGATGTGCGCGAGCCTGTCCTTCATGTCGGCGGCCTTGATGGCCTGGGTGGTGGCCGCATTGAGTTTGTCCACCACGTCTTTGGGGATGCCCGCCGGGCCGACGATGGCGAACCATGCGGTGATGTCGAAGCCCGTCAGCAGTTCGGCAATGGCGGGTACCTCGGGCACCAGCGGACTGCGCTTGGGTGAGGTCACGCCGAGCGCGCGCATGGTGCCGCCCTTGGTCTGTGCCAAGGCATTGCCGATGTCGGCAAAGGTGTAGTCGAGCGTGCCGCCGAGCACGTCATTGACGGCCAGCGGAATGCCCTTGTAGGGCACCATCAGGGTGTCGAGCCCGCCGAGCTTGTTGAGCATGGCGATGCTGACCTGCGAGCTGGACGAACCATAGCCGGCCGTGACCTTGCCGGGCCGCTGTTTCACGTAAGCCAGCAGTTCCTGCAGGCTCTTCACTGGCGAATTGGCCTTGACCAGCAGCACCAGGGCCGTCTCGCCGACGCCTGCCACCGGCGTGAAATCCTTGTTGGGGTCGTACGGGATTTTCTTGAGCAGTGCGACGTTGGAGGAGATGGCCGAGTTGGAGGAAAACAGCAGTGTGTATCCGTCTGGTGCAGAGCGGACCACCTCCACCGCGGCGATGGAGCCGCCGGCGCCGGGCTTGTTGTCGACCACGACGGGCTGACCCAGAGAGGCGCTCAGTTGCTGGCCGACGAGGCGGGCGGCCAGGTCGGTGGCTGCGCCGGGCGGGAAGGGCACGATCATCTTGATCGGTCGGCTGGGGTAGTCCTGGGCCAGGGCTGGCGCGCCCATCAAGGCCAGGCCCATCACCGCGCCCAGTGCGAGGGTGAGGGTTCGGATCAGCGGGTGTCTTGTCATGTTGTCTCCTGGGTTTTGTCAAAAGGCGGCGCGCTGCGGGGGCATTTCCACCGGCAGCGTGAGAAGGTGGAAGGATAGCGCCTTGCCGTGCATGTCGAGGTTCAGCGAATCATTGACGCCGCCGTCCAGCACGTCTTCCAGCACAAAATTCATGGCGCCCAGCCGTGGCAGCAGGTAACGCGTGACACGGGTCGGCTGGCGGTGTTCAAAGTGGGTGGCCACGCGTGCTTCTGTGACCTGCTGGACCAGCAGGTCGTAATCCTCGGCGCGGTAGGCGATGACGCTGATGTTGACCTTGTTGCCTTTGTCGCCAGTGCGGGCGTGGGCCAGTTGGTACAGGGTGGCAGGCATCAAACGGGGTGTGGGGGTGGGCATGCTGGCTCCTGCAACGCCGTCAGGCGGCAAAGTCAAAGGTGGCCGGGACACGCTCGCGCGCAATCAGGCAGGACTGGGTGGACAGCCGCTGGCGCTTGGCCACACGGACACCACCGCCCCCGGCAGGGCCGCCAGTCCAGAGCGCCGTGAGTTCGCGCAGCAGGCGGTCGATCACCGGCAGCTCCAGGTGCTGCCCTGCCACGCGCAGGCGGATGTCGTGGGCCGCGCCGACAGGGGTGGCCTTGAGTTGCCGGTTGGCGTCGTCCCCCAGGATGCTGGCGACACCGATCAGGTCGAAGCGCAGGGCGAGCTGCGGCCCCATGCGCTTTTGCATGATGTCCATTGCCAGTCGCGCGCGCGCTTCGGCGTTCGGCCCGGCGTAGGAGATTTCGCCTTCGCCAAACCAGCCCCCGTCAAAAAACACATTGGCCTTGAGCGTAGGCGTGCGGGGATGGCCGCGCACGCCCGAGAGGCGGACCCGGTGCGGGCCGGCCTGGGCGACCGTGGCCTGGGTGATGTCGGCCACCACATCGGGGGTGATGTAGGCCGCCGGGTCATGCACTTCATAGAGCAGTTGCTCCTTCACGGTGCGTTCGTCCACCAGGCCGCCGGTACGCAGTGCCTTGCTCACGATGCAGCTGCCGTCGGCTGCAATTTCAGCGATCGGGAAACCCACGTCCTCGAGCCCGGCCACGTCCTTCATGCCGGGGTCCGCGAAATAGCCGCCGCTGACCTGCGCGCCGCATTCCAGCAGGTGGCCGGCCATGGTGGCGCCGGCCAGCGCATCCCACGCGTCCCGTGCCCAGCCAAAGTGGGCAATGGCCGGCCCCAGGGTCAGCGAAGGGTCGGCCACGCGGCCTGTGACCACAATCTGTGCGCCGGCGCGAATCGCATCGGCGATTTCAAAGGCGCCCTGGTACACATTGGCGCAGACAAACCGGGCTTCATCGAACTGGTCGCCCAGATGGTCCCGTACGATGGTGCGCCCCTGGGGGCTGGACAGGTCATCGCCCCGTACGACCGCGATGCGCGGGGGCGGCAGGCCCAGTTCCCTGGCGAGTCGCTGGATGAGCAGGGCGGCGCCGTCGGGGTTGGCGGCACCGAAGTTGCCGACGATGGTGATGCCGTGCTGCAGGCAGTCGGCCAGGATGGGCCGCAGCTCCAGTTCCAGCAGCGGCTCATAGCCCAGCGCCGCGTTGGCGCGCTTGGCCAGTTGCTGGGTGGCCAGTGTGCGTTCGGCCAGGTTCTCGAAGATCAGGGCTGCTGGCCCGCCCCGCTCGACCAGCGTCCGCACGACGGGTGTCCCTGCGTCTACGCGGTCGCCGGAAAAGCCGGCGCCGCAACCTACGGCCAATGTCTCCATCCGGAAATCCTTTGTTGAAGGGAGCCAGTTTGCCCTGTGGATTTGTCTATGTAAACTGCGATTATTCAAATAATTGTGCTGTTTTATCAATGAATCTTTCTGGACATCTCTCGGGACGCCTGATCGACGCCTTCCTGGCGCTGGAAGAAACCAAGCGCTTTGCCGTGGCTGCCCAGCGCTGCCATGTGTCACCGTCGGCCTTCAGCCAGATCATTGCGCGGCTTGAAGAGCTGGTCGGTGCGCGGCTGTTTGACCGCAACACACGCCATGTGGCGCTGACTCCCGAGGGCGAGATATTTTCCCAGGGTGCCCATCGCATTGCCGCGGAAATGAGCGCTTCTCTAGTCGAGTTGCGGGAGCGTTCCCGGCGAACCATCGGGCGGGTGGCGATGGCCGCGCCACCGTCGCTGTGCGCGGCCTGGCTGCCCGGGCAGATGGCCATTTTCCGCACGCACAATCCCGGCATTGCCCAGCGCCTGCACGATGTGGTGTCGGACCGCTGCATGACCCTGATCGCTGCTGGCGAGGTGGATTTCGGGCTCAATGCGCAGCGCGGCAACACCCTGGAGTTCGAGGCGGAGCTGCTGTTCAACGAGCAGCTGTTCGTGGTCTGCCGCAGCGATGACCCCCTGGCCTTGCGCAGCACCCTGGCCCTGAAGGACCTGCGCGGGCGCGAATTCATCCACACGGTGCGATCGGGCAGTGTCTGGCAGCAGATGCAGCCCATGCTGGCGGAAGCTGGCGTGCACGACAGCGGGCTGGAGGTGTCGCAGTTCGGCACGCTGGCTGGGCTGGTGGCCAGCCGTTTTGGCATCAGTGTGGTGCCGCAGTTCTCTGTGCGGCTGTGCGAAAGGCCAGGCCTGGTGGCGGTGCCCGTGTCTGACCGCAAGGCCTTGCGCCCCATCTACATGGTCAAGCGCCGGCACCGCAGCCTGTCCATGGCGGCCGCCGCGATGTGGGAGCAACTGGCGCGCGCCGGACAATCGGTAGCCAGGCCGTCCACAGCCCGGGCGCCTGCAGGAAAGGGTGCAACGCGCTAAGCTCAACCTTCCTGCGGTGCAGCGGTGTCACGCGATGTGCGCGGCAGCCATTGCGCTTTATGCCTCTTCATGTGTTGACGGGTCCTGACCCAACATCGATTTTCGCGCCTTGACAGTTCCTCACGCTCCTCTCCCGGTCGCCACGCGCCGCTCCATTTTTCTGCTGTCCTGCGGTACCTTTTCCAGCATGGCGGCGCAACGCATCTGCGACGCCATGCTGCCCGAACTGGCGCGGGTGTTCTCGGTCGGGCTGGCGCAGGCGGCGCAGGTGGTGTCGGTCTTTGCCATCACCTACGGCGCCTCGCAACTCTTTTATGGGCCGCTGGGTGACAGGCTGGGCAAGTTCCGCGTGGTCACCTTTGCCACGCTGGGGTGCAGCATCGGCAGTGCCCTGGCCGTGTTCGCCACCAGTCTCGAGATGCTGGTCGTGGCGCGGCTGCTGATGGCGCTCGGTGCCGCAGCCATGATTCCGCTGGCCATGGCCTGGGTGGGCGATTCCGTGCCTGCCGACCAACTGCAGGAAATGCTCACCCGCACCGGCCTGGGCAGCACGCTGGGCATCGTGGGTGGCCAGTTGATGGGCGGCCTGCTCACCGATGCGCTGGGTTGGCGCTGGGCCTTTGGGTTTCTGGTGGTGCTGTTCAGCGTGGTCGGCTCGCTTCTGTACCGTGATCTGCGCCGGCAGCAGGCCGCACCGGCGGCAACCGCAGCGCCCGCCGATCGGCGGGCGCCCGTGGAGCGGCCGCATTTCCTGAAGCAGACGCTGGCCATTCTCAACGGCTCCTGGTCGCGCACCGTGCTGATGATGGCGGTGGTGGAGGGCGCTGTCGGCTTTGGTGTGCTGGCCATGTGGGCCTCGCACCTGCACCGTTCACTCGGCCTGTCGCTGTCCACCTGCGGCGCCATCGTGGCGCTGTTCGGTCTGGGCGGCATGGGCTACATGGCCGTGGGTGGGCACCTGATCCGTCGTCTCGGCCAGCAGGGTCTGGTTCTGGTTGGTGGAGCCCTGGTGGGCGTGTGCGCGCTGGTGCTGGCCTACACACCGCATTGGGCGCCTGCTGTGCCCGCCAGCTTCGTTGCCGGGTTTGGCTTCTTCATGTTTCACAACACCATTCAGACCAACGCCACGCAGATGATGCCGCAGGCGCGCGGCACGGCGGTGTCGCTGTTCGCGTCCAGCCTGTTCCTTGGGCAATCGCTGGGGGTGGTGCTGGCCGCCAGCCTGGTGGACCGGATCGGCAGCAGCTCGGTGGTGGCACTGGGCGGCGTGGCGATGGCGGTGGAGGGCGCTTGCTTTGCCTGGGCCCTGAGGCGGCGAGATGCGCGGGCCTTGCTGGCGGCGTCGACCTGAGCTCAAACTGCGCATGACGACGGGGCCGCACGCCTACAGGTCGTTTACCCGCCAGCCTGCGACACCAGCGCCGGCTTGTCGCGGTAGAGCTCCGGCATCATGGCCTTGAGATTGGCAATCTTCGGCAAGTCAAAGCGCGCAATATAGGGCTGATTCGGGTGCAGCGTGGCGTAGTCCTGGTGGTAGGCCTCGGCAGGGTAAAACGCGGCGAAGGGTGTGAGTTGCGTCACGATCTTGTCCGGGAAGACCCTGGCACCATCGAGCTGCGCGATGTAGCGCTCAGCGATCTGCTTCTGGCCGGCGTCCTGGTAAAAGATGGCGGAGCGGTACTGCGTGCCGCGGTCCGGGCCCTGGCGGTTCAGCGTGGTCGGGTCGTGCGCGACTGAAAAATAGATTTGCAGCAGCTTGCCGTAGCTGATCTGTTTCGGATCGTAGGTGACCTGTACCGACTCGGCATGACCGGTACGGCCAGAGCCGATCTGGTCGTAGCTGGCGGTCGATTTATCGCCGCCGGCGTAACCCGACACCGCATTGAGGACGCCCCGCGTGTGCTGGAACACCGCCTGCACGCCCCAGAAGCAGCCGCCGGCGAACACAGCCGTCTCGCGCTGGGCCGGTGTGCCTGGCGCGGCGTCCATGGCGGGTGCGGGCAGCTTCACGGCGTTCTCTGCAGCGGCGCTGGTCATCAGGCCACCGCCCATGTACACCCAGGCAGACATGGCGACCAGACCGCCGATCATGAGGACGAGTGAGTTGCGCATGGTCATGCCGCCTTGAAGTGGAGTGCCACACCGTTCATGCAGTAGCGCAATCCGGTGGGTTGGGGGCCGTCGTCAAACACATGGCCCAGGTGCCCGCCGCAGCGGCGGCACAGGACTTCGGTGCGGGCCACGAACAGGCTGGTGTCGCGCTCTTCCACGACCGCGTTGTCCAGCGGCTGCCAGAAACTGGGCCAGCCGGTGCCACTGTCGAATTTGGTTTTGGATGAAAACAGCGCCAGCCCGCAACCTGCACACTGGAAGGTGCCGGCGCGCTTTTCCTTGTTCAGCGGGCTGGAGCCCGGGTATTCGGTGCCGGCCTCGCGCAGCACATGGTACTGGTCAGGCTTGAGCAGTTTTTTCCATTCCGCTTCGGTGCGCGTGACTTCATACGCCCGGGCGGCGTGCGCCGGCGCGCTGAACCCAAGACCTCTGAGGCCCACCAGGACGCTGGTGAAAAGGCCTGCGCCCAGCAAAACATGTCGACGGCTCATCATGGCTTCCTTCTATTGGGCTGACGGGCGGTGCAAACTGCACGGCACATCTGCACCGGTTGATTGTGGCGTTGCTGCTTGGTCGCCGGGGCTGGTGGCTTCTTACAGCCCGGACAACCGCAGGGCCAAATTGTCACGAACTGTGTACAACGGCGCGGCGACTGGCCCTGCCACGCCACGGGACCCAAAAACCATGGTTGTCAGCGGGCTATTGCGCTGGCGTCCTACAGCAGGGAGGTGGCTTGGCGCCTAGACTCGCGTCAACCCATGATTGCGTCCATGATTTCCCATCTCTCCAGCTTGTTCCACCGATTGACTGCTTCGCTCAAGACCCGCCTCCAGCATGTCGCCAGCCAGCTGCCGGCGTATGCGCATCGCCTGCGGCACCCGACGAAGCGCGGTGTGTTGCTCGGCGTGGCGCTGATTCCGGCGCTGTTGCTGCTGTACGTGCTGGTGCTGATTCCTTTCACGCCCAGCATTTCAGACTTGCGCAAGGCCAAGACGGCCAGACCTTCGGTGGTGATGTCGGCTGACGGCAAGGAACTGGCCCTGTTCAGGCGCGCCAACCGCGACTGGGTGAAGCTGGAGGATATTTCGCCCAGCGTCACGGCCGCGCTGGTGGCCACTGAAGACCATCGGTTTTATGACCACCATGGACTGGACTTCACCCGCACGGCATCGGCCATCCTGCGCACGGTAGGCGGTGACACGCAGGGCGGCTCCACCATCACGCAACAGCTGGCGCGCAACCTGTACCCGGAAGAAATTGGCCGCGCGCCCACCATCACGCGCAAGATCAAGGAGGCCATCACGGCGCTGAAGATCGAGATCGTCTACACCAAGCCTGAGATCCTGGAGACCTACCTCAACACCGTGCCTTTTCTGTACAACGCCTACGGTATTGAAATGGCGGCACGGACCTACTTTGACAAATCGGCCGATGAACTGAATGTGCTCGAAAGCGCCACGCTGGTGGGTATGCTCAAGGGCACCAGCTACTACAACCCGGTGATCAACCCGGAGCGTGCCGTACAGCGCCGCAACACGGTGCTGGCCCAGATGGTCAAGCACGACAAGCTGCCCGCAGCCCAACTGGAGCGCCTGAAAAAAGCGCCCCTGAAGGTGGAGTTTGAGCGGCAGACGGAACCGCTGGGACCGGCAGCGCATGTGGCCCTGCAATTGCGCCGTTGGCTGATCGACTGGGCTGACCGCCACGACTACAACATCTACGCCGATGGCCTGGTGTTGCGCACCACCCTGGATTCGCGCCTGCAGGCTTTGGCCAACCGGGCGGTGGTGCGGCAGACTGCCCGGCTGCAGAGCCTGGCCACAGGGCAGTGGGGTGGGCGGGCCGTCTGGCAGGCCAAGGCGGGCCGGAACAAGGAACTGGTGCAGGTATTTGTGCGGGAGACCCCCGAGTACAAGGCCGCCCGGGACGCCGGCCAGACCGACGAGCAGGCGCTCAAGACTTTGCTGGCCAACGCAGCCTTCATGCAGAAGCTGCAAGCTGACAAGACACGGCTGCAGGCGGGGTTTCTGGCGATGGACCCGGGCAACGGCTATATCAAGGCCTGGGTGGGCAGCCGTGACTTCGCGGATGACCAGTTTGACCACGTCGCGCAGGCCCGCCGGCAACCGGGCTCGACCTTCAAGCCCTTTGTATACGGTGCGGCGTTCCAGAAAGGCATGCTGCCGACCGACCGTTTCCTCGACGGTGACATCGAAATTCCGTTGGGCAATGGCGCGTTCTGGCGCCCGGGCGATGCCGGTGGCCCCAGCGGTCAAATGATGTCGCTGCGCCAGGGCCTGATGTATTCCAAAAACACCATCACCGCACAGGTCATGCAGGCCGTGGGCCCGCCGCAGGTGGCGCAACTGGCGCAGGCCATGGGAGTGCGGCAAAGCAGGCTCGACGCAGTGCCGTCGCTGGCGCTGGGCACCAGCCCGGTCACGCTCCGGGAAATGGTGGCAGCCTACAGCACCATTGCCAACGATGGCCGCTACATCGAGCCCACGTTGATCCTGCAGGTGGAGGACCGCAACGGCAAGGTGCTGGAGGTGATGCAGCCCAAGCTGCCAGAAACAGCCATGCCTGTTTCTGTGGCACAAACGCTGCTGGACGTGATGCGCGGCGTCATCAACCAGGGCACTGGGGCCGGTATCCGCAGCCAGTACGGCATCACCGCGGACGTGGCGGGCAAAACTGGCACCACGCAGGACAACACCGACGGCTGGTTTATCCTGATGCATCCGCAACTGGTGGCGGGTGCCTGGGCGGGCTTCAACGACAACCGCATCACCATGGGCAATGGCTGGGGTCCGGGGGCCCGTAGCGCGCTTCCCATGGTGGGCGAATTTTTTCAGCAGTCGCTTAAAAGCCGGGTGATCGATGTGCGCACCCGTTTTGCGGCGCCCATGGCCGCCCCCGAGCCCGTCGATGTGCTGGCCGAAACGGCTTCCGAGCTGGGCAACTGGCTGTCCGGCTTGCTCGGCATGGGGGGCAACCGGCCGCAGGTGCCTCATCGCGAGCCGGTGTCGGATTCGTCCTTCGGCAGCCCGGCCATCCCGGGTGTGGTGATGCCTTCAGGCAGCGTGCCCGCCGACGGCCCGCGGTTTTCGCCGTCGCCGGCCCCTGTCTTCACACTGCCGCGCTGAGACGCCATGAGGGGTTGGAGGCGTTTCCTGGTTTTATCTGTGCCTGACCGCCTGTTGCCGGTGATGACGGTGGCGCGTGTTGTCTGGCTGGGCGCGTGCATGGGCATGGGGATGGCCACCGCTGACGCGGGTGCGACGGTGCAACCGGCCTGGCTCACGATCGTGGGCGACCCGGCAGACGCGAGCACCGTCACCATCGAGGTGGACCCGGCGCCCTTGCTGATCCAGGGTGACCTGCGCACGCTGCGGTTGCGTGTCAACGTACCCGCCACCACCAGCAGTGCAGAGGGCATTGCCCACCGCTCCTACGTCTCGCGGGTGCTGTTCGATTGCACCAACAGCACGGCTCAGCATCTGTCGGTGGACTTCTATTCCCTCCCGCTCTGGAGGGGCGAGCCGTCCAGAAAGGTCGAGTACACAGCGGAGGCACCGCGTTGGCTGCAGCTTCCGGACGTGGCCGGTGACCCGGGCGGGCGGATTGTGCGCGCTGCCTGCCAGGGTGTGGGCAACACGGCCAGTTGAACATTGTCAGTGATCGTGCCGCTTCGCCGTAGCGCGTTGCCACGCCTGGCCGGTCTTGTGTCCCGGCAGACAGACGGCTAGGATGGGTTGAAACAAATCTCTGCAGGAGTCGCCATGCCGCAACTGATTGCATCCGTCGAGGGTGTCGAAATCAAGCACGTGTATCTTCAGAAGGACCGCACCACGCTCGGTCGCAAGCCCTTCAATGACATCGTCCTGGACAACCTGGTCGTGAGCGGCGAACACTGTGCGTTCGAGCTCGAAGGCATTGCCGATGTCTACATCGAGGACCTCGGCAGTACCAATGGCACCTACATCAACGGGCACATGATCAAGTCGCGCCAGCTGCTGCGCAACAACGACATCATCACCATCGGCAATTTCCGCGTGCACTACCTCACCTCGTCCATGCACGAGGCGCCCGAAAAGCCCGAGCGGACCATGGCCATGTCCCTGGATGAGCTGGGCTTGCCGGGCACCACGGGCACGCTCCAGGCGAGCCTGCGGGTACTTTCCGGCACGTCTGCCGGGTTGGAGGTTCCGGTGGTGAAGGCGGTGACCACCTTTGGTCAGCCTGGTGTGGCGGTGGTGTCGATCTCACACCGCCGCGACGGCTATTACGTGGTGCGCATGGATGGTCATGTGCCGCCGTCATTGAATGGACAAGCGATCGGGCCCAAGGCCTTGTTGCTGGCCCACCGCGACATCCTCAATCTGGCCGGCACCGAAATGGAATTCCTGCTCAAGGAGGCCTGACCTGGCAAGGGTCTCAGGGAACGGAACTGCTTGTCGAGGGAAACCCCAGCGGCTTGCGCGGTGGCGGAGGGTTGGGTGCAGCGCCGAAACGGGCGGCCAGTGCGCGGGCCACGGCTGGAAGTCCGAGTGAAGACTTCAGGTGTACCGGCGTCATGCCGGTCTGCGTCAGATTGACAGCGTGGCTGGAAACACGCGAGAGCATCGGCTGCTCCAGCGCGGTGGGGTTCACGGGTGTTTGTGCGGTCAGTGCGGCTTGCCGTGCCTGCGCCACTTGTTCCGGGCTTTCGGGTTTGTTGCGGGGCTCTTCGGTGAAGCGGGCGCGCAGCGCATCGGCTGATGGGCGACGCTGGTTTTCGATGATCCAGTACGGGATGCCCGCCCGGCCCAGCAGGTCGCGCTTGAAGGCGTGCATGCGGTCAGCCATTTCGCCGCGTCCCAGCACATCCACGCAACCGAAGACGGTGCCGCGACGATCAATCACTGCACAGGCAAAATTCAAACTGCCGAGCAGAGCCTGCCAATGCGCGTCGCCGCCCACACGGTTGGGTTCCACGAAGCCTGTCAGGGGTGCCTTGACGACGATCTGGTGCTCCGGGAATACCTCTTCAAGCCAGCGCCAGACTTGCTGCTCGTCCCGGGTGATCAGTGGTTTTCGGCGCAGCGTGTGGTTGCGCGCCATTTTTTTTCGGGCTGAGACCACGTGGTTCAACCAGCGTTCATAGCCCAGTGCTCCCGCCGCCATACTGCCTACCACGATGAAAAAGCCGATCAGAAGATCGCTGATGCTCATTGTTGCTATCCTCAAGTCGCGCGGCCAGCGCTTATGGGTTCTGATATCCCTGACCTTACGCGTTATCCCCAGCTGTGTTTATAAGTGACTTTGGTCTTTTTTCGTGAATTGCGTCACGTTTAATTGCGAACGGTCGTTCTAAAACGACAAGCCTCTGCAGCAAGGTGCAGGTATCCATTGAAGATGAAGAAGAACGTATTAATCCCGGCGCCATCGTCTGCACGCGGAGCCGGCGGACTTGTCTATTCCACAGATGCGGGACGCATGTGCCCGGATTGCCGTCAGCCTGTGGCAGCGTGTGTGTGCAGCCAGGCAGCGACTCTGCCCCGGGTTGGGCCAGTGCGTGTGACGCGCCAGACGAAAGGACGCGGCGGCAAAACCGTGACGGTCGTCAGCGGACTGCCGCTCGATGCCGTGGCGCTGGCGCAGTGTGCCAAACAGCTCAAGGCAGCCTGCGGCTCTGGCGGAACGGTAAAGGATGGCACGATTGAAGTGCAGGGCGATCATGCCGACCTGCTGGTTAGCGTGTTGCAGAAGCAGGGCCACGCCGCCAAAAGAGCAGGCTGAGCGCGTGATGAACCGATGAAACCTGAAGACCTGCAGCAACTGGTGACCCTGAAAATGCCTTTCGGCAAGCACAAGGGTGTGCTGATGGCAGACTTGCCAGGAAACTATCTGAACTGGTTTGCGCGCGAAGGCTTTCCCAAAGGCGAGATCGGCCGCCTGCTGGCCTTGATGCAGGAGATCGATCACAACGGTTTGAAGCCGCTGCTCGATCCGCTGCGTGAAGCCTCGCGCGGTCCATCCCGCTGACCATGTTGAGATCTGGCGTCAGGCTTTGAGTTGCCGGATGGCCTTTGCGGCTTCAGTGACCAGCGCCGGGCCCTTGTAGATGAGGCCGGTGTAGATCTGCACCACGTCGGCACCCGCCTTGATTTTCGAGACTGCGTCGGCGCCGCTCATCACGCCACCGACACCGATGATGGGAAAGCCCCTGCCGAGGGCGGCACGCAACTGGCGAATCACCTGGTTGCTGGGCGCAAGCACTGGCGCACCGCTGAGGCCGCCAGCCTCCTCGGCATGGCGCAGGCCTTTCACTGCGTCGCGGCCCAGCGTGGTGTTGGTGGCCACCACACCATCCATGGCATGGCGCTGCAGCGTGGCCGCGATGACCGCCACTTGGGCTTCGTCCAGATCAGGAGCGATTTTCACGAAAATAGGCACACGCTTGCCGAGCTGTCGGGCCAGCACTTCACGCCGCTCGGCAATGCGACCGAGCAGAGCGTCGAGTGCTTCGTCGCTTTGCAGCGCGCGCAGGTTTTTGGTGTTCGGGCTGGAGATGTTGACCGTCACGTAGTCGGCATGCGGGTACACGCCGTCGAGGCACAGCAGGTAGTCGTCCACCGCATTCTCGATCGGGGTGGCGGCGTTCTTGCCGATGTTCAGGCCCAGCAGCAGGCGGCCTGGCTCATCGGCGGCGGTCTTGCGTACGGCGGACTTCCGGACGTTGGCAAGAAAGGCCTCCAGCCCTTCGTTGTTGAAGCCCAGCCGGTTGATCAGGGCGTTGGCCTCCGGCAGGCGGAACATGCGCGGCTTGGGGTTGCCCGGCTGGCCTTTCGGCGTGACGGTGCCCACCTCGACAAAGCCAAAGCCCATGGCGGCCAGCCCGTCAATGCAGCGGGCGTTTTTGTCCAGCCCGGCTGCCAGGCCCACCCGGTTGGGAAATTTGAGGCCAGCCAGTTCCACGGGGTCGCTGACCCGGCTGCCGCAGTAGGCAAGGGACAGCGGCGTGCCCTGCGTCCTGGCCAGCGAGGCCATGGTCAGATCGTGCGCGGTTTCGGGGTCGAGGCCAAACAAAAAGGGACGGGCGAGGGCGTAGGGCAGCAGGGACATTGGATAATTGGAAACAGGTGGCGGTGGTGTGCCGGATTTGAACCGGCACAAAGCCGATTGTCTCAAACCTCCACGATGGCCTTTGCAGTTTCTTCCCAACTTCCCACTCCATGACCCAAGACGAACTCAAAACCCTGGTCGGCCAGGCGGCCCTGCACTATGTGAAGCCCGGCACCATCGTGGGTGTCGGCACCGGCTCCACCGTCAACAAATTCATCGACGCGCTGGGCACCATCAAGGACCAGATTGCCGGTGCAGTGTCGAGCTCGGAGGCGTCCACGGTACGTCTTCGCGCGCTTGGCATTCGCGTCATGGACGCAACCGAGGTCGATGAGCTGGGTGTGTACATTGACGGCGCCGACGAGATCGACCATGCGGGCTGCATGATCAAGGGCGGCGGTGCGGCCCTGACCCGCGAAAAGATCGTGGCGGCGCAGTCGCGCCAGTTTGTGTGCATTGCCGACGAGAGCAAGCTGGTGAATGTGCTGGGCAGGTTCCCGCTGCCGGTCGAGGTCATTCCGATGTCTGCCAGGCACATCTCACGCCAGTTTGCAGCCTTGGGCGGCACGGCAACGCTGCGCCTGAAGGACGGATTGCCGCTGGTGACGGACAACGGCCAGCACATCCTGGACGTGACCGGTCTTCAAATCCAGCAGCCCGCGGCGTTCGAGCTGCAGGTCAGCCAGTGGCCCGGCGTGGTCACGGTCGGCGTGTTTGCATTGCAAAAAGCCCATGTGTGCCTGCTCGGCACCGAAGCGGGCGTGAAGACGATGGTGTTTTGACGGCCCGGTGCGCCACGCGCATGGCGCCATGCGATCAGGGTATGTGACAGTCCTCGCAAACCTTGCCTGTGGCAGACTTTGCAGGCATGTTCGGCTGAGCCGGGCGACGGAAGGAACAACATGACGGTGATTGCAGGCCTGATCGGACTGGGTGCCATGGGCGGCGGCATGGCCCAGTCGCTACGCCGAGGCGGCTATGACGTTCAGGTGTTTGACGTACGGCCTGAGGCGTCGGCGGCGTTTGCCAAAGACGGCGGCAAGGCCTGGCACTCCCCGGCGGCACTGGCGGCGGCCTGCGATGTCGTGGTATCTGTCGTGGTGAATGCCGCGCAAACGGAGGCAGTGCTGTTCGGCCCCGAGGGCTGCGCCGCTTCCATGATGCCGGGCAGCGTGTTTGTCATGTGCTCCACGGTGGAGCCGAACTGGTCGGTGGCGCTGGAAAAGCGGCTGGCTGCCATGGGCATCCTCTACATCGATGCGCCCATTTCCGGCGGCGCCGCCAAGGCGGCCAGTGGCCAGATGACGATGATGACATCGGGTTCACCCGCCGCCTACGCATTGGCTGAACCAGTCCTCAACGCAATGGCTGGCAAGGTGTACAAGCTGGGTGATCAGGCTGGCCCTGCGAGCAAGGTGAAGATCATCAATCAGCTTCTGGCCGGTGTGCACATTGCCGCCGCTGCTGAAGCCATGGCGCTGGGCATCCGCGAAGGCGTGGACCCGGCGGCGCTGTACGAGGTCATCACCCACAGCGCCGGCAACAGCTGGATGTTTGAAAACCGCATGGCCCACGTTCTGGCCGCTGACTACACGCCGCTGTCTGCGGTTGATATTTTCGTGAAGGATCTGGGCATCGTGCTCGACATGGCGCGCAGCAGCAAGTTTCCGCTGCCGCTGTCGTCCACCGCCCACCAGATGTTCATGCAGGCCTCCACGGCAGGCTTTGCGCGCGAGGACGACAGCGCCGTCATCAAGATTTTCCCGGGTATCGAGTTGCCCAAAAAGCCATGAGCAAAAGCGAGCACCGCGCCGGGCCGTCCCAAGCAAGCTCAGCCCCCTTGGGGGGTAGCGACGCACACGCAGTGGCGAGCGTGGGGGCCCTGTATTTGGGTTGTATTGCGGATGACTTCACCGGGGCGACCGATCTGGCGAACAACCTCGTGCGGGCTGGCATGCGGGTGGTGCAGACGATTGGCGTGCCTTCCGGTCCGCTGGGCGCGGAGGTGGACGCCGTCGATGCGGTTGTGGTGGCCCTCAAATCGCGCACCATTCCTGCCAACGAGGCGGTAGCCCAATCGCTGGAGGCGCTGGCCTGGCTGCAAGGGCAGGGCGCGGCGCAGATCTATTTCAAGTACTGCTCGACTTTCGACAGCACGGCCACAGGCAATATCGGCCCGGTCACCGAAGCGCTGATGGATGCGCTGAAGAGCGACTTCACCATTGCCACGCCCGCCTTTCCCGACAACAAGCGGACCGTCTTCAAGGGCTATCTCTTCGTGGGCGATGTGCTGCTCAATGAGAGCGGCATGCAGAACCACCCGCTGACCCCGATGACCGATGCCAACCTCGTGCGGGTCCTGCAGTCGCAGACAAAACGCCGCGTCGGCCTCATTGATCACACGGTGGTGGCACGCGGGGAGGCAGCGGTGCGTGAGCGCATCGCGCAGCTCCGTGCCGAAGGCGTCGGGGTGGCCGTGGTGGATGCCGTCTCCAACGACGACCTGCTGCGGCTGGGCCTGGCCCTCAAAGGCATGCCCTTGGTGACCGCTGGCTCGGGTGTGGCCATCGGCCTGCCACAGAACTTCGGGATCGCGCCATCTTCGCAGGCCAGCGCGCTGCCGTCCGCCAGTGGATGGCAGGCGGTGGTGTCGGGCAGCTGCTCATTGGCCACCAACCGTCAGGTGCTGGAGTTCATCCGGCAAGGTCGCCCGGCGCTGGCCATCGATCCCATCCGGCTCGCCGCTGGCGCCGATGTGGTGGGCGAAGCCTTGGCATGGGCTGAGCCTTTGCTGCCCGATGGGCCGGTGCTGGTCTATTCCACGGCCCAGCCGGAAGCGGTGAAGTCCGTTCAGGGTCAGTTGGGCGTCGATGCCGCCGGCGCCATGGTCGAGCACGCCATCGCCGCCATGGCCCAGGGCTTGGTCCGGTTGGGCGTGCGCCAACTGGTCGTGGCGGGCGGTGAAACGTCGGGTGCCTGCGTCCAGGCACTGGACGTCTCGCAACTGCAAATCGGGCCACAGATCGACCCCGGCGTGCCCTGGTGCCACGCCGTACTGCAGCCGCCCGCGTCGGGCGGCCTGCACATCGCCTTGAAGTCGGGCAATTTCGGCACCGATGATTTCTTCACCAAAGCCTTCGCGATGCTGGCCTGAGCGGCAGCGCGATCTCAACCTCATCCGGCAAAGGCCTCCCTCATGCCTCAATTCGCAGCCAACCTCTCCATGATGTACCCCGAGGTGCCTTTTCTGGACCGTTTCGAAGCGGCGGCCAAAGATGGCTTCAAGGCGGTCGAGTACCTGTTTCCGTATGCGTATGCCAAAGAGGAGCTCGCCGCACGCCTGAAGGCCAACGGCCTGCAGCAGGTGCTGTTCAATGCGCCGCCGGGCGGCACTGATGCCGATGCCATTGCCAAGGCATGGGAGAAGGCCGGTGACAGGGGCACGGCCGCCTTGCCGGGCCGCGAGGCGGAATTCCGCGCTGGTGTGGTTCTCGCGCTGCAGTACGCCGAGGCACTCGATTGCCCACGCATCCACCTGATGGCGGGCCTGATTCCTGACGGACTGGCACGATCGGCTGCGCAGGCCACTTATGTGGCCAATCTTCGGTGGGCGGCCGCCGAGGCGGGCAAGCAGGGGCGCGATGTGCTGATCGAGCCGATCAACACGCGCGACATTCCGCGGTTTTTCCTCAATCGGCAGGACCACGCACACCAGATCGTCGCCGAGGTGGGTTCGGACCGCCTGAAAGTGCAAATGGACCTCTACCACTGCCAGATTGTCGAAGGCGATGTGGCGATGAAGATACGCCAGTACCTGCCCGGTGGATCTGTGGGCCATCTGCAGATTGCCGGTGTGCCGGAGCGGCATGAGCCCGACATTGGCGAGCTGAACTACCCCTACCTGTTCGGCGTCATTGACGAGGTGTCGGCCGCGTGTGGCTGGGACGGCTGGATCGGCTGCGAATACCGGCCCCTTCGCGGCGGCCAGCCGGGCGGGACTTCATCGGGTCTGGCCTGGCTCGCGGGCAAGATCCGATAAGACGCTGCGGCCCATTCAAGGCCACGCTGACCTGCCCCTAGAACTTGATACCGGCCGGGTTCTCGTTGGGAGCGACCACTGGCCGTGGGACCGGTTTGGCCGCCGTGTTCTGCGCTGCAGCAGGCGCAGCCCCAGGGGACGCGGGTGCGGGTGCCGCGACCAGGGGCGTGGGCGGTGCCTTGCGGTAATTGGGCGGCAGGATGGAGTTTTTCGGATAACCGGCGGCATCGAGAAACTGCGTCCATTCCACGTCGGCATAGCCCTTGATTTGCTGGCCGCCGACCGTGAGGAAGGGCAGTGACGCCTCACCGGCCAGGCGTTGAAGCGCCTGGGTGTCTTCGGCCGTGGTGATGGTTCTTTCGCTGAAGGGGATGCCCCGGCTGATCAGCAGCGCCCGGCCGGAGTCGCAAGCGGTGCAGCCGTTGGCGGTGTACAGCGTGACCGGAAATTTGCTTGCCACCTGGCGCAACTCGAAGGGAAGGCCGACAGCCGTTGCACCGCCCGCGTCGCCTGCATTGGATGCGCTGGCTTTGGTGTTGCTTCCCGGAGGCGGCGGCTGGTCCGAAAACGTCACCTTGCCATCCGCGCCGACGATGCGATAGACCTGTTGCGCGGACAACAGACCCGGGGCCAGTGCCGCAGCCAGCCACAAAGCTGCCATGCACACCACTGAACTGGCTGCGCCGGGCGGACGCTGGGAAATGATGGGTTTCATAGTCATCTTTATAAAGGTCTCACCACGAATTTTCAAGGTTCCCGTTGTTCTGCGGGTTCAGGCCATGCCCTGGTGACGCATCAAGGCGTCCAGCGAGGGCTCGCGGCCACGGAAGGCCTTGAAGGACTCCATGGCTGGGCGGCTTCCGCCCGCTTCCAGTATGGCCTGCCGGTATTTCCGGCCCGTCTCCACGTTAACGGTGCTGGGCGCGCTGCCGTTATCAGTGTTTGTACCCGCATGGCCTTGTGGCGGCTGTGCGGACTCCTCGAAAGCGGCGTACGCGTCGGCCGAGAGCACTTCTGCCCACTTGTAGCTGTAGTAGCCGGCGGCATAGCCGCCTGAGAAGATGTGGCTGAATGTGTGCGCCGTGCGGCTGTAGGCAGGCGCCTGGATCACGGCGACCTCGTCGCGCACCTGGCGCAGCAGACCCATCAGGTCATCGCCCGGCTGGTGCGACGTGTGCAGCAGCATGTCGAACAACGAAAACTCGACCTGGCGCAGCGTCTGCATGCCGCTCTGGAAATTCTTGGCGGCCAGCATTTTGTCGAACAGTGCGCGCGGCAGTGGCTCGCCAGTGTCGACATGGGCCGTCATGTGCTTGAGCACATCCCATTCCCAGCAGAAATTTTCCATGAACTGGCTGGGCAGCTCCACCGCATCCCATTCGACGCCGCTGATGCCGGACACATCGTGTTCGTTGACCTGCGTCAGCATGTGGTGCAGGCCGTGGCCGAACTCGTGGAACAGGGTGGTCACATCGTCGTGCGTGAGCAGGGCCGGCTTGCCGCCCACACCGTCGGCAAAGTTGCACACCAGATGCGCCACCGGGGTTTGCAGCTGGCCGGTGTCGGGCCGCAGCCAGCGGGAGCGCACGTCGTCCATCCAGGCGCCGCCACGCTTGCCGGTTCGGGCGGGCTGGTCGAGGTAGAACTGGCCGACCAGCTGGCCATTGCGTTCAATGCGGAAGAATTCGACGCCGGGCTTCCAGACCGGCGCGACGTCCTTGCGGATGGCGACTTCGAACAGCGTCTCCACAATCTTGAACAGGCCCGCCAACACCTTGGGGGCGGTGAAGTACTGCTTGACCTCCTGCTCGCTGAAGGCGTAGCGGGCTTCCTTGAGCTTTTCGCCGATGTAGGCAAAGTCCCAGGGCTGCGGGTCGGAAAGGCCCATGGTCTCGGCCGCAAAGGCGCGCAGGTCGGCCACGTCTTTTTCGCCATAGGGACGTGCGCGGCGGGCCAGGTCGCGCAGGAAGGTGATCACCTCGTCCGGGGACTTTGCCATTTTGGTAACCACCGAGACTTCGCCGAAATTGCGGTAACCCAGCAGCTTCGCCTCTTCCTGCCTGAGGGCAAGGATTTCCTGCATCACGGCTGAGTTGTCAAAGCGGCTGAATTCGGGCGCCGTCTGATCGCTGGCACGGGTGGTGTAGGCCTTGTAGAGAACTTCACGCAAGGCACTGCTGTCGACAAACTGCATCACGGGCAGGTAGCAGGGCATTTTCAGGCTGAGGCGGTAGCCGGCCTTGCCTTCAGCCTCAGCCTGCGCGCGCGCGGTGTGCAGCACGTCGGCAGGGATGCCTGCCACCTCGGCTTCCGTGGCGTAGTAGGCAAAAGCGTCGGTAGCGTCCAGTGCGTTCTCGCTGAATTTCTGGCTCAGCTCGGCCTGGCTTTCCTGGATCTGTGCGAAACGCTCTTTCGCAGCGCCCGTGAGCTCGGCGCCAGACAGCACGAAGTTGCGGATGGCATTTTTGTGCGCTTGCCGCTGCTCGGCATTGAGGCTGGCCACATCGATGGCCTTGTACTTGGCGTACAGCCGCTCGTCAGCACCCAGGCGTGTCCAGAACTCGGTCACGCGGGGCAGGGCGGCGTTGTAGGCGGCGCGCAGCTCGGGCGTGTCTGCCACGCTGTTGAGGTGGCTCACGGCACCCCAGGCACGGCCCAGGTTTTCGGTGGTCACATCCAGCACCCGGGCGATGCCAGTCCAGCTGGCAGGGAAATCAGCAGCCGTGACCTGCTCCAGTGCGGTATCGGCCTTTGCCAGCAATTCGTCCATGGCCGGACCGACATGTTCGGGCTGGATACGGTCAAACAGGGGAAGGTCGGAGAAATCGAGGAGCGGATTGGCGGGAGATGGGTGGGTCATGGCTTGGAGCTGTGGGCGAAACCCTTGAATCTAAAGGGCTCGCGCTGCCTTGAAAAGAAAAAAGTCCCTATAGGCGTTATAGACGCTACAGGCGCCGTGGCCGCTGCCCCATGGGACAACCGCCCGTGCTCCCTCAACCCTGGGCGCTTTTCTTCACGCTGCGCTGTTTGGGTTTGGCGCGCTTGACAGTGCCGCCGGGCGTGAGGCGCTGGTTGCCCAGCACACGCAGGGTCTTGATTTCGGGGCGCTGGCCGTAGCGGGAGCTGTTTTTGAGTACCTTGATGTCACGCGGGCCCGGCATGCGGTCTTCATTGACCTTTTTTTCCTTCTCGGGCTGCGGGCGCCACAGCACCAGCAGCTTGCCGATGTGCTGGATAGGCGCGGCATTGAGCTCATCGGCCAGTGCCTGGAAGATGGCTTCGCGTCCGGCGCGGTCATCCGACTGCACCCTGACCTTGATGAGGCCGTGCGCATTGAGCGCAGCATCGGTTTCCTTTTTCACGGCGGGGGTGAGGCCGTCGGAGCCGATCATGACGACGGCGTTGAGGTGATGGGCATCAGCGCGGTGGTCTTTGCGCTGCGCCGGGGTAAGTTGTATTTGAGCCATGCCCAATTATCGGTGGAGACGCCCGGAGGACAATAGAGGCCATGAAAGTAAATGCCGGCAACAACACCCCCGCGAGCTCGAAGACGGCAGCCAAGAGCGGCACCAAGGGCAAAAAAGTCAACAAAGCCTGGCTGCACGAGCACATCAACGACCCCTATGTGAAGCTCGCCCACAAGGAGGGGTATCGAGCGCGGGCGGCCTACAAGCTCAAGGAAATCGACGAAACCTTCGGCCTGATCAAGCCGGGTGACTGCGTGGTCGACCTGGGCAGCACACCCGGCGCCTGGAGTCAGTACGTGCGGCGAAAACTGTCGCCGACCGGGGCGGCAGCGGGCACGCTCAATGGCCGCATCATCGGGCTGGACCTGCTGCCGATGGAGCCGATTGAGGGGGTGACCTTCATTCAGGGCGATTTCCGCGAGGCCGAGGTGCTGGAGCAACTGGAGCACACCCTGGCCACCCTGCATGGTCCGACGCCGGTCGATCTGGTCATTTCAGACATGGCGCCCAACCTGTCGGGCATTGAGTCGGCCGATGCGGCGCGCATTGCCCACCTGATCGAACTTGCCGTCGAATTTGCCCAGAATCGCATGAAACCGGACGGCACCCTGGTGGTCAAGCTCTTCCATGGCAGCGGCTACGACCAGTTGGTGAAGTTGTTCAAGGACACCTTCAAGGTGGTCAAGCCGCTCAAGCCCAAGGCGTCACGGCCGGGGTCCTCGGAAACTTTCCTGATCGGCCGCGGTCTCAAGGTACCAGGACATTCCCGTTGAAATCCCTGTGTGTGAATGTGTTTGCGGTGGTTTGCGGTGGCTTTTGTCACTTAAAACCACTTCAAACGGCGGGGCAGCCCGGAATCGTGCGGGTTTTACCCTTGAAACCCCTAAAATGAGTCGCATGTGCCATCCCAAGAGCTTTGGGTTATTTCATCGGAGTCGTCCTTGAACAATCAGTGGTTTTCGAAAATTGCAATCTGGTTGGTGATCGCCATGGTGCTGTTCACCGTCTTCAAGCAATTTGATACACGCGGTGGCGCAGGCTCCAACTACCTGGGCTACTCCGAGTTCCTGGAAGAAGTGCGCGGCAAGCGCATCAAGACGGCCACCATCTCCGAAGGCCAGGGCGGCACCGAGATTGCCGCCACCACCACAGACGACCGCAAGGTCCGCACCACCGCCACCTACCTCGACCGCGGCCTGGTCGGCGACCTGATCGCCAACGACGTCAAATTCGACGTCAAACCCCGCGAAGAAGGCTCACTGCTGATGACGCTGCTGGTCAGCTGGGGCCCCATGCTGCTGCTGATCGGCGTCTGGGTGTACTTCATGCGGCAGATGCAGGGCGGCGGCAAGGGCGGTGCCTTCAGCTTCGGCAAGTCCAAGGCGCGCATGCTCGACGAATCGACCAACCCTGTCACCTTTGCCGACGTGGCCGGTTGCGACGAAGCCAAGGAAGAAGTCAAGGAAGTCGTCGATTTCCTGAAAGACCCGGCCAAGTTCCAGAAGCTCGGCGGCCGCATTCCCCGCGGTCTGCTGCTGGTCGGCCCTCCGGGCACCGGCAAGACGCTGCTCGCCAAAGGCATTGCCGGTGAAGCCAAGGTGCCGTTCTTCTCGATTTCTGGCTCTGATTTCGTCGAAATGTTTGTTGGTGTCGGTGCCGCCCGCGTGCGCGACATGTTCGAGAACGCCAAGAAAAACGCACCCTGCATCATCTTCATCGACGAGATCGACGCCGTCGGCCGCCAGCGCGGCGCGGGCCTGGGTGGTGGAAACGACGAACGCGAGCAGACCCTCAACCAGATGCTGGTCGAGATGGACGGTTTTGAAACCAATGTCGGTGTGATCGTGGTGGCCGCCACCAACCGCCCCGACATCCTGGACGCCGCCTTGCTGCGCCCGGGGCGCTTTGACCGCCAGGTCTACGTGACGCTGCCCGACATCCGTGGCCGCGAGCAGATTTTGAACGTGCACATGCGCAAGGTGCCCCTTGGCCAGGACGTGAACCCCAGCGTGATCGCCCGTGGAACACCCGGCATGTCGGGTGCTGATCTGGCCAATCTCTGCAACGAAGCCGCCCTGATGGCTGCGCGCCGCAATGCCCGCACCGTAGAAATGCAGGACTTCGAAAAGGCCAAGGACAAGATCCTGATGGGCCCTGAGCGCAAGAGCATGGTCATGCCCGAAGAAGAGCGCCGCAATACGGCGTATCACGAGTCCGGCCACGCCTTGCTCGGCAAGATGCTGCCCAAGTGCGACCCGGTGCACAAGGTCACCATCATTCCGCGGGGCCGCGCCCTGGGTGTCACCATGAGCCTGCCGGCACAGGACCGCTACAGCTACGACCGCGAATACATGCTCAGCCAGATCAGCATGCTGTTCGGTGGCCGCATTGCCGAAGAAGTGTTCATGAACCAGATGACCACCGGCGCCAGCAACGACTTTGAACGTGCTACCTCGCTGGCCCGCGACATGGTGACGCGCTACGGCATGACCGAAGCACTCGGCCCCATGGTGTACGCCGAGAACGAAGGCGAAGTGTTCCTGGGCCGCTCGGTCACCAAGACCAACAACATGAGCGAAGCGACGCTGCAGAAGGTCGACGGCGAAGTGCGCCGCATCATCGACCAGCAGTACGCCCTGGCGCGCAAGCTGATCGAGGACAACCAGGACAAGATGCACGCCATGGCCAAGGCCCTGCTCGAATGGGAAACCATCGACGTGGAGCAACTCGACGACATCATGGCCGGCCGCGAGCCACGCCCTCCGAAAGACTGGACGCCGCGCGTTCCACCCGTGGGTGGCATGGGCGGGCCTGGTGGCGGCACACCTGCCGTGAGCACCGATCCGGCGACCGGCGTGGCCTGAGGTCTGCCGTCAGCGCTTCATCCATACCGGGGCCCAGGCCCCGGTTTTTCGTTGCGACTTCACCATTTTTTCCAGCCTGTCCGGGCCTGGCGTGTCCTCATCCCTGGAGTCTCGCGTGATCTGGCAAACCGCACGTTTTCAAATCGACCTGAGCCGGCCCCGGATCATGGGCATCGTCAATGCGACACCCGACTCATTTTCTGACGGTGGCCAATACTTCAGCGGCAGTGACAAGCTGGCCAGTGTGTTCGCGCACTGCGAGAAGCTCATCCGGGAGGGTGCCGAACTGCTGGACATCGGCGGGGAATCGAGCCGGCCGGGCGCACCGCCGGTGCCCCTGCGAGAGGAACTGGCCCGTGTCCTGCCGGTGGTGCGTCATGCCGTGACCCTGGGTGTTCCCATTTCTGTGGACACCTACAAGCCTGAGGTGATGAAAGCCGTGCTGGACCTCGGCGCCGACATCATCAACGACATCTGGGCCCTCCGCCAGCCCGGTGCTGCGCCTGTGGTGGCGGCGCATCCGGCCTGCGGCGTCTGCCTGATGCACATGCATCGCGAGCCGCAGACCATGCAGGCCGCGCCTATGGAGGGCGATGTGCTGCCACAGGTCACAGCGTTTCTGGCCCAGGCAGCCCAGCGGCTGGAGGCGGCAGGCGTGCAACGCGCACGCATCGTGCTGGACCCGGGCGTGGGGTTTGGCAAAACCGTGGCACAGAATTTTTCATTGCTGACCCGTCAGCGTGAGCTGCTGTCACTGGGTTATCCAGTGCTGGCCGCGTGGTCGCGCAAGTCCTCGCTGGCGGCGGTCTGCAGCACGTCGCTGGCCGACGTGGCCCAACTCGACGTGACCGAGCGCATGGTGCCCAGTGTGGCGGCCGCCCTGATGGCCGTCGAGCGCGGGGCGCAGATTGTACGGGTGCACGACGTGCACGAAACGGTGCAGGCGCTGAAGGTCTGGTTGGCGGCCCGTTAACGGCCAGTCCAATGTCCCTGGGGCCGTGGCCGGCAGTTTGTGCCATGCCGTACGGAGCAGCGTGGGTGGTCACCCTAAAATGCTGCCAACGGTGGGTGTGGGTTCCGGCATCCCGCCTGCCTCATCTTTCTTCCTGTTCGGCATCACAGCCAGCTTATCTGAGACACTTTTTCCATGACCAGACAATACTTCGGCACTGACGGCATTCGCGGCACGGTAGGCCAAGCCCCCATCACGCCAGACTTTGTGCTTCGCCTTGCGCATGCGGTGGGCCGCGTGCTGCGCCGCACCGAATCAAAGCCCACCGTGCTGATTGGCAAGGACACCCGCATTTCCGGCTACATGCTGGAGAGCGCGCTGGAATCAGGCTTCAATTCAGCCGGTGTGGAGGTGGTGCTGCTCGGCCCGCTGCCAACGCCGGGCGTGGCCTACCTCACCCGCGCGCTGCGTGCCAGCCTGGGTGTGGTCATCAGTGCCAGCCACAACCCGTTTGCCGACAACGGCATCAAGTTCTTCAGCGCGCAGGGTGCCAAGCTGGACGACGACTGGGAACTGGCCGTGGAGGCTGCCCTGCAAGAGCCACCCGTGTGGGCCGACTCTGCATCGTTGGGCAAAACCCGGCGGCTGGACGACGCTGCGGGCCGGTACACCGAGTTCTGCAAGAGCACGTTTGCCAACGACCTGACGCTCAAGGGCCTGAAGATCGTGGTCGACGGCGCCCACGGTGCCGCCTACCACATCGCGCCGCAGGTGTTCCACGAGCTGGGCGCGGAGGTGATCGCCATCGGCTGCGCGCCCGATGGCTTGAACATCAATCACGAGGTGGGTGCCACCCACCCCGAAGCGTTGATCCGTGCCGTGAAGGCCAACAAGGCCCACTACGGCATTGCGCTGGACGGCGACGCCGACCGCCTGCAACTGGTGGATGCCGATGGGCGCCTGTTCAACGGCGATGAAGTGCTGTACCTGATGGTCAACGAGCGTCTCGCGCGTGGAGAGGCGGTTCCCGGCGCGGTCGGCACCCTGATGACCAACATGGCGGTGGAGGTGTCGCTTAAAGAAAAAGGCGTGGAGTTCGTGCGCGCCAAGGTAGGCGACCGCTATGTGCTCGAAGAACTCGAAAAGCGCGGCTGGCTGCTGGGCGGTGAAGGCTCAGGCCACCTGCTGGCGCTCGACAAGCACACCACCGGCGACGGACTCATCAGTGCCTTGCAGGTGCTGCAGGCGTGCGTGCGCAGCGGCAAGACGATTGCCCAGCTGCTGGGCGATGTGCAGTTGTTCCCGCAAACCCTCATCAATGTGCGGTTGCGGCCCGGTCAGGACTGGAAGAACAACGCGGCGATGGCCGAAGCCACGCGCGCGGTCGAGGCCGAACTGGGCAACACCGGCAGGATACTGATCCGTCCCAGTGGCACCGAGCCGCTGCTGCGAGTGATGGTGGAAGCACGCAATCCGGAGCAGGCACGCGCCTGCGCACAGCGTGTGGCTGATACGCTGAGGGCCTGAGCGGCCCGCCGTTCAAAGCCGGTCAATGAATGCGGCGATGGCTGCGTTCACCACCTCCGGATGGGTGATCGGACCCATGTGGCCAAGTCTTTCAAACGTCACCACCTGAGCCTGCGGCAGCGCCGGCGCCAGCAGCCGTGCTACCCCGTGTGCGGAATCGGGTGAGCGCTGGCCCAGCATGTAAAGCACCGGCATATCCAGTGCGCCAAAGTCTGCCAGCGGCGTTGGCTCGGTCATCAGTGCATGCGCCCAGCGGCGCACATTCACCACGGAAGCGGCGATCGCCGGCTTGCGCTGCTCCGGCGTTGCAGCCCACGCGCCGCGTCCCATCCAGTAATCAATAAACGCCTGTGCAGCGGCATCCGGATTGTTCGTGTCCAGCGCGGCCGCAGCGGCGTTGACGGCCTGGCGAATCCCGTCGGCCTGGTTGGGGGTGGACTTTTCGGTCTCCAGCAACGCGAACAGGGTGGGTTCGTAAAGCACCAGGGCCCGAACACGCGCCGGATGGGCCAGCGCCGCCTTCAGGGCCACCGCACCGCCGTAAGAGTGGCCGACCAGCACCAGCGGTGCGGTGGCGCGCGCCAGCACCGGCTCGATCAGCGCCACTTCGTCGTCCAGCGCGATCACGCTGTCAGAGGGCCAGTCCGGGCTTTTGCCGGAGCCGTAGGAATCAGGCGCCAGCACCTGATGGCGCGGCGCCAGCAGGTCCATCAGGCCACGCCACTGGCTGGAGCTGCTGGCGTTGGAGTGGATGCAGACGACACCGGGGCCGGTGCCGGCTTCGCGGACAAAGGGTTCGACGGGAGAGGCCATACGCTGCGATCGGGTCAGACTTGGGCGAGTGCAGCGACAGAGGTGAGACGGTGAATCATGCGGGGTGTTTCCTTTGTGAAAGAAGCCAAACTGTCCCAGATTCTGGATGAAGGCATACCCGCAAGGCAAGCGCGCACCGCGCCGGCGCCAGGCTCACGCCAGCGTGTAGGCGGTTTTCACCGTGGTGAAGAACTCCTGCGCGTACTTGCCTTGCTCGCGCGGGCCATAGCTGGAGCCTTTGCGGCCGCCAAACGGAACGTGATAGTCCACGCCTGCCGTCGGCAGGTTGACCATCACCATGCCGGCCTGGCTGTGGCGCTTGAAGTGCGTGGCGTATTTGAGGCTGGTGGTGGCGATGCCGGCCGACAGGCCAAACGGCGTGTCGTTGGCCGTGGTCAGTGCTTCGTCGTAGTTCTTCACGCGGATGATGCTGGCGACCGGGCCGAAGATCTCTTCGCGGTTGATGCGCATGGTGGCCGCACTGTCGCTGAAGAGTGCCGGGGCCATGAAGTAGCCGGCGGCGCCGCTGCCGGTGTGGCAGGCGATGCGCTCACCGCCGAAGGCCAGCGTGGCACCCTCGGCCTTGCCAATAGCGATGTAGCTCAAGTCCTGCTCCAGCTGCGCCTCGGACGACACCGGCCCCACGTCGGTGCCGGCGGTGAGCGCATCGCCCACCTTGATGCGCGCCATGCGCTCCTGCAAGGCTTTCACAAAAGCGGGGTAGATGCCCTCGGTCACGATCAGGCGGCTGGAGGCGGTGCAGCGCTGGCCGGTGGAGTAGAACGCGCTCTGGGCGCACAGCTCCACGGCTTGGGTAAGGTCGGCGTCGTCCAGCACCACCTGCGGGTTCTTGCCGCCCATCTCCAGTTGCACTTTCTTCAGGTTCTTCGCGCAGGCTTCCAGAATGCGGCTGCCCACACCCACCGAGCCGGTGAAACTGATGGCCTGGATGCCGGGGTGGTTCACCATGGCATCGCCAATCACGCGGCCGGGGCCCATCACCAGGTTGAACACGCCCGCCGGAATGCCGGAGCGCGAAATGATGTCGGCCAGCGCCCAGGCGCTGCCGGGCACCAGATCGGCAGGTTTGAGGATCACGCAGTTGCCAAAGGCCAGCGCGGGCGCCACCTTCCACGCCGGGATGGCGATGGGAAAGTTCCAGGGCGTGATCAGCCCGACCACACCCACCGGCTCGCGGGTGATTTCCACGCCGATGCCGGGTCGTACTGAAGGCATGGTCTCACCGGCCAGACGCAGGCATTCGCCGGCAAAGAATTTGAAGATGTGGCCGGCGCGGGTGACCTCGCCAATGCCCTCGGGCCGGGTCTTGCCTTCTTCGCGCGAGAGCAGGGTGCCCAGCTCCTCGCGGCGTGCGAGGATTTCAGTGCCGATCTTGTCCAGCGCATCGGAGCGGGCCTGAATGCCCGAGGTCGACCAGGCCGGAAATGCCGCCTGCGCGGCCTGTACGGCAGCGTCCAGACCCGACGCATCGGCCTGCGCGTACTCGCCAATCACATCCGACAGGTTGGACGGGTTGATGTTGGCGCTGGTGGTTTCACCGGTGCTGCTGCCAGCGACCCATTGGCCGTTGATGAGGTTGAGATGAGCCATGGTGTTTCCTGTGAATGTCAAATAGCCAATGTGCAAGGCGTCAAGTCAAGGGCAGCGAACGCTGCAGGTCTGGCTTAGCCAGCCTGCCAGCGTTGCCCCCTGGAGGGGGAGGCGGCGTCAGCCGCCACGGGGGTGTTTCACTTTGTCCAGCGTAACACCAGCGGGTCCAGCCGCCGCGCGGTGTCCAGCAGGCCCTGACGCACTTCAGGCTGCATCGCGGGGAAAGGGTGGCGCGGCGCTTCGCAGGCAATCACGCCGCCGGCCTTCATCAATGCCTTGGCAGTAAGGATGCCGCCCTGGCGGTTTTCGTAGTTGATCAGCGGCAGCCAGCGCTGGTAGGCATCAGCGGCTTCGTCATGCTTGCCGGCCCGCCAGGCATCCATGATGGTGCGGATGCCATCGGGGTAGCCGCCGCCCGTCATCGCACCCGTGGCGCCCGCGTGCAGGTCAGGCAGCAGCGTGATGGCTTCTTCGCCATCCCAGGGCCCTTCGATCGCGTCGCCGCCGAGGCGGATCAGCTCGCGCAGCTTGGAGGCAGCGCCGGGTGTTTCGATCTTGAAATAGCAGACGTTAGCGATTTCTTTCGCCATGCGTGCCAGAAAAGCTGCGGGCAGCGCGGTGCCACTGACCGGCGCGTCCTGGATCATGATGGGAATGTCGATGGCGTCCGAGAGCTGGCTGAAGAATTCATAGATCTGTCCTTCGCTCACCCGGATGGTGGCGCCGTGGTAGGGCGGCATCACCATCACCATGGCGGCGCCCAGGTCCTGTGCGCGGCGGCTGCGATCTGCACAGACCTTGGTGCCGAAGTGGGTGGTGGTCACAATCACCGGCACCCGGCCTGCCACATGCTTGAGGATGGTTTGCGTGAGCACTTCGCGCTCGTCGTCCGACAGCACAAACTGCTCGGAAAAGTTCGCGAGGATGCACAGGCCCGTGGAGCCGGCGTCGATCATGAAATCGACGCAACGCTTCTGGCTATCGAGGTCCAACGCACCTGCTTCGTCAAAGGTGGTGGGCACCACCGGAAAAACGCCCTGATATCTGGCTGCCATGGTGGTCACTCGACGATGTTGAAGTCTTTGAGGAACTCGGTCTTCATCGTCAGGCCCAGCCCGGGCTTGTCGTCGTCGAGCTGCAGGAAGCCGTTTTCAGCGACCGGCTCGCCGTCGAAGATGTAATAGAAGAGCTCGTTGCCCACTTCCACGTCGAACATCGGGAAGTATTCGCTCATCGGCGAGGCGATGGTGCTCATCGTCAGGTGGTAGTTGTGCATCTGTCCTGCGTGCGGGATCACCGGCACGCTGTAGGCCTCGCACAGCGCGTTGATCTTGTGCGCCGCCGTGATGCCGCCGACACGGTTGGTGTCGTACTGCACCACGCTCACGGCCTTTTTATCGAGCAACTGCTTGAAGCCGTACAGACTGAACTCATGCTCGCCACCGGAGATCGGGATGCTGGTGAGCTGGTTCAGTTCGGCGTAGCCGTCAATGTCGTCAGCAATCACGGGCTCTTCCAGCCAGCGCGGCTCGAACTTTTCCAGTTTGGGCAGCATGCGCTTGGCGTACTCCAGGTTCCAGCCCATGTAGCACTCGAGCATCAGGTCGTTGTCGTAGCCGATGACTTCGCGGATCGCCTCGACCGATTTCAGGTTCTCGGCCACGCCCTTTTGCAGGTGCGCCGGGCCATAGCCAAAGCGCATCTTGAAGGCGGTGAAGCCTTCGTCCTTGTACTTCTGCGCTTCGTCCTGCATGGCTTTGAGGTCGGTGCGGTAGAGCTTGGAGTAGTAGCAGGGGATTTTCTCTTTGGTGCGGCCGCCCAGCAGCTTGAACACCGGCTTGTTCACCGACTTGCCCAGGATGTCCCAGATGGCCAGGTCAATCGCCGAGATGGCGGCCATGGTCACGCCCTTGCGGCCCCAGGCATGCGTGGCGCGGTACATGCGCTGCCACAGGTATTCGTAATCCCACGGGTCCTGACCCAGCACCAGCGGCGTGAGGTACTGGTCGATGATGGCTTTGGCAATGTGCGGCGCCAGTGCAACGTTGCCCAGGCCGACGATGCCGTCGTCGGTCTCAATCTCGACCACGGTCCACGAATGGAAGCGGAAGGTGCTCATCGACTCGGTGTTGGAGTACACCAGGTCCATGGCGTTGGAGCAGAAGTTGCCTTGCGGTGGAACGGTCTTGCCTTTCCATTCGAAGACGCGGGCGCGGACGGATTTGATTTTCATATTGGGTTCTTTGGCTGAGTAAACGGGTAACTAGGTACCGTTCGCACTGAGCTTGTCGAAGTGCATGGGCTTCGACAGGCTCAGCCCGAACGGGGGGTTAACGAGACAGGGCGGCCGCACCCATGCGCTGGGCAATGCGGAAGGCGTTGAGCGTGGCGTTGACGTCGGCCTGGCCTTTGCCGGCAATGTCATACGCCGTGCCGTGGGCCGGTGTGGTGATGGGAACCGGCAGGCCGCCTTGCACCGTCACGCCCTTGCTGAAGCCCATCAGCTTGATCGCGATCTGGCCCTGGTCGTGGTACATCGTGACGATGGCCTGGTAGAGTCCGTCGCGTGCCTTCAGGAAGATGGTGTCGGCGGGGAAGGGCCCCTCGACCGGAATGCCGCTGGCGCGCAGGGCTTTCACGGCCGGCTCGATGATGTCGATTTCTTCTCGGCCACACACACCGCCATCGCCGCCGTGCGGGTTGAAGGCGGCCACGGCCACTTTGGGGGTGGGGTTGCCGCTGGCCTGCAGCGAGCGGTAAATCAGTTCTGTCGCGGCCACGATGCGCTCTTGGCTGAGCATGGACGCTGCGTCCTTCAGCGGGATATGGGACGACACCCGGGCCGTCCACAAGTCGCCCAGCGTGTTGAATTCGCAGAAATAACCGGTCACGCCCAGGTACTCGGCAAAGTGGTGCAACTCGTCTTCGTGCTTCAGGCCGCCCAGCTTCATCGCCTGCTTGTTCAAGGGGGCAAAGCAGATGGCGTCCACGTCACCCGCCTTGGCACCGTCCATGCAAAGGTTGAGCACCTTCAGCACGGCGGCGCCGCAAGCGGCCTGCGCCTGGCTGCGCTGCACCTGCGCGCGGGCGATGGTGTCCACCGCCAGGAACGCTGGCAGGTGCTGCTGCGGGCGGCTGCGCACCGCTGCCAGGCTGGCTACTGGCTGTGTGGCAACGGTCTGGCCAGCGAGCGTCTGGCCTTCCTGCCAGAGCCAGGGGTCGCCGACCAGCACCACATTGGCGCCAGGGGTGATGCCGGGCTGGCTCAGCAGCCGGGCGATCAGCTCGGGGCCAATGCCAGCGGCGTCACCCAGCGTGAGCGCAATAACGGGTTTTGGATGGTTCACGGTCAACTCCCAGAATCAATAAAACCAGCGCGCAGGCACCATGACCAGCGCTGGAAACAGGATGAACAGCAGCAACAAGACGAGTTGCGCCGCCAGAAAAGGCCAGACACCGCGTGTCACGCTGCCCAGGTCCACGCGTGCCACACCGGCCACCACATTCAGCACGGTGCCGACTGGCGGGGTGAGCAGGCCAATGGCGTTGTTCATGATGAACAGAACACCGAAGTAGATCGGGTCAATGCCAGCCTCCTTGACGATGGGCATCAGCACGGGCGTGAGGATCAGCACGGTAGGCATCAGGTCCAGCGCCGTGCCCACCACCACCACCAGCACCATCATCGCGAGCATGAGCAGGATCTTGCTGTCCATGAACGGCCTCAGAAGGGCACTGACCTCCTGCGGTATGTTGGCCACGGTGATCAGCCACGCAGAGACCAGCGCAGCAGCCACCAGAAACATCACCACGCTGGACATCTTCACGGCGGCCAGCATTAGCGCTGGGAGCTCCTTGAGGCTCATTTCGCGGTACACGAAGAGGCCGACCAGACAGGAGTAGACAGCCGCCACCACTGCTGCTTCGGTAGGTGTGAAGATGCCGAACTTCATGCCGCCAATGATGACCACCGGCAGCGCCAGCGCCCAGACGCCTTCGCGCATCGAGCGGCCCAGGCGTGCCGCTTCAAACGGCCGCAGTTCGACAGACGGCGTGGACTTGGGGGCGCACAACCACCAGGTGATCCACAAGGCTGCACCCATCATCACGCCCGGTGCAATGCCGGCCAGGAACAGCTTGGTGATGGACACCTGGGCGGCCACACCGAAAATCACGAACGGAATGGACGGCGGGATGATGGGCGCAATGATGCCGCCTGCTGCGATGAGCCCTGACGAGCGGGGGATGTCGTAGCCTGCCTTGCGCATCAGCGGGATCAGCACCGCGGCCAGCGCCGCCGTGTCGGCGACGGCAGAGCCGGAAATGCTGGCCATCACCAGCGCGGCAATGATGGCTACATAGCCCAGGCCGCCGCGCACATGGCCCACCATGGCCTCGGCCATGGCAATGATGCGCGCCGAAATGCCGCCGGCATTCATCAGTTCACCGGCCAGCATGAAGAAGGGCACGGCCATCAGGGGATAGTTGTTGACCCCTTCCAGCAGGTTCTGCGCCAGGATCTGGGTGTCGAAGCTGCCCATGAACAGCATCAGCGCCACACCGCACACCAGCAAGGCAAACGCGATCGGCATGCCAAGCGCCATGGCGCCGAGCAGGGAGGTGATAAAGACGAGGATGGTCATGACGCTGCCTTATTCCACGTTGGCGGCGTGGGAGGCCGCCAGTTCGGCGGCTGGCATGCGGCCAGTGACTTGCCGCCACAGGGAGTGCAGCAGGATCAGCGCAATGCCGCCGCTGCAGATCAGCAAGGCAGAGAACACCAGCCCCATCGGGATGCCGGTCACGGGCGCCTTGTCGTCCATGCCTATCACCACCTGCTTCCAGGTGCCATGGCCCAGCAGCGCGCAGCACACCAGCATGAGGGCATCGGACGCAAAGCGCGTCACTCGCTGGCCGGCCACCGGCAGCGCCGCAATCACGCTGTTCATGCCCAGGTGTGCACCGTCATGCATGGCGACCAGCGCGCCAATCAGGGTGAGCCACATGAAGACGAAGCGGGAAACTTCCTCGGAAAAGACGATGCCCGAGTTGAAGCCGTAGCGCAGCACGACATTGCCAAAAACCAGCACCACCATGATGCCGAGCAGCAGCACCAGCAGCCACTCGACAGCACGCATTGCAAAGCGGGGAATCATGACTGTCGTCGCTTATTTCGGTGCTTTGGCGATGGCCGCAAAGAAGGCCTTGGCCGTGTCGTCGCCGACGGCGGCCTGGTGCTTGGCGATGACCGGTGCGAGCTTGTCGCGCATGTGCTGCCGCTCGGCTTCCGACACGTCGTTCACCTGCATGCCCAGCTTGACCAGTTCGGCGCGCATTTTGGTGTTCAGCTCACGGCTGGTCTGACGCTCGAATGCCGTGGCTTCCAGCGCAGCCGCTTGCAGGATGCTGCGGTCTTCGGGTTTCAGGCCATCCCAGAACTTGCGCGAGGCCACCAGCGCCAGGGCGTCGTAGGCGTGGCCGGTGACCGACAGGTACTTTTGCACGTCATAGAACTTCTGGGCATGGACCACGGTGAAGGGGTTTTCCTGGGCATCGACCGCCTTGGTCTCCAGTGCGGTGAACAGCTCGTTCACGGGCATGGGAACGGCATTGGCGCCCAGGCCGTTGAAGAGGTCAATGTAGAGGTTGTTCTGCATGGTGCGCACCTTCATGCCTGCCATATCCTCGGCTTTCAGGATGGGACGCTTGCTGTTGGTGAAGTTGCGGAAACCGTTCTCCCAGAACGCCAGGCCGATCAGGTCCTTCTCAGGCAAGCGGGCCATCAGGCTCTGGCCGAACGGTCCGTCCAGCACGGCATCGGCCTGCTTCTCGCTGGAAAAGGAAAAGGGCAGACCGATCACGCCAAATTCCTTCACCAGATTGGCCAGGGTCGCGGTGGAGGGCACGGCAAACTCCTGGGTGCCGCCGCGCAGGGCTGCCTGCATCTGTTGGTCACTGCCCAATTGCGCGCCGGAGTAGACGGTGATCTTGATGCGCCCGTTGCTTTTTTTGTCGGCCAGTTCGGCAAACTTGCGGGCACCCAGGGTCTGGGGGTGGGTATCGGGAAGGGAGGTGCCGAGCTTGGCCTTGACGTCTTGCGCCATGGCGGTGCTGCCGAAACCCAGCAGGGCGGCGCTGACCATGGCGGTCAACAGCGTGCTCAGGACGCGGCGTTGGGTGGTGTGTTTCGCGATGTTCGGTGTCTGGGTGTTCATGTTTGTCTCCTTGGGGTGGATCGGTTGCGGGATTGTTGTTGGGGGAAAGGGGGGCATGGAAAATCAGCTCAACCGGTAGGTGTGTGCCGCGTTGTCGCAAAACAGTGCCAGACGCTGCCCGGGTGGCAGTTGGCGTGTCAGCTGCTTGAACCCGGTCCACAGATCGTCCAGGCTCACCACCAGTGCATCGACCGGGTGGTTGCTGGCGAACATGCATCGTCCGGGTCCGAAGTCCTCCAGCAGCGCCTGCAGCACAGGGGCCTGCTGCGCTGGAGTCCAGCGCTGGCCTCGCACGCCCAGACCAGACACCTTGACCACCACATTGGGGCAGGGCGCCAGGGCTGCCATCGCAGCGCGCCAGGCCTCCAGCGTCGCCTCGTCCCGGGCGCCGGGCACACCGGCGTGGTTCACGATGAGGAGGGTGTCAGGGAAATCACGTGCCAGCTCGGCGGCCTCTGCCATGTGCCACCAGGGCGCCTGCAGTTCGAACATCATGCCCACGCCAGCAAGCTGCGCATAGCCGGACCGCCATTGTGGGCAGCGCATGGAGCCGGGCACTGCCCAGTCGTTGCGGTAGTGCTCCCGTGTCGTGCAGGTCGGCTTGTGCCGAACGCTGCGCACAAAGCCGGCCAGCGGCGCGCGGGTGTAGGCCTGCAGCACCTCGCCCACATCGCCGCGGTTCAGCCATATCTGCGCTGCCATGGCATGCGGCCTGTGGCGCATGGGTTCGCCCGGAGCCTGCGGCGATGCAGCCAGTTGCTGCATCCACAGTGCTTCGCCGGTGGGGTCCTGTGGTGTCCACTCGCCCTCCATCAGCACGTGACGCAACACCCGGTGCCCGTGGCAAGCCGTAGCGTAATCGTCGGGCAGGTAGTCGCGGCAGATCGGCTCGTAGTCGCCGTATCGGAAGGCAATGCGCGGCAGATCGGTCAACCACGGGTGCGGGTTGTGTTGCACATCCCAGTAATGGTGGTGAGCGTCCACGATCGGCAGCAGGGCATCGTCGCCCGTGGACAGGAAGTCACGTCGTGCCTCGGCCAGGTCTGGCGCCAGTATGGTCGCCAATGCGTCAGTCATGTTGGTGTCGTCGATCGGTGGGACGGTTCAGTCAATCTTGATGTTCTTCTTGGCAATCAGGTCGCCATAACGTTTGTTCTCGGCGGTGTGAAAGGCCGCGAATTGCGCTTGCGTCATGGGTGTCAGGTCGGCGCCGATGGCGCTCAGGCGCGTCTGGGTTTCCGGCATGGCCAGCACCTTGGTGACTTCCGCATACACGCGATCCTGCACCGCCTTGGGGGTGGAAGCAGGCATGTAGATGCCGTACCAGGCACTCATTTCCACGCCTTTGACGCCGGCCTCTTCCATCGTCGGCACATTGGGCAGTTGCGGATTGCGCTTGGCGCTGGCCACCGCCAGCGCGCGGATGCGGCCGGCCTTGATCTGGCTGATCACCGAGGGCATGGTGTCAAAGCTCAGTTGCACCTGGCCGCCCACCAGATCCACCAGTGCCGGGCCGCTGCCGCGGTAGGGAATGTGGGTGATGAAGACACCGGCGCGGTCCTTGAAGAGTTCGGCGGCAATGTGCTGGGTACTGCCTGCGCCGCTGGTGGCGTAGTTGAGCTGGCCGGGCTTGCTTTTGGCAAGTGCGATGAGCGACTGCACCGAGTCGGCAGGCAGCGCGTTGTTGACCACCAGCACGTTCGGTACGGCGCCAACGAAGACCACGGGCACCAGGTCCTTGTCGTTGTCATAGCCGAGCTTGAGCAGGTGCGGTGCGATGGCGTGGGCGGTGGACACGCCCATCACCATGGTGTGGCCATCGGTGGCCTTGGCGGTCACGTCGGCAGCCAGGGTGTTGGACACGCCGGGGCGGTTTTCCACCACTACGGGTTGCTTGAGCAGCGGGCCCAGCCGGTCGGCCACGGCACGGGCCATGGCGTCGGTGCCACCGCCCGGCGCGGAGCCGACCATGATGCGGACTGACCGGGTCGGCCATTCCTGGGCAGCGGCGGTGCCGGCAACGGCCAGCGTGCAGGCGGCCACGAGCAGGGCGGGAAGGAATTTCATTGTTGTCTCCGGGGCATGGTGGTGAACGAATGCATGGATGGTAGGCAGCCTGACTGTTAACGTAAATTGAAAATAAATGATTATTTGATAATCCAGGGTTATCATTTAAAACGACTTTGTGCCACGCCCCTGAGGCCCTGACATTGGATCGCCATGCCACGCAACGCTTCGTCTGCACCCACGCCCGCGGCCACTCCGCAACTCCTCAACCGCCTGCGCATGCGGCAGGTCGCGCTGATCCTGGCGGTGGGCGAGCACGGCACCCTGCGCAAGGCCTCGGCGGAGCTGGGCATGACGCAACCGGCGGCCACCAAGATGATCCAGGAGCTGGAGTCGGCCCTGGGCCAACGCCTTTTTGAGCGGGTGGGGCGCGGGCAGAAGCTCACGCCTGCCGGCGAAAGCGTGCTGCGCTATTTCCGCGGCATGCGCGGCTCGGTGGAGTCGATGACGCGCGAACTGGCCGAACTGGCCCTGGGGTCCTCGGGCCGGGTGTCGGTGGGCAGCATCATGGCGCCATCGCCCAACCTGCTGACGCACGCGATCATTGCGCTGAAAAAAGCTTATCCGCTGCTGTCGGTGGATGTGAAGCTCGACACCAGCGACAGGCTGTTCGAGCTGCTGCGCGAAGGTGTGCTGGACGTGGCCATCGGCCGCATCCGCGACGAGCACCGCGCCGACTACACCTTCACCGCGCTCGAGAACGAGGCCCTGGCCGTGGTGGTCGGCGTGCACCACCCGCTGGCCAAACGCAAGGTGGTGCCGTTTGCCAGCCTGCTCGACTACCCGTGGATACTGCAGCCCGTCGGCAGCCCGATGCGCGAGGTGCTGGAGGAAGAGTTCCGCATGCTGCAGGCACCGCCACCCAAGGGCCTGATTGAAACAGCGTCCATCCTCACCACCACCAACCTGATTGCCCAGACCGACATGGTGGGCGTGATGCCGCAATCGATTGCCGACAATTACAGCGAACACGGCCTGCTGAAGGTCTTGCCCTGCCGCATCCTGCACAAGATGGAGGCCTTCGGTTCCATCACCCGCAAGGACAGGCCGCTCAGCGACGCCGCGCGCTACTTTCTCGACGCGCTGCATGACAGGCCACGGGCATAAAGAACGACGACATGGCATCGGTCTTCTCGCAACTCATGACACAACACCGTTCGGGCTGAGGTATCGAAGCCCTTCGCTGCGCTGGCCTACCTCGTCCTGAGGGATCAACGGCTCCGGGTGAACAGCAGTGCTTGATGGAGGCCCGACAGCAATTATTTCGCCGAGGAGGTATCCGACTGCCAGCCGCCACCGAGCGACTGGATCAGCGCCACCGCCGTGGTCTGCCGGTCAGCCATGGCCTGCACCAGCGCACGCCGTGCACTCAGGGCCGTGGCCTGCGCGGTGATGACTTCGGTGTAGCTGACCTGGCCGCTGCGGTAACGGTTCAGCACCTGCTGCTCCACCTGATCTGCAGCCTCGGAGGCCTGGCGCCGCAGCGCCTGCTGCGTCGCCAGCACCCGCGTGGCCGAGAGCTGGTCTTCCACGTCCTGGAAGGCGGCCAGCACGGCCTGCCGGTAGCGCGCCACGGCCTGCGCCTGCGCGGCTTCACTGCCTTCCACCTTGGCCGTCGTGGCGCCTGCATTGAACAGCACCTGCGCTGCCGACAGGCCGAGGGCCCAGACACTGCTCGACGCCTTGAACAGATCCGCTACGCGGCTGGCGCCCTGGCCCACAGACGCGCTGAGTGACAGGCTGGGGTAGTAGCCGCTTTTGGCAATGCCGATCTGCTCGTTGGCAGATGCGACGCGGCGCTCGGCAGCGGCAATGTCGGGCCGGCGCTGCAGCAGGGTCGATGGCACCCCCACCGGCACCTCCGGCACCGTCGGGCGCCATGCAGCGGTGGCCAACGAGAAGTTGCCCGGGGCCTCGCCAACCAGCACCGCAATGGCATGCTCGAACTGGGCCCGCTGGCGCTGCAGCCCGGCGTTGTCGGCCTGCGCATTGGCCAGTTGCGTTTGCGCCTGCAGCACGTCGGATTTGGGCGCGATGCCAGCGGTGTAGCGGTTCTGGGTGATCTCTGCCGCGCGCTGGTAGCCGGCGAGGGTGGTGGCCAGCAGGGCGAGCTGTGCATCGATCTGCCGCAGCGAGAGGTAGCTCACCGCCAGTTCGCCCTGTGCAGAGAGCCGGGCCGAGGCCAGGTCGGCCGCGCTGGCCTGTTCGCTGGCGCGCGCGCCATCCACTGCGCGGCCCAGGCGCCCCCACACGTCGGGCTCCCAGCTGCCGCCCAGGCTGACCTGGTAGTTGTTGCTGACGCGGCCACCACTGCTGACACCCGTGGCACTGTTGGTGCTGGCGCTGCTGCCCGAACGCGATGCGCCCCCGCTGAGGCTGACGGACGGGAACAGTCCGGCGCGCTGTTCACGCACCACCGCACGTGCCTGTGCGTAGGCGGCAACTGCCGCCGCCACATTCTGGTTGGACACCTCCACGCGGGAGGCAAGCTGGTTGAGCACCGGGTCATTGAACAGCTCCCACCAGGGGCCGCGCTCCAGCGCATCGGCCGGTGCCGCCGGCACCCAACCTTCGGCTTCCTTGAAGGCTGTGACATCCACCGTGGTCGGGCGCTGGTAGTCGGGGCCGACGGCACAGCCCGTGACCAGGAGGATTGGAAGTGCCAGCAGCGCCGTCACCAGCATCGAACTGGCGGTGCGCCGGTGCGGCAGCGAAGGGATGGGTAGGAGAGAAGTCATGGTGTGTATCCGGTGTGTCCGTCAGGGTGCCGGCAGCGGCGTGGCCAGTGTGTGTTCTTGCGCAGCCAGCCGGCTCAGTTGCCGCTCGCCGGGGCTGCGCCGGCGCAGCTTGTCCATCAGCACATAGACCACCGGCGTGGTGAGCAGGGTCAGCAACTGGCTGGCAATCAGCCCGCCGATGATGGCAATGCCCAGCGGCCGGCGCAGTTCGGCACCTTCGCCAAAGCCGATGGCCAGCGGCAGCGCGCCAAGGATGGCCGCCAGCGTGGTCATCAGGATGGGCCGGAAGCGCAGCAGGCAGGCCTCGCGCACCGCTTCGATGGCCGACAGGCCGCGCGAGCGTTCGGCTTCCAGCGCGAAGTCGATGATGAGAATCGCGTTTTTCTTCACGATGCCGATCAGCAGGAAGACGCCGATCAGCGCAATGATGGAAAAGTCGAGCTTGAACATCAGCAGTGCCAGCACCGCGCCCACGCCCGCCGAGGGCAGGGTTGAGAGCACCGTGATCGGGTGCACCAGGCTTTCATACAGGATGCCCAGCACGATGTAGATCACCACCAGGGCGGCCAGAATCAGCAGCGGCTGCTCATTCTGCGACTGCTGCGCGCTGAGCGCCGTACCCGCAAAATTGCCGCGCACATTGTTGGGCAGGCTGATCTGTGCCTCTGACAGGCGCACGGCGGCTTCGCCGTCGCTGAGCGTGCTGCCCTCGGCCAGGTTGTACGACACGGTGGTGGAGAGCTCGCCGTCTTCATGGCTGACCGAGGCGGCCGTGGAGTTTTCGCTTACACGGGCAATGGCCGAGAGCGGCACCATGCTGGTGGCGGCAGCGCTCAGCACCTGCCCACTGGAGGCGTCGCGCAGGCCCGGGTTTACCGCGGTGGCGGCCGCAGCGGGCGTGGCGCCTGCCAGCGTGGTGCCCGAGCCGCCTTTGGCGGGAATGTAGATGTCCTTCAGCGATTCCGGGCTGCGCGTGTATTGCGGTGCCACTTCCATGATCACGTGGTACTGGTTCAGTTCGGCATAGATGGTGGACACCTGGCGCTGGCCAAAGCCGTTGTAGAGGGCGTTGTCCACGTCCCTGGAGCTGATGCCCAGGCGCGCCGCGCTTTCCTTGTCCACTGTGACCATGGTTTCGACGCCATTTTCCTGCTGGTCGGTGTCCACGTCGGTCAAGGCCGGCTGCAGCTTCATCTGCTCGGCCAGCTTGGTGGCCCACACCTTGAGGTCGGCCGAGCTGTCGCTCTTGAGGGTGTACTGGTAGGTCGAGTTGGTCTGCCGGCCGCCGCCGCGCAAGTCCTGCACCGGGTTCAAAAAGAGGCTCACACCGGTCACGCGTGCCAGTTGCGGCCGCAACCGCGCAATGACGGCCTGGCCGGAGTCGCTGCGCTGGGCGACAGGTTTGAGGTTGATGAACATGAAGCCGCCGCCCGCGCGCGAGCCGCCGGTGAACCCCACCACCGTGTCCACTGCCGGATCGCGCCGGATGATGTCCACCAGCTGCTTGAGTTTGGCCTGCAGCGCCTGGAAGGAAATGCTGCGGTCTGCCCGCAGTCCGCCATTGATCTGCCCCGTGTCCTGCTGCGGAAAGAAACCCTTGGGCGCCGCGATGTACAGGTACACATTGAGGCCCACCACTGCCACCAGGATCAGCATCACCACCAGCTTGCTGGCCAGTGCCCAGTCCAGGCTGACCTCGTAGCCGCGCAGCACCCGCTTGAAGGAGGTGTCGAACCAGCGGGCCACGCGGCCGGGTTGTTGGGTGTGGGCATCGGGCCTGAGCAGCCAGGCGCACATCATCGGCGTGGTGGTGAGCGAGATCACCAGAGAGATCATCACCGCCGCCGACAAGGTAACGGCGAACTCGCGGAACAACCGCCCGGTCTGCCCGCCCATGAAGAGCAGCGGAATGAACACCGCCACCAGCGACAGGCTGATCGACAGCACCGTGAAGCCCACTTCCCGGGCGCCGAGCAGTGCCGCCTTGAAGCGGTCCATGCCGGCTTCGATGTGGCGGCTGGTGTTTTCCAGCACCACGATGGCGTCGTCCACCACAAAGCCAGTGGCCACGGTGAGCGCCATCAGGCTCAGGTTGTTGAGTGAAAAACCCAGCAGGTACATCACGCCAAAAGTGCCTAGCAGCGACACCACCGTGGCTACCGCTGGAATCACCGTCGCCCGGGCGCTGCGCAAAAACGCGCTGACCACCAGCACGACCAGGGCGATCGAGATCAGCAGCGTGAGTTCGATCTCGTGCAGGGAGGCGCGGATGGAGTTGGTGCGGTCCGATGCGACCTGCAGTTTCACGTCCTGCGGAAGCTGCGCCTGCAGCTCCGGCAACAGCGCACGCACGCCGTCCACGGTTTCGATCACATTCGCATCGGGCTGGCGCGTCACCAGCACCACCACCGCCGGTTCGCCATTGAAGAGGCCCAGCGTGTTGACGTTTTCCACGCCGTCATTCACCTCGGCCACGTCGCTCAGACGGATGGCCGCGTTGTTGCGCCAGGCTACGACCAGGTCGCGGTAATCCGCCGCCTTGAGCCCGCCACTGGCCGTGTTCGAGCCGGAATAAATCTGGAAGCGCTGACCATTGCCTTCGATGGCACCTTTGGGCCGGTTGGCATTGGAGGCCTGCAGCGCGGCGCGCACGTCTTCCGTGCTGACACCGTAGCGGTTCAGTGCGAACGGCAGCAGCTCGACCCGAACCGCCGGCAGTGACCCACCGCCCAGTTCCACATCGCCCACGCCGGGTACCTGGGCAATCTTCTGCTGCACCAGGTTGGAGACTTCGTCATAGATCTGCCCTGGGGAGCGCGTCTTGGACGTCAGCGCCAGAATGATGACCGGCGCCGAAGCCGGGTTGGCCTTGCGGTAGGTCGGGTTGCTGCGCAGCGTGGCCGGCAGATCCACCCGTGATGCATTGATGGCCGCCTGCACTTCGCGCGCGGCGGCGTCAATCTTGCGATTCAGGTCAAACTGCAGGCTGATGCGGGTGGAACCGGTGCCGCTGTTGGACGTCAGCTCGTTCACACCGGCGATCACACCCAGACGCCGCTCCAGCGGCGTGGCCACGCTGCTGGCCATGGTGGAAGGGCTGGCGCCGGGCAGGGAGGCACTGACCGAGATGGTGGGGAAGTCCACCTGCGGCAGCGGGGAGACGGGCAACACAAAGAACGCGCCGATGCCGGCGAGGGCCAGGCCTATGGTGAGGAGGACTGTTGCTACGGGGCGGCGGACGAATGGTTCGGAGAGGTTCATGCAGAGGCTCCCTCTCCGCTGGGGCAAAGTGCAATCTGTTTTTCACAACCGTTCGGGCTGAGCTTGTCGAGGGCAGCTTTTGTTTGGGTGTATGTACTCTTTGCTGAGTGCCGCTGGCCGGGGGTGGCCCGGCGGCCAGTAACTTTCTTTTGCTTCGCCAAAAGAAAGTCACCAAAGAAAAGGCGACCCGCAGTCTGGGTCCCTGCGCTTCGCTCCGGGCAACCTGCGGTGCTCAAGCCAAGCGGGGTCTGGCTAAACTCGCTTCGCTCAAACAACGCCAGCCCTGATCCGCTTGTCTCTGCGCTCCTCGGCCCAGCCAGGACGGGGCAATCGGAAGCGGGGACAGCAGACAAAGAAAAAATACCGGGGACAAAGACACGCAATGGCGTGTCCTTGTGGATTGCGGTATTTGTCTTATGTCTTTTTCTCCCACCCCCTTGTGAATGCGCCGAGGAGCGCAGGGCCAGGCGGATCAGGGCTGGCGTTGTCTGAGCCGAAGGCGAGTTTAGCCAGACCCCGCCTGGACCGAGCACCGCAGGTTGCCCGTAGCGCAGCGAAGGGACGCAGGCACCAGGGT
>CALRSS020000002.1:0-406317 GCA_943370905.1 Synechococcus sp. UW140
AGGTCAACCAGCAGATCGTTGTCGTGGGCCAGAACGCCGCGCGCACCGCTACTGGCGCCGTGGCCACGGTGGTCGTGGGCGACAACGTCCCAGCCAGCGGCGTTCAATGCCTCGGCCACGTGGGCGTAGCGGCCAGCGTGTTCGCCCAGACCATGTGCAATCTGCACGCGACCGCGCGGGGCGGCGACAGGCCATTGGTGGAGACGCAGCGCCACACTGTCGGGCGTGCTCAGGCTAAGTGCAAACATGGCTGCGTTATACCCGATCGCAATGCGGTGTAAAGCTTGGTATGGACGTTAATGGTGTCGTCGCGCCTATTGCCTGCAAGGTGGTGCATGCAAGTCGGCGCACTGTCAGCAGTTTCGGAGTTGAGGGCCACAAACTGCGTTCTTTTGCGATAGCTGCAACGCTGCGTTTCATGTGGAGCGGTTTTTCTCATAGGCAGATTGCGAGACAGTCTGTTCACGCAAGACGATTCTGTCTTGCGTGAATGAATCAACCACCTTTTTAGGAATCATCATGAAACGCTTTTACACACTTATCGCCACAGCTGTGCTTGGTCTGGCCGCCTCGGCTTCAGTTTCCGCATCGGGCTTGACCCGTGAGCAGGTCCAGGCTGACCTCAGCGAAGCCATTCGAATGGGCGAAATCATCGCCAATGAATCGGGGAGCACCCTGCGCGATCTGTACCCGAGCCGATATCCGGCTCAAACTTTTGTGGCAGGCAAAACGCGTGCCCAGGTCCACGCAGAGCTGGCAGAGGCCATCCGAGCCGGGGAAGTTGGTTTGGTCGCCGATTCGGGCCTGAAGCCCAACGAGATCAACCCGTCCCTCTACGCGGCACAGCCCCCTGCGCAAGGCAAGACTCGTGCTGAGGTGAAGGCCGAGCTGCAGGAAGCCATTCGCAACGGTGAAATGATTGCTGGAGGTGACAAGGGCGTGCGCTGGAACGAGCTCTATCCGAACAGCTATCCACGTACAGCTCAATCCGCTCAGCAAGCCACGTTTACCAACCTGTCTTCGCGCTAACTATTGAGACCGATACGGTTGTGCTCTCATCAACGAAGAATGGAGCCTCCTCACAAGGGAGGCCTCACTGTTAGCAGGGCGCCATGGAAGTCGACTCAGGCGAGCAGTTCAGCACTGAAGCAGACCTTTCATCGATCAGCAGCAACGCCCGCTCCTGGTTTGTCAGCGTGACTGCAGTTGCAGATTGACAATTTCTACACTCGGTTCACATTTGATCGCCCTTTACCTGAAGGAGATCTATATGAGCTGCGCAACAAAAAGGGCAACCCAAGCGCCCTGGAACAAAGGCAAGATCGTCGGCCAGAAGGCCCCGCTGAAACTCAAGGATATCTGGGCCATCCGTATACGACTTCAACTGGGACACCGCACACGCGAGCTTGCGCTTTTTGATCTTGGGTTGGACAGCAAACTAAGGGCGTGCGATTTGGTACGCTTGCGTGTACGGGACATATGTCATGGAGGTCGCGTCGCGCCACGCGCGATTGTCATTCAGCAAAAGACATCTAAGCCCGTTCAATTTGAGATCACACCACCGACGAGAGTTGCTGTAGCAGATTGGATCGATGAGGCGAAGCTGGCAAGTGACGACTTTCTGTTTCCCAGTCGGGTTCATGATTCGCCACATTTGGGCACACGACAGTACGCCCGAATTCTGGACGCTTGGATCGAAGAGATTGGGCTTGATCCAACAGCCTACGGCACTCACAAGATTCGCCGAACTAAGGCTTCTTTGATCTATCGCCGGACTAAGAACATTCGAGCGGTGCAACTGCTCTTGGGACATTCCAAATTGGAGAGTACTGTCCGGTATTTAGGCATTGAGATCGAGGATGCACTGGAACTTTCAGAGAAGACGGAAATTTAAATCTGTGGTGATCGGATACCAAATTTGCTTACCCGAGATCAGTCATTCGCCAACGACCGCTCCTGGCTACGAAACCAGCCGTTTACTCGTTCTTGAAGTCGCCAAACTTCTTGCAGATCATCACCAGAATTTCGAAGACAGATGGTCAAGGATTTCCGGAACAGATGGTCAGTTACACCGGAATGCGCAGTTGAGCGCAATAATGAAAAGCTTGCGCAGGGCTGGCCTCTTGGCTCATGCGAGACGATCTAGGGTTAGATGGGCTCACTATGAAACTTGACTGGGACTACATACGAGAACTTCTTATTTGCGTTGAAGATGAGCGAGACCTTTTTGCTGACGCACCCAAAGCGCCGATATGGACCGACCAGACCGAGGCCGCATTCTCACAGGAAATGGCGGAATATCGAAAAATCGATGGCCGCCTCTGCGGCCATCTTGAAATTCTTTTGGATAACGACTTCCTTGCTGGCATCACAATACAGCGCGATTTAAGCGGCGATTTCTACTATAGCCAACACGCCCCTCGGCTCACCCTACGCGGTCATGAACTCCTAGCTGAGCTGCGTTCCAAAGAAATATGGGAACGAGTCAAAGGTATCGCCAAGAGTAAAGGCATCGAGTTGACCTTTGACATCATCAAAACCTTAGGGAAAGTGGCCCTCAAGCAAATACTTGGCGAATAGCTGCCAAGTCCCGGTCCGATCATGTCTGCTTTCGGGCCAGAAGCTGACATTGACGAATGACTGCTCTGGAGCCATCACCGACAAACGCGTCTTCGCCAGCTGTGGCACATTAGGATGGAGAACTGCACCCTGAATTAAGCCGCATTGCTTGCAAAGGAGTTCACGGCGTGATCAATATCGGTTGGACGATGCGAGGAATTGCAATAATTTTCCTCGCGTTTTTTGTTGCCCTTCCAATTTCGTTTTTCCTGCCGTTTCTCGGCGTACTGGCGGTTCTTCCTTTTTCAGACGCGGTTCTTATAGGACTGGCTGCCATGATTGCTGGACTAGTGCCCACAAGGTCTAGGGTCGCACGGATTGCGGTACTGCTTTTGCTTTGGATCGGACTGAGTTTGGCGTTTGAACTTCCAAACGTAGCTGAACGTGTATCCGATCTCATCAAAGAAAAGAGTCCACAAGTTCACCTTGACAGGCTCGACCGAGGCCAAGTCCCGCAAGCGATCTCTTTAGTTGGGGTTGCGAATCCCATCCTTGCCGCAGATGGATTTAAATGGGAGATAGAGCTTGAAATCAACTTGGCTGGCATGCGGGAATCGATGGGGAAACCCTTGGTTAACATCGCTCACTCCGTTGATATCCCGAATCTGCTTTGGAGTCGAGGCATTGAGTCTCGTATTGGTGATGAAGGTTATCCGCGGCTCTCAGTAAAAAATGAAGTTGATCTTGAATCGTCGAACTTAAAGTTAGAGTATCTCAAAGCTCCAAATCAGGTAGTAGCTACTTATGAACGGAAAATTCCGCTGCCAGCCCCCTATCCGGGAGTGTCGATTGGGGGTCTAAAGAGGCTGTTATCGAGTATCTTCTACTCCAACCTGTGGAGAGAGGTTTTGTCGGTAAACAAGCCGGTCATCTTGAGCCGAGAGGTTGACAGTTTCTTGGACGGCATTGTTGGGGCGTCAAAAGCAGAGGGTAAAAATTCAGGGCCTATTAGATCAATCGAAATTGAGCAAGAGCAGATAGTGACGGCCCCTGAAGGCCTTAACATTTCTGAATTGTTTCGATCGACAAACGGAATACCGTATGGATTTAATAACGCAGGAGAAAGGCAATGGGATGTTTGCGGCCGGACTGTGGTTCCGCTTGAGTTTGGCGGACCAGGCACTAGTACTTATCTTCTCGGGCTAACCCGTAGTGACAATGCACGGCCAGCACTTCTTCGCCATATATCGCCAGATGACGCGATCTTTGCCTTTCACTGCGAACAGTCCACTCAGCACGTCATAGCGTTATCGCGATTTGGCAGCCGAGAAAAACCTTTATTGAGAATCTCCAGGTACGATTCAATCGGAACTCTACAGAGCGTCGATTTATTTAAGCTGCCAAGATGGCTAGGAAGAGACGCGCTTATCGTTCCGGGAACATGGGAACGTATCGATCAACGCGGGATTAGCTTTCAAATGATGGAGCGCATTAGGTCCATCAATGCAAGCCGTAACGAGGTGGAGGATCCGAAGTCGTATCGACTTATAAAGTTGCAGGCCAAGTAGTCCAGCGCTGTAACGCTTATGTGGGGCCGAGTTCATGTAACCGCGTCCATGTACTGCCAGTTAATGGGCTGTAGCAGTTGTTAGTGTTGTTTTATTTCTTGCGTGCTTTGTGGATTTGTATCTGCTTTCACAGAGCGCGGCTATATCTCGACTACCGCTTTCGTAGCCAGATGCCGACATTCGCGAATGACCGATATCTGGCATCCAATTTGACTCCAGACACCCATGCGATAGAGTTCAAATTTTCTTCTGCTCCAAAAGTTGCAGACCAGATCCGTTATTTTGTCCAAGCATTGAACAGGGGATTCGCCATGCAGTACAAGACGGCAGATCAAAATACCGCAAGTACTTGGGGTGAAATGGCCTCACGGTTATTGGTTGCCACGCCGGACAATGCCCATCCTGACATGGACAAGGGAATCCGAGAAATTCTGACGATGCTGAGATCCGAGCTTCACATGGATGCCGTCTTTGTCTCGGAGTTCTCCAACGGTCGCTGCGTGTTTCGGCATGTTGACGTCTCGCCTGAACGGCCTGTTATCGTGGCCGGTCATTCGGTATCCTTGGAAGAAAGCCTTTGCTAACGGGTGGTTGATGGTCGGCTGCCACACTTCGTGTCTGATATGTCCAAGTTTGCGAACAAGGCAGATTTGCCTGCCTACGAATTTCAAGTTGGAGCACATATCGGTGCTCCTGTAATCCTGGAAGATGGACGCCTCTACGGGGCTCTTTTTGCATTCAGCTTCAGTCCACTGGAATCCGTTCAAGAGGCAGATTTGGCAAAGCTGAAAGTGGTCGCATTGATGCTGGCGCAACACCTCAAACATTCGATCAACTAAGGCCTGTTTACACAAACGAAATTGATCGTCGATCAGTCTGCAGGTACATCATGCGCCCGGTCGGGCGACAGCGAGATCGTCAAGGCCGTTCGAGCATCCGTGGCAACCATTTCAACCTTTGTGCTCCAGCCGTATCGGAACTTGCAGTTGGATCGCGGACTGTTTCATCAACAAATTCGTCACATCGCGACAACAATCAAAGGCCGTACCAAATTGAAGGTTTGAATGTGTACTCCGCAGGCCACAGCACGAGTCCAAGATCCGCGTTGGACGTCGTTTCGCAGCTACCACTTTGTGGCTACATGTCCTACTATTCGAGTGCAATGCTGGTTGGCGATTACGCACTTTGTGGAATTACCGCTACATTCGAAACGAAATGTGACCCAAGTACTTCAGAGTCTCCTTTTAAACCTGCTCTCCTTTCTATCCGCTGAAAACGACTGCTATTCACCTCTAGAGGCACTGCATGGTACAGACGGCATCTGTTGAAGGCTCCTCCCGCCATATCCTGATCGTCGAAGACATTGATGCGCAGGCTTACATGCTGCGGCATATCCTGGAAGAAGAGGGCTATCAAGTCAGCGCCTCAGACAACGGCCAAACCGCTTTGGAGATGACCCGGGAAATTCATCCCTTGCTGGTCATCAGCGGCGTGAAGATTCCCCAGATGAGCGGGTATGAGCTGTGTCGGCAAATCAAGGCTGACCCGTCTGTCAGCTCCATTCCGGTCATTCTTGTCACCAGCCTGACCGATCCCAATGAGGTATTGCTCGGACTTCAAAGCGGTGCCGATAGTTTTGTCATCAAACCCTATGAACGAAGCCACATGCTGGCGCGGGTCCAGCACGCGCTGAGCAGTCAGATCAGTCAAACAGCACCTGATGAAGGTCCTCCCGCAGAGATTTTCTTTCATGGAGAAAGACACCTGATCACGGCTAATCGCACGCAGATCCTTAATTTGCTGATGTCCACTTACGACGCAGCCCTTCAACGCAACGAGGAGCTTCTGGAAAGTCGCGGCCAGTTGCGTGAAAAAACTGCCGAGTTGCTGCTGTCCAACCGATTTCTCGATTCCATGATCGAGCATCTGCCGATTCCGCTTTACATCAAGGATGCCACAGACCTGCGGTACGTGCGAATCAACCGGGCCGAAGAAGCGCTGGTGGGCCTCACGCGGGAAGAGATGCTGGGCAAGAGTCCGCATGAGCTCTTCGAAAAAGAGGTTGCCGATAGCATCGAGGCACAGGATCGCCAAGTGATTTCAGGCGGTGTTCCTGTCGAAATTCCGGATCATATGTTTCACTCGCCCACCAAAGGTCAGCGTCAGCTGCATACGGGCAAGGTTCCAGTGTTTGGTGATGGCCCTGAGCCGACACACATTCTGGGAATTTCCGAGGACGTCACGCAGCAAAAAGAGCTGGAGAAGGTCGTTTCGGCGCTTCACCTGAATCTGAGGGTTCGCAATGACGATCTGGAAGCGACCAACAAGGGCTTGGAAAGCTTCACCTCAGCGGCGTCGCACGACCTCAAGTCGCCTTTGAACACCATAGGCGGTTATGCCAACCTACTGGAGAAAAAATACGCTCATGTGCTGGATGAGAAGGGACGCCACTACCTGTCGGTCATCGTTAGCCGGGTCAAAAGCATGGCTCAGCTCATCGACGATCTGCTGTCATTTTCAAGATTGAGCCTGGGCGAGGTCAAAAAGGCCCGAGTTGACATGCACGACATGGCCGAGCAGGTGGTTGCGGAAATGCTACAACTGGCGCCTGACGACAAAAAACCGACGATCAAGATCGAGCCACTGCCGCCGGCACAGGCTGATGCCGGTCTTGTACGGCAGGTATGGGTCAATTTGCTGTCCAACGCCATGAAGTACAGCGGCGGTGCATCGAGTCCCCTGATTGAAGTCTCGGGCAAAATTGACGGGGATGAGGTGGTGTACTCAGTGCGCGATAACGGCGCCGGATTCAATATGGATCAGTACGACAAGCTGTTTGAGATGTTCTCGCGTTTGCATTCCGATCAGGACTTCGCTGGTACTGGGGTGGGACTCGCAACCGTACAGCGTGTCGTGACACGACATGGCGGTAAGGTTTGGGCCAACGGCGAGGTGGGCAAAGGCGCTGTGTTTCATTTCGCCCTTCCATGTCCTGCGCCGATGCATCCATGACTCGTTGAGGCACGTTCAAGCAGATGTTGGCTAAACTTACTTGTTAAAGTGACCGCCTGAGTGTTGGTGACAGTGCATTGCGCGCCAGTATTCAATAGAACGGCAAATTTCCCAAATCGTCTTTATGAGCATGCTCGCCGGTCAAGGTCAGGAATTGACTCCCCAGATCGCCAACCAGCTTGATTGGCCTCCATGCTTCGAGTGCATGGGGATCGACAGAAACAGTCTTGAATACTGAACCGTTTGACATTGCACTCACCATCTGCTCCCGTGAGAGTTCCAGGTACTTTTCAGACTCGTCTTTTTTTTCAGTGACAGTCTGGACGGTCGACACAAGGTTTCCGCGATATCTGACCGCAAATACATGGAGCACTTCAGGCTGTTTCAATTTATAGACTCAATTCCGCATCGGCACTGCATAACCGTTTTATTTGAATACAGGCTAAGCGTGCGTGAATTTTGTCTGCGACTTGACTGCCTCGTAGATATTGAATCACTGTCGCAGTCGCATCGTACGTGGTGTAAAGCGATAGTCCGCGTAGGACAAGTAGGACTATTTCGATTTCTGACAACTCCTCCATTCCAACAATCAAAGCTTTGCCCACTCTGAATAAGTCACCAGCGCTGGGTGTGGCTCGTTGCCAAGCAATTCCTTGATTGCGACGCATAACTCGCTCAGATCAAGTTCCTTGCTGAGTACCATGGTGGCACCCATTTCTTTCGCTCTGGTTTGCAGCGCAGAATCGACGTAGCCGGAAATGATGATGACCGGCAGGTCTGAGCGAAGCAACTTGACCTGCCGGAGCAAATCAATACCGGATTCCCCCTGTAGTTTGTAATCACATACCAGAACGTCACACGCATGTGGGTTGGAAATGAGCGCAGACAGTGCCTGCCGCGCGGTTTCATAACAGGTGACACGAAAGCCAGCATCGGGCAATATTTCCCCAATCAAGGCCCGCATGTCGGCGTAATCGTCAACATACATGACTTGCTTGATTGCGGTACCCGAGCCGTTGATGGCGAGTGGCTGCAGCGGAAGGGCTGTAGGGAGGTAGAAATCAAACTCAAGACCAAGTCCAGGATCACGGGTAACGGCCATGGATCCACCCAGCTGCTCCACGACGGCCTGTATTTGTGACAGCTTAAGTCGATGTGCTGGGGAGTCCGCGGTGCCTCCTTCAGAACGCACCGGAAGCAGAGTATGAAGAGAGCCCACTTCAACTCGTTTCCCATTACTCACCAAGATGCGTGCGTAGCGTCGGGGCGGCAAGCCACCTTGCAACTTTTGCGCATCTAAATCCAATACGACATCGTCAAGAAGGACCTCCGTCATCTCGAGGACCATGGTTTTGGACACGGTTTTTATGGAATGGAGTGCCACGGAACAGGCGCTGAGCAATGCCTCCTCAAGCTTTGGAGCGTTCGCGCGAATTCGCGGGTTATCGTGTGACAACTGGACGGCGAGCTGGCAATCTATCGGGAGCAAAGATCGAAAACGCAACAGCACGCGCAATACGATGGTTTCCAGGCTCTGATGGGTCAAGCGGCCCGGAGAGGTAGAAAGCTGATCCATGATGATGCTCTGAGAGTTTTCTCACTGTGATCAGTGTCCGATCACATGATTGGATCTTTCAGGTGTTCGGCTAAAACAGCCGCCACCGCTTTGAGGTTCTTGAGGTCGTCTTGCCGAATCGCTTCATTGGGACTGAAACTGAAAGCACACAAGGTACCAAATAGCCGCCCGTTGCTATGCATCACTGGTGTGCTGATGTGGGTACCGATCTCATAGTCAAACTTGGGTAACTGGTCTTTGTCGGGTAAATCGGCAACGTTAGGAATCAACTCTGGTAGCCGGCCGTCAACGACCCGCTGACACCACGATTGCTCCAGCGGGCTTGAGTCGCCGGCGGTAATGACAGGACGCTCAGGGTTGACATCCACATATTTAAATACTCGACGGCCATTCAATAACTCCGACACGAAAACCACATCCATATTCATGTAGTTACGCAGCAAACTCAGAATCTCGCAAACACCCTCCTGCATATTCTGACTGGCTACGTCAGCCGTAGCAACAAGCACCTCTGAGGCCATCGCCTTCCAGCTTTCGGCACAGATCGGTTTAATTTCTTCTCCAGCCACTAAATATTCCTTTCACTTTAGGTCACGCCTGGCACGGGCATTTACAAGCAACATTCGCACCATTGCCGACCCTACTTTCAATCTACAAGGCTTGTTTATTTGTTTTCGCGTTACCTAAAAGGCTAATCCTTGGATCATGCTGTCCAAAGGCATTACCCTGCAGTCCAGTCAACATAGAAATTGATCTGACTGAAGCTATTTGCCCTCATTTCGGTGTCCCGATATCAAGAGGTGAGGCAAGGGCCGAGTGACCTTCTAATCGCTCTCAAACCGTCAAAAGAATCATGGTGAATATTGGTTCTCACAGAGGCAGGACAGTTGAAAAACCGTTGACGTACTCCGTGGGCGGTGACAGCAGAGAGTTGCTGCTGCGGCTTGTCGAAGCCGTTGTTTTGGCACGATCAACCGCATGTGAATATTCACCAAACGTTCCGGCAATAAACTTCATGAGAAGTTCGTCTGGAAAGCATCGGAATTGCCGCCGTTGATCCCGAAAAGTTCGTGGCGTATTTCTTGCACGGCATTGATGGACTTAAGCGGAGATGGCCAACATGCCTTCACGGCCAATCCCTGGCGATATAGACCATCAGCGGGGCAGGTTTGCTCAATTGCACCGATATGGTGCAAACATGTTGGGGGCGAAGTGCCACCAAAATTTCATCCGTCCGTCCATCCATCCATGGACTCGTTGGCTGTCAGGTGGACAGAAGAGTCTTAGGAACCTAATAATCGCCAGGCAGCGTCAATCCAGGAGCCTCTTGACCCCATAACCTGTTCCCGTATTAGGAAAAGACCGTGCAATAAAACTTGGCTTATGTAAATATTTAGTAAAGCAATCCGCGAGCGGGCTCTTTTATGCCGCCTCTGGATTTACAACCAAACAGTTTTTGATTCATCGCCAAAGGAGAGCACGTCTCAGTTTCTGAAGCCGGAAAATCAATTTTCAAGCGAGTGCTATGCCCACGTCAATTTTGATTGCCGAAGCAAACCCATCTCAGGCGTTCGTCGTCAGAGACCTTCTTGAGGCGCACGGCTATGAGGTTGGCCTCGCCTCCAGCGGCGGTCAGGCGCTGGAAATGGCCGATGCAATTCGCCCCTCGCTCATCGTCAGTGACGTCGCTCTGCCAGAGATGACGGGGTATCAACTGACCGCTCACATCAGAAAAGTGCCCTCGCTTTCCCAGACGCCGGTGCTTCTTGCCACCTCCATCGCAGATTCAGAGGATGTCATTCAGGGGCTAACCTGTGGCGCAGACGGTTTTGTCCTCAAACCCTACGACAAGAACCATCTCCTGGACTTGGTACGACAAGCCCTGACCCATCAGGATGGGGGTGCGCCCCCACAGTCCGAAGTGGATTTAGATTTCACATTCCAAGGACTTCATCACAGCCTCAAGATCCATCCAGCGAAGTCCATCAATTTCCTGCTGTCGGCCTATGAGGTGGTTGCTCAAGGTAAAAAGCAACTGCTCGAAAGCAATGCGCAGGCCATCAGGGCCCAGCGGTTTCTGGACTCCTTGATTGAAAACTCCCCTAATGTGATTTCCATCAAAGATGCCGAGACGCTGCGCTACACCCGAATCAACCGGGCCTTCGAAACTCTGACGGGAATTGGGCGCGACGAGATTCTGGGCAAAAGAGATGACGAGATTTTTCTGCCTGAAGATGCTGATCCTTGCCTGACCATTGACCGGGAGGCGCTGGACAGGCGGGCTGTTCTGGACGTTCAGGAGACAGTCCTTCACACGCGAAAAAATGGCAAACGCGTGCTCCACATCAAAAAATTCATGCTTCCTGACGAGCAGGGGAGGCCAAGTCATCTGATCGGGATTTCGGAAGATGTCACTCTACGAAGCAGTCTGGAAGCCCTTGTTCAGAAACTCAATGCCACACTGTCCGAGCAAGTCGCCAAACTCGATGCCAGCAAGATGGAGCTGGAGGCCAGCAACAAGGATCTTGAGAGCTTCAGCTATTCCGTCGCACACGACCTCCGATCGCCCCTGAACGTCATCGGTGGCTATGTGGGTTTGCTGAAAAAACAGTGGGCTGACCGGGGAGATGAAAAGAGCCTTCATTTCTTAAGTGCGATCGACAAAAGCGTCAAGCACATGGACACCTTGATCAACGATTTGCTGGCGTTCTCGAAGCTGGCTAGACAAGCCTTGAAGAAAACAGACGTGGACATGGACCAGTTGGTTCGTAAAACTGTCACAAGCGTGGTGCAGCATGTTCCTCATGACAAGTTACCCAATATCGAACAAAGTGAACTTCTACCTGCACAGGCCGACAGCTCCTTGATCGCCCAGGTCTGGGTCAATTTGATCTCCAACGCTGTGAAGTACAGCAGCAAGTCACCCAAGCCCCGAATCAGGATCAGCTCAAGACTAGAAGGGTCTGAAATCGTTTATTCGGTACAAGACAACGGTGCCGGTTTTGATATGGCCCAGTACGACAAGCTGTTCGGCATTTTTCAACGCCTGCACGGAAGCTCGGAATTCGAAGGAACGGGAATTGGCCTGGCCATCGTGCATCGCGTCGTGATGCACCACGGCGGCCGCGTCTGGGCCGAGGGCAAAGTGAACGAGGGCGCCACGTTTTCTTTCGCATTGCCTGCTTGAAACTAGTGCTAAAGAGGATTCATCATGCAGCATGTCAGCAACGAGAATACTGATCCGCGTGGGCTGGTTGCCGCGGCCTCAAATTTGTTAGTGGCAACCGCCGATGGCGCCGACCAAGGCATCGACTGGGGCGTTCCTGAGGTCTTGGGCATGCTACGGCATGTGCTAAAGATGGATGTGGTGTTCGTGTCGGAATTTGTCGATGGGCACCGTGTGTTTCGCCATGTGGTTGCCGCCGGTGACCCGCCTGTGATTGCACCTGGCCAGTCTGATCCGCTCGAGAGCTCTTGGTGCCAACGGGTGGTCGACGGAAGACTGCCACGGTTCATTCCGGATGTGGCAGCGCTGCCTGATAAGGACCAGTTGCCGACGCCACCATTCGAGATCGGCACCCACCTGAGCACGCCGGTTGTGCTGTCCGACGGGCGGATTTACGGAACGCTATGTTGTTTCAGCTTCAGTCCCAGCGATGTCATTCATGAGCACGACCTGATCGCTCTGCAGGGCGTTGCAGATGTGCTGGCCGGACATATCAAAAGCCCTGTTCACTGACAACTGTTCCCAATTGGGTGACTTCGCTCGATGTCAGTTTGCACCGCATAGACGACCTCAGTTTGCGCGCCTCAGTTCTAACAGTTTGGACGTCCGGATTGGAGCAAGGAATGCAATGTGAGGGACGACCGCTTTGTCTCGAAAGCGGCTGTTGGTACTAATAGCGATGATTGAGTCTCAGTCGGCAGCACGATTGAGGGTATTACTGCATTTCGGGTAATTGAAGCATCCCCAAAAGCGCTTGTTGGGTTTTCCTCGCTCCACCATCTTGACGCCACAACTAGCGCAAGTGGGCCGCCAGAATTCCCCTTCGTATGCGACATCAAGAAGTGCACGTTGCTGCTCTGGATTGCGCTGTGCGATTTGGTCGAGAAGTCTATTTCCATCCATGGCGTTAATGCCGTTGTCCTTGGCAAAACGAAGTGCGTCGACCGTGAAAGTCGAGCTCGTTGCATAAGTGCCGCGCGCGAGTTTGTGCGAAGCCATGACCCCGTAAAACTCGCGCAGCTCTTTGACGCCTACAGGTTTGCTCCGCCAATGCTTGCATTGAACAATGGCAGCGGGCCCAGTGGTGTGCTTTGAATAGAGCCATATGTCCACGCCTCCGTCTGCACCGTGAGACTGGGACTTGGCAGTGAAACCAGCCTGACAAAAAAGCAGTTCACAGACCGCCTCGAATCTACGCCACTCGATATCTCTGAAGACCCGTTCGCTCCACTCGACCGCTGGCTGTCTATCCGTGAGCGTAGGTTTCTGTCTGACATCCGACGGTGTTCTTCCGAAGTGGATACTTTCACCGGCGGACCATTGACGCGGCTGGCTATTCAAGCGTCCGCTGGTGAATGGATTGGGCGCAGGACTTTGACCGCCGGAATTCAAGCTGCTTTCTACCTTGCGCAGGTGCGCCAGAAGGGAGGGGATCGCGAGCAGGATCACGCCCAGAAGAATCAATACCCAAGAGAGCGGCCGCAGTGAGTTTCCCAGAACGGGGATCGGTACAAAGAGCAGCACGAAGCCAGCCACCATGCACATCGTGCCTTTGGCTTGCATCTCTTGAGCGGTAATTGTCCTCTTCTGTCTTCGCGGCATAGATCATTGGTGGGCTGAAAGTGACTTGGTGCGGCTCCACATCTGTCGCCCCTCATCAAGGTGAACCCTAGATTACCTCAGTGATAAGCGAATCGCTCAATGAAGAGGTGCTACTTTCGTGCGCCTCCGCCTCCGCCTCCGCCTCCACCCGCGCACTGAGCTGCGCCAACCTCCCAAGTTGGCTCTGCCGGGCAGGTTTTCGGTAATATTTACAGCTACCATTCGATCATGCCCAATATCGCCTCCATACTTAAAGACGAAATCACCCGACTTGCCCGGAAAGAGCTTCGGGTGGTGCTTGCCAGCTTGAAGAAGAGTTCGGCGCAATACCGTTCAGATATCGCGGCTCTGAAGCGACAGGTGAAAGATCTTGAGCGGCAGGCAAGCCGATCAAGTAACAAGACGACGCCCAAAGCGATTGAGCCAAGTGTGGACAGCCCAAGCAAGCCGATGCGGTTTGGTGCCAAGGGCTTTGCTGCCCAGCGCAAGCGCCTGGGACTGTCGGCCGCGCAGCTAGGTGTATTGCTCAACTGCTCGGCACAGTCGGTCTACCTGTGGGAGCAGGGTAAGGCGCGGCCTCGGGCCAAACAGATGCCGGCGATCGTGGCGCTGAGAGGCCTGAGTAAAAGCCAGGCTGCTGAGGTGTTAAAGGGTCTCGAATAATTTGCGAGTCGTACCCATTGCATGAGTTGCGGCCGCGCTCACAAAAATCTATCAAAGTTGATCTTGCGCGTCGGTCGCTGACTGTGCGGGCGAGCTCGCCTGAGCCAGTGCCATCCACAGATGAAATGGCAGGCGATCAACGGCGCGGCGTGGCGCATTGCGGGCTACGACCAGTGAATCGCCGCTGACCTGCAGCACACCACACTCTGGTGGCACCTCCTCAGGCTGCGCAATTGGGCGACCCTTGGCGTCTTCCCCCAGCACATACCAGCAGGCGCTGGCCATGGCGAGATAGGCTGCACGCTTGGCGGGTTTGCGCAAGTCCCCCAGCAAATCTGCACGATTGACTTTGATCTCGTGCACCACGGGTTCGAGATACGCCTCCACTGAGCTGCGACGGATAGAAAACACGTCCGGTATCGCCATGCACCAAATCCGCTCACCGGTTTGACTGGTCGAGTCGTCATTCCTGAAAACATCCCAGGGCGTAGGAGCCTCGTCCACTGGCAGTGGAGATGGGCCCGTTTCCACAGGCTCGCAACCCCCTTGCATGAAGCGGGGCAGAGATACTCTCAGCCGTAACCCACGCCACGCCAGCCGTCCTGACTGGCTGAGCTGGTTTGCCACTCGCTCAACAAGGCTCTCATGGGGGGTGCGCGCTGCCTGATGACCTGCGTGTGCCTGTGCCAGTGCCGAGATCCCCAGATCAGTCAGTCGAAGTGTTTCTCGGCCGTCGACTCCAACACAACGCTCCAACAAGCCGGCAGCGAGCAGCTCCACTTCCAGCATATCGGCGCAGGGCCAACCCGAGGACCGGTAAATTTCTCGCAAGCGACGAATTTGTGCGCGCGTTACTGGCGCTGCGTGCGAAGAGTTGACGGCTACACCTTCTTGAAACATCACTTGCCTTTGAAGCTAAGGCGTACGACTGCTTTCAGAGTCAACAACCTTTGCAGAAGCTTCAGCGACCAAATCTTCTGCAGGAAACATCTGCATGAACGCCATGCTCTGCTCCGGCTTTGCTTCCAGCCAATCCTGATAACGCTCAGGCGGCAGGATCACCACCATGCGTTTTTCATCTGCGGGCTTGTGAAACTGGCGCATCAAAGGATGCTGCTCCGCGTTGATAGTGAGCATGGTGTAGCTGTGTACCAGTTCCCCCTTGGGTGACTTCCAGCTGGCCCAAAGGCCTGCAATGCCCAACGAGTCACCATTTGCATGAGAAATCTTGGTCGCCACGGCCTTCCCAGATCGCCAGTCTGGCTCAAAGATCGCCTCGGCTGGGATGACACAGTGCTGCGCCTTGCGCCATGCGTCCCGAAAACTCGGCTTCTCTGCTGCGGTTTCGCTTCTTGAGTTGAAAGTGCTTCGGGCAATCTTGGCGTCGGTGGCCCAGTGTGGGATCAGTCCGAACACGCCGGCCTGGCACTCTCGCTCTGGCACCGCCTCATCGCCAGCATCAATATTCGGATGCCGCCGCACAAAACTCCCCACATAGCCAGGCCACAGGTCTAGCTTTCCAGACATTTCCGACAGCTCCACCCGAAAGTGACGTCGCAGGCGACTGGCTTCTTTGACGGCGATGTAGTGGCTGCACATAGGTAAATAGTAGATGCAATGCCTTGCTGGTCAGGGTCGGAATTGCCCGAAGGGCTGCCCTCTGAATTCCCTGATGGCAAAATTCGCAGCCCTGAATATACTGAATATATGTCCAGTATTCTAGATTTTCACTGACCCGTCGCTGTGGCCCAGTCGCACAACGCAGTGTGTCGTGCCTGTTTCTGAATGAGCTCCCGCGCTCCTGATCAACTGTTGTTCGCGCATCCAGAATCGGCGTCATCTTTAGGCAATTCCTTGGCATTGCTTGGGAATGCTGCACAAGCCACTGCGATGGCGATGAGCCCCCGATGTAAATCTCGCCCGTCTGGCAATCCACCTTGCGATGACTGAGCAATCCCAATGCTGACTTCTCGGACTGACACCCTCTTGCTGCCCCGGCTGGCGCGTGTCTCGGAGGACGATGCCGCGGGCCACCGCTTCAATACATCATTCAGCCAGGCGTCCATTGAGTCGCCGTGCACTTCAATAAGAGGTTGCATTTCCTCGAGGCCAAGACCGTTGAGCACTGCCATCGCTTCGTCGAACTCAAGCTGATTGACGCAAACGATACGGGGATGAATGGCGTCTACGCGTGCTTTCCACCGTTCGAGGAAGCGCTCGAGCATCGCTCGGTTTGAAGTGCGACTGTCGGCCCACGCTTGGGCCTTAGCCACCAAACGATCTCGTTCGAGTCGACCCCGGAACGTTCCTTTGCTGTGGGATGCCAATGGCTTGAGAAAAACAGATGATTCAGGTTCAAAGTCATCCAGCTCAGTGCAGGCCACCAGTTCCTTGTATGCAGCGATCAGCGAAGAGGCAGCTTCCGGGGGGAGTCGAACCTTATTAACAGCGAACTCAGATGCCTCCTCAAGTGAGGAGTCACTCTCGAAACGATCTGTCAAGACGCGCGATACAGCCGTCCATTCCACCTTCCATAATGAAAAAGAGGTTGCTTCGACATGCTCCGGATTGGGCGACAACTTGTCATGAGATAGACGGTAAGCCTTTCGGACGAAATGGCGAACCACATCTTTCCATCCGGCGCACTGTGAATCGACCTCAGGCAGCTTGAGCCGAAGCTTTGCAAGCCGGCTGCGCTCCCAGCCAAGCATTGCGCCCAAGCGTCCATCTGGAACAGGTGCAGTGGGCTGCCAGCGCGCGCAAAAGGTCTCGATCACAAAACTGGAGCCATGGAAATACGTATTCAGCAATGTATTGACATCAGCGTGTCCCATGATCGCGGCGGCGAGTTCCAGCGCAAAGGGCCAATGCTTCGGGCAATTAAGAAGAGCTTTAATACGCTGCTCATAACCGCTCCCAAGCATTCGCAACGCTACGTCATGCAACTCCTCTTTTTGCAGCGCAAAAAGGCCTAAAACAAGTCCGGTGGCAAAGCTATGACGCAAGTGATAGGGAACCACTGCAGGGTCTCCAGTCACGAGCCTGAGGGCTACCGTTGCACTGGCGGTGTAATCACGGGTACGTGCAATCAATGATTCTCCAGTGCTGTCTTCGAAGAGAAACTGCATGGTGTGAGGCGAAGTGTGCGCACGAGCAACAGCCGATCGAATCACTTGTTGGACGACTTCGGAATTAAGTGACGTAGAGTGAAATCTCCTGCCGTTGTTTGTTTTCAGATCTGCAATCCGACCCAACTGAACGTACAGAGCATCCGGCTGTGCGTCGTCAAACCGAGCTGCTCTCGTATTCAGGCACTCCTTTGGTCGCAGACCATACCCGTTTATCTCTGCGATGAAAACGCTCGCACGCTGAGCTGTGGCATCGCCCTCGTCTTCTAGCAGCGAAATAGCCTTACTCACTTGACGCGGAAAAACGAGCGACGATCGAATACGGATTGGCTGAGAGGAATTAGACCATTTCCCTTTGCACAAAGGTGCCTGTACTTCGTCGCGCAGATGAGTGTTGAAGTACTTGATGACAACGGTTGCAGCCCTGTCATTCACGCGACGCTCTGTTTCGTCGAGCAGGTCACTGAGAGTTTCTGAGCTAATAGTCTCGAATTCCGTGTCCCAGGCGAGGGCTATCATCGCTTTGGCAATGAGCGAAAAGTAGCGCTCCAGTGAGCCGAACGCAAGGGTTTTGACTCGCCTGCCCCCATGGACGAGGAGGTAGCTGATGAATGAGAACAAGATATCTACAATTTGCGTCTCTGATCGCCAGCGCGACAGTCCTAACGCTGTATCGAAAGTGAGGGCGTCACTGAGCGCCTTGCGCTGTTGCTTCTTGGTCTGTTCGCCCTTCTCCAAAACACCACGAGATTCACTAAAAAGTTTCTTGAGGTCCGTAAATGCTTGGTGCTTAGGAGGGTTCGGAATCGACCGTCTCAATGCACTAGGCAATTTACTGGTGGTCGGCTTGAACGGGAGTCCATGCAGCTGGGAATAAGAGCGTGCGTCCGGGGCAGGACCGCGATGGGTGCCTATGGCGATGGAATACATTGCTCCTGGCAAACGGCTTTGCCAATAGGGCTGGAACATCAAACAGAACTTTTGCACATTCCATCGCGCATGCAACTTGGTGCCCAGTAGCTTCCTGAGGATAACCTCCAGCCGGTCTTGAACCGACTTCAAAAGTGCAGGGCCAGTTTGTTGAGGCGGAAACTGTAACGTGCCCAACACCAATGCACTGGAGATGTCTCCAAGGTTGGCGGCTGTGTAGTAATCATGAGTCGCCGAGACGACCTGGCAGCGCAGGGTGACGGCGCGCTCAGTGATTTCAATTTCGCCGTCAAGCGATTGAATCAGCGCTTCCAGATGGAAAGGCATTGCCACAGCGTCAAAAACCACCAGGGAAATTGCCAAATGGGCTAAGCGCTCTATCGAATCGAATGTATTCGCGCCGATGGAGGTGCCGACGTTGGCCTCCCAGACATCGCGAAACACAGCGGCGCACCGGTACGATCGCGAGAAGTCGATACCCATAGGGCCTGCGGCGGTCTTCCCTAAGAAGGCGCTGTTTGCTGTCACATTGACGGCTGAACCTTGACGCAGCTTCTGCAGCTGGTTCCTAAGCTCGCTCTCGACCTTATCTCTAGCGGCGGGATCGTTCTGAAGTGCTTGCTGGACGTTGGAGCGAATTTTTTCGAAAACTTCTTGAGTAACCACTGCTTCTTCATCTCCCAGCATGTACTCATTGAGCTCCTGCAGTATGAAGGTGCGTGCGGCAAGCTGTGCCGACTTCTTGTCGCGCAACCTGCCTTCATAGCCAATATCCACGACCCGAAGTGAAGGAATGAAGGTTGACGGGTAGCAGGGCTTGAGAGGGTGGGTTGCGCCACGAAGACCTATGCCGCGCTCGACAAGGTATGTCTCGATGTGGGGGCACACATCCTCTGCCCAGGTTATCGGGGCCCAAGATGATCCTGCCCCAAATGAATGCATCTCAGGCTGATGCCCTAAAAAGCTTTGCACGGACCTGCCGCTCAATCCAGATTCCCAAAGGTAACTGGCTGCTGTGGCTCGCAATCTCCGAACCGTATGTGTGTGCTTCGTCAGCTCCGCGATCTTCGCGTCAAGCTTACCCGTAGAAATTGGGGTATGGACCAAATCGCGACTCCGCACAGTGAGCTCAAAGAATACGCCGGATGGGGGTGTTCTTGAGTCTGCTTTGACACTAGTGGGTCGGGCTATTGAGGTCCTGAGATAGTCTGCGATGAGCATCGCGTAATCGCGAACAGATGGAATCACTTCGTTGCTACGTGAGAGGTCATCAAGATGCGTTACATAGAACTCCAGGAGAAGCCGAATTGAAGGTGCTAATGGAACTAGTCGGCACTCGCTACCAGTCACGAGCTTGTCAGCGATGAACACCACGCCCTCGCTGATGTGAAAGTCCCACGGGAACGGAAATGGTGTGGTGCTCCGCCGATGACCTGTTCCGGCAATGCACGCGAACAGCATGAAGAAGGCGAGTCGGTTGTGTCTCTCCACCATACCGGAAGCCGCCTCGTACCGCTTGAGCAGCTCCTTGGTGATTTCTGTTGTTTCGCTGGTCCAGAACTCACGTTTCCCAAGGGGGGTATTTAGGTTGGGGTTTGCAACCCAGAACTTGGCCCCGAAGACTTTCTTACATGCCTTCATGTGCGCTTGAACAGATCTCCCCCCTCCAATCGATACATAGTGACCTAACGCGATGCGTTCAAGTCGAGTCGGTCGCTGATTGGCCGTGGACCGGAAGAAATGCACCACGGCTGAATTTGCTGTCTCCTGATAGACCAGCCTTGAGACCACATCCCGTGTGATCAGCTGCGCTCTCTTCAGGCTGCAGTCCAACGCTTGGGCCACTGCCCTGTAGGCACGTTCCGCCCAGTCTTGCTGTGAGGTGGGCAGAAGATCCACTAATCGTGGTTTCCCGAAACCAACGTCCAGACTCGCCAGCCACTTCTGCATGCTGAAAGGCAGGAAAATCACTGCCTGCGCACCAGCAACCCCATGCTCAGCCTTGCACCAAACAGGGGCTAAATGCTGATACCTGGCACGCTCGTGCCAGGTCAATTTCCACTCAATACGGTCTTCAGATACCTCTTCATCCTGAGGCTGGTGAATCTGCCAGTGAAGATTGTTTTCAACGGCCCTGCAACTCATTATGCTTAGGGCAATAAGGTTCGCTTCGTGGTAATTGGGTGAACTGGGATCCTCTCCTTGGCTTAAAAAGATCTGTATTTTCTCCAGCTCACTTGGACGTGGATGGTTGACGTGATTCAGGACAAGCTCCATTTCTTCCATCCGAGGCGGTGGAGAAGGGGGAGGCCGTACCGCCGCCTCGGCTAAATGACCAGAGTCATGCTCCTGCACCGCTTGCAATCCCTTGACCGCGAGGGCCAGCTTCAGCTCGCAGCGATGTCCAGGGTCAGCATCTAGAGCTGAAAGCCACTCTTCGTAGCCCACGACAGCAGCGCCTGATTCAATCGTGGCCATCTGCCCAACTCGCAGGCGGAAGGCTTCGATCGCCTGGATGTCTCGAGTTGGTGTACTCGAGTACTCCTCTTTTCGCCGCCAGACGGGAATCTGGTCTCCGTACAGACGAACCGCAGAGCCGTAAAGCCACCAAGGGACGATGACGTCCAGCTCGAGTGGATGCTTATCGCCGAGGTTTTCAGAGAAGTGTTGTGGTGCATAGTGATAGAACAACCACTGCAGAAAGTTTCCTTCTGCGGTTCTATTGGCGATCCAATGCCTTCCCCCGATTTTTTTGGACTCATATGTGGTCGGATTAATCCACGAGGAGTCCAAGGAAGCTACGAGCGCGAAACCTCCGAAGAGTTCTGTGAGGTTGGGGATAAGCTGTTCAAGTGAGCGGAGCCGGTCGCGATTGCGCGACAAGAGTTCGATTACTTCCTTTAGTGCGTGTACTTTATCCACGTACCCGACAGCTCGCAGCGCGGCGAGAACGTCAGCCACTGCGAAATTGGTGTTCGATGCGATGATGCGGGCCGCTTCTGGCAGTGTCATCCCATCCGAGATGGGAGGTGGTCCGTCACCTTTAGTGGGAAGGGTAGTGACCGCGTTCAGTTGCTGGCGGGTAGTGATAACGCCTGGTGTGGGAGGGTTTGAATCCATGAGTTCCTAGATTTACATCGTCAAGATGGTTTGGCTGACGCCTTACGGCATCGCGTACAGCCAACTCTAGGGACTTAGGACTGAGTTTTTTTCCGATTAAATGGGCCAAATGAGCGATTTAATAGGAATCGCGCCGGCTTGGCCGGTGGGTTGATGTGGACAAATACGGGTGCGCACGGGACAAGCCCGATGGCTGGAGAAGTTGGACGGGTAGCCATCGGTCAACGCTGCCGGGAGTTCTAACGCTTAATAAGAACGTGCTCGATGGGATGTTGTGAGCACAGAGACCCATGCCTCTAGGGTGCCAAGCGGGCGCTCGTCTTCTCTGGCTTTAGCAGCAGGTGTTTAGCTGGTGACTATCTCCCGCCGGTGTGTCGTCGAAGGTGCGTCGCTGCTATCCAAATCAGTTGACGGATGTCTTTCATCATTTGACAGATACACGCCCAATGGTCATCATCCATTCATCCTCTGCGAGTTGAGGTGTGACAGAAAAGTGGTTTTTTGGGTTTAACCGAGATTTATAGAAATTGAGTGTCACACTTGATTTCTTTTAAATTCAACAACTTACACCGATTAGCCACTTGCTGAATCGAGAAACGACGACATGGGTTACGAGAGCTCATAACCCAAAGGTCGTAAGTTCAAATCTTGCCCGCGCAACCAACATCCGGCTCACCAAACCGGTACCAAAACGCCCACTTCATGTGGGCGTTTTGCTTGGTGTGCTGAGAAACACTCAGCGCCTCCACTTTGCCCGATGCGGTTCAGCTCGCAGTTCCCGGGTACGCCCCGTGTTCTGCCTCAGCTCTTCGCTGAATCCATTTTTTTGATCACCCGCCTCGTGAACTCCGTCATGAATTCGAGGAAGACGCTGGTGCGCGTGGGAATGAACTTGCGGCTGGGCAGCGCGGCGTAGAGCGTGTTGGTGCCGGTGATCCACGGCGCGAGTACCCGCTGCAACTCGCCGTTCTGGAGATGATTGGCCACCAGGTCGATGGACTGGCTGATGATGCCCGCGCCGTCCACACCGGCGCGTATCAGCGTGTCGGAGTGGTTGACCAGCATCGCGGGCTCCACCGGCACTTCGATTTCGCGCATGTTGTCTTCCGGGTTCAGCAGCCGCCAGACGCGGGAGCGGTTGGCCGGCAGCTTGATGCGCAGGCAGCGGTGTGTGGCCAGGTCCGCGGGCAGCTGGGGTGTGCCATGGCGGCGCAGGTAGTCGGGTGAGGCGCAGAGGATGCCGTTGGACGACACGATGGGCCGGGCGATGATGTTGGCGTCAAACGCGTCGGTGGCACCCAGCAAGGTCAGATCGTAGTCTTCCACCGGCGGCATGGTGGGCGAGTCCACATGGATGTCGAGCACCACATTCGGGTAGCGCCGGCCGAACTCTGCCACCAGCGGCCCGAGAACATGCACGCCGAAGATGGGCGGCGTGAGGATGCGGATCACGCCCGACATCTCCTGCGCGTGGGCCTGTGCGGCGGCGTGGGCGTCTTCGATGTCGTTGAGGATGTGGCGCACCCGTGAGAGGTAGGCCTCGCCGGCGTCGGTGAGTGCCAGGCGCCGCGTGGTGCGTTGCAGCAGGCGCACGCCCAGATGCTCCTCCAGGTCGCCCACCAGGCGCGTCACCACGGCTGCCGACATGTCGAGACGGCGCGCCGCTGCGGCAAAGCTGCCATCGTCCACCACTTGCTGAAACACCCGCATTGATTGAAGTCGGTCCATGCTGTTCTTTCGAGGCGATGGTCAATTATTGCTGATTCTGCAGCAATGTATTGTTGTGGGTGCTATTTTTTGATTGATTCCGACGGAATAAAGTACACCCATCGATGAGCCGAAACCGCTGGAGACCCCGGCAAAAGGCGACTCACCGAGGCTGGACAGACGGAAACATGAGTCCGCCATGCCCGGAATATCCATTCAACCCTGAGAGGAAATCCATCATGACATCGAAACTGATCGCCGCCACCATTCTTGCCGCTTCCGCACTGACGTCGGTGGCTGCCAACGCCCAGATCTTCAACTCCTATCTGTTTGACCAGATGCAGGTGCCTTCCACCAAGACCCGCGCCGAGGTCAAGGCCGAGGTGTTGCAGGCGCAGCGTGAAGGTGCTGCTGCCCCCACCTCCGCCTACAACGGCGCCACGGCCCAGCAGACCCTGGCCGCGCCCCGCGCCGACAAGCCCGGCACAGCGCCGCAGGCAGCCGCTGAGGTGGTGAAAACCGCCCAGTAAGCGTCAGCGCTGCAGCAGTGCGCGCCTGTCGTCACCTGCCTGTCCCCCAGCCCCAGCCCTGACCGGCTGGGGTTTTATTTTGTCCGGCTGTTTTTCACACCGGGGGCTGAGGGGGGTGTTCACCGGCGTGCTTTCTTGCGCTGTTCGTAGCGGTTCATCAGGGGCGTCACGGAAATCCCGTGAACCACGATGGAGGCGACGATGACTGCCAGCGTGATGGACAGCAGCCGCTGCGCCAGGGTGGGCTCCATGCCGTGGTTGATGGCATACAGCAGGTAGTACAGCGACCCGATGCCGCGAATGCCGAACCAGGCCATCAGCCGGCGCTGGGTACCCGCCACGGGGGTGCCGAGCAAACCGGCGTAAACCGCCAGCGGGCGCACCAGCAGAAACAGCACCGGAATGAGCCACAGCACCTCGCTGCGGAACCTGACGGTGGCGATCAGCACGCCGACGGCCATCACCATGGCGACCTCGACAAAGCTCTCGAGCTGGCTGTTGAAGCGTTGCACGGCCTCCATCATGTGGGCGGGTGCCTCCGCACCGGCCGCTGCCTCTTCTTCCGGGCTCAAGCCCTCGTGCGATTTGTCTGGCGCCGGCCCCCGGCGGGGCTCGTCAATCCGGCGCAGCGCCAGGCCAGCAGCGAACACGGCCAGAAAGCCGTAGGTCTGGCTCCACAGCGCCAGGCCGTAGGTGAGGGCAATCAGGCCCAGTGCAATGAATTCGTCAGAGCGCAGCGCCTCCAGGTGGCGCATGCGCAGGTACACGATGGCACGGCCGACGAGGTTGCCGAGCAGATAACCCAGGCCCAGCCCGCCGGCCACACCCCACAGCACGTCGATGGCCCACCAGCGCCAGCCGCCCGCACCGAGCTCGTGCAGGCCCAGCAGCCCCATTCCCAGCATCACCAGCGGAAACGCCGTGCCGTCATTCAGCCCGCCTTCGCCCGTCAATCCGAACCGCAGTTGATCGCGGTCACCGGGGTTGTTGACCTGAACGTCCGAGGCCAGCACCGGGTCGGTCGGCGCCAGGATGGCACCCAGCAGCACCGCCGCGCCCAGTGGCAGGTCCAGCGCCCAGAGGCCGATCGCGGTGATGGTCACCACCGTGACCAGCATCGACACCGTGGCCAGCTGCACCGGGATGCGCCAGCGCAGGTGGGTGAACGGAAGCTCCAGCTTCATGCCCACGGTGAAGAGTGAAATCAGCACCGCCACTTCGGTCAGCCGTTCCAGCAGCAAGGTGTTTTTCAGGGCATCGAGTTTCACCAGCCCCAGCCCCCAGGGCCCCATGGCGATGCCTGCGACCAGATAGAGCATGGCCGAACTCAGCGGCAGCCGGGCGATGAAGGAGCTGCCGGCTGTCATGCCGATCAGCAGCAGGCCGGCCAGGATGCAGCCCAGCGTGAAAGGATCCGCCTCAAACATGCGGCTCAGGCTTCAGGCATGGCGGTGAACAGGCATGCCAAGCGGCATCCAGCGGGGCACCGGAAAGGGCATTCAAAAAAACCAAAAAAGCATCAAAACGCATGCCTTCCAGCCTATACCCGGCCAGCCCGAAAAGCTGTAGGCCTTGGCCGCCTGTGTGCCGGTGCACGCGCCGTCTGCACATCGGCGGCGCGGCTAGGGTGATGGCGGTTTATCGCAGGCGTACCAAGGTAAAGGGAATGTCCGGTGCGTTGTCTGGCGCACTGCTGCTGGTGTCTTTCCACGTGCCCTTGAAGGCCTTGCCGCAGGAGCCTTCCACCATCTCGCCGTTCCAGGTGCCGGTGATGCTCACGTTGTCTGACGATTCGTCCAGCAGGAGCATGCCACCTTCGAGGTCACCCGCCAGCATCGCTTTGGCGGCATGGCCTGCAACGGCTTTGGCACCGGCGGCCGCGCCCAGGTCGCGGTTCACCACACCGGCCAGACTCTCCGAGAACTCTGCATGCCGCTCCAGCAGCATCGTGGCCTGGGCCGGCAAACCCGCGGGTGGGTTGGTGAAGCGGACGGCCCACAGACCGAAGAGCTGCTCGGCCTTCATGGCCGATGCAGCGGGGCACTTCGCGGCGCGGGCCGGTGCTGGCGTCTGGGCATGGAGGTCTGTTGACAGAGCGCACGCGGCTGCCATAAGGGAAATGGCGGAGAGCGTCGTCGGTCGAACAAGGCGGTAAAAAAAGAGGCGAAACAAGGGGTGAAAAAAAGTGCGAAGGCGGGACAGCATGGATGGGAAAACGGTGGGCCGGAGGCCAGTTTCAGGGCCGCCCCGTCTCGAAAAACGCAGAACCAGACGACCAGCAGTGGGGAAAAAAACGACACAAGCCGCTACCGACGAGAACTATCGCACGGATGTGCACTTGCCGTTGTCATGCGAAAGTAAACATGGGTAAATCCGGTGCTTTGTAACGTTGTGTAACCCCCATACTAAGCGTACGTTGCAACCGGCAATGATCTATTTTGAAAGACCACCATGACCATTCGTCGACAGATCGTCTGCCTTTTACTTGCGGCCGGATTCGGCCAGGCCTGGGCCCAGGGCCCCATGATTTTTGCGGTGAACGAAGGGGTGACCTACCGTGTCAACCCGGGCGCCACCATGGAGCGCTTCAAGGAGCTCTCCGAGGACCTGAGCAAGCTGCTGAAGCGGCCCGTCAAGGTGCAGCCGGTCAGTGACTACAAGGAACTGGCTGCGGGCCTGGCCGAGCAGCGCTACGAGATGGCCTATGTGCACCCGGCCCATCACTCCATCCGCGCGATGACCAAAAGCGGCTACAGCCTGATCGCACTCACCAAGGGCTTCACGGAATACCGCGCGTCGTTCCTCGTGCGCAGCGACTCGCCACTGAAGACGCTGGGAGATCTCAAGGGCCAGAAAGTGGGCGCCCCCGATGAGGACTCCATCACCTCGGTCATCATGCGGGCCACGATGCGCGACGCCGTCGGTGCGCAGATTCCTGAAACCACCTATGTGAAGCTGCAGGACGCCGTGCCCTTCATGGTCGAGCACGGCATGGTGGCTTCCGGCGTGACCGCCTCCAAGGCCGTGGTCAAAGACTGGCAGGACAAAGGCGGCAAGGTGCTGGGGGTCAGCAAGCCGGTGCCCATCAAGCACATGATCGCCAGCAACAAGCTGAGCGAAGCGCAGCGTGCGCAGCTCACCAACTATTTTGTGGGACTGGAGCAGTCCGCCGAGGGCAAGAAGCGCCTGGAAGCCCTCAACGTGCCTGGCTTTGTGGAGTTCGACCAGGGCGCACTGGTGGGCATCGGGAAGTGGTTGGGCGTCTGAGGCGGAAGCCGGCCTGCCGCCGCGCAGGCCGTCTCTTGATGCCGCGCTCAGCGGGCTTCTGACGCCGCGGCTGCGGCCAGACCCTCGGCTGATTTCCGCGCGAACTCGGCGCGCAGGGCCTTGAGTTTTTCGCGCGGATCTTCGCGCACCGTGGCCTTGTCGAGGGCCATCTCGGCAATGAAGCGGCTGGGTGCACCGGGAATCATGTCGCGCCCCTTCTTGCGCTTGCGCAGCCAGTTCACCGCCAGCGTGCGCTGGGCGCGCGTGATGCCCACGTACATCAGCCGGCGCTCTTCCTGCAGGCGCAGGGCGATGCTGTCGGTATTCACGCCGTCGTCCTGCTCCAGCTTGAAGGGCAGCAGGCCTTCGTTCACACCGGCCAGCACCACATGCGGCCACTCCAGCCCCTTGGCGGCGTGCAGGGTGGACAGCGTCACCACGTTCTGGTCGCCCTCGCGTTCGCTGATGGTGGAGAGCAGCGCAATCGTCTGCACCACCTCCAGCATGGTCTTGGTTTCGGCGGCGATCACGGCGCCCGAGGTGTCGTCGATCTGGCCGCCGCAGCGCTGCGACATCCAGTCGCAAAAATCCATCACGTTGGTCCAGCGGGCGGCTGCGAGCTTTTCGCTTTCCTCGCCGTCGTACAGGTGCTTTTCGTAGTCGATGTCCTTGAGCCAGTCGTTCAGAAAGGCGCGGGCGTCCTCGGCCCCTACGGTGCGCTTGGCGCGGTACTCGAGGTCATTGAGATAGCGCCCGAACTCCTGCAGCGAGCCCACCGCCTTGGCGGGCAGCATGGAGCCCAGCGAGTTGCTGAAGAGCGACTCGAACAGGCTGAGCTTGTACTGGTTGGCAAACTGGCCAAGCGCGCCCAGTGTGGTGTGGCCGATGCCACGCTTGGGCGTGGTCACCGCGCGCAGAAAGGCCGGGTCGTCGTCGTTGTTGACCAAAAGGCGCATCCAGCTGCACAGGTCCTTGATTTCGGCGCGGTCAAAAAAGCTTTGCCCACCGGAGACCTTGTACGGAATGTTGGCCTTGCGCAGCGCCTTCTCGAAAGGCTTGGCCTGGTGGTTGGCGCGGTAGAGCACGCAAAAATCCTTCCACTCGCGGTGCTGGTGGCCTTCGGCCTGCAGCGTGCCCTCGGCGCGCAGGCTCTGGATGCGCGCCACCACGCGTTCGGCCTCGTGCTCTTCGCTGTCGCAATCGACCACCCGCACCGGCTCGCCCTCGCCCAGCTCGCTGAAGAGCGTCTTGGGAAAGAGCTTGGGGTTGGGGCCGATCACGTTGTTGGCCGCCCGCAGGATGGCGCTGGTGGAGCGGTAGTTCTGCTCCAGTTTCACCACCTTCAGGTTCGGGTAGTCCTGCGGCAGTTTTTTGAGGTTGTCCAGCGTGGCGCCGCGCCAGCCGTAGATGGACTGGTCGTCGTCGCCCACTGCAGTGAAGCGCCCGCGCGTGCCCACCAGCAGCTTGAGCACCTCGTACTGTGTGGCGTTGGTGTCCTGGTATTCGTCGACCAGCACATGGCCGAGTGACTGATGCCATTTCTCGCGCACGTCCGCATGCTCCTGCAGCAGCTTGAGCGGCAGGCCGATCAGGTCGTCGAAGTCCACGCTCTGGTAGGCCGTCAGGCGCTCTTCGTAGCGGCCCATGATGCGGGCGATCAGCTTGTCTTCATCGCCGCTGGCCTGCGCTTCGGCCTGCGCGGCGTTGAGCCCCATGTTCTTCCAGAGGCTGATGGTCCACTGCCACTGGCGCGCGGTCGCCGCGTCGGTGGTGCCGCCGGCGTCTTTCAGGATGCTGGTGACGTCGTCGCTGTCAAGGATGGAGAACTGGGGTTTGAGGCCCAGCGCGGCGCCGTCCTGCCGCAGCATGCGCACGCCCAGCGCGTGGAAGGTGCAGATCACCACACCCTTGGCCGGCTTGCCGATCAAACCCTTGGCGCGGTCACGCATCTCGGCGGCGGCCTTGTTGGTGAAAGTGATGGCGGCAATCTGCTCGGGCTTCATGCCCGACTGGATCAGCCGGCCGATCTTGTGCGTGATGACGCGCGTCTTGCCGGAGCCGGCACCGGCCAGCACGAGGCAGGGGCCATACAGGTAATTGACGGCTTCTTGTTGGGCGGGATTCAGGCCTGCGGACATGGGAGATGGATTCGCGGGGTGTGCGGTGGGAGAGCAAGCTCAAGAATCAGGCCGCGAGCCATGTCGGGCGCGTCAAGCAAGGCCAGGAGGGAAAAGGAATTGAAATGTGTATATTTGACTTTATAACATCAAATATGCATAATTTTTGCCATGCCTGAGATTACATCCAGTCTTTTTGCCAAGCATGCCATCCTACAGGCATACAACCTGTGGTGGGGTGATTTCGAGCATGCGTTTGTCGGGCTTCCGGAGTTTCGGCGTGACGTATTTGACGAGCTTTACGCGGACGTCAAACAGCTTCCGCAAATGGTGTCGGTCACTGGCCCGCGCCGTGTGGGCAAAAGCACCTTGCTTCAGCAGTGCATTCGGCAGCTGATCAAGGATGCCCCAGACCCCCAGGCGCAGGCCAATCGCATCGTTTATTTTTCGATGCAAGACCCAGGCCTCGAAATCCCTGGTTTCAACCAGGATAAATTCTTTAATGAACTGGTGGCGACGGCGGTTGAAGCTTCCAGGGGCGGAGTGACTTATCTGTTCTTGGACGAGATTCAGCGCTTTCCGCGTTGGGAGCTGTATCTCAAGAAGTTTTATGACTTGAAGACGCCTGTTCGATTTGTGGTGTCGGGTTCAGCGAGTGCGCCCATCTTCAAGAAGTCACGTGAGAGCTTGCTGGGGCGCGTTAAAGACTTTCATGTATTGCCGTTTAGCTTCAGAGAAACCAATGCAGCCAAGGCGATCGCGTTAGTTCACAAGAGCCAAACTACTGTCAAAGAGACCGAGCATTACCTTCAAGCAGAAAAGCTGATCAAGCAGGTGCAGCAATGGTGTTTTGACTGCAAAACTCTTGGAAACCAACTTCGAGGGGGGGGCAATACGCCTTCAATGCTCGTAGAGTGGTTCTCGGAGAAGACTGAGTTAGTACTCGGTATGAGCAACACGTGGGACAAGATGATCGACGGCGCACGGCTCACAGACTATTTGTTTGAAGGTGGCTTCCCAGAGGTCTGGGACCTACCGGACCTGCTGGCCAAACAAGAGTACCTTTACCAAAACCAAGTCGAGCGCGTCATCTTCGAAGATCTGCTGATCGCTGCCGAATTCCGCAAACCCGAGATGCTGCGACGCTTCTATCTGGGCTTGCTCAAAGACCCCGGTCGCGAGACCAACCTGTCTCAGCTCAGCAGTGAAATCGCACTGGCGCGCAGCACAATTGAGAATTATTTTCCGCTCCTTGAGGCAACCGATCTGGTCTGGCGACTTCACAAGCACACCAGCACCAAGTCAACGCCCAAAGCGGGTAACTTCAAAACCTATCTGGTGGACCTGGCTGTACGCAATGCGGTGATGAAGCTGAGCCAGGAGCAGATGGTGGCCGACCCGACGCTCATGGGCGCTTACGCAGAGAATGTGGTTGCCAATCACCTCAGGCGCTGGCCGGGTCTCGTCGAACTGGGTTACTGGCGGCGCAACAACGATGAACTTGACTTCATCGTGGATTTGGGCTCTACCCGCATTGGTGTTGAGGTGAAATACCGGAATGAAGTGCTGGACAAGGATGTCCTCAAAGCCGCCAGGCTGGCTCACGAACATGGTTGTGAAGCTTGCATCATGGTGACCAAAGAGCCCATGGCGTCCGACAATATCGGAAAACTGAAAACCCAGTCGCCTCTGCCCTTGGCGGTTGTGCCACTGGCTGCGTTCCTCATGCTCTTTTAATTTCAGACGATCCTGTGCTGTCCATTCTTCTGGTCACCTTTCCCTTCTTCGCGCTGGTCCTGTGCGGCTATGTCGCGGCGCGCCGGGCATGGCTGCCGCAGCTTGCCATTCCGGGGCTCAACACCTTTGTGCTGTATTTCGCGCTGCCCTGCATGCTGTACCGTTTTGGCGCGAGCACGCCGATTGGTCAGTTGCTGGACGTCAGCCTGGCTGCCGTCTACCTGCTGTGCGCACTGGTGATGGTGGCGCTCACCATCACCTTCACGCGCAAGGGCCGCATCGGCTGGAACGACGCGTCTTTCGGTGCGCTGGTGGCCTCCTTCCCCAACACCGGCTTCATGGGCGTTCCGCTGCTGGTGGCGCTGCTGGGGGCGCAGGCGGCCGGTCCGGCCATCGTGACCATCGTGGTGGATCTGCTCATCACCAGCTCGCTGTGCATTGCGCTGTCGCGCCTGGATTCCGCCGACGCCCACGGCGCCGAGGTTGCCGCCGCTCATGCACTCAAGGGCGTGGCCATGAACCCCATGCCGTGGTCCATCGTGCTGGGCGGCCTGACGTCCGGGTTCGGGGTGGTGCTGCCCGGCCCGGTGATGCAGACGGTGGGCCTGCTTGCTGACGCAGCCTCGCCGGTGGCCCTCTTCACCATCGGCGCGGTGCTGGCGCGTTCGCAGATGAACAACCAGCAGCCCACACCGCTGAAAGACTATGTGCCTGTCGCGCTGATCAAGCTGGTGCTGCACCCCGTGCTGGTGGGTGCCGTCGGCCTGGGCGCCATGGCCCTGGGGGTGTCGATCCAGCCATTTGCGCTGACGGTGATTGTGCTGGTGGCCGCCCTGCCCAGCGCCAGCAATGTGGCCATGCTGGCCGAGCGCTTCGGCGCCGACAACGGGCGCATCGCCCGCATCATCCTGCTGTCGACGGTGCTGGCGTTTTTCAGTTTCTCCGCAGCAGTGGCGTTATTGACCTGAGTCGGACCTCGCTGGCGATCGGTGTGTTGGGCGATGGGGATGCGAGGCTGATTTCAGTTGTCGACACGACAGCCCGCAGCATGGAGGAATGCATTGTTTTCATCCCGAGTGCCGAGCGTGACCCGGATGCAGCCAGCCAGCCCGGCGTAGCTGTCCTGGCGACGCGTCAAGACGCCGTGCGCCAGCAGGGCATCGAAAGCGGCTGCGGCATCGGGTGTGCGGATGAGCAGAAAATTTCCGTGTGACGGGACGACCTGCCACGAGGTGTGCGCCGACAGTGCGAGGCTCACCCGCTCACGCTCGGCGATGGTGGCCAGCACGCGTTCGCGCATGTAACCCGGTTGCTCCAGTGCCACCTCGGCGCAGGTGGTTTGCATCACGGAGACGGCAAAGGGCGGCACCAGCTTTTGCAACTGACTCGCGATGCTTTCAGAAGTCAATGCATAGCCCAGGCGGATGCCCGCCAGGCCCCAGGCTTTGGAGAAGGTTCTGAGCAGCACCACATGCGGGAAACGCCGGGCAAGGGCCCGCGCATCGGTGTCGCAAAACTGGTGATAGGCCTCGTCGATCACCAGCAGCCAGTCGGCCGATGCTTCAGCGAGGCGCTCAAGGTCTTGCAGCGCCACCAATGAGCCTGTTGGCGCGTGTGGTCGCGGTACGTACACCACGCCAGCGGGGCACATGGAGCGCTGCGCTCCAGCTGTCAATGCGTCGATGACTGCATCGACATCCAGCGTGAAGTCCTGCTTGAGCGGCACTTCGGTCAGCGCTGCGCCCAGCAATTTGGCGTCCAGTCCGTACAACGCGAAGTTGGGCTTGACAGTGACCACTCTTGCATCCAGTGCGCTCAACTGGATCAGCAGAGAAATCAGAACGTTACTGCCGGTGGTGACCACCACGCCAGCAGGTTGCCAGCCGTCGTGGGCAGCGATGGCGGCGCGCAAGCGATCGGCATTCAGATCCGGGTAGCGGTGCCAGTCCTGACCCGCCAGGCGCTCAAGAACGACGGCTTTGAGGTGGGCCGGAAAGTCTTCGGCTGATTCGTTCTGGTCCAGCTTCACGGCAGCCTTCACCGGCGCGAAAGGGTAGTCGGGGCTGTTGAGGATGGCTTTTCTGACGATGGATTGCATGTGAAAGAGTTTACGGACACGTTTTTGGTCAGTACGGTTTCGGGCCGATCTCTTCGCTAGATCGCGATCGGGTCCACGTCAATCGCCCAGCGGATCAGGCTCTTGTGCTCGGGCTGCGCGCGGGTCTCGAACAGCAGCGCTTGCCACGCCGCCAGAAAGTGCTGCAGCGCTTTGCGTGACGGGCTCTCCACCAGCATCTGCGCGCGCTCGATGTTGGCCACGCGCTGGATCGTCATCGGCACCGCCGGGTAGGCGCTGACCTGGTCGTGCGCGGTGATCTGCTGCGCACTGGCGGCGGCTGCCGCCGCATTGAGAAAGCCCTGGGCAACATCCTGCGATCTCGCCTCGGCGCGGATCAAGGCCGAAAAGCCGAAGGGCGACATGCCGGCAGCCTGTCTTTCTTCCAGTTGCTGGGCGGCAAAGCCCGGGTAGTCGTGCTTTTTCAGGCACTCGAACAGCGGGTGCGCGGGGTGGAAGGTCTGCACCCACATTTCGCTGGCAGCGCTGTGGCGTGCGTCGCGCCCGGCGCGCCCGCCCGCCTGCATCAGCAGACTGAACAGCCGCTCCGGTGCGCGGAAGTCGCTGGAAAAAAGCGCGCCGTCCGGGTTGATGGCCGCCACCAGTGTGATGTGGCGAAAATCATGGCCCTTGGCAATCATCTGCGTGCCGACCAGTACGTCGACCTCGCCGGCATGCACGCTCGCCAGTTGTGATTCGAGCGAGCCTTTGAGGCGCGTGCTGTCGGCGTCGATCCGCGCAATGCGCACCGCGCCGCCGCCCGGGCGCTCCACGCCCGCCAGCAGCTCGGCCAGGTGTTCTTCCAGCCGTTCGGTGCCGCGCCCGATTGGCGCGATGTCGATGTTGCCGCAGCTGGGGCAGGCACGCGGCACGCGCTCGGTGTAGCCACAGTGGTGGCAGCGCAGCGTGCGGTCGATCTTGTGGAACACCCGAAAGGCGCTGCAATGCGGGCACTCGCTCTTCCAGCCGCAGTCGTGGCAGGCCAGCACCGGCGCATAGCCGCGCCGGTTCAGGAAGATCAGCGACTGCTCGCCGCGCGCCACGCGCTGCGCGATGGCATCGAGCAGCGGCGGTGCGATGGTGCAGTGCTTGGGCTGGTGGTTCATGTCCACCCGCCGAACGACAGGCAGGCTCCCCTTCACAGGCAGCGCAGCAGGCGAAGCGACAAGCGCAGATGAAGGTATTTCATCAGCATGAGCCGTGGAACCGGCTTCGCCGGGCCACAGGCGGGCGGCCCCCTCGGGGGGCAGCGCAGTACGCGAAGCGACAAGCGTGGGGGCTCCATCTATGCGGTCGTTCAAGGTAAGGCGCTGGTAGCGGCCGGTGAGGGTGGCCTGCCAGCTTTCCAACGATGGCGTGGCTGAGCCGAGCAAAACGCGGCAGGGTATGGCGGCGTTCTCCGTTTCCAGCTTGGCGCGATACACCGCCAGGTCGCGCGCCGAGTAGCGGGCACCTTCCTGTTGCTTGTAGCTCGGGTCGTGTTCTTCATCCACCACGATGAGCCGCAGCCGCGGCAGCGGCGCCAGCACCGCCATGCGTGTGCCCAGCACCAGCCGGGCATGGCCGGTGTGCGCCGACAGCCAGCTCTTGAGCCGCTGCGCCGGCGTGAGCCCGCTGTGCAGGGCCACCACCCGCTCCTTGCCGAGGTGGGCAAAGCGGGCCTCAAAGCGCTGCTGCAACTGCGGCGTGAGGTTGATCTCCGGCACCATCACCAGCACCTGGGCCTCTGGGTCGTCCGCCAGCACCTGGGCGGCGGCGCGCAGGTAAACCTCGGTCTTGCCGCTGCCGGTGGCGCCAAACAGCAGCGCAGGCCGGGTGTCGGCGGCAAAGTCACTGAGCGCCTTCGCCTGCTCGGCACTCAGCGTCACGGCGCTGAGTGCGTCTGCGGCGGTGTCGGGGGCGTAGCTGGTGTCGGCCACCGGCCGCTTCAGGCGCCGCGCGAGCTGCTCGCTGCTCAGGTCGCGCAACTGCGGCGGCAGGGCCGCCAGCGCCACCTCGCCCAGCGAGCGCTGGTAGTAGCTGGCCGTGAAGCTGACCAGTTGGCGCCAGGTGGCCGTGAGCGGCGGCAGGCCATCCAGCACGCCGGCAATGTGGCGGGCCTGGCTCTCCGGCAGCTCACCGCTGTCGGGCAGGCTGCCCCAGACCACGCCCAGCACCTCGCGCTTGCCGAGTGGCACACGTACCAGCGCACCAGCCGCAAGTGCTTGCCCACTTTTGTAAGTCAGCGGCCCGGCCACGGCACTGTGCGCTGGCGTGGCCACCACGATTTGGTGCCAGAAGGTCATCCCGTGTAATCAGTTGTATTTAGTTCTTCAAAATTACATACAAAGAATGCGCTAAGTCGTTGATTTTTCACCGCTTTAGAGATGTCCAGAATTTCTGTGGATAACTTTGTTGATAGTTTGCCCGGGGTGCGTCACGAGGCCTTGTAAATCAAGGCTTTGTCTGAATTGCCCGCAAAAAAAGCAATTTAAAGTTGCTATATAAATCAACCACTTACGAGCGCTATTGCTTTCATAGCAGCAGTTCCGGCATGGCTGGACGGGTAGTGCAGCGCAGCACGGATTTTGTGCATAAGTCCGCTCGCGCAGGCCTCTATTTGTGCTAACGCAGGCCCAAAACCGCGAGGCCCCGACGTGACCGATCGTGTAACCGGAAATGCTCAGCCCGCCGCAGCGCGCATTTTGCGAGAGTGAGCGTGCACTGCGTGCACCAGGGTGTCGACGCTCTCAGGTGGCGTGTGCTGGCTGATGCCATGGCCGAGGTTGAAAATATGCGTGGCACCGCCCCGTGTGGGGTCGGTGTGGGGCTTGCCAAAGCTGTCCAGCAGCTGCACCACCTCGGCCTCGATCTGACTGGGCCCGGCAAAGAGCACGTTGGGGTCCAGATTGCCCTGCAGCGCCTTGCCGGGCTTGCCGTCGGCGCCATCTTCGCCCACGCGGGCGCGGGCCTGCGCCAGGTTGACGGTCCAGTCCAGGCCCAGCACCTCGCAGTCCAGCGGGGCCATGCTTTCGAGCCACTGGCCGCCGCCTTTGGTGAAGACGAGGCGCGGAATCTTCACGCCGTCGTGCTCGCGCTTGAGCTGGGCCAGCACGCGCTTCGTGTAGGCCAGGCTGAAGGTGTGAAAAGCAGCGTCGGCCATCACGCCGCCCCAGCTGTCAAAAATCATCACCGCCTGCGCGCCAGCGTCGATCTGGGCGTTGAGGTAGGCGGCCACCGCGTCGGCGTTGACGGCCAGCATGCGGTGCATCAGGTCGGGCCGCTGGTACATCATGGTCTTGACCAGGCGGTAGTCGTCAGAGCCTGCGCCTTCGACCATGTAGCAGGCCAGCGTCCAGGGGCTACCGGAAAAGCCGATCAGCGGCACCCGGCCGTTGAGCGCCTTGCGGATCGAGGTGACCGCATCAAACACATAGCGCAGCTTGGCCATGTCGGGCACTTCGAGCTTGGCCACGGCGGCTTCGTCGCGCACAGCGGTGGCGAACTTGGGGCCTTCGCCCAGTGCAAATGACAGGCCGAGGCCCATCGCGTCGGGCACGGTGAGGATGTCGCTGAACAGGATGGCTGCATCCAGCGGGTAGCGGTCGAGCGGCTGCAGCGTGACTTCGGTGGCGTAGTCGGTGTTGGTGGCCAGACCCATGAAGCTGCCGGCCTTGGCCCGGGTGGCGCGGTATTCGGGGAGGTAGCGGCCGGCCTGGCGCATCAGCCAGACGGGGGTGTGATCGGTGGCCTGGCGCAGGCAGGCGCGGAGAAAGGTGTCGTTTTGAAGGGGTGCGAACATGGCGGGTCGGGGCTTTACAGGTTCAGGGATTCAGACATTCAGGGGTGATGGAAACAGCATAGCAGCGAGCCAGCGCTTCTTCTGGCAGGGTTTGTCAGTGTGCGGCGTCCGGATGCCGCAGCAGCAGGCGCTCCAGGGCGTTGAGGGTCTCGTAGCACTCGGCGAAGTCGGCAAACAGCGTGGCGTTGTCGGGCGCGGCTGCCTTGCCCTGCCAGGCGGCGCGGAAGGTCTCGAAGATATCGCCAAAGCTTTTTTGCCCATCGATCAGGCGCAGCAGTTGCGGCCCGTAGCGGCCCGGGTTCACCGTGAGCGACACGCCCGAATGCTGGTGGCGCAGCACAAAGGGCTGGCCGCGGTTGCTGCCGAACACCTGCGCTGCCAGCTCGCCGGTGAGGGGCTCGTGGTAGAAAAACGGAATGTATTGCGTATCGCCATACGGCGCGGTGCAGGCAGCGTTCTGCGTGAGGTAGAGCGAATGGGTGATGAGGTTGCCGATCATCAGCTCGGCCATCTCATGCTGCTGGCGCAGGGGCAGCTTGCGCAGCGCCGGCGCCATGGCTGGCGGCTTGTGGCCCAGCACCATGTGCGGCAGGTAGGGTGCGCGGCCGCGCTGCACATCCGTGAAGTTCAGGTGCAGGCCGTGGCCACCGAGCCAGTCATAGAGCTCGCCCACGGTGTAAGCGCGGTCCTGTGAATGCAGCAGCAGGTCGTAAATGCCGGCATCGCCCATCTTGTGGTCGTGGTGCAAGTCCTCGCTGCGTACAAACCAGTTGCTGGGCGGCAGGCTGGCCAGCAGGTCGCGGGTGTTGGCGATTTTCCGGGGGATGTCCAGCGGCGCTTCGCCGGGTCGGTCGTTGACCATGCGCATCAGCGTCTGCATCTGGTACACGCCGAGGCGGCCCAGTGTGGCGTAGACCATGAGGCCAATCGTGCCGGGTTGTTCGCCGGGTTTTTCACCACCGGTCTTCAGCACACTCAGCAATGCCTTCAGGCCCAGGTCCGGATCGGCCAGGTGGTGCAGCACGCCACTGCAGTTGATGTAGTCGAAGCGGCCCAGTTCGGCGGCCCGCGCCGGCAGGTTGAGCAGCGAATCGTGCACCCAGGTGATGTTGGTGAGGCCGCGGATTTCGGCGCGGCGCCGGGCCAGCGCAATGCTGGCTTCGCTCATGTCGAGGTGCACCAGCTGCGCGTCATCGGCCTTCAGGGCCCGCAACTGCTCGGCCAGGAAAATCGTCGCATCCCCGGTGCCGCCGCCCGCCACCAGCGCACGAAAGCCGTGGCGGAACGACTGCTTTCCGGCAAAGCAGTAGTGGTTGATCATCGGCAGGTCTTCCAGCCAAGTGAGCACCAGACGCTTGTGGTCGTCTTCCGGATTGCAGGGCGGGTAAGGCAGGGCTTCGTACTGGTTTCTGACTTCGGGCAGATAGTTGTCGGGCATGGAATTTTCCGGGAAACGGGGCGTGAGATACATATTGTGTCTGGTCAGCGAGCTATCTCGCAGGAGCGCATCCTGATGCCATCCAGTGACAGCGCGGAACCGGCTTTGCCGGGCCGAAGCTGTCGCCCCCTGAAAGGGGGGATCCGGCTACACAAAGTGAGCCGAGAAGGGGGTGGGTCAAAGCCAGCACGGAACCGGCTTTGCCGGGCCGAAGCTGTCGCCCCCTGCAAGGGGGGATCCGGCTACGCAACGCGAGCCGAGAAGGGGGTGAGCTTAGAAAGGGGTGAGCTACCTCACCGGAAGGAACTGCAGGAAAGCGCCGCCCAGCAGGTTCTGCACATAGGTGATGACGGCGCGGCGGTATTTTTCGGTCAGCACCTGCGACAGCAGGTCCAGCCGGCCGATGACCTTGCCGAACTCGCGTTCGAAGCTGAGGTTGCGCTCCCGCTCGCTGATCTCGTCGGCCAGCAGCAGTGGCTGGTTGGCCGCGTTGCGCCGGTTGGACAGCATCCACACGGCGATCTCGATGTTGCGGGCCGCGTTGTAGATGTACTGCGCGTCGAGGGTGTCCGTGAGGTAGAAGTTCGTCCTGCCGCCGTGCGCCGTGACCACCATGTCGGCACTGGCGTAGATGAAGGCCGCCACGCGGTCGCCCTTGAAGTCGGGGCCGAGTGCCAGCGACAGCGCGGCAATGTCGCGCCTGCCCTGCAGGTCGGTCCACGGCGTGCGCTGCTCCACCGCCGTGCGCAATTGCGCCAGGGCTGCGTCCCGGCTGGTGCTGCCAGCCTTGCGCCATTCGGCAGGGTTGCGCCGGTAGAGCTTGTCGGCCAGCCGCAGCAGGCTGTCGAGGTTGTCGCGCATGCCCAGGGTGGCCATGCGGTTAATGTCTGATTGTGCGATCTCGCCCGAAGACATGGGCGCTGTGTTGACTTCGCCCTTGGGGTTGACGGGGGGGCTGGCGCAGGCCGAAAGCAGTGCGAGCGATGCGGCCGCGAGGCACATTCGCCTGGCGGCTGACCAGCCCGTGGCCTTCAATGCGCGGCGCCGGGAGGTGTCCAGGGGTGACGAGGGCGTCGGGCTCAAGCGCAAAGGCATGCCGCATTGTCGCGTGCCATGCAGCCACTGCAACCATGGCTTTCCCGCAGCCTGGTGCGCAGCCACCCCGACCATGGGTGCGTGTTGACAGACCCCAGAGACAGGCCCTAGACCAGACCTTGCGCCCGCATCACCCGGTGGTCAATTTTGAGGCAGTGGTCCTGCACCACCAGCAGTCCGGCGGCTTCGGCCTTGGCGGCCGCTTCGTGGTGGGTGATGCCCAACTGCATCCATACCGCCTTGGCACCGATGGCGATGGCTTCGTCGACGACGGGCGGGATGTCCTCGCTGTTGCGAAAGCAGTTCACCAGGTCGATGTCTTCGTGCTGTGCGGCATCGGTCAGCGTGGCATAGGCTTTCTCGCCCAGCACTTCCGTCTCGTTCGGGTTGACCGGAATGATGCGGTAGCCGCTGGCCTGCATGTGGCGTGCCACGTCAAAGCTGGCCCGGTGCGGTTTGGTCGACAGGCCCACCACGGCAATGGTGCGGCAGTGCTTGAGGATGTGCGGGATGCTCTCCACCATGGGCATGGCGCTCATGTTGGCTCGCCGTACTTCACCGAGCAGCCGTAGGGACGGGTGCTGGCCATGCTCAAGGGCTTGCCAGCCAGCGCCTCGCCCAGACCCTGGCGCACATAGTTGGTGGCGGCCTTGATATCGTCCACCCGCGCCGAGGCAATGCTGTCAATGCCACCGGCGTACACCAGCTGGCCCTGGGGGCTGATGATGTACATGTGGGGTGTCGTCTTGGCACCGTAGCGCTGGCCGATCCTGCCCGACTCGTCCATCAGCATCGCGGTCGGCTGGGCCTGCTTCTCGCGCATCCATGCGGTGAGTTGTGCTGGCGGCAGATGGTCGCTGCTGTTCGTGCCCGTGGAGTTGATCGCCAGCCACACCACGCCTTTGGCAACGAACTCTTTCTGCAAGGCCTGCATGTTGCCGTTGTAATGCTTGCGAACGAACGGGCAGCCCGGGTTGGTCCATTCCAGCACCACCAGCCGGCCCTGGTAATCGGTCAGCCGGTGGATTTTTCCTGTGGTGTCTGTTGCCGAGAAATCGGGTGCTGCCTGGCCCGGCACGGCAAGGTTCTGGGCCTGGGCTGCGCTGAAGATCGCCAGCGGCGACAGCGCCAGGGCACTGGAAAAAAGACGGCGCGGGATGCTGGTTGGTGTCATGGCGGAATCTCCAGAAGGCATGCAAGGACAGGGCAATGGCAAGCGGGCTTACAACCTGGCCAGCTCGGCCCGGACGTCATCGACGGACAACACCTCCGACAGTACCACCGGTGCGCTGCCTGGTTTGTAGATCACATACACCGGCACACCGCTGCGGCCCAGTTGCGCCAGTGCGGCTGTCACCGCCGGGTCGCGCCGCGTCCAGTCGGCGCGCAGCAGCGTCACTTTCTTGGCGTCGATGTCGGCGAGTACCGAGGCGTTGGACAGCGTCGTTTTCTTGTTGTACTGGCAGGTCACGCACCAGGCGGCGGTGAAGTCGACAAACACACTGCGGCCCTCGGCGGCGAGTTGGTCGACACGGCCCGGCTCCCAGGCCTGCCAGCGGTCACCCGCCTGTGGTGCGCTGGCCAGCCCGTTGCCGGTGGCTTCTTTTGTGATGTTCGGGCCGATGGACCAGAGCGAGAAGGCCAGTGCGGCGATGGACAGCGCGCCCAGCAGCACGCGCGCCGTGCCGCGCAGGCTGAACGTCCAGATCACCAGCGCCATCAGCACCAGCAGCGCCAGCAGCGCACCAGCCCCGTCGATGCCGCTTTGCTGACCCAGCACCCACACCAGCCACACCACGGTGGCGAACATCGGGAAAGCCATCAGTTGCTTGAAGGTCACCATCCAGGCGCCCGGGCGCGGCAGGGCGCGGGCCACAGCGGGCACGGCGCTCGCTGCCAGGTAAGGCAAGGCCATGCCGACACCGATGGCGCCAAACACGGCCAGTGCCTGGGCCGCGGGCAGGCCGATGGCATAACCGAGCGAGGCGCCCATGAACGGTGCGGTGCAGGGGGAGGCAATCGCCGTGGCCAGCACGCCGGAGAGAAAGGCATTGGTGGTGGGGTTCTTCGCCTGCAGCCCCGCCAGCCTGCCGGGCACGAGGTTGCCGAATTCAAAGACGCCAGCGAGATTGAGCCCCAGCAAGGTGAACAGCGCGGCCAGTGTCGCCACCACCGCCGGGCTTTGCAACTGGAAGCCCCAGCCCAACTGGTCGCCCGCGGCACGCAGGCCCAGCAGCAAGGCACCCAGTGCCAGAAAGGACACTACCACACCCACGGTGTAGGCGAGCCCGTTGGCGATGCGGGCCCGCTGGTCCTTCACGTGCACAAAGCTCACCACCTTCAGCGCCAGCACCGGGAAGACGCACGGCATCAGGTTGAGGATCATGCCGCCCAGCAGGGCGCCCAACAACGCCGCCAGCAGGCCCAAAGGCGGGGCCGTATTCTGAACCGGGACGGCGCCTGCAGAGGCATTGGCGCGCAGCGCGGTTTCCAGTGCGGGGGGCAGAGTGGCCGCGGGTGCAACAGCCGGCCAGTTGCCCTTGACAGGTGCCTCAATGCGCCACGCGACGGTGTCCAGTGCCACCACCATCGGCATGCTGGCCGGGCTCTCGGTGCGCTGCACCGACAAGGGCACCTGCGCTGTCCACACATCACCCTTCCAGGCCTGCTGCCAGGCGCCAGCGGGCTCGGTGACGCCATTGGTTTCGGGGTAGAGCGCCAATGTCTTGCCTCGTGCCGCCGCTGGCAGACCTGCCAGGGACACCTCGATGGACTTGCCGCTGACGGCGACCTGGCTGGCGCCTGCTGGCAGCGATTTTGGCGTGGCCTCAAAGGTAGCCCGGAACAGCGCGCCGTGGGTGGCGGTGGAGCCCTTCACCGGCAGGCTCAGTGAGAACTCACCCTCCTGCGGAATGCATTCCTTGCGGCACACCAGCCACGCGGCCTTGAGTTGCACCGCGACCTGCGTGCCGGAAAACTCGGGGGCCACCGTCAGCGGCACCGGCAGCAGCACGGTGTTTTCGTAGCCATAGTTGGCCAGCGTGCCGATGGGGATTTTTTTCGGGGTGGGCCAGGCGATGTCACCCGCACTGATGCCGGCGGGCAGTTTCCACTCCAATTGTGTGGGCAGGCCCGAGTCGCCGGAATTCTTCCAGTAGGTGTGCCACTCGGGCTGGTGCGTCAGCTGCAGGCCGACCCAGACCGGTTTGCCCGGTTCGACCCCTTCGGGCGCCCAGGCCAGCAGTTCGGCCCGTACCTGGTCGGTGGTCACCACGGCGCTGGCCGGGGCGCTGCTTTTGCCGAGCACATTGAAGGATGCGGAAGACGGTGCCTGGGCATGGACCCCCGCCGGAAGCCCTGCAAGCGCTGCGAGCAACAACGTGACCAGACCTGCAGCCAGGGATGCCGGAAGAGCAGAAGAATGCGCGCGCTTGAAAAACATGGTGGTGTGAGCAGGTGGCCGGTGCAATAGTTCCAGGGGACGTGATCAGGCGTCTGGATGGGGTGGGTTCAGTGGCCCCGCGATCTCGCGGGATGACTGCCTGCGATGCAGCTTAGTCTCCACGGTGGGGACTTTATTACACCCTGCTCCGATAATGGGGCCATGTCCCGCATTGTCCTTGCCACCCTGAATGCCAAATACATTCATGCCTCCCTGGGGCTGCGCTGCCTCGCGGCGAACATGGATGTGCATGGCGGGCCGGGGCTGCGTGCGCAGACCTCGCTGCGCGAGTTTGTGATCCAGCAGCGCCCCGCACAAATTGTGGAAGAGCTGCTGGCGCTGTCGCCCGAAGTCATCGGCCTCGGCGTCTACATCTGGAACGTGGTGGAAACCACGCAGGTGGTTCGCCTGCTCAAGGCACTGCGGCCTGACATCAAGCTGGTATTGGGTGGCCCCGAAGTCAGCCACGAAACGAACGAGCAGGACATCTGCCGCCTGGCCGACCATGTGGTCACCGGCTGGGGCGATGTGAGTTTCCCCAAACTCTGCCGCGCCTTGCTCGATGGGCCGCAGCCGCTGATGAAAATCATTGCCGGCGAGCAGCCGCCGCTGGAGGCGCTGGCCTTGCCTTACCGCGAGTACACCGACGAAGACCTCGCCAGGCGGCTGCTGTATGTGGAAGCCTCGCGCGGCTGCCCCTTCAAATGCGAGTTTTGCCTGAGCGCGCTCGACAAGACCGCCTGGGCCTTCGAGCTTGACCGCTTCATGGCCGAGATGGCGTTGCTGTACGAGCGCGGCGCGCGCAACTTCAAGTTTGTCGACCGCACCTTCAACCTCAAGGTCGATTTCTCGGTGCGCATCCTGCAGTTCTTCCTGGACAAACTCCAGGCCGGGGGCGACCGCGTCGGCCTGCCGCCCGAGCTGTTTGTGCATTTCGAGGTGGTGCCCGACAGCCTGCCCGACCGGCTCAAGGCCCTGATCGCGCAGTTTCCCGCCGGCTCGCTGCAGTTTGAAGTGGGTATACAAAGCTTCAACCCCGAGGTGCAGCAGCGCATCTCGCGGCGCCAGGACAACGCGAAGACGGCCGACAACCTGCGCTGGCTGGTCACCGAAAGCCAGGCCCATGTGCACGCCGACCTGATCTTCGGGCTGCCCGGTGAAACGCTGGCGAGTTTTGCCGAAGGCTTTGACCGCCTGCATGCGCTGGCGCCGCACGAGATCCAGTTCGGCATCCTCAAGCGCCTGCGCGGCACACCGATTGCGCGGCACACCGCCGGGTTCGCCATGGTCTATGACCCGCAGACGCCCTACACCATCCTGCAGAATTCCACGGTGGACTTCGCCACGATGCAGCGCATCCAGCGCTTCGCGCGCTACTGGGATCTGGTGGCCAATTCAGGCCGCTTTGCCGTCGCGTTGCGTCTGCTGCTGGCGCCAGGCTCGGCCTTCCAGCATTTCCTGAACTTCAGCGACTGGCTCTGGCACACCACAGGCAAGACGCACGAGTTCGCGCTGGAAAAACTGGTGGACCTGCTGTTCGAGCACCTGACCGCGCCGCGCAGCTTGCCGCCAGAAGACGTGCGTCAGGCGCTGATGGCCGACTATGTGGCCAGCGGTGCGCGGGGCCGGCCCGCGTGCCTGGCCGCACTGCTGGATGCCAGCCGGGCAGCCGCCCCCTTCGCCTCAGGCCCTGCGCGCGCCGAGCGGCAGGCGCGGCACCTGCAGCAATCCGGGGCGCAATCACCATCGCTCCTGCAGCGCAGCGACATCCAGAAGGCCGCTGCGGCTGCCTGAGCGCGATGAACTGATCTGCCCCTGGTTCAGGGCAGGTCTTTGTTCGGCTCCGGCAGCGACGCATCGCGCGGCCCGACGCTGCCCAGTCTCGCCTTGAGCGATTGCGGCTGGCCTGTCAGCAGGGCGGCGTAATTGGTGGTGTTGGACAACACCTTCTTCACGTAGTCACGCGTTTCGGTGAAGGGCACGTTCTCGGCCCAGACGGCGGCGTCCAGCACCGGGCCGTTGCGCCAGAGGCGGGGCCGGCCCGGTCCGGCGTTGTAGGCGGCAGCAGCCATGGGCATGGAGCCGCCCAGGTCATCGAGTGCGAGCTTCAGGTAAGCGGTGCCGATGGCGATGTTGGTGTCGCGGTCGTTGAGCTGCTCGATGGTGAAGCCATCGAGCCCGATCTTTTTGGCCGTCCAGCGTGCCGTGGCCGGCATGACCTGCATCAGGCCGGAGGCGCCGACGCCGGAGCGCGCGTCCATGATGAAGCGGCTTTCCTGGCGGATCAGGCCGTACACATAGGCCGGGTCCAGGCTGATGCTCTGGCTGCGTTTGACCACGGCCTCGCGGAAGGGTGTGGGAAAGCGCTGCTCGAAGTCGGTCTCGGCCTTGGTGCGCTCACTGGTGTTGATGCAGCGGTCCCAGATCTGGCGGTCGCAGGCGAACTGCGCGGCTGCGAGCAGTTCGCGGTCGCCCATGCCGCCGCGCTGGTGCAGGTTGGTGCTGTAGTTCCATTCGCGCACACCTTCGCTGCGCAGGCCCAGCGCCACGGCGTAGGCTGCGCGGTTCAGCCCGGGGTTCAGGCGTGCCGCCTCTTTCTCCTCGGGTGTGAGCGCGGCAGGGCGTGCAGGCACGGTGATTTTCTGACCCAGTTCTTCCAGTGCGAGCTGCTCGTAAAACCCGCGGACCGAGGCAAACGACTGCAGCAGCGCCAGGGCCTCGGCGCGCTGCGGCGCGATCGTGACAGTGGGCGTCGCCGCGGCTGCGGTGCCGCCGGCGGTGGCCGTTGCCGCAGTGCGCACGGCGCTGTCGGGTGGCGCGGTGGCCAGCAGCGCGCGCGCCTTCCAGTAAGCCCAGGTCGGGTCCTTGCGGGCCTCGTCGCTCATGGCGTTCACAGCGGACAGCACCAGCGGCCACTGCGGCTGGCTGCCGGCGCGCAAGGCGGCGCGGGTCTTCCAGGCCAGCATCTCGTCGGTCAGGTCGGTGTCCTTGCTGACCTTGGCAAAGTAGCGCAGGGCGTCACCCGCCGGAATGGTGCCCAGGCGCGTGGCGGCCTGCTTGCCGATCACGCCCCAGACCCAGTTGCGCTCTTCGGGCGTCAGCTGGATGGCCCACTTGCTCTCCATCTGGAACGCTGCGCCTTCAAGGTCCATGCTGGCCAGCTTGATGATCGCCAGCGTGACGATTTCCTTGCGCACCTTGCGGATGGCAAGCTGCTTTTCAGTCAGGAACTTGGCCGGGCTGGTGTTGAGGTCGGTCACCAGACCCACTGCCTCTGGCGCCACGATCTGCACCGCATCGCGTGCGGCACGCGGCCGGTTGGCTTCGGTGGCCAGCCGCGCTTTTTGCCAGGCGTCCTGCTCGGTGAGGTTTTTGGTGCCCACCAGGCGCTCGGCGGCGGCGGTGCAGCCATCGTCGGCTTCGCGTTGGGCCAGCCAGTTCTTTTTCACCTCGGCGGCCAGTTGCGGGTCCTGTGCCGGGTTCTTCAGGTGCTCGACCAGCAAGGCGTAGCAGCGCACTTCCTTGTCGTCGTTCATGCGGAACTTCGGGTATTCGGCGGCAAAGCCGGCCCAGTCGCGACGCTGGCCCAGCAGTTGCAGCCAGTCGTTGCGCAGGCGGTCCTCCTGGTAGGTGCCGGCATAACGGGCCATGTAGTCCTGCACCTCCTGCGCGCCGGCTTCCCCAAGGCGCGTGCGCAGCTCCCAGTAGGCCGCCCACGGCTCCAGCGCATGGCCGCGGGCCTGCGGCAGCAACTGCGCCAGCCGGGGCCTGTCACCGCGCTTGAAGGCCTTGTTCATCTCGACGATCACGTTGTCGGCGGCGGATGGGTTGGCCGGATTGGCGGATTGCGGCGTCTGGGCGGAGGCGACGGGTGCCAGCGTGTGGCACAGCAGCAGTGCCGCAAGTGCAAGCACCACGGGCTGACGCGAAGCCGTGGCCGTGGGGCTGAAACGAAATTTGGATAGCATCGGACCATTATGGACAAATTAAGTACCCGCAAAGCCCTGGTGGAAGAACGCCTGAACATGCCCGACCGTCTGGAGCGGGCGGATCTGCTGCAGCGCGTGATGCGCATCTGGCTGGTGGGCAGCACCCACGAGGTGATCGGCGCCTATTGGCCCATCAAGGGCGAATTCGATCCACTGCCCGCGCTGTACCGCTGGCAGGAGGACGCGATCCTGAGCCAGGATGTGTCATCCAGCCCGGCATTGGCGGAAGTGCAGAAGGCACAGCTGGCGACCGAGAGCATCGCCGCCCGTTCGCCGCGCAAGATCGGGTTGCCGGTGGTGAACAAGCTGCACAAGACGCTGACCTTCCATGCCTGGTACCCGGGCTGCCCGATGGAAGAAGACGCCTATGGCATTCCCAAACCCAAGGACACCGAGGTCATCGTGCCGACGCTGCTCTTTGTGCCCTGTGTCGGTTACGGACCGGGCGGCTTCCGGCTGGGCTACGGGGGCGGCTTTTACGACCGCACCTTGGCCACCTTGCAGCCACGCCCCTTCACCGTCGGCGTCGGTTTCAGCAACGGCTGGCTGCCCGACATGGCGCCGGAGGCGCATGACATTGCGCTGGATGCGATCCTCAATGACAAAGGGGTGGTCTGGCCTGTATAGGGCCCCCACGGTCGCTCGCTTCGCGTAGCTCCCTGCCCCCCGAGGGGGCCGGCCGCCTGCGGTCTGGCGAAGCCAGTCCCGCGGCTCCGCTGGTCAATACAACCCCCCACGGTCGCTCACTGCGTGTAGTCCCTGCCCCCTCGGGGGCCGGCCGCCTGCGGTCTGGCGAAGCCAGTCCCGCGGCTCTGCTGGCCTGAATGCCCGCCCGTCTCTATCGCTCGGCCCGCTGATTGCCGTTCGTCCTGACCCTTCGATGAACTCAGGACAGGGTACGCAAGCGTATCGAAGGACTGCCATCTCGCGCTCGCCGAAATCCGTTCGGGCTGAGCCTGTCGAAGCCATGGCTCAATCCAGCGAATCCACTGTGTCCGGGTCCGGCACGTCGCCGATGGCGTGGCGGGTCTGGGCGGCCTGGTCTTGCAGCCAGGTGCAGAAGGCTTGCAGCTCCGGGCGGGCGGCGCTGCGGGGGCCGATGATGAGCCAGTAGGCCATGGGCGAATCCATGCGCAGGTCGGGCAATGGCTCCATCAGGTCGCCGGTGGCCAGGCTCTCGGCGATCAGCGGCAGGCGCGCCAGCACGACGCCCTGGCCTGTCAGCGCGGCCTGCACCATCTGGTAGGCGTAGTTGAAGTAAAGCCAGCGCTTGGCTTCAAGCTTGGGGCTGGCGTGCTGGTCCAGCCAGCGGCGCCAGGTCAGCCACTCCAGGTGCGTGTGGTGGGCGTCGCCGGCTTCAATCAGGGTGAACTGCGCCAGGTCGTCAGGCTTCTTCAGACGCGGGCCGCTCTTCAAAAGCCAGGGGCTGATGACCGGCGTGATCTGTTCGCCAAAGAGCCGGATCGCATGCGGCGGCATGTGGTTGGCGGGGGCGTAGCGCAGCGCGATGTCGAGGTCCGACACATCCAGGTCGACCGCAGCGTCTGACGCATCAATCCGGATGTCGATATCGGGGTTGTCGCGCTGAAATCCTTCCAGCCTGGGAATCAGCCACATGGAGGCGAACGACGCGAAGGTGGTGAGCGCCACGCTCTTGCGCCCGGCGCTCTGGCGGATCTGCCGCACCGCGCCGTCGATGCGCTCCAGCGAAGGCGTCACCGCGCGCAGCAGGATGCCGCCGGCCGCGGTCAGCTCCACCGCCCGTGTGTGCCGGTGGAAGAGGCTCACGCCCACGTCTTCTTCCAGCCCCTGGATTTGCCGGCTCACAGCCGATTGGGTGAGTGCCAGTTCCTCGGAGGCGGCCCTGAAATTGAGGTGCCGGGCCACTGCCTCGAAGGCGCGGAGCTGGCCGGCAGAGATGGGGCGGGTACGCAAATGGGTTTGTGAATGCAGCATGGCAAGGACCGGATCCAGTGGGGTTTGATTGATGCGAAACGGGAATGAATAGCTTAGCCCGATTTCATTGGACTGCCAAGGGCTGGCGCCGGATGATTCATGCCTCACCACCCACCTTCTGGAGAACACCATGGACCACGCCCTGCTGCCCTGTTCAAGCGATCAATTGCTGCAACATGCCACCGACACCCGCACGGGTGAGGCCCAGGCGCTGTCCGGCTGCTGGAAGCTGGCCGCAGGACAGGCGATCACCCTGCAGCTCAGGGACGCTGGCGAGCTGCGCATCGCGCACGGCCGGGTCTGGGCCACCTTCACGACCGGCACCGGCTCCCCCGGCGCCCGCACCGGTGACCATTTCCTCAGCCGCGGCGAAAGCCTGGTGCTGCGGGCGGGTGAGTCCGTGGTGATGGAGTCTTTTGGCGCTGGTCACGCCGCTTCTGCCTACTTCAGCTGCGAACCCGCCCGACAGGCCGCGCCGGTGGCCAACCGCGTGAACGCCCCCGAAGGATTCTGGCCAGCGCTGGCAGATTTGCGGCAGGCCTTCGGGCTGGCCGGGCATGCGCTGGGTGCGCTGGCACGGGCGTTGGCGAGCGGTGCCGGCGCGGGCGCCGAGAGCCTGCTGACGCGCGTGGCCATGGCCTTCGTGGCGCGTCGGTCGTCACAGCCCGCCGTCGCTGCAGACTTCGAGCGCTTCCGCCAGGTCCGCTGCGGAGACTGCAAGGTGCTGTCGCTGTCCAACCTGGTGTAACCCGGGTGCAGCGCCCCGGGGCTGGGGTTTGCCCCTCGCCGCCGTGATGGGCTGCGCCGGATAATCCGGCATGGCCCACCTTCCTGATTCCGCTGCGGCTGCAGCGCATCCGCCGAGCGTTGTGGGAGCGCATGCGCTGCACGTGGTGGTGATGGGTGTGGCCGGCTGCGGCAAATCGGCCATCGGCCGACAACTCGCCGAGCGTCTGCAGTTGCCGCTGATCGAGGGCGACGAGTTCCATCCGGCCAGCAACGTCCGCAAGATGCAGCAGGGCGTGCCACTGCAGGATGCCGACCGTGCCGGCTGGCTGCAAGCGCTGAGCCGGGAGCTGGCCGCGCGGCCCGGCGGCTCGGTACTGGCGTGTTCGGCCCTCAAGCGGGCTTACCGCGACACGCTGCGTCAGGCGGTGCCAGTCCTGCAGTTTGTCCATCTGGCCATCAGCCCCGCCGAGGCTTCGCGGCGCGTGGCGTCACGGCCTGGCCACTTCTACCCACCCAGCCTGGTGGCCAGCCAGTTTGAGGCGCTGGAAGACCCGCGCGGTGACGGCGTGTGCGATGCAAAATCAGAAAGAGAAGGGGAAGGGCAAGTAGGGCGGCCCTCGGTGTTGTCGCTTCCCTCAGATGCCGCCAGCGTCGAAGAGTTGGTCGATGCGGCCGTGCAGTGGCTGAGGCCATCGGTCTCTTCAGTCGGGCCCGCCCCGCAGGCGCACCGGTAAAATTGGGGCCGGCCTGTGCGTACAGCGTCCAGCCGCACGCCGGCCTGCGTCTTGCCCTGCGTTCGTCTCACGTTCTTCTTACATTCTGAACCCGGGAACAGGAAACACCATGTCCAGCGCCATCCCCTCCAAAGCCTTCGCGTCGCAATCGGACCTCACCGACAAGAAGATCACCTTTGAACAACTCAGCGCGCATTGCTGGGCTTACACCGCCGAGGGCGACCCGAACTCCGGCGTGATCATCGGCGACCGCTTCATCATGGTGAGCGACGCTACCGCCACACCGGCCATGGCGCGCGACCTGATCGCCCGCATCCGCACCGTCAGCGACAAGCCCATCAAGTACGTGCTGCTGACGCACTACCACGCGGTGCGCGTGCTCGGCGCGTATGCCTATGCCGCCGAGGGCGCCACCGAAATCATCGCCAGTCAGGGCACGCTGGAGCTGATACGGGAGCGCGGCGCGCAGGACATGAAGAGCGAGATGGAGCGTTTCCCGCGCCTCTTCCGCGGCGCCGACACGGTGCCCGGCCTCACCTGGCCGACTCTGGTGGTGGGCGGTGGCGACCCGACCAGGGGCGAGGTGCCGGGCCGGCTCAGCATCAACCTGGGCGGTGTGGTGGTCGACATCTGGCACCCCGGCCCGGGCCACACGCGCGGGGACACCATCGCCTGGGTGGCAGAGGAAAAAGTGCTGTTCTCCGGCGACCTGGTCGAGTACGAGGCCGGCGTCTACACCGGCGACGCCCAGCTCGCGGAATGGCCCGCCACGCTGGAGGCGCTGCGCGCGCTGGGCGCCGAAGCCATCGTGCCCGGCCGCGGTGAAGCGATGAAGGGCGCGGCCAATGTGAACAAGGCGCTCGACTACACCAAACGCTGGGTCGAGACGCTGTTCCGGGCGGGCAAAGAAGCCGCCGCTGCCGGCATGGATTTGAAAGCCGCGATGGCGCACACCCGCCAACTGATGGACCCTGTCTTCGGCCATGTGTTCATCTACGAGCACTGCCTGCCCTTTGATGTGAGCCGCGCTTACGACGAAGCCAGCGGCATCAAACACCCGCGCATCTGGACGGCCGAGCGCGACCAGGCCATGTGGGCGGCGCTGCAGGGCTGATGGCCGCAGGGCGCACATTCAATCGCCGGCGTGGTCAGGATCTTTGCGCCATCAAGGCGCGCAAGTCCTGCTCGTAGTTGCTGAGCGTCTCGATCGCCCGGGCGCGCTGTACCGGCGTCGTGCTGTTGTGCAGCTCGGCCACGGTGCGGCAGTTGTCCTGGGTGAGCTTGTCAAAGTAATCCCGGTAAGCCGGGTTGGGCGAATTGAGCGAGCGCTCGAACAGGCTGCGCATCGCGCTCCTGACCCGTTCAGGTGAGGCTTGTGCCGCGGTCAAGCCGCGCAGGGTCTGCAGGGCATCCTGCTGGCGCCGCACCCGCTCGGCATAGGCCAGTTGCGGGTCAAAGCGCGACTGGTCGATGCGCAGGCCCAGCACCGCCAGTTGCCGCTCGTCGAGCGAGCCATACAGCATCTCCGCCCGGCTGATGGCTTGCTTGAGCCGCTTGGCGCGCCTTTTGGCCGGCGTGCCGTCGAGGAAGTCGTCGCGGAACTCGGCATTGCCCTTGGCAAAGCGGGCCTCCATGTGGGTGAACTGCGCCGGCTGTAGTGTGGGGGCCAGCGCCACCACGGTGGGTTCGGCACGATCCGACACGGCCAGCAGCTTGCGTTTGGCGTCTTCGTAAATGGCGCAGGCCGCCGCCGTGTCGATGTCGCCGCGCAGTTGCTGCTGCAGCTTTTGCAGTGTGTCCACATAGCCGGGCAATTGCGACTGCCGGTGCCAGGCCTGCAGCTTGCCCAGCTCCTCTTTCACGCGCAGGCTTTGCACTTCGCTGAAATCAAAATACCCATCCATGTACCAGTAACCCAGCTCCGGCGCCTGGTTGTAGGCGATCTTCACGGCGCTGCAGGCCTGCAGCAGGGCGACAAGCACGATCACCGCGAGCAGGCTGATAATCCTCAGGCAATACCGGGCGGCAGGCAGGCCACCCTGGTCAGGAATCTTGAAGAACAGCAAAGGAAACGTCATGGCAACCCCGATCGATGTCGTCATCATGGCCGCAGGCAAAGGCACGCGGATGAAAAGCACGCTGCCCAAAGTGTTGCACCGATTGGGCGGCCGCGCGCTGCTGGGTCATGTGATTGACTGCGCTGCGCGGTTATCGGCGCGCGAAGCGGTGGTGATCACCGGCCACGGCGCGGAGGTGGTGGAAGTCGCCTGCCACAGCATGCAGCCTGCGGGCCATGCGGCGCTGGCCTTGAAGTTCGCCCGCCAGGAGCCACAGCTCGGCACCGGCCACGCGGTGCAGCAGGCGGTGCCACTGCTGGCCGATGACGGCGTCACGCTGGTGCTGTCGGGCGATGTGCCTTTGACACAAGCGGACACCTTGCAGGCGCTGCTGGACCAGTGCGACGGCCAGCGGCTGGCGCTGCTCACGCTCAGCATGGCCGACCCCACGGGGTATGGCCGCATCGTGCGCGCGGGGCCTGAGGCGTCGGCGCAGGTGCGCGCCATCGTCGAGCACAAGGACGCCTCGCCGGCCCAGCGCGAAATTCGCGAGATCTACAGCGGCATCATGGCCGTGCCCACCGCCTTGCTGCGCCGCTGGCTGGCCCGGCTGGACAACAAGAACGCTCAGAACGAGTACTACCTGACCGACATCGTGAAGTTCGCGGTGGCCGATGGCGTGGCAGTGGTCGCGCACCAGATCGCCGACGCAGCGCAGGTCGCCGGTGTCAACAGCCCGGTGCAGCTGGCCGAGCTGGAGCGCGTGTACCAGCTGCGCGGCGCCACTGGGCTGATGGAGCAGGGCGTGCGGCTGGCCGACCCGGCACGGCTCGACGTGCGGGGCCAGCTCACGTGTGGCCGCGACGTGGAGATCGACGTGAACTGCGTGTTTGAAGGCACGGTGAGCCTGGGGGATGGCGTGCGCATAGGCGCCAACTGCGTGATCGCCAACGCCGTGATTGCCGCCAACGCCGTGATTCACCCCTTCACGCACATCGATGGCGAGAAGCTCGGCGTGCAGGTCGGCGAGGGCGCGCTCATCGGCCCCTTTGCCCGCCTGCGCCCCGGGGCGCAACTGGGCGCCGAGGTGCACATCGGCAACTTTGTCGAGGTGAAGAACTCCACGCTGGCCAAGGGCGCCAAGGCCAACCACCTGGCCTATCTGGGCGACGCGACGGTGGGCGAACGGGTGAACTACGGCGCCGGCAGCATCACGGCCAACTACGACGGCGCCAACAAGCACCGCACCGTGATCGAAGCCGACGTGCACATCGGCAGCAACTGCGTGCTGGTGGCGCCCGTCACCATAGGCGCGGGCGGCACGGTCGGTGGCGGCTCGACCATCACCAAGAGCACGCCCGCCGACTCACTGAGCGTGGCGCGCGGCAAGCAGGTCAGCCTGCCGAACTGGAAGCGGCCGGTCAAGCAAAAGCCTTGAAAGGACAAACCCTGAAAGGCTGAACGTTTGCCCGGTCAGGGCGAGAGCAGCACCTTGGGCTCGAACTTGGCGCGGTGGGTGCTGAAAAACGCCTTCACGTTGCGCACATTGGCATCGCTGGTGAAGAGCCGCTGCGCCAGCGCCAGATAGCGCGGCATGTCGGCCACATGCACCACCAGCATGAAGTCTGGCCCCGGCGAGACGCGGTAGCACTGCTGCACAGCGGCATCCTGAATCACGCGCGCCTCAAATGCCTCCTGGTGGTCGGTGCCTTGCCGGTCCAGCGTGATTTCGACCAGCGCCGTCAGGCCATACCCCGTGCCGTGGCCCGTGGTGGTGGCCAGCCTGTCGGTGCTCAGCAGCGCGATCACGCGCTCGATCACGCCGGCATCGCGCAGCCGCTTGACGCGGCGCAAGCAAGTGGGCGGCGAGATGTGCACACGCTCGGCCAGCGCCTGGTTGCTGATGGACGCATCGGTTTGCAGCGTCTCCAGCAAGCGCATGTCGGTGGCGTCTATTTCAATTTGTTCCATGAAATCAATATTAATGAAATTAAATACCAGAAAAGTATTCTGGAGAAATTTAATTACAAAAACCGTGCGATATCGAACACATAAAAAACCAAGTCACACGTAGCATGCGCACAGATTCATCCAACAGTCCCTTTTTCAGGAGTGGTTTATGTGCGGTATCGTCGCCTCGGTTTCTACCCGGAACATCGTTCCCATCCTTGTGCAGGGCCTGCAGCGGCTGGAATACCGGGGCTATGACTCGTGTGGCGTGGCTGTTTATTCCGACGGCCTCAAGCGCGCGCGCAGCACCTCGCGCGTGGCCGAATTGCAGGAGCAGGTGACCGAAGACCACCTGAGCGGCGGCACCGGCATCGCCCACACCCGCTGGGCCACCCACGGCGCACCGGCGGTGCACAACGCCCACCCGCACTTCAGCCACGGCAGCGGCGCTGACAGCGCGGCACGCCCGGGCAAGGTGGCCCTGGTGCACAACGGCATCATCGAAAACCACGAAGAACTGCGCGCCGCGCTGCAGGCCAAGGGCTATGTGTTCGACAGCCAGACCGACACCGAAGTCATCGTGCACCTGATGGAAAGCCACTACAACGGCGACCTGTTTGAAGCCCTCAAGACCACCGTGGCGCAGCTCAAGGGCGCGTATGCGATTGCGGCCTTCTGCAAGGACGAACCACACCGCGTGGTCGGCGCACGCGCCGGCTCGCCGCTGATCCTGGGCGTGGGCAAGGGCGATGCCGAGAACTTCCTCGCCAGCGACGCGATGGCGCTGGCCGGCGTGACCGACCAGATCGTCTACCTCGAAGAGGGCGACCTGATCGACATGCAACTGGGCAAGTACTGGGTGATCGACAAGGCCCACAAGGCCGTGCAGCGCGAAGTCAAGACCGTGCAGGCCCACAGCGGCGCGGCCGAACTGGGTCCGTATCGCCACTACATGCAAAAAGAGATTTTCGAGCAGCCGCGCGCGATTGCCGATACGCTGGAAGGCGTGGCCGGCATCGTGCCCGAACTTTTCGGTGACGGCGCGCACCGCGTCTTCCAGGACATCGACTCGGTGCTGATCCTCGCCTGCGGCACCAGCTACTACAGCGGCTGCACTGCCAAGTACTGGCTGGAGTCGATTGCCGGTGTGCCCACGCAGGTCGAAGTGGCCAGCGAATACCGTTACCGCACTTCGGTGCCCAACCCCAAGACGCTGGTCGTCACCATCACCCAGAGCGGCGAAACCGCCGACACGCTGGCGGCCCTGCGCCACGCGCAAAGCCTGGGCATGACGCAGACGCTGACGATCTGCAATGTCTCCACCTCAGCCATGGTGCGCGAATGCAAGCTCGCCTACATCACCCGCGCCGGTGTGGAAATCGGCGTGGCATCCACCAAGGCCTTCACGGCCCAGTTGGCGGGCCTTTTCCTGCTCACGCTGGCGCTGGCGCAGAGCAAGGGGCGCCTGAGCGACGAAGACGAAGCCGCCCACCTCAAGGCCATGCGCCACCTGCCCGCCGCGCTGCAGGCTGTGCTGGCGCTGGAGCCACAGGTCATCAGCTGGGCCGAAGACTTCGCGAAGATGGAGAACGCCCTGTTCCTCGGCCGCGGCCTGCACTACCCGATTGCGATGGAAGGCGCGCTCAAGCTCAAGGAGATCAGCTACATCCACGCCGAGGCCTACCCGGCTGGCGAGCTCAAGCACGGCCCGCTGGCGCTGGTCACCAGCGCCATGCCCATCGTCACTGTGGCGCCCAACGACAGCCTGATCGAAAAGCTCAAGAGCAACATGCAGGAAGTGCGCGCCCGCGGCGGCGTGCTCTATGTACTGGCCGACGCCGACAGCCACATCGACAACAGCGAAGGCGTTCACGTCATCCGCATGCCCGAACACTACGGCGCACTCAGCCCCCTGCTGCACGTGGTGCCGCTGCAGATGCTGGCGTACCACACCGCCTGCGCACGCGGGACAGATGTGGATAAACCTAGAAATCTGGCCAAGAGCGTGACTGTCGAGTGACGATTTTTGTGGCGCGAAGCGCTGTGATTGCGAGGAATAAAGTCCGTCGGATTAAAAAAAAGTCCGTCGGACAATATTCACAATGTGAAAACACATGCATAGCAAGAAAACTCGAGGGGAACAACGAGAGGCCTAAGTTCCCATGCTTCTACAGTATGTGAGGCTAGCCTGCCGGAAGATTTGGCAGCATCTCTGCACCTGGCGTCGGGACTAAGCTAATTTCTACTTTCGGCAGCATTGATTCATCCGGATGTGGGCCGTCTCCATTGTGATTGAACGTGCCGATGAAGGAGGAGCGCCTAGCCATGTTTGTGAATTGGCCGTCTCGATGAGCGAACATCAGCGGAGCATCAGCAGCGACCGGAATGGTTGAAAGCACGGCCTTCCAAGCAATTACAGCCAACTCGTTAACGATGGTGCCCATTGGCAGCTTGCACTCCTTTTCGATTGATGCTGCCTGTCGACCGTGCATCAAGCCGTTACGGGCCGCAAACTGCCGCTTTGCCACCTCGGGTGCGCTCACGCCAGCAATTTGATGAATCAGATTTTCAATTGCCTGCTTAGCCATCGGCACGCGAGTTGGCTCTACATTGCATGAATGACACTTCCACGCAGCCTTGCAGGATGGACATGTAATAGGCAGTCTTGCGGGATCTTTTGTGCTTTCTGCAATGATTTCAAGCGCGAGCCAGAACTGCATGAATTGATCTTCCGGCAGTCTGGTAACCATTCCATATCTCAAAAACCGCATTGCGGCGCGCGTATAGGGAGGCGGGTTGGCTCTATCCAAGTGCTGTACCGTCTCAAGATATTCATCATCTAAATCTGGAACCGGGGGATAGCGCGAATCAGTTACATGGAAGTATCTGATTTGCCGCTTCTTTTGTCCTGGCTCCCATTCCATCAAACGACGGGGCGCGACGATTTCGTATCTTGAGGAAGTGACCAAAGCCAGCAGGTCAAGCTGCTCTGCAAGCACCTTCCGTAGTTCGCCCTCCGCACTTCCCATGGATTCTGCTTGGCCACACACAAACGCCGCCAAGCCAACCGCGTTGTTGGCAGCGTCGGGTGGGCCATTTTTTAAGGTAATGGTGTAGCCAGAGACGGTAGTGAACGTCAGTCCGCTGTCTGGCTGCTGCAGAACCAAGTCACTCTTCACGTCAAAATCGCAGCGGAATTGAGGCATGTTGTCTTGCAAGATCTATATTGCGATCTTGTCGCAAAAACGGGTGGGCTCACTTCATTGTGTATTAGCTTCGTTTGAATCCCTAGTTCGAGGTGAAGTAATCCCAAATTTTGGGCCACGCACGAGAGGTGTGTGACCAGTGCCCCTCCGTCGGGACAGGGTGACGTAAATATAAGTCGTTGTTTTAAAAGGATTTTTCCCTCGGCTTCTTAAACAAAAGGCTTGCACGTCCATGTGATACCCCTTATAAATAGCGCAGTGTGACATCTAGGGGATGGCGTGGAAGATCAGATCGAGGCAATTCTTAAAAAGACCGGCCCCTGCTTGAGTAGCCGCGTCGCCGCAAGTCTCACTAAGACTTACCGGCTGTCTGCACCAGCTGCGCGTCAGCGGATCGCGCGGCGCTCGCCCGCGGTTAAATCTTTGGACCAATTACAGTTTGGCCACAACGCACGCTTTCTCTATCTGTCGTCACAGTATGGATCTCCGGCCTTTTGGGCCGCACTTGTCGCCGCCCTGGTAGAAGATGGGGGAGGCTACGGCCGGGCAATAGCGGCCCTCCAAGCTCGCGGAGGGATCATGCCCATGGCACATTTCGGTATAGCGATGGGGGCGCCAGCACACACAACAAAGAACCTCACCGCTGACACTATTCGTGAAAGGCTTGTCACGATTCAACTTTTGGAGGAGCTTGACATCCCGGGCATAGGCATGTGTCTCGCGTTCGCTAAAGGCTCACCTTATCTTGAGGAGCCAGCTGCACGCATGAAGGCGCGGCTAATTACAGAGGGGATCTTACTGAGTGCACTTAAAACTTGGGGAAGAAACCTTGGGTTGGGGAGCTACGACAAGTTTGAGATTCGCGATCAGGAGTCGAGGCAGCCGCGGGTTGGCACCTTCGAATGGGATATGGCTGCGCCGTCATACCTCGGCGGACTCGCACGATGGTCGGCTGACACAAAACCCAAACCCGGGTTTGTGGTCTTCGACGTGTTACTCGATAGAGTGATTCAGGTTTCTGACATAAGGCCATTTATTCATAAATGTGTATCGTTAAGAAGCTTAAAAAACGTCGCAGGAGCTATTCAGTTCTTCGTTGCGGATAAATACTCACCGGACGCCTTGAGCCTTGCAAAGAGATTTGGCGTGGCTCCGGCCACCCCGACCTCCTTGTTTGGGGAGGAAGTCGCGGCCGCACTTATTGCACTGAGCGCAACACTGACCAGCGCGGCGAAAACTGCAATCGATCCCGAGAAGTTTGCGGAGCTATTTAGCAAGCTGGGGAAAATCGAAGGCGCGGTTAACACCCTGCGCGGCGCATTCTTTGAGTTCATCGTTGCAGATTTGGTGCGCAAGAGCTTACACGCGACCGTAAAAATGAACGTTATCTGTCGGTACGAGGAAAAGGCTGCGGAAGTTGACGTTCGTGGCATCATTGAAGATCAAGCGGTCTACTTTATCGAGTGCAAAGGCAATCTTCCAGGGAGTTTTGTTGCCGACGAAGAGATCGAAAAGTGGCTTACTCGACGCATCCCCATTGTCAGAAAACATGCGTTGGAACAGAGCGATTTTCGTAATTTAGCTCTTCATTTTGAACTTTGGACAACGGGCGAACTGACTGCTATGTCGAGAAGTCGAATCGAGTCTTTTACCCGGCAGTTGCGTCCGAACACCTTCACCGTCAGGATTCGCCTGGCTCCAGAAATTGAACAGATCGCCAAAGCGACTAAAGACCAAGCCCTAGCGAAAGTACTGCGCCAGCATTTTCTGGCTCATCCGCTAGCTAATACGGACAGATCAAATGAGCAAGAAAACCTTGGAACGTTGCGGGAGGTTCTGAGCCCATCTGTAACTCTTCTCACCGAAGATGCGGTCAAGGGAAGACCGCCGAGGTCACCGGATGAACCGATATTGCGTATCGAAGGTACGGCGGCAGCCGCACCAGGCTGAATTGAGGAGTACTTTTTTAGCGGTCAAGGGAAGGAGCCATCAATGTTCGGTTGGAAACGCAAGATAAAAAAGCCTGATTCAGCGGGCGAACCAACGCAACCAGTTCCAGCGTCGAAACTTCCCCCACCTGGCGGCCCCGATCAATACCTCTCTGATCAGCCAATTACTCGTCGAAGCCAAGACCGATTTAGCCGTGCTCCTTTTGCAAGCCGGATAGCGGAAACCATCTCAAAGCGCAACGACCCCGCTAGCATCGTTATCGGACTATTTGGTCCATGGGGAGACGGCAAGACCTCTGTCCTTGAGATGATGGAAGAGGCGCTCAGTACAAACGACAGCATTGTCGTCATACGATTCAACCCATGGCATTTCCAGTCGGAGGAAATGCTCTTACGAGGCTTCTTCGCTACGCTCGCCGAAGCACTGGGTAAGTCTCTACCCAATCTGAAAGAGCGTGCCGGAGACATGTTGAAAAGATATGGCGCACTACTTTCGTTAGGCTCACTCACCTTGGGGGGTATCGTCCAGATTCAGCCAGGTGACGCAGCGAAAGGACTTGGGGAAGCCTTATCAACCGTGGGCCTAGATGAGCTGAAGAGTCGAATTGATGCCTTGCTGTTAGAAAGTGGCAAGCGCCTAGTTGTTTTAGTTGATGATATTGATCGATTAGATCGCGACGAAACACATTCCATCTTCAAGCTTGTGAAGCTTTCCGGCAGCTTCACAAACACGTGTTATGTACTCGCCTTCGATGACGAAGTTGTTTCAGCGGCTCTCGGTCAACGCTATGGGGCGGGCGGCCAAGAAGCTGGACGAGCATTTCTTGAGAAAATCATTCAGGTTCCTCTTCACTTACCTCCTGCAGATAACATCAGTCTGCGGGCACTAGCTTTTGAAGGTGTAGAGGCTGCGCTAAATCAAGCCGGCATTGACCTCAATCAGGAGAAAACAGACACCTTTGTCAGACACTTCGTCGATGGTTTTGAGTCTAAGCTTGAGACCCCTAGACTTTGCAAGCTCTACACGAACGCTCTTACCTTCGCACTTCCGCTTCTGAAGGGAGAGGTCGACGTTGTCGATTTAATGCTCATAGAAGGAATCCGCGTTTTCTATCCTCGTCTTTACGGAAGTATTCGAGACAACCCTGACATATTTTTGAATGAGGACAGGGAGCAGAGACGTCGCGGTTTGGAGATGGAGCCTTCACGCCTTGATGCATTGCTAGAAAAGTCTCTGCCTGCAGCAACGCAACTCGAACGAGAGAAGATCAAAGATCGCCTACTGAAGCCGCTCTTCCCTCGAACAGGAACAATGGGATATGGACACGAGTGGGACCAGATTTGGACCAAAGGTCAAAGGGCTTGCTCTGCACAATACTTTAAGCGTTTCTTTTCTTATGGCGTGCCGGAAGGCGATATTCCAGATTCGCAGATAACGGCTTGGATTTCCGGGTTACATAATGCGGACCAGACCATTCATAGGGAACAGTGTCAAGCCTTTTCCGCGCGGAGAGCCATGCCCCGCTTGATCAGCGTACTTCGCGACCGGGCGGACGGGATGAGTCAGGATGACGCCATCGCACTCGCGAAAACAATTGCCCAGAACGCAGATCTATTGCCTAGGGAGCGAGGTCCCATGGTTTTAGGCGGCACCTCCATGCAAGCGGGCATACTAATATCCCAGCTCTTGCGAAGAGTACAGCCGAATGCGCGTCGCCTTCAAGAAGCTGACAGCATTATTAAAACGGCGGAACCCGTAAGCTTTGGGATCGAGTGTTTGCGCTGGATGAAACATTCGCCGGAAAGGCCAGAAGAAAAACAGGTACTTGCCGAGGGCGAAGAGATCCCGCTAAAGGCCACGATCTCTCAACGCATAGCCACTCTTAACGCAGTAAGTCCGCTGTACGCGCAGTTCCCTAAAGATGCGCCGATGCTCTATTGGATGTGGAGAGACTCGGGCCAAAGCGAGGAAATTAAGGCTTTAATGGAACAACGCTTTGCCAAGCATCCAGAAGAGGTAGACGATTTTATTGACGTTTTTATCGGTGAAGGGTGGGAGATCGAGAGTGGCTTGCCCGTGCGCTCCTCACTTGACAGAGACAACTACAACTCCATTTCTGGATTGGTCTCGGCAGAGTTCATTGTCAAGAATCTCAAGTCTCGCTATGGCGCGGAACTAGATCAACCCCAGTACCATCCGGGCAGGGAGTTCAGCACAGCTAGAAGATTTGCACATCAGTTTGTCCACGTCTATAACGGGGTAGTAGGAGAAGCGCCCGATTAACTGGGGTCGTCATTTTTTGGGTAATGAGCTCTGGAACTTCGCCATCGACAAAAGACATGGCGGCTAAGGTTATTCGATTAAGCTTGCCAAAAGACTCATCAAGAGTCTAAAGAGGAGGGGACGGATGTACCTTGCCAAACTCAAGGTGACTAGCTTCAGGCAAATTCAGAGCCTTGAGCTGCGCTTCAAAGCTGGTCTGAACATTCTTGTGGGCCCGAACAATGTTGGGAAAACCGCAGTCGTCGATGCCCTGCGCGCGCTCTTAAGCACTTCGGACGACAGCCCGTTGCGCGTCGATGAATATGATTTGCATTCGACCGCTGGCACGGTCAAAGCCTCGAGTATTACTTTCGAGTATGTGTTCGAGGATCTGTCCGTTAGCGAGGAAGCGGACTTTTTGCAGGCGCTGAAGGCCAAACCGACCATTGCGGGGAAACCTACCAAGTATGAAGCTCACCTAAGCGTGAGGTACAGCAATACGGGCCTCACAGGGCGCCTTCGCCCTAAACGCTGGTGCGGCGACCACGAGGAAAACGCAATTTCCCTGGAGATGCTTGAGGACCTACGTGCTGTATACCTCCCCCCTTTGCGTGACCCCGCGTCCGGACTCCGACCCAGTCGGGTCAGCCAGCTCGCACGCCTCATAGATCGATTGTCGACTGCTGCCGACAAGGTCAAACTTGTAAATCTACTCAAGACATTCGAAGGGGATCTGGAAAAGGAAGCGCCTGTAGCTGAAACGCAAAAGGCGGTCCGAGGTCGGCACCTGGCGATGCTTGGCCCCGATCTCAGGCAGATGCTCCAGGTTGGTCTGACTCCACCTGAGTTTCAACGCATTGCTGCTCGCCTGACATCTCCGCCATCTCCATGCAGCCGGATGCGTATGGAAAATTCGCGGTGGATGATCCCGCGTTAGCAACGGAGGCGAGGCGCAAGGCGAATAGCAGTGCCAGTCGGAAGACACGCAAACCCGTCAAGGACAGTACCTCGGAACTGAAATTCAACGTAGAGCCGATGAGTGGCATGTCGATGAATTTCAACTTCACAGCCCCTCCACAGGTGGATGACGCGCGGGCCTTCGAGCTTGCGCGCATGCAGTTGCTGGCATTCTTCTTTCTGATCACCTACAAAGAAGACAAGGCGCGTGGCTGGTGGTGGACGGGTGAGTACATACCCTTTCTCCATACGCGCAGATCCGACTGGGGTAGTGTGTCCTGGAGAGGATTCATGGCCGCGACGAAAGACTGGGACATGAGGCTGCATTGTTTGACTGCAGACCAGTTTTACTGCTGTACGGTCAAAAGACATCCGGAGGCAGCGTGCTGGTCCTGGGCGATGCAATGGAACCATCAGCACCGGTTGGCTGGGTTTCTCGGCGACCGAAGTGTTGCGCAGACGGTCGTGGATGCCTTTCCCGCGGATCATCTTCAGCAGTTGCAGCTTGGGCCGAATAGATATGTCCGCATGCGGCGCGACCCACCTCTTGCGCTGGAAAACGATGATTTGTTTCCTTCTACTGACCCGTAGGGTAAGTTCGTTCTCATGCAGCGGCGCCGTGTTCGCCGTTTTCTGAACTTTGGTGCAGGTTTTATACCGAAAGGCCAACATGCCGCAGAACAAGAGCCATCATTTCGTTCCGCGCTTCTATCTGCGTTACTTCACGACGGATGGAAAGCGCATTGATCTATTCAACATCAGCCACAAGCGCTTTATCCGAAATGCACCATTAAAGGGGCAGTGCTGTCGAGACTACTTTTACGGAAAGAACATCGAGCACGAACAGGGCCTGGCAGAAACCGAAGGTCAAACTGCGGAGTTATTTCGATTGATTTTTGGAGAGCGTCGATTGCCCCGCCCATTTACGGCAGGTCATGTATTGCTGTGCTTCCACATAGTCACGCAGGCAAACCGGACGCTATCCGCGGCGAACACGCTCAATGAGTTGATAGATGGCATGTGGAAGGAGATTCTGAAGCACGATCCCAAAGCGCCGCAGGAGGGGCTGCAAGATGTGTTAATCGGCTATGAGGACCCAGGATTAGTCGCAATTGGACATGCGATGAGAACATATCCATTGCTGATGGATCTTGAAATGCGTTTGCTTCTGGCGCCGAAGGGCACGGAATTCATTACCAGCGACAACCCGATAGTGATGTACAACAAGTTCTTTGGCTGGAGAACGGTAGGGAGTAACACCGGCATTGCTTCCAAAGGCTTGGCGATTCTCTTTCCCATCTGCCCCTTCCTTACCTTGGTTATGTTCGATAAAGATGTTTACCATTTCGGGGGCTCAAAGTCGACTGCTGTGGCGCTTGCCAGTCAGAAAGATGTGTTCGAACTGAATGTGTTGCAAGCGGCCTCCGCCACGGAGAACGTATACCTCTACAGCTCGGCCGCCAACATCTACAAAGTGGTTGACAAGGCGATTCCATTTCGCCAAGCCAAGAAAGGCATCGTTCAGGTGGTTGCTGAAAATGAGGATGCGCACGGAAAGTCAGAGCTGATACAGACTTCTCATAGGGATATCCGAACAGATGCAGATATCAGCTTTCTGCGAGTTCATAAGTTTGCTTCCCGGTGGCTTAGGGAGATGCAGGCGGAAAAGTACCAAAAGGCGGTTTTTCTGCGCAACGAGAAATATATGCAGCGTTTCGAGGACCACGATAACGCGGTGAAGGCGGGCACAGCAGCCTACGAAGACATGATCACCGCTATCTACGGAAAAGGTGTGGGTGATCACACGTTCTAAGTCGCCGCATGAGATTTCGCCATCAACTCTTGGATGCGCAGTTTGGCGATCAAGACAAGTAAATCCTCTCTGACTAGAGGAGTTCGCGAAACTCTGTGATCATTGGCGGCGAGTGGATGAGCTATAGCACGCTATGGTAGTTCGAGCAGACAAGAGCTAGACCCACTACTTTCGTTTTTCTTCTGTCATTTAGGGTGCCCGCTAAGTGTATTTAGGCCTCAAAAAATAATCACGGTGCTAGTGCGGAGCCTGCCAACTATGCTTCTCGAAAGTCAAACATGGAATGCTTAGAATTCATCACATCAGAATTGGCCTGCACCGCCGTTGACCTTCTTGGTGATGCTCAGCAATCACTTTGGTGGCAGGTCCTATCGACGATCGGCGCAGTCCTTATCGGAATCGCAGCCATCGTTAAGTCTGCATACGCAGTCGCCGTATACCGGGGACGAAAGCGAGATATAGCTCGACATGTTAGAGCCGAAGCGGGGATACTAATCAAGTCATTTCAAGAGGCTGACTTCATAGACGCGCAGAAGGCGTACATCACACCGGATTGTTCAGACATTGACCCATCTGAGCATGAAGACCTCAGGTACACCATTGGCGCGCGAGAAGACGCATTTGAGGCAATACAGAGGCTTCTCGGAGCTAAAGGTAAGACCCATGTTCTTGTCTTGGCCGATTCTGGAATGGGGAAGACAACCTTCTTGCTAAATCTCGCGGCACGTGAAATGGCGAAGCCCGACAAGAAGAAGATGCGGATAGCGATTGTGCCGCTGGGGGCGTCAGGTGCGCTCGACCACATCAAGTCTATCCCGGATCAGAGAAATACAATTATTCTTCTTGATGCCTTCGATGAAGATGTAGAGGCAATAGACGACAGCACAGCGCAGATGAAGCGGTTGATGGACGCGTGCGCGAGCTTCAAAGCCGTGGTTATGACCTGCAGAACACAGTTCTTTTCTTCGGATAGCCAGTTGCCAAGGAATGCTGGAGTTCGAATGGTGACAGCCCGTCGAGCCGGCGTACCTTTGTTCTATGAATGGAGGGCTCTCTATTTACAACCATTCGATCAAGAGCAAATTGAAACTTTCATAAAGAAATCTATTCCGTTCTTTCTTTTTGGAAAACGAGAAAAGGCAAGGAAAATTGTCTCGGAAATCTCGGACTTGGCCGCTAGACCAATGTTGATGGCGCTCGTGCCCGAACTTGCTTCGTCAAATGAAAAAGTTCACGGCCTCTGGGATCTCTACGTTTTCATGATCAACAAATGGCTGGAACGTGAGAGTGACTGGATAGATCCAAAAACGCTATTGCATCTCTCCTCCAGGTTGGCAGTAAACCTTGTATTGAATCGGCATTCTCGAGGTGGAGAAAGGGTCCCGCTCAAAGACATTGCGGGTATTCTGAATCTGACAACAGAAGCGATCCAAGGCTGGAAGTTCACTACTCGCTCTCTTTTAAACAGAGATTCTTTGGGGAACTACAAGTTCGCGCACCGCTCTATCTTAGAGTTTCTCTTTATTCTCGCGATGGTTGAAGGGGAGAATGAATGTTTGGCCGTCGTATGGACTGACATGATGAAGCAACTGTTCCTAAGTTGGGGATACTCTGATCGACATGACGTCGAGCGCGCGATTGAGATTCTAAGGAACGACCTTAGGCCCACTGAGCTTTTCCCGTTAATGGAGCGCCGGAATCCTTCCGTCAATGTCGATGGTGCTTGGGCAAAAGAAATCCTCTCACGTACGGCTACTCACGGGACCAACGCAAGTTTCCCGATGGCTTGGCGTAAGGAGGTCAGTCACATCAAAGAGCATGATGGCCAAGTTCGTGTTTATGATTTTGCGGATGGACTTGTATGGCAAGTGACAAAAACTACCCACCTTGCGGAGCGTGAGGAGCGACAAGTTTTCCAGGTAGACAGGTTCGCCTATCGGGGAAACGACAAGAGCATCAAAGAGGGTTGGATGGTCCCAGAGCTATTCGAGATGCGTCGTCTTGTGGAGATTTTGTCTCTTGCGGGAAAATTGTCCGAAGTGCTTGATGACAGAGAGCTGTACTGGTTGGCGGACACGGATGGGCATTCCGTCGCTCTGGCGAGAATACGCGGGCCAGCAACTTCATCCAACGACGCCGTCGCATACTCCGGGCTGTCTATCTTGTATAGCGGGGCCGGAGGTTCAGGTGAGTCATCTTTTGCCATAGATGTATATCGAGCCGAAGTTCGCGGTACGAAGACGTCGAGCGTCTTAGCGCTTCCGATAATGACATTTCAAGGAGACGTGGAGCCGATCTGGCATCAAGACTCGAATTTAAACGCGGAGTTTAACTGGACAGTTTCGAAGGCAAACACAACTGAGACGAAAGTTAAACCCAGAAGGCGAATTCGGAAAACTTCGGCTGAGTGATCGCGCGTGCTCAGATTCATTTGTCCGTTCTTTTTCTAAACCGAGTGCAAAATTCAAGTGCCAGTTTCGACAGTGGCAAACTGTCCAGTTGATTCAGCTTGCGTTTCAATTCAGGCAGCCGCTGGTAGATTCGCCAGAGAGCGACGGTTTTCCCCTCCTGTTCATTCGCGATGATCAGCGCAACCTCTCGGATTGATGCAGCTAGTGCTACATCACGTTGATCCCAGTTAGTCTTAGCATGATTGCCTGGCGGCCGAAGAAGGCTTTGCCAGCATGATCGGCAGCAATGCCACCACCACGATTGCGCCCTGGGGCGGCAGCGATGCCCGGCTTGGCAACAGCCCGCTCGGCTTTGGCGTGCCGGGTGCCGACGGTGCGCACTTCATGCTCGACATGGTCATGAGCGTTGTTGCGCGGGCGAAGATTCGCAATGCGCTCAAGGCCGGCGAGTCCATTCCGGATACCTGGGGCACCGACAAGCAGGGGCGCAAGACGACCGATCCCAAAGCAGCACTTGATGGTTTCCTGCAGCCCATTGGTGGCCACAAGGGCTATGGTTTGGCGCTGATGGTCGACATGTTTGCCGGCGTGCTGTCGAACGCTGCGTACCTGACCCACGTCAAGTCTTGGGTGGATGCACCGGATGAGCCGCAAAATCTGGGTCACTTCTTCATCCTGATCGACACCAAGCGTCTCGGGTCGTCTGCCTGGCTGGTTGAGCGCATGCGGGACTTTGCAGAAATTCTTCACGCCAGCCCGGCGGCGGAAGTTGGCAAGCCAGTCATCGTGCCCGGTGAGATTGAACTCCGGAACATGGCGCGCCAACGTGCCCAGGGCATCGATCTGGATGCAACCGTTTTTGCACTGCTGCAACAGCGTGCCACACAGCCACTGGCCTGAGAGAATGAGCACCATGAGAAAACCCAGTCGAGACGTCATTGCTGCTTTTACCCCGACCGGCAAGCTTCGCGCATCCATCAATTTGGGAAACCCCATTCTTGCCAATCGCGGGAGTGACGGGTTGCCGTTCGGGGTGTCTATCGACCTGGCCCGGGCGTTTGCGCGCTGGCTCGATGTCGAGGTCGAACTCGTCGTTTTTGATTCAGCGGGAAAGTCCGTGGAAGCGGTGACCGCAGACAACGCCGACATCGGATTTTTCGCTGTCGATCCTTTGCGCGGAGCAGGGATTGCTTTCACGGCGCCGTATGTGCTGATCGAAGGTGCCTACCTAGTCCGCGAGGAGTCCCCGATACGGGATAACGCAGAGGTCGACAACGCCAATATCTCAGTCACCGTGGGCAAGGGTAGTGCCTACGATCTGTACCTGACGCGCGAGTTGAAGGCTGCTCACATTGTCCGGGCGCCGACCTCTCCTGCTGTGGTGGACACCTTTCTGGCGCAGCGCCTGGATGTGGCAGCGGGCGTGCGGCAGCAACTCGAATCCGATGCAGCACGTCTGAAGGGGCTGCGGCTGTTGCCCGGCCGGTTCATGGTGATTCAGCAGGCCATGGGCTTGCCGAAGGGGCGGGGCGATGAAGCTGCGAACACGCTCCGTGCGTTCGTTGAGGAGATGAAGTCTCAGGGCATGGTCGCTGATGCCTTGGCGCGCTACGCAATCGACGGAGCGACAGTCGCACCGGCAAGTTCTTCAACGGTAACGTAAAGACCTTGCCTCCGATTGATTTGAATGTCTGCATCGACCGGTTGAATCCGCCCGCGACAGATGACATGCCCCATCAACTTTTCCAGTATGGAACCGTAGCGGCTATGTGGTCAGTGGTTACATGGCGTATCTCGGCAATGTGCAAGTACAAGTCGACTTGAAAGGTGCAAGTTGACCAGAGCTGTTCGCCATTGCCCAGGTCTGTCCTGGGTGTTTTGAAATCAATTTCAGGCGGACTTTATTTCTCGCAATCATTTGCACCACGATCTGTCTTTTGGGCGCTTAATGGGGTGGCCATTGTGACTTTGAAGTGATTGCCGCCGACTTGCTTTGAGTGGAGTTGAGCGGCTATCCAGGTTGTAGGTCCCGGTATGTGGCCCACCGCACAGTTGCAGCCGCTGGTGCGGCGCAGGATGGCGCTCTATGGCTGCTGCTCAAGCATGGTGGCCATGCGAGGGGACCCCATGAACAACCTGAACACGTTCAATATTTTTGCGGCGAACTACAAAGGTCAGTTTGTCAGCCACGTCAAGGCGGTGTCTGACAACTCGGACGGGGTGAGGATTTGCGTGGAAATGTCACGTCCGCAAATGCTGTATGCCCTCGGTCTGGGGGTCGTCTTGACAACGGCAGCAGGAAGCGATGACGAACATCATCCTTGGGGACGTATTTCACTCATCAAGATACACGAGACGGAGTATCTGACACTGAATGACCAAAACCCGGGTCTCGACGATCTGGGTGATCTTCCGGTTTATTGAGTGCAACCTTGGCAAGAGCACCCGCCGATACGCAGCGGTGAGATTTTATTTAACGGGTAGGGAAGCGAGAGTCAAAATGGATACGGTTCAAGCCCTCAATGTATTTGCGGTGAATTACGACGGAAACTTCATATCGCAGGTTCAAGCCGTCGGCGACACGAAAAACGGGTCAAAAAAATACTTCGAGTTGACCCGCCAGCAATTGATCGGTGGACTGGGCCGGGGCGTCGTCATGAACACCGTAGGCGGAGACCCCTCAAGCCTTAACGATTGGGGGCGCATCTCTCTGATCGACATACTGGGAACGAAGTACTTCACGCTGAATGATCAGAACGTGGGCCTCGACGATCTGGGTGATCTGCCGGGCTACTGAAGGCACGGTTTCATGAGGTTTTGATCAGGCGCCTGCTTTTGGCCGATGCGGCCACTGCACGTCGCAAGCGATTATTGCTGCGAAGCCGCAAGCAACTTCAGGCTGAATGTGGCCAGGCGCGGACGGTCCCGCTCTCACATTAGAAGATCAACCGGGCGTCCTCAACGCAGCACCCTGCTCTCTTCGGCGGCACGGACCAATGCCGCAGCATCGTCTGGCAGCAGGAAGCCGGCGTCTTGCGCCCGCAGCGTGGCTTTGCGCACGGCCGCCACATAACCCGCATGCGAGCCGTACCGCTCCTGCAGTGAGGGCCGCGGGTCGCCGATGGCACGACGCTCCTGCTCGGTCCGTGCGAATGGCACCATGCCACCCGCGTAGTTGCAGATCTGTCCCGCGTGGAAGGGGCGCTCCCCGCCCGCGGTGATGTTCCAGCCCAGATAGGTGCCCAGCGGCGCATCCAGCAACACCACGGGCACCCCGCCCAGTTCGTTGCCGTCACTGTCCACCTTCGGCGCCAGCATGGTGAGCACCTGACGGATGGGTGGTGGCGCGTACTCTGCGACACCCGAGCCGTCTACTGGATTGAATTTCGGCCCCCAGTCATAGTCGATGACGGGCATGATGAAGTCGGGTTCCGGAATCGTCGGGCGCAGCGTGGGCAGTGTCGGAAATCCCATGTCCCGCTTGTTGGCGGGTACCAGGGTGCCATCGGCCAGCCGGGGCCAACGGCTCGGCGGGGGTTCCATGCCGCGCATCACCCAATTACGGAAATGCACGCGCAAGGCGTTGACCGTCTCGGTGTGCGGCAGCGGATTGGCCGGCAGCACCCCCGTGCCGTAGTTGTTGCCGGGGCACGAAGGGCCGGCAGTGGGCATGCCAACGCCTGGCAGGCTGGTGTCGAAGCCGCCCGCCCCGCCACCGTGGGTGGAGCTGCCGATGTAGTAGCGGCGCACATTGGCAGGCAAAGGCAGGTCCTTGCGGGCGTCAGTGCCTGTCCACTCGGGCGTGAGCTTCAGTGCCCAAACCTCGGCCGAACCAAAGTGCTCGATGATCTTGGGGCAGGTGCGCGTCTTCAGGCAGCGGTCAAGCAAACCTGCGGCGGGTGCTCCGCGCACCGGGTCTGCCTGCGGCAGCCACCACTGCGGGCCTTCGCTGCCGGCCTGGTACAGCTCCAGCACCCCGTCAGGCTGTGCCCAGCGGAAGTTGAGCGCAATGCGGCGGCCCGCAATGATGGGCCACAAGCCATCGTGCACCTGCTTGCCGGCCTCGTCCTGGTTGAAGCCCAGGTGCAGCCAGCCACGCAAGAAGTTTCCGGATTGGGAGACACCGCGGCCAATGCTGTGGGTCACTGCGCCTGCCACTGGGTTGGGTGTTCCGGCATCATCTTTCGAGGCCGTCTTGAAGAACTGGCCCACGTCGCGCCAGGCGGCGAAGCCAACCCCCAAGGGGTAGGCATCCTGCGAGGTGAACGTCACCTGGTAGAGGCGCGTCGAATCAAATCCGCTCTTCAGGCAAATCTGTGTGGGGTCTGGCGTTCCGGGGAATGGATGGGCGGCATCGCAGCGGGCCCAGGCCCAGTCGGATGCGGGAATCGCCACCTCTCCGATCACTTCGCCCCGGGTGGACTCCGCCAGGCGGGACACGAGTTGCGATTCACGCGAATCCAGGCTGACGGGTTTGTAGGGAACCGGGTTGGTCTGAACAATCAGCGGCTGCGAGCCTGGTCCGGACCGGTTGACGATGCGGCCAAACACGCGCCCGGTCACGGGCGATCCGTCTGGCTGGCGGGCGATCGGCAACTTGAGCCAGTGTGGCTTGTCGACCTCGGCCGTGGCACGAACGGCTGTCGCGCCGGCGTTGTCGCCCTGCCAGGCGCTGGTCAGGTCGATGTCTCCGTTGGCACGCTCTGCCACCACATTGGGGCGGCGCAGGCCCCGGTTGGGGACCTCGTGCCACATCAGGCCACTGGCTTTTGTCATGTCAACAGGTTTTGTCAGCACGAAGGTGGCCACATAGCGGACCTTGCCGTCCGCATCGCGTGCCAACAGGAGGTCGTTGACGATGCGATTCGCTGGTGCGTCGGGCTCCAGCTCACCAAACGCGCGGCCCGCCACCTGTTCCGCGGCCACGCTGCCGTATTGGCCCGCCGGCATGGGCTTGACCTCGTCGATGACGATGCGGGTCACCCGGGCATGCGCACTGGTCAAGGCAGTGCAGGCTACGGCCAGCGCAATGCCGACACGACGGAACTTAAGAATCGCCAGGCGCATGTGATGTCTCCAGGTGTTTCTTTGGATCGTAATCAATTCTTCCGTGGATGGGTACAGGGGAAGTGACCACGATGGGAGCCTGTGATGCGCCACCCGTCTGCATGCGCCAGGAGCTCAAGCAGGCCAGCGTACCGGGCTCTTCACAGAGAAGAGCCGCGCCGTCACTCCACCTTGACTTTGGCGCCCTTGACCAGGTTCACCCAGAACTTGCTGTCTTCGACCAGGAAGCTGCTGAACTGCTCCGGGGAGCGGGAGATCGACACCTCCGTGCCTTCGCGCGCCAGCGCGGCTTTGACCGAGGGCTGTTGCATGGCGGTGATGGTCGCGTCATAGACCTTCTTGACAACGGCGGGCGGTGTGCCGGCGGGCAGGAACATGCCGTACCAGAATTCGAGGTTGTATTCCGGCAGGCCGGCCTCCTTCATGCCGGGCAGGTCGGGCACCAGCGGCGATCGCTCGCGCGTGCTGACGGCGATGGCGCGCAGCTTTCCGCCGCTGGCTTGCGGCAGGACGGACGGGGCCGTGCCGAAGGTCACCTGGGTGTCGCCAGCCAGCAGCGACTGGATGGCCAGCGCGCCGCCGCGATAGGGCACATGCGTCATTTCGGCGCCGGTCAGCATGGTGAACAGCGCAGCGCCCAGATGCGGCGCAGAACCGTTGCCCGACGTGGAATAGTTGAGCTTGCCGGGGTCTTTCTTGGCTGCGGCAATCAATTCAGGCACGGTGCGGATGGTGCTGGCCGCATTGACGGCCAGCACCAGGGGCGACGTCGTCATCTTCGTGACCGGCAGCAGGTCGGCCGGGGTGTAGGTCAGCTTGGGGTTCAGCGCCGGGTTGACCGAGATGCTGCTCGGGCTGGCGATCAGCAAGGTGTAGCCGTCAGGCGGTGCCTTGGCTACCAGATCCGCCGCGATGCTGGAGCCGTTGCCTGGCTTGTTGTCGACGATGACTGTTTGCCCGAGCGCTTTGCCGAGGGCGTCGCTCATGGCGCGGGCGACCAGGTCGGCCGCGCCCGCAGGTGCGAAGCCGACGACCAGACGGATCGGCCGGTTGGGATAGGCGGCGGGCTGTGCGAGCGCCGCGCCGGCGCATGCACCCAAGGCCAGCGCCATCACGCGAGCCAGAACCAGATTCCTGCTTTTCATTGTCTTGTCTCCTTCTTCGGGTTGAAACTCAGGGCGCGAGCGGTATGCGCAACGCGATCTTGCCGATATGGCCGCCGGCTTCCATGCGTGCCTTGGCCTCGGGCAGTTGCGCGAGATCCATCACCTGGTCGATCTGCGGCAGGATGCGTCCGGCCGCGAAATGCGGAATGACCTCCGCCACGAAGCGCGGCACGGCGGCGGCCCGCTGTTCTTTGCTGCGCAGCTTGTTGGAAACGCCGAACAGCGTCAGCCGCTTGGCGTGCAGGGCGTCGAGGTCGATCTCGGCGCGCACGACGCCATCGACATAGCCCACCGTGGCCAGGCGGCCTTCGAAGGCCAGCGCACGAATGTTCTCTGCAAACACGGTACCGCCGACGGTGTTGACGATCAGGTCTGCGCCGCGCTGTGCAGTGGCTTCCATCACGGCCGGTCCGAAGTCGGCCTTGCGCGTGCACAGGGCGAGGTCCAGGCCGAGTGGCTGGAGCGCAGCCAGCTTCTCTGCCGACCCCGAGGTACCGATGACATGTGCACCCAGGGCCTTGCCCAATTGCAGCGAGGCCACGCCGACGCCCGACGACACGCCGTTGATCAGCAGCCATTCGCCGGCCTTCAGGCGGCCTTGCAGCACCAGCATGTCGTAGGAGACCAGGAAGGTCATCGGAATGCTGGCCGCTTGCTCCCATGAAAGGTTGGCAGGCACGGCCATGGCTTCGGCGGCCTCCATCAGCGCGTACTGCGAGAACGAGCCCGGGCAGCGGGCCATCACGCGATCGCCCGGCTGAAAGCGGGTGACCCCGGCGCCCACCGCGGTGACCTCGCCCGCGCCTTCGCCGCCAATCGCCTTCCAGGTGCCGGCCTTGCCGTGCAGGCCATGGCCGAGCAGGAACTCGCCGCGGTTGAGCGAGGCGGCGTGCATGCGCACCAGCAACTGGCCCGGGCCTGGTGTGGGCACGGGGCTGTCGCGCATTTCCAGCAGCGTGTCGGTGTCGGTCATTTGCATCCAGTAGGACTGCATGGTGTGTTCCTTGTTCTTGTGTGGGGTGTGTGATGGGTCAGCGGCCGGTGAACACCGGCTTGCGCTTTTGCATGAAGGCGGTGCGGCCTTCGGCGTAGTCGGCGCTGTCGAAGCAGCCGCGGATCAGCGAGGTGCACAGCGCCATGTCGAGCTCCGGCGAAGGCTTCATGATCTCGCGGGTGATGGCCTTGCCGGCCATCACCGTCAGCGGGGCGTTTTCAGCGATTGCCGCAGCGTATTCGGCCAGCAGGGCCTCCAGCGCTTCGGGTGCGCAGACGCGCGACACCAGGCCCAGGGCCTTGGCTTCGTCGGTACCGATGCGCCGCGCCGTGAAGAACAAATCCTTGGCTGCGCCGGGGCCGATCAGGTCGACCAGGTTCTTCATGGCGGAATAGCGGTAGCCCAGGCCCAGCCGGGCCGCGGGAATGGCGAACACCGAATCGGTGGCAGCGATGCGGATATCGCAGCTGATCGCCACGTTCACGCCGCCGCCGATGCAGTAACCGTGAATGCAGGCCAGCGTGGGCTTGGGGAAGTCGTAGATGCCCATCAGCGTGGTCTCGGCCATTTTTTCGTAGTAGGTGACGGCTTCGCGTGCGGCGCGCATGTCCTCGAACTGCGAGATGTCGGCACCGGACACAAAGGCCTTTTCGCCCGCGCCTGTGAACGCCACCAGGCGCACGCGGTCGTCGTCACGCGCCAGTGCCAGCAGCGGCGGCACGGCCTCCCACATGTCGACCGACAGCGCGTTGTGCTTGGCCGGGTTGTTGAAGCGGATGTGCAGGGTGCTGCCGTCCAGCCAAGTCTGGACGCGTTCGGTGCTGGAGGTGTAGACAGGGTTGGGGGTGGGTTGGCTCATCAATAGACTCCGGTGGCTTTCATGCGGGTGAGGTCGCCCGGGCTGAGGCCCAGCTCGAGCAGGATTTCTTCCGAGTGCTCGCCCCGGCGCGGTGCGGAACGGGTGACGGTGCCGGGCGTGCGCTCCAGCTGGACCGGCTGGCCGACCAGCCGCTGCGGGCCCTGCGTCGGTGAGACAACGTCCTTGACCATGCCCAGGTGCTGGACTTGCGGCTCCTCGAACACCTCGCGCATGTTGTTGATCAGGCCGCAGGCCACGCCGCCGTCGTTGAACTGCTGGATCCAGTGGCTGCGGTCGTGGCTGGCCAGGCGCCGGTTGATCTCGGCATTGAGCGTGTCGCGGTTGACCGACCGGCCGGGCTTGTCGTGGTAGCGCGGGTCGGTGATCCATTCGGGCGCGCCGAGGATGTTGCAGAAGCGCTCCCAGATTTTCGAGCCGAACACTGCGATGTTCATGTAGCCGTCTCGGGCCTTGTAGACGCCGGTCGGGATGCTGGTCGGGTGGAAGTTGCCGGCCTGCGTGGCGATCTCGCCGTCGATCAGGAAGCGCGAGGTCTGGAAGTCCATCATGTAGACCATGGCCTCCAGCAGCGAGGTGTGCAGGAACTGGCCCTTGCCCGAGGCTTCGCGCTCCAGCAGCGCCACCAGAATGCCCTGGGCCGCGAAGATGCCGGCACACAAATCGGCAATCGGAATGCCCACGCGCATCGGCTCACCGCCTGGCGTGCCCGTCACCGACATCAGCCCGCCCATGCCTTGCGCGATCTGGTCAAAGCCCGGCCGCGTGGCCAGTGGCCCGGTCTGCCCGAAACCCGAGATGCTGGCGTACACCAGGCGCGGGTTGTCGATGGACAGCGTTTCGTAGTCGATGCCGAGGCGGTGCTTCACGTCGGGCCGGAAGTTCTCGACCACCACGTCGGCGCCGGCGATCAGGCGCTTGAGCGTCGCGATGCCTTCGGCCTGCTTCAGGTCGAGCGTGATGGAGCGTTTGTTGCGGTGCGTGTACTGGTAGTCGGAGCCGTCCTGCCCGCCCAGCGTGTCGTCGCCGCGCATGTGGTCGGGCATCTGCACCTGGATCACGTCGGCGCCCCAGTCGGCCAGTTGGCGGCAGGCCGTGGGGCCGGCGCGCACCTGGGTGAGGTCGATCACGCGAAAGCGCTGGAGGGCGGAGGAGGCGGGAAGATGGGGCATGAAAAGTCTCGCTGTCTCAGTGGCTTGTGGAGGAATGCTTGTGGATGGATTCAGGAGGTGAGGTGGTGCAGCACGGCCTGTGTGAAGCGGGCGGTGTTGCCCGTGCCGCGGATGTCGCCGGTGCGCGCCTGCGCGTCGCCCAGCGCCGCCGTCACTGCGCGCGACATGGACGCTGCCATGCGCACCGCGCCGTCGTTGTGGCGGCTGTGCCCCAGCCATTCGAACATCATACGGGTGGACTCGATCATGGCGTACGGGTTGGCAATGCCGCGGCCGGCAATGTCGGGCGCGGAGCCGTGCGTGGCCTGCGCCATGGCCACATCGCCATCGCCAATGCACAGGCCAGGCGCCATGCCCAGCCCGCCCACCAGGCCGGCGGCTTCGTCGGAGAGGATGTCGCCGAACATGTTGGTGGTGACCACCACGTCAAAGCTCTGCGGGTCGCGCACCAGGCGCATGGCGAAGGTGTCGACGATCACATCGTCCACCCGCACGTCGGGGTATTCGGCCGCGAGCTTCTGGCACTCTTCCACGAACATGCCGCAGCTGAGCTTGAACACGGTGTCCTTGTGGATGTAGGTGAGGTGCTTGCGGCGCTGGCGCGCCAGTTCGAAGGCGGCGCGTGCCACGCGGCGGCTGCCGGTACGGGTGATCACCCGCACCGAGAGCGTCACCTCGTCATTCGGCCGGAACTCACCATTACCCATGAGCATGTTGCGGTCGGGCTGGAAGCCTTCGTTGTTCTCGCGCACGATCACCAGATCGATGTTGTCATGCAGGCAGCCGATGTGAGGGTACGACCGGGTGGGGCGCACGTTGGCGAACAGGTTGAACTGCTTCCTCAGGATGGGGTGCGGATTGATGGCATTCGGCAGCTTGGGGTACAGGCGGTGGCCGATCGGGCCGAGGATCCAGCCGTCGAGCGTCTGCAGCGTGGCCAGCGTTTCCGGCGGCAGCGTGTGGCCGTGGGTGTCGAGTGCGCGCGCACCGATGGGCAGCGGGTGCCAGTCGATGGCCACGCCGTGCAGCGCGGCAGCGGCACGGCTGATGTCGACGGAGGCAGGCACGATCTCGTGGCCGATGTCGTCGCCGTTGAGGATGCCGATGCGCAGGGGAGTAGCAGATGTCATGGGTGGAATGGCCAGCAAAGTGGCTTCAGGTCAGGCGCCGGCATCCACCCGCGGGGTGGGCGGAAGGCGACCAGCTTGGGCAGGAGGGCGGTGAAGGAAAGCGCGGCCGTGTCGGCAGCGAAGGGGGTGAGGCGGTCAACAGGATGTTGGGTCAGTCATCGATCAGGAAGGCGAACGGAGCAGGCGGGTACTACTCGTCCAGGTGAATGTTGCGGGCTTTGGCCAGCGCAGTCCAGCGCGCAATGTCGGTCCGGATGTACTGCCCGAATTGCTCAGGCGTCATCGGCCAGGGCTCGACCGCCTCGCCCGCGAGCTTCTCGGCCAGATCGGGCGCCTTCAGGACGGCGACCTGGGTTTCATTCAGGCGCCGCACCACGTCTGCCGGCATGCCCGCAGGGCCGACCGAGCCGTACCACTGCATGGCGTCGAAGCCCTTGAAGCCGATCTCCTCCATCGTGGGCACGTCCTTCAACTGCGCGCTGCGCTGCTTGCCAGTCACAGCCAGGGCGCGCATGCGGCCCGAGCGCAGGTGCGGCAACGCCGCCGCCAGGCCTGGGAACATCGCCTGCGTCTGCCCGCCCAGCAGGTCGTTGATCGCAGGCGCGATGCCGCGGTAGGGGATGTGCAGCATGAAGGCGCCGGTTTCCTGCTTGAACAACTCCATGGTCAGGTGCGTGAGCGAGCCCGGGCCGGCCGATCCGTAGCTCAGCTTTCCCGGGTTGCGCTTGACGTAGTCGATGAACTCTCTGACGTTCTTCGCAGGCACGCTGTCGTTGATCGCCAGCACGTTGGGCGTGGCCCCTATCATGCCGATGGGCGTGAAGTCCTTGATGGCGTCGTAGTTCACCCGGCGCGTGGCCGGTGTGGTGCCGTGCGTCGCCACGTAACCCTGCATCAGGGTGTAGCCGTCGGGCGCAGCACGGGCGGTGGTGAGGCTGGCCACCACGCCGCCACCGCCGCTCTGGTTGTCGACAACGAAGCTTTGCCCCAGCGCTCTTCCCCATCGCTCCGTCACCACGCGGGCGATCATGTCGTTGCCGCCACCGGCAGCAACGGGCACGATGTACCGGATCGGCTTGGTCGGCCAGGCCTGGGCCAGCAACAGCCCGGGCATGGCAATGGCAGCCGATGCTGCGGTGAGCAGATGGCGTCGCTTCATGCGTGTTGTCTCCTTGTTGTGCAGCGATGTTGTTCCAGTGCGTATCGGATGTATATTGCAAGTTTCTGAGGTTTTATTGCATGTTCTGCATGAATGAGTCCCCATGCTGAAACCATCGCTGGCCGATCTGCGCGCATTTGTCACCGTGGGCGAACTGCAAAGCTTCGCCGCGGCTGCCAAGGCGCTGCACCTGTCGCAGCCCGCGCTGTCGCGGCGCATTTCCCATCTGGAGGACATGCTCGGCGTGCGGCTGTTCGACCGCACGACGCGCAGTGTCGAGCTGACGGTGCTGGGCCGACGCTTTCTCGAGGAGATGCGCGGGCTTGTGGAGGACATCGACCGGTCCGTGCTGAGCCTGCGCGATGCAGCGGAGCTGGAGACAGGCGACGTGACGATAGGCTGCGTGTTTTCTGCCGTCCACCACTTCCTGCCGCCGGTGATCCGCGCTTTCCGGGAGCGTTACCCGCACGTGCTGGTGCGCATCATCGAGGAGGGCGCCGACCAGGTGCTGGCGAGCGTGAAGCATGGTGACGCCGACTTCGCCGTCAACTACATCGGCATGCAGGACCCGGAGGTTGAATTCACGCCTCTGCTGAAAGAGTCTTATGTGCTGGCGTGTCCGGCCGGCCATCCGCTGGCCAAGCGTCGTTCGGTGCGTTGGGAAGAACTGGCGGACTACCCGCAGGCACGGGTGTCGCATGCGTCGCGCAACCGGCTCTTCATCGATCAGGCGCTGGCTGATCTGCCGCCGCTGCCGCGCCCCATCATCGAGGTGCGCCACGTGTCCACGCTCATCGGACTGGTGGAAAGCGGGCTGGGCCTGGCGGTGGTGCCCAGTCTCACGCTGCCGCGGCGGCCGGCTGCCGTGGTGGGCGTGACGCTGGAGCATCCGTCGATCAGCCGCACGCTCGCCATCGTGCGGCGCAGCGGCCGCAGCCTGTCGCCAGCCGCTGCCGCCTTCGCCCAGTTGCTGACGACCGCGGGCAAGGGGATGTCTGTGGCGGCGCGGCGCAAGCGGGGCGCGGCCTGACGCCTGTTGTCGGCAGTGTGTTTATGTGGCCGGGTCCACCGCACGCCCCAGCGCGGCGACCAGGTCCGACTGGGTGATCATGCCCACCAGGCGCTCGCCCTCTCCCACGATCGGGATGTGATGGTGCCCTGAACTGCCGAACAGCGGCACCAGATCGACTAGGTGCCGGTCCATCCGGGCGACACGCACATTGCGGGTCATGATCTGACCCACCACCTCGGGCTTGGTGGCATACATGCTGCGGGTGCTCCTGACCAGCTTCTTGAGCTTCTCGTCGAAGCCTTCGTGGATGTCCAGCTCGGCCGCCCTCAGGAAATCGGCCAGCGTGATGATGCCGGCGATGCGAAAGCTCCGGTCCACCACCGGCAGTGCCTTGATGCCGCGGTCCCGCAGCAAAGCCCACGCGTCCTGCAGCGAGGTGCCGAACTGCACGGTGACCAGGTCGCGCGACATGATGTCGGCGCAGCGCACTTCGGCCAGCTTGCGGTCGTAGGCGCGCATCTGCGCCTCGGCCACCAGATTGCGGAGGTCGTCCCGGCTGACATCGAGCACCTGGTTGTAGCGCGCCAGAATCGCGTCGAGGTCGGCGTCGAGTTGCCGGTCTTCCTTGGGCGCATTCTGGATGTGGGGGTAGGCCCTGCCGGTGATGTTGTTGAAGACGACGCCGGCCATCACCAGCAGCACCGCATTGAGCAGCACCGGATAGGCGATGAAGCGGGGGTCCGACATACCGCCGAGCACCATCATGAGCGCGGTGGCGCCCCCTGGCGGATGCAGGCAGCGAAGCGCCAGCATCAGCGCGATCGCCGCCGCCACGGCGATGGCTGCGGCCAGCTCGGGCGAACCGAGCCGCTGCGCCACATGGGCCGCAACCATGCCGACCACGGCCGACAGCGTGTTGCCGCCAATCACCGGCCACGGCTGGGCCATGGGGCTGGCAGGAACGGCAAACACCAGCACGGCGGCGGCGCCCATCGGTGCCACCAGCCAGGGCCAGCCCGGAGGCCAGGACGGCGCGGCCAGGGTGCAGAGAAAGCCGGTGAAAAAGATGCCCAGCAGCGCACCGGTGACCAGACGCAGGCGTTCCCGCGCATTGATGCCAGTGCGCGCGGGCCGGAAATGGCGCCACCAGCCGGCGCTGAACATTCTGGGGACGGAAGACGGCACAGGTGCCAGGTCAGGCCTTGCAGGTGTAGTCATGGGGATGGAGAAATAAGAACCGTCACGCGTGTGACGGACGCAGGCTGTTGCCTGAGGGCCTGGGCGCCAGCATGGGTGACCGCAGGACTGCGACACGCCGCTCACAGCGTCGGAACGGGATGGCTGGAAACCAGGGCGCCAGTATAAATCTGGCGGGCTTCCGTGCGTCCGCCCTGATCCGGGCCTTCGCTGACCTTCGCTGACCTTCGTTGTGCGCGATGCACAAATCAAGTGCTTGCCCGCACGTTGCCGCGGGTCCGTGCACGGATACGGTCACGTCAGTGCCCCCTGGCCGGTACGCCCTGCAGCCGTCCGCGTGGCATGGATGTTGCGAAGAGTGTCCTGTTTTACTTTGCAACCTAAGAACTCCCATGCCCACTTTCAGGCCCACTCTTTCTGATCGAAACAGGCGCAACACATGAGTGCCCTGGATGCGCCCGATACGCCGCCGCCCAAGCTGTCACTGCAGGGCATCCGGAAGTCCTTTCCGTCCAAGACCGGGTCCTTGCAGGTGCTCGATGGTGTTGACATCACGGTGGCGCAGGGCGGTTTTCTCAGTGTGATCGGCCCCAGCGGCTGCGGCAAGACGACGGTATTCAACATCATTGCCGGCCTGCTGTCGCCGGACGAGGGAACCCTGCAGGTGGACGGGATCCCGACGGGCAACCTGCGTGGCCGTGTCGGCTACATGATGCAAAAAGACCTGCTCTTTCCCTGGCGCACCGTGCTCGAAAACGTGCTGCTGGGTCTGGAGCTCAAGAAGATACCGATGGCCGAAGCGCGCGAGACGGCCATGGAATACCTGCACACCTATGGCCTCTCGGGATTTGAAAATGCCTACCCGCGAACCTTGTCGGGTGGCATGCGGCAGCGCGTCGCGCTGATCCGCACGCTGATTAGCAACCCGGACATTCTTCTTCTGGACGAGCCGTTTTCAGCGCTCGACTACCAGACCCGCCTCTATCTGGAAGGCGTGCTGATCGAAGCTGTCGACACCTTCAAGAAAACCGTGATCCTGGTGACACACGACATCGATGAGGCCGTAGCCCTGTCGCGAAACGTCACGGTGCTCAGTGGCCGGCCCACCCAGGTCAAGGCCAACTACAGCATTGATATTCAGGAACGCACACCCATCGGTGCGCGCAGCGATCCGCGTTTTTCGGAATACTTCCACGCCCTGTGCGCCGAACTGGACATCCAAACCCGCAGGAAAGCCGCATGAGCAACATCAGTCCCGGTGCCAACGAGCAACTCATGGGGGTGTCCATCGGCGCCCTGCCGTCCGTGCAGGTGCCGCCCCGCGCACCTTCTGCGCCGCTGCCCGAGTCGGTGGTGCGCGTGGGCCTGCAACTGCTGCTGGTGTCGGTGGTGCTGGGCCTCTGGGAGGCTGGCGTGCGCATGGGCTGGATATCGGCCTTCCTGTTCGGCTCGCCCGCCGGAATTGCCAGCTACGCCGTCAAGGCGGTGCTGGACGGCTCGCTGCTGTACGACACCTGGGTCACGGTGTTCGAGGCGACACTGGGCTTTGTCATCGGCACCGTGGTGGGCTCCTTGCTGGGGTTGTCGCTCTGGTACTCGCCCTTCATCGCCCGTACGGTCGAGCCGATCGTGGTGGCCTTCAACAGCGTGCCCAAGATCGCGTTTGCACCCATCATCATCCTGTGGTTCGGCACCGGCCTCACCTCCAAGGTGGCGCTGGCGATTTCACTCACGGCCATCGTGGCTTTGATCGCCGCCTACCAGGCCGCGAAGGACGCCGACCCGGACCTGCAGGGCCTGATGGTCACCCTGGGGGCCAACAAGCACCAGATTTTCTACAGCGTGATTGTGCCGTCGTCGCTGCCGGCCATCGTCGCGACCTTCCGCATCAATGTCGGCTTCGGGCTGGTCGGTGCGGTGGTGGGCGAGTTCATTTCGTCGCAGCGCGGCCTGGGCCACCTGATCTTCACGGCGTCGAGCCTGTACGACCTCAACACGGTGTGGCTGGGCCTGTTCACGCTGATGGCCGTGGGCTTCATCCTGTATTTCGTCATCGACTGGATCGAGCGCAGCCTGCTGCCGTGGAAATCCACCGATCACCGCCAGGAACTTCGCGTCTAGTGCATCGTGTCCCGTCATTCACTTCATCAAGAGGAAATCCATGAAACCCTTCAAGCTTGTCTCGCGTCTTCTCGCCCTTGGTCTGGTCATGGGGCTGGCCACCGGCTCTGCCATGGCCCAGAACAAAAAGGTCGTGATCTCGCAGGCCTTCCAGTCCATGCTCTACCTGCCGCTCTATGTGGGCATCAACAACGGCTCGTTCACCAAACAGGGTCTCGACGTGGTGAAGGAAACCGCCGGTGCGCCCAGCGCAGCGCTGGCAGCGGTGATTTCGGGCAGCGCGCAGTTCTCGCTGCATGGCCCGGAGTGGCCGGCCATTGCCGCCTCCAAAGGCGCGCCGGTGCAGATCGTCGCCAACTGCGTGAACGGCGCCGCCGTGTGGATCGCCACCACGCCCGACTTCAAGTTCAACAGCATCAAGGACATCAAGGGTGAAACCGTGGTGACCGGCCAGATGCCGACCACCAGCACCTCGCTGCTGCTCAAGCTCCTCAAGGAGAACGGCATGGACGGCGAGAAAGACATCAAAATGCTGCAGGTTCCACTGGGCACTGAAATCGGCGCCTTCACGGCCGGTCAGGGCAAAGTGGCGGTGATGTACGAACCCGGTCTGGACCAGGCCGTGGCCAAGGGCATGAAAGTGGTCATGGGTTTCCCCAAGCTCTACGGCCCCTACGCTTTCTCGGCCATCACCACCCGCACCGATGCGGACCCTGAGGTGACGCAGAAGTTTGTCAATGGCCTGGAGGCTGCACTGCGCGCCATCCGCTCCGACCCTGCAGCAGCCGTGGCGATTGCCAAGAAGGAATTCCCCACGCTGGACCCGGTGGTGGTCGAGAGCGCCGTGAAACGCATGATCGAGGACAACGTCTACCCACCGAGCGTGGACATCACGCCGGCGGCGCTGAAGGTGAGCATGGACACGCAGATCGCCCTCGGCAATCTGGGCGCCCAGCCGGCGTATGACAAGTTCATCTCCAGCGGCTATATCAAAAAAGCACTGGCCATGAAGTAAGCCGCCAGCATGTCTCTTCATGAACTGGGCCTTGTCGAGGCCCTGGCGGCAGTGGCCGCCGGTGACTTCACGGCCGCCGAGTATGTGGACAGCTGCATCGCCCGCACGCGGGCTGTGGAGCCGCAGCTGGGGGCCTTCATCCACTTCGACGAAGACGCGGTGCGGCACGCAGCGGCCCTGCCAGCGAGGGGGCCGTTGGGCGGCATGCCCGTGGGTGTCAAGGATGTGATCGCCACCCGCGGCGTGCCCACCGAGATGGGCTCGGCGGCTTTTCGCGGCCATGTGCCGGAACAGTCTGCCTGGGTCGTGGAGGCGCTCGCCGAGGCAGGTGCGGTGATGTTCGGCAAGACGGTCACCACCGAGTTCGCGTGGCGCCAGGCCGGCAAGACGCGCAACCCGTGGAATCTGGCGCACACCCCGGGCGGTTCGTCCAGCGGGTCGGCGGCGGCTGTCGCGGCCGGGTGTGTGCCCGCGGCGCTGGGTACGCAGACGCTCGGCTCGGTCGTCCGGCCTGCAGCGTTTTGTGGTGTGGTCGGCTACAAGCCCAGCTACGGCTCGATTCCGCGCACCAGTGTGTACGAGCTGGCGCACAGCCTTGACCATGTAGGCGTGATGGCCCGCCACGTGGTCGATGCCGCCCTGGTGGCGTCGCTGCTGACGGCTGCAGATGGCCTTGACTTTCCGCGCCTGCCCACGCCCGCACCGGTTTGGCCAGTGGCCCCGGCTGCGAAAGCGCCGCGACTGGTGGTGTTGCGCACGTCGATGTGGGAACGGCTGAGCGCCGAGCAGCAGGCCGTGGTCGAGCACACTGCGCATCAGATGGCCGCCGCCGGGGCTTCAGTGACATGGCTGGAATGGCCAGACGTTTTCAACACCAGCTGGGCCGTGGCGCAAACGCTGTGTGATGCGGAAGGCTCGGCGGTGAATCACCACCTCGCCGAGGAAAAGCCGCCGCGCATCAGCCAGCCTTCGCTGGATCTGGTGGCGCGCGGCCAAGCCATCCCGGTGCTGGACTATATACAGGCGCTCAAGGACCAGCAGACGTTGACGCGCGCCTTTGCTGACTACATGGCGCCATTCGATGCCGTGTTGACGGCGCCAGCCTTCGGTGAGGCACCTGCCGGCCTGGATGCCACGGGTGACGCAGCCTTCTGCACGCCCTTCACGCTGTTCGGCGCACCGGCGATTTCGCTGCCCGCTGCGCTGTCAGCCCGTGGTTTGCCGCTGGGCGTGCAACTCGCCAGCCCATGGGGCGGCGACCGCACCTTGCTGGAAACCGCGCTGTGGGTCGAAAGCCGGCTGGGCTGGGGAACGCGGTTCCCGATGAAGGATTGATTCGCTGGCTACGACGTCGCCGGCGCCGTGTCCCAGATCAGCACCTGTACCGGCGTCGGGTTGAAGCCGTTGCAGGGGTTGTTGATCTGCGGGCAGTTCGAGAACACGCAGAGCAGGTCCATCTCGGCAATCAGGTCCACATGACTGCCCGGCGGCGAGATGCCGTCGACGACGGCGAAGTCGCCGGCGGTGTCGACGGGTACGTTCATGAAGAGGTTGACGTTGGGTACGATGTCCCGCTTGCCGAGCCCGTAGCGACCCAGCTCCAGCGTGAAGTTCTCGCGGCAGGCGTGCTGGTATTTGATGGCCTCGCCAAAACGCACCGCATTGCTTTCGCAGGAGCAGCAGCCAGCCAGCGTGTCGTGGCGGCCCGAGCTGTCTGCCGTGATGCGTGCCATCAGTCGGCCTTCGTTGGAGATGAGCCGCGTGCCCAGCGCGATATAGGCCGAGCCTTGTTCGCGCAGCGTGTCCTGTGCGCTGTAGCGCTCGGCGGTGTCGTGGTGCGAATAAAACAGCGCATCCAGCGCCTGCTGGCCTTCGCTGTCAATCACCCGCAGGGTCTGGCCGCGCCTGAGTACATGGGACCAGGGCGCGCGTGCCGGGATGACTTCGTTGAGTACCGCTTGGGAAATGTCCAGTGGGGCAGTCATGCGGCAAGCTCCGTGTAGCCGTGGCGAACATGGCGTTCGGTGAGTTCGAAGGCGCGTGTGGCCTCCGGGCTGCCGCTGCGGCAGAGGTCGTCGGCGCGCGCTGGCGGGACGGTGAAGCGCATCATGTCGATGGGGCCCGGCGTGGCGGCCAGCGCCGGGTCCAGCGGATGGCCGGCGTTGGAGACGATGACCCACAGGTCCATCTCGGCGCGCAGGTCCACAAAGTCACCGGCTGTGCGCTGGCCGGGTTGCCAGACGAAGCGGCCCTCGGCATCCACGCCGACCGGCGCGAAGAAATTGAGGCAGGGGTGAAGGTCGCGCCGTGACAGCCCCAGCTTGGCCGCAGCTGCCAGAAAGTTGTCGCGCGAGTTGCGCCAGGCGCCAGCCCCGAGCGCTGCCTGCATCGACGACTGCGTGGTCGGGCCGACCAGTGCGTCGTGCGCACCCGAGGTGTCTTCAATGACCGACAGTGCCACACGGCCCATGTCGGTGTAGAGGACGCGGCCCTTGCAGATGGCGATGCTCCACTGGATCTTCATCGTGTCCACCAGGTACAGGCGCTCGGACGTGTCGGCGACGCTCCACGCCATCAGCGAGACGGCAGAGGTGCCGGTGGTGTTGACAATGCGCAGCGCCTCGCCGCGCGTCAGGCGGGTGGCGTGGTACCAGCCACCGGGCACCTCTTCGTGGTGCAGCAGCGCCCCGGGCGGCAGGGGCTGGCTGCGGTCAGTGGCGGGCGGCAGTGCCTGTTTGGCCGCGCCCTGGCCAGCAGCGCGCAATTGCTCGTAGCGCGCACGGTGCGCATCGCGCTCGGCCTGGGCTGTATCGTGCAGGGGTGTCATGATGTCTTGACGGATGGCGCCAGCCCTTTGGGCAGCATGGCATGCACGCCGCGGTGGGTGTTGACGGTTTGCGTGATGCGGAAGTCGACACCCAGGCTGCACAGCGTGTAGGCATCCTCGCGCGACAGGCCGCGCTCGGTCAGCAGCACGATCATGTCGCGCAGCGCGATGTCCATGCACTGGTCCAGCGTGGGCGCCATCCCCATGGTGATGTAGTGCGTAGGCGTTTCGGCCCGCGGATAGCCGAGCGCGGTGTTCTTGTGCAGGATCAGCTCGAAGGTGCCCTGCAGCGCGGTTTCAATCGCCGTGGTGCAGACCTCGCCGTCGCCCTGCGCTGCGTGGCCGTCGCCGCAGGAGTACAGCGCGCCGGGCACATGCACGGGCAGGAACAGCGAGCTGCCGGGACGCAGCTCTTTGTTGTCGAGGTTGCCGCCGTGGGCCCGCGGCACGATGGTGCTGATGCGGCCCCAGTGTGCAGGGGGTGCCACACCCATCACGCCGAAGAAGGGGTGCAGTGGCAGGTCGAGACCCCAGGGCAGGCGGCCGACCATGCGCTCGGCATCCAGCGGGATGTTCATCAGGCGGTAGGTGTCGAACTCGTCGGGCAGGGTGCCTGCCAGCGGGCGGATGAAGTTGTAGCCCCAGTCCTGCCGCAGCTTGATGTCGATGATGCGCACTTCCAGCGTGTCGCCAGGCTCGGCACCTTCCACAAACACCGGCCCGGTGAGGATGTGGCCCGGCACATGCCGAGGCGTGCGGGCGTGGATGTCCAGCAGCTCGGGTGGAATGTGAAACTTGTCGGCAGGCGGCAGCGCGTCGGGGCCGCCGCTCACGGTGTCCACGGTCAGGCGGTCACCGCTTTGCACATGAAGCACGGGCGGAATTTTGGCGTCGAACAGGCCCCAGTGGCACGTGTCCACGCTGGCGGGAAGAAGGTGTGTGGTCATGGTGTGACCGGGCAGGGCCCGGCTTGTCTCTCTTGTTGTCAGGGACGCACGGCAATCATGTCAATCTCGATGATGCCGCCGCGTGCGAGCCCGGTCACGCCCACAGTGGTGCGTGCTGGCCTCCGATTGTCGGGGAAATAGCTGGCATACAGCGTGTTCATCGCGGCATAGTCACGCTCGAAGTCGGTCAGGAATACCCGCACGCTCACCACGTGCGCCAGGTTCAGGCCCAGCCCTTTGAGTACGCGGGTCAGGTTGCTCATCACTTTGGCGGTCTGGGCCTCGATGCCCGCCGGGATGGGCAGGTCATCGTTGTCCGGATCGGTGGCGAGCTGGCCGGTGATGAACACCATGCCGCCGGCTTCCACGGCGTGGCTGTAGGGTGCCACCGGTTTCGGGGCATCTTTGAGGAGGTGAAAAATGGGTGTCATGGTGGAAGTGGGAAGTCAATGAAAAGGTTCATGCCGCCACGGCGCTGACCGCCGGCGAGGTGCCCGAGTAACGCAGCAGGAACTGGCGCGCGCGGTCGGTGGTGGGGGCCGAGAAGAAGGCTTCCGGCTGGCCGGTTTCCACGATGGCACCCATGTCCATGAAGATGACGCGGCTGGCGGCCTCGCGGGCGAAAGCCATCTCGTGGGTAACAACGATCATGGTCATGCCTTCGGCGGCGAGATCCCGCATCACGGCCAGCACTTCGCCCACCAGTTCCGGGTCGAGTGCGCTGGTCGGCTCGTCGAACAGCAGCAGCGCCGGCTTCATCGCCAGTGCCCTGGCGATGCCCACGCGCTGCTTCTGGCCGCCAGACAGGCGCGCCGGAAACACATCCTTCTTGTCGTACAGCCCCACGCGGCGCAGCAGCGCCTCGGCCTCGGCCAGCACCTCGGCCCGTGGCCGGTGCTGCACATGCAGCGGTGCCTCCATCACGTTCTGCAGCACGGTGAGGTGGGGCCACAGTGCGAAGTGCTGGAACACCATGCCGATGCGGGTGCGCGTGTGGGCGAGGTCGCGGTCGCCCATGACCACGCCGCCACGCGAGATGCCCACCGGTTCGCCGTCCAGCAGGATGCGTCCGCTGTCTGGACGCTCCAGCCAGTTGATGCAACGCAGCAGTGTCGATTTGCCGGAGCCCGAAGGCCCGAGCAGGCAGACGGTTTCGCCGCGTGACACGCTGAACTGGATGTCCTGCAGCACCTGCAGGCTGCCGAAGCTCTTGGACAGACCCGACACGCTCAGGATGGGCGGGATGACCGCAGCGACTGCGGTCGGAGATTGAACGGTCATCGGCGTGCCTCAGCCATACGGCCAACAGATGAAACGCCGGCTTCGATCACCAGGCACAGGGCCCAGTAAAGCAGCACGGCAGAAATGAATGCGGCAAAGGGAATGTAGTGGCGCGACTGAATCGAGCTTGCCGCATGGGTCAGTTCGGGCAGCGCGATGATGGTGAGAAAAGCACTGTCCTTGATGACCTGGATCACCTGGTTGCCGATCACCGGCGCGCACGCCAGTGCCAGCGGCGGAAACACAATGCGCCGAAACAGCCGCAGGCCGCTGTAGCCAAAGGCCTGGCCTGCCTCGATGGGCGCGCGCGGCTGGGCCATCCAGGCGGCCCGCAGCACCTCGCCCATGTAGGCGGTGTGATAAATCGTCAGTGCCGCAAGGCCTGCCTGCCAGTTGTCAAAACGCAGGCCCAGCGATGGCAGGCCGTAGTAGACGATGTAGGCGAACAGCAGGAAGGGTGTGCAGCGCATCGCATCGACAAACACGCGGGCGCTGCGCATGAGCACGCCGCCCGGACGCGTCAGCAATGTTGAAAGCAGCGCGCCGAGCAGCAGCGAACAGAGACCGGCCAGCACCGACAGCACCACGGTGTTGGCGAGGCCAGACAGCAGCAGCCCGCGTTCCGACCAGACGATGCCGAAGCCGCTGATCATGCGGCAGCCTCGGCGCGCAGCTGGCGGCGTTCGACCCAGCGCTGCAGGCTCACCAGCGCAAAGACAATCGGAATGTAAATCGCCAAGGCCACGAAAAACGGCGGCAGAGGCTCGTAGGTTTCGGCGCCGATGCGGACCGCAGCGCGTGTGATGTCCACCACGCCCACCACGGCCAGCACGGGGGTGACCTTGATCAGCAGCGACATTTCATTGATCAGCCCGGGCAGGCTGACGCGGGCAATCTGCGGCAACACGATGCGCTTGAGGCGCAGGCCGCGCTGCATGCCGACGGACTTGGCCGCTTCGATCTGGTCCCTGGGCAGGTCCATCAGCGCAGCCCGCCAGACTTCGCAATTGAAGGCCGAGGTGTTCATCACCAGCGCCAGAATGCCAGCGGACATCGGCCCGACGGAAATTCCCACATTGGGCAAGGCAAAGAACAGCAGCAGCACCAGCGTGACGAGCGGCGTGGCGCGCAGCAGGCTCACGTAGGCCGCCACGCAGGGCGCCAGCAGCGGCACCCCAGCCCAGCGGATCAACGCCAGCCCCAGACCGAGGGGCAAGCCCAGCAGAATCCCGACGCCCGACAGCAGCAGGGTCGTGAAGGCCCCCTGAAAGATCGCCAGGACATCTGCTGCGCTCATGCCGTTTCAACAACGCTGGTCGTCAGAGCGATGGTCAGAACTCAGGCGTGAAGGACACGGGCAGCGTGAACGCCTCGCCGAACCACTTCTTCTGCAGTGTGGGCATGGTGCCGTCAGCCTTCTTCTTGGCAATGAACTCGTTCATGAACGCCAGCAGGTCGCTGTTGCCCTTCTTGATGGCCCAGGCCGGGAATGATTTGCCGGACACGGGTTGGCCCAGTTCAAACACGGCGGGCTTTTCAGCCACCAGGGTCTTCAGGTTGATGACGGTGTTGACGACATAGTCGGTGCGGCCCAGGGCCAGGTCCTGGTAGGCCTCGGGATACGAGGTGTACTCCACCACCTTGCCCATCTTGCCGCCTTCCTTCTCGATCATGGTTTTGAGTTCAGGCAGGCGACCGAGCAGGGCGCTGCCGGCCTGAACGCCGACGGTTTTGCCATTCAGATCCTTGATGGACTTGATGGCGGTATCGCTCTTGCGCTTGACGTAGTAGTGGGTGGCGTCGGCAATCGGGCTGGTGAAGTCGAGCGACTGCGTGCGCTCCTTGGTGATGATGGCGGCGGTGATGGCAATGTCGTACTTGCCGGTGGACACGCCCGCCAGGATGCCCGTCCACGGCAGGATTTCCTGGCGAACCTCGAACGGCGCGTATTTCTTCAGCGCTTCCACCATCTCGTTGTCAAAACCGGTGGGCTTGCCGTCCTTGATGAACTCGAAGGGACGGAAATCGTCCTCGGTGGCAACGATCATGTAGCCACGCTTCTTGATTTCCTCCAGCGTGGCGCCCTGCGTACTGCCCACGGCGCCCCAGAGGGCGAGGGGCAACAAGAGCGCAGCCAGTGCACTGCGGCGTGAAGTTTTGGTGAGTTGGGGTGCTGGCATGGTGATCCTCCGGGGGTTGGTGTGAACAAGGGAACTGGGTGCAGGAAAGTTGAATGGAAGTGCGTAGACGAAGGGCTTGGTGCAGCGGGTGATGACGCGGCTCAGAAGCTGAACCCGTGCGCCTTGAGGTACACAGGGAACGCTGCGCCTTCCCCCTCGCTGGCCTGGCGCGCCTTGTCTTCGGACCAGCCGTAAAAGTCGGCCGCGCCATAGGTGGCGGTGAGCCGCTGCTGGGCCGGGTTCAGCGCATGCCGGGCATGGCGACGCTGGTCATAGGCATCGATGTGCGGCGCGAGGTCGGCATCGGCATAGCGGTTGTGATGCACGGTGACGGCGCGCGGCAGGCGTAGGCTCACATGGCCGGTTTCGCTGGGGTAACCCACGCACACGCCCGCCACCGGAAACACCTGGTCGGGCAAGCCCAGCAGGCTGGCCACTTCGTCAATGCGGTTGCGGATCACGCTGATCGGGCAGCATCCCAGTCCAGCCGATTCTGCGCACAGGATGAAGGTCTGCAGCGCCAGGGCGGCGTCCACCGTCGCGTTGAAGAAGCCTTCGAGCTGGCTGTTGTCGACCGGCTTGTGGCGCATGGCACCGATGCGCTGCAGCCTTCGTGCGTCACCGAGAAACACAAAGAAGGCGGGCGACGCGCCTATCCAGGGCATGGCGGGAAAGAGGTCCCCGATGGCACTGCGAATGCCGGCATCGGTCACGCGCAGAATCGATGCCTGCTGGAAGTCCGACTTGCTGGAAGCGCTGAGCGCTGCCGCGGTGAGGATATCCAGCAAGGCATCGTCGGGCATCTGCTCCGTGTAGCGGCGCACGGTGCGGCGCCCCAGCGTCTGCTGGATGAAAGGGTGCGTGCCCATCCCTGTGCTGTCTGGCGCCCCGTCGGCAAATCGCCTCTCAAGATATTCGGCGGACGCACTCATCACGAAGAAACAGCCGAAGCTGTTCGGGTTGGTTACACGATGCAACCTTTATGCAATACACGTGCCAGATTTGTGTACAAGACGGAATTTCAAATCTGCAGCGGATACGCAAGGCATGTCGCGGTGAGGCACCAGACCCTGCGTGAAAGCGCAACGGCTCTCCGGCAATGACGTGGGCGGTCATCCACGGCGTGGACTGCGCTTTGAACCGGAGCGGAGGATCGTGTCGCACAGGCCATGTGCACACACATGCCAAAAGCGTGCGGCTTGTTGGTGCGTCGTGCGCACGGCATTCATCGTGGGCGTGCATCGATCCCTCTTCTTGTGAATTGGGATCCCAAAAAAAATCCTGTTCGGGGTGCGGACTTCATCTGTCCTTGGGGTTGCCCTTCGTGCGACCGTTCGTGCGGCCTGTCGTTGTGCGCGGTCGATGTGGGCCCATTGCGTTGAACCACTGCGCCGGGATGAAAGGCGCGTCGAAGATGTCGTGGCACAGCTTTTGCACTCTCTGGTTCAGACACTGCACCTGTTCACTGACGCACGAGATCACGCCAAGACCCCATGATGCTTCAACCCGCTTCCGTGATGACCGCTCCCACCGACAAGATGACATTGGTCGGCCAGGTGTATGGGCAGCTCAAATCAGAGATCTTCGAATTCAGCATGGCGCCGGGGGAGCGTTTCTCTGAAAGCGAGTTGTCGGTGCGTCTCGGCTTGTCCAGAACGCCGCTGCGAATTGCCTTGCATCTGCTGGTCCGCGATGGCTACATGGTCAGGACGGGCGGGCATGGCGGCTGGATGATCCGCCCGCTCGACCTGACCTACTTTGATGATCTCTACGATGTGCGGACCAACCTCGAGCTGATCGCTGTCCGGCGCATCTGCGAGGCCGATCCCTTCCCCGACCTCGGCGAGTTGCGCAGGATCTGGCTGGTGCCCGAGAAGAATCGCAGCTACGACACGGCCGAGGTCGCACGGCTGGACGAGCAGTTCCATGGCGCGCTGGTGCTGGCATCGGGCAATCGGGAAATGGCGCGCATTCATGGCGACCTGCAGGAGCGTATCCGCATCATCCGCCGGCTGGACTTCACGGTGCGCGAGCGCATCGACGAGGCTTACATCCACCACGGAAAAATCCTGCGGGCCATCTTGTCACGCAAGGAACCCCAGGCGACCATGCTGCTCAAGTCGCACATTGAAGCCAGCCGCGCGGAGATCCGCCACATCACCCTGCACCGCCTTGCGCTGGTGCGGGACAAATCGGCGCACGCCGCCTGAAAGAACTCACATGTTGTATGACCTGATCCTGCGCGGTGGCCATGTGATGGACCCGACGCAAGGCCTGAATGCGGTGATGGACGTGGCGGTGCAGGCGGGCAGGATTGCCGCTGTGCAGGCAGAGATCCCCACGAGCCTCGCGCGGCAGGTGGTGGACGTGCGCGGGCAACTGGTGCTGCCCGGCCTGATCGACACCCATGCCCACGTCTTCCAGTATGTGACGGGCCGCTTTGGCGTGGATGCCGACCTCGCCGGGGTGCGCTCTGGCGTGACCACGCTGATCGATCAGGGCGGGCCGTCCTGCATGACGCTGCCGGCCTTCCGCGAGTTCGTGGTCAATGCCAAGAAGAGCCGGGTGGTAGCGTTTTTGTCGTCCTACCTGGTGGGCGGTCTGGAGGGGCATTACTACCCGTCCCTCTACAAGCCCGATTGCCTGGACGTGGATGCCACCGTCCGCGCCGCCATGGACAACCCCGACATCGTCAAGGGCTTCAAGGCGCATGCCGAACTGGGCGGCTTTGCGCGCTGGGGCATTGAGGTGATGCGGCTGTCGTCCGAGATTGCGCGGCAGGCCAATCTGCCGCTCTACATCCACTTCGGCCAGTTGTGGCCGGTACCCGCCAGCGGCGACAACGGGGTAGACGCCGACACCATCCTCGAGCAGGTGGTAGGACTGCTCAAGGCGGGCGACATCCTGGCGCATCCATTCACGCGCCACCCGGGCGGCTTTGTGAACCGGCAGGGCCAGGTGCATCCCATCGTGCGTGAGGCGCTGGCGCGCGGCCTGAAGGTCGACGTCGGTCATGGTTCGCACTTCAGCTTCAACATGGCGCGCATCGCGCTGGATGCCGGCATTCTGCCGCACACCCTGGGGGCAGACATGCATGGCTACAACACGCCGGTGCCCAAGCCGGCCGGCACACCCGATGCCCACCCGGACACCGACCACATGTTTGCAGGCAAGGTGCGTTTCTCGCTCGTCTCCACCATGACCGCCATGCTCGCGCTGGGCCTGAAGCTGGAAGACATCGTGCCCATGGTGACCAGCGGGCCAGCGGCGATGGCCGGTATCAGCGACCAGGCAGGCTCCCTCGCCGTGGGCCGCGATGCTGACATCAGCGTGCTGCACGACGAGCGCGGCCAGTGGGTGCTCAAGGACAACGAGGGCACCGAGGTGACCACGCCGCGTCTGCTGCGGCCTGCCTGGTGCCTGCGCCGCGGTGAGCGCTTCGAGGCGGATGCGCCGGTGTTGCCGCAGTGGTCCGACCAGCGTCTGGCCGCCTGATGAAGGCCGAGTCGTTCCACCAGGGCGTGGGTGCCCGCCTGCGCCGCAAGGAAGACAAGCGCTTTCTGGCCGGGCAGGGCGAATACGTCGGCAACCTCAAGCTGCCAGGCATGCTGGAGGTGGCCTTCGTGCGCTCACCGATTGCGCACGGGCGCATTCTCGGCATCACGAAGCCGGCGGGTTTCGAGCACGCGGTTTTCACCATGGCGGACCTTGCGGGCGTGCAGCCGATTCGCGCGGTGACGCGCTTGGCGGGCTTCAAGCCCTCGGACCAGTGGCCGCTGGCCAGGGGCAAGGTGCGACAGGTCGGTGAGCTGGTGGCCATGTGTGTGGCGCGCACCCGGGCCGAGGCGGAAGACATCGCACAGCAGGTCGAGGTGGAGTTCGAGGAACTGCCGGCCGTGGTCGACATGCTGACGGCACGCACCGAACCGCCCGCGCTGGTGCATGAGCACTGGGGTGACAACCTGTTCCTCACGACGCTGGCGGATGTGGACCAGGCCGACATCCGAAGCCAGGCCGCGGTAAAAGTCAGCCGCAAGCTGCGCACGGCCCGCCAATCGATGGCGCCCATGGAGGGGCGGGGCGTGGTGTGCGAGTGGAACGCCCGGCTCGAGCAGCTCGTCATGCACACAGCGGCGCAGATGCCGCACATCAACCGCGCCGGCCTGTCGGAGTGCCTCGGCATCAGCCAGGCGAACATCCGTGTGATTGCGCCGGATGTCGGCGGCGGCTTCGGCTACAAGGGCATCCTGCTGCCCGAGGAAGTGTGCCTGGGCTGGCTCACGCGCGCCATCGGCAAGCCGGTGAAATGGATTGAAGACCGGCGCGAGCAGCTCACGGCCAACGCCAACTGCCGCGAACACGCCTACGACATCACGCTCTACGGAGACGCCACCGGGCGCCTGCTGGGCATCGACTGTGAGGCGACGGTGGATTCGGGTGCGTACTCGTCTTACCCCTTCTCGGCCTGCCTCGAGGCGGCGCAGGTGGCGTCCATCCTGCCCGGCCCTTACAAGATGGACAGTTACCGCTGCACCGCCTGGTCGGTGGCCACCAACAAGCCGCCCATCCTGCCCTACCGCGGCGTGGCCCGCACCGATGTCTGCTTCGCGCTGGAAGTGATGATGGACATCATGGCGCGCGAGGCCGGCGTGGAACCGCATGAAGCGCGTCTGCGCAGCATCATCCAGGCGTGCGAGATGCCCTACGACAACATCACCCACAAGCATTTCGATTCGGGCGACTACCCCGAGGCGATCCGGCGAGCGGTCGATGCGATGGACATTCCGAAGTGGCGGGCCCTGCAGGCAGAGCGGCTGAAGTCACAGCGGGCGGGCGATGGCCTGTATCTGGGCGTCGGTCTGGCGGTCTACTGCGAGCAGGCGGCGCACGGCACTTCGGTGTACTTTGGCTGGGGCATTCCCATGGTGCCGGGGCACGAGCAGTGCTCGGCCCGGCTCACGCCGGACGGCATGCTGGAGCTGCGCATCGGTGCGCACTCGCACGGCCAGGGCCTGGAAACCACGCTCTCGCAGGTGGCCAACGAGGTGATGGGCATTGACCCGGCGCATGTGCGTGTGGTGCACGGCGACACGGCGATGACGCCGTACTCCACCGGCACCTGGGGCTCGCGCTGCATGGTGATGTCGGGCGGCGCTGTCGCGGAAGCCTGCCAACAGATGCTGGTGAGGGTCCGGCACATCGCGGCCAAGGTGCTGCAGCTGCCAGCGGACACGCTGGTGCTGGGCGGCGGCGAGATCACCAGCGCCGACGGCAGCCAGCGCATGACCCTGGGCGAGGTGGCCCACATCTGGTACCGCCAGCCACAGTTGCTGCCAGCCGATGTGGACCCCGCGGGTCTGGAAGTCACCGCCGGCTACAAGGCCAAAGTAGACACGGGTACCTTCAGCTACGCGTGCCACGCGGTGGCGGTGGCGGTTGACACGGGTACCGGCAACGTGGACATCCTGGACTACGTGGTGGTGGAAGATGCCGGCGTGATGGTCAACCCCATGATCGTGGACGGGCAGATCCTCGGCGGCCTGGCGCAAGGCATCGGCACCGCGCTCTACGAAGAGATGCCATTTGACGAACAAGGCCAGCCGCTCGCCTCGACGCTGGCCGACTACACCCTGCCCGGCGCTGCGGAAGTACCGGCGCCGCGCATCTTCCACATGGAAACACCGTCGCCCTACACCACCTTCGGCCAGAAGGGTGTGGGCGAGGGCGGTGCGATTGCACCGCCAGCGGCCATTGCCAATGCCGTCAACGACGCGCTGAAGACCCTGAATGTCGAAATGCTGGAGCTGCCCATCACACCGCGCCGCATCCTGCAGGCGCTGGCGGCGCGCAACGCCTCGGCAGGTGCGGCATGAAGTCGGCCGCCTTTGAGTTGCTGCATCCGGCGAGCTTGCCTGATGCGTTGCAGATGCTGCGGTCGTCTGCGGGCTACACCAAGCTGCTGGGCGGCAGCCAGTCGCTGGGGCCCATGCTGAATTTGCGGCTGGCCCAACCCGATGCGCTGGTCAGCGTCAGCCGCCTGCCGGAGCTGGGCGGCTTCACACTGAGCGACGACAGCCTGCTGCTGGGGGCTGGCGTGACGCATGCCGCCATCGAGGACGGCGTGGTGCCCGACGTGACGCTGGGCCTTCTGCCCTTCGTGGCCTCCAACATCGCCTACCGTGCCATCCGCAACCGGGGAACACTGGGCGGCAGCCTGGCGCATGCCGACCCGGCTGCGGATTGGGTCAACACCCTGATGCTGGTGGGTGCCACCATGCTGGTCGCCGGACCCGCGCCAGACGGTAGCGTGGCCCGGCGCGAAGTGGCGGCCCGGGATTTCATGCTCGGGCCTTTCACCACGGCGCTGGCCGACGACGAAATCCTGACCGGCGTGCGGATTCCGAAGTTCTCGGCTTCGGCGCGCTGGGGTTACTACAAGTACTGCCGCAAGACCGGCGAATTTGCTGAAGCCATTGGCGGCGCGCTGGCCGATCCGGAGCGCGGCATCTACCGCCTGCTGATAGGTGCCACCGACGGTGTGCCGCTGGTGGTGGAAAACGCATCGGAAGTCTTCCGCAGTGCCTCGCCGTTGGAAGTGACCCGCCTGCTGGCGCAAGCGGGCCTTGGCGATGACCCTTACGCTCTCAAGATGCACCAGACCGCCGCCCTGCGCGCCATCGCCATGATGCGACAACCCCGACAGGCCAGCACCCAATGACCTTGCACACCATTCATCTCGACATCAACGGCGTGCGCGTGCAGGCCGACGTGCTGCCGCGCACCCACCTGGCAGATTTTCTGCGCGAGCAGCAATTGCTGACCGGTACCAACCTCGGTTGCGAGCACGGTGTCTGCGGCGCCTGCACGCTTGAGCTGGACGCCGTGCCGGCGCGCTCGTGCATCGCGTTTGCAGCCGACTGCCATGGCCGCACCATCCGCACCATCGAAGGCTTTGATGGTGACGAGGTGATGCAGCGGTTGCGCGAGGCCTTTGCGGCCGAACATGCGCTGCAGTGCGGTTACTGCACGCCGGGCATGCTGGTGACCGCCCGCGACATCGTGCGCCGGCTGCCCGACGCCGACGAGGCACGCATTCGCAAGGAACTGGCGGGCAACCTGTGCCGCTGCACCGGCTATACCGGCATCGTGCGGGCCATTCAATCCGTGCTGGCGCTGCGCGCTCAGCCGCTGGCCAAGGTCTGACACCATGGAGCTGACCGAACAATTCGACCTGCCTTTTGCCCGTGCGGCCGTGTGGGCTGCTTTCCAGAACCTGGACATGCTGGTGCAATGTCTGCCGGGTGCCAGCCTCACCAGCCCGGCCGACCAGGTGCCGCTGGAGATGAGCTTCCAGCTCAGGATGGGGCCGGTGCAGGCCTCATTCACCGGGCAGGGCAGCGTGGCGTATGAGCCCACCACCTTTTCTGGCAGTTTTTCCGGGCAGGGAACCGACCGCAAGAACAACTCGCGCGTCAAGGGTGAGGCCCGCTTCGCCTTGCTGGAAGCTGCCGGTCCGGTGACCACCGTGCAGGTGGTGGTGGCGTTCACCCTCACGGGCGCGCTGGCCCAGTTCAGCCGGCTGGGCATTGTGCGCGAGATCGCGGCGGGCATCACCGCACAGTTCGCGGCCAACCTGCAGCGCGAGCTGGCGACCAGCGACGACGTGGCTGGCGCATCCGGGTCTGCCGTGGCGAGCGCAGGAGGTACGGAACCGGCAGCAGCCGCGCACGGGCAGGCGCAGCCAGCGCCCCGACCTGATGCGTCGCTCAATCTGATGGCCTTGCTGTGGCAGCTCGTGGTACAGCGCTTCAGGCGTCTCTTTTCATAGCCGACCATCGATCCCTGAAGCGCGTTGCCGCGCCATCCGCTAAGCTGCAATGGGGAGTTCTTGTCATGTATGAAGGAAAAATGGATGAGCCACCAGGTTTTTGAAGCCGGCAACGTCGTGCTGCAATCCGGACGCACCTGCCGGGGCGCGCAGCTTGCCTACCAGACTTACGGCACGCTCAATGCGGCCAAATCGAATGTGATTCTGTTCATGACGCCCTTTGGCGCCCACCACACCGACATCGAGTGGATGGTCGGGCCCGGCCACGCGCTGGACCCCGAGAAGTACTTCATCGTCATTCCCAACCTGTTTGGCAATGGCCTGTCGTCCTCGCCCAGCAACGCCGTGCCGCCTGCCAATGGCAGCCGCTGGCCGCGCTTCACGATTGCCGACAACGTGCGCATCCAGCGGCAGATGCTGCAGCAGGTGTTCGGCATCGACAAGCTGGTGATGGCGTCGGGCTGGTCCATGGGCGGCAGTCAGGCCTACCACTGGGCTGCGTTGTTTCCCGACTGCGTGGAGCGTTTGGCGGTGTTGTGCGGCTCGGCCAAAACGGCGCCGCACAACCAGGTGTTTCTGGAAGGCGTGAAGGCCACACTGACGGCCGACGTGCATTACCAGGACGGCTGCTTCAACGGATTCCCGGAGCGCGGGCTGCGGGCCATGGGCCGGGTCTATGCGGGCTGGGCGATGTCGCAGACGTTTTACCGGGAGGAACTGTGGCGACAGACCGGTTGCTCGTCTCTCGAGGATTACCTCGTCACCGTGTGGGAAGGTAACTACCTCAAACGCGACCCGGACAACCTGCTGGCGCACATCTGGGCCTGGCAGAACGCCGACATCAGTGCCAACGAGCTGTACCAGGGCGACTTCCAAAAAGCCCTGGGCGCCATCACGGCCCGCGCGCTGATCATGCCCGGCGCGACCGACCTGTACTTTCAGGTGGAAGACAACCGGCGCGAGGTGGCGATGATGAAAAACGCCGAGCTGCGCGTGATCCCGTCAGACTGGGGCCACCGCGCCGGCCTGCCGGTGAACAACCCGGAGGATGCGCGCTTCATCGATACGGCGCTCGCGGAACTGCTGGCAGCACCAGCACCCTGAGCCAACCAGCCGGCCTTAGCGCGTCATCTGCTTGACGTAATCCTTGCCCAGACCCACTTTTTCGTAGTGGGCGGCGGCAATCTCCATGCGCGTGAACACGTCGTCGTAGCCGGTGGCCTTGCCGTCCGGGTCCACATACATCAGCGCGCCGTTGACGATGAAGAAGGTGATCATCTCCGTGCAGTCATCGGGCACCACCAGCGTGTGGGTTTCGCCGGGCGGCTCGAAGGCGTAGGAGCCTTCTTCGGCGATCCAGTCGTGCTCCAGGTAATGCCAGCGGCCCTTGAGCACCAGCGCATGCACGCCGCCCGTGTGGCGGTGGCGGGACAGCACGCCGCCCTGGGTCACGCGCATCACGTGGGCATAAAAGCCCTGTGACACATTGAAATGGATGGGCCGGAACGACACGGTGTCGGTCAGCGGCACCCACAGCCGCGGGTCCGATCCCAGCGGGTCGCGCACGGCCTGCAGCACGCCCGGCACCACCAGGTCGGGAATCATGCCCATGGGCTGCGGCTTGTTGTAGGGCACCTTGCGGTAGTCCAGCCCCTGGTGCGCGATGTCGCTCATGGCAGGCTGGGCGGGTTTGGCGGTGGGTGGGGTGAGTACGGCGTTCATGGCAGGGCCTTTGTGAGGGTTCGGGAGTGTTCACGGGGCGATACAGCGTGCCGCAGAGGTGGCCGCCGCACCGCGCAAAATGGTATGTTTGCATGGTAAGTCAAACCCGCGCCGGGTGCCAGACCGGGTGCCAGACCGGTTCTTTTGGCTTGTCGCCCGGTCGAGTCCTTCTGGCCTGGCGGTAACATGGCCAATCTCGCCCGCCGCCTTTCCCTTCCCCTCTCCCACCACCGCCCGATGAACGCCCTGATCAACACTGCCTCCTGTCTTCCCTCCGATTCCGAACGCGCCCTGCTGGTGGGCCGGGTGTGGGTGCCGGGCCAGGGGCCGGTGCTGGCGCTGGTGGGTCGTGATGACGTGTGGGATTTGTCTGCGGTGGCCGCTACCTCAAGCCAGTTGCTGGAGCTGCCCGATGTGGCCGCTGCGGTGCGTGCGGCGATGCCCTCCCTGCCCCGCCTGGGCGCGACAGAACACATCCTCGGCAATTCGGTCGAGGCGACGCGCCAGCCGGACCAGCCCTGGCTGCTGGCGCCCTGCGATCTGCAGGCCCTCAAGGCGGCGGGCGTGACCTTTGTGGCCTCGATGCTGGAGCGGGTGATCGAAGAGCAGGCGCGCGGTGATGCCAGCAAGGCCGAAGCAGTGCGCCAGGCGGTGGTGGGTGTGATCGGCGACAACCTCGGCAGTGTCAAGCCCGGTTCGGTCGAGGCCGCCAAACTCAAGGACGTGCTGATGGCCCAGGGCGTGTGGTCGCAGTACCTGGAGGTCGGCATCGGTCCCGACGCCGAAATCTTCACCAAGAGCCAGCCGATGAGCGCAGTGGGCACAGGGGCCGACGTGGGCATCCACCCGGGGAGCCACTGGAACAACCCGGAGCCCGAGGTGGTGCTGGCCGTCAATTCGCGCGGGCAGGTGCAGGGCGCGGCGCTTGGCAACGACGTGAACCTGCGGGACTTCGAAGGCCGCAGCGCGCTCCTTTTGGGCAAGGCCAAAGACAACAATGCGTCGTGCGCCATCGGCCCTTTCATCCGCCTGTTCGACGCGCACTTCACCATCGACCATGTGCGCCAGACCGAGCTGGGCATGACGGTGAGCGGACCTGAAGGCTTCGAGATGCGCGGCGGCAGCAACCTGGCCCAGATCAGCCGTGACCCGCTGGACCTGGTGGCCCAGGCCATCGGTGCCAACCACCAGTACCCGGACGGCTTCATGCTGTTTCTCGGCACCATGTTTGCCCCCACGCAAGACCGCCACGGTCCCGGCCAGGGCTTCACCCATGTGGTGGGCGATGTGGTCACCGTGTCGGCACCGGCACTCGGCATGCTGGTCAACCGCGTCACCACCTCGGACCAGGCCGCGCCGTGGAACTTTGGCGTGACAGCCCTGATGCGCAGCCTGGCGGCGCGCGGGTTGATCTGAACAAGCGGATGGACAATCCGGCCATGCACACATCCGCTCTGGTTTTGTTCTCGGGAGGGCAGGACTCCACCACCTGCCTGGCCCATGCGCTGGCGCGCTACGAGCGCGTTGAAACCGTGGCGTTTGATTACGGCCAGCGGCACAAGGTCGAGCTGCAGGCGCGGCTGAATGTGCTGCGTGAAATCAAGTCTCAATTCCCGCAGTGGGCACACAAGCTGGGCGAAGACCATTTGCTCGATCTGGCTGTGCTGGGACAGGTGAGCGACACGTCTCTCACGCGCGACGTGGCCTTCCGCATGGAAAGCTCGGGCCTGCCCAACACCTTTGTACCCGGGCGCAACCTGCTGTTCCTCACCCTCGCGGCTGCCCTGGCCTACCGGCGCGACCTGCAGGTGCTGGTCACCGGTGTGTGCGAGACGGATTTTTCAGGCTACCCCGATTGCCGCGACGACACCATGAAGGCCATGCAGCTGGCGCTGTCGCTCGGCATGGACAAGCGCTTCCTGATTGAAACGCCGCTGATGTGGATCGACAAGGCCGAGACCTGGCGGCTGGCGCACGCGTTGGGTGAAAAATCCGGTGCGCCAAATGGCGGCGAAGCGCTGGTGGCGCTCATCGTGGAACACACGCACACCTGCTATCTGGGGGACCGTGAGCACCGGCAGGCGTGGGGTTACGGCTGCGGCACCTGCCCGGCCTGCGAGCTGCGCGCGCGCGGCTATGAGCGTTTTGTAAAAAGCAAGCTCACACCCGTCCTGGCTCAGCGCCCATAGCTTGTCTTCACCGGCAGTAGCTGCGGGACCGGCTTTGCCGGACCGCGGGCGTATCCTTCGATACCTCAGGACGAACGGAGTCTCATCGGGACCACCCTTCGACAAGCTCAGGGCGAACGGATTTCAACAAGCGAAGATTGAAGAGGCTAGGTATTCAGACCAGCTGAGCCGTGGAACCGGCTTAGCCGGGCCACAGGCGGATGGCCCCTCGGGGGGCAGGGAGCTACGCGAAGCGAACGACCGTGGGGGCTAAGTGATCACACAGCGCGTGACCACGGGCGGTGCGTCCGCCACGTGAAAGGCCAGCTTGCGCTCGCGCAGCGCCACGTCGCTGGCCGTCACCCGGTCGAAGCGTCGCAGATGCTCGGTCCAGGTCTCGTCGGTGATCTGCTCCACATAGTGTCCGGGCTTGCTCACATCGCGCAGCAGCGCCCATTGCAAGGCGCCCTGCCGCAGGCGGCTGCGCCGGCTTTCCTGCATCAGCGCCACGAAGTCGGCGGCGCGTGCGGGGTTGATCTGGTATTCAATGGACACCACCACCGGCCCGGCATCGGGCGCCACCTGCTCCACCGGCGCCTTGAACTCGCGCGAAGGCGTGAGGTCTTCCTCGATGCTGAGATCGGTCACCCAGCGCTGGGCCAGCAGCATGCTGACGGATCCGCTGACGGCGGCCACCAGCAGGCCGGTGGACACGGTGCTCAGCGTGGCCACCTGACCCCACAGCGCGGCCCCCGCAGCACTCGCGCCCATGATGGCCATCTGGTACATCGACATGCCGCGGGCGCGTACCCAGTCGGGCAGCGCGAGCTGCGCCGACACGCTGAGTGAATTCGCGCAAGTGATCCAGGCCATGCCATTGAGCACCATGGCCGGCACGGCCACCCAGGCATTCGGTGCCACCGCCATCACAGCGGTGGAGACCGACTGCAGCAGCGTGGCCCGCAGCACCAGCACGTCGCGCGTCATCATTTGCCTCAGGCGCGGCAGGTAAAGCGCGGCCACAATCGCGCCCGATCCCATGGAGGCCAGCAGCAGTGTGAAGGTACCCGCGTCCCCGCCGTGCAGCTTGCGCGCCACCAGCGGCAGCAGGGCCAGCAAGGCGGTGGAATGCAGGAAGAACAGCGAGACGCGCAGCAACACGGCGCGCAGCCGGCCCGACTGGCGCACGAACTGCAGGCCGACGCGCATCGCGCTCACCAGGCGTTCGCGCCCCAGCGGGCTGGGCACATGCTCGCGCCGCCAGCGCATGATGATGAAGGCCGAAATGACCGACAGCACGGCGTTGAGCACAAACACGTATTCGGTGCCGGCACCCGCGATCAGCGCGCCGGCCACCAGCGGGCCGACGATGCGCGACGCGTTCATCGACACGCCGTTCAGTGCCAGCGCGGCCGGCAGTTGCTTGCGGGGCACCAGTTCGGGCACGATGGCGGCGAACACCGGCCAGCGCATCGCCAGGCCCACGCCGTTGGCAAAGGTCAGGGCCAGCAGCAGTGCCGGCGTCATCACGCCCGAGATCACGGCGATGCACAGCAGCGACGCCACTGCAGCGACCCAGAACTGCGTGACGATGAAATAGCGGCGCCGGTCCAGGATGTCGGCCAACGCGCCGCTCGGCAGGCCGAGCAGGAACACCGGCAGGGTCGAGGCCGACTGCACCAGCGCCACCCAGATTGGCGTGGTGGTCATCGAGGTCATCATCCAGGCGGCGGCGACGTCGTTCATCCACATGCAGATGTTGGCGACCAGCCAGGTGCTCCACAGCATGCGGAACACCGGCAGGCGCATCGGCGCCCAGGCGGACAGCGATTCGGCGGTGGACGCGACAGGTGGGAGCGATTCGGCTTCCGGCATTCAGCGCGCGTCCTGTGCGGTGTGCTGGTTCAGGGTGTAGAGAGAAGGCGAGCCTTCGGGGCGTTTTTCGAGCGTCCAGACGGTGCGGTGAAACGCCGCAGCGGTGGGGCGGTGGGCGATCGACACCATGCTGCCGTGCACGGTGTTCACGTGCGCGAGCAGTTTTTCGTAGAGGGTTTTCTCGGCCGCTTCGTCGAGTGCGCTGGTGGCCTCGTCGGCAAAGATCCACTGCGGCTTTTTCAGCAGCACCCGGGCAATCGCCAGGCGCTGCTGCTCGCCGCCCGAGAGCTTCTGCGTCCAGGCGTCTTCGTCGTCGAGCCGGGTCGTCAGGTGGGGCAGCAGCGCGTCGGTGAGTGCCTGTTGCAGGGCGGCGTCCGGGTAGGTGGCGGCCGGCTCCGGATAGGCCAGCGCATCGCGCAGGCGGCCATCGGGGAAATAGGGGCGTTGCGGAATGAACATCGCCTGCTGCGGCAGATGGGTGCGGCCGGTCGAGAACGGCCAGATGCCGGCCAGGGCGCGGAACAGGGTGGACTTGCCGCTGCCGGAAGGCCCTTTGACCAGTACGCTGTCGCCTGGTGAGGCCGCCAGCGTTACGTCCTGGACCAAGGTCACGCCCGTGGGCAGGTTCAGCGTCAGGTGCTGGGCCGACAGGGCATCCGGCGCCGTGGTGGGCGAGCCCGTGGCGCCCGACTGCAGGGCCTGCTGGTCGCGTGTGGCCTGGGCGATGGCCGACATGTTGTCCTCGAAGCTGGTCAGGCGGTCGGTGGTGGCGCGCCACGCGGCCAGGCTGCTGTAGTTGTCGACAAACCAGCTGAGCGAGTCCTGCACCTTGCCGAAGGCCGACGAGATCTGGATCAACTGGCCGAGCTGGATGGCGCCACTGAAAAAGCGCGGCGCCGCCACCAGAAACGGAAAGATCACCGCCGCCTGGCCGAAAAAGCTGGTGAACCAGATCAGGCGCTTTTGCGCCTTGAGCAGTTGCAGGTAATTGCCCAGCACGGTGCTGAAGCGTCCGCCCAAGTGGGTCTGCTCCACGCTTTCGCCGCGGTCGAGGGCAATCGCTTCGCTGTATTCGCGCACCCGCACCATGTGGTGGCGGAAGTCCGCTTCGTAGCGCTGCTGCAGGAAGTTCAGCCCGATCTGCGGCCGGCCAATGTAATGGGTGAGCACGCTGCCCAGCGCGCAGTAGGCGATCGCCGCCCACACCATGAAGCCTGGAATGGTGTAGCTGCTGCCCGCAAGCGAGAAAGTGAACGAGCCCGACAGCGCCCACAGGATGCCGATGAAGCTCACCAGCGTGACCACCGCATTGAGCAGCCCCATGGTCAGCGACACGGTGTAGGTGGTGAAGGAGTTGAGGTCTTCCTGGATACGCTGGTCCGGGTTGTCGGGCGTGGCGCCGCGGTGGTCGGGTGCGTACACCGCGCTGGCGCTTCCCGTGGCTGCCGCTTCGGGTGCCGCAGAGAATCGGGCCAGCTCCAGCTTGTAGAAGGCCTGACCCGACAGCCACCGGCGCAGGTAGTCGCGCGTCATCCACGAGCGCCAGCGCAATTCGAGCAACTGCGTCAGGTAGAACTTGTAGACCGCGACGATGATGGCGATGAAGGCGAGGTAGCTGAAGCGCCCCATCTGCTGCCAGAACACCGCCTGGTCTTTCTTCTCGAGCGCGTCGTAGAACACCCTGTACCAGTCGTTGAAAAGCACCGCCAGGTACACCGTGCCGAGGTTGAGCACCACGATGGCCAGCAGCAGGCCCAGGGCTTTCCAGCGGTCTTCCGAGCGGAAGTAGGGCGCGGCCAGCGCCCAGACGCGGCCACTGAAGAGGCGGAAGGCAGAAAATTTGGCGCCGAGGCGGGACAGCAGGGTCATTCAGTCAACCTTGGGTTGGAAGATTTGGATGGTCTGGCGAGAGGGCATGGCCAGTTTCAGGGCAGCGGGTTGGACACGCCGCTGGCCACATGGCCGGCCGGCACATGCTGCGCGGCCGAGTGCACATGGCTGGTCTGGTCGTCAAAGAAAAAATCGGGTTCGAACTCGCGCAGGAATTCACCCTTGGCCAGACCGCCCAGGAACATCGCTTCATCGACTTCGATGTTCCAGTCCATCAGCGTGCGGATGGCGCGCTCATGCGCTGGCGCGCTGCGCGCGGTGACCAGCGCGGTGCGGATGCGCATGCGCGAGGTACCGGCCTGCTGCAGGCGGTGCAGTGCTTCGAGCAGCGGCTTGAAGGGGCCTGCCAGCAGCGGCTGGGCGGCCTTGTCATGCTCATGCGCCTGGAAGGCCGACAGGCCCTGGGCCTGGAACACGCGCTCGGCCTCGTCGGAGAACAGCACGGCGTCGCCGTCGAAGGCAATGCGCACCTCGTGCGGGTGGGCGTCGCTGGCGCGTGCCGACTGTGGGTACACCTGCGCGGCGGGCACGCCGGCGGCCAGCGCCTCGCGCACATCGCTCAGGTGGGCTGACAGGAACAGGTTGGCGTGCAGCGGCTTCAGATAGCGCCAGGGCGGTTCGCCACGGTTGAAGGTGCCGCGCTGGATGTTGAGCCCATAGTGCTGCGCCGAGCGGAACACCCGCATGCCCGAGACCGGGTCGTTGCGGGAGAGGATCACCACCTCGACGCGCTGGGTCTTGTCTGCAGGGTCGGGAGTGTCGTTGAAGGCCAATAACTTTTTTACCAGTGAGAACGCCACGCCTGGCTTGGCCGGCACATCGAGGCGGTCCAGCTGCAGCTTCATGTAGGCGGCGTCTTTTTTGGCACCGGGCACGGGCGGTGTGTTCAGGCCGGATTCAAAGACCTGGTTTTCCTCTTCGAAGTCGAACAGGGCGCGCGAGGAGATCGCCACGACGAGTTGACCATCCAGACTTGCTGCCATAGTGACGTGCCTTGATCTTTCAGGGGGGTTGCAGGGTCAGAGTGAACCATTGTCCATATTCCGGCGCGGCGAGTGGCCACTGGTCGGCCCGGGTGATCTGACGCTGGCCACCGGCGATGAGTTCCACGGCACGAATCACGCCGGCATGGGTGATCCAAACCGTGTCCCTGGAGACGCCTGCGGGGCTATGAGCCAACTCGTCGAACGCAGCCGCCACGCGGTCCATCACCTGCGTCACGGTCTCGCCATGCCCGCCGACGCGATGCGCAGCGAAGTGGTCGGTCCATGCCTGCAGGGCGGAGGGATCTATGGCCTGCCAGCGCTGGCCTTCCCATTCACCGAAGTGCATTTCCTGCAGGCGGCCATCGGCTGTGGAGGCCAGGTCGGGCCGCAGCCCCTGCAGCTGTCGGGCAAGGCCGGCGCAGCGCTGCAGCGGTGAATGCATCACGCGTGCATGGTGTGGAATGGCTTTGGCCAGGGCCTGCGCGCAGTGTTCGGTGGCCAGCGCCTGGGCGGGAATATCCAGCTGGCCGTAGCAGGTGCCCGGTGCCACCTCGGGTTGCGCGTGCCGTACCAGCCAGAGTCTCATGAACACGCGTCTGGCAATTACAGGGCCACAGCCAGGCCGAGATAGAAAGCGATTTCGCAGATTTGCTGGGTGGCACCGAGGCAGTCGCCGGTGAAGCCCTGCAGCCGGCGCTTGAACAGGTGCACCATCCACAGCAGGGCGATCACGGCAAAGCCGCAGGCGGCCAGCAGGTCGGCGATGTCGATCACCAGGCTGGCCAGTGCCAGCACGGCCAGGCACCAGATCAGCGCCACCAGCAGCGTCGCCGGGGCGATCTGGTCGGCCAGCGGTTTGGACTTGGAGCTGGCCGTGTCGCCCACATGCGGCAGCAGGTGAATCACCAGCAGCGGCAAACCGCGCGACACCACGTGGGCCGTCAGCAGGGCAACGCCCATGTAGGCACCACTCCATGACGAGACGCCCCAGTTCTCGGAGCCGTCGGTCTGCACGCTGCCGACTTCGACCGACCCGAGGACGGCAATCAACCCGATCTTGACCAGCAGGGCCAGCACCAGCGCCATGGCGCCGAACGCGCCGACCCGCGAGTCCTTCATGATCTCGAGCGCGCGGTCGCGGTCCAGGCTGCCGCCCAGGCCATCGGCCACGTCGGCGAGGCCGTCTTCATGGAAGCCGCCGGTGAGCAGCACCGTGGTCGCGGTGGAGAGTGCCGCCGCCACCAGCGGCGCCATGGCTGTCTCGGGCAGCAACAGTTGCAGCAGCATGTACACGGCGGCCGCCACCGCGCCGACCAGAATGCCCACGCCGGGAAAGTGCCCGGCGCTGGTCCGCAGCAGTTCGGGGCTGAAGCCCACCCATTCGGCCAGCCGCCCGGTGACGGGAATACGTGTGAAGAACTGCACCGCCAGCAGGAATTCGCGGACGAACTGGGAAATGACTTTCATGTGGAGGCCTTCATGCGGCGGCCTTTTCGCTCACGCCTGCCGACTCGAAGCTGGCCATCTCGGCCAGAAAGCGCGCTGCCGATTGCAGCAGCGGCCAGGCCAGCAGCGCGCCCGTGCCTTCGCCCAGACGCAGGCCGAGATCCAGCAAGGGCCGCGCACCCAGGTGGGCCAGCAACAGGCGATGGCCGTGCTCGCTGGAGCAATGGCAAAACACCATGTAGTCGCGCGCAGCCGGTGCCAGCGTCTGGGCTACCAGCGCAGCGGCGCCGGCGATGAAGCCATCGACCAGCACCACGCGGCGCTCGCTCGCCGCCTGCAGCATGGCGCCGGTCATCATGGCGATCTCGAACCCGCCCAGCGCGGCCAGCACCTCCAGCGGGGCGGTGGCATCCGGGTAGCGCGCCAGCGCGCGAGAGAGTACGGCGCGCTTGTGCGCGAGTTGCCGGTCGTCGAGGCCGGTGCCGCGCCCGGTGGCGTCGTCGATGGAAATGCCGGTCAGGCGCGCCATCAACAGCGCTGCGGGCGAGGTGTTGGCAATGCCCATCTCGCCGAAGGCCACCACGTTGCCGGGCAGGCCGCGCACGACCTCCATGCCGGCTTCCAGGGCGGCCTGCGCCTGCTGCGCTGTCATGGCCGCCTGCTCGCAGATGTTTTGTGTGCCGTGCGCGATCTTGCGCGCCTGCAACTGGCGGTGGTCGCCCAGGTCGGCAGCCACCCCCGCGTCCACCACCTGCAGCGCAAAGCCGTGCTGGCGCGCAAACACATTGATGGCCGCACCGCCCGCCAGCATGTTGCCCACCATCTGCACCGTGACGGCCTGCGGAAATGCCGAGACGCCTTCGGCGGCAATGCCGTGGTCGGCGGCAAACACCACCATTTGCGGATCACTCAGCACGATCGCTTCCCGCTGCTGGATCAGGCCCAGCTGCAGGGCCACGTCTTCCAGCAGCCCGAGCGCTCCTTGCGGCTTGGTCTTGTGGTCGATCTTGTGTTGCAGGCGTGCCCGGAGACCGGGGTTCGCGGTGGTATCTATGGGGGGCAAGGGCATGGAGAGAGGTCAGGGGTGTTGAGCGGTGAGAAAAGCGAAACGAAGCGACCCAACCCTCAAGGCTTGGCCGCAGCGGTCAGCTCGGCCAGGCACTGGGGGCAAAAGCAGGTGGTCGCAGTGTCGTCTGCCGCGGGAACGGGCAACAGCGGCGGCAGTTGGGTGCACCAGCAGGTCGCGTCCCCGCTCACCATGCCGCACCGGAAGCCCGCGCCGCAGCGGGAGCACACGGAGGGCCCGGGTGCTGGCGAGGCCTTGGCGGCGGTCGTGGGCATGGCGGGTTTCAGCTTTGCAGAAACAGCCGGTAAGCCGGGTTGTCGGTTTCTTCCACGTGCGGATAGCCCAAGGTGTCGAGAAAGTCCTTGAACGCCTTGTGGTCGGTCTTGGGGACCTGCAGGCCGACCAGGATGCGGCCGTAGTCGGCGCCCTGATTGCGGTAGTGAAAGAGGCTGATGTTCCAGCCTGGCCGCATGCTAGAGAGGAACTTCATCAACGCGCCTGGCCGCTCGGGGAAGATGAAGCGCAGCAGGCGTTCGTCTTTGGATAGCGCGCTGTGGCCGCCCACCATGTGGCGGATGTGCTCCTTGGCCAGCTCGTCGTGCGTGAGGTCAAGCGCCTTGAAGCCCTGGCGCGAGAAGTTCCTGGCGATCTTGCTGCTTTCGCCCTTGGCCGAGGTGGTGAGGCCGACGAACACATGGGCTTTGGCGTCGTCGCTGATGCGGTAGTTGAACTCGGTCACATTGCGCGGGCCGCCGGGCAGCTCGCCAATCAGTTCGCAGAACCGCCGGAAGCTGCCGCGCTCTTCGGGGATGGTCACTGCAAACAGCGCTTCACGCTCTTCGCCGACCTCGGCCCGCTCGGCGACGAAGCGCAGGCGGTCGAAGTTCATGTTGGCGCCGCACAGGATGGCGGCGTAGGTCTCCCCCTTGGTCTTGTGGGTGGCCACATACTGCTTGATGGCTGCCACCGCCAGCGCGCCCGAGGGCTCGACGATGCTGCGCGTGTCGACAAACACATCCTTGATGGCGGCGCAGACGGCGTCGGTGTCCACGCTGATGAATTCATCGACCAGATCGCGGCTGATCCGGAAGGTTTCCTCGCCCACCAGCTTCACGGCGGTGCCGTCGGCGAACAGGCCCACGTCCTGCAGCGTGACGCGCTTGTTGGCCGTCACCGACTGCAGCATCGCGTCCGAGTCGGTCATCTGCACGCCGATGACCTTGATCTCCGGCCGCACCGCCTTGATGTAGTTGGCCACGCCTGAAATCAGGCCGCCCCCGCCGACGGCGACAAACACGGCGTCCAGCCGGCTGGAACCGAGGCTTTGCAGCTGCATCAGGATTTCCATGGCAATCGTGCCCTGGCCGGCGATCACGTCCGGGTCATCAAAGGGGTGCACAAAGGTCAGGCCGCGCTTTTTCTCCAGCGTCACCGCATGGGTGTAGGCGTCGGAGTAGCTGTCGCCGTGCAGCACCACCTCGGCGCCCCAGGCCTCGACGGCATCGACCTTGAGCCGGGGGGTGGTGGTGGGCATGACCACTACGGCGCGCGTGCCCAGCTTCTGGGCGCTCATCGCCACCCCCTGTGCATGGTTGCCGGCCGAGGCGCAGATCACGCCTTTTTTCAGCTGCGCCGGGCTCAGGTGCGCCATCTTGTTGTAGGCGCCGCGCAGCTTGAAGCTGAAGACGGGCTGCTGGTCTTCACGCTTGAGCAGCACGGTGTTGCCCAGGCGCTTGCCCAGGTTTTTGGCGGCCTCCAGGTTCGACTCCACCGCCACGTCATAGACGCGCGCGGTCAGGATCTTTTTCAGGTAATCGGAAGGTGTCAGCGCGCCGGCGGGCTTGTTGCTGGGTTTGGCGGTACGGCGGGCGGTGGGGGGCGTCGGTGGGGTCATCTTTTTTCTCGCAGCCTGACATCATAGTGGGCAAGAAAAAAGGCCCAGACCTTGCGGTCTGGGCCTGTAAATCCACCCTTAGAGGAGGTGGAGGAGACAACCAGTGCAAAAATGCGTCACAAGGTGCGCTGCATTGTTGCGGTGATTTCAGTATAGCGGAGCGATGTTGCGCTGCACAATACCCTCTGAATGGAATTTTACCTTTCCACACCGTTTTAGTTATAAATCTTTTGCATGAGGAGCGACGTTTATGGAATGCACTGTCAGCTGGACCGGAACCCAGGCCACGACCGGTTCCCGTTCAGGGATGACTTTTCTGGCGGAAACGGGCAGTGGCCATACCCTGGTGATGGATGGTGCGCCCGACGCGGACAAGCCCGAGAACGGCGGCGCCAATCTGGCACCGCGTCCCATGGAGACGGTGCTCGCCGGCACCGGTGGCTGCACTGCCTATGACGTGGTGCTGATCCTCAAGCGTGGCCGGCACGATGTGCGGGGCTGCTCCGTGAAGCTCACCTCCGAGCGCGCGCCGGTGGACCCCAAAGTCTTCACCAAAATCCACATGCATTTTGTCGTGACGGGCCGTGGGCTGGCGGCCAGCGCGGTGGAGCGCGCCGTGGCCATGAGCCATGACAAATATTGCTCGGCCACCATCATGCTGGGCAAAACAGCCGACATCACCACCAGCTTCGAGGTGGTGGAGGCGTAGTCAGGAAAAGATCGTCAGGACGGCGATCTCAGAGGTAGTGGGCCGTGGTCGTCATGACCCGCGCCGCGGTCCGCATCAAGGCCTTGACAGGCGCCGGCAGCGGCAGCGCGCCCACCTGTTCTGCCTCCTGGGCATGCGCGGCCTCGTCGTCCTTCATCTGGGCCACGATGGCGCGCGATTCATGATCGCCCTGAGGCAAGCGCTCGAGATGGTGGGCCAGATGCGCTTCCACCTGCCGTTCGGTTTCCACCACGAAACCGAGGCTGAGACGGTCGCCCAGCCGGCTGGCCACCAGCCCCAAGCCAAAGGCGCCCGCATACCACAGCGGATTGAGCAATGAGCGGCGCGCCCCCAACTCATCAAGTCGTTGCTGAGTCCATGCCAGGTGGTCACCTTCTTCGCGGCTGGCCTGCAGAAAATGCTGCCGCAGCACCGGGTCACGCGTGCCCAGCGCCTGGGCGGCGTAAAGCGCCTGGGCACACACCTCGCCGACATGGTTCACGCGCATCAAGGCGCCTGACAGGGCTTTGTCCTGCGTGCTCAGTTCGGTCGGCTGTCCGGGCACTGTCGGGCAGGCCCGCGTAGCGCGTGGCGTGGCGAACAGGGTGCGCAGTGCTGCGTCAGCGGTGGTGATGGACAGGTCGAGTGCGGAAGCCATGGAGCTCCTTGGTGTGAATCGGAATGCGCTATCTTGGGTCTCGTTAAGAAGCGCTTTTATAACGCCTTCTGACATCGTACTGCGCCTGACAAAAGAAGCCTTCCCAAAAGCAAAAAGCCCCCGGAAGGGAGCTTTTTGGCAGAGTCAGGAAGCGCCTGGAGGGGTGCCGGACATCCGGTCGCCCCAAAGAACGGTTCCTTTGTCGCTTGCCGTGCGATCAGAACGTGTGGCGGATGCCGAAGGCGATGTTGGTCGAACCCACGCCCGCTGCCGAGGTGACGCCGCCCAGGAAGCCGTTGCCGCCAGGAGCTGCCTGGCCTGAGCCTTTGTTGTTGAAACGTGTCAGGACAGCGTTCAGGTTGGTGCGCTTGGACAGCGCGTAGGTGTAAGTTGCGCCGTACGAGGTGGTGTCAGCGTCGTTGGGACGCTTGTCATTCAGGCGGTTGTAGGCCACCACAATGGTGTGCGGGCCGGTCGTCATGCGGTAGCCGATGTGGATCAGGTTGGCGTCCTGCTTGAAGCCGTTGATGTAGGCCGACTGAACAAGTGCTGCATTGGTGGCGCCGATGCTGCTGGTCAACAGCCCCGCGATCGTGGACAGGCCGCTGGGGTTTTCGTCCTTGATGGTGGCGTACTGGCCGTAGATGGTGCCTGGGCCCACGTCAACCGTAGCGCCGAGCACGTTATTGGTCAGTGATTTCTGGCCCAGCTCGTTGTTGCGCTCGTTATGGCCAAAACCGACCGAGAAGCCGTTGCCCTTGTAGATGGCCATACCGCCGAAGAAGCGGCTGGCAGAGCTGCCGACAGTGGCCGTAGCCGCTTCACCGGCGCCGTACATCAGCGTTGCCGTAACGCCAGCGTACTGAATGCCGTATTGGATGGTGTTGCTCAGGCGGATGTCAAAGGCGGGCGGGAAGCTCGCAACCTGACCTGCGGCCAGGCTGGACTGTGTCTGGGAGGCATCGAAGGTTGCACCGGTCAGGTAGCCTGGCGTGTATTGCCGGCCCAGGGTCACTGCGCCGTAGGGGGTCACCAGACCCACGAACGCTTGGCGGTCAAACATGTTGTTGGCGGTATTGACGCCAATCGAACCGCCCAAAACGCCATTGACGGTGTCGAGCGCTGGCTGCAGCGCGGTAGGCAGGCCCAACCGGGCGGCCTGCGACAGGCGATCAGGGAGTTGGGTGCCGGAGTTCGCCCTGTTGCCCAATGCACCAGTGTCTGCTTCAAAGCGGTTTTCCAGCGTGAAGATGGCCTTGTAGCCACCGCCGATGTCTTCCGTGCCGCGCAGACCGAAGCGCGAGCCTTCCATGATGCCGCTGGCGATGGTGCTCACGGTACCTTGGCGCAGGCCTGTCACGCGGTTGTAGCCAGCGTCAACAATGCCGTAGATCGTCACGCTGCTTTGTGCCATGGCTGCAGTGGTGGACAAAAGTCCCATGACTGCGGTTGCGACGAGGGTGAGTTTTTTCATGGGGTCTCCAAAACGTTGTAATTGGTCAAACAAAGAAAGATCCGGCTTGCCTCGAGCGCTTTCTGGCCGCCCGTGACTGAAGGTCTGAGCGAACGTTAATGTCGCGGCTTTGCGCCGTAAAGAGGGTGATTACGAGAGGTATCGCATTGGAGACAAGGGAAAACCCGAATTCAGGAAGGGTGCCCGATTGGATGGGAGATTGGATAGGAGCCATGTGGTGGGTGCGGTGACAACGGTTGTTCCCAGTGCAAAAGCGATTTATGGGCTCTTCCGCCAGGTGCTCGTGGATGGCCATGACGACCACCCGTTGCCCGCTAGGCAAACATGCCTAATTTCTGACTTCTGTGGCGCTCGAACGACAGCTTGCCCAAGCAGTTTTGTGAAATGCAAACCTCTTGATGGGGTCACCAAACTTTGGGATTGCAGAATCACCAAAATGGGGCGAGACAGACTGAAGTGCACCATCGGCAGGCGCCCGATTCACGCCATGCGGCGAACTGCCTTCGAAACGCTGCATCAACACGCTGGCAAGGCGTTGGGCACTGTTGCCGTGCGCCGGGCCGGGGTGTCGTGCAGCACCAACACATGAGGTATGAAATTTGCTAATTGACCGATAAGGGTTTGGCATATGTGATGACATTTTGGTTAAATCCTTCCAAGGGTTAACCAGAGGCCCTTAAGAAAAGTGTTTTTTGTGTTGAGTCTTTTTATTCCTTTCTTTTTTTGGAGATTTCTAATGATGAAGAAAAGCCTAGTTGCTTTGGCAGTGCTGGCCGTTTCCGGCATGGCTTCTGCCCAGTCCAGCGTGACCGTGTACGGTCTGGTGGATGCTTGGGTCGGTAGCATCAAGGACAACAACATCACCCAGACTGGCGTGAACGTTGCACATCCTTTTTCCGGCAGCGGCGGTGGTCTGCAGACCAGCCGTTTCGGCCTGAAGGGTTCTGAGGACCTCGGTGGCGGCCTGAAAGCCAACTTCCTGCTGGAAGCCGGCTTTGACCCCAGCACCGGTGCAGCAAACAACTACACCAACCCTTACACCGGCGCGACCTCCAACGCCGTGTTCGGCCGTCAATCCTGGGTTGGCTTGTCCGGTGGCTTTGGTGAAGTGAAGCTCGGCAAGATGTGGACGCCTTTTGACGATGTCAAAGGTTCCGGCGCTGCTGGTTTTGACTCCCTGCTGTTCGCTCCTTCCACCAGCGTGTGGGCCAGCAACAGCTACAACGACCGTCCTGGCAATTCCGTGTATTACTCGACCCCCAGCTTCAGCGGCTTCACTGCAGCCGTGATGTACAGCTTCGGCGAGAACAAGACGGCTACCGTCAGCGCCGGCAAGATCGCCAGCATGAACGTGGCTTACGCCAACGGCCCCATCGCTGCCGCTTTGTCCTACCAGACCGAGAAGACCAACGGTGCCGCCGCTTCGGTCAAGTACACGCAGTTGAACGGCTCCTATGACTTCGGCGTGGTCAAACTGCTCGGCGCTTACGGCCGTGTCAAAAACGGTACCAGCCCTGTCACCGCTTTGGCCCAGGACAAGGCAACGGAATACCAGATCGGTCTGGACTTCCCTGTCAGCAGCACCTTCACGCTGTCTGGTGGCTATGCCCGTTCCAAGAGCACCCGTCTGGCTGGCGCATCTGACCTGAAGCGTACCGGTTACGGTCTGGCTGGTCTGTATGCCCTGTCCAAGCGCACCAACCTGTATGCAGGCGTGCAGTCGGGCAAGGAAACCAACGCTGGCGTGGCTGATCGCAAGACCAGCACCTACGGTGTCGGCGTTCGCCACACGTTCTGATAGCGACTGGACGGCTGGCGCTTAGTCAGCCTTTCTGAGCTCCGAAAGCCGTTTGGGATTCTTCCCAAGCGGCTTTTTTCATGGATATTCCTCAAATTGCCCGGGATGGCATAGAACTAAGTGCTACAGGGCGCTGCGTTGTTTCTTCCCCACTTTCACCGCTGGTTCTGTGGTTTGACTGCAACGCAAGCCAGTTTTTTGAGGTCATTCCTTTGCGCATACCGGCCCAGTCTGGTGCAATAGACCCAACTTCCCGAAAGGGGGTTGGCCCGGGTCTCTGGTGGAGTCAAAAAGGCATCAGCCTGATTGCCCCCGTTCCGGAGCCCTATGTTTAACCTTGGAGAAATTCTCAATGAAAAAGACCCTCATCGCTCTGGCCGCACTGGGTGCAATGGCTGGCGTTGCACACGCTCAATCTTCCGTGACCCTGTACGGCGTTGCTGACGCGTACATCGGTAACAACACCACCAAAGTCAGCGCTGCTGGCGTGGAAACCAAAGTTAGCCAAGGCGTTGTCAACGGCAGCGGCTTGAGCAGCTCGCGTTGGGGCCTGCGCGGTAGCGAAGACCTCGGCGGCGGCATGGCTGCTGTGTTCACCCTCGAAGGTGGCTTCTCCATCGACACCGGTGCTCTGGCCAACAACGGCGGCAGCTCTGTTGCAACCTCCAACAGCATCCTGTTTGGTCGTACCGCATCCGTGGGCCTGAAAGGCTCGTTCGGTGAAGTTCGTCTGGGCCGTCAGTACACCGCCTATGACGCCATCCACGGCCTGACCAACGGCAACTACGACTCCAACACGTTCGCCACCGCCAGTGCTGTTGCAGCAACGGGCATGGTTGACTACAGCAACCGCGTGAACAACGCCATCAGCTACACCTCCCCTGATTTCAGCGGCTTCAGCGGCGCTGTGGTTTATGGCTTCGGCGAAGACAAGACTGCTACGGCATCTGCTTCGAACAGCACCAGCTTGCACATCAAGTACGCCAACGGCCCTCTGCTGGTTGGTTACGGTTACCAGCGCGAAAAAGTTGCAGCCGGCGGCACCCTGTTCTCGCCAGCGGCTAACCCGACTGTTGCTGAAGCTGCTGCAGCCAATCGCAAGTACAACCTGATCGGCGCTTCCTACGACTTCGGCGTTGCCAAGTTGCTGGGTAGCTACACCCAGGCTAAAGACGCTACCTTCAAGGACCGTGACTACCAAATCGGCGTGAACGTGCCGTTCGGCGCTGCTGCCCTGTCGTTTGGTTACACCAAATCCAAGAGCGAAGCTGCTGGCAACAACAACAAGGGCCGTGGCCTGACGCTGCTCGGTACGTACGACATGTCCAAGCGCACCACGCTGTACGCTGGCCTGATCAACACCAAGATCGAAAGCGTGAACGCAACGACCATCTCCAAGCGTCAACTGTACGCTGCTGGCGTTCGCCACTCGTTCTGATCTGAAGCTGGCCTTGCGCCAGCTTTGAGAAGAATCTGAAAGCCGTTTCGGGGAAACCTGAAGCGGCTTTTTTCGTGTCAGTACTCAATTTTTCATCTCCTGTTCTTGGCGCCATGACTTGTTTTTCCAGCTTCCTTTTCAGGCTTTCTTCTGGCCGTAAGCTGATGGCTTGCGGCATGGCGCTGTTCTGTTTGTTGATGACCGCCTGTGCAAGTCATCCAACCGTACCCGAGGCGGCGACCAACAACATAGATTGGGTCGCCACATCCTCTGCTCCGGGCAGTTCAGTCGCCTGGCAGCACTGCACGTTCCCAGGCAAGAAGTCGACGGATTACCGCTCTGTCAAGCTGGACGGTCGCAGTGCCATTCATACCCGGTCCAGCAGCGCTGCCAGCATGCTGCGCCAGACTGTGCGCGTCGAGCCGGATGATTTGTCCCGGTTGAAGTTTTCATGGAAAGTGCCAGCGCTCATTCCGGGTGCCAACATGACAGCCCGCGAGACCGATGATTCGCCGGTTCGCGTGCTGTTGGCGTTCGAGGGTGACCGCTCCACCTTTTCGGCCAAAAATGCCATGCTGTCTGAATTGGCACATGTGCTCACGGGTGAGCCCATGCCGTACGCCACGCTGATGTATGTGTGGGGCAATGAACGGCCAGTGGGCAGCGTCATCATCAATCCACGCACTGACCGCATCCGCAAGCTGGTGCTGGAGTCAGGGCCAGCGCATCTGGGGCGCTGGCTGGAGTATGAGCGCGACATTCGCGCGGACTACGAGAAGGCCTTTGGCGAGGCACCGGGTGCGCTGGTGGGCATCGCCATCATGACGGATACCGACAACACACAGCAGCAGACCCAGGCGTGGTACGGCCCGCTGGCCCTGCTGCCCAGGACGGCGTTGCAGCCGTCCGTCTTGACAACCTTGAGTGGCTTTCCCGTCCCGCTGATCAGCGCCAGTGTGCCCTGAGCGACAGGCTTCGTCCCGGTCCTGACCAGGTGATCTGATTTCGGTCTAGTATTCATGCTGTACTGAATTCTGAGGATGTCATCTCCATGCGTGCACCGGCCACTCTCGACTCATCCCCGCTGTCATCTGCCGCAACGGCAACTGATCCAGCCCGATCTTCCGTGAGTGCTCCCGTTCTCCGCGCCAGTGGCCGGGCTTTTGCGCAGATCGCGCAGTTTCACCCGGAGCTGACGGCCTTTCGCCGCGACCTGCATGCCCATCCGGAGCTGGGCTTTGAAGAGGTCTACACCTCCAGCCGCGTGGCTCACGCGCTCAAGCTGTGCGGTGTCGATGAAGTGCACACCGGCATCGCCAAGACCGGTGTGGTCGCCGTTATCCGCGGCCAGAAGACCACCAGCGCTGCAGCGCCACGTCCCATGATCGGTTTGCGCGCCGACATGGACGCCTTGCCGATGACGGAGCACAACGAGTTCGGCTGGAAGTCCGCCAAAACCGGCTTGATGCATGGCTGTGGCCACGACGGCCACACCACCATGCTGGTGGGTGCCGCCCGCTACCTGTCCGAAACACGTGCCTTTGCCGGCGATGCGGTGCTGGTGTTCCAGCCCGCGGAGGAAGGACGCGGCGGGGCCGCCGCCATGATCAAGGAAGGGCTGTTCGACCAATTTCCCGTGCAGGCGATTTACGCCATGCACAACTGGCCGGCCATGCGTCCCGGCACCATCGGCATCAACCCTGGCCCCATGATGGCAGCAGCCGACCGCATCACCATCGAGATCACCGGCAAAGGGGGCCATGGCGCGCATGCCTACCTGACGGTCGATCCGGTCATCGTGGCGGCCCACATCATCACGGCCGTGCAAAGCATCGTGTCGCGCAACGTCAAGGCCATGGACAACGCGGTGGTCAGTATTTGTGCGATGCGTGCCGGTGACCTCGCCGCCATGAGCGTGATTCCTGGCAGCGCCACACTGGTGGGCACCGTGCGCACTTTCAAGCCCGAGATACAGGATCTGGTGGAGCGCCGGCTCAAGGAATTGTGTCCTTCCATCGCACAGGGATTTGGTGCCACCGCGACGGTCAAATACGATCGCGTGTATCCGGCGACGATCAACTCCCTGCCCGAGTACACGCTGGCTACCGGCGTGGCTGAACAACTGGTGGGCGCCGAAAACGTGGTGCGCGATCTGGAGCCCAGCATGGGCTCCGAGGACTTCTCGTTCATGCTCAAGCTCAAACCAGGGGCGTACCTGCGCCTGGGCCAGGGCGAACAGATTCCGGACGGCCAGGGCGGCAGCACAGGCGGCGTGGGCAGCCGCTTTTTGCACAACAGCTGCTACGACTTCAACGACAACGTGCTGCCGCTGGGTTCAGCCCTTTTTGCGGGCATTGTCGAGCGCTCCATGCCATTGGCGTGAGCTGCGGCGCTGGCGGGCAGGGGTCTCAGGCGTAGCGCTTGTTGCGCAGGTTGTTCTTCATTTCCTTGAGCAGTGGCTGCAGCTTGCTGCCGATGCGCAGCGCCACGCAGGTGGCCAGGATGTCGATGATCATCAGGTGCATCAGGCGCGACACCATGGGGCTGTAGCGGTCGTAGCCTTCCGGGTGATCTGCCGCGAGGTGGATATTGGCGGCCGCTGCCAGGGGCGAGCCTGTCACGGTGATGACGATGGTGGTGGCGCCGTTTTTTCGTGCGATGTCGCAGGCGTCCATCAGGTCACGGGTACGGCCGGAGTTGGAGATCACCACCACGCAATCGCCGGGGCCGAGCAGTGATGCACTCATCACCTGCATGTGGCCGTCGCTGTAGGCGATGCTGGTGATGCCCAGGCGGAAAAACTTGTGCTGTGCATCCTGCGCCACGATGCCCGAGTTGCCGACACCGAAGAATTCGATGCGCCGGCCGGCGTTGTAGGTGGCCAGCAAGGCATCGGCAGCACGCTCAATGGCCACCGAACTCGCGTCATTGCGGTACTTCAGGAAAGCCGCCACGGTGTTGTCGATGACCTTGACCATCACGTCGCTGGTTTTGTCGTCCACATCGACACTGCGGTGAATAAAGGGCACGCCCTCGCTCACGCTGCCCGCCAGCTTGAGCTTGAAGTCCGACAGCCCGTCATAGCCCATGCTGCGGCAAAACCGCACCACGGTCGGTTTGCTCACATGCGAACGGCTCGCCAGCTCGGTGATGGGCTGATTGGCAAACGCCCGCGGATCGGCCAGCACCAGACGCCCCACACGCTGTTCAGCCGGCGCCAAGGATGGCAAAGAGGCTTTGATCCTATCCAGCATTTTGGCCTGCGGGGGATTTAGGCAAAGCGACCGACCTTGGGAGCTGCCCTTCGATAGGCTCAGGGCGAACGGATATCAACCGACCGAGGATGAAAGCGGATTGGTATCCAAACCAGCAGGAGCCGCGGGACTGGCTTCGCCAGACCGCAGGCGGAGCGGCCCCCTCGGGGGGCAGCGCAGTACGCGAAGCGACAAGCGTGGGGGCTAACATTCCTCGCTCCAGCAATACCCATCCCGCGCAATCATCGCGCTCGACGCACTTGGCCCCCAGGTGCCCGCGGCATACATTCGCGGCCCCGCCGGGTCGTTCTGCCAGGCGTCCAGAATGGGTTCCACCCAGCGCCAAGCCTCCTCCTGCTCGTCGCTGCGCACGAAGAGGTTGAGGCGGCCGTCAATCACGTCCAGCAGCAGGCGCTCATAGGCGCCGACGCGCTCGGAGCCAAAGCGCTTGTCAAAGTCCAGGTCCAGCTGCACCGGAGCCAGCGAGGGGGCGCTCCGGTGGCTGCCCGTGCGCTGGTCTGCCTGCGCCAGCAGATGCAGCTCCAGCCCGTCCTGCGGCTGCAGGTTGATGACCAGCCGGTTGGCCACGCTGGCATTGGCCAGCGGTGACTTGAAGATGGCGTGCGGCGCCGGACGGAAGTTCACCTCGATATGGGCCTCGCGCCCGGCCAGCCGCTTGCCGGTACGGATGTAGAACGGCACCCCAGCCCAGCGCCAATTGGCGATCTCGGTGCGCAGCGCGACAAAGGTCTCGGTCATGCTGGCCGGGTTGACGCCCTTTTCATCGCGGTAGGCCGGCACCGCTTCGCCTTCGATGTTGCCGGCAGCGTACTGGCCCCGCACCACATGCTGGCTCAGGGTTTCCGGTGTCCAGGGCTTGAGCGAACGCAGCACCTTGAGCTTCTCGTCGCGGATGGCGTCGGCATGCGAGTTGATGGGCGGCTCCATGCCGATGGCGCACAGCAGCTGCAGCGCGTGGTTCTGCACCATGTCGCGCAGGGCGCCAGTGCTGTCGTAGAAGGCGCCGCGCTTTTCCACACCCAGGTCTTCGGCAATCGTGATCTGGATGTTGGCAATCGTTTCGCGCCGCCAGAGGGGCTCAAACAGCGAATTGCCGAAGCGCAGTGCAAACAGGTTCTGCACCGAAGGCTTGCCCAGGTAGTGGTCGATGCGGAAGATCTGTTCTTCCTTCAGCACGCTGCGCACGGTGTGGTTGATGGCGCGGTTGGAGGCGAGGTCGTGGCCCAGCGGTTTTTCAAGCACCACGCGCGTTTGCGGGCCATTCAGGCCTGCTGCCGCGATCTGCTCGCACACCACGGTGAACAGGCTGGGGGCGGTGGCCACGTACATCACCACGACGTCGGCAGGCCGCTCGGCCAGTCGGGTAGCCAGTCGGCCATAGTCCGAAGGGTTGGACAGATCCATGCGCAGATAGCCGAGCAGGGCCGCGAACCGTGCAAACTCCTCTTCGCTGGGGCGTTTGGCCAGCTCCACGTTGTCAAACCTGGACTTGATCAGCGCCCGATACTGCTCGTCCGACAGGTCGTCGCGCGCCACGCCCACAATGCGGCCCCCGGCTGGCAGCGAACCGTGGCGAAAGGCCTGGAAAAGCGCCGGCATGATCTTGCGCCACACGAGGTCGCCCGTGCCGCCGAACAGGATCAGGTCAAAGCTCATGGTGTTTTGCCAGGATGTACTGGGTTGGCCGTGAAGACATGTAATTAAGTTTCATATTCTATGGGCATAATGGTAACTCGACGCCGCGCTCAGGCTCTGATCTCGCGGCGGTCCAGACAGATTTACCCCCCGCATTGCCATGACTCAACTCGACGCCCTGAAACTTCTCACCACGGTGGTGGCCGACACTGGTGACTTCAAGCAACTGGGCCAGTTCAAGCCGCAAGACGCGACCACCAACCCGTCGCTGATTCTCAAGGCGGTGCAAAAAGCCGATTACCAGCCGCTGTTGAAAGAGGCTGTCACCCGGTTCCGCGGCCGGCCGCTCGATGAAATCATGGACCGCCTGCTGGTGCGCTTTGGCTGCGAGATCCTGTCCATCATTCCCGGTCGCGTGTCGACCGAGGTGGATGCGCGCCTGAGCTTCGACGCCTCCGCCACCTACACCCGTGGCGAGCGCATCGTCGAGCTGTACCAGGCCGAAGGCATTCACATCGACCGCGTGCTCATCAAGGTCGCCGCCACCTGGGAAGGCATACGCGCCGCCGAGAAGCTGGAGCAGCGCGGCATCCACACCAACCTCACGCTGCTGTTTTCGTTTTGCCAGGCGGTCGTCTGCGGGCAGGCGAAGGTCCAGTTGATCTCGCCTTTTGTGGGGCGTATTTATGACTGGTACAAAAAGTCTGCCGGCGCGGCCTGGGACGAGTCGGCGAGCGCGGGCGCCAACGACCCCGGCGTGAAATCCGTGCACCAGATCTACAATCATTACAAGCACTTCGGCATTGCCACCGAGGTGATGGGCGCCAGCTTCCGCAATGTGGGCCAGATCACTGCGCTCGCGGGTTGCGATCTGCTCACCATCAGCCCGGAGTTGCTGGCCCAGCTCGACGCATCGGAGGCGCCGCTGGCGCGTGCGCTGGACGCGCAGGCGGCACGCAGCCTCGATCTGCCCGCCGTGAACTTCGATGAAACCGGCTTTCGCTACGCATTGAACGAAGACGCCATGGCGACCGAGAAGCTGGCCGAGGGCATCCGTGCATTTGCCGCCGACGCGGTGAAGCTCGAACACCTCATGCTGGCGGCATGACCTCCGCTGCTGCCCCGTCTGCCGCGTTGGTGAGCCGGCCGCGCTGCGACCAGACCCCGGCGTGGGCTGCCTTGCAGGCGCACTTTGAGGCCCACGGGCGCCGCTTTGACATGCGCGAGGCCTTTGCCGCCGATGCCGCACGTTTTGCACGCTTCAGCCAGCAGGCTCCGCATGTGTTTGCGGACCTTTCCAAGAGCTTGATCGACGCCGAGGCCGAGTGTCTGCTCCTTGAGCTGGCCAGCCAGTGTGCGCTGGCGTCGTACCGCGACGCCATGTTTGCCGGGGCGGCCATCAACCAGACCGAGCAGCGGGCGGTGCTGCACACGCTGCTGCGACAGCCGCCTGCTTCGCTGCAGGGCGCAACTGCGCACGGTACAGAGCTGGAAGCCGTGCATGCGACGCTGGCGGCCATGCTGGCTTACGCCGAGCAGTTGCGCGCAGACAAATCGATCACCGACATCGTCAATATCGGCATTGGCGGCTCCGACCTCGGCCCCCAGATGGCGGTGCTGGCGCTGGCCGACCATGCGCCCACCGGCCAACGCTTTCATTTCGTCTCCAACGTCGATGGGGAGGAACTGGCCCGCGTGCTGCAGGGCTTGAGGCCCGAGAGCACGCTGTTCCTGGTTGCCTCCAAGACCTTCACCACGGCCGAGACCATGACCAATGCGCACTCGGCACGGCAGTGGTTCGAGGCTGGTGGCGGGCGCGACATTGCGCGTCACTTCGCAGCGCTCACGACCAACGTGGGCGCTGCGAGGGCTTTTGGCATCACCACCACGTTCGGGTTCTGGGATTGGGTCGGTGGGCGCTATTCGCTGTGGTCGGCCATCGGGTTGCCTGTGGCCATCTGCATCGGTGCCGAGGGCTTCCGCCAGATGCTGGCAGGCGCCCATGCGATGGACGAGCACTTCCGCACCGCACCGCTGGCGCAGAACCTGCCGGTACGCCTCGGGCTGCTGGATGTCTGGTATCGCAACTTCCATGGTTTTGCCAGCCGCAGCATCGCCCCCTACAGCAGCGCCTTGCGCCGCTTGCCGGCGTATCTGCAGCAACTGGAGATGGAAAGCAACGGCAAGCGGGTGGACATGCAGGGCCAGCCTTTGCCGTTTGATACCGCGCCGGTGCTGTGGGGCGAGCCGGGCACCAATGGCCAGCACGCCTATTTCCAGATGCTGCACCAGGGCACGTCTGTTGTGCCGGTCGAACTGGTGGCGGTACGCGAAGCACTGCATGGGCTACCGGGGCACAACGACAGGTTGCTGGCCAATGCGCTGGCGCAGTCGCAGGCGCTGCTGGTCGGCCGGCCCGATGCAGGCGGGCACCGCGACTTCCCGGGCAACCGGCCCAGTACCTTTTTGCTGTTGGGCAGCCTCGATCCTGCCAGCCTCGGGGCCTTGCTGGCTTTGCAGGAGCACCGCGTCTTCGTCAGCGGTGCGATCTGGGGCATCAACAGCTTCGACCAGTGGGGCGTGGAGCTGGGCAAGGTGCTGGCACGCGACATCGAATCACGTCTGCAGAGTGGCGACACGCAAGGCCTCGACAGCTCCACGGCTGGGTTGCTGCAGCGTCTGCGGTAAAAATCCCGACGGCCGTCGGGCAATGAATGCCGCGCGGCTTCTCGCCTATCATGGCGCGGGGGATCGACCCTGTAACGCTGTCTGGGAGGACAACAACATGAATTTTGGCCAAGCCATTTCCACGTGTTTGAGCAAGTACGCGACGTTCACGGGTCGCGCATCCCGACCCGAGTTCTGGTGGTTTTTCCTGTTCCAGCTGCTGGTCTCCATTGCGGCGTCCATGCTGGGGGACGTGGCCAACGGGCTGGTGAATCTCGCCTTGCTGCTGCCGGCACTGGCGGTGGGCGCACGGCGCCTGCACGACATCGGCCGCAGTGGCTGGTGGCAGCTCATCATGCTGACGGTGATCGGTTTACTGGTACTGATCTACTGGTGGGTGCAGCCGACGGGAGAAGGCACTGCAGATTAAGGGTTCGCCAGAGCCAGGCTTTGTCGAACAGCCATGAAAAAACCCGCAGCGCGCGAGCCCTGCGGGTTTTTTGATTCCGACACTTCGGACGGCGTAGCGAGCAGGTGTCAGGCGAGGCGGACAGCGCGCATGAACCGGAGCGTACCTTTGGGTACGTGAGGATTCAGAGCACTGCCCAACGACGCATGGCGCCTGCGCAGTAGCCGTGGGTGCGTTACATGCCCATGTCGCCCATGCCGCCCATCCCACCCATGCCGCCAGGCATGCCGCCGCCGCCAGCGCCGGACTCGTCTTTCGGAGCCTCGGCCACCATGGCTTCGGTCGTCAGCATCAGGGATGCCACAGATGCTGCGTTCTGCAGTGCAGTGCGGGTCACTTTCGTGGGGTCCAGGATACCCATTTCGATCATGTCGCCGTAGGTGTCGTTGGCAGCGTTGAAGCCGTAGTTGCCTTTGCCAGCCAGCACCGCGTTCACCACCACAGAGGCTTCGCCGCCTGCGTTGTAAACGATCTCGCGCAGAGGCGCTTCGATGGCGCGCAGCACCAGCTTGATACCGGCGTCCTGGTCAGGGTTGTCGCCAACGATCTTGCCGGCAGCCTGCTTGGCACGCAGCAGAGCCACGCCGCCGCCAGCCACAATGCCTTCTTCCACAGCAGCGCGGGTGGCGTGCAGGGCGTCTTCCACGCGGGCTTTCTTTTCCTTCATCTCGACTTCGGTGGCAGCGCCGACCTTGATCACTGCCACACCGCCGGCCAGCTTGGCCACGCGCTCTTGCAGTTTTTCACGGTCGTAGTCGCTGGTCGCTTCTTCGATCTGGACGCGCACTTGCTTGACGCGTGCCTCGATGTCAGCAGCGGCGCCAGAGCCGTCGATGATGATGGTGTTTTCCTTGCCCACTTCGATACGTTTGGCCTGGCCGAGGTCAGCCAGCGTCACTTTTTCGAGCGACATGCCGACTTCTTCAGCGATGACCTTGCCGCCGGTCAGGCAGGCGATGTCTTCCAGCATGGCTTTGCGGCGGTCGCCGAAGCCAGGGGCCTTCACAGCCACCACTTTCAGGATGCCGCGCAGGGTGTTCACGACCAGCGTTGCCAGGGCTTCGCCCTCGACTTCTTCGGCAATGATCAGCAGCGGACGGCCGGCCTTGGCGACTTGCTCCAGGGTAGGCAGCAGGTCACGGATGTTGCTGATCTTCTTGTCGTAGAGCAGCACAAACGGGTTGTCCAGCAGGGCGGACTGCTTTTCAGGGTTGTTGATGAAGTAAGGGGAGAGGTAGCCGCGGTCAAACTGCATGCCTTCAACCACGTCGAGCTCGTTCTGCAGCGACTTGCCGTCTTCCACGGTGATCACGCCTTCCTTGCCGACCTTGTCCATCGCGTCAGCAATGATCTTGCCGATGGATTCGTCGGAGTTGGCAGAGATCGAACCGACCTGGGCGATTTCCTTGGAGGTGGTGGTGGGCTTGGAAGCCTTCTTCAGCTCTTCGGTCAGGGCCAGCACGGCCTTGTCGATACCGCGCTTCAGATCCATCGGGTTCATGCCGGCGGCCACGTACTTCATGCCTTCGCGAACGATGGCCTGGGCCAGCACGGTGGCGGTGGTGGTGCCGTCGCCAGCGTTGTCAGAGGTCTTGGAAGCAACTTCCTTGACCATCTGCGCGCCCATGTTCTGGAGCTTGTCTTTGAGCTCAATCTCTTTGGCCACGGACACACCGTCCTTGGTCACGGTGGGGGCGCCGAACGAGCGCTCGAGCACCACATTGCGGCCTTTGGGGCCCAGGGTAACTTTGACGGCGTTGGCCAGGATGTTCACACCCTCGACCATGCGTGCGCGGGCTTCGCCGCCGAAAATGACGTCTTTTGCTGCCATGTTTAATTCTCCAGATTCAGTTAATTAAGGATTTGGTGTGGCGAAGAATTACTTCTCAACCACTGCAAACAAATCTTCTTCTTTCATGACGAGCAGTTCGTCGCCATCGACCTTGACGGTCTGGCCGCTGTATTTGCCGAACAGCACGCGGTCGCCGACCTTGATGGCCATGGGGCTGATCTCGCCCTTGTCGTTCTTCTTGCCTGGGCCGACGGCCAGCACTTCGCCTTGATCAGGCTTTTCAGCGGCGCTGTCAGGAATCACGATGCCGGAAGCGGTTTTGGTTTCGTTTTCCACGCGTTTGACGATCACGCGGTCGTGCAAAGGACGAAGTTTCATGAGAGCTCCTTGTATGAGAACAATGGTTTTGGAAGATCAAGAGGTGCCCGTCAGGTGAGCACCTGTCAATTTGGTGGATTGGCGTGCGTTGTTAGCACTCAATGCCATCGAGTGCTAATCATAGGGCATTTTTGAGGGAATTCAAGCTGGGTGCGACGGCAACTCAGGGGTTGCGGTGCAAGTACCCTGCTCGTTCCCGGGACTAAGCGCCGTGGGCAGTGAATATTTCCCGTCCACGGCGTCGACATTCGCAGTGACAGCAGACAGAATTACATTTGATTACAGGCAGTGTTTGTGTGGTGAAAATCACCCACTGACATTGGTAATTTCTCTTCAACCGGGGCCTTCAAACTGATGAAATTAAGAGCGGTGCAGTATCTATTTGTCTTGTTGATCGTGTTGGGCGGCTTGTCCGGCTGTGCCACCAACACCATGACGGGGCGCTCTCAACTGGCTTTGGTCAGTGACGAATCTGCCTCCAGGCAGGGCATGAGTTACTACAACTCGATGATGGGTGATCTCAAGAAAAAAGAAAAACTCGTCATCAATTCTCCGCTCAATATCCGGGTGGAAACCATAACCAACCGGTTGATTGAGGAAGCGGTGCGGTATCACCCGAAGTCCGTGACGTGGAATTGGCAGGTCAATGTGATTGACGATGACAAGACCGTCAATGCTTTCTGTATGCCGGGCGGTCTGATGGCGATTTACACCGGACTGATCCATCAGCTGAACGCTACCGATGATGAAATTGCCCAGGTGATGGGGCATGAGATTGGCCATGCGCTCGCGGGCCACGGCGCGGAGAAGATGTCTGTTCAACTGGCGAGCAATATTGCTGTGCTGGCCATATCGGCCGCAGCAGCCAAGAACAGTCAGGACTTCAGGAGTAACCAAGCCGGCCTCACGCTCGCAGCCTTGGCCTTCGTGAATCTCCCGAACGGGCGTATTACCGAGACAGAAGCGGACCGAATCGGGATCGAACTGGCAGCCCGCGCCGGGTACGATCCGACGGCTGCTGTCACCCTGTGGCAAAAAATGGCAGAGGCTACGAAAAGCAAGGGACGCGCGGATTTCCTCAGTACCCATCCATCGCCAGAGCGTCGCCAGGAAAATCTCCTGGAACTCGGCAAACCGATGGGCCCGCTCTACTCATCTGCCAAAGCCGCCGCGCGCGTCCCGTATGACTGGCTTCATGGCGCTTACGATGGACGGCCCAAGGTCGACCCAGGGATGGCCCAGGCTTTCTATTCAGCATCATGGGACCGATTCACCAAGGGAGAGTCCGAGCTCAAGGGTGCCAACCTGCCGAACTACCTGATCAAGCAGGGAAAACTTGCTGAGCTTTACAAGGTAGGTAGCTGGCGAGACCTGGCCGTCAGCGTGCTCGATCTGGATTTTGAGCTCGACCTGTCGTACTTTTACCTCTCTAAAGCGGCCCGGGGTCTTGGGTTCAATCAAGCGGCGGAAAGGTACCGACAGCGGGCGCTGGATCTCAGCCAGTCGGAAAAAACATCATGTGCCAAGAAGCTGATGGTGTCCTGCTCGGGAATTCAACTGTCGGAGCTTTGATTCGACCTCTTGGCAAGTCCCGATCCCCTTGAGCCTGCGACATTTGGCGGGACGTTGTTTCTGCGCTGTCCTACATGAATTTGCTCGGCAGCGTACAGAGCGGCCCCCGTCGTGCCCCTAAAGTCATAACAACCGCATTAACCCCATTCGCTGCGCTCCGGGCAGCGTGTTTGGCCGCTGACACGGCGCCAACAGCAACCCAGGGCAAGGATGATGAAAAGGACGCACATGATTGAACTGAGCTCGGCAAGCACCACATCCGGCGATATCGCCCGGGGATGGTCGTTTCATGTCGGTCGTGCGTCGGCTGGCGGTTCCGGCGCGCCTTCGCGCAGTCCCTGGCCCTTTCCGGTGGTTGACGTGGACCCGCCGCAGGATGCCGGCCCCGGTGAGCAAGTCTCAGATGCGAGCAGCTTCGTCACCTGATGGCATGCCGGGTGATGGCGCTCCTTCAAACCACCAGGCCGGCTTTCAGGCTGTTGAAGTCGCCGAGCACCCGGTCAGGCCGGCTGTCCGCGATGGAATGGCCCATGTTGTAGCCATGGGTGAAGGCCCACACCGTTAAACCGGCGTTTCGGGCTGTTTCCACGTCGATGGAAGAGTCCCCTACAAACAGGGTGCGATGTGCCGCCACGCCGCACGTCTTCAAACAATGGTGCACGCCTGCCGGGTTCGGCTTTTTGGTGGGCAAGGTGTCGCCGCTGACCACCAGCGCAAACCGGTCTGACAGGCGGTGTGAGTCCAGCAGTCGCTGGGTGTAAGCGGCTTCCTTGTTGGTCACGATGCAGGCTTTCACGCCAGCGGCCTCCAGTACGTCCAGTGTTTCGACTGCGCCCGCGTATGGCCGGCTGCGGGTACCACAGCGTTGCAGGTAATGCCCGTCAAAGCTGGCCGTCAGTTGGCCGAAGCCGGGGCCGTTGCGCACAGCCTCCGGGTCGCTCTGGCTGCTGGAGGCCACCGCCTGAATCAACAGTTCGCGCGTGCCGTGGCCGATCCAGCGCTCGACCTGGGTCTGCGTCACGGCCGGCAGCTTGAAGTGTTTCAGCGTGTCGTTGACGGCATCGCTGATCTCGGGTGCTGTTTCCAGCAGCGTGCCATCGAGGTCAAACAGGACCAGATCAAAACCGCGGTTCATCGTGCCCACCTCACAGAACACCCAGCGCCCGTTTGCGCCGCTCCATCATGCGCCAGATGAAAGGTGTGAAGATCAGTTGCATCGCCAGTTCCATCTTGCCGCCGGGCACCACGATGGTGTTGGCCCGTGACATCCAGGAGTTGTGAACCATGTTCAGCAAATACTGAAAGTCAATGCCCTTGGGCTTGGCGAAGCGGATCACGACCATGCTTTCGTCGGGGCTGGGAATGTCCCGCGAGATGAAGGGGTTGGACGTGTCCACCATCGGCACGCGCTGGAAGTTCACATGGGTGTGCGCGAACTGCGGGCAGATGAACTCGAGGTAGTCGGGCATGCGGCGCAGGATGGTGTCTGTGACTGCCTCGGTGCTGTAGCCGCGCTGGTGCTTGTCGCGCCAGAGCTTCTGGATCCATTCGAGGTTGATCACCGGCACCACGCCGATCAGCAGGTCAGGGTACTGGGCGATGTTGTGCTGCGGCGTGACGACAGCGCCGTGCAGCCCTTCATAAAACAGCATGTCGGTGTCCTCCGGCAAGCCTTCCCATGCGGTGAAGGTGCCGGGCTCCTGAGCGTAGGTGCTGGCTTCTTCCTCGTTGTGCAGGTACCTGCGGGCGCGGCCCTGACCGCTCTCGCTGTAGGTTCTGAACAGGCTTTCCAGATCGCCGAACAGGTTGTTGTCGGTGCCGAAATGGCTGAAGTGCTTGTTGCCCGAGCGTTCTGCCTCGGCTTGCTTGAGCTTCATCTCCTTGCGGTCATAGCGGTGAAAGCTGTCGCCCTCCACAATCGCCGCCTTGACGTTCTCGCGCCGGAAAATATTGGCGAAGGTACGCGTGACGGTGGACGTGCCGGCACCTGAGGAGCCGGTGATGGACACGATGGGATGGCGCTCGGACATGCATTCTCCAGGGGCTGGGTGTTTTTTTGAATCAGTTTCTGAAGAGGCTGCGTTCCACGAAAAGTGGGGCCTCGGACTCTGTGCGCGCGGGCTCCCGGTGGTAGCGCTCAATGCGCTCCACCTCGTTCCTGGAGCCAAAAACCAGTCCGATGCGCTGATGCAGTGCCGAAGGCTGTACCCGGAGCATGTCCTGCCGGCCGGTGCTGGCCCGGCCACCGGCCTGCTGCATGATGAACGAGATGGGGTTGGCCTCGTACAGCAGACGCAGCCGCCCCGGCTTTGCAAGATCCTTGGTGTCGCGCGGGTACATGAAGACGCCGCCGCGCATCAGGATGCGGTGTGCCTCGGCCACCATGGAGGCAATCCACCGCATGTTGAAGTCCTTGCCGCGCGGCCCGGTCTTGCCGGCCAGGCATTCGTCCACATAGCGCTTCACCGGCGGTTCCCAAAAGCGGCTGTTGGAGGCGTTGATGGCAAATTCCTGCGTGTCGGCGGGAATCTGCAGGTCCGGATGAGTGAGCATGAACTCACCCAGGTTCGGGTCCAGCGTGAAGCCCGCCACGCCGTTGCCGACGGTCAGCATCAGCATGGTGGTCGGCCCGTACAGCGCGTAGCCCGCGGCAACCTGCTCGGTGCCGGGCTGCAGAAAGTCGGCTTCCACCACGTCGCGGCCGCTGGCCACCACCTCAGCGGGTGCACGCAGCACCGAAAAGATGCTGCCCACCGACACGTTGACATCAATGTTGCTGGAGCCATCCAGCGGGTCGAACACCAGCAGGTACTTGCCGCGCGGATGGGGCGCGTCAATTTGCTGGGGCAGTTCCATTTCTTCCGACACCATGCCGGCCAGATGCCCGCCCCATTCATTCATGCGCACAAAGATCTGGTTGCTGAGCACGTCGAGTTTTTTTTGCGTCTCGCCCTGCACGTTGATGGAGGTCTGCGGGTCGTCGCCTTCGGTCTGGTTGCCGAGCATGCCACCCAGTTCACCCAGCGCCACGGCGCGGGCAATCGCCTTGCAGGCCAGTGCCACGTCCAGAATCAGCGCATTGAAGTCGCCGCGTGCCTCCGGGAAGCGACGCCGCTGCTGGATGAGGTACTGCGTGAGGGTGAATCGTTTGCTCAGGGGCATGGCGTGGGTTTGTTGCAAATGGGTGCGTCGTCGTGAGGCAGGCTCAAGCGGTGCGCGCACGGCGCTCGCCGGCTGCGTCGTGCCAGGCCATGACCTGGACCAGCCAGATATCGCCGAGGTGCGGCACCACACGCAGGGCGCCGGTGAATTCATGGTGGGCGGTGAACCCGGTGGGCGTGATGACGGTCTCCAGCCCGGCGGCGCGTGCGGCGCGCAGGCCGTTGCTGGAGTCCTCGAATGCAAGGCATGCACCAGGTGGCTGGCGCAGAGCCTCCAGCATGTGCAGATACACCTGTGGGTGGGGTTTTTTCAGTGGTGAGGTGGACGCGTCACCAATCGCCGCGAAGTGCTGGCGCCAGTCGGCGCCCAGGGCCTGCCGCAGCAGCGCGGCAATGTTCACGGGCGAAGTGGTGGTGGCAATGGCCAGTTGCATGCCGGACGACCGGGCCTGCTCGATCAGCCGCAGCACGCCGGGGCGCAGGCTGACGGCGCCATCGAGCACCATGGCTTCATAGGCGGCGGTCTTGAGTTCGTGCAGTCGGGCGATGGTTTCGTGTACGGCATGGCCGTTGAGATCAATGACATCGCCGCGTGTCTGCTTCCAGTAGTGCAGCAGCCGCTCCTTGCCGCCGGAAATCTCCAGCAACTGGGTGTACAGCTCGACATCCCAGTGCCAGTCCATGCCTTCCTCGGTAAAGGCCTGGTTGAAGGCGGCGAGGTGGGCCGCTTCCGTGTCGGCCAGCGTGCCATCCACGTCGAAGATCAGCGCCTGAAGCGGCACGCGGCTCATGCAGCACCGCCTGGCATGGTGAAAACGCGGCTGGCGAGGATGTCTTCAGGTGCGATGGTCATCAGGTCATCGGCAGAGAGCTCGCGGTCGGGGTTGGCAAACAGCCGGCTGGCCTGGCGCAGGCGGGCGCGGTCCAGTGCGTTGCGCACGCTGCGCGCGTTGGCGAAATGCGGCTGCGTGATGCGACGCTGCAGGTATTGCTCAAAGGCCTGCTCGGCGCCGCTGCCCAGCCGGTAGCTCTGCGCCTTCAGCATGGTGCCGGCAATGCTCAGGAGCTCGGGCACGCCGTAATCGGGGAAGTCGATGTGGTGCGCAATGCGGCTGCTCATGCCGGGATTGGACTGGAAGAAGGTGTCCATGCGGGGCTTGTAGCCGGCCAGAACCACCACCAGATCGTCGCGCTGGTTTTCCATCACCTGCAGCAGAATTTCGATGGCCTCCTGGCCGTAGTCGCGTTCGTTTTCCGGCTTGTAGAGGTAGTAGGCCTCGTCGATGAACAGCACGCCGCCCATGGCTTTCTTGAGAATCTCCTTGGTCTTGGGCGCGGTGTGGCCGATGTATTGGCCCACCAGGTCGTCGCGCGTCACGGCCACCAGATGGCCTTTGCGGGCAAAGCCCAGCCGATGCAGGATTTCAGCCATGCGCATCGCCACCGTGGTCTTGCCGGTGCCCGGGTTGCCGGTGAAGCACATGTGCAGGCTGGGCAGTTGGGCCGACATGCCGAGGTTCATGCGCAGCTTGTCGATCACCAGCAGGGCGGCAATGTCGCGAATACGCTGCTTCACGGGCGCCAGGCCCACCAGGTCGGTGTCGAGCTCGTCCAGCACCTGCATCACGCGCGAGTCGGCCAGCACGGCTGTGATCGAGCGTGCACCCGTGTCTGCTGCCGAGGGTGCGGTCTCGGGTGCAGCGTCCGGCGCGCGGTTGGGCGCGCCGGGGATGGAGTAAAGCGGGGCGTTCACAGTGGGGCTGCAGGTGGGCGTTCAGTGACGCTCGCCTTCCGGCTTGTCGGCGCTGTAGCTTCGCGTGGTGTAGCGCAGCGAGCGGCCGTTGATTTCCTGCCGCTCCAGCATGAAGCCCGGCTCTGTCTTCGGGCGATTGACGATGAAGCTCATCACGATGGTCTCGACGTTGCGTGTCGAGTCGAAGGCCATCAGGCGGATGTAGTGGTTGGGAAAGGCCTTGCGGCAGTCCTTGAGTTCCATCATCACACCGGCGGCGTCCTGCAGGTCGAACATCGGCATGCCGAACATCTCCCAGTAGGTGTTGCGCGGGTGCGGGTCGTCGGTGTATTCAACGCTCCAGGCGTAGCCGCGCTGAAGGCCGTATTCGATCTGCAGCGTGATCTCGGCGTCGGTCAGGTCGGGCAGAAAGCTGAACTGACCCTGTGTAATGCGGCCGGTGGGGTTGCTCATCATGGTGGGGGTCTCCTCTGTGCTGCGTTCAATCGATCAAGCGGCCACGGCCGGCGTGACGGCGTAGTCGCTGGAATCGGTCGGCTGGTAGTTGAAGCTGATGTCGCCCCAGGTGTCGAGTGCGGCTTTCAGCGGGCCGCAGCTTTGCGCGGCTTTCTTCAGGATGTCGGGCCCTTCCTGCAGGATGTTCTTGCCCTCGTTGCGGGCCTTGACCATGCATTCCAGCGCCACCCGGTTGGCCACGGCGCCAGCCTGAATGCCCTGCGGGTGGCCGATGGTGCCGCCGCCGAACTGCAGCACCACGTCGTCGCCGAACAGGTCGATCAGCTGGTGCATCTGGCCGGCGTGGATGCCACCCGAGGCCACCGGCATGACCTTTTTGGTGTCGGCCCAGTCCATGTCGAAATGGAGGCCGCGCGGCAGATCGGTCTTGGTGTAGCTGTCGCGGCAGACGTTGTAGTAGCCCTGCACGGTCAGCGGGTCGCCTTCGAGCTTGCCGACCGCGGTGCCGGTGTGCAGGTGGTCGCAGCCCGCCAGGCGCAGCCATTTGGCCATGACGCGAAAGCTCACGCCGTGGTTTTTCTGCCGGGTGTAGGTGCCGTGCCCGGCCCGATGCATGTGCATGATCATGTCGTTTCGGCGGCACCATTCGGCAATCGACTGGATCGCCGTCCAGCCTATCACCAGGTCCACCATCACAATGACCGAGCCCAGCTCCTTGGCGAATTCACCGCGCTCGTACATCGCCTCCATGGTGCCGGCGGTGATGTTGAGGTAGCTGCCCTTGACCTCACCGGTGGCGGCGCTGGCCTTGTTGACGGCGTCCATCACATACAGGTAACGGTCGCGCCAGTGCATGAAGGGCTGCGAGTTGATGTTCTCGTCGTCTTTCATGAAGTCGAGGCCACCCTTGAGGCCTTCGTACACCACGCGGCCATAGTTGCGGCCCGACAGCCCCAGCTTGGGCTTGGTGGTGGCGCCCAGCAGCGGGCGGCCGAACTTGTCGAGCCGCTCGCGCTCGACGACCAGCCCGGTCGGCGGGCCCTTGAAGGTCTTGATGTAGGCCACCGGAATGCGGATGTCTTCCAGCCGCGCCGCCTTCAGCGGCTTGAAGCTGAACACATTGCCGATCAGCGACGCCGTCATGTTGGCAATCGAGCCCTCCTCGAACAGGATCAGGTCGTAGGCCACCCAGGCAAAGTACTGGCCGGGGTTGTTGGGCACCGGAATCACCTTGTAGGCCTTGGCGCGGTAGCTGTCGCAGGCGGTCAGGCGGTCGGTCCACACCACGGTCCAGGTCGCGGTGGAAGACTCGCCGGCCACGGCTGCGGCAGCTTCCTCCGGGTCCACACCCTCCTGCGGCGTGATGCGGAACAGGCAAATGGTGTCGGTGTCCTTGGGGGTGTAGTCGGGCATCCAGTAGCCCATCTGCTTGTACTTCAGCACGCCCGCGCTGTAGCGCTTTTTGGCATCCTTGATTTCCGTGTTCTGGCTCATCGGCGTGTCTCCGTGGGTTGTCTTGAAGGGTGATGAGACGACTATGGAGAGGAAGTGAGGTAAGGTAAATTCAAATAAAACTTGCTTTCAGTTAAGTAATTACTTAATGATGGCAACATGAAGAACGCAACGTTCCGGCAGCTCCGTGTGTTCAGCGAGGTGGCCCGCCAGCTGAGTTTTGCCAAGGCTGCGCAGGGCCTGCACCTGTCGGCCCCGGCTGTGACCATGCAGATCAAGGAGCTGGAAAGGCATGTGGGCCTGCCGCTGTTTGAGCGCACCGGCCGCCAGGTGGCGCTGACCACGGCGGGCGAGTACATGCTGGTCTACGCCCGGCGCATGCTCTCCACCCTGAAAGACGCAGAAGACGCGGCGGCACGGCTGCAGCGGCTGGAGGTCGGCCTGCTGACGATCGGCATGGTCAGCACGGCCCAGTATTTCCTGCCCGGCCTGCTGGCCGAGTTCCGGCGCGAGCACCCGGGCATCGACATCCGCCTGGCCGTCGGCAACCGTGAGCAGCTGGTCCGCATGCTGCAAGGCAACGAGGTGGACATCGCCGTCATGGGCCGCCCACCCAAGGAACTGGCCACGCGAGCGGAGCCGTTTGCCGCACACCCGCATGTGTTTGTGGCGCCCGTGGGCCACGCTCTGGTGCAGCGCGGCCGTTGCGAGCCGGGTGAATTGACCCGCTACGGCTTGATCGTCCGCGAGCAGGGCGCCGGCACCCGCGCCGCCATGGAGCAATACTTCGAGCAGGTGCATGTGGAGCCGCAGCTGACCATGGAAATGGCCAGCAACGAAACCATCAAGCAGGCGGTGATGGCGGGCATGGGTCTGAGCTTTCTGTCGCTGCACACCTTGCGGCTGGAGCTCGACAACCACCTGATCGCGTTGCTGGATGTCGACGGGGCGCCCGTGGTGCGGTCCTGGCATTGCGTGCACACGCTGGCCAAGCTGCTGTCGCCTGCGGCTGAGGCCTTTCGCTACTTCATTCTGGAGCGCGGGGAGAGCTATCTGGCAGAGCAGTTCAATCCGCACCTGGTGCTGTAAGCCGCTGGCTTATGCTGGCTTATCCTACAGACGGCTGTTGCAATGCCTGATGGTTGTCGCGATCCCGTTTTTTTACAGTGACGAGTGTGCAGGCAAGTGAATTCAGGAAACCATTCAATATGTTGAAGTACGTGGGAATCTATCTGGCAGTGTTCGTCACCATGGTTGCCATTGACATGGTGTGGCTGCGTGTTATCGCCGTATCGTGGTACCAGCAGGGCATGGGGCCGCTGCTGACCGACTCGCCCAACCTGGTGGCCGCCGCACTGTTTTATCTGCTGTACCCGCTGGGACTGATGATCTTTGCCGTGTTGCCGGCGTCTGGCGAGACTTCGTGGCTCAGGGCTGCAGGCATGGGCGCCCTGTTCGGGTTCTTTGCGTACGCGACCTATGACCTCACCAATCTGGCTGTCATCAAAAACTGGCCGGTGGGGCTGACCGTGCTGGACATGGCCTGGGGCACCTTTATCAGTGGCGTGGCGACGTTGGCGGGCAAGGTGAGTCTGGATTACTTCCAGCGCTCGTAGAGACAGACGTGAAAAAGCCACCTCGCGGGGTGGCTTTTGTGGGGCTGATGGGTGTGGTCTTTACAGGCCCGCAGCCGCGCGAAGCGCAGCGGCCTTGTCAGTCTTTTCCCAAGTGAATTCTGGCTCATCACGTCCAAAGTGGCCATAGGCCGCCGTCTTTTCGTAGATCGGGCGCATCAGGTCCAGCATCTGGATGATGCCTTTCGGCCGCAGGTCGAAGTGTTCGTTGACCAGCGCCGAGAGTTTCTCGTCAGACATCACGCCGGTGCCTTCGGTGTACACGGTGACGTTCATCGGGCGCGCCACGCCGATCGCGTAGGCCACCTGAATCTGGCACTGGCGGGCCAGGCCTGCGGCCACGATGTTCTTGGCCACGTAGCGCGCAGCGTAGGCGGCTGAGCGGTCGACCTTGGAAGGGTCCTTGCCGCTGAACGCGCCACCACCGTGCGGGCAGGCGCCGCCGTAGGTGTCGACGATGATCTTGCGGCCGGTCAGGCCGCAGTCGCCCTGCGGGCCGCCAATGACGAAACGGCCGGTCGGGTTGATCAGGTACTTGGTGTCCTTGAGCCATTCCTTGGGCAACACCGGCTTGATGATCTCTTCGATGATGGCTTCGTTGAACGAGGCCTTCATCTTGTGCGGCGTCTCGCTCTGGTCAGGGCTGTGCTGGGTGGACAGCACCACGGTGTCGATGCTGTGCGGCTTGCCGTCGACATAGCGCATCGTGACCTGGCTCTTCGCATCCGGGCGCAGGAAGGGCAAACGGCCGTCCTTGCGCAACTGGGCCTGGCGCTCCACCAGACGGTGCGCGTAGTAGATGGGCGCAGGCATCAACTCGGGCGTTTCGTCACAGGCATAACCGAACATCAGGCCCTGGTCGCCGGCCCCGGTGTTCAGGTGGTCGTCGCTGGCGTGGTCCACGCCCTGGGCGATGTCGTTGGACTGCTTGTCGTAGCAGACCATGACCGCGCAGCCCTTGTAGTCGATGCCGTACTCGGTGTTGTCGTAGCCGATGCGCTTGATGGTGTCGCGGGCAACCTGGATGTAGTCCACATGCGCGTTGGTGGTGATCTCGCCGGCCAGCACCACCAGACCGGTGTTGGTCAGGGTTTCAGCGGCCACGCGACTGCGCGGGTCCTGCTTGAAAATCGCATCGAGGATGGCATCGGAAATCTGGTCAGCCACCTTGTCGGGGTGACCTTCGGAAACAGACTCGGACGTGAAAAGAAAATCGTTCGCCATTGCGTACACTCCATCAGGTTAGTCGGCGCGTTGCCGGCTTGGGGTGCCTCGGCGAACGCTTTAGCAGTTTGGTTTAATGTCGCCCTGCAAGTTGTTCAATAACTCGGCGACAGCCTGCATTATATAAGGGTGCAGTCTTTGGGCCACCCGCTCCAGTGGCGTCGCCTTCGACTTTTTCATGGTTTTCTTATTCCGTTTTCTCGCTCATTGGCCGCTGGCTGCGCTGCACGCCCTGGGCGGCGCCATGGGCTGGCTGGTGTGGGCGGCCAGCCCGCGTTACCGGGCGCAGTTCCGGGCCAACGTGGCGCAGGCGGGTTTGCGCTTTGAGCAGGCCCGGCCGGCCGTTGCGGAGGCGGGCCGCTTCATCGCCGAATTGCCCAAACTCTGGATGCGTCCGGCCACCGAATCCTGCCTGGGCAACGTGCAGGTGTCCGGCCAGGTGCATGCGGACGAGGCCTTTGCCCAGGGGCGCGGCGTGATTTTTTTCGGCCCGCATTGCGGCAGCTTCGAGATGGGGCCTCAGGCCCTGGCCGAGTTGTATGGTCCGATCACCGCCATTTACCGGCCAGCCCGCAAGCCGTGGCTGGCCCGGCTGGAGCGGATGGCGCGGGACCGGGCCCGGCTCACCGTCGTTCCGGCCAGCCTCAGCGGTATCCGGCTGATGCACAAGGCGCTGAAGGCCAATGAAGCGGTGGCCCTGCTCACCGACCAGGTGCCGCCCGAGGGCTTGGGCGTATGGGCGCCTTTCTTCGGTCGACCGGCTTACACCATGACGCTGGCGGCCCGGCTGGCCCTGCAATCCGGTGCCGTGATGCTGCCCGTCAGTTGTGAGCGGTTGCCTGGCGGGCGCGGCTACCGGCTGGAAATCCGGTCACCGGTCCAGGCGCCCGAGGGGGCGAAGGACGTCAGCCTGCTGACCATGGTGACGCGCATCAACCAGGCCATCGAGGCCATTGTGCTGAGCCAGCCAGGCCAGTACCTGTGGGGCTATGCGCGCTACAAGACCCCCCGCAAGGAAGCTGCCCCCAAAGATGTGCGCCACGAGGAATCCGTGTGAAGCCCGTTCGCCAGCTTGTTCATCGCGCGGTGACCCGCAGCGGCATTGCCGGCATGCGGGTGCTGGCCACCTTGCCGCTGGCGTGGACCCGCGCCCTGGGTGCCGTGCTCGGCTGGGTCTTGTATGCCTTGGTGGGTTCGCGCAGGCGGGTGGTCACGACCAATTTGCAGCTCTGCTTTCCGGCGCAATCGCCCGCCGAGCGGCGCATTTGGGTGAGGCAGACGTTTGTGTATTTCGCGCAGGCCTGGCTGGACCGTGCCTGGCTGTGGCACGCCCCGGCTGATCGGGTGGCCCGGCAGGTCCGGCTCACCGGTGCGGTCGATGAACTCGCCGGCGAGGCGCCGACGGTGATTTTTCTGCCGCACTTCTTTGGGCTGGATGCCGCCTGGGTGGCGGTGGCGCTGAACAGTCCCAGGCAGTCCACCACGATTTACACCAACCAGTCCAACCAGATGGTGGACCGCTGGATCCTGCGCGGCCGCCAGCGCTTCGGCAACCTGCGCCTTTTCGGGCGTATCGATGGCGTCAAGCCCATCGTGACGGCGCTGCGTGACGGCCAGCCGCTGTACCTGCTGCCCGACATGGATTTCGGGCCGGATGATTCGCTGTTTGTTCCCTTTTATGGTGTGACCGCGGCGACAGTCCCTTCGTTGTCCCGCTTCGCCCGCCTGGGCCGCGCCAAGGTGGTGCCTCTGCTGCCGCGGATGACGGCGTATGGCTACGAGGTGGAGGTGCGGCCGGCCTGGGACGATTTCCCCACAGAGGATGCCATGGCGGACACCACGCGGATGAATGCCTGCCTGCAGGAGTACATCAACACCATGCCGTCCCAGTACTACTGGGTGCACAAGCGGTTCAAGACACGGCCCGAAGGTGAGCCATCGCTTTATTGAGATGTGCTGAGTTGCACCAGACTAGTTTTGCTAGGCAGGGGGTGTTTCCCGGTTCAGAAAATCCTGCAAATAACCAGCCACCCGATCGGGCTGCTCATGCACGATCCAGTGGGTGGCCTCGTCCACCCGGTGCAGCGTCATGTCAGGCACGTAATCGTCCAGCCCCTCCAGCAGGGACGGCAACAGGGCGTGGTCTTTCATGCCCCAGATCACCAGCGTCGGCACGCGGATGTCGAGCATGTCCCGAGGGATGTGGACAGCTGCCGCAGCCGGGTCGCCGGGGCGGGGCGGGCGCACGGGTGAAGCCCGGTAGTAATTCAGCGCGCCGTGCAAGCCCTGCTGCCACACCGCGCGGTATTGCGACTGCACCGGCCCGGTCAGCCAGCGGTGGGGCCCGTCCGTCGCACCCATGTTGTTGAACAGCGCCCACAGACGCCTGAAATCGTCCTCGGCCAGCCTGTCTTCGGCGTCCGGGCGGATCAGGAAGTTCATGTAGGCGCTGGCGGCCTGCTGCTCGGCGGAATGCGTCAGTTCACGAACGAAAGTGCCCGGGTGCGGTGAGTTGATGATGGCCAGCCGCTGCATCAGCGCGGGCTGTGCCGCCGTCAGGTTCCAGGCCACAGCGCCACCCCAGTCGTGCGCCACCAGACAAGCTAACTGGCCCCCCCGCTCATCACTTCGTGAGCCTCCGGCGGCTCGCTGCCCCTTTTCTTGTGCAGAGGGGCTGGCCTGGCTTGGGGCGGCCCGGCGCTGCGGCCTGGCTTCTCCGCACTCAACGGCGATCAGCGCTGCGATGTCCTGCATCAGGTGTTTGAGCCGGTAGTCCTTGACGTCCGCTGGCGCGCTGGAGTGCTCAAAGCCGCGCAGATTGGGCGCCACGCAGCGAAAGCCGCCGTGTTCGGGCCTGGAAAAGTGGATCAGCAGAGCGTCCCAGACAAAGGCTGCCTCTGGAAAGCCGTGCAGGAACATCAGTACCGGACGCCCCTTGTCGCCACAGGTCCGGCATGACAGAGTGATGCCGTGGGGCAAGGGGACAAGGGCGGTTTCAATCATGGCGCTGTTTCCGGTGGGTGCGCCTTTGGCCTGTCAGCCGGGCATCAGGCGCTGGGTTCGGTGGCGGTTGCCGGCTTGTTCCCGGCAGGATGGGCCCAGTCCCACAGGTGCTGGGCGACTTCTTCCACCCCTTGGCGTTTCAGGGACGAGAAGAGTTTGACGTCTCCGCCGCCCGCCTGCAGTCGCACGATGGACAGCGCCTTGGCCGCTTCGGTCTTGTTGAGCTTGTCGGATTTGGTCAGCAGCACCAGAAACTTCAGCCCCTCTTCGACCCGCGGGCGGATCACGTCCAGCAGGATTTCATCCAGCTCGGTGAGGCCCAGCCGCGGGTCGCACAGCAGTACCACGGCCTGGAGGTTGTCGCGCGTCTGCAGGTAGTTGCCCATCACCTGTTGCCAGCGGTACTTGGCTTCCTTGGGCACGGCCGCATAGCCGTAGCCGGGCAGGTCGGCCAGCACGGCATCTGTCACGCCCTGCTTGCCAAGGGAGAAAAGATTGATGCTCTGCGTGCGGCCAGGTGTCTTGGACGCGAAAGCCAGGCGATGCTGCTGCGTCAGGGTGTTGATGCAGGTGGATTTTCCGGCATTGGAACGCCCCACAAACGCTATTTCCGGGACGTCCACACGGGGCAAATGCTTGAGTTCCGGCGCCGTGGTGAGAAATTTGGCCGTGTGCAGCCAGCCCATCGCTATTTTGGGATCCGGGCGCTGCGCTGTGGGCGGAGCCGCGGCGCGGGAAGGAGGGGCTGAAGTCATGGTCGTGCGATTCCTGGAAGTCGGCAGCAGGCCCGGCGGGCGATAAGAGGCCCCGGGCAAGGGTGCGGTGCGGCATGCCAGTCCACCCCGGGGCGGTCTGAATGCGGCTCAATACCCCAGCAGGCCAGGGCGGCAAGACCGGCGCGGGCGGCACCTCCGCCAAGCCATTGTAAAATCAGAAGGTTCTGAGTTTTGTGCGCCAACCAATTAAAACCCCCGATATGAAGCTGTTCGTTACTTCTCTCCTGGCCGCCTTGCTGGCTGTGCCCGCCATGTCGTCTTTTGCTGCCGGTGAAGCTGCCGCCAAAGTGACCAAGCCGGATCTCGTCAAAGGCGAGGCCAGCTTCACGGCTGTTTGTGCGGCCTGTCACGGTGCGGATGGCAACTCGGGTACCCCGGCCAACCCCAAGCTCTCGCAGCAGCACCCCGAATACCTGGTCAAGCAATTGCAGGAATTCAAGGCCGGCAAGCGCCAGAACGCCATCATGCAGGGCATGGCGGCCGCGTTGTCCGACGATGACATGAAAAATATTGCCTACTGGGTCACCTCCAAAAAGGCCAAGCCCGGCTTTGCGAAAGACAAGGAACTGGTCGCGCTGGGTGAGCGCATCTACCGCGGCGGCGTGGCGGATCGCCAGATCGCCGCCTGTGCGGGCTGCCACAGCCCCACCGGCGCCGGCATTCCGGCCCAGTACCCGCGTCTGAGCGGCCAGCATTCGGAGTACACGGTGACCCAGCTCACGTCCTTCCGTGAAGGTGTGCGCAAGAACAGCATCCAGATGACGCAAGTGGCGGCCAAGCTCAATGACCGCGAAATCAAGGCGCTGGGTGACTACATTGCCGGACTGCGCTGATATTTGAGCCTGGTTTTTTGCTGAAACCGGGTCAAGAGGGCCCGGCGTATTGAACCCCAGCCTCCAAAATCAATCACACCAGGGCGGGTCTTTCTCATGAAAGCCCGCCTTTTTCTTTTTTTCGGCGGTACTTTCCGTTCCTTCTGTCCCTTGATGCGTCTCGTTGACGCACTGGCCTTCTGACTTGACCTGACCTGCCGCCGGCTTTCTACCCACCATGACAGTTTCCACCCAAGGCTTGAACGTGAACTGGGGCTCCCGCAGCCTGCGGGCGGCGGTTGAACTGTTGTCGTCGATGCGCTTTTCGATCTCCTTGCTGACGGTGATCTGCATCGCCTCGGTGATCGGCACCGTCCTCAAGCAGCAGGAGCCGCTGGGCAACTATGTCAACCAGTTCGGGCCGTTCTGGGCGCAGGCCTTCAGTCTGCTGAGCCTTAACACGGTGTACAGCGCCTGGTGGTTTCTGCTCATTCTGGCCTTCCTGGTGCTCTCGACTTCCCTGTGCATCGCCCGCAATACGCCCAAAATCCTGGCCGACCTGAACCAGCTCAAGGAAAACGTCCGGGAGCAAAGCCTGAAGGCGTTTGGTCATCGCGCCGAGGCGGCTTTGGCCGAAGCGCCCGAAGCCGCCGCCCGGCGCATTGGCCAGACGCTGGTGCAAAGCGGCTGGAAGGTCAAGCTGCAGCACCGCCAGCCGGAGGGGCCGGATTCGGCCGGTGGCTGGATGGTGGCGGCCAAGAAAGGCTCGGCCAACAAGCTCGGCTACATCGCGGCGCACAGCGCCATCGTGCTGGTCTGCATTGGTGGTCTGCTCGATGGCGACATGATCGTGCGCGCACAGATGTGGCTGGGCGGCAAATCGATCTACACCGGCGGCGGCCTGATCGCCGAGGTACCCGCCCAACACCGGCTGGGTGTCAACAACCCGACCTTCCGTGCCAACCTGCTGGTGGCAGAAGGCACACAGTCCGGCACGGCCATCCTCAACCAGCCCGGCGGCGTGCTGCTGCAGGATCTGCCGTTCAACGTCGAGCTGAAGAAGTTCATCGTGGAGTACTACTCCACCGGCATGCCCAAGCTGTTTGCCAGCGACATCATCATCCACGACAAGGCCACGGGTGAAGCGGTGGCGGCGCGCGTGGAAGTCAATCACCCGGCGAACTACAAGGGCGTCGAAATTTACCAGTCGAGCTTTGACGACGGCGGCTCCAGCGTCACGCTCAAGGCCATTCCCATGGCTGCGGCCACCAAGCCGTTCGAGATTCAGGGCACCATCGGTGGCTCCAGCAATCTGAGCAACGGCGAGGGCGCAGCAGCCGAAAAGCTGACGCTGGAATACACCGGTCTGCGTGTGATCAATGTCGAGAACTTTGCCTCGGGCGGTGCCGCAGGGTCGGGAGCCGACGTGCGCAAGGTGGATTTGCAGCAGGCCATCGACAGCCGCCTCGGTGCCGCGAACAAGATATCCACGCCAAAGGAACTGCGCAACGTCGGCCCCAGCGTGAGCTACAAGCTGCGCGACGCCGCGGGCCAGGCGCGTGAGTTCAACAACTACATGCTCCCGGTCAAGCTGGATGCAGACCCGGCCAGCCCACCGGTGTTCCTGCTCGGCGCGCGTGAAACACCCGCCGATTCCTTCCAGTACCTGCGTATCCCGGCTGATGCAGAAGGCAGCATGCAGACATTTCTGATGGTGCGTGCTGCGCTGGCCGACCCGGCGCTGCGCGAGCGGGCCGTGCGGCGCTATGCCAGCCAGGCCGTGGGCGCCGACCGACCGGAGCTGGCCGAGCAACTGATCGCCTCCGCCTCGCGTGCACTGGCCCTGTTCGCCGGCAGTGCCGAGGCCGTACCGGCCGGCAAGACCCCGGTGGCGGGCCTGCAGGCCATTTCCGACTTCATGGAAACCAACGTGCCGGAGGCCGAGCGCAACCGCGCTGGAGAGGTGTTGATCCGCATCCTGAACGGCGTGCTGTTTGACCTGACCCAGATGACGCGTGCGCAGGCTGGGTTGAAACCCCTGGGACAGGACGACGCCACCCGCGGCTTCATGTCTCAGATGGTTCTGGCCCTGTCTGATGCGTACCACTACCCGGCGCCCATGGCGTTTCAGTTGAAAGACTTCACGCAGGTGCAGGCCAGTGTGTTCCAGGTGGCGCGTGCCCCCGGGAAGACCATTGTGTACCTGGGGTGTGCGTTCCTGATCGTCGGCATCTTTGCCATGCTGTACGTGCGCGAACGGCGGATCTGGGTCTGGTTGTCTCCCGACGCTGACCCCAGCCCCAACGCTGCGACGGGTTCGGTGCCAGAATCCGGTTCAGGCAGTGAACGCTCTGGCAGCCGCGCCACCATGGCGCTGTCGACCAATCGCAAGACGATGGATGGCGACAAGGAGTTTGATATCTTGAAAGCGAAACTGTTGCAGGCCCGTCCATGAACACGACCACGATCCCCAAGCCGACCGTCAACACCACGACCTTGAGTTCGAGGGGTGACACCACCCTGAGCCTCAATCCGGGCTATTTCTCCCGCCGCGACATGCTGGACTGGGTGTTTGCGGTCATGGTGGCCGGAGGCTTTCTGTACGCCTTCGCCCGCTACAGCGCCTACATGGACGTGTATGAGAAAGGCATCCTGTTTGCCGCCATTCCGGCCACCGTGGCCCTGGGCTGGTTCTGGCGTCCGCTGAGGGTGCTGATGGTGGTGGTGGCGGGGTTTGCGCTGTTAGGCATTGCCTCTTACCAGGGCGACCTCGCGCGGGCAGAGCAGGTGTTCTGGCTCAAGTATTTCCTCTCCAGCCAGTCAGCCATCCTGTGGATGAGCGTGCTGTTCTTCATGAGCACGATTTTTTACTGGCTGGGCATGTTCGCGTCACAGGGCCAGTCCGGCGCCGGCTCCGGCCAGAGCGGCGCGATGGAACTGCTCGGATCGCGCATCGCGTGGGTCGCTATCGGCATGGCCCTCATCGGCACGCTGGTGCGCTGGTATGAAAGCTACCTGATCGGCGCCGACGTCGGACACATTCCCGTCAGCAACCTGTATGAGGTGTTCGTGCTGTTCTGCTGGATGACGGCAGCCTTCTACCTTTACTTCGAGTCGCAGTACAAGACCCGTGCACTGGGTGCCTTTGTGATGCTGGTGGTCAGTGCGGCGGTGGGCTTCCTGCTCTGGTACACCGTGGTTCGCGAAGCCCATGAGATCCAGCCGCTGGTGCCGGCACTGAAAAGCTGGTGGATGAAGCTGCATGTGCCGGCCAACTTCATTGGCTATGGCATGTTTTCGCTGTCGGCCATGGTGTCGCTGTCCTACCTGATCAAGCAGCAGGCCGACGAAACGCGCTGGCACCGCTTGACGCCCTTGTGGATGCTGGGCGTCGTGATGTGTTTTGTGCCGATTGTTTTTCGCAAGTCCCCGCTGGAAGCCGGCGGCAGCCACTACTGGGTGGGCTATCTGCTGGTGTCTGGGCTGATCACCGCGGGCATACTGCTCGGGCGCAAGCGGATTGCCGCGCGCCTGCCGAGCTTTGAGGTGCTCGACGACGTGATGTACAAGGCGATTGCCGTGGGCTTTGCCTTCTTCACCATTGCCACCGTGCTGGGTGCCCTGTGGGCGGCCGAGGCCTGGGGCGGTTACTGGAGCTGGGACCCGAAAGAAACCTGGGCGCTCATCGTGTGGCTGAACTACGCCGCCTGGCTGCACATGCGCCTGATGAAAGGCCTGCGCGGCACTGTCGCGGCCTGGTGGGCGCTGGTGGGGCTGGCAGTCACCTCCTTTGCCTTCCTGGGGGTGAACATGTTCCTCTCCGGCCTTCACAGTTACGGCACCTTGTAGCGACCCGCGCGGTCCTGCATGTCCTTGCCCGACGACGGTTGAATCCCTGTAAGAAGCTGCTGCGTATCCAGACTAACCCTTTGCAAGAACCAGGATTTTCCATGCTCATCAAGACCCATTCCGACGGCTTTGACCATCGCACACCCAGCGAGATCACGCCGCAACACGTCTATCACGGTCGGCGCGACCTGATCAAGCTGATGGCCACCGGTGCCGCCGGCGCAGCGATGGCCGGCTGGGCGGGGCGCCAGGCATGGGCCCAGGGGGTGGCCAAGCCGGGCAAGCTAGCTGCCTTGCCCGGTGCGAAGTCGTCAGTGGCGGGTGCGGTGACGATGGAGAAAATCACCGACTACAAGGACGTCACCAGCTACAACAATTTCTATGAGTTCGGCACCGACAAGGCCGACCCTGGCAAAAACGCGCACACCCTGGTGACCAAGCCCTGGTCGGTGGCGATTGAAGGTCTGGTCAAACAGCCCCGGAGCTACACGCTGGAAGACCTGATCAAGCTCAGCCCGCAAGAGGAACGCATTTACCGCCTTCGCTGTGTCGAGGGCTGGTCCATGGTGATCCCGTGGGTGGGCTATTCGCTGTCGGAGCTGATCAAGAAAGTGGAGCCTCTGGGCAGTGCCAAGTATGTCGAGTTTGTCAGCCTGGCCGATCCCAAGACCATGCCCTTTGTCGGTTCCCGCGTGCTGGACTGGCCGTACGTAGAAGCGCTGCGCATGGACGAAGCCATGCATCCTCTGGCCCTGCTGACCTTCGGCATGTACGGCGAGGTCCTGCCCAATCAGAGCGGCGCGCCGGTGCGCATGGTGCTGCCCTGGAAATACGGTTTCAAGAGCGGCAAGAGCATCGTCAAGATCCGTTTTACCGACAAGGAGCCGCGTACCGCCTGGAACAAGGCTGCGGCCCAGGAGTACGGCTTTTATTCCAACGTCAATCCAGAGGTGGATCACCCGCGCTGGAGCCAGGCGACGGAGCGTCGCATCGGCGAAGACGGCTTGTTCGCCAAGAAGCGCAAGACGTTGATGTTCAACGGCTACGAAGCCCAGGTCGGCCAGCTCTATGCCGGCATGGACCTCAAGAAATTCTTCTGATGGGTGTCTGGACCGTCCTCGCGGCCAGGCGGCAAAAGCTGTTGCTGCACAAAGCGGCCAAGCCACTGGTGTTTCTGGCCTGTTTGCTGCCGTTTGCCTGGCTGGTGTACAGCGCGGCCACCAATGGCCTCGGCGCCAACCCGGCCGAAGCGCTGATACGTGCAACGGGCGACTGGACGCTGCGCTTCATCTGCATCGTGCTGACAGTGACGCCTTTACGGGTGATCAGCACCACCCCGGCGTTGGCCCGGTTTCGCCGCATGCTAGGCCTGTTTGCCTATTTTTACGTGGTGGTTCATCTGCTGAGCTACAGCTGGTTCGACATGGGCTTTGACGTGCCCGACATCGCCAAGGATATTGCCAAGCGCCCGTTCATCCTGGTCGGTTTTGCCGCCTTCGTGTTGTTGACCCCGCTGGCGGCCACGTCGTTCAACGCAGCCATCAAGGCCATGACCGCGAGGCGCTGGCAAATGCTGCACAAGCTGGTGTATGTGATCGCCGGCCTGGGCCTGCTGCACTTTTTCTGGATGCGTGCCGGCAAGAACAACTTTGCAGAAGTCTTTGTTTATGCAGCCATCATCGCGGTGCTGCTGGGCTGGCGTCTGCAGCAGTTCCTGAAGAAAAAGAGGCCGCAGCCCATGGTGGGCGGGCGTGCCACGCTGTCCCAGCCGTAGCGACAGGCCCTGCCCGATCAACGGCTGACGAGACGCTCCTGGCGCATCTGGTCGGCAGGTGTTTCGCGTTCGCGGATCAGGTGAACCGTGTCGCCATCGACCAGCACTTCGGCCGCACGGCCCCGGGTGTTGTAGTTGCTGGACATGCTCATGCAGTAGGCGCCTGCGGACATCACCGCGAGCTGGTCGCCAGCCGTGACCTCGAGCGCGCGGTCCTTGCCGATCCAGTCCCCGCTTTCGCACACCGGACCCACCACGTCGTAGTGCACCTCTGCAGCGACACCGCCCTGGCTGCGCTGCAGCGGGACGATGGCATGGTAGGCCTGGTACATCGCCGGACGCGGCAGGTCGTTCATCGCGGCGTCAATGATGCAGAAGTTCTTGTGCTCGCCGGGCTTCACATACAGCACCTCGGTCAGGCAGACGCCGGCGTTGCCGACCAGTGAGCGGCCGGGTTCGATCATCAACTTCTTCTGACCGTAGCCACGGGCATCGATGCGGGCGAGCAATTGTGACCAGAGCGCATCGGCTTCCGGTGGCGTGTCGTCGTTGTAGTTGATGCCCAGGCCGCCGCCAAAATCAATATGCTCCAGCATGATGCCCGCGGCTTCGATGGCGGCGACCAGGTCCAGCACCCGGTCCATGGCGTCCAGGTAGGGCGTGGCGTCGGTGATCTGTGAGCCGATGTGGCAGTCGATGCCGACCACCCTCAGGCCCGCCAGCGACGCCGCGTGCCGGTAGATGCGCAGCGTATCCTCGTGGGCCACGCCAAACTTGTTGTCCTTGAGGCCAGTGGAGATGTAGGGGTGTGTCTTGGGATCGACGTTGGGATTCACGCGGATGCTCACCGGGGCACGCAGCCCCATCGACGTTGCCACTTCCGACAGCACGTCCAGTTCGGCTTCGCTCTCCACATTGAAGCAGCCGATGCCGGCCTTCAGGGCCTGGCGCATTTCTGCGCGCGTCTTGCCGACGCCGGAGAAGATGACCTGGGCGGCCTTCCCGCCGGCGGCCAGCACGCGGTCCAGTTCGCCGCCCGACACGATGTCGAAGCCACAGCCGGCTTCTGCAAACACCTGCAAGACGCCGAGCGAGGAGTTGGCCTTCATCGCGTAACAAATCTGTGCATGTCGCCCGGCAAAGCCACGCTGATAGGCGGCCAGCGCGGCCAGCATGGCAGCTTTGGAGTACACAAAGAGTGGCGTGGCATGGCGCTGTGCCAGCTCCGGAAGTGAGGCGTCTTCCGCGAACAGCACGTTGTTCCGGTAGCTGAAATGCGGGTGGCCGGGGAGCATTGGAGAGCGAAGGGGAGTGGTCATGGGGGAAATGGGTAGCGCCTGAGCGTGATGTTAGTTGTGCGGGCGTCGTGGTGCCATGCAGGTTTCATGGAAATCAGCCGCTTCTTCCTGCATTGCAGGCCCAGCGTCATCAGCGCGCTGATGACGCTGCCGGGGATGGGCTGCTGGCAGCCACTGCGGGCGACGGACTGGTCGCCGGCGTGCTCAGCGTCTGCGGAACCTGGGGCGGCACCGGCAGGAAAAGCGGACCTTTCTGACCGCAGCCCGACAGGGCCAGCGCGCCAACCACGACAGCAGCAAGGCCATGCCGGGAGGTCGATGACCGCAGGCGGCCTAGAATTTGGGGAGAAAACACCATCACAGGATTGTAATGACGGACCTTGAATACCAGGACCTCGCTGAACGCGCGCTGCAAGCCGTCGAGCTGGCCTGTGACCGCATAAACGATGAGACGACAGCTGATGTGGACAACCAGCGCACCGGCGGCATGATCACATTGACGTTTTCCAACCGTAGCCAGATCATCATCAACCTGCAAAAACCGCTGCAGGAAATCTGGATGGCCGCCAAGGCGGGCGGCTTTCACTACAAGTTCAACAGCGGACAGTGGACGGACACCAAGGATGGCAGCGAGCTGTTCGCGTCGCTGTCACGCTGTGCCACGGCACAGGCCGGGCAGGCGCTGATATTCTCCCCGGCGGGCTCCCGGGTCTGACCCGGCTTCCCGGTCCCCTTGTCGCGATGGGTGTGCCGGGTCAGTTCTTGAACAGGTCCAGAATGCGCTTTCGCTCGTCCGAGGGCGGCAGTACCTGGATCGGCGTTCCCGGTGTTGCTGGGCCGGCCGGTGGCACACCACCCGGGTCTTGCGTGCCGACTGCACTCACGCCGGCCCCTTTGGCGTATTCGCTGTAGTACCACTCACCACCGGAGTTGACGACACCTTCGGGTGGTGGGTACTCGGAAACCGGCACGCCTTTGAGGGCGTACTCCATGAAGTTGATCCAGATGGGCAGGCTGAGGCCGCCACCGGTTTCGCGGTCGCCGAGTTTTTTCGGCGTGTCATAGCCCATCCACACGGCCGCCGCCAGCGTCGGCTGGAAGCCGACAAACCAGGTGTCAATCGAGTCGTTGGTGGTGCCCGTCTTGCCGAACAGGTCAGGGCGTTTGAGCGTGGCCTGGGCGCGTGCCGCGGTGCCCGAGCGGGCGACCTCCTGCAGCAGGCTGTCCATGATGAAGGCATTGCGTGCATCGATGGCCCGGACCGAGTCGTCCAGCACGGGCGGTTTGGTTTCCAGCAAGACCTTGCCGCGCTGGTCGCTGATACGGGTGATCAGGTAGGGATTGATCCGGTAACCACCGTTGGCAAACACTGAGTAGGCGGTCGCCATCTGGATCGGCGTGACGGAACCTGCGCCCAGCGCCATGGTGAGGTAGGCCGGGTGTTTTTCAGCCTCGAAGCCGAAACGGGTGATCCAGTCCTGCGCGTAGGTCGCGCCGATGGCCTGCAGGATGCGGATGGAAATCATGTTCTTCGATTTCTTCAGGCCGGTGCGCAGGTTCATCGGCCCTTCGAAGTGCCCGTCGTAGTTCTTCGGCTCCCACGGCTGGCCACCCGTCACGCCGGCATCGAAGAACAGCGGCGCATCGTTGACCACGGTGGCGGGCGTGAAGCCTTTCTCCAGCGCGGCCGAGTAGATGAACGGCTTGAAGCTGGAGCCAGGCTGTCGCCAGGCCTGTGTCACGTGGTTGAACTTGTTTTTTTCGAAGTCAAAGCCGCCCACCAGCGCGCGGATGGAGCCGTCGCGCGGGTCGAGGGCGACAAATGCGCCCTCCACCTCGGGCAGCTGGGTGATCTCCCAGGTGTTCTTTGGCGTCTGTGCCACGCGGATCAGCGCACCGCGCCGGATCTTGATGTTGGGCCCGGCCTTGTCCGCCAGGCCAGACTGCGCGGGCTTGAGCCCTTCGCCAGTGATTTCCACCGTCTCGCTGTTCTGCCGCATCGCCAGGATCCGCTTCGGACTGGCCTCCAGCACGACAGCCGACATGATGTCGCCGTTGTCCGGGTTTTCCGTCAGCGCGTCGTCAATGGCATCCTCGGTCTCCTGCGGATTGGCTGGAAGATCGATGAATTTCTCGGGGCCGCGGTAAATCTGCCGGCGCTCGTAGTCCATGATGCCCCGGCGCAGGGCTTTGTACGCCACGGTCTGATCCGTTGCGCGCAGCGTGGTGTACACGTTGAGCCCCCGGGTGTAGGTCTCGTCGCCATACTGGTTGTAGACCAGCTGGCGGACGGTCTCGGCCACGTACTCGGCGTGCACCCGCCCGGCGTCGGGGCCGCTCCTGACCTTCAGTTCCTCTTCCTTGGCGGCCTTGGCCTGCACGGCCGTGATGAACCCGTTTTCCTCCATCCTGTCGATGATGTACAGCTGGCGTGCGCGTGCGCGCTTGGGATTGATGATGGGGTTGTAGGCTGACGGCGCCTTGGGCAGGCCTGCCAGCATGGCTGCTTCCGCGATGGAAATGTTCTTGAGCGGCTTGCCGAAATAGGCTTCCGATGCTGCCGCGAAGCCGTAGGCCCGGTTGCCCAGAAAAATCTGGTTCATGTAGATCTCGAGGATCTGATCTTTTGTAAGCAGATGTTCCAGCTTGAAGGTCAGAAGAATCTCGTAAATCTTGCGGGTGTAGCTTTTCTCTGCTGACAGATACACGTTGCGCGCGACCTGCATGGTGATGGTCGATGCGCCCTGGCTTTTGGCGCGGCCCACATTGGCAAAGCCCGCCCGGATGACGCCCAGATAATCCACGCCACCATGGGAGAAAAAGCGTGCATCCTCAATGGCGAGCACGGCGTCCTTCATGACCTGGGGGATGTCTTTGATGGGTGTCAGGCTGCGCCGCTCCTCACCGAATTCGCCAATCACGACGCCATCGGCCGAATACACGCGAAGCGGCAGCTTGGGCCGGTAGTCCGACAGATCGGAGATGTCCGGCAGGTTGGGATAGGCCACCGACAGCGCAATGGCCACGAACAGCAAGACGCCGAGCACCCCTGCCGCGGCCAGACCGGCGCTCCACAATGCCAGCCTCAGAAGCCAGCCTTTCCAGCCCGAGGGAGGTGATCGCTTCCCTGCCGGAGGGGTGGAGGTGTCTGCAGGATCAGGCTTGGATGAGTTTTGGGGCATGAAGGCAATCGTAGGGAAGTGCCGATTATAAAAATGCCCGCTGCACTCGCGTATCCGGCGTGAGCCGAAAACGTCACACTTTCACGTTACAGAGCGTGCGGCGCTTGAATACGTAGTGCTGAAGTGGACCCGGACCGTCTGCTTTTGACAACGCTTCAGATGCGTGAAAACGGAAAAATCGTTATCGTACAAGGGGCTTACTGCTACTATTGAAGTGATTTCTTAAGTATGCAAGGCTACATATTAGCCGTCATTTGGGGACCACCTTGATCTCTTTGGGATCGTTATTCAAACGCCAGGATCCTGCTTTGCTGGGCCTGGACATCAGTTCGTCCAGCGTCAAGCTGGTGGAATTGAGCCGTGACAAGGCGGGCAACCTGGTGCTGGACCGGTGTGCGATCGAGCCGCTCGAGCGCGGCTGGATCACCGACGGCAATGTGGAAAAATTCGACGAGGTGGCCGATGCCGTCCGGCGGCTGGTCAAGAAGAGCGGTACCCGCACCAAAAACGTCGCCATGGCCCTGCCCGCATCGGCAGTGATCACCAAGAAGATCATCCTGCCCGGTGGCCTGACCGATGACGAACTCGAACAGCAGGTGGAGTCCGAGGCCAATCAGTACATCCCCTTTTCGCTGGATGAAGTGAGCCTGGACTTCTGCGTGATCGGTCCCAGCGCCAATTCGGCGGGCGACGTGGAAGTCCTGATCGCAGCCTCCAGGAAGGAAAAAGTCCAGGATCGGGAGGGTCTTGCCGAGGCGGCCGGCCTCAAGCCCATCGTGGTGGACGTCGAGTCCTATGCCTCCCGGCTTGCGACGGCCCGCCTGATTGAAAATCTGCCCAACAAGGGCGTGGACACCATGGTGGCGCTCTTCGAAGTCGGCGCGCTGACTACCAGCATGCAGGTCATCAAGAACGACGATGTGCTGTATGAGCGCGATCAGGCTTTTGGCGGTGCCCAGCTGACGCAGCTCATCGTGCGGCAATACGGCTTCTCGCCGGAAGAGGCAGAGAACAAGAAGCGCAGTGGCGACCTTCCCGATGACTACGAGTCCGGTGTGCTCAAGCCATTTGTGGAGAGCATGGCCCAGGAGATCGGCCGTGCCCTGCAATTCTTCTTCACCAGCACACCCTACAACAAGGTGGATTACGTCATGCTGGCCGGCGGCTCCTCGGCCTTGCCGGGCCTCACCGATGCGGTGACACAACAGACCTCCTTCGCCTGCGTCCTGGTGAATCCTTTCGAGGGCATGGAGTTCGGCGAGGGCGTACGGGAGAAGAAAATGCGGCGTGAAGCCTCTTCTTACCTGACGTCGTGCGGGCTGGCGTTGCGGAGGTTCCTGCAGTGATTCTCGTCAACCTGCTCCCCCACCGCGAAGCGGCCCGAAAAAGGCGGCGCGAAGCGTTTTTTGTCAGCCTGGGTGCAGCCGCTCTGATCGGTGGTCTCATCAGCGTGGCGGTGTACTCCTGGTATCTCGCCCAGATTGAGCAACAGACGTCGAAAAACAACTTCCTGAAGGCGGAAATCACGCGTCTCGACGGACAAATCAAGGACATCGCGACCCTTCAGGCCGAAATTGCTGCGCTCCGGGCTCGGCAAAACGCCGTGGAAGACCTGCAGGGTAACCGGAATATGCCGGTCTACCTGCTGAGTGAGCTCGTCAAACAGCTGCCGGACGGTGTGTACATCAACTCCATGCGCCAGGACAACCAGGCGGTGCTGATTTCCGGGGTTGCGCAGTCGAACGAGCGGGTTTCCGAGTTGTTGCGCAACCTGGCCAACAACAGTCCGTGGCTGACCAAACCGGAACTGGTGGAAATCACCGCGGGCACTGTCGCCCTGACTCCGCGTGACCAGCGCCGCGTTTCCAATTTCTCGATGCGTGTGTCGATCAAGCGAGCCAGCGATTCCAAACCGGTGACCGCCGCTTCAGCACCCATGCCGTCATCTCCCGTATCCGCTGCGGCCAAAACCTGAAGCCGTTCCACTGGTATTGATCATGGCAAAACTCCCCAAACTCGCGGTTGACCTGACTGGATGGCAGGAACGCATCAAAGGCCAGTTCACTGGTCTCAACCCCAACGACCCCCCCTCCTGGCCAGCGCTGCCCCGATACGCGCTGTGCGTGGCCGTGACGGCTCTGGTGGTGGTGGCCCTGTGGTTTGCCTGGTTGAGCGCCTCGGACGACGAACTCACGGCCGAGGTCGCCAAAGAGGTGACGCTCAAGGAAGACTACAAGAAAAAGCTGGTGCAGGCTGTCAACCTTGACGCCTTGAAGAAGCAGCGCGAACAGGTTCAGCAGTACGTGACGCAGCTTGAGAAACAGCTGCCCAGCAAGGCGGAGATGGATGCCCTGCTGTCGGACATCAATCAGGCGGGCCTCGGCCGCAGCCTGCAGTTCGAGCTCTTCCGTCCGGGACAGGTGAGCGTGAAAGAGTATTACGCCGAGTTGCCAATCGCGGTTCGCGTCTCGGGGCGGTACCACGACATCGGCGCGTTTGCAGCCGATATCGCAAACCTGTCGCGCATCGTCACACTCAACAACATGTCCTTGACGCCGGCCAAAGACGGCAACCTGGTGCTGGACACCACTGCCAAAACCTTCCGGTACCTGGACTCTGAAGAAGTGGCGTTGCAGCGAAAAGCAGCGCCCAAAGGTGCGAAGAAATGACATTCAATCGCTACACGGCTGGTTGCGGCGCATTCACGCTCCTCCTGTTGCTTGGGGGGTGCGGTTCGTCTGACCAGGACGAGCTTCAGCAGTGGATGACGGAGCAGCGCAACGTCACCAAACCCAAAGTGGACCCCATTCCGGAGCCCACCAAGTTTTCTCCCAGGGCATACAACCAGGAGGGAGCGATCGAGCCTTTCAGCAACCAGAAGCTGACACAGGCCTTGAAGCGGGATTCCAACCAGGCGACCTCCAACGCGGCGCTCATCGCTCCCGAGCTGAGCCGCCGCAAGGAGCCGCTGGAGGCCATGCCCCTGGATGCTGTTTCGATGGTCGGCAGCCTCATCAAAGCCGGACAGCCGGTGGCGCTGGTCCGGGTGGACAACCTGATTTACCAGGTGAGGGTGGGCAACTACCTTGGACAAAACTACGGCCGCGTCACCAAGGTTACCGAAACGAGTCTTTCGCTGAGGGAAATCGTGCAGGATGCTGCCGGCGAGTGGATAGAGCGGACAGCAGCGTTACAGCTAACAGAGGGATCCAAATGAAAAACCCAACAGCGATGATCATGGGGCTTGAGGTGAAAAAAGGTGCGCAGCGAGTGTTGCGCACGGTGCTGGGGTATTCGCTCTTCGGCCTGTCCTTGTTGGCTGTGACGTTTCAAGTGGCCGCCCAGGCGCCCAACTCCATTCTGGGCGTGACCGGCACAGTCCAGGGTGGCGTGGAAGTCATCCGTATCGATCTGGCAGAGCCGCTGACCGCGGTTCCCGCAGGCTTCAGCATCCAGGCGCCAGCCCGGATTGCGCTGGATTTCCCGGGAATCAGCAATGCCATGGGGCGCTCGACGGTCGACCTCAACGTGGGCAACCTACGCTCGGCCAATGTGGTCCAGGCCGGTGAACGCAGCCGTGTGGTTCTGAATCTGAAGGCCCCGACGGCCTACAAGGCTGAAATCCAGGGCAAGGCGCTGCTGATCACTCTGGATCCGGTGGCTGTGGCTGCGCCGTCGGCTGCTTCCGCACCCGTCTTCGCCGAGAACCGCAATCGCGATGTATTGCCTCTCAAGGACATTGATTTCCGCCGCGGGACTGACAATTCGGGTCGCATCGTGGTTGATCTGCCCAACAACCAGGTGGGCGTTGATATCCGCCAGCAGGGGCAGACGCTGGTGGTGGAATTTCTCAAGAGCGGTTTGCCAGAAGGGCTGCGCCGGCGACTGGATGTCGCTGATTTCGGCACACCCATCCAGACCGTCACGACATTCCAGACTGGCGACCGGGTGCGCATGGTGGTGGAGCCCAAAGGGCAATGGGAACACAGCGCCTATCAAAGCGACAACCAGTTTGTCCTGGAAGTTCGTCAGCAGAAAATCGATCCCAACAAGCTGACCCAGGGCAGCGGCTACAACGGTGAGAAGCTGTCCCTGAATTTCCAGAACATTGAGATTCGCTCACTGCTTCAGGTCATTGCAGATTTCACCAATTTCAACATCGTGACTTCGGATACGGTGACGGGCGCCGTGACCTTGCGGTTGAAAGATGTGCCGTGGGATCAGGCGCTGGACATCATCCTGCAGGCCAAAGGATTGGGCATGCGAAAAACCGGTAACGTGCTGGTGATTGCACCCAAAGATGAACTGGCCGCCAAGGACAAGGTGGATCTGGAGTCGCGCAACGCCATCCAGAGCCTGGAACAGGTTCGTACACAGGATTTCAAACTCAACTATGCAAAGGCGGCAGATATTGCTGCTGGACTTGTTGGTTCGGGTGGCCCCAGTGCGACCAAGATACTTTCTCCTCGAGGCAGCGTGATTTCCGAGGCGCGTACCAACCAGTTGTTTGTGACTGATATTCCCTCCAAGCTTGAGCAGGTTCAAAGCCTGATTGCCAAGCTTGATATTCCAGTGCGTCAGGTACTGATTGAGGCACGGATCGTGGAAGCGCAGGACACTTTCGGGAAATCGCTTGGTGTGCGATTGGGCGGGCGGCCCTTCACCTTGAACGACAGTCGCAATTCCCAGTTCGGGGCAACTTATATCTCGCCGAATATCCCGGCGGGCGGCCCCGCAACGCTTGGTGGAAACTTTGGCACCACTGCGGGTGATTTTGTCAATCTGCCGGCGGTGGGCCAGAATGGTTTTCAGGCCGCTACGTTTGCCATCTCCCTTTTCAATTCCTCGTTGACCCGCCTTTTGAATCTCGAGATATCTGCGATGGAGGCGGATGGAAAAGGCAAGATTGTTTCCAGCCCGCGGATCGTGACCGCAGACCAGGTCAAGGCACTGATCGAGCAAGGCACTGAACTGCCTTACCAGCAAGCCACTTCCAGCGGCGCAACCTCCATCGCCTTTCGCAAGGCGAATCTGAAGCTGGAGGTCACGCCCCAGATCACGCCCGAAGGCAACATCATCCTGAATGTGGACATCAACAAGGACAGTGTGGGCCGGTCCACCGCCAATGGCTTTGCGATCGACACCAAACATATCCAGACTCAGGTGCTGGTTGATAACGGCGGAACCGTCGTGATCGGCGGTATCTTCGAGCAAAACGACCGGGAAGACGAAACCAAAGTCCCTCTGCTTGGCGATCTGCCGGGTGTGGGTAACCTGTTCAAGACGAAAACCCGCACCGCCACCAAATCGGAATTGCTCGTGTTCCTGACGCCCAAGATGCTCACCAGCAGTTCTGCCCTGCGTTGACGAAGGTGTTGAACCCTCAGAGCGTCGCCCCCGGGGCGGGGCTCTGCGGGCTGGAATTCCTGCCCATGGTCCAATAGCTGTATCAATATGGCATGAAAATGCAGGGCGCCGTCACAGTGGACGGCGGCGGTTTGGAGAGCTCTGGACGTGGAAGCAAATTCGGCGAAGATTTCCTGCATCGGTCTGCCCGGCTCAGGAAAATCCACCATCGGCAGGCAGTTGGCCCGGCGACTGGGTGTGCGTTTCTTCGACTCCGACCATGTCATCGAGTACCGCGCAGGCTGCTCCGTACGCGAGTTGTTCGAGCGCGATGGCGAAAGTGCCTTCCGCGAGATGGAGCAGCAAGTCATTGACGAGTTGACACGGGAATCCTCTGGTGTCATCTCCACCGGTGGTGGTGCAGTACTGAGCCAAGTCAATCGTGACCACCTCCACAGCCGCACCCGTGTGATTTACCTCCACTCGGCGCCGGAAGAGGTTTACCGGCGGCTGAGGCACGATCACAGCCGGCCCCTGCTGCAAGTCGCCGACCCGCTGGCCAAGCTGCGTGACCTCTACCAGGCGCGGGACGCGTTGTACCGTGAGGCGGCACATTTCGTGGTTGAGACGGGCCGCCCCTCAGTGGCCACACTGGTGAACATGATCCTGATGCAGCTGGAGTTGGCGGGACTGGCGCCAGCGCCCTGAACGGGGGCGCAGGCGACGTCTGGCGGCGCTCTACACTTGAGCCATGCAATCGAATTCCCTGCCCGCCATGGCCCGCGTCAACATTGATCTGGCGGAACGCAGTTACGCCATCCTCATCGGGTCCGGACTCCTGGGCGAAGCCGGTACCTACGGTGAGTTGCCCCGTGCTGACTGCGCTTTGGTGGTCTCGAACACCACCGTCGCCCCGCTGTATGCCAGCCGCCTGACCAATGCGCTGCAGGCGCGTTATCGGCGTGTGATTCTGGTCACGCTGCCCGATGGTGAGATCCACAAGGACTGGGTGACCCTGCAGCTCATCTTTGACGCCTTGCTGGAGCATGAATGCGATCGTAAAACCGTGCTCTTCGCGCTCGGTGGTGGGGTGGTGGGTGACATGACGGGTTTTGCGGCCGCCAGCTACATGCGGGGTGTGCCGTTTGTGCAGGTGCCCACGACCTTGCTGGCGCAGGTGGATTCGTCGGTGGGCGGCAAGACGGCCATCAACCACCCTCTGGGCAAGAACATGATCGGCGCGTTCTATCAGCCGCTGCAGGTGGTGTGTGACCTGGATGTGCTGAAGACGCTACCGGCCCGGGAGGTCAGTGCCGGTCTGGCGGAGGTCATCAAATACGGACCGATCGCCGACATGGCTTTTCTGGAGTGGATTGAAAACAACCTGGATGCGCTGTTGGCTGGGGAGCCTGCGGCGATGGCCCACGCGATCCAGCGAAGCTGCGAAATCAAGGCGTGGGTGGTCAGCCAGGACGAGCGCGAGTCCGGCATGCGCGCCATCCTGAATTTCGGCCACACCTTTGGCCATGCGATCGAGTCTGGCCTGGGTTACGGCGAGTGGCTTCACGGCGAGGGTGTGGGTTGCGGCATGGTGATGGCCGCGCAGCTCTCGGCGGCGTTGGGGCTTGTCGATGATGCCTTTGTCCAGCGTCTGAGGCGTCTGGTTTCCCGTGCGGGCCTGCCAGTGAAGGCCCCGGTGCTTGCGCCTGCGGACAATGCCGGCCGCTATCTTGAGCTGATGCGGGTGGACAAAAAATCCGAGGCGGGTGAGATACGGTTTGTGCTGATCGATCAACCAGGCCGCGCGGTGGTCCGTTCTGCGCCGGACGCGCTGGTGCGTCGGGTGATCGATGCGTGTTGCGCGTGACGGCATTGAAGCGCTGTTGTGAGGCGCGTTTCGCGCTGCACATCGCCCGCGCAGCGCGGGTATGGGGGTAGCATGAAATTGCCGATCAGCCGGGTGAATCCATGACATTGGCCCCCTATGCTTGCGACCCCACCCTCTCGCACGGGCGCCGCTTTCCGGAGCCGGTGGCGCCGACCCGGTCGGACTTCCAGCGCGACCGTGACCGTATCGTGCATTCCACGGCGTTTCGCCGGCTGGTTTACAAGACACAGGTGTTCCTGAACCACGAGGGTGACCTCTTCCGCACGCGCTTGACCCACTCACTCGAGGTGGCCCAGCTCGGGCGTTCCATCGCGCGGACTCTGAAGCTGAACGAAGACCTGGTGGAGGCCATCGCCCTGGCGCATGACCTGGGGCATACGCCGTTCGGTCATGCCGGTCAGGACGCCCTGAACGACTGCCTGCGCAACCACAATCCCGACAGCGCCGGTTTCGAGCACAACCTGCAGAGCCTGCGGGTGGTGGACTTCCTGGAGGAGCGCTACCCTGAGCACGATGGCCTGAACCTCACCTTCGAGACGCGCGAAGGCATCCTCAAGCACTGCTCGTTGCGAAACGCCAGGCATATCGAGGCGCGCGAGCCGGGCGGTGTGGCCCATCGATTTGTGGCGGGCAAGGCAGCGGGGGCGCCACGCAGCCAGCCTGGTCTGGAAGCGCAACTGGCCAACCTCGCCGACGAGATTGCCTACAACGCCCACGACATCGACGACGGTGTGCGCTCCGGGCTTTTGCAGCTGGAGCAGCTCGAGGACGTGGAGTTGTTCAGCCTGCACTGCCGTGAGGCGCGGCTGGCGCATCCACGACTGGCCGGTCGCCGCCTTCTTTTCGAAGCGATCAGGCGCATGCTCAGCGCGCAGGTGTACAACGTGATTGACGCGACCTGGCTGGCCATCCAGCAGGCCGCGCCAGCGGATGTCGAAGCCGTGCGGCAAAGCCCGCCGCTGGTCTGCTTTGCCGACGAAATGGCCCGGCAGTCCGCGGCGCTCAAGCACTTTCTGCTCAAAAACCTGTACCGGCACCCCAAGGTGGTGCAGACCACGCTGGCCGCCCAGCAGGTGGTCCGGGAGTTGTTCGAGGCCTACATGGCCGATCCTGCGCAGATGCCACAGGCTCACCTGGACCGTTTTGATGGCGCTGATTCCGTTTACAGGCCCGGTGCCAGGCCTGAGCGCGTGGTGGCCGACTACATTGCCGGCATGACCGACCGATTCGCGAGCCGCGAGCATGAGCGCATCAAGGGGCGAGCGGTTTTTGCCTCCCTTTGAGGCGGGTTTCGCCCGACGGGCGCCCCTGGCTGGGCGGCTTTCGATGGGTGAGAAGAAGCCGCAAGCGATGAATCGGCATCACCTTATGACGTGTTTGCATCTGGAAGGCTGGCAATTCGTGTGGCCCGGGATTACGCTTCTCCCCTGAACATTTTGTAACAGTCGCACGCAGCTGGCATCAGGCCTGCTTCGTTGCTGGTCAGCTCTTAAGGTGGTGCTATGGGTATCAGTCGGCGTCAATTGGTGATGGGTGGATTGTGTGTTGGCGCGTGGGTCGCCAGCCCTGTGGTGATGGCACAGTCCGGCAAGGCTGCACGCAAGCTGGTGCTGGGCCAGTCGGTGCCGCTGACGGGGGCAGCCGACCAGATTGGTCTGGCCTATCTCAACGGCGCCAAAATGTACTTCGATGCCATCAATTCGAAAAATGGCGCGGGCGGGTACAAGATCGAAGTCAAGGCCCTCGACGATGGCTACAACCCCACCAAGGCAGCCGCCAATGCCAAGCAGCTGATGGACGAAGGGGTCGATGCCCTGTTCGGTTTTGCCGGTACTGCCAGCTGCGACGCTGCCTACGCGGTCGCCAAGGCGTCCGGGACCCTGTTTTTTGCACCTTTCGCGGCTTCCGATGCGCTGCATGAGGCTGCGCTTTCGAGCGTCTTCCATGTTCGTCCGGCGCTGGCTGATGAAGCCTACAAGGTGGTTCGCCATTGCGCCACGCTGAACCAGGACCGGATCGCTGTTTTTGCCGAAGACGATGCGATGGGGCGCGCGGGCATTGCTGCCGTCAACCAGGCGCTCATTGACCTGAAACGCCCACCCCTTGTGGCCAGCGCCTTGTCGCCCGTGAACAGCGACAAGGTGGATGCTGCCGTGGCGCAGCTGATGAAAGCGCAGCCGCAGGCCATCATCCAGGTGAGCCTGTTCAACTCGTCCGCCGCTTTCATCCGCAAGATGCGCCAGGCCGGTTACGGCGGGCAGTTCCTGAATTTTTCCGTGGTCGGCATCGATCCGCTGTTCAGTGCCTTGGGCAAGGAGATTGGCGGGATTGTCATCTCGCAGGTGGTGCCGTCGCCCCGAAGCACGGGAACCCCCATCATCAAGGAATACCTGGATGTCCTGAACCAGACCGACCAGACGCCGAGCTACGAGAGCGTGGAAGGCTACATCGCCGCCAAGACGTTTGCCGAAGGCGTGCGGCGCAGCAGCACCGGCGGGGGCAAGCCGGACCGGGCTGGCTTGCAAAAGGTGTTTGAGTCCATGACCGACTACGACATCGGCGGGTTTCGCGTCAATCTCCGTCCCAAAAAATACGAATCCGTGCGCGTGATCGACCTTGTGACGATCACCGCCGACGGAAAAATCGTCCGGTAATCAAGCTGGCCAAGGGGTACGGCCGAACGGGCTGCACCAGCCGCTGGTCTCCGTTGGCCTGCAAGGCTCAGAGACGGTACTGATGAGGGACAGATTGGCCTATCATGGCGCCACTGCAGGCGATGAGGCCTGCAGCACTTCATGGCACGACTTTGGCACGACTTCCACGTTTGAGTCTTCCCGGTTATCCGCACCACGTCATCCAGCGCGGCAACAACCAGCAGCCGATCTTTTCACGGACGGAAGACTACGAGTTCTTTCTGGGCTTGCTGCAGGAGAACGCGCACCAATGTGAAGTGGCTGTTCACGCGTATGTCCTGATGAGCAACCATTTTCATCTGTTGCTGACCCCCGGGACCGCCAATGCATTGCCCCGGTTCATGCAGGCTGTAGGTCGGCGCTACGTCCGGTATTTCAACGACACGCAGCAGCGGTCCGGCACGCTGTGGGAAGGGCGGTACCGCTCATCACCCATGCAGGCCGACCGCTATTTGCTGGCCGGCATGGTGTACCTCGACCTCAACCCTGTCCGTGCGCATCTGGTGGCTGAGGCAAAAGACTATCCGTGGTCCAGCCACGGCCACTACACGGGTTTGCGTGTGGACAAGCTGGTGACGCCCCATCCACTGTTCTGGGCGCTGGCCAACACCCCTTTTGCCCGCGAGACGGCCTACGCCAATCTCGTTCGCGCCGGCGTGAGTGCTGACCAGCAAAACGCCTTGACCGGTTCCGCCTTGGCGGGCTGGGCGCTGGGCAGCGACGACTTTGTGGCGGAGTTGCAGCGAGGCACGCCCCGCCGGGTCAGCAAAGAACGACCTGGGCGCCCGCCCCGCGCCAAGCTGCCTGCCGCGTAGTCGCTGTTGCAGGACTGTGATTTTGCCGGGATTTTTAATATGTCCCCAATTATTACAAAACCGATAATTCGCATGATTAATAAGTATCTGACCCCAATTAAAGTTCTTGGCATTCTTGTTGCTGTGCAATATGCTCTCACGTTCGAGAAATTTTGATTCCGCGGGCGCCACATTGAACCTTTATCCAAAGGTCAACAGCCTGCATTGACGAGGAAACCGCCATGACCACTGCTGCCGAAATCAAGCACTCCGAAGACCATGGGCTGTATGCCGGCGGTAACGAGCATGACGCCTGCGGCGTCGGTTTTGTGGCGCACATCAAAGGCCACAAGTCGCACGACATCGTGCGCCAGGGGCTGAAGATCCTCGAAAACCTCGATCACCGGGGTGCGGTGGGGGCAGACAAGCTGATGGGCGATGGCGCTGGCATCCTGATCCAGCTGCCGGACGCGCTGTACCGCGAAGAGATGGCCAAGCAGGGCGTGCAACTGCCCCCGCCCGGTGAGTACGGCGTCGGCATGGTGTTTCTGCCCAAGGAGCACGCATCGCGCCTGGCCTGCGAGCAGGCGCTGGAGCGCGCGGTCAAGGCCGAAGGCCAGGTGCTGCTGGGCTGGCGCGACGTGCCGGTCAACCGCGACATGCCGATGTCGCCCACCGTACGCGAAAAAGAGCCGATCCTGCGGCAGATTTTCATCGGCCGAGGCAACGATGTCATCGTGCAGGACGCCCTGGAGCGCAAGCTGTACGTCATCCGCAAAACCGCCAGTGCGGCCATCCAGAATCTGCACCTGACGCACAGCAAGGAATACTACGTTCCCAGCATGTCCAGCCGGACGGTGGTTTACAAAGGCCTGCTGCTGGCCGACCAGGTGGGCACCTATTACCGCGACCTGACCGATGAGCGCTGTGTGTCTGCCCTCGGTCTGGTGCACCAGCGCTTCTCGACCAACACCTTCCCCGAGTGGCCGCTGGCTCACCCCTATCGCTACGTCGCGCACAACGGCGAGATCAACACCGTCAAGGGCAACTACAACTGGATGAAGGCTAGAGAAGGCGTGATGTCCTCGCCCGTGCTGGGCGCCGACCTGCAAAAGCTGTACCCCATCAGCTTCGCCAGCCAGTCGGACACCGCCACCTTCGACAACTGCCTCGAGCTGCTGACGATGGCCGGCTACCCCATCAGCCAGGCCGTGATGATGATGATCCCCGAGCCGTGGGAGCAGCACACCACGATGGACGAGCGCCGCAAGGCTTTTTACGAGTACCACGCCGCCATGCTGGAGCCGTGGGACGGCCCGGCTTCCATCGTGTTCACCGACGGCCGCCAGATCGGCGCCACGCTGGACCGCAATGGTCTGCGCCCCTCCCGTTACTGCGTGACCGACGACGACCTCGTCATCATGGCCTCGGAGTCGGGCGTTCTGCCCGTGCCTGAACACAAGATCGTGCGCAAATGGCGCCTGCAGCCGGGCAAGATGTTCCTGATCGATCTGGAGCAGGGCCGCATGGTCGACGACGAGGAAATCAAGGCCACGCTGGCGCACAGCAAGCCCTACAAGCAGTGGATTGAAAACCTGCGCATCAAGCTGGACGACGTGGCCGGCAAATCAGGCAAGGCCGCCCCGGCCACTGCGCCCGCCGTCTCGAGCATTGCGCTGCTTGATCGCCAGCAAGCCTTTGGCTACACCCAGGAAGACATCAAGTTCCTGATGTCACCGATGGCCGCCAATGGTGAAGAGGCCACTGGCTCCATGGGCAACGACAGCCCGCTGGCCGTGCTGTCCAACAAGAACAAGCCGCTGTACAACTACTTCAAGCAGTTGTTTGCGCAGGTGACCAACCCGCCGATCGACCCGATCCGCGAGGCGATTGTGATGTCGCTGGTGTCCTTCATCGGCCCCAAGCCTAACCTGCTGGACATCAACCAGGTCAACCCGCCCATGCGGCTGGAAGTCAGCCAGCCGGTGCTCAACGTGGCCGACATGCAGAAGCTGCGCGACATCGAGGCGCACACCCAGGGCAAGTTCAGGAGCTACACGCTGGACATCACCTATCCGCTGGCCTGGGGCCATGAAGGTGTCGAGGCCAAGCTCGCCTCCCTGTGCGCCGAAGCGGTCGATGCGATCAAGGACGGCAAGAACATCCTGATCGTCAGTGACCGCGGCGTCAGCGCCACGCAGGTGGCCATTCCTGCGCTGCTGGCGCTGTCGGCGATTCACCAGCACCTGGTGAAGGAAGGCCTGCGGACCACCGCTGGTCTGGTGGTGGAGACCGGTTCTGCACGCGAGGTGCACCATTTCGCCGTGCTGGCAGGTTATGGCGCCGAAGCGGTTCACCCTTACCTCGCGATGGAAACGCTGGCGGAGCTGTCCAAAGGGCTGCCGGGCGATCTGAGCACCGACAAGGCGGTCTACAACTACACCAAGGCCATCGGCAAGGGTCTCTCGAAGATCATGTCCAAGATGGGTGTGTCGACCTACATGAGCTACTGCGGTGCGCAGCTTTTCGAGGCAATTGGCCTGAACCGCGACACCATCGCCAGGTTCTTCACCGGCACCGCCAGCCAGGTCGAGGGCATGGGCGTGTTCGAGATTGCCGAAGAAGCGCTGCGCATGCACCGCGCGGCGTTCAGCGACGACCCGGTGCTGGCCAACATGCTGGATGCCGGCGGCGAGTACGCCTGGCGTGCACGGGGTGAGGACCACATGTGGACGCCCGACGCGATTGCCAAGCTGCAGCACTCGACCCGCGCCAACAACTGGAACACGTACAAGGAGTACGCCCAGCTGATCAACGACCAGAACCGCCGCCACATGACACTGCGCGGCCTGTTCGAGTTCAAGATCGATCCCGCCAAGGCGATCCCGATCGACGAGGTCGAGCCGGCCAAGGACATCGTGAAGCGTTTTGCCACAGGCGCCATGTCGCTCGGCTCCATCAGCACCGAGGCACATGCGACGCTGGCTATTGCCATGAACCGCATCGGCGGCAAGAGCAACACCGGCGAAGGCGGCGAAGACCCTGCGCGTTACCGCCAGGAGCTCAAAGGCATTCCCATCAAGAAGGGGGAGACGCTCAAGAGCGTGATCGGCGCCAAGCAGGTTGAAGTGGATCTGCCGCTGCAGGACGCCGACTCGCTGCGCTCGAAGATCAAGCAGGTGGCGTCTGGCCGCTTTGGCGTCACGGCGGAATACCTGGTGTCGGCCGACCAGATCCAGATCAAGATGGCCCAGGGCGCCAAGCCGGGCGAGGGCGGACAACTCCCCGGCGGCAAGGTCAGTGAGTACATCGGCCAGCTGCGTTACTCGGTTCCCGGCGTGGGCCTGATCTCGCCACCGCCGCACCACGACATCTATTCCATCGAAGATCTGGCCCAGCTGATCCACGACCTGAAGAACGTCAACCCGCGCGCCAGCATCAGCGTGAAGCTGGTGAGCGAGGTTGGCGTCGGCACGATTGCGGCGGGCGTGGCCAAGGCCAAGTCCGACCACGTGGTGATCGCCGGGCACGACGGCGGCACCGGTGCTTCGCCCTGGTCGTCCATCAAGCACGCCGGCTCACCATGGGAGATCGGCCTGGCCGAGACCCAGCAGACGCTGGTGCTCAACCGCCTGCGCGGTCGCATCCGCGTGCAGGCCGACGGCCAGATGAAGACCGGTCGCGACGTGGTCATTGGTGCCTTGCTGGGTGCCGACGAATTCGGTTTCGCCACCGCGCCGCTGGTGGTGGAAGGCTGCATCATGATGCGCAAGTGCCACCTCAACACCTGCCCGGTCGGTGTGGCCACGCAAGACCCGGTGCTGCGCCAGAAATTCAGCGGCAAGCCCGAGCATGTGGTGAACTACTTCTTCTTCGTCGCCGAGGAAGCCCGCCAGCTGATGGCGCAGCTTGGCGTGCGCAAGTTCGACGACCTGATCGGCCGTGCCGACCTGCTCGATACGCAAAAAGGCATCGAGCACTGGAAAGCCAGCGGCCTGGATTTCAGCCGGCTGTTCTACCAGCCCACCGTACCGGCCGATGTGCCGCGTCTGCATGTGATGGAGCAGGACCATGCGCTGGAGAAATCCCTGGACGTGCGCCTGATCGAGAAGTCGAAGGCTGCGCTGGAAAAGGGCGAGAAGGTCCAGTTCATCGAGGTGGCGCGCAACGTCAACCGCACCGTCGGCGCCATGCTGTCGGGTGAACTGACCCGTCGCCACCCTGAAGGCCTGCCGGACGACACGCTGCGTATTCAGCTCGAAGGCACGGGCGGTCAGTCCTTTGGCGCCTTCCTCGCCAAGGGCATCACCATGTACCTGATTGGTGATGCCAATGACTACACCGGCAAAGGCCTGTCGGGTGGCCGTATCGTCGTGCGACCCAGCATCGATTTCCGCGGCGAGTCGCACAAGAACACCATCGTCGGCAACACCGTGCTCTACGGCGCCACCACCGGCGAGGCCTTTTTCAGCGGCGTCGCAGGCGAGCGCTTTGCCGTGCGCCTGTCGGGTGCCACGGCTGTTGTGGAGGGCACTGGCGACCACGGCTGCGAGTACATGACGGGCGGCACTGTGGCCGTGCTGGGCAAGACGGGCCGCAACTTCGCCGCCGGCATGAGCGGTGGCGTGGCCTTTGTGTACGACGAGGACGGCCTGTTCTCGACCCGCTGCAACACGTCGATGGTGTCGCTGGACAAGGTGGTCACCGCCACCGAGCAACACACCCACGACAAGGCCGACTGGCATGCCGGTGAGACCGACGAGGAACTCCTCAAGCGCTTGCTGCAGGACCACAACCGCTGGACTGGCAGCAAGCGTGCCCGCGAACTGCTGGACAACTGGAGCGAGTCGCGCCTGAAATTCGTGAAGGTGTTCCCGAACGAGTACAAGCGCGCCCTGCTGGAGCGCAAGGAGCGCCGCAACGAAGCGGCCACGGAAACGACCAGCGCCCAGGTGGCGACCAACCAGGAAGCCGTTGCAGCCAAGTAAGGCTGGACCATCGTTGTTGAATGAACGGCTGCCGATGCCCCTGGCCATGGGGCTGGCAGCCGGAAGAGCTTGAAGAATTGCACAGGACGTCATCATGGGAAAAATCACCGGCTTCATGGAGTACGAGCGCATCGAAGAGGGCTACAAGCCCGTGCCGGAGCGCCTGAAGAACTACAAGGAATTCGTCATCGGGCTGGACGACGCGCAGGCCAACAAGCAGGCGGCCCGTTGCATGGACTGCGGCACGCCGTTCTGCAACAGCGGCTGCCCGGTCAACAACATCATTCCTGACTTCAACGACATGGTGTTCCGGGCCGACTGGAAAAACGCGATCGACACGCTGCACAGCACCAACAATTTCCCGGAGTTCACCGGCCGCATCTGCCCGGCGCCCTGCGAGGCCGCCTGCACGCTGAACGTGAACGATGACGCGGTCGGCATCAAGTCAATCGAGCACGCCATCATCGATCGCGCCTGGTCTGAGGGCTGGGTCAAGCCGGTGCTGCCCAAGCACAAGACAGGCAAGAAAGTGGCTGTGGTGGGCTCTGGGCCCGCCGGCATGGCCGCAGCCCAGCAGCTCGCCCGCGCGGGCCACGAGGTGACGCTGTTTGAAAAGAATGACCGCATTGGCGGCCTGCTGCGCTACGGCATTCCCGACTTCAAGATGGAGAAGATCCACATTGACCGCCGCGTCGAGCAGATGCAGGCCGAGGGGGTGGTCTTCCGCACTGGCGTGATGGTGGGCAGTTTGCCCAAGGATTCCAAGGTCATCAACTGGGCCAAGGAAACCATCACCCCCGAACAACTGCAAAAAGACTTTGATGCCGTGATGCTGACCGGCGGCGCCGAACAGTCGCGTGACTTGCCGGTGCCCGGCCGCGAGCTCGACGGCGTGCATTTTGCGATGGAGTTCCTGCCGCAGCAGAACAAGGTCAATGCCGGCGACAAGGTCAAGGGCCAGTTGCGTGCCGATGGCAAGCACGTCATTGTCATTGGCGGCGGCGACACCGGCTCCGACTGCGTGGGCACCAGCAACCGCCATGGCGCGGCCAGCGTGACCCAGTTCGAGCTGATGCCCCAGCCACCCGAAGAAGAGAACCGCCCCCTGACCTGGCCCTATTGGCCGATCAAGCTGCGTACCTCGTCTTCTCATGAAGAGGGCTGCGAGCGCGAGTTTGCCATCTCCACCAAGGAGCTGATGGGCGAAAAAGGCAAGGTCACCGGTCTGAAGACCGTTCGCGTCGAGTGGAAAGACGGCAAGATGGCCGAAGTTCCGGGTTCCGAGCACATCCTCAAGGCCGACCTGGTGTTGCTGGCCATGGGCTTTGTGTCGCCGGTAGCGTCCATCCTGGATGCTTTTGGTGTTGAAAAGGATGGCCGAGGCAATGCCAAGGCCAGCACCGAGTTCACCGGTGGTTATGCGACCAACGTGCCCAAGGTGTTTGCGGCAGGCGATATCCGCCGCGGCCAGAGCCTGGTGGTGTGGGCGATTCGTGAAGGCCGCCAGGCCGCGCGCGCTGTCGACGAGTTCCTGATGGGCTACAGCGACTTGCCACGCTAAACGTCGCGTCTGGCCTTCACCAATCGCCCCAAGGGGCGGTTCAGCAAACCCCAAGCTTGCGCTTGGGGTGCGTGAAGGCCGCCAGGCCGCGCGCGCTGTCGATGAATTCCTGATGGGGTACAGCGACTTGCCTCGCTGATGAACGACAGCAGGCAAGCCGGCACACCCCCAGCGGGTGCCGGCAAGGTACCGGGCTGAGGGATGGGGACCGCGTGGCCGGATAAGCGGGGCCAAACCCCGTATCATCCAGACTTCCCCTGTCGCGATGAACCTTCATCGCCGAGCCCCATAGCCCCCCATGCCCGATATTGCCTCTACTGCGCTGGTTGAACTCAAGGACGTGACGTTTTCGTATCCCGGTTCTGCCGGCGACCGCGTCATCCTGAACAAAGTGACCCTGTCAGTGCCCCGCGGCAAGGTCACCGCCTTGATGGGCGCCTCCGGCGGCGGGAAAACCACGGTTTTGCGCCTGATCGGCGGGCAGCAAAGGGCGACCCGCGGTGAAGTGCTGTTCGATGGCCAGGACGTTGGCAGGCTCAACCAGCCGGGCCTTTATGCTGCCCGGCGCCGCATGGGCATGCTGTTCCAGTTCGGCGCCTTGTTCACGGACCTGAGCGTTTTTGACAATGTAGCCTTTCCCCTGCGGGAACACACCGCACTGAGCGAGACGCTCATCCGCGATGTCGTGCTGATGAAGCTCAATGCCGTCGGCCTGCGCGGTGCCCGTGACCTCATGCCCAGCGAAATTTCCGGCGGAATGGCGCGGCGGGTGGCGCTGGCGCGGGCGATCGCACTGGACCCTGAACTCATCATGTACGACGAACCCTTCGCCGGTCTCGACCCGATTTCCCTGGGCACGGCAGCGCAACTGATCCGTCAGCTCAATGACACGCTGGGCATCACCAGCATCGTCGTGTCGCATGATCTTGAAGAAACTTTCCGCATTGCCGACCAGGTGATCGTGATTGCCAACGGCGGCATTGCCGCCCAGGGCACACCCGAGGAGGTCAGGCATTCCACCGATCCCATGGTGCACCAGTTCGTCAATGCGCTGAGCGAAGGGCCAGTGAAATTCCACTACCCCGGCCCCGATGTGGCCGCGGATTTTGGCCATGGTTCCGCACGCACTACCCGCGGCAAAGGAGGTAGGCCATGAGTGGCTTCAGCCTCAGCCGCTGGGTGTCCGATATCGGCTTCAGTGTGCGCACACAGCTGGTCGACATGGGCTATGCGGCCCGTTTGATGGTCCGTCTGGTGTCCCTGACAGGGCCGGCGCTCGCGCGTTTCGGCCTGGTGCGCGACCAGATATTTTTTCTTGGGAATTATTCCCTGGCCATCATCACCGTGTCGGGCCTGTTTGTCGGCTTTGTGCTGGGCCTGCAGGGCTACTACACGCTGCAGCGCTATGGCTCATCGGAGGCGCTGGGCCTGCTGGTAGCCCTCAGCCTGGTGCGTGAGCTGGGCCCGGTGGTCACGGCACTGCTGTTTGCCGGTCGGGCCGGCACCGCACTGACGGCGGAAATCGGCCTGATGAAAGCCGGCGAACAGCTGTCTGCCATGGAAATGATGGCGGTGGACCCGGTCCTGCGTGTCCTGGCGCCACGGTTCTGGGGGGGAATTATTGCCATGCCGCTGCTGGCGGCGGTGTTCAGCGCGGTGGGCATCATCGGTGGCTGGGTGGTCGGCGTGGTGCTGATCGGGGTGGATGCAGGCTCGTTCTGGAGCCAGATGCAGGGCGGCGTGGACGTCTGGCGCGATGTGGGAAATGGCGTTGTCAAGAGTGTCGTCTTCGGAATCACGGTGACTTTTGTCGCCCTTCACCAGGGGTTTGAGGCCCAGCCGACGCCCGAAGGCGTTTCCCGTGCGACGACCCGAACCGTGGTGGTCGCCTCGCTCGCGGTGCTGGGATTGGACTTCCTGTTGACGGCCTGGATGTTCAGCCTGTGAGGTTCGTGTCAAACTTTTTCGCAGAGCCATGCCAAAATATCCGCACGGCGTGAGCCACTGAAAGAACAAGAATGCAACGTTCAAAAAATGATCTGTGGGTAGGCCTCTTCGTCCTGATAGGGGGCGCTGCCATCCTGTTTCTGGCGCTCAAGTCGGCCAATCTGCTGAGCCTGAACTTTGACACCTCCTATCACGTGACGGCCAAGTTCGACAACATTGGCGGCCTCAAGCCCCGCGCGGCGGTCAAGAGCGCTGGTGTGGTCGTCGGTCGTGTGGAAAGCATCACGTTTGATGACAAGGCCTACCAGGCCAGCGTCAATCTGGCGATGGAAAGCCGGTATGCTTTTCCCAAGGACAGTTCGCTCAAGATCCTGACCAGTGGTTTGCTCGGTGAACAGTACATCGGCGTTGAGGCGGGCGGGGATCTCAAAAACCTTGCGCCAGGCGATGTCATCAAGCAGACCCAATCGGCCGTGGTGCTTGAAACCCTGATCAGCCAGTTCCTGTACAACAAGGCTGCCGACAGCAGCTCGACACCCGCGTCGTCACCCCCCGCAGCGCCCGCAGAAAAAAAATGATGATGAAATTTCATACCCCTTTCAAGTCAGGCCTCACAGCCGCAGCGCTTGTCACCTCCCTGCTGCTCCAGGGTTGTGCCAGCGGGCCGAATGCCAACCCGGCAGACCCGCTGGAGCCACTGAACCGCACCATTTTCAGCTTCAATGATGGCGTGGACCGTGCGGTGCTCAAGCCCGTGGCCACGGTCTACCGCGACGTCACCCCCCAGCTGGTGCGCACCGGCGTGACGAACTTTTTCGGCAACATTTCAGACGTCTGGTCCACGGTCAACAACCTGCTGCAGGGCAAGCCGGCTGAGGCCATGGACAGCTTCTTCCGTGTCACCACCAACACCCTGTGGGGCGTGGGGGGGATTTTTGACGTCGCCACCGATTTGCGGATACCGCGGCACAGCGAGGATTTTGGCCAGACCCTGGGTTACTGGGGCTTCAATGCAGGGCCGTATCTTGTGATTCCGCTGCTGGGGCCCTCCTCGGTGCGGGACTCGGTCGGCTCCCTGGTGGATTACCAGGGCGACCTGGTGAGCCGAAGCAATAACGTCCCGGTACGCAATTCCCTGACCGTTCTGCGGGTGGTCAATGTGCGTGCCAACCTCTTGGGCGCGGGCGATGTGGTGGATCAGGCGGCGCTGGACAAATACAGCTTCACCCGCGACGTTTACCTGCAGCGCCGCGCCAGTCTCGTCGGGCGTGATGTACCCCAAAAAGAAGAACGCTATGATTTACCGGCACCAGAAGCCAAGTGAGTGCTCGCTCTGACTGACAACAACTTTTACACTACAACGTCAAAACTTCACCGGCCGTACGGGTCAATGCCCGCAGAATCAAACACAAGTGCAACCGGACCAGGCACGAGGCAGGGCCAGAGGCCTTGTCCACCAGCTCCCGAAGCGCTTCGTTGTGTCATCAAAGGAAAACCATGAACCGCAGAATGCTTGCGAAACTACTCACCGCTGCCCTCAGCCTCACCCTGTTGGGTGCTGCACCCCTGGTGCGGGCTGCCGATGAGGCGCCTGACGCCCTGATCAAGCGCGTGTCATCCGAGGTGCTGGACAACATCAAGTCCGACCAGGCCGTCAAGGGCGGCGACATGAGCAAGGTCATCGGACTGGTTGACAGCAAGATCATGCCCAATGTGAACTTCACCCGCATGACGGCGTCGGCAGTCGGCCGTAACTGGCGCCAGGCCACGCCCGAGCAGCAAAAGCGCCTGCAGGATGAGTTCAAGACCCTGTTGATCCGCACCTATTCCGGCGCGCTCGCCCAGGTCAATGACCAGAAAATCAATGTCAAGCCCCTGCGTGCCGCGGCTGAAGACACCGAGGTGGTGGTGCGCACCGAAGTGCTGGGCCGCGGTGATCCGGTGCAGCTCGACTACCGCATGGAAAAGACCGCCTCGGGCTGGAAGATTTATGACCTGAACGTGCTGGGCGTCTGGCTGGTGGAAACCTACCGCACGCAGTTCGCCCAGGAAATCAGCGCCAAGGGTGTGGATGGCTTGATCGCGTCGCTGTCCCAGCGCAACAAGTCCAACGCAGGCGAGAAAAAGTCCTGATCCGGGCTGCCTCACATGCTGACGCTGCCCGCTGACCTCACGCACGACCACGCAGCGGCCTTTGCCGCAACGATGGCCCAACGGGTGGCGACCGAGCCCGCGATGGTGGTGGCCGACGCCACCGGCATGACGGCATTTGATTCATCCACGCTGGCCGTGTTGCTCGAGTGCCGTCGCCAGGCGGTGACTGCAGGGCAATCGTTTGCCGTGAAAGGCTTGCCGCCGCGGCTGCGGCAACTGGCCGGGCTCTACGGTGTCGAGGAATTGCTGCCGGTGATGGACGCTCCGCCGACCGGGATCTGACAGGTCCGTGCGGCCAGCAGGTCTATCTGCTGCAGCGCACGCCCTCCCGGACGGCAGCCCTTAAAATAGAGGGCTAATGCCAGTCATGCCAGCCATCTCCTTTCGATCCGTCTCCAAAAGCTATTCGTCCAAACGCAGCAGCACACCGGCAGTCCAGGCACTGGACCAGGTGAGTTTCGACATCGAGGCCGGTGAGTTTTTCGGCCTTCTGGGCCCCAACGGCGCGGGCAAAACATCCCTGATCAGCATCCTGGCCGGCCTGTCGAGGGCCACCAGCGGCACGGTCACGGTGCACGGCAGCGACGTGGTCACCGATTACGCCACTGCACGCCGCAAACTGGGCGTGGTGCCGCAGGAACTGGTGTTTGATCCATTTTTCACCGTGCGTGAGGCGCTGCGTATTCAGTCGGGCTATTTCGGCATCCAGCGCAACGACGACTGGATCGACGAGTTGCTGGACAGCCTCGGCCTGGCCGACAAGGCCAACGCCAACATGCGCCAGCTTTCGGGCGGCATGAAGCGCCGCGTGCTGGTGGCGCAGGCGCTGGTGCACAAACCGCAGGTGATCGTGCTCGATGAGCCCACCGCCGGTGTGGACGTTGAATTGCGGCAAACCCTCTGGCAGTTCATTGCCAAACTCAACAAACAGGGCAGCACGGTGCTGCTCACGACGCATTACCTGGAAGAGGCCGAGGCCTTGTGCAGCCGTATCGCGATGCTCAAGCAGGGGCGGGTGGTGGCGCTGGCGCAAACCTCCGAGTTGCTGCGGGCGGCATCGTCCAACGTGCTGCGTTTCAAGATCGACAGCGAACTGCCACCCGCGCTGGCATCGCGCGCACGCATCACGGGCCGTATCGTGCAGTTTCCCGCCCACAACGCCCACGAGATCGAGCAGTACCTGGCCGCGATCCGCGAGGCGGGGCTGGTGGCGGAGGACGTCGAAATCCGCAAGGCCGACCTCGAAGACGTGTTTCTTGAGGTGATGGCCGAGAAAATCGGGGCCGCAGCATGATCGGCTGGCAAACCCTTTTCTACAAGGAAGTGTTGCGCTTCTGGAAAGTCGCTTTCCAGACCGTGGGTGCGCCTGTTCTCACCGCCGTGATGTACATGCTGATCTTTGGCCATGTCATGCAAGGCAAGGAACTTGTCTACGGGCAGGTGAGCTACACCGCCTTTCTGGTACCTGGCCTCGTGATGATGAGCGTGCTGCAGAACGCCTTTGCCAACAGCTCTTCGTCGCTGATCCAGAGCAAGATCATGGGCAGCCTGGTGTTTGTGCTGCTGACCCCGCTGTCGCACTGGCACTGGTTCCTGGCCTACGTAGGTTCATCCATCGCACGCGGTCTGCTGGTCGGTCTGGGCGTTTTTGTGGTGACTGCCTTTTTTGGTCCCCCTGCGTTTGTCGCGCCGGTGTGGATCATCGTCTTCGCTTTGCTGGGCGCCGCCATGCTCGGCGCGCTCGGTGTGATTGCCGGCTTGTGGTCCGAAAAATTCGACCAGATGGCTGCATTCCAGAACTTTGTCATCATGCCGATGACGTTCCTGAGCGGCGTGTTCTATTCCATCCATTCCCTGCCGCCGTTCTGGCAGACTGTGAGCCACCTGAACCCGTTTTTCTACATGATCGATGGTTTCCGTTACGGCTTCTTCGGCGTCAGCGATGTGTCGCCGTGGCTGAGCTTTGGCATCGTGCTGACTGCACTGATCGCCGTCAGCGCGGTCGCCGTGAACATGCTGCGGACCGGCTACAAAATCCGACATTAATCTATGACCAGCGAAGAACTTCAAGCCATCATCAGGTCCGGCCTGCCTTGCCAGCACATCGAGCTGTCGGGTGACGGCCGCCATTGGTATGCCACCATCGTCTCCAGTGCGTTCGAGGGCAAGCGCCTGATCCAGCGCCACCAGAGCGTGTACGCCACCCTGGGCGGCAGAATACAAAGCGACGAGGTGCATGCCCTGTCAATGAAAACCTATACACCCGCCGAGTGGGCCGCCAACCCGGCCGGCTGAAGCGGACAGAACAAACGCCATGGACAAATTACTCATCAGGGGCGGCAAGCCGTTGGCCGGCACGGTCGATATTTCCGGTGCCAAGAACGCAGCCTTGCCCGAACTGTGCGCCGCGCTGCTGACGGCCGACCCCGTGACGCTGGAGAACGTCCCGCGCCTGCAGGACGTGGCCACCATGCTCAAGCTGATCCGCAACATGGGTGTGACTGCAGAGCGCAGCGAATCGTCCGCCGGGACGGTGACCTTGAACGCCGCCAAGCTGAGCTCACCCGAAGCACCTTATGAGCTGGTCAAGACCATGCGGGCGTCCGTGCTGGCGCTCGGCCCGTTGCTGGCACGCTTTGGCGAGGCCACGGTGTCCCTGCCCGGCGGCTGCGCCATTGGCTCCCGCCCGGTGGACCAGCACATCAAGGGCCTGCAGGCCATGGGTGCAGAGATCGTGGTCGAGCACGGCTACATGATTGCCAAGCTGCCGCAGGGCCGCAAGCGCCTCAAGGGCACCAGCCTCACGACTGACATGGTCACCGTCACCGGGACCGAGAACTTCCTGATGGCCGCCAGCCTCGCCGAAGGGGAAACCATCTTGGAAAATGCGGCACAGGAGCCTGAAATTGGCGATCTGGCCGAGATGCTGATCAAGATGGGTGCACAGATCGAAGGCCACGGCAGCCGGCGCATCCGCATCCAGGGGGTGGAGCGTCTGCACGGCTGCACGCATCGCGTTGTGGCCGACCGCATCGAGACCGGCACCTTCCTGTGCGCCGTGGCAGCCACGGGCGGCGATGTGGTGCTGCGCCACGGCCGTGCTGACCACCTCGACGCCGTCATCGACAAATTACGCGAAGCCGGCGCGGCGGTGACGGCCGGTGACGGCTTCATCCGCATCCAGTCGCAGGGGCGTTTGAAGGCACAGTCCTTCCGCACCACCGAGTACCCGGGCTTTCCGACCGACATGCAGGCCCAGTTCATGGCGCTCAACGCCATCGCAAACGGCCCGAGCACGGTGACTGAAACGATTTTTGAAAACCGTTTCATGCACGTCAATGAAATGGTGCGGCTGGGTGCCAAAATCCAGATCGAAGGCAAGGTGGCGGTGATGGAGGGTGTGGAGAAACTCTCCGGTGCCACGGTCATGGCGACCGATCTGCGCGCGTCCGCCAGTCTGGTGATCGCCGGCCTGGTGGCTGAAGGCGAAACGCTGGTGGACCGCATTTACCACCTGGACCGTGGCTACGACCAGATGGAAGCCAAGCTGCGCGGCATTGGCGCTGACATCGAACGGATCAAATCATGATCACACTGGCACTTTCCAAAGGCCGCATCTTCGACGATGTGCTGCCACTGCTGCGCACTGCTGGCATCGAGGTGCTGGACGACCCGGACAAATCCCGCAAGCTGATTCTTCGCACCAACCAGCCCGAGCTGCGGGTGGTGCTGGTCCGCGCGACCGATGTGCCCACTTACGTTCAGTACGGCGGTGCGGACCTGGGTGTGGTCGGCAAGGACACCTTGCTGGAGTCCGGCAGTCAGGGTCTTTATCAACCGCTTGACCTGCAGATCGCCAAATGCCGCATCAGCGTGGCCGTGCGTGACGGCTTCGATTACGCCGCCGCCGTGCGCCAGGGCTCGCGCCTGCGGGTGGCCACCAAGTACGTGGCGATTGCCCGGGAGTTTTTTGCGACCAAGGGCGTGCACGTGGACCTGATCAAGCTCTACGGCAGCATGGAACTCGCGCCGCTGACGGGGCTGGCCGATGCCATCGTGGACCTGGTCTCCACCGGCAGCACGCTCAAGGCCAACCACCTGGTGGAAGTCGAGCGCATCATGGACATCAGCTCCCATCTGGTGGTGAACCAGACGGCGCTGAAGCTCAAGCAGGCGCCGATTCGCGCGCTCATCGATGCCTTCGCGGCAGCTTCCAGACCCGCGTCCTCCACCTCCTGATCAACCCCACACCAAGCTTTTCATGAACCCAACGGCTGCTCCCGTCCGACTCTCCACCACGAAGCCCGCCTTCGATGCCGAGTTCCAGGCGCGCCTGCATTGGTCGGCAGACACCGATGCGGCGATCGAGCAGCGCGTGGCCGACATTCTCGCTGATGTGCAACAGCGCGGCGATGCCGCCGTGCTGGAATACACCGCCCGTTTTGATGGTGTGCAAGCAGCTTCGATGTCGTCGCTGGAGCTGACCCAGGCCGAACTCAAGGCGGCCTTCGACGCGATTCCCGCTGCGCAGCGCAGCGCGCTGGAGGCGGCTGCCCGCCGTGTGCGCAGCTACCACGAAGCCCAGCGCAAAGCCAACGGCGAAAGCTGGAGCTATCGCGACGAAGACGGCACGCTGCTGGGCCAGAAGGTCACGCCGCTGGACCGCGTTGGCATCTACGTCCCCGGCGGCAAGGCCGCCTATCCGTCGTCGGTGCTGATGAACGCCATTCCTGCCCATGTGGCAGGGGTGGGTGAAATCATCATGGTCGTGCCCACGCCGGCTCTGTGGGATGGCGTTACCCCGTCCACGAAGGGCGAGAAAAACGCGCTGGTGCTGGCAGCGGCTTATGTGGCGGGCGTCACCCGTGCCTTCACCATCGGCGGTGCGCAGGCTGTCGCGGCACTGGCCTACGGCACGGCCACCGTGCCCAGGGTCGACAAGATCACCGGGCCTGGCAATGCCTACGTGGCCAGTGCGAAGAAGCGGGTGTTCGGCATCGTCGGCATCGACATGATCGCGGGCCCCAGCGAGATTCTGGTGCTGGCCGACGGCACCACCCCGGCCGACTGGGTGGCGATGGACCTCTTCAGCCAGGCCGAGCATGACGAACTGGCGCAAAGCATCCTGCTGTGCCCGGATGCGGCCTACATCGACCAGGTGCAGGCGGCGATGGACCGCCTGCTGCCCACCATGCCGCGCGCGGACATCATCGCCAAATCCCTTACCGGCCGTGGCGCGCTCATCCACACCCGCAGCATGGAAGAAGCCTGCGCGATCAGCAACCGCATCGCACCCGAGCACCTCGAGGTGTCCAGCATCGATCCGCACCGCTGGGAGCCATTGCTGAAGCACGCCGGTGCGATTTTCCTCGGTGCCTACACCAGCGAGAGCCTGGGCGACTATTGCGCTGGCCCCAACCATGTGCTGCCAACCAGCGGCACCGCACGCTTTTCCAGCCCGCTGGGCGTCTACGACTTCCAGAAGCGCTCCAGCCTGATCGAGGTCAGCGAGGCGGGTGCCCAGGTGTTGGGCACGGTAGCCGCCGAACTGGCGTACGGCGAAGGGCTCCAAGCCCATGCGAGGGCAGCCGAGATGCGCCTGAAAACTGTGCCACCGATGCGGACCCAGCCATGAAAACGCCTGACACTTCCAATGCCGTCCAGCTGAACCCAGCGTTCAAGAAACGCATCCGCCCCGACGTGCAGGCGATGCACGCCTACGCCGTTCAGGATTCGACCGGTATGGTCAAGCTCGACGCCATGGAGAACCCGCACCGCTTGCCGGCATCGCTGCAGGCCCACCTGGGCCAGCGCCTCGGTGCCCTGGCGTTGAACCGCTACCCCGACGGCCGTGTGAACGACCTGCGCGAGGCCTTGGCGGCGTATGCTCAGATGCCCGATGGCTACGCCCTGATGCTGGGCAATGGATCGGACGAGCTGATTTCGCTGCTGGCGATGGTGTGCGACGTGCCTGGTGCCACGGTGCTGTCACCTGAACCCGGTTTTGTGATGTACGGGATGAGTGCGCAACTGCAGGGCCTGAAGTTTGTAGGGGTGCCGCTCACCGCGGACTTCGAGCTCGACGAGGCTGCCATGCTGGCCGCAGTGGCTGAACACAAGCCAGCCATCACTTATCTGGCCTATCCGAACAACCCGACCGCCAACCTGTGGGACGACGCGGTGATCGAAAAAATCATCGTCGCGGTGGGCGAGCACGGCGGGCTGGTGGTGATGGACGAGGCCTACCAGCCGTTTTCCAGCAAGAGCTATGCAGGCCGCATCACGCGCCACGGTCATGTGCTGCTGATGCGCACCCTGAGCAAGTTCGGTCTGGCAGGTGTGCGCCTCGGCTACATGATGGGCCCCCAGGCGCTGATCGCCGAGATCGACAAGGTGCGCCCGCCCTACAACGTCAGCGTCCTCAACTACGAGTGCGCGCTGTTTGCGCTGGAACACCAGGAGGTGTTTGCCGAGCAGGCCAGCCAGCTCGTGGCAGAGCGCACGCGCCTGCTCGCGGCGCTGGGTGCCATGCCGGGGGTGAAGACCTGGAAAAGCGACGCCAACATGATCCTGGTGCGGGTGCCGGATGCCGGCAAAACCTTTGAGGGCATGAAATCCCACAAGGTACTGGTCAAAAACGTTTCTAAAATGCATCCATTGCTGACCCACTGTCTGCGCCTCACGGTGGGGACTGCGGAAGAGAACACGCAGATGCTGGCGGCGCTTGAAAAATCCCTATGACCACCCCTACTTCAGTCACCTCCATGGCGCCGCGTACCGCGGAAGTCTCGCGCAACACCGCAGAGACCCGCATCACTGTCAAGCTCAACCTTGACGGCACCGGCCAGGCCCAACTGTCCACCGGCATCGGTTTTTTTGATCACATGCTGGACCAGATTGCCCGCCACGGCCTGATTGACCTGGACATCCAGGCGCAGGGCGATCTGCACATTGACGGCCACCACACCGTGGAAGATGTCGGGATCACCCTCGGGCAGGCGGTGGCCAAGGCCGTGGGCGACAAGAAGGGCCTGCGTCGCTATGGCCACGCCTACGTGCCGCTCGACGAGGCGCTGTCGCGCGTCGTGGTGGACTTTTCAGGCCGTCCGGGACTGGTGATGGACGTTCCGTTCAAGAGCGGCATGATCGGCACGTTCGACAGCCAGCTGGCCTACGAGTTCTTCCAGGGCTTTGTGAACCACGCCTTTGTGACCCTGCACATCGACAACCTGAAGGGCGAAAACGCCCACCACCAGGCTGAAACGGTGTTCAAGGCCTTCGCCCGCGCGCTGCGCATGGCGCTGGAGATCGACCCGCGCGCGGCCGGCGTGATCCCCTCCACCAAAGGCTCGCTCTGAAAGCCTCACGGTGTGTATACGCGGTTGACGCCTTCCGGGCTCCGCACCAACCCCTCGTGAAACGATCTTCCGAATGACCCCTTCCAAACGCGTGGCGGTGGTGGACTATGGCTCGGGCAACCTGCGCTCGGTGTCGCAGGCCGTGCAGCACGTCGCCCAGGGCAGCGGCTATGAGGTGATCGTGACCGCCAGCGCGCAGGATGTGCTGGACGCCGAGCGCGTGGTTCTCCCGGGTCAGGGCGCGATGCCCGATTGCATGCGCGCACTGGCCGAATCGGGCCTGCAGGATGCGGTGCTTCACGCGGCGGCCCACAAGCCGCTGTTTGGCGTGTGCGTCGGCATGCAGATGCTGCTTGACCGCAGCCACGAAGGCCCCCAGGGTACCGGCACGCCCGGTCTGGGGTTGATTCACGGCGAGGTGGTCAAATTCGAGCTGGCAGGGCGACTCCAGCCCGATGGCAGCCGCTTCAAGGTGCCGCAAATGGGCTGGAATCAGGTCTACCCCTCCGCACCGGCCCATGCCCTGTGGGCAGGCGTTCCTGACGGAGCCTACTTCTACTTCGTGCACAGTTTCTATGCCTTGCCGTCGGATGGGCACCACATTGCCGGCGAAGCAGACTACGGTGGACGGTTCGCCGCCGCCATTGCACGCGATAATATTTTTGCCACCCAGTTCCATCCGGAGAAAAGCGCAGACCACGGCCTGGCGCTGTACCGCAACTTTCTGCACTGGAACCCCTGAGCCGTGATGACTGCGGGCATGTTTCCCGCAAAGCCTTTTTGTCCACCTGAATCCCGAACCGTTTCTTCTTCCCTCCTCACTGCCACATGCTACTCATCCCTGCCATTGACCTGAAAGATGGTCACTGCGTTCGCCTCAAGCAGGGCGACATGGACCAATCCACCGTCTTCAGCGAGGACCCGGCAGCCATGGCGCGCAGTTGGGTCGACAAGGGTGCCCGACGCCTGCATCTGGTGGACCTCAACGGCGCCTTTGCCGGCAAACCCAAAAACGAGCTGGCCATCAAGCAGATCCTGGCCGAAGTCGGCAGCGAGATTGATGTGCAACTGGGCGGCGGCATTCGCGACCTCGACACCATCGAACGCTACCTCGACGCGGGCCTGCGCTACGTCATCATCGGCACAGCCGCGGTGAAGAACCCGGGTTTCCTGCAGGACGCCTGCACCGCGTTCGGCGGCCACATCATCGTCGGGCTGGATGCCAAGGATGGCAAGGTGGCCACCGACGGCTGGAGCAAGCTCACCGGGCATGAGGTGGTGGACCTGGGCAAGAAATTCCAGGATTACGGCGTCGAATCCATCATCTACACCGACATCGGCCGCGACGGCATGCTCAGCGGCATCAACATCGACGCCACCGTCAAGCTCGCGCAGGCGCTGACGATTCCGGTGATCGCTTCGGGTGGTCTGTCGAACATGGCTGACATTGAAGCCCTGTGTGCGGTCGAGGACGAAGGCGTTGAGGGCGTGATCTGTGGCCGCTCGATCTACAGCGGCGATCTGGATTTTGAAAAGGCTCAGGCACGAGCCGATGAACTCAATGGATAGCCCCCCGAAGCGGCCTTTGGCCGCCTCCCCCCAGGGGGCGCCACCAGTGGCCCGGCAAAGCCGGTTCCACGGTGGCCTTGGTTTGAAACCACCTCACTCGTCTGATTATTTTGCTGGCTAAACGAATTATTCCTTGCCTTGACGTGACCGGCGGCCGGGTGGTCAAGGGCGTCAATTTCGTTGAGTTGCGCGATGCCGGGGATCCGGTCGAGATTGCGGCTCGCTACAACGATCAGGGCGCTGACGAGTTGACTTTTCTGGACATCACCGCCACCAGCGACGGCCGCGATCTGATCCTGCACATCATCGAGGCGGTGGCCTCGCAGGTGTTCATTCCGCTCACGGTGGGCGGCGGGGTACGCACGGTGGAAGACGTGCGTCGCCTGCTCAATGCCGGGGCCGACAAGACCAGCTTCAATTCGGCGGCGATTGCCAACCCGCAGGTGATCGAGGACGCCTCGACCAAGTACGGCGCGCAATGCATCGTGGTGGCGATAGACGCCAAGCGCCGCAGCGAAGAAGACGCGACGCTGCGCGGCCCAGGCTGGGATGTGTACAGCCATGGCGGCCGCAAGAACACAGGCCTCGATGCCGTCGCCTGGGCCACCGAAATGGCCCGCCGCGGCGCGGGCGAGATTTTGCTCACCAGCATGGACCGCGATGGCACCAAGTCCGGCTTCGACCTGGCGCTGACCCGTGCGGTCAGCGACGCAGTGAGCGTGCCGGTGATCGCCTCCGGCGGTGTGGGCACGCTGGACCACCTGGCCGATGGCGTGCAGTCCGGCGGCGCGGACGCCGTGCTGGCCGCCAGCATTTTTCACTACGGCGAATACACGGTGCAGCAGGCCAAGCAGCACATGGCGGCGCGGGGCATCCCGGTGAGGTTGTAACCCCCGTCGGATAGGCTTGCAACCCCTGTCGGACGCTCACTGCGTGTAGCGCCTTCCCCCCTGCTGGGGCGATATCTGCGGTCCGGCAAAGCCGGCCCCGCGATATCCTTGAATTGGGACTCGTGGAAGCTCTCTCAAATCCCGGACAATAGGCAGATGAACTGGTTGGACGACGTCCGTTGGGACGACAAGGGCTTGATCCCGGTGATCGCGCAGGAGGCTGGCAGCGGCGATGTGCTGATGTTCGCCTGGATGAACCGCGAGTCGCTGCAGAAAACGGCAGAGCTGGGGCAGGCGGTGTACTTCAGCCGCTCGCGGGGCCGGCTCTGGCACAAGGGTGAAGAGTCCGGGAACTGGCAGACGGTGCATGAAATCCGCCTTGATTGCGACAATGACGTGATCCTGCTCAAGGTGACGCAGGAGGGGCATGCGGCGCATGAGCCGTCGATTGCTTGCCACACCGGCCGACACAGCTGTTTTTTCCATCTTTACAAAGACGGCCAATGGGTCGTGACGGAACCGGTCCTCAAGGACCCTCAAAGTATTTACAAATAGGCTGCCCATGCGCTCCAACGACTCCCTCCAGCGCCTCGCCGAGGTCATTGAAAGCCGCAAGCCGGTCAATGGCGGTGACCCTGACAAAAGCTACGTGGCGCGCCTGCTGCACAGGGGCCCGGACGCGTTTCTCAAGAAAATCGGCGAAGAAGCCACCGAGACCGTCATGGCGGCCAAGGATGTCGATGCCGGCGGAGCGACCGATGCCCTGAAGGGGAAATTCGTGGGCGAGGTGGCCGATCTGTGGTTCCACAGCCTGATCGCGTTGGCGTACTATGGGCTCACCCCGGCCGACGTGCTGTCGGAGCTGGAGCGACGGGAAGGCACCAGCGGCATCGAGGAAAAGGCCTTGCGAAAGGCCGAGCACCGCGAGGCGGCAGAAAGCCCGGCCAAGCCCTGAGCGCAACCCCGATGCGGCATGGCGTGTCGCCGATGGGCGACTTCCTCCGTTTGACGGTTTGAGTTTGACAGTGGAGAAACGTGAACGATGGAAACCAATCTGGCTGAATTTGACACCAAGACGAGCGGCGACCGCACGGTGATGCAGCTTCTTTACGGCCTGCACACGCTGGCCTGGTTCAGCGGCGGCGTGTTTGCCGTGATCGCGCTCATCGTCAACTACATCCGCCGTGCGGACGAGTCCGATGCCCTGTACATCGACCACCACAACTACATGATCCGCACCTTCTGGTGGACCTTGCTGTGGCTGGTGCTGCTGTCGCCGCTGTGGTTGCTGCTGTTCCTGCCCGGGGCCATCGCCTACGGCATTGTCTGGCTCTGGTACCTGTACCGCTGCGTCAAGGGCTGGATCCGCTTCAACAGCCACCAACCCTCCTGAGCCGTGCCGGGTTCCGGCACGCGGTCCATCCACTCCCGCTGACACATGAGCCATTCAGACACCTGTATTTTCTGCAAGATCGCCTCCGGTGCCATTCCCAGCCGCAAGGTCTACGAAGACGATGAGCTGTTCGCCTTCCACGATATCAACCCTTGGGCGCCGGTTCATTTTCTGATCATTCCCAAGGCGCACATTCCCTCCATGGCGCAGGTGGGCCCCGAGCACGCCGGGCTGTTGGGGCGCATCATGGTGCTGGCCCCCAGGCTGGCGATGGAGCAGGGCTGCAACCCCTACCCGGCCGGTGGCTTCCGCATTCTGACGAATACCGGTGCCGAAGGCGGGCAGGAGGTGCACCACCTGCACGTGCACGTGATCGGCGGTCCCAGGCCGTGGTTGAAGGGCTGATTCAGGGCTGACGCCACGCGACAACACCGTGAAGCGATTCCGCGGGAACCCCGTCGCAGACCGCCACACTAACCTGCAGGTCAATAGGTCTACTGCGCTGTGGCGGGCGGCGGGCCTTTAGAATCGGGAAAGTTGCTGCTTGGCCGGCAAAACCTGCAATTACTGAATGAGGAGCAAATCATGGGTTCGTTTTCCATCTGGCACTGGCTGATCGTGCTGCTGATCGTGGTGATGGTGTTCGGCACCAAGAAACTCAAGAACATCGGCAGTGACCTGGGCGGTGCCGTCAAGGGCTTCAAGGACGGCATGAAAGAAGGCGGCCAATCGGCGGCAGACGACAAGCCTGCTGCACCGGCGGGTCAGGTCACCAATGCCCAGGCGGCTGACAAGACCACGATCGACGTGGAAGCACGCCAGAAGTCCTGAATGGCCCTACGCTTGTCGCTTGATCCCTCCGTTCGCCCTGAGCCCGTCGAAGGGCGCCCCCGCGGGTATGAAGCCACTCCTGCCTTGATGCTTCATGATTGATCTTGGCGTTTCGAAACTCGCCCTCATCGGCGCCGTGGCCCTGATCGTGATCGGGCCGGAGAAGCTGCCGCGTGTGGCGCGCACGGTGGGCACCTTGCTGGGCAAGGCGCAGCGTTATGTGGCCGACGTCAAGCAGGAAGTCAACCGTTCCATGGAGCTTGATGAGCTCAAGAAGATGAAAGACACGGTGGAGGGCGCTGCACGGGATGTGGAGAACTCCATCCAGACCAACGCCAGCGACTTTGAAAAATCCTGGGCCGAGGCCACCGGTGACGCCAGCGGCATCGGCAACAGCAGCGCCACCGGTTTTGAAGTGTTCCCCGAGTACCGTCATCCGAAAAAGAAGTGGCGGCTCAAGCAGGGCGCGACACCCCAGTGGTACAAAGCCCGTTCAGGCGTGCGCACCAGGGCACAGTCGGGTGCTGCGCGTGTGGCGCGCTTTCGGCCCCTGCCGGGCCGCAACGCCTGACGCCTTGCCCTGTCATTTCCCTGTTCCGCGCATTCCGGCGCCACCCATCCAGCGCAAACCTTTCTCATGAGCGACCCCCAGACCGACAAGCCCGACGAACTCGCGGGCACCGAGCAGCCTTTTGTGCAGCACCTGATGGAACTGCGCGACCGGATGATCAAGGCGGTGATCGCCATCGGCATTGCTGCCGCGATCCTGGCGGTGTTCCCCGGCCCTGGCGCACTCTATGACCTGCTGGCAGCGCCCCTGGTGGCTTCGCTGCCCAAAGGTGCCACGCTGATTGCCACCAACGTGATCTCGCCCTTTGTGGTGCCGATCAAGATTCTCTTCATGGCAGCCTTCATGATCGCTTTGCCCGTGGTGCTGTACCAGGTGTGGGCATTTGTGGCGCCGGGGCTTTATTCGCACGAGAAAAAGCTGGTGCTGCCGCTGGTGGTTTCCAGCACCCTGCTGTTTTTTTTCGGTGTGGCGTTTTGCTACTACTTCGTGTTCGGCCAGGTGTTCAAGTTCATCCAGAGCTTTGCACCCAAGTCCATCACCGCCGCGCCAGACATTGAGGAATACCTCAACTTCGTGCTGGGCATGTTTCTGGCCTTCGGGCTGGCGTTCGAGGTACCGATTGCCGTGATTCTGCTGGTGCGCATGGGCGTGCTGACCGTGAAGCAGCTACGCGAGTACCGCGGCTATTTCTGGGTGATCGCCGCCATCGGCACGGCGCTGGTCACCCCGCCGGACGCGGGCTCCATGATCATGCTGCTGGGCGTGGTGGGGGGGCTCTATGAAGTCGGCATCGTGGCCGCGCAAATGTTTGTGAAGCAAACCAAGGCGCCGGACACCGAAGGCGATACCGAAGCCGCCAAGTCCTGAGGAGGAGGGGGTATCCCCCCGCCGGGCTCAGCGCTGCACTTTGGGTCGCTGGCGTTTGCCGGGCGTCACCGCAATCTCGACCTGGCTTTCCTTGCGCAACACCGTCAGCGGCGCCGGCGTGCCAGGCTTGAGGGCGGCCACCGCAGTCAGCAACTGGCTCACATTGCCCACCGCCTTGCCGTTCACGGCCGTGACCACGTCGCCTGGCTGGATGCCGGCCTGGGCGGCCGGGCCGTTCTGCAGCACGCCGGTGATGATCACGCCGCCGTTTTTGGCCACGGCAGGCTTCAGGCCAAAGGTTTCAGCCAGCTCCGGGTTCAGGTCCTGGGGCTCCACGCCGATCCATCCCCGGGTCACCTGACCGTCCTTCACAATGCCGTCGAGCACCTGTTTCGCGGTGGAGACCGGAATGGCAAAGCCGATGCCCATGGACCCCCCGGAGCGCGAATAGATGGCGGTGTTGATGCCCATCAGGTGGCCATTGACGTCCACCAGCGCGCCACCCGAGTTGCCGGGGTTGATGGCGGCATCGGTCTGGATGAAGTTCTCGAAGGTGTTGATGCCCAGCTGGTTTCGGCCCAGCGCACTGACGATACCGCCCGTCACGGTCTGACCCACGCCAAACGGGTTGCCAATGGCCAGCACCGGGTCGCCCACCTGCAGTGCGTCCGAGTTGCCCAGAACAATCACCGGCAGTTTGTCGAGGTTGATCTTCAGGATGGCCAGGTCGGTGTCGGGGTCGGTGCCGATGACCTGCGCCGTGGCCTTGCGCGTGTCGTTCAGGATGACTTCGATCTCGTCCGCTCCTTCGACCACGTGGTTGTTGGTGAGGATGTAGCCGCTGGCGCTGATGATCACGCCGCTGCCCAGGCCGCCTTGCGGCTCGTTCTGGCCCTGGTCGCCAAAGAAGAACTTGAACCAAGGGTCTTGCGCATGCGGACTTTTGGCTGCGGCCTTGCTGGTGTTGATGCTGACCACCGCCGCCGAGGCCGTCTTGGCAGCCGCGCGAAAACCGCCCGTCCCGATGCTTCCGTGAGGACCCGTGACGGCCGGCGCCTCGATCACCGCCACCGATCCACCGGCCAAGCCCTTGCCCAGCCACTGCGGCTTGAGGGTGGCCACCACAAAATAGGCTGCCAGCAGCACGGTGACAGACTGGGAAAACAGGAGCCAGGTACGCTTCATGGATCGGACGCTTAGGGTGGGCATCACGCGGGCAAAAGGCCAGCGTGACGGCTTCTGAAAACCCCTATTCTCCCTCAAGGACACATCAAAAACCGGTGCGAGTTGGCTGGGCACGGCTTGCTGTCCGGCAGCAGCCTGAGACAATCCGGCCATGAGCACCACCCGAGTCGATTTGTTGCAGGCCTTCGACGCCTTGCTGCAGCCCGCGCGCTTCAAGGATTACGGCCCGAACGGGCTGCAGGTCGAGGGGCGCATGCCCGTGCGCAAGATGGTGTCTGGCGTCACGGCCAGCCGGGCGCTGATCGAGGCGGCCATCGAGGCTGATGCCGATGCCATTTTTGTGCATCACGGCCTGTTCTGGCGCGGGCATGATGGCCGGGTCACGGGCTGGATGAAGCAGCGTCTGGCCCTGCTGCTGGCCCATGACATCAATCTGTTGGCCTACCACCTGCCGCTCGACGCCCACCCGGAACTCGGCAACAACGCGCAGTTGGCGCTCAAGCTCGGGTTCACAGCCACCGGGCGCTTTGGCGATCAGGATCTGGGCTTCCTCGGCCAGCGGACCGGGGGCGGTGCTTTCACCAGCGCCGAGGAGTTGGCCAGCCACGTGGGTCAGGTGCTGGCGCGCCCTGTGGTGCTGGTCGCGACGGATCACAAGCCGATCACCCGGCTGGCCTGGTGCACCGGCGGGGCTCAGGGTTATTTCGAGGCGGCCATCGCAGCGGGTGCCGATGCGTTCATCACCGGTGAAATCTCGGAGCCCCAGGCGCACTATGCGCGCGAGATGGGTGTGGCCTTCCTCGCTTGCGGGCACCATGCAACAGAGCGCTACGGCGCGCCCGCGGCCGCTGCCCGTGTAGCGGCGCAACTGGGGGTGGCGCACCAGTTCATCGACATCGACAACCCGGCCTGACCGTCGCCCGAGAGTTGTCGGGTCACTGCCGCCGATGGCTTGGCCATCGTGTGGGGGATTGGGTCAAAATGCCGGGGATGCAGTCATTCGAGTCGCTCCTGTTCCTGCCCTTGTGCTGGCCCTGCCGAGGCTGCGGCGCATGAGCCGGCCTGTCCTCATCACCATGGGCGATGCGGCGGGCATTGGCCCCGAAATCATTGCCAAGGCATGGCGAAGCTCGCCCGCTGTGCTGGCTGGCTGCGTGGTGGTCGGTGACGTGGCCACCATGCGCCGCGCCAGCGCCCTGACGGCAGCGCCGCTGGCCTTGCCGGTGATGCGGCTGGACCGCTTGTGCGACCTCGATCACGCCCCGCCCGGTTGCCTGCCAGTGCTGCAGCAAGGCGAGTTGCCGGCACCGCCGCCCTATGGGGTCGTGAGTGGCCTGGCCGGTCAGGCGGCGGCCGATTGCATCGTGTGGGCGGCCCGCTGCGTGCTGGCCGGCGAGGCGGCGGCCATGGTCACTGCACCGGTTCACAAAGAGGCCCTGGCTGCTGCCGGTGGCTGGGTGGCAGCGTTTCCGGGCCACACGGAAATGCTGCAGGCCGAAGCGGCAGCGTTTCTGGGGCGCCCGGTTGCGCAGGTCCCTGTGCGCATGATGCTGGCCAATGACGAACTGCGCACCGTGCTGGTGAGCATTCACATGGCGCTGCGGCAAGCCATTGACGCGGTGACGGTCGACAACGTGCTGCAGACCCTGCGCATCACGCACCAGGCACTGTCGGCCAGCCTGGGCCATGCGCCCCGCATGGCGGTGGCAGGCCTCAATCCCCATGCGGGTGAAGGCGGCCTTTTTGGCAGCGAAGAGCGGACCATCATCATGCCGGCCCTGGCGCTGGCACGCGAGGAAGGCCTGGATGTGAGCGGCCCCTTCGCACCCGACACTGTTTTCATGCGGGCGCGTCACACGGCCAGCCGGCCCGGCGAGTTCGACGTGGTGATCGCGATGTACCACGACCAGGGGCTGATTCCCGTCAAGTACCTGGGCGTGGAGCAGGGGGTGAATGTCACGCTGGGCCTGCCGCTGGTGCGCACCAGCCCGGACCATGGCACCGCCTTTGACATCGCCGGCACCGGACGGGCCGATGCCTCCAGTCTGCTGGCCGCTATCCGCATGGCGCGACAACTGTCCTTCCGCGGCTTATCAAAGCCCGCAGACCAACCGCTGCAAGTGCGATCAGCTACCGAATAAGTAGTTGCGTCCGTGCTTCACCTACAGGTGCCACCGGTCTGGCTTTGCCAGCCGGAAGGCGCCGTCCCCCGTAGGGGAGAGGCCCGCTACACGCAGTGAGCGGGCCACAGGGGGGGTGTCATTTTCGTAGGCTGTCCCTGATTTCCCGCAGCAGCATGACGTCTTCCGGTGGTGCTGCCGGGGCGGCCGGTGCCGCTTGTTCATCGCGTTTGAGGCGGTTGATCTGCTTGACCATCAGGAAAATGATGAAAGCCAAAATTGCGAAGTTCACGGCCACGGTGATGAAATTGCCATAGGCCAATACGGGCACGCCCGCTTTTTTCAGCGCGTCCAGCGTCGTCACGGTCCCGGCGGGGACCGGGCCCATCACCACAAACAGGTTGGAAAAATCGAGCTTGCCGACCACCGCGCCGATCACCGGCATGATGAGATCGCCCACCACCGATTCGACGATCTTGCCGAACGCAGCACCGATGATCACGCCGACGGCGAGGTCCACCACATTGCCTTTCATGGCAAATTCCCTGAATTCCTTCATCATGCTCATGGCTGCTCCTTCTTGTGCGGGTTGGGGTGTTGCCGAAGACCTGGGCCGGTCTTCGCCACGCTGATTATGCGGTGGGCCTGTGCGGGAATTGCAACAAAGTGCCTGCGGAACGACGGGATCCTGGCCTGTGTCAAAGCGGCGCAGTCGGGTTCATGTCTCGCCTTGAAAAGGCCGTTCGTGCTCCGCTACAATCGCGGGTTGTCCCCAATAAGCCTTTTTCAAGCCAGTTCTTGAAGGATTCTCATGACCCAAGCAAGCGTGAACGGCGTGCCCTCCGGCGCCCCCCAAGATAAAGACAAAAGAAACTGGCTCGTTGCCACCTGTGCTGTTGGTGGCGCCGGTGTCGCTGCCGTCGCAGTTCCTTTCGTCAGCACTTTCCAGCCCTCCGAGAAAGCCAAGGCTGCCGGCGCTGCTGTGGAGGTCGATATCTCCAATGTGAAGCCAGGCGAAAAAATCACCGTGGAATGGCGCGGCAAGCCGGTGTGGATCGTCAAGCGCACGCCTGAGCAGATCGCTGCCCTGCCCAAGGTCGACCCGCTTCTGGCTGACCCGAAGTCCCAGCGCAAGCAGGACGAACTGACCCCCACCTACGCCCGCAACGAAGGCCGTTCCATCAAGCCGGAAACCCTGGTGGTTGTGGGCATCTGCTCGCACCTGGGCTGCTCGCCTTCGGACAAGTTCACGCCCGGCGCCCAGCCTTCGCTGCCGGACGACTGGGCTGGCGGCTTCCTCTGCCCCTGCCACGGCTCCACCTTCGACATGGCCGGCCGCGTCTACAAGAACAAGCCTGCGCCCGACAATCTGGAAGTTCCTCCCCACATGTACCTGTCAGACACGCGTTTGCTGATTGGTGAAGACAAGAAGGCTTGAAGGCGGGAACTCCCGAGAAACCCTCAAGCCAATGCGTGAGAGCCGCTACCCTTAATCTTCTTCCAGCGCCTATGTCGGCGCAAGAATCTCCCCGAACCAGGATCAGTGATGGCTGAATTCAAAGAACTTTCCCCCGACGCCCCGCTGGCCGCCAAGGCCATGAACTGGGTTGACAACCGCTTCCCGGCCAGCAAGTTGTACAAGGAGCACCTCTCCGAGTACTACGCGCCCAAGAACTTCAACTTCTGGTATTTCTTCGGTTCGCTGGCCATGCTGGTTCTGGTGATCCAGATCGTCACCGGCATTTTCCTGACGATGAACTACAAGCCCGATGCGGCGCAGGCCTTCGGGTCGGTCGAATACATCATGCGCGACGTGCCATGGGGATGGCTGATCCGTTACATGCACTCCACCGGCGCCTCGGCGTTTTTCGTGGTGGTTTACATGCACATGTTCCGCGGCCTGATCTACGGCAGCTACCGCAAGCCCCGCGAACTGATCTGGATCTTCGGCTGCGCCATTTTCCTGTGCCTGATGGCCGAAGCCTTCATGGGCTATCTGCTGCCATGGGGCCAGATGAGCTACTGGGGCGCCCAGGTGATCGTGAACCTGTTTGCCGCCGTGCCTTTCATCGGCCCTGATCTGGCCCTGCTGATCCGCGGCGACTATGTTGTGGGCGACGCCACCCTGAACCGCTTCTTTGCCTTCCACGTGATTGCAGTGCCCCTGGTGCTGCTCGGTCTGGTGGCTGCGCACATCATTGCCCTGCATGAAGTCGGCTCCAACAACCCCGATGGCGTCGAGATCAAGGCCACGCGCGGCGCCGACGGCCATCCGCTCGACGGCATTCCTTTCCACCCGTACTACACGGTGCACGACATCCTCGGTGTCAGCGTGTTCCTGATGATCTTCACGGCCATCATTTTCTTTGCGCCGGAGTTCGGTGGTTACTTCCTCGAGTACAACAACTTCATCCCGGCTGATCCGCTGAAGACGCCAGCGCACATCGCACCGGTCTGGTACTTCACCCCTTACTACTCCATGCTGCGCGCCATCACCAGCGAAATGATCTACGCGCTGATCGCCTGCGTGCTGGCCGGCGCTGTGCTTGGCGTGCTCAAGGCCAAGGTGGCGTCGATCTTCAAGGCCGCCATCGTTGGTGCCGCCGTGGTGCTCGTCGCGGCCATGCTGATGATAGATGCCAAGTTCTGGGGCGTGGTCGTCATGGGCGGCGCCGTCATCATCCTGTTTTTCCTGCCATGGCTGGACAAGAGCGAAGTCAAGTCCATCCGCTACCGTCCGAGCTGGAACAAGTACCTGTATGGCGTGTTCGTCATCAACTTCCTGGTTCTGGGCTACCTGGGCGTGCAGCCGCCTTCACCGATTGGTGAGCGCGTCTCGCAGGTCGGAACGCTGTTCTATTTCGGCTTCTTCCTGTTGATGCCGTGGTGGAGCCGTCTGGGCACGTTCAAGCGTGTGCCTGATCGCGTGATTTTTGCAGCCCACTGAGCTGGAGACCTACAACAATGAAAAAACTGATCCTCACGTTGATGTTCGCGCTCGGCCTGCATGCCGGCGTACAGGCGAACGAAGGCGGCATGGCCTGGGACAAGGCGCCCAGCCGTACCAACGATCTGGCCGCCCTGCAAAACGGTGCCAAGCTGTTTGTCAATTACTGCCTGAACTGCCACTCGGCTGCGTTCATGCGCTTCAACCGCCTCAAGGACATCGGGTTGACCGAGCAGCAGATCAAGGACAACCTGCTGTTCACCACCGACAAGGTCGGCGACACGATGAAGGCTGCCATTGACCCCAAGCAGGCCAAGCAGTGGTTCGGTGGCAATCCGCCTGACCTCACCGTGATTGCACGTTCGCGTTCCGGCGCGGGCGGCACCGGCGCCGACTACCTCTACACCTACCTGCGCACCTACTACCGTGACGAGGCCAAGGCCACCGGATGGAACAACCTGGCGTTCCCGAACGTCGCCATGCCGCACGTGCTGTGGGAGTTGCAGGGTGAGCGCAAGCCGATCTATGCCGAACACGAAGAGCATGGCCACAAGGCGGAAGTCTTCACCGGGAAATGGCAACAAGTCACCCCCGGCAGCATGACGCCCCTGCAGTACGACCAGGCCATCGGTGACCTGGTGGGCTACCTGCAGTGGATGGGCGAACCAGCGCAGAACACCCGTGTGCGCGTCGGCGTGTGGGTGCTGCTGTTCCTGCTGGGGCTGACTTTTGTGGCCTGGCGTCTGAATGCGGCGTTCTGGAAAGACGTCAAGTAACATTTCGCTGTGCGGCGCACGGGCTGTGCGCTGGCATCCTTGGAGTGGATGGTCCTGAGTTGAATCTTGGCCTCCACTCTTTTGTTTTCAGGAGTTCCGAATCATGATGGTCCTTTATTCAGGCACGACCTGCCCCTTCTCGCATCGTTGCCGCTTTGTGCTGTTTGAAAAGGGCATGGATTTCGAAATCCGCGACGTGGACCTCTACAACAAGCCGGAAGACATCAATGTGATGAATCCGTACGGCCAGGTGCCTATCCTGGTCGAGCGCGACCTGATCCTGTACGAGTCGAACATCATCAATGAATACATTGACGAGCGTTTCCCGCACCCCCAACTCATGCCTGGCGATCCGGTGGACCGCGCCCGTGTGCGGCTTTTTCTGCTGAACTTCGAGAAAGAGCTGTTTGTTCACGTCAGCACCCTCGAGTCGCGGGCGTCCAAGGGCAACGAAAAAGCACTGGAAAAAGCCCGCTCGCACATCCGCGATCGCCTCACCCAGCTCGCGCCGATTTTCCTGAAGAACAAGTTCATGCTGGGCGAGAATTTCTCCATGCTCGACGTGGCCATTGCACCGCTGCTGTGGCGCCTGGACTATTACGGCATTGATCTTTCCAAGAATGCTGCGCCGCTGCTCAAGTACGCCGAGCGCATCTTCTCGCGCCCTGCCTACATTGAAGCGCTGACGCCTTCCGAGAAGGTCATGCGCAAGTAATATGGCCCCAAGCATGGCCCCCACGCTTGTCGCTTCGCGTACTGCGCTGCCCCCCGAGGGGGCCGTGGCTCCTGCGGCCCGGCGAAGCCGGTTCCGCTGCGCTTGCTGGCGGGTGAACGCAGACCAAGCGGATTCGCGGCTCCCAATTCGGGTTTTCATTGGCTGAATTCATGAATGCGCCTGACGCGTCGTCCACCCGTCCGTACCTGATCCGTGCGTTGTATGAGTGGTGCACCGACAACGGCCTCACGCCCTACGTCGCGGTGTCGGTGGACGACACCGTGCAGGTGCCGCGCGAGTACGTCAAGAACAATGAAATCGTGCTGAACATCAGCTTCGATGCGACCAGTTCGCTGAAGCTGGGCAACGAGTTCATCGAGTTCAAGGCGCGCTTTGCGGGCAGTGCGCGCGAGATCATGGTGCCCATCAGTCATGTGATTGCCATTTACGCGCGGGAAAACGGTCAGGGCATGGCGTTTCCGATGGGGTCGCAGGCCCAGGCGCCAGCTGGCCTGCTCCCTGCGCCGGTGGCTGGTGCTGCACCTGCAGAGGCTGCTGCACGGGCTGCAGATGATCACGCCAAGATCATGCAACTGGTGCCCGACACGGCTCCCGATGCTGGCAGCGATGCGGGTGAGCCTCCGGAACCGCCCAACACACCGCCGCGTTCACGTCCCTCGCTCAAACGGGTCAAGTAAAATAAGAACGCGTGTCGCACCTTGCTGCGCGACACGCACACATCACGCCGCTTTAGCTCAGTTGGTAGAGCAACCGCCTTGTAAGCGGTAGGTCGTCAGTTCGATTCCGACAAGCGGCACCATTTCCACCGGACGTCACCTGTTCCACCAAACCGCGCCCACGCGGCCAGTGCTGGAGGGGAGACGACGCAGCGGCTTATCGATGGGGGCTTCTGCAGGCGCGCATTGCCTGTCGGATTTTCTTCGTTGCCCGGAAAACTACGGCTTTTGGCGCATTAGTATCTTCAGCCGAATTGAGGTAACCTTCCAACCCTCGTCCTGCAACCTGGCCTGGAGCAGGGGCAGAACCTGACGTATCTTGGCCGCGGCAGCATTGCTGCTGACCAGCAGGCACCAGATGTCCTGGTCGATCGGGCCGGCCTGTACCGAGGATCGCAAGGCGACAGGAATCAGGGATTGAACGGCCTGGAGCCGCTCGTTGGATTCGCGCACCAGATCTGTCAGTCGCGCCAGTGAGGGCGAGTTTTCAGCCGCCTCACGAAGGGTGAGCGCTTGCGGAAGACTTCGGTAGGTCGTCACGGCAGGGTTCGTGGCAGTCGCCATGCATTGAAAGAGGTAAGCACGTGCATCTGATTATCACGGATGCCTGGCTCGCGAAGAGCCGGGCCATTTACTTGAGCGGCACCAAGCTGGTGGTGGCGGGCTTTGTCGCCGCGCTGGCCTTGATGCTGGTGGCGGCAGGCCTCTATCACTGGGTGTTCCTCAAAGGGGCGCGTGAGGGCTGGCCGGTGATTGGTGCGCTGGTCAAGCTGATGGTCAAGGACGAATTTGACCAGCGTGACCGGTTCCTGCGTGAAAACCTCGACGTGATGGCCAGGCGCGTGGGCGAAATGCAGGCCAAGATGATGCAACTCGAAGCCCTGGGCGAGCGGGTGTCGGGTCTGGCGGGTGTGAATCCCAACGACATCAAGACCCCTCCTGGCCGGGGTGGCGTGCTGGTGGCGGGGCCATCGCTGAGCATGCAGGAGCTACAGGCTACCCTGGCCGAGCTGGACAAGCTCACCGACCAGCGCGTGGACCTCATGACCGTGATGGAGTCGCGGCTGTTTGACCAGAAGGTCAAAAAGATGATGGTGCCGACGCAGGAGCCTGTCGCAGGCGGTAACCTCGGTTCGCCTTTTGGCTGGCGGATTGACCCACTCAATGGCCGTTCGGCGCTGCACACCGGCCTGGACTTTCCTGCCAGTGTCGGCACCACCATTCTGGCTGCTGCCGGCGGCATTGTCGTGACGCAGGAATACCACCCGGACTACGGCAGCATGGTTGAAATTGACCATGGCAATGACCTGATCACCCGCTATGCACACACCTCGCGGGTGTTTGTGAAGAAGGGCGATATCGTCAAGCGCGGCCAGAAGATCGCCGAAGTCGGGACGACCGGGCGATCGACCGGCCCGCACCTGCACTTTGAGGTGCTGGTGCAGGGCGTTTTCCAGGACCCACAGAAATTCCTCAACGCAGGCCGCCAATTGCCGGCACCTGCCATGGCCATGGCCAACCGGTCACCTGGCACGGCGCCGCAGCCACAAATGCTGTCAGCCAACAGCCCGTCTGTGAATGTCAAAGCGGCGCCTCCCACGCCGGCTTCCACAGCCCGGCCCCACTGAAACTGGCCTGAAAGCTGGTCCCGGCACAGGGATTGGCCCGGGCGCAATGATTCCGCCAGCGGCGCTAAAATCAGCGGTTTGCGCCCGGTTGAACTGCCCGGCGTCGACCACATCTCTGCTTCGTACTCTTTAAGGGATTCCGGCCGCACCGCCAGCTCATGGGAGCAGTCGGTGCGACCCCGCATGTATGGCTTCCAACTTCCTGACCAAAATTTTCGGCAGTCGCAACGACCGTCTGCTCAAAACCTACCGTAAAACGGTCGAGCGCATCAACGCGCTGGAGCCCCAGTACGAAAAGCTGTCTGACGACGAGTTGCGCGGCAAGACAGCCGAATTCAAAACCCGCCTGACGGCCGGCGAAGAACTCGACAGCCTCTTGCCCGAAGCGTTTGCGGTGGTCCGCGAAGGCAGCAAGCGCGTCATGAAGATGCGCCATTTCGATGTGCAGATGCTGGGCGGCATGTCGCTGCACAACGGCAAGATCTCCGAGATGCGCACGGGCGAGGGCAAGACCCTGACCGCCACGCTGCCGGTGTACCTCAACGCGCTGACCGGCAAGGGTGTGCATGTGGTCACCGTCAATGATTACCTGGCCAGCCGCGACGCGCGCTGGATGGGCAAGCTCTACAACTTCCTCGGCCTCACGGTGGGCATCAACCTGCCCAACCTGTCGCGGGAGGAAAAGCAGGCGGCCTATGGTTCCGACATCACCTACGGCACCAACAACGAGTACGGGTTCGACTACCTGCGCGACAACATGGTGTACGAGGTCTCTGACCGCGTGCAGCGCGGCCTGAACTACGCCATCGTCGACGAGGTGGACTCCATCCTGATCGACGAGGCGCGCACGCCGCTCATCATCAGCGGTCAGGCCGAAGACCACACGGAGATGTACCTGGCGATGAACAAGGTGGTGCCGCTGCTCACGCGCCAGGAAGGCGAGGCCGATCCGCGCACTGGCGAAGGCGTGACCAAGCCAGGCGACTACACGATTGACGAGAAATCGCACCAGGTGTTCCTGACCGAGCAGGGCCACGAGAACGCCGAGCGCCTGCTCTTCAACCTGGGCATGATTGCCGAGGGCGCCACGCTTTACGACCCGGCCAACATCTCGTTGATGCATCACCTGTATGCAGCCCTGCGGGCCAACCTGCTGTACCACCGGGACCAGCATTACGTGGTGCAGGAGGGTGAAGTGGTCATCGTCGACGAGTTCACCGGCCGGCTGATGTCGGGCCGACGCTGGAGCGACGGCTTGCACCAGGCGGTCGAGGCCAAGGAAGGCGTGCAGATCCAGGCCGAGAACCAGACGCTCGCCTCCATCACCTTCCAGAACTACTTTCGCCTTTACGGCAAGCTGGCCGGCATGACCGGCACGGCCGATACCGAGGCCTACGAGTTCCAGGAGATTTATGGACTCGAAACCACGGTCATCCCGCCGAACCGCATCAGCCGCCGTGATGACCAGCTCGACCGCGTCTACAAGACCACGCGTGAAAAATACGAGGCGGCCATCAAGGACATCCGGGAGTGCTACGAGCGTGGCCAACCCGTGCTGGTGGGCACCACCTCGATTGAAAACTCCGAGATCATCGACCAGCTGCTGATCAAGGAGAACCTGCCGCATCAGGTGCTCAACGCCAAGCAGCATGCCCGTGAGGCCGACATCGTGGCGCAGGCCGGCCGCCCCAAGATGATCACCATCGCCACCAACATGGCGGGCCGCGGGACCGACATCGTGCTCGGCGGCAATGTGGAAAAACTGGTCGAGGCTGTTGAGGCAGACGAGGCCCTGGATGCTGCAGCAAAGGAAGCGGAGATTGCACGCCTGCGCGCCAACTGGCAGCAGGAGCATGAACAGGTGACTGCGCTGGGTGGCCTGCGCATCATCGCGACCGAGCGTCACGAGTCCCGCCGCATCGACAACCAGTTGCGTGGCCGCTCCGGCCGGCAAGGTGACCCGGGCTCGTCTCGCTTTTATCTGAGCCTGGACGATCCGCTGATGCGCATCTTCGCTGGCGACCGCGTCAAGTCCATCATGGAGCGGCTGAAGATGCCCGACGGCGAGGCCATCGAGGCAGGCATCGTGACGCGCAGCATCGAGTCTGCGCAGCGCAAGGTGGAGGCCCGCAACTTCGACATCCGCAAGCAACTGCTTGAATACGACGACGTGGCCAACGACCAGCGCAAGGTGATCTACCAGCAGCGCAACGACATCATGGATGCGGCCAGCCTGCAGGCGCAGATTGCATCGCTGCGGGAAGGCTGCTTCACCGATCTGGTCCGGCAATATGTACCCGTCGAGAGTGTGGAGGAGCAGTGGGACCTGGCTGGTCTCGAGACCGTCTTGCGCGATGAATGGCAGATCGATCTGGCGCTGCGCCAGGAGCTCGACACGGCCACTGCCATGACGGATGAGGACGTACTGGAGAAAGTCCTGTCGGCAGCCCATGCGGCCTTTGCCGACAAGGTCGAGAAAATTGGTGAGGAAAACTTCACCCCGTTTGAACGCATCGTGCTGCTGCAAAGCATCGACAGCCACTGGCGCGAGCACTTGAGTGCGCTGGACTACCTGCGCCAGGGCATTCACCTGCGCGGCTATGCCCAGAAGCAGCCGAAGCAGGAATACAAGCGGGAGGCGTTCGAGCTCTTCGGCCAGTTGCTCGACAGCGTGAAGAACGAAGTCACGAAAGTCCTGATGACCGTGAAGGTGCAGTCGGGCGAGCAGCTGGAGCAAGCTGCCGAAGACATGGAAAACCGTGCCGAGAACATTGCCAATGTGACGTACACCGCGCCGACCGAGACGGGCGGAGTGGAAACCACGGTGGACGATGAGTCCCAGCGCCGTGCGGTATCGGTGGCAGCGGCGGTGGCTGCCGGCGCAGTACCCCGCGCCGGCCGGAACGACCCGTGCCCCTGCGGCTCCGGCAAGAAGTACAAGAACTGCCACGGCCAGTTGAGCTGAAGCCGCGCGGTTCGCCAAAGGGGCCGGGTCAATGCCTGGCCCGATTTTTTTGCGGGGTCCGCCCCGTTTCGTGGAGTCAAAAAGATGCCTGTCAATCTGGTTGCAACACCTGCTCAAGCGCTCTTTCCCGTGGCGGGTGTCCGCTGGGGCATCGCAGAAGCCGGTATCCGCAAAGCCAACCGCAAGGATCTGGCCGTCATGCTGCTGGACGAAGGCGCCAGCGTCGGTGCGGTCTTCACGCAGAACCGCTTTTGCGCGGCGCCGGTGCAGATCTGCCGTGAACACCTTGCCAAAAATGGCGGCCAGAGCTTGGGCATCCGGGCGATGCTGATCAACACCGGCAATGCCAACGCAGGCACTGGAGACGACGGCCTGCACCGCGCCCAGTCCAGCTGCATTGCACTGGCGCGTCTGCTGGATCTTTCGCCCGAGCAGATACTGCCTTTCTCCACCGGTGTGATCATGGAGCCGTTGCCGCACGACCGCATTGCGGCGGGCCTGCCGGCGGCACTGGCCGACGCGCGCGCGGACAACTGGGCTGCTGCAGCCGAAGCCATCATGACCACCGATACCGTGGCCAAGGCCTTTTCGGCGAAGGTGACGATCGGTGGCGTGGTGGTCACGGTCACCGGCATCAGCAAGGGCGCCGGGATGATTCGCCCCAACATGGCGACCATGCTGGGCTTCATGGCCACCGATGCCTGCGTGGCGCAGCCGCTGATGGCGCAGCTGGCGCGGGAGCTGGCCGAAGGGTCGTTCAACCGCGTGACAGTGGACGGCGACACGTCGACCAATGACTCCTTTGTGGTGGTCGCGACCAACCGCGTGGTGCATGCGCCGGTCACTTCGCTCGACAGCCCCGACGGACAGGCGCTGCGTGCCGCGATGCTGGAGATTGCCCGGCAGCTCGCGCAGGCCATCGTGCGTGACGGCGAAGGCGCCACCAAATTCATCACGGTGAAAGTCGAAGGCGGCAAGACGGGTGAGGAATGTCGCCAGGTCGCTTACGCGATTGCCCATTCACCGCTGGTGAAGACTGCTTTTTTTGCCAGCGACCCGAACCTGGGCCGCATCCTGGCGGCCGTCGGGTATGCCGGCATTGCCGACCTGGACCAGACCCGTATTGATCTGTACCTGGACGACGTCCTCGTCGCCAAGAACGGCGGCCGTCATGCCGACTATGTCGAGGCCGATGGTGCGCGTGTGATGAAGCAAAGCGAGATCACGGTGCGCGTGGTGCTGGGTCGGGGTGAGGCCACCGACACGGTCTGGACCTGCGACTTCTCCTACGACTACGTGAAGATCAACGCGGATTACCGCAGTTGAGCAGTGAGACCCACCGTGAACGAACCAGCACATGCACCCAGCACCGAGGCCAGCCCCATGAACGAGCAGTTTGAACGCCTGATCACCCGCGTCGAGTCCCTGATGGCACGGATTGAATCGGTGCTGCCGCAACCGCTGACAGCGCCGCACTGGACCGCAGCAGTGGCCTGGCGCTACCGCAAGCGCAGCTCGGGCCACGGCACGCTGGAGCCGGTGCGGCACCTCGGTGCGATGCAGCTCGGCGACCTGAAGGAAATCGAGGACCAGAAGGAAAAGATTCGTCGCAACACCGAGCAGTTCGTCAACGGCAAGCCAGCCAACAATGTGCTGTTAACGGGTGCTCGTGGCACCGGCAAGTCATCGCTGATCAAGGCCTGCCTGAATGAGTATTCACCCCGCGGATTGCGGTTGATTGAAGTCGACAAGGCCGACCTGACCGACCTGCCGGACATCGTCGACGTCGTCTCCGGCCTGGCCGAGAAATTCATTGTCTTTTGTGATGACCTGAGTTTTGAAGAGGGCGAGCCCGGCTACAAGGCGCTCAAGTCCATCCTCGATGGCTCCGTCGCAGCCGCGACGCCCAATGTGTTGATCTACGCCACCAGCAACCGGCGCCATCTGCTGCCCGAGTACATGACGGAAAACCTCACCTACACGCACGGCGAGGATGGCGAGGTTCACCCCGGCGAGGTGGTGGAGGAAAAGATTTCGCTGTCCGAGCGGTTCGGCTTGTGGGTGAGCTTTTATCCCTTCAGCCAGGAGGAATACTTGACCATCGTCGCGCAGTGGCTCTCGTCGTTCGGTGTGAGCCCGGACGCGATCGCTGCGGCGAAGCCGGCCTCCCTGGTCTGGGCGCTGGAGCGCGGCTCGCGCAGCGGCCGTGTCGCCTACCAGTTCGCGCGCGACTTCGCGGGCCGCGATGGCGCCGCAAATGCCGTGGCGGCGAAAGTCATCCTGCCCTACGAACGGGCCAGCGCTGCTGCTGGCGCGCCGTCCGATCAGGCGCCAGACCACTCCACATGAGCGTGCTGGTCGCCGATGGTGAGCGGCCGCGCGAGGGCGGCGTGGATCGCAAGGTGGTCGATGTCGCCGTGGGTGTGTTGATTCAGGCCAATGGCGACTTTCTGCTGACCTCGCGTCCGCCCGGCAAGGTTTATGAAGGCTATTGGGAGTTTCCAGGCGGCAAGCTGGAAGCCGGTGAAACGGTGGAGCAGGCACTGCGCCGGGAGCTGCAGGAAGAAATCGGTCTCACGATCGGTGCATGTCATCCCTGGAAGGTCGAGCTTGTCGATTATCCGCACGCGATGGTGCGCCTGAATTTCTGCAAGGTCTTCGAATGGACGGGCGAACTGCAGATGCATGAAGGCCAGGCTTTTGCGTGGCAGTCCCTGCCGGTTCAGGTAGCGCCGGTGTTGCCTGGCACGGTGCCTGTGCTGGGCTGGTTTGCCGAGGAACGCAGTGCGGTTCAGGCCCCGCAAGCCGTCAGTGCCAGCGGGACGTCCTAGAGCCTCGCATCCGCTTGTACACGCCGGTAGTGCACCTCGTTCTTGTGCACGTGGTCCACGCCGGTGAATTCGTTGCGTGAATCGAAGGTGAGCTCAAACGTGACAAAGGGCAGGTTGAGCCGCGAAGGCGGTTTGCCGTCCATCAGCGTGTATTTGCGTTTGAGGTTGGTGCCGTCGTACAGCCAGCTTCCCTCGTGCAGGTGCTCCGTCACCTGGCCGCCGGCATCGGTCACACGCACCTCTTCACGAAACTGGCCGTCTGTCTCCAGCACCAGAATGCGGCGTGCCGCGATGCCGCCCTGGTGGTACTCCCGCAGCCAGGTGCCTGGCAGTTGCTGCCGCACGGCGTCTTCCCGTGAATCGGCGGACAGTTCGGGGGGCGCACCGCTGCCGGAGCTGTCGCAGGCTGCCAGCAACAGGCTTGTCAGTATGGCTGAGAGCAGGGCTAGGCCATGACGCATGGAAGGAGCCGGTGATCTCAGCCGCTGAATTCCCAGCGCTTGCTGGCACCGAGTACGGCGTTGGGATAGGGCGCCTGGCCGCGCGAGCCGTTGTAGCGGCCCAGTCCCAGAAACAGGTCGCCGCGCTCCCGGTCCAGGTAATGCCGCAGGATCACGCAGCCGAAACGCAGGTTGGTCTGCATATGAAACAGCTTGCTGGCGTCGCCGTCACCGATCACGCGCGTCCAGAAGGGCATCACCTGCATGTAGCCGCGGGCACCCACCACACTGACCGCGTATTTGCGGAAATTGCTTTCGACCTGGATCAGGCCCAGCACCAGTGTGGTGTCGAGCCCGGCGCGCTTGCTCTCATACCAGACGGTCTGCAGGAATTCCTTGCGAACCTGCCATTCCGGCTTCTTCGGTTTGAGCCGGTCGCTCATCGCGCCCAGCCAACGCAGGTAGGCCAGCCGGCTTTCGGTGTCGCGAAATTCCGGCACAGGAGGGGCTTGCCGGGCAATCGCCGAGCTCAGGGCGGTGCGCACTGAATCGATCAGCGGCTCCTCGATCTGTGCGCCGGCGATGGCCAGTTGCGGCAGCACGAGCGGCACGCTGGCGCAGGAGGCCGATACCAGCCAATGTCGTCGTGAGACCGTCGCACCTGCCAGTGCTTGCGCAGATTGCGGCAACCCCTGTGGGGTATGACGGGGCGCGCGGGTCATTGCCACATCAGCGGGCCAGTTTTCCCTTGAGTTCATCGAAGGCGCTGGCTGCACTCATCTTGCTCGAGACCGCATCGCGGCGATGCTGGTATTCCAGCTGGCCTTCTTTCAGGCCGCGGTCACCGATGGTCACGCGGTGCGGCACACCGATGAGTTCCCAGTCGGCAAACATGGCACCGGGGCGCTCGTTGCGGTCATCCAGGATCACGTCGACGCCTGCAGCGATCAACTCGCCGTAGAGTTTCTCGGCAGCTGCCTTGACCTCGGGAAAGCGGTCGGGGCTGATCGGACACAGCACCACGGTGAAGGGCGCAATCGCGTCGGGCCAGATGATGCCGCGCTCGTCGTGGTTCTGTTCAATCGCCGCGGCAGGCAGGCGGGTGATGCCGATGCCGTAGCAGCCCATTTCCATGAACTGCGGCTTGCCGTTTTCACCCAAAAAGGTGGCGTTCATGGCCTGGCTGTACTTGGTGCCCAGGTAGAACACATGGCCCACCTCAATGCCGCGCTCAATCGCCAGCACGCCCTGGCCATCCGGTGACAGATCGCCTGCCACCACGTTGCGCAGATCGGCAATCAGGTCGGGCTCCGGCAGGTCACGGCCCCAGTTCACACCAGTGATGTGGAAGTCGATCTCATTGGCGCCGCAGACCCAGTCGGCCATGACGGCGACTTCGCGGTCCACCACCAGCTTCACGGGTTTCTTCAGGTTGAGCGGGCCGAGATAGCCCGGCTTGCAACCAAAGTGGTCGTCAATCTCGGGCAGCGTGGCAAAGCGGAAACCAGCCAGTCCGGGCACCTTGCCGACCTTGACTTCATTCATGTCGTGGTCGCCACGCAGCAGCAGCAGCCAGACCTGGGTCTTGCTGACGTTGCCGCTCTCATCGAGCGCGTCGGTGGCCAGCACCAGCGACTTCACGGTGTTCTTCAGCGGGAGGCCAAGCAGCTCAGCCACGTCTGCGCAGGTCGCCTTGCCGGGTGTCGGCGTTTTGGTCATGGCCTGTGCCGCGGCAGGGCGGGCACCCTGCGGTGGCAGTGCCTCGGCTTTTTCCATGTTCGCCGCGTAGTCGCTGCCAGGGCAATAAACGATGGCGTCTTCGCCCGTCGCGGCAATCACCTGGAACTCTTCGCTCAGGTCGCCGCCAATCGCGCCGCTGTCCGCCGCGACGGCGCGGTAGGTCAGGCCGAAGCGGTCAAAAATCCTGCGGTACGCGGCCGCCATCACCTGATAGCTCGCCTTGGCGCCGGCCTGGTCGCGGTCAAAGCTGTAGGCGTCTTTCATGATGAACTCGCGCCCGCGCATCAGCCCGAAGCGCGGACGGCGTTCGTCGCGGAACTTGGTCTGGATCTGGTACAGGTTCTTGGGCAGCTGCTTGTAGCTCTTGATGTCCTGGCGCATCACGTCGGTGATGACTTCTTCGCTGGTGGGCTGCACGACGAAGTCGCGGCCGTGGCGGTCCTGGATGCGCAGCAACTCCGGCCCCATTTTCTCAAAGCGCCCGGTCTCCTGCCAGAGCTCTGCGGGCTGGATCACCGGCATCGTCATTTCGATGGCTCCGGCGCGGTTCATCTCGTCGCGCACGATGGCCTCGACCTTGCGGATGACCCGCAGGCCCATGGGCATGTAGTTGTAGATGCCGGCGCCCAGCTTCTTGATCATGCCGGCCCGCATCATCAGCTGGTGGCTGACGACTTCGGCGTCCGCCGGGGCTTCCTTGAGGGTGGAGATGAGGAACTGGGATGCTTTCATGGGGCGATATTCGGGACGACAGGAGGGTTTTGGGGGCGTTCGCCCGGGGTGCGCTTGGCTCTGAGCATTCTGCTGTGCATAATGGACTCAGTTTAAAAAATTTGAGGTTTGATTATGCTTGACCGGGACGGCTTTCGGCCCAACGTCGGCATCATCTTGCTCAACCAGAGAAGCCAGGTATTTTGGGGCAAACGTATCCGTACCCACTCGTGGCAGTTTCCGCAGGGTGGCATTGACCGGGGCGAAAATCCCGAGCAGGCCATGTACCGCGAGTTGCATGAAGAGGTGGGATTGTTGCCGCAGCACGTGAACGTGCTGGCCCGAACCCGCGACTGGTTGCGCTATGAGGTGCCTGACCGGTTTATTCGCCGCGATGCACGCGGACACTACAAAGGCCAGAAACAGATCTGGTTCCTGTTGCAGCTGGTCGGTCACGACTGGGATCTGAACCTGCGCGCTACAGACCACCCCGAGTTCGATGCCTGGCGCTGGAACGACTACTGGGTCCCGCTGGACGTGGTGGTGGAGTTCAAGCGCGGCGTGTATGAAATGGCGCTGACGGAGCTTGCCCGCTATGTGCCGCGCACGGACTCGCGTGCCGATGCGCGCTTCGAGCCGCGGCCCGACCACCGCAACCGTTACCTGCGGGGAGGACTGCACCAGCGCGACCAGGCCCATGGCCACACCTCATACCGTGAACCCGAGGGCGATACGCGCCCGCATGGGCCCACCGACAGCTATCCGCATGTGGCTCGTCCCGGGGCTTTTTTCGAGCTTCCGCCAGGGGCTACCTTTGAACCTGATCCGCAGACCAGCCTGAACGCGGACATCCCGACACCCAAACCATGAAACTCAAATTTGTCTCCTTCGCAGCCTGCGCGTTGCTGGCCTGCGCTGCGGGAACGGTATCCGCCCAAACGACGGCGGATGACCCCGACTGGAAGGAGACCGAAGCCCCGCCGCCGCCCGCATTTGACATCGGCAAGCTGCTGACCTTCGACGTGTCGTTCAACTCGGCACTGACGTATGGGGTGGATCCTGCATCCATCAGCATCTCCACCAGCGACAGCATCGTGCGCTACGTGGTGGTGGCGACCAGCGCAAGCGGTGCCCGCAATGTGATGTATGAGGCCATCCGCTGCGCCACGGGCGAGTTCAAAACGTATGCCCGCTACACGCCCGACGGCAAGTGGGTGTCAGTGACCAATCCCGAGTGGCGTTCGATGTTTGGAAGCATGCCGTCCAAGCACGCCCTGCGGTTCGCGCGTGTGGCGGCGTGCGACAGCGCCGCCCCGACAACAACCGTGCGGGAGATGGTGTCCCGGCTGAAGAATCCCACGTCGGCGGGAACGCACTAGCTGCCGAGTGGCGGCTGCGGCGCAGCGTCAGCGACTCAGCACCAAGTTGGTCCGGTGCACCATTTCCGGTTCGCCCGTGTAGCCCAGCAGTTTTTCAAACTCGGACGATGCCTTGCGGCAGATCAGGCGGGCCTCGGCGCTGGAGTAGTTGGCCAGGCCACGGGCGATTTCCACGCCATGCGTGTCCAGGATGGCGATGACGTCGCCACGGGAGAACTCGCCCTGCACAGCGGTCATGCCGATGGGCAACAAGCTCTTGCCTTCGTCGCTCACCTTGCCGGCAGCGCCGGCATCCACCGTCACCGAGCCACGCATCTGCAGGTGATCGGCCATCCACTGCTTGCGGGCCTGGTTCTTCTGGGTCTGCGCCACCAGCAGGGTACCGATGGCTTCGCCCTGCGTGAGCCGCACCAGCGCCTGCGGCTCGCGTCCCCAGGCAATCACGGTGGAGGCGCCTGAGCCGGCCGCACGCTTGGCCGCGAGAATCTTGGTGATCATGCCGCCCTTGCCAATGCTGGAACCAGCGCCGCCGGCCATGGCTTCCAGTGCCGGGTCGCCCGCCTTGGCCTCGTGCACGAACTGTGCGCCGCTGTCCTTGCGGGGGTCAGCGGTATAGAGGCCGCGCTGGTCGGTGAGGATCACCAGCGCATCAGCCTCGACGAGGTTGGCGACGAGTGCGCCCAGGGTGTCGTTGTCGCCAAATTTGATTTCGTCGTTGACGACCGTATCGTTCTCATTGATCACTGGCACCACGCCCAGTTGCAGCAGCGCCAGCAGGGTGGAGCGTGCGTTGAGGTAGCGCTCGCGGTCGGCGAGGTCAGCGTGTGTCAGCAACACCTGCGCGCTGCCGATGCCGTTCTCGCGCAGCTTGGTTTCGTACACCTGGACCAGGCCCATCTGGCCGACGGCCGCTGCCGCCTGCAGCTCATGGATCGCCTTGGGGCGGGTGCTCCAGCCCAGGCGTTTCATGCCCTCGGCAATCGCACCGCTGCTGACCATGATGACTTCGCGCCCGTCCTTCACCAGTGCCGCCAGCTGTTCGCACCACAAGCCGATGGCGTCAGCGTCCAGCCCGCGCCCTTCGTTGGTCACCAGGCTGGAGCCGACCTTCACCACAATGCGCCGGGCGTTGCGCAGAACTGTCGAGGCGGTTGGATCTTGCATGTCGGGAGGTTTCTGACCCAAAGAAGGTGAGGGGAGTGGCTTGCTGCTTGAGCAGCACAACGCAAGCCGGAACGGGCGTTTCAGGTTTCCGGCGGCAATTCGATGAACCGGGGGTCGACCTCTTCCACCACCTGTTCGCTTTTCTGGACTTCCTTGACGTGCTGGTAAATCGTCTTGACCAGCAGCTCGCAGCCCTCGCGTGTCAGCGCCGAAATTTCGAACACCGGCCCTTTGAACTTGAAGCGCTTGACGAAGTCCTTGACGACCTCTGCGCGCTTGTCCGCGTCCACCATGTCGAGCTTGTTCAGCACCAGCCAACGGGGCTTCTTGTACAGAGCTTCGTCATATTTCTTCAGCTCGCCCACAATCGCCTTGGCTTGTGCGACCGGGTCCACGCCTTCGTCAAAGGGGGCCAGATCCACGATGTGCAGCAGCAAGCGGGTGCGCTGCAGGTGGCGCAGGAACTGGTGGCCGAGGCCGGCGCCTTCCGAGGCACCCTCGATCAGGCCGGGCAGGTCGGCCACGACGAAGCTCTGTTCAGGGCCGACGCGCACGACCCCCAGGTTGGGGTGCAGCGTGGTGAAAGGGTAGTCGGCGATGCGGGGACGCGCGTTCGACACGGCCGAGATGAAGGTCGACTTGCCGGCGTTGGGCATGCCCAGCAGGCCGACGTCGGCCAGCACCTTGAGTTCCAGCTTCAGGCTTTTGCGCTCGCCGGGCCATCCCGGCGTCTTGCTGCGGGGCGCCCGGTTGGTGGAACTCTTGAAGCGCAGGTTGCCGAAGCCACCGTCGCCGCCCTTGGCGATCAGCACCTGCTCACCTGGAACCAGCAACTCGTACAGTACTTCGCCGGTTTCCGCGTCTGTCAGGATGGTGCCGACCGGCATCTTGAGCATGATGTCGTCGCCCTTGGCGCCGAACATGTCGGAACCCATGCCGTGCTCACCGTTGCGGGCCTCATGGCGGCGCGAAAACCGGAAGTCGACCAGGGTGTTCAGGTTGACGTCGGCCACGGCATAGACATGCCCGCCCCGCCCGCCATCGCCACCGTTGGGCCCACCGAACTCCTTGTACTTCTCATGGCTGAAGGAGACGCAGCCGCTCCCGCCATCGCCGGCGGCGATGTCAATAAAGGCTTCGTCAACAAATTTCATGGTGGGGAACCGTCGGCGGTGTGTGGTGCAGCGGAAAGTTTACAAATAAAAAAGCCCCGACACGTCGGGGCTTCGCTTCAGTCCTGTTGACTGGTCGAAGTGATGCACTGGCCCACGTTTACGCGGGGGTCACGCTCACGGTGTGCTTGTTCAGCGCACCCTTGACAGCAAACGACACCTGGCCGTCCACCAGTGCGAACAGGGTGTGGTCCTTGCCGATGCCGACATTGTCGCCAGGGTGGAACTTGGTGCCACGCTGGCGCACGATGATGCTGCCTGCATTGATGACTTCGCCGCCAAACTTCTTGACGCCGAGCATTTTGGGCTGCGAATCGCGCCCGTTTCGCGTAGAGCCGCCGCCTTTTTTCTGTGCCATTTCTCGTTACTCCTGGTACTTTGCTGCCGAATCAGCTCAGCCGGCGATGGCGCCGATTTGCAGTTCAGTGAAGTTCTGCCGGTGACCTTGGCGCTTCTGGTAGTGCTTGCGACGGCGCATTTTGAAAATGCGAATTTTGTCGTGCCTGCCGTGAGCCACCACAGTGGCTGTAACAGTTGCGCCGGAAACCAAGGGCGTACCCACCGTGATAGAGCTGCCTTCTCCGACAGCCAGAACCTGGTCGATAACGATCTCTTGGCCTACGTCCGCAGCAATCTGTTCTACTTTAATTTTTTCTCCAGCAGCAACCTTGTATTGTTTGCCACCGGTTTTTATGACCGCGTACATGTAAGACCTCGTGAATTGAGTTCTGCAGACGGATTTCCGCAGAGCCCTACAGTTTAGCATGTTTGGCGCAAATTGGCCAGTTCCCGGATCCAGCCCCTGGACTGACCGTTGCGGGGGCGCTGCGTACCCGCCAGTGCCTCGGCCCGTGCCCTGGCCGTTACGCAGGGTTGTGCCTCCCGGCACGCGGGGGCGGTGGCTGGTGGGGCCATACCGCAGCCTGCAGTGGGTTTTGCCCCCGCTTTTCTATAATCTGCACTGAACTCTCCGTCTGGATGCCCTTTTGTCTGCCAATTCATCAAGCACTGCCGCCGCCCTCGCCCTGATTGCCGACGACATGCGGGGGATGGACGCCGTGATTGGCCTGCGGCTGAAATCCGAAGTGCCGCTGGTCAGCCAGGTGTCCCAGTACATCGTGGCAGCGGGTGGCAAACGGCTGAGACCGGCCCTGTTGCTGCTGATGTGCGGCGTTCTGGGTTACCGCGGCGAGCAGCGCTTCAATCTGGCGGCGGTGGTCGAGTTCATCCATACCGCGACCCTGCTGCATGATGATGTGGTGGACGAGTCCACCCTGCGCCGCGGACGGGCCACGGCCAATGAGGCCTTCGGCAACCCCGCCAGTGTGCTGGTGGGTGATTTTCTGTACTCCCGTGCCTTCCAGATGATGGTCGAGGTGGGCGACATGCGGGTCATGCAGACCCTGGCAGAAGCCACCAATGTGATCGCCGAGGGGGAGGTGCTGCAGCTGATGAACATGCACGACGCCGGCCTGTCCGAAGCTGGCTATCTTCGCGTCATCCGCTCCAAAACTGCCCGGCTGTTTGAGGCCAGTGCCCGGCTGGCCGCCCTGCTGGCAGGCTCCCCGGCACCTGTCGAGCAGTGCTGTGCTGACTACGGCCAGGCGCTGGGCACGGCTTTCCAGGTCATCGATGATGTGCTGGACTATGACGGCGACGTTTCGGAAATGGGGAAAAACCTGGGGGACGATCTTCGCGAAGGCAAGGCCACGCTGCCGCTGATCATCGCCATGCAGCGGGGCACGCCGGCGCAGCAGGCGACGATCCGGCAGGCCATCGAGACAGGCGGGACGGAGCGTATGCCGGAAATCATCGCCATCGTGCAGCAGACCGGTGCACTGGAGGCAACCCGGGACGCGGCGGCCCAAGAGGCCAGGCGCGCGCTGCAGGCCTTGCAGGCGCTGCCCCAAAACCAGTACAGTATTGCCCTGCGCGACCTGGCCTCACAGCTTCTGGAGAGGCGGTCCTAGCATTGGGCGGAACGACAAGGCGGGGTGTAGCTTAGCCTGGTAGAGCGCTACGTTCGGGACGTAGAGGCCGGAGGTTCGAATCCTCTCACCCCGACCAGACATTGAGCTGCAGGGACGCTGCAGCGCTGGCATCCCTGCGGAATGTGTGTGTTTCTTCTCATAGTTTCCCTGGCCGAGGCGGCTCCGGGGGGCTGTTTCGATTTACACCACTTGTCCGATAGGCGATGATGGGGCTTTGAGTCAACCCCGTCACCATGGCCGCTGTCGATACCGCTATCAATCAACCCCCTGCCATGGCGCTGCCGGGTCTGGGGCGGGCGCTGGTGATGGCCGGCAAGCTGGGACAAAAAGCCGCGGAAGACATCTTTCGCAAGGCCCAGACCGGCCGGACGAGCTTCATTGCCGAATTGACGGGCTCCGGCGCGGTTTCAGCGTTTGATCTCGCGCACACCATGTCGAGCGCGTTCGCGGCGCCCGTGCTGGATCTGGAGGCTATCGACGTCCAGCGTCTGCCCAAAGGCCTGTTAGACAACAAGATATGCGCCACCTACCGGATTGTGGTGCTGAGCAAGCGCAACAACCGGCTGATCGTCGCCACGGCCGACCCGTCCGACCAGGAGGCGGCTGAAAAAATCAAGTTTTCGACGCAGATGGGCGTCGATTGGGTGATCGCCGAATACGACAAGCTGTCCAAGCTGGTCGATGCGGCCAACACGACGGCCGCCGAGGCGATGGAAAGCATCATCGGCGACGACTTCGAGTTTGACGAGTCGGCAAGCGATGCGACGGCCGAGGACAGCGATGCGGCCATCTCCGAGGTGGAGGACGCACCGGTCGTCAAGTTCCTGCAGAAGATGCTGCTGGACGCTTTCAGCATGCGTGCTTCCGACCTTCATTTCGAGCCCTTCGAGCACACCTACCGCGTGCGCTTCCGCGTCGACGGCGAACTGCGTGAAATCGCTTCGCCGCCGGTGGCCATCAAGGACAAACTGGCGGCTCGCATCAAGGTCATTTCCAAGCTGGACATCTCCGAAAAGCGCGTCCCGCAGGACGGCAAGATGAAGCTCAAGGTCGGGCCCGACCGCGTCATCGACTTCCGGGTGAGCACCTTGCCGACAATGTTCGGCGAGAAGATCGTGATCCGTATCCTGGACCCGAGCAGTGCGAAGCTGGGCATTGACGCGCTGGGCTACGAGCCGGTCGAGAAAGAGCGCCTGATGGCCGCCATCCAGCGGCCGTATGGCATGGTGCTGGTGACCGGGCCGACGGGCTCCGGCAAGACGGTGTCGCTGTACACCTGCCTGAACATCCTGAACAAACCTGGCGTCAATATCGCCACCGCGGAAGACCCGGCCGAGATCACCTTGCCAGGCGTCAACCAGGTGAGCATGAACGACAAGGCCGGCATGACGTTTTCCGTCGCTCTGAAGGCGTTCTTGCGGCAGGACCCCGACATCATCATGGTCGGCGAGATTCGCGACCTGGAGACAGCCGACATTGCCATCAAGGCAGCGCAGACGGGCCACATGGTGATGTCGACGCTGCACACCAACGACGCGCCGACCACGCTGACGCGGATGCGCAACATGGGCATCGCACCCTTCAACATTGCGTCCAGTGTCATCCTGATCACGGCCCAGCGCCTGGCCCGGCGTCTGTGCCCCAACTGCAAGACGCCGGCAGATATCCCGAGGGAGACCTTGCTGGATGCTGGATTCAATGAGGAGGACGTGGACGGATCGTGGACGCCGTACCGTCCGGTTGGCTGCAGCATGTGCACAAATGGTTACAAGGGGCGTGTCGGCCTGTATCAGGTGATGCCGATCTCCGAGGAAATCCAGCGGATTGTGTTGCGCGATGGCAGCGCTTTGGAAATTGCTGCACAGGCCGAGGCTGAAGGCGTGCGGAGCCTGCGTCAATCAGGGCTGTATAAAGTTAAACTCGGCATGACCTCACTGGAAGAGGTTCTGGGCTGCACCAACGTTTAGTGCTGCGCGCAGAGCGTCAACCGTTCCGCCGTCTGTGTCCGCAGGAAACGGTTGATCGCTGTCCCTACAAAGAGAAGGCAACATGGCAACAGCAGCATCCAAGGACGTCAAGGAATTTGTCTTCGAGTGGGAGGGCAAGGACCGCGCAGGAAAACAGGTTCGCGGCGAGACCCGCGCCGTCGGTGAAACGCAGGTCAAGGCCTCGCTGCGGCGCCAGGGCGTCACCCCCACCAAAATCAAAAAACGCAGGATGCGGGGTGGCAAGTCCATCAAGCCCAAGGACATCGCGATTTTCACCCGCCAGCTGGCGACGATGATGAAGGCGGGCGTGCCCCTGCTCCAGTCGTTTGACATCGTGGGACGCGGCAACCCCAACGGAAGCGTGACCAAGCTGCTCAACGACGTGCGCACCGATGTGGAGACCGGCACGTCGCTCAGTGCCGCGTTCCGCAAGTACCCGATGTACTTCAACGCGCTGTATTGCAATCTGGTCGAGGCTGGCGAGGCAGCCGGTATCCTCGAATCGCTGCTGGACAGGTTGGCCGTCTACATGGAGAAGACGGAAGCCATCAAGTCGAAAATCAAGTCGGCGCTGATGTACCCGACATCCGTGGTGGTGGTGGCCTTCGTGGTGGTCGCGGTGATCATGATCTTCGTGATTCCCGCCTTCAAGACCGTGTTCTCCTCTTTCGGCGCGGACCTGCCGGCACCCACCATGTTTGTCATCATGTGCAGCGAGTTCTTCGTGGCCTACTGGTGGCTGATTTTCGGCGGTATTGGTGGAGGCCTGTACTTCTTCATGCAGGCCTGGAAGCGCAGCGAGAAGGTGCAGAAGTTCATGGACCGGCTGCTGCTCAAAGTACCGGTCTTCGGGGCATTGATTGAAAAGTCCTGCATCGCCCGATGGACACGAACCCTGGCCACCATGTTCGCTGCCGGTGTGCCCCTTGTCGAGGCCCTCGATTCGGTCGGTGGTGCGTCAGGCAATTCCCTGTACGCCGATGCCACCGTGAAGATCCAGCAGGAAGTCTCTACCGGCACCAGCCTGACAGCGGCCATGACCAATGCCAACCTTTTTCCCACCATGGTGCTGCAGATGTGCGCCATCGGCGAGGAATCCGGCTCTGTTGACCACATGCTGGGCAAGGCGGCTGATTTCTACGAGGCCGAGGTCGATGAAATGGTGGCCGGTCTTTCCAGTCTGATGGAGCCCATCATCATCGTGTTTCTCGGAAGCCTGATCGGCGGCATTGTGGTGGCGATGTACCTGCCCATCTTCAAATTGGGTCAGGTGGTTTGATGGCGGGGGATCCTCAGCTGGCGTCCTCGGTTTTTCTTTTGGTAGCGGGTTTCGGAGGGTTGTTGATCGGCAGCTTCCTCAATGTCGTGATTTACCGTTTGCCGAAAATGATGGAGCAGCAGTGGGCCACGGAATGCGCTGAACTGTGCGGAAAAGCTGCCGAGCCTGCCGAGAAATTCAACCTGCTGGTACCGCGCTCCCGCTGTTCCAGCTGCGGCCATCTGATCTGCTGGTACGAGAACGTTCCCGTACTGAGTTACCTGTATTTGCGCGGCAAATGCTCGGTGTGCGGTACCCGGTTCGGGCTCCGTTATCCCGCGGTTGAAGTCGCGACCAGTGTGCTGTTCACCTTCTGTGTCTGGCGATGGGGCTGGACGTTGACTGCGGCCGTCTGGGCGGCTTTCTCGGCGGCCTTGCTGGTACTGGCGGTGATTGATTGGGACACCACCTTGCTGCCTGACGACATCACTTTGCCATTGCTGTGGGCCGGCTTGATGGTCGCGGCGATGCAGTGGAATCCCTCGGTGGATCTGGTGTCGGCACTGTGGGGTGCCGTGGCCGGCTACATGTCGCTGTGGCTTGTTTACTGGGCGTTCAAGCTGGCGACGGGCAAAGAAGGCATGGGTTTTGGGGATTTCAAGCTGTTTGCCGCGCTGGGTGCCTGGTTCGGCTGGCCAGCCCTGATCCCCATCATCCTCATGGCGTCCGTGATCGGCGCCGTCGTCGGCATAGGTCTTAAAGTCGCAGGTGGACTGCGGGAGGGCGGTTACGTTCCCTTTGGTCCCTTTCTGGCTGGTGCGGGCTTCACGGCCATGGTCTTCGGACCGCAATCCATTTTGCGAGTGATCGGCCTCTGACGCCATGCCCTCCAGTCTTCTGCCTCCCCTGCGCGTTGGCCTGACCGGTGGCATCGGCAGCGGCAAGAGCACGGTGGCCCAACTGCTGGCGGCCTGTGGCGCCACCCTGATTGATGCCGACGCGCTCTCGCGGGCTGCCACGGCGCCTGGCGGCCAGGCGATGGACGCGATCGCAGCGGCGTTCGGTGCTGATTTCCTGACGCCCGAGGGGGCGCTGGACCGGGACCGCATGAGGCAACTGGTGTTCGCCGACCCAACGGCCAGGCAACGGCTTGAAGCCATCGTTCATCCGGTGGTGGGTGAGGCCATCCGGGCGCAGTCCCGGGCGGCTGCCAGAGCCGGCTCGCGTTGCCTTGTGCTCGACATTCCCCTGCTGGTGGAGTCGCCGCGCTGGCGCCCCGTGCTGGACCGTGTGCTGGTCGTGGACTGCAGCGAAGCGACCCAGAAGGCCCGGGTGGCCTCCCGCGAAGCGGGCCGGACAGGCTGGACGCCCGATGCGACGGAGAAAATCATGGCCAGCCAGGCAAGCCGCGCCGAGCGGCTGGCCGCTGCAGACATCTGTATTGACAACGACAGCCTGAGCCTGGAGGCCCTGCATGACCTGGTGCGACAGTTGGCCAACAGCTTCGGGCTATGATGCGCACAGAATTCCATGACGCCAGCGAAATAGCCCTGTGATCCTGTACGAGTATCCCTTCAACGAACGCATTCGCACCTATTTGCGTCTGGAGCATCTGTTTCGCCGTCTCGGCGAACTGGTGGAGAGGGAAAGCCCGACCGACCACCACTTCGCGATCACCACGATCTTCGAGATCATGGATGTCGCGGCCCGTGCGGACCTGAAGACGGATGTTCTGAAAGACCTGGAAAAGCAAAAGCACGTTCTCAACGGTTACCGCGGCAACCCGGCCATCTCCGAAGCCGTTCTGAACGAAGTCACCGGACAGCTCGAAGGCTGCTTTGCTGCACTCAACAACCTGCCGGGCAAGGCGGGCCACTCCTTGACGGAAAACGACTGGCTCATGAGCATCCGTAGCCGGGTGGGTATTCCTGGTGGTACCTGCGAGTTCGATCTGCCGGCTTATTTCGCCTGGCAGCAACATGCGCCGGCGGCCCGCCAGCAGGACCTGCAACGCTGGATTGCGCCGCTGGTGCCCTTGGCTGAATCGATTCGCGTGCTGCTGACGCTGCTGCGCGACTCGGGGGCGCCGCAGAAGGTTGTGGCGCCTGCAGGGCAGTACCAGCAGACCTTGCCGCAGGGCCGCACCTTTCACCTGCTGCGCCTGCGCATTGATCCTGCGCTGGGCTTGATCCCCGAGATCAGCGGGAACCGCCTCATGGTCTCGGTGCGCCTGATGCGCCACGAGAGCGATGACCGCCTGCACGCCAGCACGGACGATGCGACTTTCGAGCTGACGCTTTGCTCCTGAGCTGACGGGCCTTTTTTCAGACGCGAGCAAGCCGGACATGCGTGAAGATTCAGTCCCCGCCAAGCAGGTTGTGTGTCCGGGTTGTGGCGGCCCCAGCCTTTACGCCCCTAGCAACCGGTTTCGCCCTTTCTGCAGCGAACGCTGCAAGAACATGGATTTGGGTGCCTGGGCCAGTGAAGGGTTCAGGTTGCCAGCCGATGCGCCGCCGGACGACGAGGTGTTTGGCGATCCGAAATTGCAGTGAGCCGTGCGCACGCAGCGGCACCGTTGCGCGACGTGCCATCAGCGCGGGAACAACAGCTACTACGCAAGAACAAGCGGCAGGCACTGATGCCAAGCCGCAGTCAGCAGGGAGGACGAAAAATGAAGTTATCAACCAAGCGTTGGCTTGTCAGCGCAGCGATCGCAGCCGCGCTGGGCGGGGGTGCAGCACAGGCCCAAACCGACCCGGCACCGTCATCGGTGGGCAAAGCCAACAAGAAACCAGCCAAGTCGACCAAGGCCGCAAAGCGTACCGTCAAGTTCATGCCAGGCTCGGCGGAAACGCCCAAGGAGCGCGCCAACCGCCTGCAGCGCGAGTGCAAGGGACGCGTGAACGCAGGCGCTTGCGAGGGTTACGCCAGCTGAACGACTGCGCTGCCGGCGGTCGCTGAAGGATCAGGCAGCGGGACTGCCCAGCACCTGTTGCAATTCGCCGTTCTCGTACATCTCCATCATGATGTCCGAGCCGCCGATGAATTCACCCTTGACATAGAGCTGCGGAATCGTTGGCCAGTTGCTGAATTCCTTGATGCCATCGCGGATTTGCGGATCTTCCAGCACATTCACCGTGGCGGGCTTGGTGACGCCGCAGGCTTTGAGCAACTGGATGGCCCGGCCTGAAAAGCCGCACATGGGAAACTGGGCAGTGCCCTTCATGAACAGGACGACATCGCTGGATTTGACGATCTCGGCGATGCGTTGCTGGGTGGGGTCGGTGGTGCTCATGGTGAAATCCTTTGGGTAGGGGCCGTCTGCCCGCACAGTGGGTGCCCGCCCTGGACCGGGCTGGCCAATAACTCTCGAATCTACATGGATTCTGGATTCCAGAATTCAACACCTCAATTATCTCGCCCTTTGCCGCCAAGGGTAATCTGCCGCGTGTGAGTGCCGAGGTACGTGCCTTCAGCCACCGGGCCATTGGCCGCCGCTACAGCGTTCAATGCCCGCCAAATCCTGGCGGCTCTGGACCTGCACGAAACCGCGTTGTGCCAGCAGCGCCCGGACGGCGCCCGCCTGGTCGTGGCCGTGCTCCAGCACCAGCCAGCCACCTGCCACCAGATGGGCAGGCGCATGCTGGACGATCTCCCGCAGGTCATCCAGCCCGTCAACGCCTGCCGCCAGCGCTTGCAGTGGTTCGTGAATCAGCGCGTCCAGATGGGGGTCTGCACTCGCCACATAGGGCGGATTGCTGGCGATCAGGTGGAAGTGTCCGCTGACTTCCTGAAACCAGTGACTGTGGATGAAACGGACCGGCAGGCCCAGTCGGCTGGCGTTGGCTCGTGCCACCTCAAGCGCCGCGGTGCTGGCATCCACCGCGGTGACCTCCACACGCTGGCCTGCAGACTGGCGCGTGTGACCGATAGCAAGTGCGATGGCACCGCTGCCAGTGCCGAGGTCCAGCACCGTCGGGGGTGGCGCTTCCGGCAAGGCCTGCAGCAACCCGAGGCTCCAGTGCACCAGCGTTTCCGTGTCAGGACGGGGTACCAGCACCCGGCTGTCGACCTGCAGGTCCAGGCCAAAGAATTCCTTGTGCCCGACGATGTAAGCCACCGGTTCCCCCTTGGCCCGGCGCAGACACAGGGTCTGGTAGCGGGCGGCCTCATTGTCCGGGAGCCAATCGGTGTCGTGGGCCAGCAGCCATGCGCGCTGATCCTGCGGCTTGCCCAAGGCGTGCAACAGCAGCAATTGGGCGTCCAGCCGGTCCAGCCCCAGCGTCTGGGCAGATGTCAGCGCCTGCGCGAGTGTCGGCTGGTTCATGCGGGCGTGTCCTTCATGCGCCCTGGCTGGCGCTTTCCAGATCAGCCAGTTGCTCGGCACCGCGCGCGACCTGCAGCGCCGTCACCACATCGCCGAGATCGCCTTCCATCACGGCCAGCAGCTTATACAGCGTCAGGTTGATGCGGTGGTCGGTGAGCCGGCCCTGCGGGAAGTTGTAGGTGCGGATGCGGTCGCTGCGGTCGCCGCTGCCGATCAACCCCTTGCGCATGGCAGCATCTTTTGCAGCGCGTTCGGCACGGTCTTTTTCCACGATGCGGGCCGACAGCACCTGCAGCGCCTTGGCCTTGTTGCGGTGCTGGCTGCGATCGTCCTGGCATTCGGCCACGATACCGGTCGGGATGTGGGTGATACGCACCGCCGAGTCGGTCTTGTTGATGTGCTGGCCGCCGGCGCCGCTGGCGCGGTAGGTGTCGATACGCAGGTCGGCCGGGTTGATCTGGATGGCCACCGCCTCGTCGGGCTCGGGCAATACGGCCACTGTGCAGGCGCTGGTGTGGATGCGCCCCTGGGTTTCGGTGGCAGGCACCCGCTGCACACGGTGGCCACCTGACTCAAATCGCAGCTTGCCGTAAACGCCCACGCCGGTGGCATCGACCGGGCCGTCAATGCGCAGCACCATTTCCTTGTAGCCGCCCAGCTCGCTGGGTGATTCGCTGATGACCTCAACCTGCCAGCGGTTGCGCTCGGCATAGCGGGTGTACATGCGGCACAGGTCGCCCGCAAACAGCGCCGACTCGTCGCCACCCGTGCCGGCGCGGATTTCCACGAAGGCGGCCCGCGTGTCGTCCGGGTCTTTCGGAATCAGCATGAGCTGCAGGGCTTCGTCGAATTTCACGATGTCGGCTTTGGCGGCGGCGATTTCTTCCTCGGCCATGGCGGCCATCTCGGGGTCGTTGCGCGCGTCAAGCAACATCCCTTCGGCGCTGGCCAGATCGGCCTCGCGGCTGGTCAGGCGGCGGTAGTGTTCGGCCACCACGCTGGCCTCGGCGTGCTCGCGGGTGAGCGCGCGGAAGCGGTCGAGGTCGCTCACCACGTCGCTGGCTGACAGCAGGGCGTCCAGCTCATGCAGGCGGAGCAGCTGGCGCTCCAGGGTCTGACGAAGAAAAGGCTTCATGGCTCAGGTGTGGCGCTGGTTTGGCGCGGAAGGTATTCAAGGGATGGGTTCCACTGCGACAGGTGGCAGCGGCGATGTCCTGCGCGGGCAGCGCCAGGATGGGCGAAGGGCTGAAGCGCCCGGTCGCTAACGCTCTTTGCCGTCCTGCGGCGCAGGAGAGGCCGGACGCAGCCTGGGGGCCTGGCCGCGCAGGAACAGCCGCGAGACGGCTTGCGCTGTGGCGTCGTGCGTGCTGGCGTCACTGGCATGCAGTTCGGCCATCGCGCCATGCATCATCTTCTGGGTGAGGCCGCGGGTCAATGCCTCCAGCACCGCATCAATTGGCTCACCTTTGGCCAGCAGCTTCTTGGCTCGAATGATCTCCAGCGCCCGCCATTCATCGGCCTGCGCGTTGAGCTGCTGGATCAGGGGCACGGTGCGCCGCTGGTCCAGCCAGTGCATGAAGTTCTGCACACCGGCGTCGATGATCACTTCAGCCTGCGCCACCGCGGCCTGACGGTTGTCCTTGCCGGTCTGCACCACCTGGGCGAGATCGTCCACGGTGTAGAGGTAAATATCGGGCAGTGCCTTGACTTCGGGCTCGATGTCGCGCGGCACCGCCAGGTCCACCATGAACATCGGGCGATGCTTGCGCCGCTTCACCGCGCGCTCCACTGCACCCAGGCCGATGATGGGCAAGGTGCTGGCGGTGCAGCTGATGACGGCGTCGAACTCATGCAGGCGGTCGGGCAGGTCGGCCAGGCGCATCACCTCAGCGCCGAAGCGGCCCGCCAGCTTTTCGCCTCGCTCGAGTGTGCGGTTGGCAATCGCCATGGACCGGGGGTTCTTGGCGGCAAAGTGCGTGGCCGCCAATTCGATCATTTCGCCGGCGCCGACAAACAGCACCTTGATGTCGCCGAGGTCTTCAAACAGCTGCCCGGCCAGCCGCACGCTGGCAGCGGCCATGCTGATGCTGTGGGCGCCGATTTCGGTGCTGGTGCGCACTTCCTTGGCCACCGCAAAGGAGCGCTGGAACAACTGGTGCAGCGTGGTGCCCATGGCGCCGGCATCCTCTGCAGCGCGTACGGCTTCCTTCATCTGGCCCAGGATCTGGGGCTCGCCCAGCACCATGGAATCGAGGCCACTGGCCACGCGGAAGGCGTGCCGCGCGGCCTGGTCGTCGTGCAGGGTGTAGGCGTGGGAGCGGAGCACGTCAATGTGGACGCCGCCGTTCTGGGCCAGCCAGTGCAGGGTTTGCTCCAGATCGTTGTGCTCGCCCGCGCAGTAGATCTCGGTCCGGTTGCAGGTAGACAGCAGCGTGGCTTCAGGCTGGCGCACCAGCGACTCGCGCAAGCCGCGCAAGGTCGGTACGATCTGGTCCACCGCATAGGCAAAACGCCCACGCAAATCGAGAGGCGCCGTGTGATGGTTTAGCCCGAAGGCCCAGACTGACATGCCCCATTATAAAATTGATACAGACTTTGCGGGTTTGGCCCGTATCAATGAGTTCTGATAGTTTTCCCTACGCCGCGCCCGGCCCGGTGGTCAGGGCCCGGCGTTCCTGCCCTGACCCGTCATGACTGCCTACCTGCTGCTCAATCACCTGCTCAATTTCGCTGCGCCCGCTGCCTGGGTGGCGCTGCTGCTTGTGTCGGCAACGCGTTTGTTGCCGGGGTTTTTGGGGTCCAGGCGCCCGCTGGCGCCATCCATGGCATCGCAGATGGCAGTGATTTTTGTCGTCGGCCTGACGATTCTGGTGGCGGGGTTGCTGGTGTTTGGGCGTGACGGGAAGCTGGTGAGCTACGCCGCGCTGGTCGCCGGCGCAGCCCTGTGCCAATGGATCTTGCTGCGGGGCTGGAGGCCCTGAGCCTATCCGCCTGCCAACGGTTTCACCAGGCAGGCCGTCAACGCGTCAGCGATCCGGCTGGAACACATCCACCCGGTCGGTGATGATGCCGTCGATGCCGAGGTCCAGCAGCCGCTGCACATTCGCCGCGTCGTTCACGGTGTAGCTCAGCAACCTGAAGCCGGCGCTTTTAGCCTGTGCCACTGTGTCGGCATTCCAGAGGGGGTGGTCGCAGACGATGGCCACGCACTGAAGCGCCTTGGCCATGGCCAGCCAGTCGGGCGGCAGGGCGTCCAGCAGCAGGCCGCGCGGCAGTTGGGGCTGAGCGGCCATCGCGGCTGCCAGTGCTGGGGGGTCGAACGAGGTCAGCAGCGGCGGCACGGCCGCACCCTGCCACAGGCGTGCCGCTACGTCGGCGACCTGCTGGCCGGTGCGCGCCGCACGTCCCGGTGACGGTTTGATCTCGACATTGAGCAGATGTCCCTGATCCCGACACCATTGTGTGATGCGCTCGAAAGTCGTCAGTGGCTCCCCTGCGTAAGGGGGCGAATGCCAGCCACCGGCATCCAGTGACGCCAACTCACGCCAGGGCTGCAGCCCGGCCGCGCCCTGACCGTTGGTCGTCCGCTCCAGGGTCGCGTCGTGCAGCAGAAAGGGGACGTCGTCAGCACTGAGCTTCACATCGCACTCGAACATGCGGTAGCCGTGGCTGGCGCCCAGCTGGAATGCAGCCAGTGTGTTTTCCGGTGCCAGCTTGCCCGCGCCGCGGTGCGCGATCCAGCGCGGATAGGGCCAGAAAGCTGAAGCCCCCGCGTTTGCCACTTCGTGTGCTGCACTGCCCCCCGAGGGGGCTGGCCTGGCTTGGGGCGGCCCGTCGCTGCGGCCGGCTGCTTCGACGCGCGCCGAGTGTTGTGAGCTGTTGTTCAAGGCAAACGTTTCCCTGTTTCCGCATCAAACCAGTGCAGCCTGTCGGTGCGGGGGGTGACGTGCAAGGTCGCACCGATGGCGGGGGCCGACGACAGGCTCTCATCGGTGCGCACCACCAGGGCTTCGTCGCCCAGCCTGCAATAGAGCAGGCGCTCGGCGCCCAGCATTTCGATGGTGTCGACCACGACTGGCCAGCCGGTGGCGCCGACCACCAGGTGCTCCGGACGGATGCCCAGAATGGCGCCTGCGGGCCCGCCGAAGTCGGCGTTGGGCGCCTGGCGCAGCAGGTTCATCGGGGGTGAACCCATGAAGCTGGCGACAAAGGTGGTGGCCGGCCGGTTGTAGACCTCTTCCGGGGTGCCGAACTGTTCCATGCGCCCGGCGTTCATCACCATCATGCGCTGGGCCAGGGTCATGGCCTCGACCTGGTCATGCGTGACAAACAGCGAGGTGATGCCCAGTTCGCGGTGCAGTTTCTGGATTTCCAGCCGCGTCTGCACGCGCAGTTTCGCATCGAGGTTGGACAGTGGCTCGTCGAACAGGAACACCTGAGGCTGGCGCACGATGGCCCGGCCCATGGCCACGCGCTGGCGTTGCCCGCCTGACAGCTCCCGCGGTTTGCGCGCCAGCAGGTGGCCCAGCTCCAGGATCTTTGCGGCCTTGTCGACGCGGGTCTTGATCTCGTCCTTGGGCACCTTGGCAATCTTCAGGCCGTACGCCATGTTGTCGTAGACGCTCATGTGGGGGTAGAGCGCATAGTTCTGGAACACCATGGCGATGTCGCGCTCGGAAGGCTCAAGCTCGTTCACGACCTTGCCGCCGATCGAGATCTCGCCGCCACTGATGTCCTCCAGCCCGGCGACCATGCGCAGCAGTGTGGATTTGCCGCAGCCCGAGGGCCCGACGATGACGATGAATTCATGGTCGGCAATGTCGGCGTTCACGCCATGCAGCACCTGCAGCGCGCTCTTGCCGGTGCCATAACGCTTGACGATGTTGTTGAATTGAATGGAAGCCATAGGGATAGTCTCGTTAGGGTTGATTCCAGCAGACACCGCAGCACCGGCTTTGCCGGGCTGCTGGTGTCGCCCCCCGGAGGGGGGAGGCGCCGAAGGCGCTTCGGGGGGCGATCATTTCTCCGTGTCCACCAGGCCCTTGACGAACCATTTCTGCATCAGCACCACGACCAGCGCAGGCGGCAGCATGGCGAGGATGGCGGTGGCCATCACCACGTTCCACTCGTTCTGCCCGTCACCACCGGCGATCATGCGTTTGATGCCGACCACCACCGGGTACATGTCTTCCGTGGTGGTGGCCAGCAGTGGCCAGAGGTACTGGTTCCAGCCATAAATGAACTGGATCACAAAGAGCGCCGCGATTGAGGTCTTGGACAGTGGCAGCAGCACGTCCAGGAAAAACCGCATCGGGCTGGCACCGTCCATGCGCGAGGCTTCCGTCAGCTCGTCCGGCACCGTCAGGAAGAACTGGCGAAACAGAAAAGTGGCAGTGGCTGAGGCGATCAGGGGCACCGTCAGGCCCGCATAGGTGTTGAGCATGTGCAGGTCCGACAGCACCTTGTAGGTCGGCAGGATGCGCACCTCCACCGGCAGCATCAGCGTGACAAAGATCGCCCAGAAACAGGTTTTGCGGAAGGGAAAGCGGAAGTACACGATGGCAAAGGCCGAGAGCAGCGAAATTGAGATCTTGCCCACCGCAATCACCATGGCCGTGACCAGGCTCACCCACATCATGTGGGCCACCGGCGCATTGGAGCCCGCCGCCGCCTCGCGCCCGAAGAGCGCGGACTTGTAGCTTTCCAGCATGTGACCGCCCGGCAGCAAGGGCATGGGGGCCTGCACGATCTCCTGCGCGGTGTGCGTGGAAGCCACAAACGCCAGGTACAGCGGAAAGGCCACGATGAACACGCCCAGCCCCACGATCACATGGGCCAATATGCCTTGAGTACCGCGCTTTTCAACCATGGGCCAACTCCAGAAAAACAAGCACCGTGGGGGCCATCAGTACTGAACCTTTTTCTCGACGTAGCGGAACTGGATCACCGTGAGTGCGACCACGATCACCATCAACACCACCGATTGCGCGGCCGAGCCGCCGAGGTCCATGGCCTTGAAGCCGTCGTAATAGACCTTGTAGACGAGGATGGCCGTGTCCTTGCCCGGTCCGCCCTGAGTCGCGGCATCGACGATGGCAAAGGTGTCGAAGAAGGCGTACACCACGTTGATGACCAGCAGGAAGAAGGTGGTCGGCGACAGCAACGGGAACTGGATGCTCCAGAAGCGGCGCCAGGGGCGTGCGCCGTCAATGGCAGCCGCCTCGATCAGCGATTTGGGAATCGACTGCAGGCCCGCCAGGAAGAACAGGAAGTTGTAGGAGATCTGCTTCCACACCGAGGCCATGACGATCAGCGTCATGGCGTGGCCGGAATCCAGCAGGTGGTTCCAGTTGATGCCGATCTTGCCCAGGGCGTACGCCACCACGCCGAGCGACGGCGAGAACATGAACACCCACAGCACCGCGGCCACGGCGGGCGCCACGGCGTAGGGCAGCACCAGCATGGTCTTGTAGAACATCGCGCCGCGACCGATGCGGTCGGCAAATACCGCCAGCAGCAGCGACAGGCTGATGCCGATGCCGGCCACCAGCACCGAGAAGAACGCGGTGGTCTTGAACGACTCCACATAACTCGGGTCGTCGAACAGCTGCCGGAAGTTGGCGAGGCCGACAAACTCCACCGAGGTGCCGAACGCGTCCTGCTGCTGAAGCGACTGCAGCAGGGCCTGCGCGGCCGGCCAGAAGAAGAACACGAGGATGACGGCCAGTTGCGGCGTCAGCAGCAACCACGGCAACCAGCCTGAGCGGAAGACCACACGTTTTTCCATACCACCTCAAAAACGAAACCCGCCTTACACGCGGTCAAACGCGGTCTGGCGGGCGGGAAAGGCCGGCAGGCATTTGAATGCCTGGCACAGTATGCGTCAGCCCTTGTTTGCTTTCTGGAAGCGCTCCAGCTGCTCGTTGCCGCGCTTGACGATGGTATCCAGTGCTTCCTGGGCCGACTTCTTGCCGTTCCAGACCTGTTCGAGCTCTTCGTCCTCGATGGCACGCACCTGCACGTAGTTGCCCAGGCGGATGCCGCGGCTCTTGTCCGTCACCTTGCGGACCATTTGCGTGACCGCCACATCGGTGCCGGGGTTCTGGGCGTAGAAGCCGGATTTTTCGGTCAGCTGGTAGGCCGCCGTCGTGATCGGCAGGTAGCCGGTGCGCTTGTGGCTGGCCGACTGCACTTCAGGCGTCGAGATGAAGCTGAAGAACTTGGCCACACCCTTGTATTCCGCCGGTTTCTTGCCCGCCATCACCCACAGGCTGGCGCCGCCGATCACGGTGTTCTGCGGCGCACCGGGCACATCGGGGTAGTAAGGCAAGGGGGCGAGGCCGTAGGCAAACTTGGCGTTCTTGGCCACATTGCCGTAGAAGCCCGACGATGTGTTGATCATGGCGCATTCGCCCGATACAAAGCTGGCTTCCGGCACATTGCCGCGGCCCTTGTAGATGAAGAGGCCCTGCTTGGCCATGTTGGCCAGGTTTTCGATGTGGCGCACATGCAGCGGCGAGTTGATCTTCATGCGTGCATCCAGCCCCGCCAGGCCGTTGCTTTTGGTCGCAAACTCCACGTTGTGCCAGGCCGAAAAGCTCTCGAGCTGTGTCCAGCCCTGCCAGGCGGTGGTGAACGGGCATTTGTGGCCAGAGGCCTTGAGCTTGGCAGCGGCGGAAACCACTTCAGGCCAGGTGCTGGGCGCCTTGTCTGTCGGCAGGCCGGCGGCCTTGAAGGCGTCCTTGTTGAAGTAGAAAACGGTGGTGGAGCTGTTGAACGGAAAGCTCAGCATCTGGCCGTTCGGCGCCGTGTAATAGCCCGCCACGGCAGAGATGTAGGTGGTCGGATCGAACTTCTCGCCCGCGTCCTTCATGACCTGACCCACCGGCACGACGGCCCCCTTGCTCGCCATCATGGTGGCGGTGCCCACTTCAAAGACCTGCAGGATATGGGGCGCATTGCCGGAACGGAAGGCAGCGATCGAGGCCGTCATGGACTCGTCGTAGGTGCCCTTGAAGGTCGGGACGATCTTGTACTCTTTCTGGCTCTCATTGAACTGCTTGGCCAGGTCATTCACCCATTCGCCGTTCACGGCGGTCATGGAATGCCACCACTGGATCTCGGTCTGGGCCTGGCCGGACAGGGGAAGGGCCAGCGCCAGGGCCGACAAGGCGAGGGCGGAAAGACGGTTTTTCATGCGGGCTCCTGAGGAAAGGGAGAGAAAGGCCGCGGGTTGCGGCCCTTCAAGTTAAACCCGTGAGGGTAGGCACTGTTTGTGACAGACCGATTTAAGTCACTTGGCGCCATGTCCACAACCGGGGTTTCCATGAGAAGCACAGGGGTCATGCGGGCGCAGCCAAGGGTAAATCGGCCCCCTGCGGTAACATAGGCGACTGCCCCGCGTACGCGCGTAGACACGAGTGCAAAGACGAGCGCAAAGGGGTGGCTTTTCCCCATGAATGCCCCTACTACCCTTCAAGAACTGAACGTTTTTGCCGATCCGGCAAAAGCTGGTGAAACCCGCATCCGCGAGATTCCCTACAACTACACCTCGTTTTCGGACCGTGAAGTCGTGATGCGCCTGCTGGGTGCGCCGGCATGGGACCTGCTGAACCGGCTGCGCGACGAGCGCCGCACCGGCCGATCGGCCCGCATGCTCTATGAGGTGCTGGGCGACATCTGGGTGGTGCAGCGCAACCCCTATCTGCAGGACGATCTGCTGGACAACCCCAAGCGCCGCAAGCTGCTGGTCGATGCTCTGCTGCACCGCTTGGGCGAGATCGAAAAGCGCCGCACGCCCGATGCCGATTCGCAGCGCGATGGCATCGTCGGCGAGCTGCTGCACGCCGCGCGCGGTGCCGTCAGCCGGTTTTCTGCATCCTTCGAGAGCATGGCCGCCCTGCGGCGCCAGACCGAGCGCAAGCTGCGCAAGCTGACGCTCAAGGACAACATCAAGTTCGACGGTTTGTCGCGCGTCTCGCATGTCACCGACGCGACCGATTGGCGCGTGGAATACCCCTTCGTCGTGCTGACGCCCGACACCGAAGCCGAGATGGCGGGCCTCGTGAAGGCCTGCATCGAACTCGGGCTGACGATTGTTCCGCGCGGCGGCGGCACCGGCTACACCGGCGGCGCGATTCCGCTCACCTGGAAGTCGGCGGTGATCAACACCGAAAAGCTCGAGGCCATGACAGAGGTCGAGATGGTCTCGCTGCCTGGCCTGCCGGAGCCGGTGGCCACCGTCTGGACCGAAGCCGGCGTGGTCACCCAGCGCGTGGCCGATGCCGCAGAACGCGGCGGTTTCGTGTTCGCGGTCGATCCAACCTCTGCCGAGGCCTCCTGCATCGGCGGCAACATCGCGATGAACGCCGGCGGCAAGAAGGCGGTGCTCTGGGGCACGGCGCTGGACAACCTCGCCTCCTGGCGCATGGTCACGCCCGAGGCGCAATGGCTGGAAGTCACGCGCCTGAACCACAACCTGGGCAAGATCCACGACGCCGAGCTCGCCAGCTTCGAGCTGAAGTATTTCGAAGCCGACGGCAAGACGCCGCTGCGCACCGAGCGGCTCGACATTCCGGGCAAGAGCTTCCGCAAGGAGGGCCTGGGCAAGGACGTGACCGACAAATTCCTCAGCGGCCTGCCCGGCATCCAGAAGGAAGGCTGTGACGGCCTGATCACCAGCGCCCGCTGGATCGTGCACCGCATGCCGGCCCACACCCGCACGGTGTGCATGGAGTTTTTCGGCAATGCCCGCGACGCCGTGCCCAGCATTGTGGAAATCAAGGACTTCATGTTCGCCGAGCACAAGCGCGGCGGCGCCATTCTGGCCGGGCTGGAGCATCTGGACGACCGCTACCTGCGCGCCGTCGGCTACGCCACCAAGTCCAAGCGCGGCGGCCTGCCCAAGATGGTCCTGATCGGTGACATCGCCGGTGACGATGCCGACGTGGTGGCGCGCGCCACCAGCGAGATCGTGCGGATTGCCAACTCGCGCAGCGGCGAAGGCTTTGTGGCGATCAGCGCCGAAGCACGCAAGAAATTCTGGCTGGACCGCAAGCGCACCGCGGCGATTTCCCGCCACACCAACGCCTTCAAGATCAATGAAGACGTGGTGATTCCGTTGCCGCGCATGGCCGAGTACACCGACGGCATCGAGCAGATCAACATCGAGCTCAGCCTGCGCAACAAGATCCGCCTGTGTGACGAGCTGGAGGCCTTCTTCCGCCACGGCAACCTGCCGCTGGGCAAGTCCGACGACGCCAATGACATCCCCTCGGCCGAACTGCTGGAAGACCGCGTGGCCCAGGCGCTGGCGGTGATTGCCGAGGTCCGCACGCTCTGGAGCGGCTGGCTCGCCGGCGTCAACAATTACTTCCCCGAATTGCAGGACCACACGCTGCGCGCCAGCTGGAAAACACAGGTCCGCGCGCCGCTGCAGGCGATCTTCACCGGCGGTGCCTTCCTGCCGATTCTGGAAGAGTGCAACACCATCCACAAGCGCGTGCTCAAGGGCCGCGTCTGGGCGGCGCTGCACATGCATGCCGGGGACGGCAATGTGCACACCAACCTGCCCGTCAACAGCGACGACTACGAGATGCTGCAGACGGCGCATGAAGCCGTGGCCCGCATCATGGTGCTGGCCCGATCGCTCGACGGCGTGATTTCCGGCGAGCACGGCATCGGCATCACCAAGCTCGAATTCCTGACCGACGCGGAACTGAAACCCTTCAGTGATTACAAGCAGCGTGTTGATCCTGAAGGCCGTTTCAACAAGGGCAAGCTGCTGCGCGACGCCGACCCGGACATGCATGCCGATTTGACCAATGCCTACACACCCAGCTTCGGGTTGATGGGCCATGAGTCGCTGATCATGCAGCAGTCCGACATTGGCGCGATTGCCGACAGCGTGAAAGACTGCCTGCGCTGCGGCAAGTGCAAGCCGGTCTGTGCCACGCACGTGCCACGCGCCAACCTGCTGTACAGCCCGCGCAACAAGATCCTGGCCACCTCGCTGCTGGTGGAAGCCTTTTTGTACGAAGAGCAGACCCGGCGCGGCGTGAGCATTAAGCACTGGGAAGAGTTCGAGGACGTGGCCGACCACTGCACGGTGTGCCACAAGTGCCTCACGCCCTGCCCGGTGGACATCGACTTTGGCGATGTCTCAATGAACATGCGCAACCTGCTGCGCAAGATGGGCCAGAAGTCCTTCCGGCCCGGCAACGCGGCAGCGATGTTCTTCCTGAACGCCACCAGCCCCCAGACCATCAAGGTCATGCGCAGTGCCATGGTCGATGTCGGCTTCAAGGCGCAACGTCTGGCCAACGACCTGCTGCGCAAACTCGCGCGCAGCCAGACCAACCGGCCACCGGCCACCGTGGGCAAGGCGCCGGTGAAAGAACAGGTCATCCACTTCATCAACAAGAAGATGCCGGGTGGTTTGCCCAAGAAGACGGCGCGCGCCTTGCTGGACATCGAAGACAAGGACTATGTCCCGATCATCCGCAACCCGAAAAACACCACGTCTGAAACCGAGGCGGTGTTTTACTTCCCCGGTTGCGGTTCGGAGCGCTTGTTCAGCCAGGTAGGCCTGGCCACGCAGGCCATGCTGTGGCATGCCGGCGTGCAGACGGTGCTGCCGCCGGGCTACCTGTGCTGCGGTTATCCGCAGCGCGGCAGTGGCCAGTTCGACAAGGCCGAGAAGATCATCACCGACAACCGGGTGCTGTTCCACCGCGTGGCCAACACCCTCAACTACCTCGACATCAAGACGGTAGTGGTGAGCTGCGGCACCTGCTACGACCAGCTGCAGGGCTATGAGTTCGACAAGATCTTCCCGGGCTGCCGCATCATCGACATCCACGAGTACCTGCTTGAAAAAGGCATCACCCTGCGCACCGATCAGCCTGGGGCCGGTTACCTCTACCACGACCCTTGCCACAGCCCGATGAAGCTGCAGGAGCCGATGAAAACCGTCAAGGCGCTGCTGGGCGACAACGTGCTGAAGAACGAGCGCTGCTGCGGTGAATCGGGCACGCTGGGTGTCACGCGGCCTGACATCTCGACGCAGATCCGTTTCCGCAAGGAAGAAGAGCTGCAAAAAGGCGAGGCACAACTGCGTGCCTCGGGCGCTGTCGGCGCCCAGGACAACGTGAAGATTCTCACCAGCTGCCCGAGCTGTCTGCAGGGCCTGTCGCGCTATGGCAATGACCTGCAGAACGGCCTGCTCGAAGCCGATTACATCGTGGTGGAAATGGCCAACCAGATTCTGGGCAAGGACTGGCTGCCGGCGTACGTGGAAGCGGCCAACCATGGCGGCATCGAGCGGGTGCTGGTGTAGTGGCCATGGCTGGGGTGCTGGACGGCTGTGCGCTTTGCTCGTCTGATGGCGGGCGGGTGGTGTTCCGCTGCGACGACTTCCGCGTCATCCAGGCCGACGAGAAGGGTTTCCCGGCGTTTTACCGTGTCATCTGGAACCATCACGTGGCCGAGTTTTCGGATTTGCCGGAGGCCGCGCGTGCCATCTGCATGCGCGCCGTGCTGCAGGTGGAGCAGACGCTCAGGCAGGCGCTGCAGCCGACCAAGATCAACCTGGCCGCGCTGGGCAATGTGGTGCCGCACCTGCACTGGCATGTGATCGCCCGGTTTGACTGGGACAGCCACTTCCCCGCGCCGGTCTGGGCTGCGGCGGTCAGGCCCCTCGACGACGCCCGGCTGGGCGAGCTGGCAAAGCGCTGTGAGGTCGTCAACCTGCAGCTCGCCGGCATGGCCGCGAGCATGGTGGCTGTCGCCTGACTGCAAGGCGACGTCACTCCACTCATTTGATTTCAGAAAGCATTACCACCATGGCCGGACTTCAAGCAGGCGCCCCGACGCCGACAGCACTCACGGTGCACAACCAGTCCCGTGTGCTCGAGATCGATTTTTCCGACGGCGCGAGTTTCCGTATTCCACTGGAGTTGATGCGGGTGTACTCGCCGTCGGCCGAAGTGCAGGGCCATGGCCCGGGGCAGGAAGTGCTGCAGACCGGCAAGCGCCAGGTCACGCTGCAGGAGCTGGAGCCTGTCGGCAATTACGCGGTCAAGCCGGTGTTTTCAGACGGCCACGAAAGCGGGATTTTTTCCTGGGATTACCTCTACCATCTGGGCGCCGAGCAGGAACGCCTCTGGGCCGACTACGAGCGGCGTTTGCAGGCGGCGGGCATGGACCGCGATGCGCCCATGGTGGAGGCCGGGGGCCACGCCTGCGGCAGCCACTGATCGCGGTTCGAAGCCGCTGCCTGTGGCGGTTTTCCACCCGCCAGGTGGGCCTTGCGCCCGACGGGTTTTCTTGTTGTTTTTCGGGGATAAAACCCGGCAATGCCCCGGGTGAAAACGGGGTTGTCGGGGTCCAACACGGCTTTGCCCTCTAGCATTCACCTTATGAGCACCACCCATTTCGGTTTTGAGTCCGTTGACGAGCGCGAGAAGGCGCGTCGCGTTCGCAGTGTGTTTGACTCCGTCGCTCCCAAGTACGACGTCATGAACGACCTGATGTCCATGGGCCTGCATCGCGCCTGGAAAGCCTACACCGTGATGGTGGCCAATGTGAAGGAGGGCCAGCAGGTGCTGGACATTGCCGGTGGTACCGGTGACCTCGCGCTGGCGTTTGCACCCAGGGTCGGGCCCGGTGGCCGCGTCGTGCACACCGATATCAATGAGGCCATGCTGCGCGAAGGCCGCAACCGCCTGCTCGATGCGGGCGTCGCCCTGCCCACCCTGGTGTGCGACGCCGAACACCTGCCGTTTGCCGACGCCAGTTTCGACCTCGTCACGGTGGCTTTCGGCCTGCGCAACATGACGCACAAGGATGGCGCGCTGCGCGAGATGAACCGGGTGATCAAGCCCGGCGGCAAGCTGATGGTGCTGGAGTTTTCCAAGGTCGCCAAGCCGATCGAGAAGCTCTACGACTGGTATTCCTTCAAGGTGTTGCCGCGATTGGGCAAGCTGGTGGCCAACGATGACGCGAGCTACCAGTACCTGGCGGAATCGATCCGCATGCATCCCGGCCAGGAGGAACTCAAGGCCCTGATGCACAGCAGCGGTTTCGGCCATGTGGACTATCACAACATGGCGGGCGGGGTTGTGGCCCTGCATGTGGGCATCAAGTGTTGAAGTGAAAGCGCTGCGGCCCCTGTGCCGCAGCCGGATCGTTTTGAAGGAGACATCATGAAAATCTGGACCGGAATTTTTGCGTCGCTGCTGGCGGCCACCCTGATGCTGGCGGGAGCGCCTGCAGATGCCAAACGGCTGGGCGGCGGCACCTCTGTCGGCAAGCAGTCCACCAATGTGACCAAGCGTGAGGCCGCGCCGGCCGGCGCCGGAACGGCCACCAATTCGGCCACGCCGCCGGCCGCACCTGCGACCGCTGCCCCGAGAAAACCCTGGGGCGCCATGCTCGGCGGTCTGGCAGCCGGTCTCGGACTGGCTTGGCTCGCTTCCTCGCTCGGGCTGGGTGCGGCCTTTGGTCAGGTCATCATGTTTGCACTGCTGGCCTTGCTGATCATGGTCGCGGTGGGTTTTGTGATGCGCAAGCTCAAGGCGGGCAACACGCCTGCCACGGGGCGGTCGCAAGCCCCCTTTGCCTTTCAGGGCGCAGGTGGCCCGACGGCCGTGACACCACGCGAATACAGCCCTGAAAACGTAGGCAATGATGCCTCGGCCCGGCCCTGGGAGCGCAACAGCACGGCGTTCGAGGCCGGCAAGTACGACGCCGCCGCCTCTGGCTCGATGATCGGCTCTGCGCTGCTCGGTTCGCAGTCCTGGGGTGTGCCGGCGGGCTTTGACGCCGAGGGCTTTCTCAAGGCCTGCAAGACCAACTTCGTGACCTTGCAGGATGCCTGGGACCGTTCGGATATCCAGAGCCTGCGCGCCATGATGACCGACGACATGCTCGATCAGATCAAGGCCCAGCTTGCAGACCGCGAGTCGCACACCGGGGGTGTGGTCAACAAGACCGACGTCGTGATGCTCAATGCACAACTGCTGGGCATCGAGGAACTGAGCGATGTGTACATGGCCAGTGTCGAGTTCTCCGGCATGATCCGCGAAGACGCGTCAGCTGGCGCCAGCCCGTTCCGCGAAGTGTGGAACATGACCAAGCTCCGCAGCGGCAGTGGCGGCTGGCTGGTTGCGGGCGTGCAAGCATTGCAATAAACACCCCCGTCCGGGCTCACTGCGTGTAGCCCGTTCCCCCCTCGAGGGGGCGGCGAAATTAATTCCCCCCGTCCAAGCTCACTGCGTGTAGCTTGTTCCCCCCTCAATGGGGCGGCGCCTGCGGCCCGGCAGAGCCGGTTCCGCGGCACCTGCTGGTGAAATCTTTAGTGGCATCTGGGGCTGTCCTTGGACAAGCGTGGGGGCCTGCATTCACACCAACGGAGCCGTGGAACCGGCTTCGCCGGGCCACAGGCGGGCGGCCCCCTCGGGGGGCAGCGACCCACACGGAGTGGGGGAGCGTGGGGGCCACATATTGCTGTCAAAATCGGAGAGGTATGAACACCACGTCCCCCTTTTCATTTCTGGAATCCCTCGCCTCCCGTTTTCAGCCGCCGGCCTGGGCGGTGGATGAGGGGCAGCACCGGCTGGTTCTGTTCCTGAACCACGTTCTGATGCAGGAGAAACAGGCCCAGGACCGCCTGGTACGCCAGAAGGGACGGGTGGTGCATCTGCAATGGGGCGTTTTCTCGCTGGATTTGCTGATCACGCCTGCCGGTCTGGTGGACCGGGCCTCCCCGTCAGTCACGCCTGATTTGCGTCTGGTGGTGGAGGGCGACTCGCCGCTCGGCGCTGTTCAAGCGTTGCTGACCGGCCAGCGGCCACCAGTGACCATCGAAGGGGATGTGCAGCTCGCTGCCGACATCGGGTGGCTGGCAGAGAACCTGCGCTGGGATGTGGAGGAAGACCTGTCCCGTGTGATCGGCGACGTGCCGGCGCATGCGCTGGGCGATTTCGGCCGGCGCGTGCTGTCCGGCGTGAAAGACTTCCTGGCCAGGACGCCGCCTGCGCAGGGCACTGGCGTGTCGGTGCCCCCGACTGCCGCACCGGTTGAGCCGGCTGCTTCGGGATCGACCAGGGCGTCTGCATGAGCCGGTTTTTCAGGGGGTTTTTCATTGTCTGGACCGTGCTCAGGTTCGGGCTGGACGAACTGGTTCTGTCGAGTTTTGCGCACCCGTGGCTTCGCCGCCTGACCCGGGTCGTCTCGCTCGGGCGCAACCTCAGGGCTCCACGCGGCGAGCGTCTGCGTGAGGCACTGGAAGCGCTGGGGCCGATCTTCGTGAAGTTCGGTCAGGTGATGTCCACCCGCCGCGACCTGCTGCCGCCGGACATTGCCGACGAGCTGGCGCGTCTTCAGGACCGCGTGCCGCCGTTCGAATCGGCGGTGGCCGTGGCCATCATCGAGAAGGCCTTTGGCCGGCCGCTGGACCGCATTTTTGCGTCGTTCGAGCAGACGCCCGTGGCCAGCGCGTCGATTGCCCAGGTGCACTTCGCGACCTTGCCGGGCGGACGTGAAGTGGCCGTCAAGGTGCTGCGCCCCAATATGCTGCCGGCGATCGAGAAAGACCTGGCCCTGATGCACATGATGGCCGGCTGGGTGGAACGCGCCTCGGCCGACGGCAAGCGGCTGAAGCCGCGCGAGGTGGTGGGGGAGTTCGACAAATACCTGCACGACGAGCTCGATCTGCTGCGCGAAGCCGCGAATGCCGCGCAGTTGCGGCGCAACATGCAGGACCTGAACCTGGTGATGATCCCTGAGATGGTGTGGGACTTCTGCATGCCCGACGTCATGGTGATGGAGCGCATGAAGGGGGTGCCCATCGGCCAGACGCAGCGCCTGCGCGATGCCGGTGTCGACATGAAAAAACTGGCGCGCGATGGCGTCACGATTTTCTTCACCCAGGTCTTCCGCGACGGGTTTTTCCACGCCGACATGCACCCGGGCAATATCCAGGTCAGCCTGGAGCCAGCCACCTTCGGGCGCTACATTTCGCTGGACTTCGGCATTGTGGGCACGCTCACCGAAGTGGACAAGGAATACCTGGCGCAGAACTTCAGCGCCTTTTTCCGGCGCGACTACAAACGCGTGGCCGAGCTGCACCTCGAATCCGGCTGGGTGCCCTCCAGCACCCGGGTGGATGAACTGGAAGCCGCCATCCGTGCCTGCTGCGAGCCGTATTTCGACCGGCCCCTGAAGGAGATTTCCCTCGGCCTGGTGCTGATGCGGCTGTTCCAGACCTCGCGCCGCTTCCATGTGGAAATCCAGCCGCAGCTGGTGCTGCTGCAGAAAACCCTGCTCAACATCGAGGGGCTGGGCCGCGAACTGGACCCGGATCTGGACCTCTGGAGCACAGCCAAGCCGTTTCTGGAGCGCTGGATGCTGGAGCAGGTCGGGCCGGAAAAGCTGCTGGCCCAGCTCAAGGCCGAAGCCCCCACCTACGCCAAGCTGCTGCCGGGCCTGCCGCGCCTGATCACCCAGTACCTGAAAGCCGCGCCGGGCATCACGCGGCAGGAGCTCGATGCCCTGCTGTCGGAGCAGCGGCGCACCAACAAGCTGCTGCAAAGCCTGATCTATGGCGGCCTGGGGTTTGTGCTGGGCTTGCTGGTGATGCAGTTCGTTCTGCGAATCCGCGTTTTCTGAGGGCAGGGCCGTTGCCGGCGGGGGTGCCCGGGCAGGGCACTTGAAGGGGTGGGCAGCGCCTATAATTGAAGGTTTTGCATCTGGCAGCCTTTGCCTGGCTGCCTTCCCCTGAAATTTCCCGAAATTTGCCGGAAACCCCTTTAGCACTATGCCAATCTACGCTTACAAATGCGAGTCCTGCGGGCATGCCAAGGACGTCTTGCAAAAAATCTCCGACGCGCCCCTGACTGACTGTCCGCAGTGCAGCGCACCGAGCTTCAGGAAACAGGTCACGGCCGCCGGCTTTCAGCTCAAGGGCTCCGGCTGGTATGTGACGGATTTCCGCGGTGGCAACACGGCTGGTGCACCCGCTGCCAAGCCGTCTGACGCTGCTGTCCCAGGCGCTGAGGGCGCCGCGCCAGCCGCCACCACGACACCAGCGCCCGCCACTGCAGCCGCTGCGCCTGTCGCGGCAGCGCCCGCCACGCCTGCGGCCTCCAGCACGGGCGGCGCTGCTTCCGTCAAGCCATCGTGATGAGCGCTGTTCGCCGATGGCTGCTGGCCGGCCTGCTGGTGCTGGTGCCGCTGGCCATCACGCTGTGGGTGCTCGACTGGATCGTCGGAACGCTGGACCAGACCCTGCTGATCCTGCCGGGCAACTGGCACCCTGACAAGCTGCTCGGCTTTCACATCCCCGGTTTCGGCGTCCTGCTGACCCTGCTGATCGTGCTGGTGATGGGCGCCGTCACCAGCAACTTCTTTGGCAAGAAGCTGGTCCGCTGGGGCAACTCCTTTCTCAGCCGGATTCCCATCGTCCGCTCGATCTATTCCAGCGTGAAGCAGGTTTCGGACACGGTGTTTGCGGAAAACGGCAATGCCTTCCGCAAGGCTTTGCTGGTGCAGTGGCCGCGCGAGGGCGTGTGGACCATCGGTTTCCAGACCGGACAGCCGGGTGGCGATGTGGCCAACCACCTGCAGGGCGACTACCTCAGCGTGTATGTGCCCACCACCCCGAACCCGACCGGCGGCTATTTCGTCATGCTCAAGCGCAGTGATTGCGTGGAGCTGAAGATGAGCGTGGATGAGGCGCTCACGTATGTCATTTCCATGGGGGTGGTTGTCCCCAAGCCGGCCTTGCGGCCCCAACTTCCCCCTGTCTGAACGGCGACATCTGTTGCACTACCTGCGCGGCAAGCGCTGAAAGTCCGAGAATTCTTATGGCTATCGCTGATACACAAGTCGCTCCCATGCGTTCCAGTTACTGCGGTCTGGTGACCGAAGGCCAGATGGGCCAGACCGTGAGCCTGTGCGGCTGGGTGAACCGCCGCCGCGACCATGGCGGTGTGATCTTCATCGACCTGCGCGACCGCGAAGGCTATGTGCAGGTGGTGTGCGACCCGGACCGCGCCGCCATGTTCAAGACCGCCGAGGGCGTGCGCAACGAGTTCTGCGTGCAAGTCAAAGGCGTCGTGCGTGCCCGTCCGGAAGGCACCACCAACGACAACCTGAAAAGCGGCAAGATCGAGGTGCTGTGCCACGAACTGATCGTGCTCAACCCCAGCGTCACGCCGCCGTTCCAGCTCGACGACGACAACCTGTCCGAGACGACGCGCCTCACGCACCGGGTGCTGGACCTGCGCCGCCCGTACATGCAGAACAACCTGATGCTGCGTTACCGCGTCTCGATGGAAACCCGCAAGTTCCTCGACGCCAACGGCTTCATCGACATCGAAACCCCGATGCTCACCAAGAGCACGCCCGAAGGCGCGCGCGACTACCTGGTGCCCAGCCGCGTCAACGAAGGCATGTTCTTCGCGCTGCCGCAGAGCCCGCAGCTGTTCAAGCAGCTGCTGATGGTGTCCGGCTTCGACCGCTACTATCAGATCACCAAGTGCTTCCGCGACGAAGACCTGCGCGCCGACCGCCAGCCAGAGTTCACCCAGATCGATATCGAAACTTCCTTCATGGGTGAGCAGGAAATCCGCGACCTGTTCCAGGGAATGATCAGCAACATCTTCAAGACCGTGCTGAATACCGACCTCGGCGAATTTCCGGTCATGGCCTATTCCGAAGCCATGCACCGCTACGGCTCCGACAAGCCCGACCTGCGGGTGAGCCTGGAGTTCACCGAACTCACCGACGTGATGGCCGGCGTCGACTTCAAGGTCTTCAGCACCCCCGCCACGACGCCAGGCGGCCGGGTGGTGGCCCTGCGCGTGCCGGGTGGCTCCGAGATGAGCCGCGGCGAGATCGATGGCTACACCGAGTTCGTCAAGATCTACGGCGCCAAGGGCCTGGCATGGATCAAGGTCAACGACATCAGCAAGGCGCGCGATGGCCTGCAAAGCCCCATCGTCAAGAACCTGCACGACGCGGCGATTGCGCAAATCCTTGAGCGCACTGGTGCACAGAACGGCGACATCCTGTTCTTCGGTGCCGACAAGGCCAAGGTTGTCAATGACAGCATCGGTGCCCTGCGACTGAAGGTCGGCCACAGCGAGTTCGGCAAGAAAACCGGCTTGATGACCAAAGGCTGGAAACCCCTCTGGGTGGTGGACTTCCCGATGTTCGAGTTCGACGAGGAAGGCCAGCGCTGGAGCGCGGTGCACCATCCGTTCACGGCGCCGAAAGACGGCCATGAGGACTGGATGGACACCGACCCGGGGCGCTGTATCGCCAAGGCCTACGACATGGTGCTCAACGGCTGGGAGCTGGGTGGCGGCTCGGTCCGTATCCACCGCGCCGAGGTGCAGAGCAAGGTGTTCAATGCGCTGAAGATCGGCCCGGAGGAAGCGCAGCAGAAGTTCGGCTTCCTGCTCGACGCGCTGCAATACGGCGCACCGCCGCACGGCGGTCTGGCCTTCGGTCTGGACCGCATCGTCACGATGATGACGGGCGCCGAATCGATTCGCGACGTGATCGCTTTCCCCAAGACCCAACGCGCCCAGGACTTGCTCACGCACGCCCCGAGCCCGGTGGACGAGAAGCAGTTGCGCGAGCTGCACATCCGGTTGCGCAACCCGGTCGCCTGATTGCTGCGATGAGAACCGGAAGCGGGATGCCTTGAAAGCTTTCAAGATTCCCGAGTCCGTGCTGGTGGTGATCCACACGCCGCAGCGGGATGTCCTGCTCATCGAGCGTTCGGACCAGCCAGGCTTCTGGCAAAGCGTCACCGGTTCCCGGGATCATGCCGACGAGCCGCTGCGCGACACCGCCGTCCGCGAAGTGCTGGAGGAAACCGGTATCAGCGCCGATGCCGGGCAACTGGTGGACTGGGCCCTGGCCAATGTCTACGAGATTTACCCAGCCTGGCGCCACCGTTATGCACCGGGCGTGACCCACAACACCGAGCACGTGTTCGGGCTCTGCGTGCCGCCCGGCACGGAGGTGCGGCTGAACCCGCGCGAGCACGCAGCCTGGCAATGGCTGCCTTTTCAGCAGGCGGCCGACCAGTGCTTTTCACCCTCCAACGCCGAAGCCATCCTGCTGCTGCCCCGTTTCACGGGTCGCTAGGGCCTGGCCCGTTCCATTACTTTCCCACGCTGGAATCGGGCTTTTCCCCGTGGGCAACACTGCAAATCTCCGCTCCAATGGGTGGGTGCTCCAGTCCGGCGCCGCTTCCCTTCAACATGTCTTCCCCTGATGTCCGCTCTTCACAAGTCTGAATCGCTGCAACTGCTGCAGGGTGGGGAGGCGCTGTTTCCGGCGCTGGTCAAGGCCTTCGATGAAGCCCGCAGCTGGATACAGCTGGAGACCTACATTCTTGACTTTCATGGCGCCGGTGCCGAAGTGGCAGAGGCATTGATCCGTGCCGCACAGCGCGGGGTCAGCGTCCAGCTGCTGGTCGACGGCGTTGGGACAGGCACGCTGCCCGATGAATGGCTGGACAAGTTGCGGGCAGGCGGGGTGGATCTGCGCGTGTATTCGCCGCTCGGGTCCGGCCTGAGCGGCCTCGGCCTGCTGCTGCCGGAGAGCTGGCGCCGGCTGCACCGCAAACTCTGCGTGGTGGATCTCACCATCCTGTTTTGCGGCGGCATCAACATCCTCGACGATTTTTACGACCCCAACCACGGCGAGCTGAAGGCACCGCGCTTTGACTTCGCCGTGGCCGTCAAGGGTCCGCTGGCTGCCGAGGCGGCCGATGCCATGGCGCTGCTGTGGTGGCGTGTGCAGGCCGGCTACAGTGCGCGCCAGCGGCATTTGGGCGCGGCATGGGAAAGCTTCAAGGCCGCCGGATACGGAGGACGGACCCGCGCCGAGCTGGTATCGGTGCCGAACCACAACGGCTTGGGCGCAGGTGGCTCGATGACGGGCTCCAAAGCCGCCCTGCTGCTGCGCGACAACCTGCTCAATCGCCGCAGCATTGAGCGTGCCTACAGCAAGGCGATTGGCCGGGCGCACAAGGAAATCATCATTGCCAATGCCTACTTCCTGCCCGGCGGCAAGCTCAGGCGTGCGCTGATGGCGGCTTCGCGCCGCGGCGTCAAGGTCACGCTGCTGCTGCAGGGCAAGTATGAATACTTCATGCAATACCATGCCGTGCGCCCGGTGTACGGCGCACTGTTGTCGGCAGGCATCGAGATTCATGAATACGAAGCGAGCTTTCTGCATGCGAAAGTGGCGGTGATCGATGGGCACTGGGCCACGGTGGGCTCCTCCAACCTCGACCCGCTCAGCCTGCTGCTGGCGCGGGAGGCCAATGTGGTGATTGAAGACAAGCTGTTTGCCGCCGACCTGCGGGCGCGCCTGTGCCAGGCCATGGAATCCCACGGACGGCGCATCGACCCGGCCACCTACAGCCATCGGCCGCTGGGCCAGCGTGTGCGGGGCTGGATGGCCTATGCGCTGATGCGGCTGGCCTTGATGGTCGCTGGCCAGCGTTACTAGGCGCGCAGGAGCGGGCTGTCGTCGGGTTCGTCGATTGCCTTGTACCGGATGCTATGAAAAAAGTAGCTTCCGAACAGCCACCAGTAAAGAGCTGAGATGAAAAACCCTGAAAATCCTGGCGCCAATCCAGGCTGTTAATATCTGCCATGCTTATGAAATCCACCACGCCCTCTCCCGATGTGACCGACGAAGGAACGCCGGTGTCGGTCAAAATCCGCGAGCGATTGAAGCAGTCACGCAAGCGCTTCAACGCGAACGACAACATCGCCAAATTCATCGAGCCGGGTGAACTTGAGAAGCTGCTCGACGAAGTCGAAATCAAGATGCAGGGCGTGCTCGACAGCCTGGTCATCGACACCGAGACGGACCACAACACCCAGAACACCGCGCGCCGCGTGGCCAAGATGTACCTCAACGAGGTGTTCAGGGGTCGCTATGTGCCGGCGCCCACCATCACCGAGTTCCCCAACGCCGAACACCTCAACGAGCTGATGATCGTCGGCCCCATCACCGTGCGCAGCGCCTGCTCGCATCACTTCTGTCCCGTCATCGGCAAGATCTGGATCGGTGTGATGCCGAACGAGCACACCAACGTCATCGGACTGTCGAAATACGCCCGCCTGGCCGAATGGGTCATGGGGCGCCCGCAGATCCAGGAAGAAGCTGTGGTGCAACTGGCCGACCTCATCATGGACAAGACACAACCCGACGGGCTGGCGATCGTGATGGAGGCCAGCCACTACTGCATGGCCTGGCGTGGCGTGAAGGACATGGACAGCAAGATGATCAACTCCGTGATGCGCGGTGTGTTCCTGAAAGATTCGACATTGCGCCGCGAATTCCTCGCGCTGATTCCCCAGAAAGGCTGACCATGCTCGTCCGTTTACTTTACGCAAGCCGCGCGGTCGACACCAGCCCCGAGGCGATTGAAGGCATCCTGGCGCAATCGCGCCAGCACAATCCTTCTTCCGGCATCACGGGCATCCTGTGCTACGGCGGCGGCATCTTCCTGCAGGCCATTGAAGGCGGGCGCATGGCCGTCAGCACCCTGTTCGGGCACATCCAGAAGGACCCGCGCCACAAGGACGTGGTGCTGCTGCACTTCGAGGAGATTTCCGAGCGCCGTTTCAGTGGCTGGACCATGGGCCAGGTCAACCTGTCCAAGCTCAACCACTCCATCCTGCTCAAGTACTCGGAAAAGGCCGAGCTCGACCCTTATGCGGTGTCGGGCAAAGTGTCTTTCGCCCTGCTGGAAGACCTGATGGCGACGGCTTCCATCTGCGGCCGGGTCTGAAACCCTGTGCCCTGATGTGAGCCGGGCGGGCTGAAGGCGGCGCTGACCAGCGCACACCGAATGCCCGCGGTCCTAGCCGTGACGTCTCTTTCGCCCTCATCCCTGCTGCTGGGCTGCGATTTTTCCAGCAGTCCCTCCCGGCGCAAGCCCATTGTGGTGGCGGTGGGTTCGGCTGACCGCGGCCGTGTCCTGCTGGCGCGGCTGGACCGGCTCGAATCGCTGGAGGCTTTCGAGCAATGCTTGCGCCAGCCGCAGCCATGGGTGGGCGCTTTCGATTTTCCATTTGGGCTGCCACGCGAGCTGGTGGTGCATCTCGGGTGGCCGCTGCACTGGGCCGACCTGATCCGCCACTTCGCCGGCCTTGAGCGCGCCGCGATACGTGACACCTTTGCCGCCTTTTGTGATGCACGTCCAACCGGGCAGAAGTTCGCCCACCGCGCCGCCGACCGGCCCGCCGGTTCCAGCCCGTCGATGAAGTGGGTGAATCCGCCAGTAGCCTACATGCTGCATGCCGGTGTTCCCCGGCTGCTGGCTGCCGGTGTGCACCTGCCGGGCCTCCACGAGGGGGATCGCAGTCGTGTGGCACTCGAGGGCTACCCCGGCCTGCTGGCCCGCGAGGTGCTGGGCGCCAGGTCGTACAAAAGCGACGACAAGGCCAAACAGACCCCTGAGCGCCTGATTGCCCGCAAGGACCTGATCACCGGCCTCGAACATGGCCAGACGCGGCTGGCGCTGCGTCTCAAACTCAGCCATGCCCAGCGCGATGCCTTGATCGCCGATGCCAGCGGCGACAGCCTGGACGCGGTGCTGTGTTTGATGCAGGCTGCGTGGGCCCAGCAGCAGGGCGAGCCGCTTTACGGCCTGCCGGCAGACCTGGACCCATTGGAGGGCTGGATTGTCACGGCCTGAACGATCTCCCGGCGGCCGGTGTCGTCGTCTGCTCAGCGCCGGTGTTGTCGCCTTGGCGTTGCTGCTGGTTGCCCTGCAGCCGGATAGCGCCCAGGCGCAGGCGCGTGCCAGTTGGTCCGGCGTGGTGACCTATGTCGTGGACGGCGACACCGTGTGGGTCAGGGACCACGAAGGCAGCAAACCGGTCAGCGTGCGCATGGAGGGGATCGATGCCCCGGAAATCTGTCAGGCAGGTGGCGTGGCCTCCCGCGAAGCATTGCGCCAGCGACTGCAGGGGCAGGCGGTGGTCATCCACGGCCTGCGGCACGACGACTACGGACGCCTGCTTGCCCGGATTGACCAGCGCGGTGAGGACGTCGGTGCCTGGATGGTTCGCACCGGCCACGCCTGGTCGTACCACACCGGCCGGCGTGCGGGGCCGTATGCGGCCGAGCAGCGGCAGGCCCGCGCTGCGCATGCCGGCCTGTTTGCGCAGCCGCATCCAGCGCCCGTGTACCCCGGCCGGTTCCGGCGTGAGCATGGCAGCTGCCACGTACAGAAGACGCATTGACCGCTGGCATCATCTTTCGTCCTACGGCGAGTTCAGCAGCGTCTGACCCCGAGTGGCCACAGGGCTGACTACAGTCAAGCCGTGCCCTCATCGGCAGGTGCCGCGAGCTTGAATCCCTGGCCCCGATGCCGGGTACCCATGCCTTCCCCCTGTCGGGTCATTCCAAGGAGATCACCATGAAAACGCAATCACTTTCCCCGAGGCCTCTTGTTCTCGCATCTCCGGGTTCAGCCGCCGCGGTGACAATGTTGCTCGCCGCCGCGCTCGGGCTCACCGCCTGCGGCAAGCAGGCAGAGGAAAAAACAGCTGGCCAGAAGCTGGACAGCGCCATTGCCAAAACCACTGAAGCGGCGACCGAGGCCAAAGCCAAGGCGGAAAGCGGTCTGTCCAGTGCGGGCATCGCCATGAAGGAGGGTGCCCAGAAGGCCGAAACATCCATCAAGGGCGCAGCGACGAGCGCCGGTGAAAAAATGGACGACATGGGCATCACCGCTGCGGTGTCTGCCGGTCTGGCCAAAGACGGTGAGCTCAGTGTGCGGAAAATCGACGTCCGCACCCGTGATGGGGTGGTCACCCTGACCGGCTCGGCGCCCACAGAAGCCGCCCGGGAAAAAGCTGCGGCATTGGCCAAGGGCGTCAAAGGCGTGAACGCGGTGGACAACCAGTTGATCGTCAAGGCGGGCTGAAACGACCGCGGCACCCACGCGGCAGACGTGAAAAAGCGGGTCATGGATTTTCCATGGCCCGCTTTTTCACGTCCGGCCACCGTGGCGGCCGGACAGGTCAGGGGGCAGTCAGGTCATGACCACCCGGGCTGAAGGTCAGGGACGAATAGCGATGTCGTTGCGGACAGCGCGGACGTTCTTGGTGTTGCGGGCAATGTTCTCAGCCTGCATCTTTTCGGCCGTGGACTTGGCAAAACCGGACAGTTGAACCGTACCGTTCAGCGTCTCGACGCTGATGGACATGGCCGATACCGTTTTGTCTTCCACGAACTTCGCCTTGACGGCCGTGGTGATGGCCGCGTCATCGACGTAGGCGCCAGCCGTTTCCTGGCCACGCCCGACGGCGCAGCCCGTGCCGATGATGGTGATTCCGGCCAGAGCGGCGAATGCAATTGCGCGAGCGTATTTCATATGGGTTTCCTCTTGAATGAATAGTTTGAAATTGGTGCGAAGTTGACAGGCTGGCAGGTCGGCGGCACCACGCTGACTTGCCTGCAGAAAGCTTTATTTTTCGAGCCAGTCCGTGAGTTCATCGGCATGCTCTTCCTCGTCGGCCAGAATGTCTTCCAGCATGCGGCGGGTGGTCGGGTCCTTGTCGGCCAGCAGTGAAATCATCTGCCGGTAGGCCTCGACCGCGACGCGCTCGGCCACCAGATTGGAACGGACCATGGCCTGCAGGTCCTTGCATTCGTCATAGCCAGCATGGCTGCGCTTGGTCAGGGTATCGGGGCAGAAGTCGGGCTCACCGCCCAACTGAACAATCCGTTTCGCCAGCCGGTCTGCGTGCCCCGACTCTTCGTTGGCATGCACCATGAATTCCTCGGCAATCTTGGACGACGACAGGCCGCTGGCCATGAAATGGTGCCGTTTGTAACGCAGCACGCACACCAGTTCGGTGGCCAATGCGTCGTTGAGCAGCTTCACGATGGCCGCCCGGTGCGGGCCATAAGCGGGCGTGACCGCACCGTCTGTCAGACTTTTGCGTGCGGCCGCCAGGCCCTTCTCGTCGAGACTCAGCTGGTCGGTTAGGGTGTCAGGGTTTTTCATGGAAAGTCTTCCTGGGGAGTAGGTTGAACAGGAGCCGGGTGGCGTGACATCAACGACATCACGACAGCAGACAGCTCGGAGGATTTGAGGGTTGCCAGCAGCAGGCCGCCGATGGAGATCAGGCGCCAGGGTTTGAGCACGACGGCCGCAGCACCGGCCGCTGCTGCCACGCCCAGCAGTTTCATCGGGTGTTCCCTGGCATAGCTGCCCAGGGCGGGGCTGGCCAGTTCCGCCGCCGTGTGCAGCGGATGGTGTTGCCACCAGACACGCAGAGCACGACTCACCGTACCCCAGGCCGTGCCATCGTCGTCGCGTGGCTCATCCGGGTGGCTGCCCGGTTGGCGCTCTTCTGCGGGACGGGGCGATGGCTCGCCATTCATGTAGCCGACCAGGGCCTTGCGGCTCTGCGCAAGACGCTGGACTGCTGAGGTTGAAGAAAGATCTGACATCGTGGTTCCGTTGACTTTGTCGACCCGACTTAACCTGCCGACCCGAGCGCACGGAGTGCACGCGTATCGCTGTCGATCTGCGACTTGAGCTCTGGAAATTGTTCCGATGTCTGCGCCCTGCTGGCCACCAGCCAGGCGACGATCGCGGACATCAACACGCAGCCGGGCACGGCGATCAGCACCCAGTGAAACCGGTCCTGCAGCACGCCCAGCATCAGGGCGGTACCAGCCAGCCCGAGAAACGCCACAGCCAACAGAATCGTCAGCACCCAGGCCATGACGCGCGACAGCCATTCCTCACCGGCGCTGGAGGCTTCCTGGCGAACCAGTGCGGCATAGCCGGATAAATGGTCGACCACCAGGTCTGGTCTCTGGACAAGCGTGGAGAAAATCGGGTGCAGCATGAAAACGTGGGGCTCAGGTGGATCGCAGGTGGGGTGGACGGCCGGTGACCTTGGCGCCAGGGCGCCGGGGTCGCCTGTGTTTTCAGTAGCCGGATTTGCTGCGGTTGCGCGCCGAGGCGATCAGGACCGCCGCAGCAGCACCCACGGCCGCCGCTATCAGTACCGAGCGCAATGGCTGCTCAGAGACATAGCGCGTGGTCATGTCCGCCGCACGGCCCAGCGATTTCTGGGCGCGGTCCTTGGCTTCCGAGGCCATGTCCAGGCTCTGGCGTGCCAGTTTCTGGGCCTTGGACGCCAACATGTCCACCACAGGATCCACATTGCCGCGCAATTCCCGCACCTTGTGTTCTGCGGCGTCGAGTGCGTCATTGGCGTGGTCGCGGGTCGAGCTCACGGCCCGACCGGCAGACTGCAGCAATTCATCGGTGGCTTGGCGCATGGCGGGCATGGCATCGTGGGCTGTGTGGGGCATGGTCTGGTTGTTCATGGGGGCATCCTTGGGGGTTGAAGTGGGGGCAATTGGTGAACAGGGCGGTGTGATGGCCCGGTGTTCGGTGTGTGGCGGGACGGACTGGCGCGGGCGCGTCAGTTCTTGCGGATCAGGCTGATCACAAAGCTCACGATGGCCATGATGGCGAAGATGAAGAAGAGGATCTTGGCGATTTCGACAGCGCCTGCTGCGATGCCGCCGAAACCAAAGACGGCAGCAATCAGGGCGATCACAAGAAAAACGACGGAATAATGCAGCATCTGGGCTCCTTGCTCTGGCGATGAAACGCTTCTCTTGAAGCGCCTGTAGCAAGGTTAATCAGCGTGGCCGATATCCCTCATCGGCAGCAGGCGTGTACCCCTGTCAGTGCCGGGTGGCAAGACCTGTAGGTCATGGCTGACGGTTTGCAATGCCCGTCACGCCATGCGCAAGACCTGGGGCAAGGTTAGCGTGACAGGGGCAGGACAGCGGAAATCAGCGTCCCCCGTCCTTCCTGGCTGGTCACGGTCAGGCGGCCGCCAGCGGCCTCCACGCGGTGGCGCATGCCGGCCAGTCCATGGCTGCCGGGTCCGACGCTGCTCACGTGGAACCCTTTGCCGTTGTCCTTGACCTCGACCGTGATGTAGTTGTCGAAGTTGTGCAGACTCACTTCTGCCTGACTGGCCTCGGCATATTTCCCGATGTTGGTGAGCGATTCCTGTACCAGCCGGTAGACCGTGAGCTGCGCGGAGCCGCCCAGCTCCACCGTCTCCAGATCGGTCGTGATGGCCAGCCCCGAACGTTCCTCAAATTCGCGGGCAAGAATTTCGAGCGATGCCACCAGCCCAAGGTGGGACAGCGACGACGGCCGCAGATCCTCCACAATCCGGCGCTTCAGTGCAATGCCGTTGTTCAGCGTCTGGGTCAGGTGCTCCAGCCGTTCGCTCGCCTCGGGGAAATTCCCCGTCAGGCGTGACTTCAGTCGCGCCACATCGAGCTTGGCCGCAGTGAGCAGGGCGCCCAGCTCGTCGTGCAGCTCGCGGGCCAGGTGGCCACGCTCATCCTCGCGCACGTTCTGCAGGTGGGTGGCCAGTTCAGCCAGGTTGGCCGTGCGTTCGCGCACCTGCTTTTCCAGGAAATCGCGCTCACGCTGCAGGGATTCCTGCTCGCGCTGGCCGGAGTCGAGCAAGGCCTTGGTCTGGCGCAGGTACATGTAAAAGGCCAGCAGACCCGCCAGCGCCATGATGGCCACGCCGATCCGCGACAGCTGCAGTGTCTTCTGGATCTGCGCCTGACCCTGTTCCATCTTGGTGATGCTGTTGGCTGCCAGGCGCGCGGATTGCTCCCGGATGGCATCCATGTGCTCCTTGCCCACGTCGGTGGTCAGCACAAACTTCCAGGCGTCTTCGTTGCCCTCCTTGCGCATGCGCACGCTCAGATCCATCTCGGCGAGCTTGCGCGACACATGCCGGGACAGCACGCCAAATTCGTCGAGCTGCTGCCGGTAGGGTGTGAAGAGCTGCCTCAGCGCGTCCAGGTTCTGGTTGATGTCGGCTGTTGCCGAGTTGTAGGGTTCGAGGTAGCGCGGGTCGCCCGTCAGCAGGAAGCCGCGCTGCCCGGTCTCGGCGTCCAGCACCTGTTGCAGCAGCTTGTTGATCGCGCCGCGCGTCTGCTGCGCTTCTGCGATGTGGGCTGCTGCGTCGGTAGACTCCCGGAAACTGGCCTCATTGATGAAGATCAGGATGGCTGCAGCCAGCACGGCCAATGGCAGGCTGATGGCCATTTGGGGAATGGAAATTTTTTTCACGGCAGACTCCGGTGACTACTTGGTCAGGTAATTCGTCAATAATGGCAACTGCATCTCAATGAACGCGTCCGTCTCGGGCGTGCTGCACATGCCGGCGCAAGCAGGCGCAAAGAAAGACAGCGACATGATCAAGATCGGAATTGTGGATGACCACGCCATTGTGCGGTCTGGCCTCAGGCAGTTTTTCTCGGAACAGGTCGACCTGCGCGTGGTTGGCGAAGCCGGCAGCGGGCGCGAAGCCATTGACCTGGTGCGCAATGTCGAACTGGACATTCTCGTCATGGACCTCTCGATGCCGGGACAAAGCGGCATCGACGCACTGGCGATGATCCGGGCCAAGGCGCCAGACGTGGGAATTCTCATCCTCAGCGGCTATCCAGAGGAGCACTACGCGGTCAACCTGATCCGCCAGGGTGCCAGCGGCTACCTGAACAAGGAATGCGAGCCGTCCGAGATCGTCGACGCGATCCGCGTCATTTCGCTGGGCAAGCGCTACATCACACCTGCCGTGGCAGAACTGCTGGCGCAGCAGCTGAACCGGCCGAACGACGTGGCAGCGCACGAGCAGTTGTCCGAGCGCGAGTTCCAGGTGTTTCTCAAGTTGGCCAAAGGTGAAACGGCTGGCGACATTGCCAAGGCGCTGTCGCTGAGCGTGAAGACCGTGAGCACCTACCGGACGCGGGTGATGGAGAAAATGAGCCTGTCTTCCAACAGCGACCTGACGTACTACGCGCTGAAGAACAAGCTGATTGATTGAATTCAAGCGCCCCTGACGCCGCGCTCGCCCTGCTCGCTCTGCTGGAGGCAGTAGTCGACCAGCGCGTCAATTTCGTTGGATTTGTCGAACACCGCGTCAACGCCCAATTGGGCGCATCGCCGGCGGATGTCTGCTGTCGCATAGTTGCTCAGCACCACCACCTTTTGATGTGACGGGCGATCACGGCAGGCCGCGAGAACGCCCAAACCACTGCCCTGCTTCAGGAACAGGTCCACGATGGCCAGGTCCCAGGCGTTGCCGCTTTCGGAAAGCCATGCCTTGCCTTCGTTTTCAGTCTCCGCTGTCCCGACCGCGTTGACACACGCCAACTCTTCGAGCGTGCCAATCAGGTTCTCCCGGATGGTGGCGTTGTCTTCAACGATGTAGGTCTTCAGTCTCACTGATCAGGTCCAGGTGGTGCGGCGGGCTTGCGGAAGATGTCGGAGGCTGTGCGGGAGAGGGACGCTGTGTTTCCTAATGTATCTGCCCTCGCGGATTCATTCTGCCAGCGACTGGGCGCATCACCTGTAGGCGGATTCCTACTGAATGGCACACTGGCGCCAAATTTGTTGTGCTGCGACAGTGTAGGCACACGCTCACACCCATTCCTCGCACTTCCCGACGACTGTGCCCACCGGTTTCAGCCCATAGTAGGAAGCTCGAATCAAGCGCACATGCGCACCCGCCAGCCCGTCGTCCAACCTTGCCGCAAAGGTCGTTGCGGTCGTCGGTGGACATCGGATAACCCGGGGTTGCTAGGTATGAACAAGGTCATGTTTGAATCTCCGCTGGTGCGCAGGGTGCTGTGGGGCATCGCGACGCTGGTGGTGGTTCTGCTGCTGGTGGTTTTCTTTTTCCCGTGGGACATGCTGCGCGAGCCCCTGAACCGCCATGTGTCGTCCCAGCTGGGCCGCCGCTTCGAGATCACGCAACACCTCGACGTGCACCTCGGCACCACCACCACGGTGAATCTCACAGGGCTGGAGCTGGCCAATCCCGATTGGGCGACCGACCCGTATCTGATCAAGGCAAAGGCGGCCGAGTTTGACGTGGAGCTTCTGCCTTTGCTGCGCGGAAAGCTGGTGCTGCCGCGCGTGGTCCTGACGGAGCCGCAACTGGGTCTCCAGATGGAGCCGGACGGGCGCAGGACCTGGGCGCTGGCACGCGACACCACCCGTGCAGACATGGTGCCGGACGTCGGTTCGCTCGAAGTGGACCATGGCTCGCTGGTGTACCGTGCCGCTGCGGAAGGCGCGCACATTGACGCACAGTTTTCACTGGCGGACCTGGCCTCCACCGACCCAGCCGCCCTCAAACTGCCACTGAGCTACAAGGCTTCCGGAACCTGGAAGAAAGAGCCTGTTGTCGCCTATGGGCGCATGGGCGGGGTGTTGCAGCTCGGTACCAGGGTTGCGCAGCCGTTCCCCATCGAGATCAATGCCGTGGCGGGAAAAACCTCGCTCAAGGTGGCGGGCTCTGTGTCCAGCCTCCAGGCGCTGACCGGTCTGGACGCCACGTTCGATCTGCGCGGCCGCAACCTCGACGAACTCTACAAGTTCGTCGGAGTGGTGCTGCCGGCAACGCCACCTTACCGGCTGCGTGGCAAGCTGAACCAGCAGGGCAAGGTCTGGTCTGTCAGCGCCATGCAGGGTGTGTTGGGTCAATCGGACCTGGGCGGTGAGCTGGTGTTTGACCCGACGCAGGCCGTGCCGCTGCTGACAGGCAAGCTGCACTCGAAGCAGTTGGACTTTGCCGACCTGGGACCGGTGATCGGCATGGACGCCCCTGCGGCCGCGGCGCGCAGCAAATCGCCCTCGCGCAAGGTGCTGCCTACCGCCACGCTGGATGTGACCCGGCTCAAGGCGATGAATGCCGACGTCACTTACTCGGCGGCTGCCATTCACCACGTCAAGGCCTTGCCGCTGGACCAGGGCAGCGTGCACGTTGTGTTGAAGTCCGGCATGCTGACGCTGGACCCCCTGGCGCTGGGCGTGGCCGGTGGCACCGTCAAGGGCCGTGTCGTCATTGACGCCAACTTGGTGCCCGCTGCCTTCAACATGCGGCTCGATGTGCGGGCGCTTCAGCTCAATCAGATCCTGCCGGCAGTGGAAACGACCCGCAGCAGCCTCGGGAAAATCAGTGGCCAGCTGGCACTGGATGGTCGGGGCAACTCGGTGGCGCAGATGCTGGCATCTGCGTCGGGTGACGTGGCGGTACTGACTGGCAAGGGCCAGATCAGCAACATCCTGCTGGAGTACCTGGGCCTGGATGGCGGCGAGATCATCAAGTTCCTGATCAGCGGCGACCGCAACGTGAACATGCGTTGTGCCGCTGTAGCCTTCGGCGTGAAGAAGGGATTGATGACCAGCCGCGCCATGGTGCTGGACACCACGGACACCGAAATCAATGGTGAGGGCCAGATCAATCTGGCCAACGAAACCCTGGACATTGTCCTGAGGCCCGAGCCCAAGGATCAGAGCATTCTCAGCCTGCGCTCACCGCTGCGGATCGGGGGTACATTTGCCGCGCCGACGGCCGGACCGGACAAGGCCGCACTGGCCGGCCGGGTGGGCCTGGCCGTGGTGCTGGGCATCATCAACCCGCTGCTGGCCCTGGCCGCGACGATCGAGACCGGCCCCGGTCAGGACACGGACTGCCGGGCGGTGCTGGCACAGGCGGCGAAAAAGGGTGCTGTGGTGACACCGCAGGCCCTGGGCAAGCCCTGAGACCCTGGCGCGATGCCAAGGGCCGCAAGCGGATTCACTGATGCAGCTGCCCGCACACCGGGCATTGGGCATCTTTGGCGACAGACATTTCGTTCCACTCCATGCCGCGGCCATCGAGCATCAGCAGCCGGCCCGTGAGCGGCCGGCCTGTACCGCACAGCAGCTTCAAGGCTTCTGCAGCCTGCACCGTGCCGATGATGCCGACCAGCGGCGCAAAGACCCCCATGGTGGCGCACTGGGTTTCTTCCAGCTGACCGGATTCCGGGAAGATGCAGGCATAGCACGGGGACTGCGCATCCCGCATGTCATAGACGCTCACCTGGCCGTCAAACCGGATCGCCGCGCCCGACACCAGCGGCTTGCGGTGGGTGACGCAGGCGCGGTTGATGGCATGGCGCGTCGCGAAGTTGTCGGTGCAGTCGATCACCAGATCGGCATCGGCGACAAGCGTGTCGAGCAATTCGGCATCTGCGCGCTGCGTCACCGGAATGACGTGGACATCAGGGTTGATGGCGGCAATCGACTGCATCGCCGACACGGCCTTGAACTCGCCAATGCGCGCCATGCTGTGTGCAATCTGCCGCTGCAGGTTGGTGGCGTCGACGCGGTCCGGGTCCACGATGGTGAGGCGGCCGACACCGGCACTGCCCATGTACAGCGCCACGGGAGACCCGAGGCCGCCCGCACCGATCATCAGCACCCGGGCGGCGAGGAATTTTTCCTGGCCCTCGATGCCCACTTCGTCGAGCAGGATGTGCCGGGAATAGCGGAGCAGCTGTTCGTCGTTCATGCAAGGCCAGCATCGGGCGTCAGCAGCCATCCGTCGTGCGCGGTTCGCGCGAGGCATGGCCAGTGGGCGCAGGGCTGCGTCACAGCCCCGGTGCGCAGCGCCTAGTTCTCTTTTTTCTCGTTCCTGGTTTCCACCACGGCGGTCTTGCTGATCAGCACGGGACGGCCCTTGAGCTGGTTGATGGCCTGCGCCAGCTGGAAGTCCTTGTCGCTGCCCAGCTCCGGCGGACGGCGCTGTTCAGGTGTCTTCTTGGCTTCGTCTTCCAGCCGCTTCAAGGCTTCCTCGCGGGCTTTTTCGCGTCCCGGGTCCTTGACTTCGGCGCCCTGGCCGCTGTTGAGGTGTTTTTCCAGGTCCGCTTCGCGGGTACGCAAGGCGGCGAACGGGCTGCCCTCGGCGGTTTCATCGACCATCACGTCGGGCACAATGCCGCGCGCCTGGATCGATTTGCCGCTCGGCGTGTAGTAGCGCGCAGTGGTCAGCTTGATGCCGGTGTCCGGTCCCAGCGGCCGCACGGTCTGCACCGAGCCCTTGCCGAAAGTCTGGGTGCCCATGATGGTGCCGCGCTTGTAGTCCTGCAGGGCGCCGGCCACGATCTCGCTGGCCGAGGCGGAGCCTTCATTGACCAGCACCACCAGCGGCACCGTCTTCAGTGCGGCCGGCAGGCGCTGCAGCGGATCGGATCCGTTGCGTCGCTGGTAGAACTCCGGTGAGGCTTTGTAGGTGAACTTGCTTTCGGCGAGCTGGCCGTTGGTGGAGACCACCGTCACGTTCTCGGGCAGGAAGGCTGCCGAAATGGCCACCGCTGCATCCAGCAGTCCACCCGGGTCGTTGCGCAGGTCCAGCACCAGGCCCTTGAGGTTGGGTTCCTGCTTGTAGATCTGCTCCATCTTGGTGACGAAGTCGTCCACCGTGCGTTCCTGGAACTGGCTCAGGCGGATCCATGCGTAGCCCGGCTCCACCACCTTGCTGCGGACCGACTGGGTGCGGATTTCCTCGCGGACGATGGTGACAGGGAAGGTGCGGTTTTCGTCCTTGCGGAAAATCGTCAGCGACACCTTGGTTTTGGGCTCGCCACGCATCCGTTTCACGGCTTCATTGAGCGTCAGGCCCTTCACGGCCGTGTCGTCTATCCGCGTGATCAGGTCGTTGGGCTTGAGGCCTGCCTTGTCGGCAGGGGAGCCCTCGATCGGCGACACCACTTTCACCAGACCATCTTCCTGGCTGATTTCGATGCCGACCCCGACAAAGCGGCCGGTGGTGCCTTCACGGAATTCCTTGAACGACTTTTTGTCGAAATACACCGAGTGCGGGTCGAGGCTGGCAACCATGCCCGAGATGGCGTCGGTGATGAGTTTTTTCTCGTCCACCGGCTCCACGTAGTCGGACTTGACCATGCCGAAAACTGCCGCGAGCTGCTGCAGTTCTTCGAGCGGGAGCGGCGTCAGGCCACCCCGCGCAACGGCCTGCAGCTGCACGGTGGTGAGCGCACCGGCGACCGCACCAATTGAAATCCAGCCTGCGATCTTGAGCTTCTGACCCATAAAAATACCTTTGTAAGCCTGGCGGAAAGCCCTTGCCCCGCCGTGTTTGAAGCAATATACACCTTGGAGAAAGGCCCCGCGAGACAGTTCCTCGCGCCACTGCCCGGCGCGCTGCAAAAGTACCGTTTTGGCCAGGTTTGGTGCGTTTGCAGCGTGTCCCCGGCCTGCTCTTTACCCGGTGTTTACAGCAAACACGGCAAAACGGGCCGCACCAGCCCCGGCCCGGGCCGGCGAAAGTTCAGGCTTTGCCCTGTGCACCCACGGCAGCGGCGGCTGCCGCGGCGGCTTCGCTGTCGCCGAGGTAGTAGTGGCGGATCGGCTGGAGGTCTGCGTCCAGCTCGTACACGAGCGGAATGCCGTTGGGAATATTCAGGCTGACGATATCGCTGTCGGAGACCTTGTCGAGGTATTTCACCAGGGCCCGGATCGAGTTGCCGTGTGCTGCCACCACCACGCGCTTGCCGGCCTTGATGGCGGGCGCCATGGATTCGTTCCAGAAGGGCAGCACGCGGTCGACGGTGTCCTTGAGGCACTCGGTCAGCGGGACCTGCCCGGGCTGCAGCCTGGTGTAGCGCGGGTCGGCCCGTTCGCAGCGCGGGTCGGTCGCCTCGAGCGGCGGTGGCGGCGTGTCGTAGCTGCGGCGCCAGACCAGCACCTGCTGGTCACCGTACTTTTTCGCGGTTTCGGCCTTATTGAGGCCCTGCAGTGCGCCATAGTGGCGCTCGTTGAGCCGCCAGCTGTTGACGACCGGCAGCCAGGTGCGGTCCATTTCATCGAGCGTGTGCCACAGGGTGCGGGTGGCACGCTTGAGCACACTGGTGTAGGCCACGTCAAAGTCATAGCCCTCGGCCTTGAGCAGCCGACCGGCATTTTTGGCCTGTTCGACGCCGGTGTCGGTGAGGTCGACATCGGTCCAGCCGGTGAAGCGGTTTTCGAGGTTCCAGGTGGATTCGCCGTGGCGGATGAGCACAAGTTTGTACATGGTGAGGAGTCTGAAGAACAGGAAACTGAGGGGGAAACAGGAGGTGACGGGCAGGTCGGGGTCAGGGCTTATGGAGCGCCCGGCGGACCCGATCGCCCCTCCATTCTAAAATCACGGGTTCGCTGAAAAAATGCAAAGGGTACCAAGTGAAATTTCTGATCGACAACTGGATGCTGATTTCGATAGCGCTCGCCTCTGGCGGCATGCTGGTCTGGCCGCTGATTTCCAGCGGGATGAACGCCGGCGGGCTGACAGCCAGCGGGGCGGTCCAGCTGATCAACCGCGAAAAAGCGGTGGTGGTGGACGTGAGCGACGCCGAGGAATTTGCAGCCGGGCACGTCACGGGTGCCAAACATGTGCCCCTGAATGAACTGGAAGAAAAACTGGCAGGCGCCGTGAAGAACAAGACCCTGCCGCTGATCCTCGTGTGTGCCAGTGGCGCCCGTTCGGGCCGGGCCGTGGCAGTGGCCAGGAAACTCGGTTACGAGCAGGCCCAATCGCTCAGCGGCGGGCTCAAAGCCTGGAAAGACGCTAACCTGCCGCTCGAGAAAGCCTGAGCCGCCCGGCCGACGCTTCCTGCTGGCGCCATGCGCCGTGGTCTGCCGGAGCCCTTTGACCCGGCAACGATTACCCAGAGATCCCATGCAAACCGTCAAAATCTACACCACGGGCACCTGCCCTTACTGCATCCAAGCCAAGCAGCTGCTCAAGCAGCGCGGTGTCACGGAACTCGATGAGATCCGTGTCGACATGACGCCCGGCGAACGCCAGAAAATGATGGAAATCACCGGCCGGCGCACGGTGCCGCAGATCTTCATCGGCAGCACCCACGTCGGGGGCTGCGACGATCTGGTCGCGCTGGATGGCCGTGGCGGCCTGCTGCCGCTGCTCAACGGCGCCTGAGATAATGCGTGCGTGCCGCCGGCCACCCCTGGCGCCGACTCGCCTCGACCCCCCTTCCACCCTCATTCCCGTCCCGAAAGAGCACCATGGCTGAAGCCAATCCTGACCCCGTATTCCAGATCCAGCGCGTTTACCTCAAGGACGTTTCGCTGGAGCAGCCCAATTCCCCTGAAATCCTGCTGAACCAGGAGCAGCCCGCGGTCGACATCCAGCTGGGCGTTGATGCCACGCCGGTGGCCGAAGGCCTGTTCGAAGTCACCGTGACCGCCACGGTGCACACCAAGATCGCCGACAAGACCGTGTTCCTGGTGGAAGCCAAGCAGGCCGGCATTTTCGAGATCCGCAACCTGGCTGCCGAGCAGATGAATTCCATCCTCGGCATCGCCTGCCCGCAGATCGTCTACCCCTACCTGCGCAGCAATGTGGCCGATGTCATCCAGCGCGGTGGCTTTCCCCCGGTGCACATGGCCGAGATCAACTTTCAGGCCATGTACGACCAGCAGCAGGTCGAAGCGGCCGCTGCGGCGCAATCCGCGCCACAAATCATCGTCTGATTGACGGACCCCCGGAGACGGCCCATGGCTGTTCACTGACCGTGCCAATGAACATCCTCGTGATCGGTGCCGGCGCCTGGGGCACCGCGCTGGCCGCCAGCAGTGCGACCCGGCACCGCGTCACCCTGTGGGCACGGGACGCTGGTCTGGTGCAGACCCTCGCAGACAGCCGCATCAACCCACGCTACCTGCCGGGCATTACCTTGCCGCCTGAACTGCGGGTGGCCGGTGGCAGCGAGGCCTCGCTGACCCAGGCACTGGGTGGCCAGGATCTGGTCATTGTGGCCACGCCGGTGTCTGCTGCGCGTGCCATGCTCTCGCGCCTGCACGATGTGACCGTACCCGTGGCCTGGCTCAGCAAGGGTTTCGAGGCTGCGGTGTCTGCAGACGCCCCCGCCGGGTTGGCCCTCCATCCCCAGCCCTTTGGCTTGCTGGTGCATGAAATACGGGCGCAAGTCGCCGTCAATTTGCGGGCGGGTGTGCTCAGTGGCCCCAGTTTTGCGCTGGAAGTCGCTCGCGGTCAGCCCACTGCGCTGGTGGCTGCCAGCGAGCACGCCAGCGTGCGCGAGGCGCTGGTCGCCGCCTTTCACGGACCGACCCTGCGCGTCTACGCCAACGATGACGTGGTGGGCGTGGAGGTGGGCGGTGCCGTCAAGAACGTGCTGGCCATCGCCACGGGCCTGTGCGATGGCCTGCAGCTGGGCCTCAATGCCCGCGCGGCGCTGATCACCCGCGGTCTGGCCGAGATGACCCGCCTGGGCGTGGCGCTGGGTGCGCGCCCCGAGACGTTTACCGGCCTGTCCGGGCTCGGCGACCTCGTCCTCACGGCCACCGGTGACCTGAGCCGCAACCGCCGCGTGGGCCTGCTGCTGGCCCAGGGCCAGAGCCTGGCGCAGGCCGTGGAGTCGCTCGGTCATGTGGCCGAGGGTGTGTATTGCGCCCGCACGGTGGTGCAGCGCGCAGCAGGCTTGGGCGTGGACATGCCGATTGCGCGCAGCGTGGTGGACTTGCTCGACGGCAAGCTGCAGCCGGCCGCCGCGGTGGCGGTGCTGATGGGGCGCGAGCCGACGGCCGAGCTGGCCTGACGGGCTCGCCTGAATTAGCCCGCCTGATCAGCCCGCCTGATCAGTCCGGATACTCGGTGGGTGTGTCCCGGCCGGGCATCACCAGGGTCACCAGCAGTGAGGCATCGCGAAAGGCGGTCAGGCCGTGCGGCACACCGCCGGCCAGCCACAGCAACTGACCCGCCTTCATGCGCTGGGTAGCGCCTGCAGAACTGAATTCGATCTCGCCTTCCAGGCATTGCACGGTGATTTCACCCCGCACCTGGTGCACGGGAACGGATTTACCCGCCGGCACCACCAGCCGCATGACCTCGAGTTCCTGGCTTTTGAACAGGGCAAATGTACGGGTATCGGACAGCTTGTCCGCCAGTGGTTGGACGTCCACCAGTTGCCCCGACGAAGCGTGTGCGATGGCCATGACGGATTCCCCTGAAGTGATCGGATGAGCCGCCCCACTGTATACCTGACGGTGCCCGGCGTGAAGTGCGTCGGGCGTGCTGGCGCCGTCAGATTTCGAGGTTGTCAATCAGGCGCGTGTTGCCCAGCTTGGCGGCGCCGAGCACCACCAAAGGCTGGTCGCTCAGTGCGCCTTGCGGTGGCAGCAGGTCGCTGCGGCGGCGCACGGTCAGGTAATCGGGCTTCCAGCCGCGGCGCGCCAGGCCCTGCATGGCCTGGGCTTCGAGGGCTGCAAGGTCGGGTGTAGGCGTCCCCCGGGCCGCTGCGCCGAGTGCGCGCAGCGCCCGCGACAGCTCCACCGCCTCGGCGCGCTCCGTGGCGTTGAGGTAGCTGTTGCGCGATGACAGCGCCAGGCCGTCGTCGGCGCGCTGGGTTTCCCCCGCCAGTATCTCGATGGGCAGCGCAAACTGCTGCACCATGCGGCGAACCACCATCACCTGCTGGTAGTCCTTCTTGCCAAAAGCCGCCACGCCCGAGGGCTTGCCGGCATACACGCACGAAAACAGCTTGAGCACCACGGTGCTGACGCCGATGAAAAAGCCGGGCCGGAAGTGGCCTTCGAGGATGTCGCTGAGGTCGGTGGCCGGGTGTACCTTGTAGGTTTGCGGTTCCGGGTACAGCTCTTTTTCGCGCGGTGCGAACAGCACGTTGCAGCCGGCGTCTTCCAGTCTCTGCGCGTCGGCCCCCAGCGTGCGCGGGTAGCTGTCAAAGTCCTCGTGCGGTGCAAACTGCAGGCGGTTCACAAAAATGCTGGAAACCGTCACATCGCCCAGCGGCTTGGCCTGCTTGACGAGTGCAATGTGGCCATCATGCAGGTTGCCCATGGTGGGCACGAACGCCGGGCACTGGTAGGGCGCCAGATGCTCGCGCAGTTCGGTGATGGTGTGAACGATGTGCATGGTGTCTCCGGGAGTTGCCGCAGCAGGGCTTGTTGTGACGGGGGCGGGGAGGCGTCGGCCGGGCGCGGGCTCACCAGGCGTGAACGGCGTCCACGGGGAAGCTGCCGTCCTTCACGGCGCGGACATAGGCCTCCATGGCGCCGCGCACGCTGGCGCTGCGGTTGTCGGGGCCGTCCATGAAGTTGCGCACGAACTTCGGCATCTTGCCCAGGTTCATGCCCAGCATGTCATGCAGGACCAGCACCTGGCCGGCCGTGCCTTTGCCGGCACCAATGCCGATGGTCGGGCAGTGGATGAGTTCCTGCGTCAGCGCCGCAGACAGCGCGGCGGGCACCATTTCCAGCACCACCATCGCGGCGCCGGCGTCCTGCAGCTCGTGCGCGTGGCGCCTCATGGTGGCCGCGGCCTCATCGCCCTTGCCTTGAACACGATAGCCGCCCAGGGCATGCACGGTCTGTGGCGTCAGGCCCAGATGCGCGCACACCGGTATGCCGCGCTCGACCAGAAAGCGCACGGTGTCCGCCGTCCAGCCACCGCCTTCGAGCTTGACCATGTGGGCGCCGGCCTGCATCAGTACCGCTGCGCTGCGCAGGGCCTGCTCCTTCGACTCGTGGTAGGTGCCAAAGGGCAGGTCACCGATCAGCCAGGCGGTGGCTTGTGAGCGGCGCAGGCCGTTGGCCACGCATTCGGTGTGGTGACGCATGGTCTCCAGCGTCACCCCGACCGTGCTGGTCAGGCCCTGGCAGACCATGCCCAGCGAATCGCCCACCAGGATGCACTCCACGCCTGCCGCATCGGCCACTGCGGCAAACGTGGCGTCGTAGGCCGTCAGCATGGTGATTTTTTCGCCCTGCGCATGCATTTCGCGCAGGCGCGGCAGGCTCAGCGGCTTGCGCGCCGAGGGTGTGGATGAGGGAGGCAGTGTGCCGTACGGTGTGGCAGACGCTGCCGAGGTGTTTGAAGGTGTCGTCATGGTGCCCATCCGGAAAGTAGCGAGAGTCTAACCAGCTTCCATGCCCGGACTGTAGGGGTATTTAGAGAGGCCAGACCACACACTATCGGAGCAGCGGCGCTGCGCGGCCCATGCCCAGACGCGCCAGCAGTTGCACGTCGGCATCGGTGTCCGGGTTGCCGGTGGTCAGCAGCTTGTCGCCGTAGAAGATCGAATTCGCACCGGCCAGAAAGCACAGCGCCTGCACGGCATCGCCCATCTGCTGGCGGCCAGCCGACAGGCGCACCCGTGCCGTCGGCATGGTGATGCGCGCCACCGCGATGGTGCGCACGAATTCGAGCGGGTCCAGGTCCTGCTGGTCGGCCAGCGGCGTGCCTTCGACCTTGACCAGGTGGTTGATGGGCACCGACTCCGGGTAGGGCGCGAGGTTGGCCAGCTCGGCCACCAGGCCGGCGCGCTGGCGGCGCGTTTCGCCCATGCCGACAATGCCGCCGCAGCAGACCTTCACGCCAGCGCCGCGCACCCGCGCGAGCGTGTCGAGCCGGTCCTGGTAGTCACGCGTGGTGATGATGTCGCCGTAGAAATCGGGCGCGCTGTCGAGGTTGTGGTTGTAGTAATCGAGCCCCGCGCTTTGCAGGGTTTCGGCGTGGCCGTCTTCCAGCATGCCCAGCGTGGCGCAGGTTTCCAGGCCCAGCGCCTTGACCGTACGCACCAGCTCCGCGACTTTTTCAATGTCGCGGTCTTTGGGCGAGCGCCATGCCGCGCCCATGCAGAAACGGGTGGCGCCTGCGGCCTGTGCGCGCTGCGCGGCGGCCAGCACTTCGGCTGGTTCCATCAGCTTGCTGGCTTCCACGCCGGTGTCGTAGCGCGCGGCTTGCGGGCAGTAGCCGCAGTCTTCGGGGCAGCCGCCGGTCTTGACCGAAAGCAGCGTTGCGAACTCGACCTGGTTGGGATCGAAGTGCGCGCGGTGAACCGTTTGTGCGCGGTGCATCAGTTCGGGGAAGGGCAGGTTGAACAGCGCCTCGATCGCGTCCACACTCCAGCGCTCGGCGCCTGTGCTGGCTTTGGGCGTCTGGGGGCGGTGCAGGGTGACAGAGTGCTCAACAACGTGGGACATTTTTCTTCCTAGGAATGCGTTTTCAGAGTCTATCTGATGCGGTTTCATGGGCGGTTTTCAGGGGCGATCTTCATGATCGTGGTGTCTGTGCCGCCAGCGCCGTCAGGGCTTGCACCAGACTGCCCACGTCGGCTTCAGTGTGCGCGGCGGACAGCGCAATGCGCAGCCGGGCGGTGCCCTCCGGCACGGTCGGCGGCCGGATCGCCGGCACCCACAGGCCGCGCAGGCGCAGGCCTTCCATCACGGCCAGAGCCTCGTCGTTGCTGCCAATCAGCAAAGGCTGGATAGCAGTGTGGGACGGCAGCAATTTCCAGTGACTTTGGGCGAGGCCTGCCGCCAGACCGGCGCGCAACCTGGCGATCAGCCCCTGCAGATGGGTGCGGCGCCATTCATCCTGCGCCATCACCTCAAGGCTGGCGCAGACCGCGCTGGCCAGCAGCGCCGGTGCGGCGGTGGCGAAAATGTAGCTGCGGGTCTTCTGCAGCAGCCACTCCACCAGCGGTGCGCTGCCTGCCACGAAGGCGCCGGCAACACCGGCGGCCTTGCCCAGCGTGGCCATGTACAACACACGCGGCGAGGCCCGTTGGCCGCATAACCCCGCGGCGGCCAGGCTGCCGCTTCCCTTGGGGCCCAGCACGCCGAAGCCGTGGGCGTCGTCCAGCAGCAGCAGGGCGTCGTGCTGCTCGCACAGCGTCAGCAGTGCCGGGATGTCCGCCGTGTCGCCGTCCATACTGAACACGGCATCGCTGATGACTAGCTTGCGCGCCGCTGTGCTTTGCGCCAGTTCGCGTGCCAGCGCACCGAGGTCGGCGTGGGCGTAGCGGTGGATCTGCGCCCGTGACAGCCGCGCGCCATCGATCAGGCAGGCGTGGTTGAGGGCGTCCGAGAAAATCGCGTCACCGGCGCCGACCAGTGCCGGCACGATGCCGATGTTGGTGGCGTAGCCTGCGTAGAAGTAGAGCGCGCGAGGCAGGCCCACAAAGCCGGCCAGCGCCTGCTCCAGTGCGTCGTTGGCGGCGCTGTGGCCGCTCACCAGAGGCGAGGCGCCGGCCCCCACGCCGTGCGCCCGGGCGCTGGCGCAGGCCGCCTCCACCAGCGCCGGGTGCCGGGCCAGGCCCAGGTAGTCGTTGCTGCAAAAAGCCAGCAGGCGCTGGCCGTCCACCACCAGCTCGGCCCCGCTGCCCGGGGTGACGACGCGGCGCTGGCGCCGCAGTTGGTCATGGTCCAGGTCGGCCAGGCGCGCCGGGAATTCATCGAGCCAGGAAGCGTTCATGGCCATGGCACGGGCAAGTCAAAGGTAATGGCGTGCGCATCCAGGCCGGGCTCCCACGGCACGGTAGCCAGCAGCGGCGCCTGCAGCCGTGTGCGCAAAAAGGCGATGTTGTCCTCCTGCGCCAGCATGGCCGGGTCGATGTGATTGGCGACCCAGCCCGCCAGCGTGAGCCCGCGGGCCCGAATCGCGTCGGCCGTCAGCAGCGCGTGGTTCAGGCAGCCCAGGCGCAGGCCGACCACCAGCACCACTGGCAGGCCCAGCGCCTGCGCCAGGTCGGCACCGGTCACTGTCGCCGACAGCGGCACATGAAAGCCACCGGCGCCTTCGACCACTACCGCATCGGCCTGCTGCGCCAGCTGGCGGTAGCAGGCGACCAGATGGTCGATGTCAATCCGCACGCCGGCACGTTGGGCCGCGATGTGCGGCGAGACCGGATCGGGCAGCAGCACGGGGTTGTCCAGCCCGGGCGGCACGCGGCAACTGGACGCCGCACGCAGCGCGAGCACATCGTCGTTGGCATCGACGCCGTCCACCCGTTGTGTGCCAGCTGCGACCGGTTTCATGCCCACCACGCGCAGGTGGCGTGCCGCCAGCATGTGCAGCAGTCCCGCGCTGACCAGCGTCTTGCCCACGCCGGTGTCGGTGCCGGTGACAAACACCGAGGGACCACGCAGCACCGACTCAGCCATGGGCCACGCCCTCTTCGGCCAGCGTGGCGCGCAGCGCCGCCAGCGCGCCTTGCGCCAGATGCTGGCTGGACGCTTTGTCCATCACATAGGGCGGCATGGCGTAAATCGTGCGGCCTATCGGTCGCAGCAGCACGCCGTGGGCCATCGCGTGCTGTGCATAGCGCCGCGCAAAGTGCGGCAGGGCAGTGGGGCTGGCTTCCACGTCCCAGGCCCAGACCATGCCCAGCCGGCGCGCGTGGCGAATGGCGGGGTGTTGCGTGAGCGGCTCGAATGCGCGATCCATCACGGCGCCCAGCCATGCGTTGTGGGCCAGCACATCGGTTTGCTCAAACAGTTCCAGCGTGGCCAAAGCCGCGCGGCAGGCGAGCGGATTGCCGGTGTAGGAATGCGAATGCAGGAAGCCACGCGCCACGTCGTCGTCGTAGAACGCCTCGTACACGGCATCGGTGGTCAGCACGGCCGACAGCGGCAGCGTGCCCCCCGTGAGTCCTTTGGAGAGGCAGATGAAGTCGGGCCGGATGCCCGCCTGCTGGTGCGCGAACATCGTGCCGGTGCGGCCAAAGCCGGTGGCAATCTCGTCGGCAATCAGATGCACCTGGTAGCGGTCGCACAGTGCGCGGGCTTCGCGCAGGTAGGCTGCGTCGTGCATGGCCATGCCAGCCGCGCATTGCACCATGGGCTCCAGAATCAGTGCGGCGGTGTGTGCGTGGTGCTCGGCCAGCCAGCGCTCCAGGCCAGTTGCCGCACGTCGGGCCACGTCGGCTGCACTCTCGCCGGACTGTGCGCCGCGTGCGTCGGGGCTGGGCACGGTGGCCGCCAGCCGCACCAGCGGTGCGTAGGCCTCGCGGAACAGCGCAATGTCTGTCGCGGCCAGTGCGCCCACCGTCTCGCCGTGGTAGCCGCCTGCCAGGCCGATGAAACGGCATTTCGCGGGGTGGCCTTTGTTGCGCCAGTAATGAACGCTCATCTTCAGCGCAATCTCGGTGGCGCTGGCGCCGTCGCTGCCGTAGAAGGCATGGCCCAGCCCCGTCAGTGCGCCCAGACGCTCTGACAACTGCACCACTGGCTCGTGCGTGAAGCCCGCCAGCATGACGTGGTCCAGCCGCTCCAGCTGGTCGCGCAGCGCGGCCTTGATGTGCGGATGCCCGTGGCCAAACAGGTTGACCCACCAGGAACTGATGCCGTCAAGGTAGCACCTGCCTTCGAAGTCGTACAGCCACACGCCCTCGGCGCGGGCAATCGGCACCAGAGGCTGCGACTCGTGCAGCTTCATCTGCGTGCAGGGGTGCCACACATGGCGCAGGCTGCGCCCGGTCATCGCGGCGTTGTCGCGGGTCATGGGGGGGTACCAGTCTCAGGGCTGCTGCACCGGCACCGACGAACGTTGTTCATGCATACGGTTCCCGGGCGTGACGAACACCAGCCTTGGGCTGAAACCCGCCACCTGATCCTCATGCACCTGGGCGAATGCCGCAATGATCACCAGGTCACCCACCGCCGCACGGCGTGCGGCGGAGCCGTTGACCGAGATGATGCAGCTGCCGCGTTCGGCACGGATGGCGTAGGTGATGAAGCGCTCGCCGTTGTTGACGTTCCAGATGTGCACCTGCTCGTTCTCGGCGATGTTGGCGGCATCCAGCAGGTCTTCGTCAATGGCGCAGGAGCCTTCGTAGTTGAGCTCGCAGTGCGTCACGGCGGCGCGGTGGATTTTCGATTTGAGCAGGGTGCGGAACATGGCGGGCGCGGTTGGCGTGCAGTCAGAACGAAAAGGGCAGCCACCGGGTCGGATGGTGCGGCGGAAGACGGGTGTCGCAGTCGCTGTAACATTCGCGACAAATTTCAGTGCTATTCGATAGTTTAGTGCAGGGTACTGTGTCGGTTCTTTCTTAGATTGCTTATGAAAAAGTCATTTGATTTCTCGGTCGATGCGCTTCAATCGCTGGCCCGGGCAGACGCCGGGCGCGCATTGGCGGAGGATGTGGGCGGGGGCGATTTGACCGCAGGGTTGATTGATGCAGCCCGTCAGGCCAGCGCGCAGGTGGTGGCGCGTGAAAGCGCGGTGCTGTGCGGCAGCGCCTGGGTCGAGGCCACGGTGCGGCAGCTCGATCCGCAGGCGCGTCTGGTCTGGCGTGTGGTGGACGGTCAGCGCTGCTACGCGGGTCAGGTGGTGTTCGAGGTGCATGGCCAGGCGCAGGCGCTGCTGTCGGCTGAACGCACCGCACTGAATTTTCTGCAGTTGCTCAGCGCCGTGGCGACCAAGACCGCGACCTATGTGGCCATGGTGAAGGGCACGCGCGCCGTCATCGTCGACACGCGCAAGACCTTGCCGGGTCTGCGGCTGGCGCAAAAGTATGCGGTCGTTGCCGGCGGCGGCACCAACCACCGCGTCGGTCTGTATGACGCAGTGCTCATCAAGGAGAACCACATCGCTGCCGCGGGCGGCATCGCGCAGGTGCTGGCGCGTGCTGCCGAAGTCGCCGCGCGTGCAGACTTCGTGGAGATCGAAGTCGAGAACCTGGATGAGCTCGTTCAGGCGCTGGACGCCGGTGCCCGCATGGTGCTGCTCGACAACATGTCACTGGCCGAGCTGAAGGAGGCGGTGCGCATCAACCGTGGCCGTGCGATTCTGGAGATTTCAGGCGGCGTGACGCTGGAGGGCCTGCGTACGCTGGCAGAAACCGGCGTGGACCGGATATCCATCGGCACCCTGACCAAGGATGTGAAGGCGGTTGATTTCTCGATGCGCTTTGACGCCGAGAGCGCGGTGCCCGCATGAGCGCCGTGGTGCCTGTCATTCGCGTGGATTACGAGCAACCCGATGCGCAGGGCCTGGCCAATTCAGCGACCTGCGGCACACACCAGGCCTGGGCCCGGGTACCGGCCGAGCCCTCGCAGGCCGAGCGTGCCCGGCTCAAGGAGCGCATTCGCCGCCTGCTCAAGGAGCGCAACGCCGTCATGGTGTCGCACTACTACGTGCACCCGGACCTGCAGGATCTGGCCGAGGAAACCGGCGGTCTGGTGGCTGATTCGCTGGAGATGGCGCGCTTTGGCCGCAACCACGCCGCACAGACGCTGGTGGTGTCCGGCGTGCGCTTCATGGGCGAGACGGCCAAGATCCTGTCGCCTGAAAAGCGTGTGCTGATGCCAGACCTGGATGCCACCTGTTCGCTCGACCTGGGCTGCCCGGCGGATGCCTTCGGCGCCTTTTGCGATGCGCACCCCGACCGCACCGTGGTGGTCTACGCCAACACCAGCGCAGCCGTGAAGGCGCGGGCCGACTGGGTCGTCACCTCCAGCTGTGCGCTGGACATCGTGCGGGCGCTGAAGGCGCAGGGACAGACGATCCTGTGGGCGCCCGACCGGCATTTGGGTGGCTATATCCAGTGCGAGACTGGGGCCGACATGGTGTTCTGGAATGGTGCCTGCATCGTCCACGACGAGTTCAAGGCCTTCGAGCTGCAGGCCCTGAAGGCCGAATATCCGGACGCGAAGGTGCTGGTGCACCCTGAGTCACCGGCCGATGTGGTGGCGCTGGCGGATGCGGTGGGCTCGACATCGGCCCTCCTCAAGGCTGCACGCGAGATGGCTGCCCGCACCTTCATCGTGGCCACCGACAGTGGCATGTTGCACAAGCTGCGCACGCTCAACCCCGGCAAGACCTTCATGGAAGCGCCTACGGCCGGCAATAGCGCCACCTGCAAGAGCTGCGCGCACTGCCCGTGGATGGCCATGAACGGCCTCGCGGGTGTGGCGCAGGTGCTGGAAACCGGTGCGCAGGAAGTGCAGGTGGATGCCGCGCTGGCGGCGCGTGCCCGCCTGCCGATAGACCGCATGCTGGCCTTTACGGCACAAGCGGCAGCGCAAGCTGCAGCGAAAGCCGCAGCAGGCCTTCAACCCCACCTCGGAGCGGCTTAGCCGGCGGCGTCAACACCGTGGGCACAGCCACGGCGGCTGTGTCCGGGTGGTCGCGGCTTTCATGCCGGCCCTGGGCTGGGTGCACGACCAGTTCGTGCTCAGGTCACCGGATTGCGCCATCGCTCATATGGCACTGTGCCAATCGAGCCACTGCAATCCTGGTACACGAGAAAATTCGCGTACGTTGCGCGTCACCAATGTGGCCTGATGACGCAATGCTGTGGCGGCAATCAGGGTGTCGTGTGGGCCGATGGGCGTACCTGCTGCCTCCAGATCCACCCGGATACGGGCGGCCTGCGCTGCACATTCGCTGTCAAACGGCAGCACCTGCATGGGCCGCAACAACTGCGCCAACGCAGCAAGCCGGGGCGTGGCCGCATCGCCGGGCATGCGCAGCAGCCCGTAGCGCAGTTCATATTCAACAATCGCTGGCACGCCCACCTCTGCCGGACGCAGGGCCTGCAAACGCGGCACCACTTTCGCATCTCCGCGAAAGTAGTAGCTGATGGTGTTGCTGTCAAGAATCAGCATCGTCACCTTCAAAAAGTCAGGCGAGGCAGGTCGGCGGGCAAACTCTGCACGCTCGCGGCATCGCTCAGCGGGAAATCTGCAAAACGTCCGGCCAGTGCGATGCAATCCTGGGGCCATTCATGCGCGGCGTGTTTGCGAATGATTTCCGCCACCCAGCGACTTTTTGACATGCCATCGGCCTGGGCAGCCTGCTCCACCAGCGCCTGGGTGGCATCGTCAAGATACAGCGTGATTTGGGACATGGCGGTACCTCCTTGATAACAGTGAAGAACCCAATTTAAGTATAAGTTAAAGTATACTTATTTATGAGAGCTCGTCAAGTCAAGAGGCAAAGTCACTTCACGACGACGCCACAAGCTCGTGTCCCGGGCGTTCAAGTGCCGGGCGTCAAAACAGTTGGCTCTGCGTGGGCGGCCGTCCCCGGATAGTCGCGGCTGTAGTGCAGGCCGCGGCTTTCATGCCGGCCCTGGGCAGAACGCACAATCAGATCGGCCACCTGCACCAGATTGCGCAACTCCAGCAGATCGGGTGTGACGCGAAAGTGGGCGTAGAACTCCGCGATTTCCGACTGCAGCAAGGCAATGCGGTGCGCGGCGCGCTCCAGCCGCTTGGTGGTGCGCACAATGCCCACGTAGTCCCACATGAAGCGGCGCAACTCGTCCCAGTTGTGCGAGATCACCACGGCTTCATCGGCATCGGTCACCTGGCTGTCGTCCCACGCGGGCAGTGCCGGGTTGTCCTTTGCCGGTGCGGAGTCGATCGCCCGCGCTGCAGCCCGGGCCAGCACCACACACTCCACCAGCGAATTGCTGGCCAGGCGGTTGGCGCCGTGCAGGCCGGTGCACGCCGTCTCACCGATGGCATACAAGCCCGCCACATCGGTGCGGCCCGCCAGGTCGGTCACCACGCCGCCGCAGGTGTAGTGCGCAGCGGGTACCACGGGAATAGGCTGCTGTGTGATGTCGATGCCCAGCGCCAGGCAGCGCTGCAGGATATTGGGGAAATGCGCCTGCAGGAAAGCCGGGCTCTGGTGGGAGATGTCCAGATACACGCAGTCCAGCCCATGCTTTTTCATCTCGAAATCAATGGCGCGCGCCACCACGTCGCGCGGCGCCAGCTCGGCCCGCGCATCGTGTGCGGGCATGAAGCGCCCACCACCGGCCGAGGGCGGCAGCAGCAGTCGGCCCCCTTCGCCGCGCACCGCCTCGCTGATGAGGAATGACTTCGCGTCGGGGTGGTACAGGCAGGTGGGGTGGAACTGGATGAACTCCATGTTGGCCACACGGCAGCCTGCGCGCCAGGCGGCGGCGATGCCATCGCCTGTGGCGGTGTCCGGGTTGGTCGAATACAGATAGACCTTGCCGGCGCCGCCGGTGGCCAAAACGGTATGGCCGGCACTGAAGGTTTTCACCTCGCCGGTCGAAGCATCCAGCACATAGGCGCCATGGCAGCGCTGGCTGGAGTTGGAAACGTGCGCTTGAAGCCGCCGGCCGGTGATGAGATCGACCAGCATGTGCTGCTCCAGCACCGTGATGCCCGGTGTGCGCAGCACCTGCGCTGCCAGGGCCTGCTGCACGGCCGCACCGGTGGCGTCGGCCGCGTGAACAATGCGACGCTGGCTGTGGCCACCCTCGCGCGTCAGGTGCAGGGCGCCCGGCTGGTCGCTGTCCGGCGAAAAGTCCACGCCCATGGCGCGCAGCCAGTCAATCGCTGCAGGTGCGCCTTGCACCACGGCGCGGGTGGCGTCCAGGTCACACAGGCCGTCACCGGCGATCAGTGTGTCCTGCACGTGGGCCTCGAAGGAGTCGGTGGGCGCCAGCACGGCCGCCATGCCGCCCTGCGCCCACGTGCTGGCCCCGTCGCTCAATGCCTTCTTGGTGACGATGGCTACACGCCGCCCTGGCGCCGCCAGTTGCAGCGCAGCCGTCAGGCCGGCGAGGCCGCTGCCGATGATGAGCACGTCGAAGTGCCTGGAGGGCGTATCAGGCACAGATTCGGCAGGACGGGCGCGCGGGGTCATCGGATTTCTTCAGGAGCGGGCTATGGCGTGCGAGGGCACGGGAACAGTCACGAGAACAAGCGCCAGAACTGGCACTGTTGGCGGGCGATGATAGTTCACCGCGCCAGGCCGGCGATGTCATGCCCCGCCGCCTGCCTTGCGCGGGGGCAGCACCTCAGCGGTTGGGGGGCGGGGCGACCTGTGCAGGTGACGAGGACCGTTCCGCCACGTCGTGGGACTTGAACACTTCACGAGCCGTGCGTGTTTCCGGCAGGATGTAGACGACGCCGCTGGTACCGGTGAATGCAGGGCTGACCACCTTGTCATAGAACGCAGCGGGCACGTTGATGCAACCGTAGGAGATGCGGTTGTCATCCGCAGTGGGAGTGGCCAGCCGCTGGGTACGGTGCTCGCGCGCGTTGGACGTCACCACGCGGTGCATGGAAATGGCGTTGTCGTAGTCCACCCAGAGCATTTCGACGCCATGCGGATCCCGGTCGAGCGAGGCGATAAAACGGCCCGCAGGTGTGGTGCGCTCTTCAGGACGGATGGTGGACAGCTTGCGCTGGCCGATGCCGGGTGTGGAGTCGTCGCCATGGGCCAGGCCCAGCAGCGCGGCTGCCGCACCTTTGAGCTGGCCCCGCGCGTCAAAGACGAACACCCTGGCGTTGACCTTGTCGATGATGACAAAGGGCATGCGCTGGTTGTCGCCTGAGTCCACGATCCAGTTCGCCGTGTGCAGGGCTTCGCTGGAGGGGTGTTCCTTGCCAAAATCGGCTTGGCCTGCCTGCACGTCGCCATGCACCGGGGCTGCGGCTGTCTGGGCTCGAGCGGCTCGGCCTGCAAAGAGCGCAAGCCCCACAGCGAGACACAGGGCGGTCAGCGCATACCGCCGCCAGGGCATTCCAGCACGGGCATCAGGTTGACGCATGTTCAGTTCCGCTGTGGCCGGGGGGCGTAGCGCGGCGCGACGTATTTTTCAGGCGCCAGTTCGACCGGTAACGGGCTGTCTACCGCAGCACCCACGGGCAAGTAGATGTCACCCTCGGCGTAGCTTGGCAGGCGGCCAGGCATCAATTCGCCGCCGTAGAAGTTCAGGCTTGCCAGTCCGGCACTCGCGATGAGCGGAAAGCTCGGAAGGAGAGCACCGGTTGTTTTGCCTGCAACGGGGCTGCAGCAAGAAGCCGCCAGCGCAAACTGCGCCGCATTGGGTCCGCCAAGGCGATAGCCGGTGAAGCTGACGGTCTTGTTGATGCCTGCCCCAGTGGAGTCAAACGTTGCCGTGCTGCCGGGATCGGCGATCAGGAAAACGCCTGCAGGATTACCCTTCAAACCTGTGAAAGATGCAGCAGATGACCCGCTGAAGGTCGTACTGAGTTCCGGAAAAACCAGCATCTGTTGCGTCAGGGTGGCCCCGCCGGTCAACGTGAACTTGTTGGAGAAATCACTGGGCGAGGTGTAGGAGATCGGGTTGTAGAAAATATTGACGGGTGCGTTGGGGCCGGTGACGGTCACCATGGGGGCGGTCGGGCTGAACACCACAGTGCCGCCGGCAACGCCCGGGCCGGTGCCGTCGCTGTCGGCGCGCAGTGTCAGACCCAGCGGCAGGCCCAGGCTGCGCGTCGGGTCGGAGGTCCCGCGGGTCAGGGTAATGGCCCGGTTGATGTTGACGTCATTGGCGGCGCACATTTCAAGGTTGCCATCCACGACGGTGATGGCTGCGTTCTGGTTGATGTTGCCACCGGCGTTCATCAGGATGCTGCCGCGCGTGGTGGTCACGGCTGCATTGACATTGATGTCGCGTCCGCAGCACACGGCGAAGTTGCCGTCGACGGCCGTCACGGCGGCATTGATGTTCACGTCCCGCGCTGCAGTCAGCGTCAGGGTGGTGGGTCCGCCGCTGGCGGTCCAGCTCACGGCCTCGTTGACGAAGATATCGCCATTGCCCGGGCCCGGTTGCGTGACGATGTTGATGTTGTTGGTGACCAGCTGGCCCGACAGCGTGGCGCCTGAAATATTGCCGCCGGCCCCGATGATGAAGTCCTGCGGGTCAATCAGCCAGGTGCCCATCAGGCCCGCGGGTGCGGCGGTGGTCACACGCACGTTGTCCAGCACGTTCACATGTGCGGCAGAGGTTTCAATGAAGCCGCCATTGCCGCCGTTGGGCGCGCTGGCATCCAGCGTGCCGCCGGCGTTCACGGTGCCCGTTTGCATGTCTGCCAGCAGCAGGATCTGGCCATTGCGGTTGGCCAGCGTCTGCGCCTCGATCACGCCGGTGTTGTTCACCACGGTCTGCAGCAGGTTGCCGGCGCCCTGTGCGGTCAATAGCACATGGCCTCCTGGCGCGCGGATCAGGCCGCCGTTGTCGACCAGCGCGTTCACTGCGCCTTGCGTCACCGACACGTTCAGCAGGCCGTCGCCGCCCAAATCCAGCGTCATGGCGTTGCCGGAGGCCAGCACCACGGTGCCCATGCGCGCAGAGATCACGCCCTGGTTGCTGACGTTTCTGCCCAGCAGGGCCACATAGCCTCCGTCGGCTGCGGTGATGGTGCCCTGATTCAGCACAGTGCCGGTGCCGCCGGTGTTGTTGAGGGCATATTGCCCCGCCATGAAATTGGTATCGCTCATGCCGAGGGTGGATGCCACCAGCCCGCCGACATTCACTGACGCGCCGCCGCCGAACAGCACGCCATTCGGATTGAGCAGGAACACATTGCCGTTGGCCGACAGACTGCCCAGGATGCTGGAAGGGTCTGCCCCCAGCACGCGGTTGAGCGTGACGGAACTGGTGCCCGGCTGGATGAACTGCACAGCCTGCCCGGTACCAATGCTGAAGCTCTGCCAGTTGATCACGGCATTCGCGGTCGTCTGCGTGATGGTGGTGCTGCTTGTGCCGCTGGCGATGCTGGCGCTGCCAGCTGCCACCACGCCGCCTTGCGGCAGGGCGTACGCGGCGCCACCAAAAGCCAGCATGAGACCTGCCGACAGTGCCTGAACCACAAAGCGGGCGTTGCTGCCACGCTGGCCGGTCGACGGCTTCTTGCCCGTCCCGCGGGTATTTTCAGACACGGCGACAACAGCTTGCGCCGTGTCGTTCCAGAGGGATGAGTGAATGCGGTTCATGGGGTTCGTCTTTCGATGTTCAAAGGTCCAGTCAGCAGGCGGCAGAGCTGGTGTTTCCTAGAAATACTTCACGGCCTGTATCCAGAACCGGCCCGACTTGTCGGGCGCCGACAGCGCCGTCTCGTGGCCCAGCTTGCGGGCGTAGTACATGCGAACAAGGAAATTGCCCGGGTCGCTCCAGGTCAGGCCCACACCGGCTGCACTCAAGGTGCGCTGGTTGTTGCCGGGCGCCCAAGGCTGCTTGTTGATCGTCACGCCGCCGTGGTCGACAAACCCGATGAGGTGCATCTGCCCCGGCATGTTGGTGGAAAAGCGCGGCAGCAGCAGCCGGGCTTCCAGGGTCAGCAGATAGCCCTGGTCGGCAGCAGCTTCGCCTTGGGGATAGGCCCGCACGCCGTTCATGCCGCCCAGTTCCATTTTTTCCGATGAGTCGAGATTTTTCGATGCCAGCTGGCCGCTCAGCGAACCGTAGAGCGACACCGTATCGGTGACGCGCTGCAGGCGGATGGCGTTGAAGGCCAGCTTGTTCCAGGCGCCGTTGCTGCGCGCCGTGGCGGCATCTGCGGCCAGTGCGGCGGGTGTCTTGATGTTGAGCCTGCCGGCCGACCCCGAGAGCGAATAGGCGCTGTAGCCACCGCCACCGAGGTTGTCACGGTGGTTGCCATACAGGCTGGCGGTCAGCACGTCATCTTTCTTGTCGGTGACGGCGCCGACCGAGTCGATCTTGTCCTGGAAGGTCTTGGCGTCGTAGCCAAGGCGGACATACAGATTGCTGTCGCGCGATCGGATCAGCGGATAGCTGCCGTAAATGCTGGCGACTTCTGCCGTGCCGTTGGCCTGGAGGCTGGCAAATTCCTCGCCCAGCTTGTAGTGCAGCCGGCTGTACGACACGCCGACCCGGCCCATGCCCGCCTGCAGTTCATAGGACAGCAGACCGTAGTTCAGGCCGCTGCCCGAGGTCACGCCGCGGAAGGTCGCGACGTCGCCCAGACCCAGCGGATTGTTCAGGCTCACGGTGGCCCCTGCGCGGTATTCACCGGTGTAGCGGTTGCCCGCGTTGTCTACGTCCACGCTGCCGGACACCGGCTTGCCGGGTGTCACATCGACCATCAGGTCAGACGTTCCCGGCGCTGCGCCGGGCACCAGCGTCGAGTGCACCTGGATGCCCGGGATGTCCGAGAGCAGCAGCAGGCGGCTTTCCAGCGGGGCGGCGGTGATGGCATCTCCGCTGTGCAGTCCGCCCAGCAGGTTGTTGGCGATCGAGTCCGAGAGCTTGCTCTGGTTGTTCAGTTTGATCTGGCCGTATTCGCCCTCACGCACGGCGATGGTGACGGTCTTGTTGCGGATGTCCTGCGTCGGCAGATACGCCTGGGCGACAAAGTAGCCCTTGCTGGCGTAATAGGCCGTGATCCTGGCGGCCATGCCGCGAAGGTCAGACAGCGTCAGCTCGCTGCCCGGAACGAAACCGGTGATGGCCACCAGTTCAGCTTCCGTATAGACCTTGGCACCGGTCACGTGCAGGGTATCCACGAAAATGCGGGTGGCATCCGCCGTGGGTGCCGGTGCCGGTTTGGCGGGCTCGACACGAATGTCGGGGGCGGTCTGCTGTGGGGTGGGAATGGCGGGGATTTGCTGGATCTGGCTGCCAGCGCCGGGAATCTGCTGCGCGAGAAGATGAGGACTCACGCTGAGCAAGGCCAGTGGCAGAAGGCGGAGATGGAATCTGCTCACGGCTGCAGGTGGCCCCCGAATACCCAGCGTTTGTTGCAGAAAAAACTGCAGTTGGTGGCTGATCCGCCGGCTGGTGTCGCCAGAAAGTCTGGGGGACGTTTTTACGTTCATCGCGAAGCTCCTTCAATCCTGCTTCGATCATGTTCCTCAAAACGTAAAAAGTTGTAGGACGGCGCGCTGAAATGTGACGGGCTGAACTCGCCACTGCAGAAAAACCTCTTTTTGGCTGTGCAGCTATTGCGAAAAGCGCATGGCAAGACCGTGCCATGCGCAGAACGCCGACGCCTGTAAAAAGACCCGTGGGTATCCGTGATGTCGCAGAGCCCGCAGGCGCATCCTTCGATACCGCAGGACCAACGGAATTGAACTTTCCAGAGATGGAGGCGCTGAGGCATTCAAACCAGCATGAGCCGCAGGACCGGCTTTGCAGGGCTGCAGGCGCAGCGGCCCCCGAGGGGCTGGAGCCCGCGGCTCCAAGCCTGCCTGCGCAGGCTTGGACGGGCGACAGAGGCGAAGCGTCCCGCGAGCCGCGGCCTGCAAGGCCTCGGGAGCTACACGCAGTGAACGACCGTGGGGGCCCTATTCAGGCTGGGCTGTAAGCCAGCCGCACGTAGATGGGTGCAAACGCCTCGGCCTGCGTGACTTCGAGCAGGCCTTCTTTCGAGAGTTCCAGCAAGGCGATGAAGGTCACCACCAGCACGGGCATGCCGCGCCGGGCGTCGAACAGGTCTTCGAACCCAAGGAAGCTACGGCCCTGCAGTTTGCGCAGCACGATGCTCATGTGCTCGCGCACCGAGAGTTCCTCGCGGCTGATGACGTGGTGCTGCACCAGACGGGCGCGCTTGACGATGTCGCGCCAGGCTTCCTGCAGGTCCACCACGTTCACATCGGGAAAGCGCGGCTGCAGCGATTGCTCGACATACACCTGCGCGCGCAGGAAGTCGCGGCCGAACTGCGGCACCTCGTTGAGTTTGTGGGCGGCCAGCTTGATCTGTTCGTACTCCAGCAGGCGGCGCACCAGCTCGGCGCGCGGGTCTTCCGGCTCCTGGCCTTCGGCCGTCTTCTTGGGCGGCAGCAGCATGCGCGACTTGATCTCGATCAGCATGGCGGCCATCAGCAGGTATTCGGCCGCCAGCTCCAGGTTGGTGGCACGGATCTCCTCGACATAGGCCAGGTACTGGCGCGTGACGGCCGCCATCGGGATGTCGAGGATGTTGAAGTTCTGCTTGCGGATCAAATACAGCAGCAAGTCCAGCGGACCTTCAAACGCCTCCAGAAACACCTTGAGGGCGTCCGGCGGGATGTACAGATCGTGCGGCATCGCAAACAGCGGCTCGCCATAGAGCCGTGCCAGCGCCACCTGGTCAATCACCAGCGGCATGTCGGGCGCCATGGCCTCCGGCAGGGCCAGCTCGCCGGCAGGCGGCAGCTCGTCCAGCGTGGGCGTCAGGGGCGTTTTCGACATGGTGCGGCCGGTCGTGGCAGAAGGTTTTACTTCGCGTTGTCGTGGCTGCCGGTGCCGTACACATAGGGCTGCTGCGGGACGCGGGCTTCCGCGTACTCGGCCTGGTCGCCCCGGTTCAGGTTTTTGTCCCAGAGCAGGGCGCGGCCGGCGCGCTGCTCGGCCTCCAGCGTGGGCTTGTTGGCCTTCAGCTGCTCAATGAACTGCGTGGTGTCGGAGGTGTAGTCGGGGCGGCGAAAAATGGACATGGGGCTAAACTGTTCTGTGCGTGAAGTGGTCTGATTTTACCGGGGAGCGTCAGTGCGCCATTTGTTGACAGGTTTGTTGCGCCGGTCTGGCCCGGCACCGGCGGTTTTTTCAACCGCCGCGCGTGAGCCGTTGCACCCTGCGAGCGTACGCTCCGGGGCGTCCATCAAGGGGGTACTGGGCATGGGTATTTTGTCGTTGGTCCTCGGGCTGGTCGGCTGCGACCAGCAGCGCATTGCCGAGCTGGAAGAGGGTGTGGCCACCGAGGCCGATGTCCGTGCCCGCTTTGGCGAACCGGAAAAAATCTGGACGGCCGCCGACATGTCGGAGTTGCCCTTTGCGGGCGTTGCGGCCGCACCCGGGGCGCGGACCTTCGAATACAACCGCCAGCCCGAAGGAACGGTCAATTACATGATCACCGTGGGGTCGGACGGCAGGATGAGCGCCTTGCGCCAGGTGCTCACGCCACAGAATTTCGAGCGCATCCTGCCCGGCATGCGCATGGAGCAGGTGCGCAAGATGCTGGGCAAGCCGATGAAGATCACGCCTTTTGCGCTCAAGCAGGAAGTGCACTATGACTGGCGTTACCTGAACCCACCCAACACGCAGCGGATCTTCACCGTGGTGTTTGACCGCGACCTGAACGTGCTGGGCACAGCCTCGGTGGACGAGGAGAGCCTCTACCCGAAAGGCGGCTCGCGCTAGCCAAAAGCCCCGAGGTGCTTGGTGTTTACAGCGTTTCCACGTGCGCCAGGAAACCGGCACGGGCCATCACCTCGCGTGGCTGGGCATTGAGCCCTGCCAGCACCAGGCGCCCGCCGCGCAGCACCACCGCCTTGTGCAACTGCTCCAGCACATCCAGGCCCGAGGCATCCAGCGACTGCAGTGACTGCACATCCAGCCGGATCAGCAGGCCCTGCGGTGCGCTTTCCACCACGCTCAGGATCGGGTCGATCTTGGCCACCGCACCGAAAAACAGCGAGCCGTAAAGCTGGAAATTCGCAGAATCCGCCGTGCGTGAGACTTCCACCACCTGGAACAGGCTGCTCATGCGGCGCACGAACAGCACGCAGGCCAGCACCAGCCCGACCTGGAGCGCCACCGTGAGGTCAAAGATCACCGTAAGCAAAAACGTGCCCAGCATGATGAGACGGTAATGGCTGCTGGCCTGGCGCAGGTTGGCAAACTCGCGCCACTCCCCCATGTTCCACGCCACATAGAGCAGGATGCCGGCCAGCACTGCCAGCGGCACATGCACGGCCAGCGGCGCGGCCGCCAGCACCACCACCAGCAGTGTGAGGGCATGCACCAGCCCCGACACTGGCGACGAGGCGCCCGAGCGCACATTGGTCACCGTCCGCGCGATGGTGCCGGTGGCGGGCATGCCACCGAAAAACGGCACCACAAAATTGGCGATGCCCTGCGCCATCAGTTCCTGGTTGGGGTCGTGGCGCGGCAGCCCCGAGATCTGGTCGGCCACCCTGGCGCACAACAGTGACTCGATGGCGCCCAGCAAGGCAATCGTCAGTGTGGGGGCCAGCAGCAGCCGCACCGTGCCCCACGAAAAGTCGGGCAGGGTAAAGGCGGGCAGCGTGCGCGGGATACCGCCAAAGCGCGTGCCGATGGTGTCGATCGGCAGGTTCAGAAAGTAGGCAAAGGCAGTGAGGCTGACCAGCGCCACGATCGGCCCCGGCATGCGCGAGGCCATGCGCGTGGCGCGCTGCAGCTGCACCCCTTCCACGGCTTGCATCATCTTCAGCAACCGGGTGGTGAATCCATTGGCGGCGCGGGAGTGGGTGTCGAAAATCCGCGGCCACACAAAAAGCCCCAGCAGGCAGGCCAGGCCGAGGCCCAGTGCGTAGGGGTTGAAGCTGTCCAGATGGCCGGCCATGACGCGCAGTTGCGAGAAGAAGTCAGCCGGTATTTTGGGAATCTGCAGGCCCAGCAAGTCCTTGATCTGCGACAGCACGATCAGCACCGCAATGCCGTTGGTGAAGCCCACCACAATGCTCACGGGCACGTAGCGCACCAGCGTGCCGAGCTTGAAAAACCCCAGCAGAAACAGCAGCACGCCAGCGCAGGCGGTGGAAATCAGCAAGTTGGCGAGGCCATAGCGTTCGAGGATGCCGTAGACGATGACGATGAAGGCACCGGCCGGCCCGCCAATCTGCACCGCCGAGCCGCCCAGCGCGGAAATGATTGCACCGGCAATGATGGCCGTCCAGATGCCGGCCTCCGGCTTCAGGCCCGAGGCAATCGCAAAAGCCATCGCCAGCGGCAGCGCCACGATGCCGACGGTGACGCCCGCGCCGGCATCCCTGAAGAACCGCTCACGGGTGTACCCGCTCAGCGCCGGAAGCAGGCGGGGCCGGAAGGGCGCAAGGTAGTCCGGGAGATGCATGCCCTGCCATTGTGCATCCGCAGCAGCCATGTCAGCCGATGCCGGCGTACGCCCAATGGCGGTGGGAAGGCTGTGGCGTCTGGGCCGCTTCAGCGCACCCGCATGCCGGGCATCGCCCCAGGCAGAGGCTCCAGCACGTAAATGCCGGGCTGTGCCTTCTCGTCCGCATGGCTGGCGGCCAGCACCATGCCTTCGCTGAGGCCGAACTTCATCTTGCGCGGCGCCAGGTTGGCCACCATCACGGTGTGCTTGCCGATCAGGTCGGCGGGCTGGTAGGCGCTGGCGATGCCGCTGAAGACGTTGCGGGTTTTACCTTCTCCCACATCCAGCGTCAGGCGCAGCAGCTTGGTCGAGCCTTCAACGGCTTCGCAATTGACGATCAGCGCAATGCGCAGGTCGATCTTCGCGAAATCGTCGATGGTGATGGTGGGGGCGAGTGCTTCACCGCCGGGCAGGGCGAGCTCCGCTGCCGGTTGAATGGGTTCGGCGGATGCGGGTGGCTCGAACAGGGCTTCGAGCTGCTTGGGATCGACGCGTTGCATCAGGTGCTTGTAGTCGCCAATCACGTGGGACTGCCCAAGACGGGTGGATGCATCCGCGAAAGTCAGTGGTTTGGTGCCGAGAAACGCTTCCACCTGCACGGCAAGCGCTGGCAGCACGGGCTTGAGGTAAATCGTCAACAGCCTGAAGGCTTCGATGCACACGGTGCACACGTCCTGCAGGCGTGCCTCCATGCCGGCTTGTTTGGCCAGTTCCCAGGGCTTGTTCTGATCGACGTAGGCGTTCACACGATCGGTGAGCAGCATGACTTCGCGCAGTGCCTTGGCGAACTCGCGGCTTTCATAAAGCGGTGTGATGCTGGTGCGGGCTGACCGCAGAGTCTCCAGAAGCGCGTCGCCATCGGCTGACGGTGTGCCGAGCTGGCCACCGAAGCGTTTAGCGATGAAGCCCGCCGCCCGGCTGGCAATGTTGATGTACTTGCCCACCAGATCGCTGTTGACCCGCGCCATGAAGTCATCCGCATTGAAGTCAATGTCCTCATTGCGCGCATTGAGCTTGGCGGCCAGGTAGTAGCGCAGCCACTCGGGGTTCATGTCCAGGCTCAGGTATTTGAGCGGGTCCAGCCCGGTGCCGCGGCTCTTGCTCATCTTCTCGCCGTTGTTCACGGTCAAAAAGCCGTGCACAAACACGTTGTCGGGCGTCTTGCGGCCGCTGAAGTGCAGCATCGCGGGCCAGAACAGGGTGTGGAAGGTGACGATGTCCTTGCCGATGAAGTGGTACTGCTCCAGGCCCGGCGTGGCCATGTAGGCCTCGTAGTTCTCGCCGCGTTTTTTCAGCAGGTTTTTCAATGAGGCGAGGTAGCCCACCGGCGCGTCCAGCCACACATAGAAGTATTTGCCCGGTGCGTCAGGAATCTCGATGCCGAAGTAAGGCGCGTCACGGCTGATGTCCCAGTCGCCCAGGCCTTCGCTTTTCGTGCCATCGGGGTTGGTTCGCACCGAGAACCATTCCTTGATCTTGTTCGCCACCTCGGGTTGCAGTTTGCCGTCCTGCGTCCAGTTCTCCAGAAACGCCACGCAGCGCGGGTCGGACAGCTTGAAGAAGAAGTGCTCGGAATTCTTGAGCTCCGGTTTGACCCCCGACAGGGTGGAGAACGGGTTGATCAGGTCGGTCGGCGCATACACCGAGCCGCAGACTTCGCAGTTGTCGCCGTACTGGTCCTTGGCGTGGCACTTGGGGCATTCGCCCTTGATGTAGCGGTCGGGCAGGAACATGTTCTTCGCGGGGTCGAAGAACTGCTCAATCGTGCGCACCTCGATCAGGCTGCCGTCGGCGCGGTCGCGCAGGTCGCGGTAAATCTGGCGCGCCAGCTCGGTGTTCTCGGGCGAGTGGGTGCTGTGCCAGTTGTCAAAGCTGATGTGAAAGCCGTCGAGGTAGGGCTTACGGCCCGCCGCAATGTCGGCCACGAATTGCTCGGGTGTCTTGCCAGCCTTCTCGGCCGCAATCATGATGGGTGCGCCGTGTGTGTCGTCTGCGCCCACAAAGTTCACCGCATGGCCCTGCATGCGCTGGAAGCGCACCCAGATGTCGGCCTGGATGTATTCCATGATGTGGCCGATGTGGAAGTTGCCGTTGGCATACGGCAGGGCGGTGGTGACAAAAAGGAGGCGCTGGGTCATGGGGTCTGGAGTTGGGGTGCCCAGTGAGGCACGGGAGGCTGACCGGCGATTTTAAGTCGTGGCGCCAAAAGTGGCGGGACCGGCATTCCCCTGCCCGGCGGCGGGTTCAGGTCGGGGCGTTAGACTTCCGGGCTGCAGCCGGCAACTGTGTCCTGCCGCCACGACCCGCCGCCCTCACCCAAGCTAGATACCACTGGAGACTTTCCCGATGCCCCCCGAGCAGCCACAACAACAGGCGGTCCTGAACGCCGTACAGACCGTCGTCGATCCCAACACCGGGAAAGACTTCGTCAGCACCAAAGCCGTCAAGAACCTGCAGATCACCGGGGGCGATGTGGCGTTCGACGTGGAACTGGGCTACCCGGCCAAAAGCCAGATCGCTGGTTTTCGCAAAAGCCTGATCGCCGCCGTCAAGGCCGTGCCGGGGGTGGACAACGTGTCCGTCAATGTGGCGGTGAAAATCGCCAGCCACAGCGTGCAGCGCGGCGTGCAACTGCTGCCGAACGTGAAAAACATCATTGCCGTGGCGTCTGGCAAGGGCGGCGTGGGCAAAAGCACCACCGCGGTGAACCTGGCCCTGGCCCTCGCGGCCGAGGGCGCGAGCGTTGGCCTGCTGGACGCCGACATCTACGGCCCCAGCCAGCCCATGATGATGGGCATCGAGGGCCGGCCCGAGAGCGTGGACGGCAAGAACATGGAACCGATGGAGAACTACGGTATCCAGGTGATGTCGATTGGTTTCCTGGTCGCGCAGGACGAGGCCATGATCTGGCGCGGCCCCATGGCCACCCAGGCGCTGGAGCAGCTGCTGCGCCAGACCAACTGGAAAGACCTCGATTATCTGATCGTCGACATGCCGCCCGGCACCGGCGACATCCAGCTCACACTGAGCCAGCGCGTGCCCATGACGGGCGCGGTCATCGTCACCACGCCGCAGGACATCGCGCTGCTCGATGCCAAGAAGGGCATCAAGATGTTCGAGAAGGTGGGCGTGCCCATCCTCGGCATCGTCGAGAACATGGCGGTGCACATCTGCAGCCAGTGCGGCCACGCCGAGCACATCTTTGGCGAAGGCGGCGGCAAGAAGATGGCGGCCGACTACAAGATGGACTACCTCGGCGCGCTGCCGCTGGACATGCAGATCCGCCTGCAGGCCGACAACGGCCGGCCCACCGTGGTAGCCGACCCCGACGGCGACGTGGCCGCGATTTACAAGGCAGTGGCGCGCAAGATGGCCATCACGGTGGCCGCCAAGGCCAGGGACTTCTCGTCGAAGTTCCCGACCATCAAGATTTCCAAAGACACCTGACCGGGGCCCGCGCATCCCATGAACCTGCTGGCTTCCCTGCGTTACCTGGCAGCGCTGGATGAGCACAAGCACTTCGGCCGTGCGGCCCAGGCGTGCCACATCACCCAGCCCGCGCTGTCCAACGCGCTGCGTGCGCTGGAGCTTGAGTTCGGAACTGTCATTGTCCGGCGCGGCCGCAACTTCGAAGGGCTGACACCCGAGGGCGAGCGCGTGCTGCTCAGCGCGCAGCGCATGCTGCATGAGCGCGACCTGCTGCAGCAGGAACTCGACAGCGGCATCGGCAATCCGCAGGGCACATTGCGCGTGGGGGCGGTGCCCACCGCCATGCCGATTGCCGCGCGTTTTTGTGCGCAGCTTCATGCGCGCCATCCTGGCGTCGTTCCGACTGTTCTGTCGATGAGCTCCAACGAGCTGGAGGCCGGACTGGAGAGCCTTTCGCTGGACATGGGCCTGGGCTACACCGACAGGCTGCGCAAGAACGGCCCCAGCCTCAGGCAGATTCCGCAGTACACCGAGCATTACTTTTTTGTGCGGCGTGCCGCCACGCAGAAAAAGGGCCAGCTCCAGATGGGGCCGCAGATCACCTGGGCTGAGGCATCGGCCCATCCGCTGTGCCTGCTCACGCGCGAAATGCACAACCGCACGATTGTCGACAAGGCATTTCATGACGCGGGTGTGCCGTGCGAGCCGCGCATGGAGACCAACTCCATCCTCACGCTGTCGCTGGTGGTGTCCGAGGGCAGTGTCTGCACGGTGATGCCCGGTGCGCTGGTGGGTGCGTTGCGCGGCTACCAGGAACTGGAGGCCCTGCCCCTGGTCGGCCCCGAAGTGCTCACGGCCATCGGCTTCATGGCCCAGGGCGGCGACCGCCCCTCGCGCACGCTGGAGGCCGCACTGGCACTGGCAGAAGACCCGGCCTGGCTGCAGCACGTCGCAGCGCACAGCGGCCTGCTCGGCGTCTAGCAGGCGCTGGCCTGTCCTTCGACAGGCTCAGGACGAACGGATTTCACGGTGCTCAGGCCCTTCGATACCTCAGGGCGAACGGAGGGGGTCTTCAGACCAGCATGAGCCGCGGGACTGGCTTCGCCAGACCGCAGGCGGGCGGCCCCCTTGGGGGGCAGGAAGCTACACGCAGTGAGCGACCGTGGGGGCTGGTATTCCCACCAGCACGAGCCGTGGAACCGGCTTAGCCGGGCCACAGGCGGGCGGCCCCCTTGGGGGGCAGGGAGCTACACGCAGTGAGCGACCGTGGGGGCACGTTAACCCGGATATTTAGTTTTTGAATCGAGGCATGTCCCGATTCAATTTGACCTGGCTGCGTCGTGCACCCACACTCCGCGCAGCCTCATGAGGGCGGACTCAATTACAACAAAGCTGGAGACAAAAGCATGTCAGGAATTCTCGACAAGGAACGCATCATCGCCGGGCCGGGCTTCAACCGCTGGCTGGTACCGCCGGCCGCGCTGGCCATTCATCTGTGTATCGGCATGGCCTATGGCTTCTCGGTGTTCTGGTTGCCGCTGTCCAAGGCGCTGGGACTCAAGGACGCCATCAAGTGCGGCCCCGAGGTGGGTTTCATCCAGGAACTCTTCACCACCAGCTGCGACTGGAAGATCTCCACGCTCGGCTGGATGTACACCCTGTTTTTTGTGTTGCTGGGCACTGCCGCGGCAGTCTGGGGCGGCTGGCTGGAGCGGGCCGGTCCGCGCAAGGCGGGTGTGGTATCGGCCGTCTGCTGGTGCGGCGGCATGCTGATCTCGGCGCTGGGCATTTACCTGCACCAGTTCTGGCTGATGATCCTCGGCTCGGGCGTGATCGGCGGCATCGGCCTGGGGCTGGGCTACATCTCCCCGGTCTCTACCCTGATCAAGTGGTTCCCTGATCGCCGCGGCATGGCCACCGGCATGGCCATCATGGGCTTTGGCGGGGGTGCCATGATCGGCTCCCCGCTGGCGGCCGACCTGATGAAGTATTTCGCCACGCCCACCAGCGTGGGTGTGATGCAGACCTTTGTGGTCATGGCACTGATCTATTTCGTGTTCATGGTGGCGGGTGCTTTCGGTTACCGTGTGCCCGAGACCGGCTGGAAGCCTGCTGGCTGGACGCCACCACCGGCGCAGACCCACAACGCGATGATCACGCAGCGTCATGTGCACGTGAAAAAGGTCTGGGGCATTCCCCAGTTCTGGCTGATCTGGATGGCCCTGTGCATGAACGTGAGCGCCGGCATTGGCGTGATCGGCATGTCCTCGCCCATGCTGCAGGAAGTGTTCGGCGGCGCGCTGATCGGTGTGCCGCTGCGATTCGGTGAGCTCGACAAAACCCAGCTGGCGGCAATCGCCGGCGTGGCTGCAGGCTTTACCGCGCTGCTCAGCCTGTTCAACATCGGTGGCCGCTTCTTCTGGGCCAGCCTGTCCGACAAGCTTGGCCGCAAGATGACCTATGTGGTGTTTTTCGTGCTGGGCGGCGTGCTGTACTTCGGCGTGCCTGGCAGTGCCGCTGCTGGCAGCATTTTCCTGTTCGTGGCGGCCTTCTGCGTCATCCTCAGCATGTATGGCGGCGGTTTTGCGACTGTGCCGGCCTATCTGGCGGATATTTTCGGAACGCAAATGGTGGGCGCGATTCACGGGCGCCTGCTGACCGCGTGGTCGACGGCGGGCATCGTCGGCCCGGTGGTGGTGAACTACATGCGCGAATACCAACTGGGCCTTGGCATTCCCCGCAGCCAGGTTTATAACCAGACCATGTACATCCTCACCGGCATGCTGGTGGTGGGCCTGATCTGCAACCTGCTGGTGCGACCACTGAACGACAAGTGGTTCATGAGCGATGCCGAACTGGCGGAAGAAAAGCGTCTGGCCCACGAAAAGGCCTCGGCTGCCGAATTGCGCCGCTCCGGCGAGGGCGGCGGTTCCGACACCGTCAGCCCTGCGGTGGTGGCGCTGGCCTGGCTCGCGGTGGGCATCCCGCTGGCGTGGGGCGTTTACCGCACGATGCAGAGCGTTGCCAAACTCATTCACTGATTTTTTGAACGGCCATCGGGACGCTGCGGCAGGTGCTGCAACCCCCATGGCCCTTGTTGCCACTTGAGCTCCCTGCCATGAACCACCCTGGTCGCGTTACCGAAATGAAAGCTGTGGCCATCGCCACGGTGGACGACATGCGCGAGCGCATCCGCCGCAAGAGCAGGCTCAAGGGGCGCCAGCCGGATGACACGTCACTGGCTGAAGTGCGTGCACTGATAGGCCCACGGCCTCCCGAGGGCCATCGCCGTGACTTGCTGATCGAGCACCTTCACCAGCTGAACGATGCCCACCGCTGCCTGCACGACCGGCATCTGGTGGCGCTCGCCAAAGAGATGAACATCCCGATGGCCGAGGTCTATGAGGTGGCCACTTTCTACCACCACTTCGAGGTGGTGCGGGGCGATGGCCAGGCGCCCGGCCTGACGGTGCGTGTGTGTGACGGGCTGGCTTGCGAGCTGGCCGGTGCGCAGGACCTGCTGGCGCGCCTGCCAGCCCTGCTGGGCGATGCCGATGTACGTGTCGTCGCCGCACCGTGCATCGGCCGCTGCGAGCAGGCGCCGGCAGCCGTGGTGCACCAGTGCCCGGTGCCGTTCGCCACGGCGGAGAAGGTTGTGTTGCAGGTACGCCAAGGGCAGACGCAGCATGTGCCGCCGGAATCCGGCATTCATTTTTCAGCGGCCGATCATGCCGAGGCCGCCATTCCGACGGCTACCCAGCCGGCAGCGCAGAGCAGCCCGGCCTGCACCGACTATGCGACATATCGTGCGAATGGGGGCTACGCGCTGGCCGCTGCGCTCGTCAATGGCGAGGACGACGCCGAGCGCGTGCTCAAGGCGATGGAAGACTCCGGCCTGCGCGGCCTGGGTGGGGCGGGCTTTCCAGCGGGGCGCAAATGGCGCATCGTTCGCGACCAGCCAGCGCCGAGGTTGATGGCTGTGAACATTGATGAAGGTGAGCCCGGTACGTTCAAGGACCGCACGTACCTGGAGCGCGACCCGCACCGCTTCCTCGAAGGCCTGTTGGTGGCGGCGCAGGTCGTGGGCATTGACGCCTGCTACATCTACCTGCGGGATGAATACCACGGCTGCCGCGCCTTGCTGGAAGCGGAAATTGCCAAGCTGCAGGCCGATCCGCCGTGCCCCTTGCCGCACATCGAACTGCGGCGCGGTGCCGGTGCCTACATCTGCGGCGAAGAGTCGGCCATGATTGAAAGCATCGAAGGCAAGCGCGGCGAGCCGCGCATGCGTCCGCCCTACATCGCACAGGTGGGCCTGTTTGGCCGGCCGACGCTGGAACACAACTTTGAAACCCTGTACTGGGTGCGCGACATTGTCGAAAAAGGCCCGCAGTGGTTCAGCGGCTTTGGCCGCAACGGCCGCAAGGGCCTGCGTTCTTTCAGCGTGAGCGGCCGGGTCAAGGAGCCGGGCGTCAAGCTGGCGCCTGCGGGCATCACGCTGCTGGAGCTGATCGATGAATACTGCGGCGGCATGCAGGAAGGCCACACGCTGTATGCCTACCTGCCCGGCGGGGCGTCAGGCGGCATTTTCCCGGCCAGCCTGGCACATGTGCCGCTGGACTTCGACACCCTGCAGCCGCATGGCGGCTTCATCGGCTCGGCCGCCGTCATCGTGCTGGGCCACCAGGACAAGGCGCGTGACGCGGCGCTGAACATGATGCGTTTCTTTGCCCACGAAAGCTGTGGCCAGTGCACGCCTTGCCGCGTCGGTACGGCCAAGGCGGCGACGCTGATGGAAGCTCCCGCCTGGGACCACACCACGCTGGAAGACCTGAACGTGGTGATGACCGATGCGTCGATTTGCGGGCTTGGCCAGGCAGCGCCCAATCCGGTGCGTTGTGTCCAGAAATATTTTCCCCATGAGGTAGCCCCATGAACGCGCCGGCTCGGATTGAAGAGGTGACCGTGCAGACCGTCGAGTTCAAACTTGACGGCAAAACCCTGCGTGCCTACGAGGGCGAAACCATTCTGAAAGCCGCTGAGCGCAGCGGCGTGTGCATTCCACACCTTTGCTACAAGGATGGCTTGCGTGCCGACGGCAACTGCCGCGCCTGCGTGGTCGAGATCAAGGGCGAACGCACGCTGGCCCCGAGCTGCTGCCGCAACGTCACCGCCGGCATGGAGGTGCAGGCCCAGAGCGAACGTGCCGTCAAGAGCCAGAAGATGGTGCTGGAGATGCTGCTGTCCGACATGCCCGACACTGGCTACAAATGGGATGAAGCCGATGAGTCGCTTCAGCATGGCGAGCTCAGCGACTGGGCCGCCCGCATGGACGTCATGGTGCGCCCCGAACTGAAGGCGCTGCGCCGCGAGCAGCCCGCTGCCGATGTGTCGCACCCCGCCATGGCCGTCAACCTCGACGCCTGTATCCAGTGCAACCGCTGCGTGCGCGCCTGCCGCGAAGAACAGGTCAACGACGTCATCGGTTACGCCATGCGCGGCTCGCACAGTGAGATCGTGTTCGATCTGGACGACCCCATGGGCGACAGCACCTGCGTGGCCTGCGGCGAGTGCGTTCAGGCTTGCCCCACCGGCGCGCTGATGCCCAAGACCCAGGTCGGCTCGCAGGTGGTGGACAAGAAAGTGGACTCGGTCTGCCCTTTCTGCGGCGTCGGCTGCCTGCTCACCTACAACGTGAAAGACAACCGGATTGTCAGCGTCGAGGGCCGCGACGGACCCGCCAACCACAGCCGCCTGTGCGTCAAGGGCCGCTTCGGGTTTGATTACGCCCACAGCCCGCAGCGCCTGACTGTGCCGCTGATCCGCAAGCCCGGCGTGCGCAAGGACCCGGAGGCCTTGCAGCACCTGAACCGTGACACCGCCGACTGGTCTGAAGTGTTCCGCGAAGCCACCTGGGAAGAGGCCCTGGCGCTGGCCGCCGGCCCGCTCAAACACCTACGCCACACCTACGGCAAAAAATCATTGGCAGGTTTCGGCTCGGCCAAGGGCAGCAACGAAGAGGCCTACCTGTTCCAGAAGCTGGTGCGCACCGGCTTTGGTTCCAACAACGTGGACCACTGCACACGGCTGTGCCATGCGTCCAGCGTGGCGGCGTTGCTGGAGGGCGTGGGTTCGGGCGCTGTGAGCAACCAGGTGAACGACGTCGAGCACTCGGACCTGATTTTCCTGATCGGCTGCAACCCCACCAGCAACCACCCGGTGGCTGCCACCTTCATGAAGAACGCCGCCAAGCGTGGCGCCAAGATCGTGATCGCCGATCCGCGCGGCACCGACATCGCCAAGCACGCCTGGCGCGCCTTGCCGTTCAAGGCCGATACCGATGTGGCCATGCTCAATGCAATGATCCACACCGTCATTGAAGAGGGCTTGACCGACGAAACCTTCATCCGCGAACGTGCCAGCAATTACGAGGCGCTCAAGGAAAACGTCAAGGGCTACAGCCCCGAGGCGATGGCACCGATTTGCGGCATTCCGGCTGAAACGCTGCGCGAGGTGGCGCGGGCTTTTGCGGCTGCCAAGGGCGCGATGATTCTCTGGGGCATGGGCGTGAGCCAGCATGTGCACGGCACCGACAACGCGCGCTGCCTGATCGCGCTGAGCACCGTCACCGGTCAGATCGGCAAGCCGGGTTCCGGCTTGCACCCGCTGCGCGGCCAGAACAATGTGCAGGGCGCCAGCGACGCGGGTCTGATTCCGATGATGTTCCCCAACTACCAGCGGGTGGACAACGCCGGTGCGCATGCGTGGTTCGAGAAATTCTGGGACACGAAGCTCGATGAAAAACCCGGCTACACCGTGGTCGAGATCATGCACAAGGCGCTCGCGCCCGACAGCGATCCGCACAAGATCCGCGGCATGTATGTCATGGGCGAGAACCCGGCCATGAGCGACCCGGACCTGAACCATGCACGTCATGCTTTGGCGTCGCTGGAGCACATGGTGGTGCAGGACATCTTCATGACCGAAACCGCGTGGCTCGCCGATGTGGTGCTGCCGGCGACAGCCTGGCCCGAGAAGACCGGCACCGTGAGCAACACCGACCGCATGGTGCAGCTCGGTCAGCAGGCGATTGACCCGCCAGGCCAAGCCAAGCCGGATCTGTGGATCATCCAGCAGATCGCATCGCGAATGGGGTTGGTATGGAACTACGCAGGCGAACACGCTGGCGTGGCGGCTGTGTACGAGGAAATGCGTCAAGCCATGCACGCAGCCATCTCGGGCATCACCTGGGAGCGGCTGCAGCGTGAGTCCAGCGTCACCTACCCCTGCCTTACCGAAGACGACCCCGGCGCGCCCACGGTGTTCATCGACCGTTTTGCCACCAGCGACGGGCGCGTGCATCTGGTACCCGCCGACATCATTCCGGCCAACGAGCGGCCGGACGCCGAGTACCCGTTTGTGCTGATCACTGGCCGGCAACTGGAGCACTGGCACACCGGCAGCATGACGCGCCGCGCCACTGTGCTGGATGCGATCGAGCCGATGGCCACAGCCTCGCTCTGCGGTGATGACTTGCAGGCACTGGGACTGGTGCCGGGCGATGTCGTGACGGTGCAGTCGCGCCGCGGCCAGGTCGCCATCCATGTGCGCCGCGACGACGGCACGCCGCGTGGTGCTGTCTTCATTCCGTTTGCCTATTACGAGGCAGCGGCCAACCTGATGACCAACGCCGCACTCGACCCGTTCGGCAAGATCCCCGAGTTCAAGTACTGTGCCGTGGCGCTGCGGCGCGGCGGGGAGCCTGCCGCGGTCGCCGGTTACGGTACGCAGGGAGTGGCGGCGCTGGCCGGTTGATCGTCGTGGCGCCGCAGCCCGCGCGCGGGTCAATGAACCTGTGACTGCAGGGGGGGTATTCATCGCCGTACACTCCCGGCATGTCTGACTTCCTCCTCCACCACGCTGATCCGGAAGCTGGCGCACACCGGCCATTCGTCGAGGTGGCGGTGGTGATGCGCCGCGAGCGGATTGACAACCGCTGGCAGCCCTGGCGCTGGTCGCTCGCGGACATCGTGCCAAACGAGGATGGTTTTGGCGCCGAGCCGCGGCTGCTGCTGAAAGACGACCACGAAGAGCGCTGGCTGCACCCCGGGTTCAGGGTGGAGCTGTTCACAGACGATGCAGAAGGCTACTACCTCAACGTGACCACCGAGCAGCCCTGCTTCTGGGTGGTGTGGCGCATGGAGGAAGAGGCCGCGCTGGCCGACGAGCCGGTGGCGGTGCCGCAAATCGTGACCGTGAGTTACCACGACGCTGGTCGCTGGCTGGATGCGCAGGAAACCGTGGAGCAGGTGCCTGTCACCCGCGACATCGCCGAGTGGGTGCTGGCCTTTGTGGAGCAGCACCACGTGCTGGAGGCCAAGCGCCGTCAGCGGCCCCAGAGCTTCAAATCCCTCACCGACCGTTTCGGCAACCCGGCGCGCGTGAGCACGGACAAGACCTTGGGCGGAGGCGGCCGTGGCTGAAGAAGAACCGCGCGGCTTTCTCGGCCGCTGGGCGCGCCGCAAGACGGATGTGCTGCAGGGCAAGCCGCTCGATGAACCCGCGCCGCCGGCAAAAGCCGCCGTCTTGCCGGCCCCGGTGGCCGTCCCTGCAACTGCAGCGTTGGCGCCTGATGGCCCGACTGCCGGTCCAGCCGCAGACCCTGCCACCCCGGTGGCCAAGCCCCTGTCGCTGGACGATGTGAGCCTGCTCACCAAGGATTCGGACTTCAAGCCCTTCATGGCGACCAATGTCGGCCCGGACGTTCGCAATGCGGCGATGAAGAAGCTTTTTGCCGACCCCCATTTCAATGTGATGGACGGTCTGGACATTTACATCGACGACTACTCCAAGTCGGACCCGATTCCGGAGTCCATGCTGCGGCAGATGACGAGTGCCAAGTTCCTGAACCTGTTCGACGACGAGGAAGAAAAAGCCGATGCCGGCAACCAGGCATCGGACGCGGCGCCGCAGCCCGCCCCCGCAGCGGGGGAAAATGCGTACCCTGCGGCCGGTGAAAGCGTGGCACAGTCCACGGATTCCCCGGCCGCCCTGCCCACGGGCAGTTCCGCTCTGTCCGGCCCTTCCGACGCCATCGGCCTTCCAGGCCTTCCAGTTACCACCCCGCCTGCGCTGCCGACCGGCGCGCAAGCCAGCCCACACCACCATGCCCACACTGATTTGCGACTGCAACCAGACCATGCCGCTCCAGCCCCAGGCGCTGGGCACGGCACTGAATGAAACACTGACCCTGCATTCGGCCCTGTGCCGGCGCGAGGTGGGGAGTTTCCAGAAGGCCATCGCCTCAGGCGATGACGTGGTGGTCGCCTGCACCCAGGAAAAACGCCTGTTCGCCGAGGTGGCGGGCCAGACCCAAGGCGCCACCTCCGTCATCAAATTCGTCAACATCCGCGAGACCGGCGGCTGGAGCCGGGACGGCGCCAGTGCCAGCCCCAAGCTGGCGGCGCTTCTGGCCGCCGCACATTTGCCTGATGCCGAGCCGGTGGCCACCGTCACCTACAAAAGCAATGGTCGCCTGCTGATCGTAGGTGCGCTGGACCGTGCCGAACAGCTTGCTGCGCTGCTGGCCGACACGCTCGACGTGACGATCTTTGCGCAAGGCGTTTCTGCGCAGCCGCAGCCGGGGTTTCCGGCGCAGGAGCGCAAATACCCTGTCATCAGCGGCGATCAGCTGGCCCTGAAGGGCTGGCTGGGTGCGTTTGACGCCAGCTGGAACAAGACCAACCCGATTGACCTGGACCTGTGCACGCGCTGCAATGCCTGCGTGACGGCCTGCCCGGAAAACGCGATTGATCTCAGCTATCAGGTTCTCCTTGACAAGTGCACCTCGCACCGCGATTGTGTGGCCGCCTGCAAGGTCGCCGGCGCCATCGACTTCAACCGCGAGCCGCAGAAGCTCTCGGAGTCTTTCGACATCGTGCTCGACCTGGGTGCCCGGCCCCTGATCGACCTGCATGCACCGCCGCAAGGCTACTTTGCACTCGATGCTTCGGCCGGTCTGGCGTCCCCCGGGCTGTTGGCCACGGTGGTCAAGCTGCGCGATCTGGTGGGTGAATTTGAAAAGCCCAAGTTCTTTGCCTACAAACAGAAGCTGTGCGCCCACAGCCGCAACGAAACCGTCGGCTGCAGTGCCTGCATCGACATCTGCTCGGCACAGGCCATCAGCAGCGAGAAAAGCCGCCAGCAGATCGTCGTCAATCCGAACCTGTGCGTGGGTTGCGGTGCCTGCACCACGGTGTGCCCCACCGGCGCGCTGACCTACGCGTATCCGCGCGCCAGCGAGCAGGGCGTGCGCCTGAAAACCCTGCTGTCCACCTATGCCAAGGCAGGGGGCACCCAACCGGTCCTGCTGCTGCACAGCCAGGTGCAAGGCCAGCAGGCGGTGGAGGCCCTGGGCCGCGCTGCCCGGCTGAACAAGGCGGTGCGCGGCGTGCCTGCCAATGTGATTCCGCAGGCGCTGTGGCATACCGCCAGCGTCGGCCTCGACCTGTGGCTCAGCGCCGTGGCATTGGGTGCGTCGCAGGTGGCGGTGCTGGCGACCGACGAGGAAGCGCCCGCTTACCTCGAAGGCCTGACCGACCAGATGCAGGTGGCGCAGGCACTGCTGAGCGGCATGGGCTATGCGGGTGTGCATTTCCATCTGGTGCGCACCGCGGACGGCGCGAACCACGCCCCCGAGATGGCACTGGACGCTGCCCTGCAGGCCATCAGCCGCGCTCGGCCGGATGTGCCCGCAACGCCCGCCCGCTTTGCCGTGGTGCAGGAAAAACGCAGCACGCTCGACATGGCGCTGGACCACCTGATGACCCAGGCAACAGCGCCGCTGCCAGAGGCCGTCGCGCTGCCTGCCAAGGGCTCGCCCTTCGGCAGCCTGCGTGTCAATGCCGACACCTGCACCCTCTGCCTGAGCTGTGTCAGCGCCTGCCCGGCCAGCGCGCTGCAGGACAACCCGGATCGCCCGCAGCTCAAATTCATCGAGAAAAACTGCGTGCAGTGCGGCCTGTGCGCCAGCACCTGCCCGGAGGATGCCATCACGCTGGAGCCGCGCCTGCTGCTCACGCCGCAGCGCAAGGAAGCGCGTGTCCTCAATGAAGCCCAGCCCTACCAGTGCATCCGCTGCAGCAAGCCCTTCGGCACGCTCAAAGGGATCGAGTCCATGCTGGGCAAGCTTTCCGGCCACGCGATGTTCCAGGGCGCAGCGGCCGACCGGCTGAAGATGTGCGGCGATTGCCGGGTCATCGACCTCTATTCCGCCGAGAACGAAATCAAGATCACCGACATCCGCTGAAGAACCTGCACGCCATGACGCAAGCTCCCCTTTCCGCTTCCACCCTCGACGAAGAAACCGCACGCGCCGAGGTCTATGGCCTGCTGGCCGCGCTGTATTACGCAGCGCCTTCGGCCGAACTGCACGAGAACCTGCGCGTGGCCGTCACGGAAGCGCCGGCTGCCGGCGCACTGCTCGAGAGCTCCTGGCGGGACCTGGTGGCTGCAGCGCGTGAGATGTCACTGGCAGACATCCGGCAGGAATACGACGCGCTTTTCGGCGGTGTCGGCAAACCCGAGGTGTATCTTTTTGGCTCGCATTACCTGAGCGGATTTCTCAACGAAAAACCGCTGGCGTCGTTGCGTGACGACATTGCTGCCTTGGGCCTTGCGCGCGACGACGCCATGTCGGAGACCGAGGACCATGTGGCCTATGTGTGCGAGGTGATGCGCTACCTCATCGCGGGTGACGATGTGGCGGTGGCCAACCTCACGCGGCAGCGGGAGTTTTTCACCCGGCACGTACAGGCCTGGGTTCCGGCGCTGTGCGAGGCCCTGGCGGCCCATCCCAAGGCGCGGTTTTACCGGGCGCTCGGGGCTTTCACCGGCAGTTTTGTGAGCGTCGAGACCCAGGGCTTCGACATGCTGGCTTGACAGCCTGTGACGTCTGTCCGGGGCCCGGAAGAAAGCCTGTCGAAAGGGTTTTCACTGAGCATGTTTTATCTCAATTTGAGACACTGTGAAGGACTGCAATGGGCGCTGAAAAAGATAAGATTACTTACCTTTTCAGTCCATAGTGTTATGCGGGTAACCCTGTGAGTGAACGCCTCACTCTGACGTAAAGTATGTAAATAGTTACATAGGTGGTCATTCAGCTTTTCTGGAGACGTTGATGCAAGACAGTCAATCCAAGCCTTCGCGCCGGGGTTTTTTCTTTGGCGCTGCTGTCACGGGCGCGGCCGCTGCCGCGGTGGTGGCCTTGCCGGGTGCTCCGGCACTTCAAGCGGAGCTGCAGGAGCCGGCCAGGCCGGCCCCTGAAAAGGGCGGCGGCTACAGCCTTTCCGAGCACGTGAAGCGCTACTACAAAACCACCCGTATCTAATCGATTCACCTTTCACGGAGAGCTTCATGCTGCTCACGAAAAAATCCAATGATGTCCATCCGGCGCACCGTGCGGGCTCCCCGCGCTTTGTGCAGAGCCTCGCGCGCGGCCTGTCCGGCGCCTTGCCCACCATGGACCGCCGTGCCTTCCTGCGCCGTTCCGGCCTGGGTGTTGGCGTGGGTCTCGCGGCCACCCAACTGACGCTGGTCAAGAAGGCCAAGGCGGCGACGCCCGGCGCCGGTGACGGCAGCGGCAAGATTGAAGTCAAGCGCACTGTCTGCACGCACTGCTCCGTGGGCTGTGCGGTCGATGCGGTGGTGGAGAACGGTGTCTGGGTCCGCCAGGAAGCCGTCTTCGACTCCCCGATCAACCTCGGTGCGCATTGCGCCAAGGGTGCCGCCCTGCGCGAGCACGGCCATGGCGAGTACCGCCTGCGCTACCCGATGAAGCTGGTCAATGGCAAGTACGAGCGCATCAGCTGGGATGTGGCCCTGAACGAAATTTCCGCCCGCATGCTGGAGTTGCGCAAGGCCAGCGGTCCGGACTCGGTCTACTTTGTCGGCTCGTCCAAGCACAACAACGAGCAGTCCTACCTGCTGCGCAAGTTCGTCAGCTTCTGGGGCAGCAACAACTGCGATCACCAGGCCCGCATTTGCCACTCCACCACGGTGGCGGGTGTTGCAAACACCTGGGGCTATGGTGCGATGACCAATTCGTACAACGACATGCAGAACAGCAAGTGCGCGTTGTACATCGGCTCCAACGCTGCCGAGGCGCACCCTGTCAGCATGCTGCACATGCTGCACGCCAAGGAAACCGGCTGCAAGATGATCGTGGTGGACCCGCGTTTCACCCGTACCGCCGCCAAGGCCGACGAGTACATCCGCATCCGCTCCGGCTCTGACATTCCCTTCCTGTTCGGCATCCTGTACCACATTTTCAAGAACGGCTGGGAAGACACCAAGTACATCAACGACCGTGTCTACGGCATGGACAAGGTCAAGGAAGACGTTCTCGCCAAATGGACTCCAGACAAGGTCGAAGAGGCCTGCGGCGTGCCGGAAGCGCGGGTGTACATGGCCGCCGAGATGATGGCCAAGAACCGTCCCTCCACCATCGTCTGGTGCATGGGCCAGACCCAGCACACCATCGGCAATGCCATCGTCCGCGCATCCTGCATCCTGCAGCTGGCACTGGGCAACGTTGGGGTGTCCGGCGGCGGCACCAATATTTTCCGCGGCCACGACAACGTCCAGGGCGCCACTGACGTGGGCCCCAACCCCGACTCGTTGCCGGGCTACTACGGCCTGGCCGAAGGCTCCTGGAAGCACTTTGCCAAAACCTGGGGCGTGGACTTCGACTGGATCAAGGGCCGCTACGCCTCGGCAGCCATGATGGGCAAGCCCGGCATCACGGTGTCGCGCTGGATTGACGGCGTGCTGGAAAAGAACGAGCTGATCGACCAGGACTCCAATCTCCGTGCGGTGGTGTTCTGGGGCCATTCACCCAACTCGCAGACCCGCGGTCTGGAGATGAAGCGTGCCATGGACAAGCTGGATCTGCTGGTCGTCATTGATCCGTACCCATCGGCGACTGCTGCCATGGCGGCCATGCCCGGCAAGGCCGAAGATTTGAACCCCAACCGTGCGGTGTACCTGCTGCCGGCCGCCACCCAGTTCGAAACCAGCGGATCGGTCACAGCCTCCAACCGCTCATTGCAATGGCGTGAAAAAGTCATCGAGCCGCTGTGGGAAAGCCGCACCGATCACATGATCATGCATCAGTTTGCAGAGAAGTTCGGCTTTGCCAAAGAGCTTTCCAAGAACTACAAGATGCAGAAGGTCAAGGGCATGGACGAGCCCGTGCCGGAAGACATCCTGCGCGAGATCAACCAGACCTGCTGGACCATCGGATACACCGGCCAGAGCCCGGAGCGGCTGAAGGCGCACATGCGCAACATGCACTTGTTCGACGTCAAGACGCTCAAGTCCAAAGGCGGCAAGGACAAGGAAACGGGTTACGACACCGCCGGCGACTACTTCGGCCTGCCATGGCCCTGCTATGGCACTCCAGAGCTGAAGCACCCTGGCTCGCCCAACCTGTACGACACCTCGAAACACGTGATGGAAGGCGGCGGCAACTTCCGCGCCAACTTCGGCGTGGAAAAAGACGGCAAGAACCTGCTGGCGGAAGACGGCTCCCATTCCAAGGGTGCCGACATCACCACCGGTTACCCCGAGTTCGACCACCTGCTGGTCAAAAAGCTCGGCTGGTGGGATGAACTTACCGACGCCGAGAAAACTGCTGCAGAAGGCAAGAACTGGAAGACCGACTCGTCGGGCGGCATCATCCGTGTGGTCATGAAGAACCACGGCTGCCATCCCTTCGGCAACGCCAAGGCACGCGCTGTGGTCTGGAACTTCCCGGACGCCATTCCGCAGCACCGCGAGCCGCTGTACGGCAACCGCGCCGACCTGCAGGCCAAATACCCGACGCATGACGACAAGAAAGCCTTCTGGCGCATGCCCACGCTCTACAAGACCATCCAGCAGAAGAACATTGCCGACAAGGTGCATGAGAAGTTCCCGCTGGTGATGACCTCGGGCCGTCTGGTCGAGTACGAGGGTGGCGGCGAGGAAACCCGCTCCAACCCGTGGCTGGCGGAGCTGCAGCAGGAGATGTTCATCGAGATCAATCCGAAAGTGGCCTCTGAAAAAGGCATCCGCAATGGCGAGCGCGCCTGGGTCAGCACACCGACCGGTGCGCGGCTCAATGTGCAGGCCATGGTGACCGAGCGCGTGGGGCCGGACACCGTGTTCATGCCCTTCCACTTCTCCGGACGCTGGCAGGGCGCGGACATGCTGGCCTATTACCCGAACGGCGCGGCACCAGTGGTGCGCGGCGAGGCCATCAACACCGCCACCACCTACGGCTACGACAGTGTGACGATGATGCAGGAAACCAAGACGACAGTTTGCAACGTGGAAAAGGCATAACACCATGGCAAGAATGAAATTTGTCTGTGACGCGGAGCGCTGCATCGAGTGCAACGGCTGCGTGACGGCCTGCAAGAACGAGCACGAAGTCCCCTGGGGCGTGAACCGCCGCCGCGTGGTCACCCTCAACGACGGTGTGCCTGGCGAGAAGTCCATCTCGGTGGCCTGCATGCACTGCAGCGATGCACCGTGCATGGCGGTGTGCCCGGTGAACTGCTTCTATCGCACCGACGAAGGTGTGGTGCTGCATGACAAGGACATCTGCATTGGCTGCGGCTACTGCTCCTACGCCTGCCCGTTCGGCGCGCCCCAGTTCCCGTCCGCCGGCACCTTCGGGGTGCGCGGCAAGATGGACAAGTGCACCTTCTGCGCCGGCGGCCCCGAGGCCAACGGCAGCCAGGCCGAGTTCGAGAAATATGGGCGCAACCGCCTGGCCGAGGGCAAGCTGCCCGCCTGCGCAGAGATGTGCTCGACCAAGGCCCTGCTGGCAGGTGACGGCGATGTGGTGGCGGACATCTTCCGCAACCGCGTGGTGCAGCGCGGCAAGGGTGCTGAAGTCTGGGGCTGGGGCACGGCCTACGGCTCCAAACAGGCTGGCCAGCCACCGGCAGGAGCCAAGTCATGATGCGCGCCACCCTATTTCTTCCCGTGGTGGCATCCCTTGCCCTGCTCAGCGCCTGCGGTGAAAAGCCGCAAACGCTGGCCGGCAAGAAAAGCGACGCACCGGCCTTCCAGGGCGCTGAGAACGCCTTCGTGGCACCCGGCTGGAAGCCGGGCGACAAGACCAGCTGGGAGCAGGGCCTGAAAGCGCGCGCGTTCAATACCCAGAACGAATACTCCAAGACCAACTGACTGGAGCCACCATGAAATCAGCGCGTGTCGCTCTATTGTCGGTAGCGTTCGGGTGGGCTGCACTCATCGGGAGCGCTGCCGCGCAGACCCCGGCAGCCCCGCCTGCTGCGCCAGCGGCGGCCACGACTGCCGGCGTCAAGGGCCAGAACATTTTTGAGGTCAAGCCCGACGCCAGCGAAGCCCCTGACTACGCCAAGCAGACCAATGGCGAGCGTGCCAAGGTGCAACCCGGCAACAACGCGCCCATGTGGCGCCAGGTCGGCGAAGGGGTGACCGGCTACAGCAGCCTGCCCAAGAGCGAAGCGCCCGAGGCCGGCAACCTGATCCAGCCCTTTGTGCAGTACCCCGGCTCGCGGTTGACCAACGCCGGTGAGGCATGGCGCCAGGTGCGCAACAACTGGATCATCCCTTACGGCGGTTCACTGGTCCTGATCACAGTGCTGGCGATTGCCATTTTCTACAAGACCAGGGGTGCGATGAAGCTCCATGGCGCAGAAACCGGCCGCAAGATCGAGCGCTTCACCCCCTTCGAGCGGGCGGCGCACTGGTCCAACGCGATTGCGTTTTGTGCCCTGGCCATCTCGGGTCTGGTCATGGCGTTCGGCAAGTTCTTCCTGCAGCCGGTGATCGGCGGCCTGCTGTTCGGCTGGCTGACCTATTTGCTGAAGAACGTGCACAACTTCGCCGGACCGCTGTTCGCCGTGTCTCTGGTGATCGTGTTCGCGACTTTCCTCAAGGACAACTGGCCCCAGAAGGGCGACCTGAACTGGGTGCTGCAGGGCGGCGGCATGATCGGCAAGTCCGAGCCGCCATCGAACCGCTTCAATGCCGGCGAGAAGGTCGTGTTCTGGGGTGGCGTGTTCCTGCTGGGCATCGTGGTGGTGTCGTCGGGCTTTGTGCTCGACAAGATCCTGCCAGGGCTGGTGTACGAGCGTGCCACCATGCAGATCGCCCACATGGTTCATGCGATTGCCACCGTGCTCATGATGTGTCTGTTCCTCGGCCACATCTACCTTGGAACGATTGGCCAGGAAGGCGCCTACAAGGGCATGCGGACAGGCTATGTCGATGAGACCTGGGCCAGGGAGCATCACCAGTACTGGTACGACGACGTGAAGGCCGGCAAGATTCCTGCCCAGCGCACCCCCACCCCACCGCCTGCCCATACGGTGCAGGTCTGACGAACCCCACGTGAGGACGGCATGAAACAAGCAATGAAACACATGATGGCGCTGGCTTTGCTGGCCGGCGTATCCGCTGCGGCAGTCGCCAAGCTTCCGGCACTCAGCGACGAGGCCAAGGCCAAGGCTGCCGAGGCCGCGGCCAAAACCGCTTGGGCGGGCAAGGTCGATGGCTATTTGCTGTGCAAGTCACAGGACAAGGTGGCCGTCAGCTATTACAAGACCGCCAAGGCGGCTGGCAAGGAAACCAAGCCGGCCGCTGCCGCGCCAGCCTGTGCTGACCCAGGGCCTTTCGTGTATTCGCCAGCCGCCCCGGCGGCACCTGCTGCTGCGGCTGCCAAGCCGATCGAGGCGGCCGGTGCGCATTCGCCTTCAGGCACCGCGGCCAGCCCGCCCAGCACCAAGGCGCCGGACGCCACGGTCAATCCGGCCAAGAAATCCTGAGAGATCGGCTGAGAGATTGACAGAAAGAACGATCTCTCCCGAACAAGCCGGCCCTACAGGTGCCGGCTTTTTCTTTTTTGCTGTAGTCTCTTTCCTCACTTCACCATGTCTGCGTCATCCACCGTGTCTTCCCCGTCCGCTGCAAGCCATGTCCCGGCGCCCGCACTGCCCCACCTGAGCGCGGCGCATGCGCCCCTCACCTGCGAGGTCGACACCATCAACGAATTTGGCGAGCACCATGCCATCGCCATCCCGGCCGAGCGCGCGCTGACGGTCTATGTCGACAAGCGCGAGCTGGTCACGCTGATGACGCTGGGCGCGCATCCCGAACTGCTGGTGCTGGGTTACCTGCACAACCAGCGGCTGGTGCGGTCCGTGGGCGATGTCGAGTCCATCACGGTCGACTGGGACGTCGGCGCCGCTGCCGTGAAGACGCGGCATGGCATTGCCGACATTGAAGAGAAAACCTCGCGCCGCGTGGTCACCACCGGTTGCGGGCAGGGCAGCGTGTTTGGTGGCCTCATGGACGAGGTGGACCAGATTGTGCTGCCGCCCGATGCCCGCCTGACGCAGGGCCAGCTCTACAGCCTGGTCAACAGCATCCGGCTGAAGGAGACCACGTACAAATCGGCCGGTTCCGTCCATGCCTGCGCGCTGTTTTCCTGCCTGACGCCCGAGCCCGAGATGCTGCTGTTCGTGGAAGACGTGGGCCGCCACAACGCCATTGACACGATCGCCGGTTGGTTATCCATGAATAGAGCCCCCACGCTCCCCACTGCGTGTGGTTCGCTGCCCCCCGAGGGGGCGCGTTTCGACTTGGGGCGGCCCGGCGTCGAAACTGTCCCGCCAACGCAAGCGGCATGGGACGGTCTGGTGTTCTACACCACCGGCCGGCTGACCAGTGAGATGGTCATCAAGTCGGCACAGATGGGCGTGCCCATCGTGATCTCGCGCAGCGGCATCACACAGATGGGCCATCAGATTGCGCAGACCGTGGGCCTGTGTGCCATTGGCCGTGCGACGAACAAGCGTTTCGTCTGCTATGCCAACCCACAGCGGCTGGTGCTGCAGCCAGGGCTGGTGGTCCGCCAGGAGCCCCGGGTCGACGCTGACGCCTGAGCACTTGAACCTGATCGCCACGCGGTCACAAAACCCGTTTTGACCGCCGGTTAAGCCGGATGCGCTAAGGTGTCGGCATGACACCTCTCTTTCTCCGCCTAGGCTGGAAAACCATGCTGCGCGATCTGCGTGCCGGTGAACTGCGCCTCCTGATCGTCGCGGTGACCCTGGCCGTGGCGGCGCTGACGGCTGTCGGTTTCTTTGCCGACCGGCTCAAGGGCGGCTTGCAGCGCGATGCGCGCCAATTGCTCGGCGGTGACGCCGTGGTCCGCAGCGACGGCCCCACGCCGCAAGCCTTCATCGACAGGGCCCGCGCGCTGGGACTGCAGGCGGTCTCGACGGTGACTTTTCCCACCATGGGCCGTGCGCGTGAAGAAGATGGCGGCGCCAGCAAGCTGGTGGCTTTCAAGGCCGTGCCGGCCGGCTACCCGCTGCGCGGCAAATTGAAGGTTGCCGAAACCGTGGACGCGCCCGAGGGTGCTGCGCACGATACACAGGAGATCCCCGCGCCAGGCACCGCATGGGCTGATCCTTCGCTGCTCGATGCGCTGGGGCTGAAGATCGGCCAGACGCTGCTGATGGGCGACGCCAGCTTCAAGCTCACCCGCGTCATCGTGCAGGAGCCGGACCGGGGCGCCGGCTTCATCAGCTTCTCGCCCAGGGTGATGATCAACGCGGCCGATGTCGCCGCCACGGGCCTGATCCAGCCAGCCAGCCGCACCAACTACCGCTTTGCCGTGGCCGGCAATGAAAAGGCCGTCAGCGCCTACGTGAAGTGGGCCAACGAACTGCTCAAGGCGCCGGCGGCGGAGACTGGCGGGCAACGCCTGGGCGGCGTGCGGCTGGAGTCGCTCGAAAGCGGCAGCCCTGAAATGCGCCAGACGCTGGACCGGGCCGAGAAATTCCTCAACCTGGTCGCGCTGCTGGCCGCGCTGCTGAGCGCGGTGGCCGTGGCCATCGTGGCGCGCGGATTCGCGGCCAAGCACCTCGATGATTGCGCCATGCTGAGGGTGCTGGGCCAGCCGCAGCGCACCATCGCGCTGGCTTACACCTTCGAGTTCGTGGTGGCCGGCCTGATCGCCAGCGCGCTGGGCGTGGTGGTGGGGTTCGGGGTGCACTACGCCTTTGTGCTGCTGCTCGCCGGGCTGGTCGAAACGGCCTTGCCGGCGGCGACCTGGTGGCCGGTGGCCTTCGGCATGGGCATGGGCTTGACCTTGCTGCTGTCCTTCGGCCTGCCGCCTGTGCTGCAGTTGGCGCAGGTGCCGCCGCTGCGGGTGATCCGCCGTGAGGTGGGCAACCTCAAGCCAGCGTCGATGGCGGTGCTCGGTGTCGGCATGCTGGGCTTTGCCGCGCTGCTGGTGGCGGCCAGCAGTGATCTGAAGCTGGGCCTGATCGCTGTCGGCGGGTTTGCCGGTGCCGTGCTGGTGTTTGCGGTGGCGAGTTTTGCCGCCGTCAAACTGCTGCGCGCCAGCGTCAATGAAGTCACGGCACCGCGCTGGCTGGTGCTGGCCACGCGGCAGTTGTCGGCGCGGCCGGTGTATGCCGTGGTGCAGACCAGCGCACTGGCGGTCGGCCTGCTGGCGCTGATGCTGCTGGTGCTGCTGCGCACCGACCTCATCAGCAGCTGGCGCAAGGCCACCCCGCCTGATGCACCCAACCGCTTTGTCATCAATGTGCAGCCGGAGCAGGGCGCGGCTTTCCAGCAGGCGCTGATCGAGGGCGGTGTGAAAAAATACGACTGGTACCCGATGATCCGCGGCCGGCTGGTGGCGGTGAACGGCAAGGCGGTCACACCCGATGACTTTGAGGACGACCGTGCCAAGCGGCTGGTCGACAGGGAGTTCAACCTCTCCAACGCGGCGGCCCAGCCCGAGCACAACCAGATCGTCAGCGGCCGCTGGACATCCGGTGAGAAAGACACCGTGAGCGTCGAAGACGGCCTGGCCAAGACGCTGGGCCTCAAGCTGGGCGACACCCTGCGCTTTGACATGGGTGGCCAGCAAAGCGAGGCGAAGATCACCAGCCTGCGCAAGGTGGACTGGGGTTCCATGCGCGTGAATTTCTTTGTGATGTACCCGGTGGCTGAGCTGCCCGCCGATGTGCCGCTGTCGTACATCACCGCTTTCCGTGCGCCCGAGCCATCGGCTGCCGTGAGCGGTCAGACGAAGCCCCAGAGCTTTGACAACACCCTGGTACGGGCCTTTCCCAACATCACCAACGTGGACATGAGCAGCACGCTGGCGCAGGTGCAGCGCGTGCTTGACCAGGTGATCCGCGCCGTGGAGTTCCTGTTCGGCTTCACGCTGGCAGCTGGTCTGGTGGTGCTGTTTGCCGCCATCACCGCCACCCGCGAAGAGCGTGCGCAGGAGTTCGCCATCATGCGGGCGGTGGGTGCACGTGCGTCGCTGCTGCGGCAGGTGCAGCGGGCCGAACTCGCCGGTGTCGGCCTGCTGGCCGGCTTTCTGGCCTCGCTGGTGGCACTGCTGGTGGGCTGGGGGCTGGCGCGCTATGTGTTTGACTTCAGCTGGACGGGCTCGTGGACGGTGCCGGTGCTGGGCAGTCTGGCCGGCGCGCTGCTGGCGCTGGCGGCCGGGTGGTGGGGACTGCGGTCGGTGCTGAACACACCAGTGGTCGAGACGCTGCGCAAGGCGCAATAAGTCTGCTCAGCCCAGCAAGGCGGCCACGTCCTCGTGGTGCGGAATGCCGTCGATGGCACCATGCTTCGTCACCGACAGCGCGGCCGCGGCATTGGCCCATTGCACTGCCGGCTCCAGCGCCTCGCCCCGCGCCAGCGCGGCGGCCAGGGCGCCGGTGAAGGTGTCGCCTGCGCCTATGGTGTCGCGCACGGCCATGGCCCGGCCGGGCACCACCACTGTGGCTTGCCCGCGGCGGTAGAGCTGACAGCCTGCAGCGCCCAGCGTCACCACCACAGACCGTGCGCCGCGGGCCAGCAGTTGCGCAGCGGCGTCGTCAATGGAGGTGTCGAGTGCGGCGCCAGCAAGCTGGAACAACTCGCTCTGGTTGGGTGTGAGGACATCCACCAGCGCCAGCAGGGCGTCGTCCAGCGGCCTCGCCGGTGCGGGGTTCAGCAGGGTGAGGGCGCCGGCTTCGCGCGCCAGGCGAAAGGCCGCGCGCGTGGCCTCAAGCGGCACTTCGCATGACGCCATCACCACGCGGCATTGGTTGATCAGGTCACCGGCCGCTTGCGCGTGCCGGGCACCCAGGCCAGCCCCGGCACCCGGGTACACCGCAATGCTGTTGTCACCATCGGCGTACACCAGGATTTGCGCCACGCCGCTGCGCTCGCCAGCGGCCTGCTCGACATGGCTGGTGGCAATGCCTTCGGCTTGCCAGAGCGCCATGCCCATGCGGCCGAAGTCGTCGTCGCCAATGCGGGCAATCAGGGCCACGCGCGCGCCTTGCCGCGCCGCGGCGACAGCGGCATTGCTGCCCTTGCCACCCGGGCTGATGCCAAAGGCGCTGGCCATCAGCGTCTCGCCCCGCCCGATGGGACGCGCCACGTGTGAGATCAGGTCGGCGTTCCAGCTCGCAACGCAAACCACATCAGCCTTCACATCGTCATTCATATCACGTCGGGGGAATCCAAACACCAATCATGGAGGAGGGCAGGTTCGAGCCAGCAGACGCCGCGGAACCGGCTCCGCCGGGCCGCAGGCGTCGCCCCCTCGAGGGGGGAGCGCCGCAGGCGCTTCGGGGGGGAGTCACTTGTATCCCATGGTCTGCGGCAACCACAACACGATTTGCGGGAAGAAAGTCATCGCCAGCAACAGCATCAGCAGCATGACGAGGAAAGGCCAGCCTTCCTTCATCATCTCGCCGATCGGGATGCCGGTGAGCGCCTTGGTCACGAAGAGCAGCATGCCGAAGGGCGGGTGAATCAGCCCGATCATCATGTTGAGCACCACCAGCACACCGAAGTGCACCAGGTCCACGCCCAGCAGCTTGGCCGCAGGCAGCAGCATGGGCACAAACACCAGCAGCAACACCGACACGTCGAGGAAGCAACCGAGCACCAGGAACATGACATTCACCATCAGCAAAAAGCCGATCTGCGAGAAATGCATGCTGTCGACCCACAGGGCCATGGCTTGCGGCACGCCCTCGGCAGTGAAAGCGTAGTTGAGCATGAAGGAGCCGGCCAGGATCATGGTGATCACTGCGCTGCCGCGGGTGGATTCCATCACCACACCCCAGAAGCTGCGCCAGCTCAAGGCACGGAACACCAGCGCCGCCAGGATCAGCGCATGCAGGGCGGCCACGGCCGCGGCTTCAGTGGGCGTGAAGACGCCGGAGTAAATGCCGCCCAGCAACACGATGGGCATGGACAGCGGCAGGGCGCCGCGGAAGATCAGGCCTGCCCACTCCGAGCGCGGCACAGGGTCGTCGCGCGGCATGTCGCGCCTTTTGGCGATGATCGCGACCACGCCCATCATCAGCCCGGCCATCAGGAAGCCCGGCACCACGCCACCCAGAAACAGCGCACCCACCGACGCACCCGACACCAGGGCGTAAATCACCATCGGAATCGACGGCGGAATGATGGGCCCCAGCGTGGCGCTGGCCACCACCACGGCGCCGGCAAAGCCGCGCGTGTACTCGGGCTTCTTGAGCATCTGGCGAATCGTGACCAGCCCGGGGCCGGCGGCGTCGGCAATTGCGCTGCCGCTCATGCCCGAAAAAATCACGCTGACCAGGATGTCCACCTGCGCCAGCCCGCCGCGCATGCGGCCGACCAGAATGCGGCAGAAGTCAAAAATCCGCTCGCTCACCGTGCCCGCATTCATGATGTTGGCGGCGAACACGAAGAGCGGCACCGCCAGCAGCACATAGCTGTTGTAGAGGCCGTTGCCGATCTGCTCGGCCACCAGGCCCACATCCTGCCCCTTGGCTGCGAGGTAGGCGATGCCTGCCGCGATCATTGAAAAGCCGATGGGCATGCGCAGCAGCATGCCCGCCACCAGCACCAACACCAATATTCCGATACCGTGTGTCATATCCGCAGCTCCGCATCCAGACCCTTGCCACGGATCGCATTCCAGATCGCCCAGGCCGAGCGCACAGCCAGTGCGATCAGCAGGAGCACGAAAGGCATGAACACCCACATGAAGGACAGGCCCAGCACTGGTGTTCCCTCCCGGGCCATGAAGTGCACGTAGTCCCAGCAGCCCGGAATACCGTACAGCGCCAGGCCGCCCACCAGCAGGTTGCCGGCAATCGCCATCGCCTGCCGGGCCCGGTAAGGCACGCTGTTCCAGACCAGGTCGAACACGACGTGCTCGCGCTCGGGCACCACCACCGCAGCGGCCCACAGGATGACCCAGACATAGAGGATCACAGCCGCCTCATCCGTCCAGGCCATGGGCTTGTTGAAGGCAAAGCGCGCCGTGATCTGGATCACGAACACGGTGAAGAGGGTCAGGAAGAGCCCACCGCCAATCAGATTGGCGGTTTTCTGGAGCCAGGTTTTCATGGTCGTGGGGAAGTGGGCCGTGCGGCTTACTTCGTGGCGTTGATGCGCTCAAGCAGGCCCTTGGGCCAGACCTTGGCGTAGTCGGAGTTCTGGTAGGTGGTCTGCACCGATTTGCGGAAGGCGTCCACATCGGGGGTTGTGACCTGCAGGCCTTCTTTCTTGAAGAACTCCACCAGCTGGCCTTCTTCCTTGATGCGGTTCTCATTGTTGTAGAGCGCTGCAGCCTGCGCCGCGGCCTGCACCTTCTGCTTTTGCGCCGCGCTCATGGTGTTCCAGGCCTTGTTCGAGATGGCAATGAAGATGCCGTCCACCAGGTGGCTGGTCATCACGATCTGCTTGGTCACCTCATAGAACTTGGCGGCACGGACCGAGGGCAAGGGGTTGTCCTGGCCGTCAATGGTGCCGGTCTTCAGGCCCAGATACACCTCGCCGAAAGCCAGTGGTGTGGCGGTAGCACCCAGTGCCTCACCGAGGAACAGCCATTCCTTGGAGCCCGGCATGCGCAGCTTGATGCCCTTGAGGTCGGCAGGCACCTTCACATTGCGCGCCTCGCGCAGGTTGACCTGACGGGTGCCCAGGTACACGGTGGACAGTGGGGTTACCTCCATCTTTTCGGCGACCGTCTTGAACAGCTCGGCACCGATGGGGCCATTGAAGATTTTTTGCTGGTGATCCGGGTCGCGCACGATGTAGCCGGCGGTGAAGATCGAAAACTCCGGCACCAGCTTGGCAATGTCAAAGGCGGAAATCGACGACAGCTCCAGGTTGCCACGCGCCATGGCGGCGGGCTCGGTGCCCTGCTTGAAGAGCGAGGCATTGAGGTTGATCTGCACGTCGAATTCGCCGGGCGCGCTTTTGTCCAGGCTGTCCTTGAACACGGCCCACATCTTGGCGTGCCAGTCGTCCGGCACCGCAGGTGTCGACACGCGCAGCACCATCTTGGTCTGGGCTTGCGCGGCGGGCAGGAAGGCGCCCATCAGCAGCACGGCGGAGGCGGTCGCCAGCAGACTACGGCGGACGAGTTGGTTCAGCGGGTTCTTCGGTGCGGTTTTCATGTTGTCTCCTTGGGTTTCGGGTTTGTTGTCGTGGACTGGTCAGCAGCAGGTCGAAAGCAGCAAGCGCCCGGTGTCCTGCGGGTCACTCGGATTTTGTATCAATGCGGAAAGCGTTCAGCGTCGCCTCCAGGGCCTTGAATTCGGTATCGGTCAGCGCCACCAGCGGCGGGCGCACGCGCAGCCAGGCCTTGTCGCCACTGAGAATGGCCATGATGCCCTTGAGCGCCGGCATCAGCGAGTAATCGTTGAGCAGCCGGATCAAATGGACCACGCGTTCGCGCTCTGCCGGCGTGGCGGGTGCATCGGGCTGGGTCACCAGCCGGTTCACCAGACGCGGCATGAAATTGGCCAGCCCGCTGATGGCGCCGGTGGAGCCGCGCCGGCCCATCTCGGGCAGGTCGGGCTCGAAGCCGACATAAACCGTGATGTCCTTCATGAAGGCGTCGGCGAGCCCGACCGAGTGTGCGGTGTCGCAGGCGCTGTCCTTGATGCCCACGATGGTCTGCGGGTACATTGCCTTGAGCGTGGCGATCACGTGGTGTGACAAGCTGACGCCTGTGACCTGCGGTATGTGGTACAGGTAAAGCTTGAAGGGTGTGCCGGCCATGGCGTCGATCACCTGCCGGTAGCAATCGATCACGCCCTGGTCGGACACGCCCTTGAGGAAAAACGGCGGCAGCATCAGGCAGCCATGCACGCCCGCGGCAACGGCGTGGCGCGTGAGCTCAACCGTCTCGGGCAGGGCCGCGCAGCTGGTGGACACCATGATCTGCGAGGCCGGGATGCCGTTCTTGATCAGCTGGTCAATGGCTTCCTTGCGCTCGGCCATCGAGAACGAGGGGCCCTCGCCGGTGGTGCCGAAGGCGGTGACGCCGGGGCAGCCGCTGGCCATCAGCGCGTGGCAGTGGGCGGCGAATTTGGGGTGGTCGATGGTGAGGTCGGCCGTGAGCGGTGTCAGCAGGGCGGGCCAGATGCTGCTGAAGGCGCCGCTGGCGTTGGTTTTTTGAGTGAGGGTCATGTGGTTTTTTCCAGGGACCACGGCATGTCTGGCCGCGGCAGTCCGAGCACGCGGCGGTGCGCGCTCTCGATGTGGTGGCTGAGGCGTTCGACCACAGCCTGTGCGTCGCGCCGCTTCAGGGCGTCAATGAACCAGAGGTGCTCTTCCATGGCGGGAATCAGCACATCGGGTGAGAGGGTGGAGCCTTCCAGCTTGATCAGCCGCACACGCAGGCTGTTGATGCGGTAGACCTCGGAAATCAGCTCGTTGCCCAGCGTGTCGATCATCAGGTCGTGCAGGCCCCAGTCGACCGTGGTGGCGTCCTTGAGCAGGTTGTCGTCAATCGCCGTCTTGCGGGCGCGTTTGACGATGCTGAGGTGGGCCTGCTCGATGGCGGCGAGGTCGCGGTCCGACACGACAGTGACGAAGCGCAGGGCCGCCTCACGCTCCAGCAGGCGGCGCAGCTGGAAGGCGTTGTTGATCAGCTTGAGGTCCACATGCGCGACCTGCAGGCCGCGCTGCGGCACGGTCTTGAGCAGGCCTTCGGCCTCCAGCCGGGGAATCAGTTCGCGCACGGCGCCCAGCGGCATGCCCAGCAACTGCATCAGTTCGCGCTGCGAGATGAACTGCCCCGGACGGATGTTGGCGTTGACGATCTGCTGCTGGAAGCTCTCGTAGGCCTGCGCGCGCAGGCTGATCGGGGCGATGGGCAAGGTGGTGTTCATGGGGCGATCACGCCTTTGCGCAGCAGGATGTTGCCGTAGGTGCGTTGCTCCCCGGTGCTCAGTATCACAAAGGCCGATTGCGCATGCTGGTAGAAATCAAAGCGCTCCAGCGGGGCGGCGGCTTGTTCGCCGGCTGACTGCAGCATCTGGGCGAATTCCGCCACCGGTGCTGGCACTGCGCCGGCGTCGCCCACCACCTGCATGGTCCGCGCGGCATCCGGCACGAAGTCGTCCAGCGGCAGCAACTGCAGCACGGCCTGCAAGACCTGCGGCGCCGTGGCGCCCGCGAGATGAACCAGCCGCGCGCCACCTTGCCGCGCCACGTGGGCGGCCGGGAAGTTCGCGTCCACAATCGCCACGTCGTCGCCATGGCCCATGCTGGCCAGCGCGTGCAGGGCGTCGGGGGTCAGCAGTGGCGGGATGTTCTTGAGCATGGTTGGGGCCGATGGGGCATGGGGCAATCAGGTGAGCTGTTTCAGGGACAGTGCGGGTGCTTCAGAAGCTGGCCAGTGCCGTGCAACTGCGGGATTCCACCATGTCGATGACTAACATGTTAGTTGTAAAGTAACTGAACTTTTATCCGGATTAACCCTGAAATGAAACTGCCATGACCCGCTTCCCACCTTGTGCCGGCACCGGTCTGCGAATCGGCCTGGGCGGCGCACCGCTGGGCAATCTCTTTGTGCCTGTCAGCGACGACGACGCCCGCGCGCTGGTGCAGGCGGCGCTGGCCACTGGCTGCCGCAGCTTTGACACCGCGCCGCACTATGGTCACGGCCTTTCGGAGCGGCGGCTGGGCGAGGCCTTGCGCGGCAGCCCGCGCGATGCGCTGGTCGTGTCGAGCAAGGTGGGGCGCCTGCTCACGCCGGACGCCGCGGCGCCGCGCGAGGCGCACAGCTATGTCGACCTGCCGCCGTTTCGGCAGCATTGGGACTACAGCGCCAGCGGCACCCGCCGCAGCGTGGAAGACAGCCTGCAGCGGCTTGGCCTGGCCCAACTGGATGTGGTCTATGTGCACGACCCGGACGTCGCCACCCACGGCGACCAGGCTCCGCAGGTGCTGCGGCAGGTGCTGGACGACACCCTGCCCGCACTGCGCCAGCTGCAGTCGGAAGGCCTGGTGGGAGCCATTGGCCTGGGCACCAACGATGTAGCGGTGGTGATGCAGGTGCTGCGCGAGGCGGATCTGGACGTGCTGATGCTGGCCGGCCGCTACAGCCTGCTGGACCACAGCGCACTGCCCGAATTGCTGCCGCTGTGCGTGGCGCGCGGTGTGCGCGTGGCGCTGGGCGGCGTGTTCAATTCCGGCATTCTGGCGACGGGCACGCGCGGCGGGGCAGCCGGAGCCGCCACCTTCAATTACGCACCGGCGGCTGCCCAGTGGCTGGAGCGCACTGCGCGCATCGAGGCACTGTGCGACAGCCATGGCGTGGCGCTGCGTGCCGCGGCGCTGCAGTTTGTGCTGGCCCATCCTGCCATCGACATCGTGATGCTGGGCACGCGCCGGGTCGCCGAATGGCAGGACGCCCAGGCCATGCTGGCGCAGGCCATCCCGCCCGGCTTCTGGGCGGCGCTGCGCAGCCAGGGGCTGCTGCCTGCCGATGCACCCACGCCATGACACCACGCGACGATGTTCACCCCATGAAAATTGACGCTCACTTCCACTGCTGGCAACTGGCGCGTGCCGACTACGGCTGGCTCGATGCGTCTGCGAATCCTACGCTTGAACCGATCTGCCGCGACGTGACGGTGGCCGACTGGCAGGCGGAGGCGGCCGCGCAGGGCATCTCGGCCGGCGTGCTGGTGCAAGCCGCACCGACCGAGGCGGAAACGCATTTCCTGCTGGCCCAGGCTGACGCGAACCCCGCCGTGGCCGGGGTGGTGGGCTGGGTCGACTGGCTGGCCCCTGATGTGCCCCGCCGCATCGAGGCACTGGCACGCCATCCGCGGCTCAAGGGCTTGCGACCGATGCTGCAGGACATCGACGACGCCGCGTGGATTCTGCAGCCCGCGCTGGCGCCCGCGCTCCACGCCATGGCGGCGTGCGGCCTGGTCTTCGACGCACTGGTCAAGCCGCAACACCTGTCGCACATCGAGACGCTGGCGACGCGCCACCCGCAGTTGCGCATCGTCATCGACCATGTGGCCAAACCCGACATTGCCGCAGGCCGGTGGCAGCCGTGGGCCGACGCGCTGGCACGCATCGCCGCGAACACAGGGGCCATGTGCAAACTCTCGGGCCTGATGACCGAGGCGGCACCGTCGGCGCCGCCCGGCACGGTCAGGCCCTGGGCCCAACACGCGCTGGACTGCTTTGGCCCCTCGCGCATGGTGTGGGGCAGTGACTGGCCGGTGCTGGAACTGGCGGGCACTTATGAGAAGTGGTGGCGCGAAACTGAGGCGCTGCTGGCTACCCTGGCGCCGGATGATCGGGCCGCCGTGTTGGGCGGTAATGCCGCGCGCCTCTACCGTCTCTGAGCTTCGGTCGTTGAGCTTCGATAATGGCGCCATGCAAATCGAAGAAAAGCCTCCGGGCAACCCGCCCTTTGAAACGCCCTACGCCTGGATAGGTGGCGAGGAAAAAGTCAAGGCGCTGGTCGAGCGGTTTTACGACCTGATGGATCTGGAGCCCGGCTACACCGCGCTGCGCGCCGCACACGGCAGCACCCTGGAGAACGCGCGCGAGCGGCTGTTCTGGTTTCTGTGCGGCTGGCTCGGCGGGCCGCCCTACTACACCGACCGCTTCGGCCACCCGCGCCTGCGCATGCGCCACATGCCGCAGAACACCGGCGGCGGCTCCATCGGCATTGTTGAGCGCGACCAGTGGCTGGCCTGCATGGACCAGGCCATGCGCGAGACGGGGGTCGATGAGGCACTGCGCTTACGGCTCAATGCCTCGTTTTTCCAGACAGCGGACTGGATGCGAAACCGGGGCGAGTAGGACGAATAGGACGAATTGACGCAGTGGGTCAATGTTTGACCGATCGCCAAGTTCCAGCAGGCACCGTGGAACTGGCTTTGCCAGGTCACAGGTGCCGCCCCTGCAAGGGGAGAAGGCGCTACACGCAGTGAGCGCCGACAGGGGTGTACCTAGCCTTCTAATAAAACCACCAGCGCCCCGGCGCCGCCCGCGGCAGGCCGCGCCTGCACAAAGGCCAGCACTTCCTGCTTCTGGATCAGCCAGCTCTGCACCTTGCCCTTGAGCACCGGTGTCTTGCCCGGTGAGCCCAGGCCCTTGCCGTGCACCACGCGCACGCAGCGCCAGCCGATCTTGTGCGCGTCCTTGATGAACTGCGACAGCGTCTCGCGTGCTTCCTCGCGCCTGAGGCCATGCAGATCGACCTGGCCCTGAATGCTCCAGCCGCCGCGGCGCAGCTTGCGCACCACGTCCGGGCCCATGCCCGGGCGGCGAAAGCTCAGGGCCTCGTCGGTGTCCAGCAGGGTTTCCACATCGAACTCATCCGAAATGGCCTCCCGCATCACTGCAAGCTCGTCGCGCTGCTGCTGTACTGGTATCGGTGCCGGTGGTGAAGGCGCGATGGCGGCCTTGTGCCCTGGCTGATGCCGCGCCGGCAAGGCCTTGACCGGGCCGATGGCGCGTGAAAAGAGTTCCTTCTCGGACCGCGCTTTGGCTGCCGCAGCCACACGCGCGGCCTCGCGTTCGCGCTCCAGCGCAGCTTGGGCTTCAATGGCTTTCTTGACGGCCTTGAGGTCCTGCAGACTCTTGAGCGCGGGCGTTTTCATGGACCGACTTTAAAGCAGGCCCAGCTCCGCCATCGACACGGCTGCGGAACCCGTCACCACAAAATGGTCGAGCACGCGCACGTCGACGAGGCCCAGTGCCGACTTGAGGGTTTGCGTCAGCGCCTCATCAGCCCGCGAAGGCTGGGCTGCGCCGCTGGGGTGGTTGTGGGCCAGCACCACGCTGGCAGCGTTCAGTGCCAGGGCCCGCACCACCACCTCGCGCGGGTAGACCGAGGTTTGCGTGAGCGTGCCGCGAAACAGCTCTTCCAGCGCAATCAGCCGGTGCTGGCTGTCGAGAAACAGCACGGCAAAGATCTCGTGCGGCCGGCTGCCTAGCTGCAGCTGCAGGTAGTCGCGTACCGCCTGCGGCGTGGCAAACAGCGGCTTTTCCTTCAGCTCTTCGGCAAGCGCCCTGCGCGCCAGTTCCAGCACCGCCACCAGTTCGGCGCGCTTGGCCGGCCCCAGGCCCTTGATGCTTTTGAGCGCTTCCGGCCCGGTGTGCAGCAGGCCGGCCACGCCGCCAAAGGTGTCGACCAGCTCCTGGCCCATCTGCAGCGCGTTCTTGCCGGGCAGGCCGGTGCGCAGCAGCAGGGCCAGCAGCTCGGCGTCACTCAGTGCGCTGGCGCCGCGGGACAGCAGTTTCTCGCGAGGGCGGGCGTCTTCGGGGAGGTCTTTCAGGAGCATGGGCAGAGGCGTTAACGGTGGCAGGGATAGCCGAGGGGACAGCGGCAGGGGCTGAAAACCCCTGCCGTGGGCGGCGGGTGGACAGTTTCTACAATAGGGGCAGTTTACAAATCCCGGCCCGGCACCCTGCGGCCCGTGCGAAAGTTTTATGTCCACTGTGGAATCCCCCGCCGCGCCGACCGTCCAGTCCGGCTCCTTCCTGACCCTGCACTACCGCATGGCTGGCCCCGCCGTGAATGGCCAGCCGGGCGCGGACATCATCAACACCTTCGATGGCAAGCCCGCGACCCTGAGCCTGGGCACGGGCGAGCTGTCGCCCGCCATCGAGCAGCGCCTGCTCGGTCTGGCAGAAGGCACGCGCACCACCTTCGAGCTGGCGGCCGGCGAGGCCTTTGGCGAGCGCAACCCGGAGCTGGTGCAGTGGGTGGCGCGCAAGCTGCTCAATGAGCTGGGCGACCCGGCCGAGCAGTACAAGGTGGGCGATGTGGTGCAGTTCCCCACGCCCGACGGCATGGGCCAGTACGCCGGTGCGGTGCAGCAGGTGCGCGCCGATGGCGAAGCGGTGCAGTTTGATTTCAATCATCCGCTGGCCGGCCAGCCGGTGGTGTTTGAAGTGCAGGTGATTGGAGTCCTATGAACGCGTCAGCCCCCAGCCCCCAGGAAATCCTGCTCGCCGAGCCACGCGGCTTTTGCGCCGGCGTGGACCGCGCCATCGAGATCGTGGAGCGTGCGCTCACCAAATTCGGCGCGCCCATCTATGTGCGCCACGAGATCGTGCACAACACCTATGTGGTGAACGACCTGAAGGCCAAGGGCGCCATTTTCATCGAGGAGCTCGCCGATGTGCCGCCTGGGGCCACGCTGGTGTTCAGCGCGCACGGCGTGAGCAAGGCGATTCAGGAAGAAGCTGTGCGCCGCGGCTTCCAGATTTTTGATGCCACCTGCCCGCTGGTGTCCAAGGTGCATGTGGAAGTGGCCAAGCTGCACAAGGAAGGCTACGAGTTCATCATGATCGGCCACAAGGGCCACCCCGAGGTCGAGGGCACCATGGGCCAGCTCGACAGTGGCATCCACCTGGTGGAAGACGTGGAAGACGTGGCACGCATCGCGCCCGCACAGACTGCCAAGCTGGCGGTTGTGACGCAGACCACGCTGAGCGTGGACGACGCCGCCGAGATCAGCGCTGCCGTGATGGCGCGCTTTCCGCAGGCGCGCTCGCCCAAGCAGCAGGACATCTGCTACGCCACCCAGAACCGCCAGGACGCGGTGAAGGTGCTGAGCCCGCAGGTTGATATTTTGATCGTGGTCGGCAGCCCCACGAGTTCCAACAGCAACCGCTTGCGCGAGCTGGCCGCCAAACTGGGAACCGAGGCCTACATGGTCGATGACGCCAGCGAGCTCAAGGAGTCGTGGTTCACCGGCAAGGCCCGCGTGGGCCTCACCGCAGGTGCTTCTGCGCCCGAAATTCTGGTCAAGCAGGTGATCGACCGCATCAAGGCGCTGGGGGCGGTGTCGGTGCGCAAGATGCCGGGCATCGAGGAAACCATCAAGTTCCCGCTGCCCAAGGGCCTGAAGCTCGACGCACAGGGCGTGGCGCTGGACGTTGGCGAGAGCCGCCTGCATGAGCAGAACTGACACCCACCTCCCGTGCCGATGATCTCGCAAGCGGACATCGAGCGCTGTCAGCAGCGCTTCGACAAGGACTACAGCCACTTCATCCGCCAGACGCCGCTGTGGAAGCTGCCCGGCAAGGCGCTGGGCGTGGACTGCGCCGAGGTCTGGCTCAAGCTGGAGCACCTGCAGACCGGCGGCAGCTTCAAGGCACGCGGCATGCTCAACCGGCTGCTGTCCAACCCCATTCCCGCGAGCGGTGTCATCGTCGCGTCGGGCGGCAACGCCGGCATTGCCACGGCGGCGGCGGCGCGTGAACTCGGTGTGCGCTGCGAGGTGTTCGTGCCCGAGGTCTCCACGCAAGCCAAGCGCGACAAGCTGGCCGCATTGGGCGCGCAAGTGGTCGTCACCGGCGCCGCCTATGCCGATGCGCTGCAGGCCTGCCTGGCGCGCCAGCAGGCCACAGGCGCGCTGATGACCCATGCCTACGACCAGCCCGAAGTGCTGGCCGGTGCCGGTACCCTCGCGCATGAAATCGAACAGCAGGGCGGCTTGCCCGATGTCGTGCTGGTCAGCGTTGGGGGCGGCGGTCTGATCGGCGGCGTGGCCAGCTGGTTTGGCCGGCGCAGCCGGGTGGTGGCGCTGGAGCCCGAACTGGCGCCCACGTTGTTCCGCGCGCGTGAGGCTGGCCAGCCGGTGGATGTGTCGGTCGGCGGCATCGCGGCCGACTCGCTGGGTGCCAAGCGCATTGGTGCCCTGGCCTGGGAGGCCGCGCAGGCCCATGTGCGCGATGCGCTGCTGCTGACTGACGACGCCATCCGCACCGCTCAGCTGTACCTGTGGAAAGAATTCAAACTGACGGTTGAGCCGGCTGCAGCCCTGCCGCTGGCGGCTTTGCACAGCGGCCGCTTTGTACCTGCGCCCGGCGACAAGGTGTGCCTCATCATCTGCGGTGCCAATCTGGATCCGTCCAGCCTCGCCTGACCCTGCCCCGGGGCGTGGGTGTGGTCACGCCTCTCAATACAATCGCCTCATGCTTGACATCAACCTGCTCCGCAAAGACCTGCCCTCGGCCATCGCCCGCCTGGAAACCCGCAAGAAGCCCCAGGCTTTCCTGAACGTCGAGGCCTTCCAGTCGCTGGAAGCCGAGCGCAAGGCCCTGCAGATGCGAACCGAAGAGCTGCAGAACCAGCGCAATACGCTGTCCAAGCAGATCGGCCAGCTCAAGTCCAAAGGCGAAGACGCCAGCGCCGTGATGGCGCAGGTCAGCAACTCCAAGGCCGAGCTTGAAACGTCGGCCGTCCGGCTCGACCAGATCCAGACCGAATTGCAGGCCCTGCTGCTGGCCGTGCCCAATCTGCCGCACGAGTCGGTGCCCGTGGGCAGCGACGAGCATGGCAACCGCGAGATGCGCACCTGGAGCCCTGCCGGTGGGCTGGGCGGCAAACCACCTGAATTTAGCTTTGAGGCCAAGGACCATGTCGATGTCGGCCAGCCACTCGGACTGGATTTCGAGCTGGGCACCAAGCTCACCGGCTCGCGTTTCACTGTCATGAAGGGCCCGCTGGCCCGCCTGCACCGGGCCCTCGCCCAGTTCATGCTCGACGTGCAGACGCAGGAGCACGGCTACACCGAGTGCTACACGCCCTACATCGTCAATGGCGATTCGCTGCGCGGCACCGGCCAGTTGCCCAAGTTCGAGGAAGACCTCTTTGCTGCCAAAAAGGGTGGTCAGGAAGGCGCTGTGGAGGCCGAAAGCACCGCGCTCTACCTCATCCCCACATCAGAAGTGCCATTGACCAACTTCGTGCGCGACGAGATCGTGCCCGAGGCGCAACTGCCTCTCAAGTTCACCGCCCACACCCCGTGCTTCCGCTCCGAAGCCGGCAGCTACGGCCGGGACACCCGGGGCATGATCCGCCAGCACCAGTTCGACAAGGTCGAGATGGTGCAGATCACCCACCCCGAGAAAAGCTACGAAGCGCTCGAAGCCATGACGGGCCACGCCGAGGCCATCCTGCAGAAGCTGGGCCTGCCGTACCGCGTGGTGCTGCTGTGCACCGGCGACATGGGTTTTGGCGCCACGAAGACCTACGACCTGGAAGTGTGGCTGCCGGCGCAGAACACCTACCGAGAGATCAGCTCGGTCTCGAACTGCGAAGCCTTCCAGGCGCGCCGCCTGCAGGCCCGCTTCAAGAACGCCCAGGGCAAGAACGAGTTCGTCCACACCCTCAACGGCTCCGGTCTTGCCGTGGGTCGTACTTTGGTGGCGGTGTTGGAGAACTATCAGCAGCCCGACGGCTCGGTGGCCATCCCGGCAGTGCTGCAGCCCTACATGGGCGGTCTCAAGGTCTTGACCCCATCAGCCTGAGGGGCCGCGGGGCCGCTGCCCTGCTAGAATCACGCCTTCGAGTAACGGAGAGGTGGCAGAGTGGCCGAATGTACCTGACTCGAAATCAGGCGTACCGCAAGGTACCGTGGGTTCGAATCCCACCCTCTCCGCCAGATAGTCAATAAACAAGCGCCTTTCAGGGCGCTTTTTTATTATTCCTACCATCGTTCCTACCAATAATAAGTTTGGTTATGCGGGCCGTATTTGCGCCCAATAGCGGGGGTAGACCTGCTTTGCAAAAACAACCCAACCTATTTGAATTTGATTTCTTGGCACAGGGCGATTATTGGGTCCAACATAGCCTGCACAGGAACGCCGTCATCCAGACCATCCGGCAAGTCATCTTTCCTCTTGCTTACATGTCGGGGAGGGAAAGCAGATTGTCGGTCTTGCGGCCGTCAGCCACGGTCTGCACGTATTTGATACGACCGTTGCTGTGGACGTGGACCCAGGCGCCTTTGAGTTGCGGATTGCGGTCTGGGCACCAGACCGCGTTATTTCCGGCTTTTTCGATGTACTCCACCATCTGCTCGCGAGTGGAATTCCCACGCTCAGTGGTTTCTTGGTTTCCATCCATCTTCACCCACCAGAGGTGGGAGATGTGCTCGTGACCTGGGCCTCCGCTCATGCGTTTTCCAACGCATTTGATGGTCGTTTTGGTGATGGTAGTTGTCATTGGTCGGTTCCTATGAAGTTGAAGAAGCGCCAACAATCTTGTTCGGTATAGGCGCACTTTTAGTATCTACATAAAGGAATCACTTGTCAAGCACTTAAAATGCGTCTACTCTGAACTTCGGCTTTTTGGCTTTGCCAGCCGACACTGCGACCCGCCTGCCTTGGTTTGGGGTGCGCGGTGCCATTCATACACCAAGGTATGGTCGACAGGCGCACCGGTAGTTGGCGCGTTTGTAAGGAGAAACTGGTTGTCTACGCCTCTCGGAGAAAAAATTCGCGCTGAAAGAAAGCGCCTGAAACTGACACTTGATGACTTGGCGCAAAAGACCGAATCCAGTAAAAGCTACATATGGGAGCTAGAAAATCGTCCAGTTGTGAGGCCTTCAGCGGACAAGATCAGCAGGATTGCAGACGTATTCGGCGTAACGGTTGAATTTCTGCTGAATGATGAAAAGCAGACCCCATCGGCGTCTGATGCGGACAAGGTGTTTTTCCGGCGTGTTGGCCAGCTTGACCCAGCTAAGCGCGCCCAGCTTGAAAAGTTTCTGAAGGCAATTGACGATGACTGAGCCGACAACACCAGCGGCTTGGGGCATTCAAATGTCCAAACTATGGATCGCGGCTGCGCAGCCGTTTCCGGTTGATGTGAAGCTATTAGCCTTGGAAATCACCAAACAGCGATTTCCCGACCCAGTGGGGTTGGTCGTTGCACATGGTATTCCGGGCATTGATGGCATGCTTTCTAAGCGCACCAAAAAGAACGATTGGTGCATCTCGTATGACGAGCAAGTCGTCAAGCCCGGACGCATCAATTTCACGCTGGCACATGAATTGGGTCACTATTTTTGTCATCGCCAGCGCCAGGCAGACTTCCGCTGTGGTCAAGGCGAGATGCTTGACTATAACGGCGAAGCGTCGCGCAAGTTGGAGAAGGAGGCGAACACGTTCGCTTCCTACCTGTTGATGCCCGCTACGGACTTTCGGCAGCAGATCAGTGGACAGGTAGTGACTCTCGATTTGCTCGGCGAGGTAGCCGAGCGCTACAAAACTTCCTTCACCTCGACTGCCCTAAAGTGGCTGGAGATTACGGACGAAGCAGCTATGTTGGTGGTCGCGCAAGATGATTTCATCTGCTGGTCATATCCCAGCAAGCTGGCGTCTAGCAAGGGTGCATGGTTGGCTTCTGGTACACCGGTGCCTCCACCCGCCATCACACGAATGGCTGCGGCTGCAAATCGTCTGAAGAACTCCGCTTGCCCCGTACCGGCCGGTGTTTGGCATCCCACTCTGGAAGCTGAGGAGTCGGTCATCGTGTCGGATCAGTTCGATCTGACGATTTTTCTTATTCGCTATCCAGAGGCTCGCGTGATAGTTCATGACGAGGAACTGGAAGGTGACGCCTTTGACGCTATGTCAAACCTATCCAACGGATTCAATTGGTCTAAGTGACTACCTCGGGGTCAAATGCTCGCGAGGTTTTTGCAGGACGCTGACTGTGATTTATCATGGAAGCAACCATCAGCCGATGCTCGCTGACTATTGATAATCGAACATTGTTGATAGTTAGTCACCCAGTGAATCCTCTGGCCTTCTATTGCGGCGCGACCACTCCGCTGCACTCCTGCGATTTACCTAGAAAATTTCAGTCACATATGACAAAAATGAGACTGGAGTAAATCCCACCGCGGACATCACCCTCTCCGCCATTACAGAAATTCAGACCGTCTCAACCGGTCTCGCGATTTTCCTGAGAGCCCCGTCAAACCCAGCGTTTCGGGGCTTTTTTGTTGCCTTGTCGGATCATCTATCTCAACCCATATGGTGGGTCGTATGGGCGTGTTGTTCAAGCCTTTACATGGGCGTTTGATACTTGCTCAGCCGCGCAACAATTGCGCAGCACTTCAAAAGGTCACTTCAATGAACAAGGTATTGCTTTCCCTGTCGGCGCTGGTCGTTTCATTCGCCGCGTCAGCAGCCCAAGCTGGCACCGTCAATTTTGATTCGGGGAGCACCAAAATGAACAACCCGCCCGCTGTGAGTCAGCAAAAGCACCACAAGAAAAAGGTATGGGTGGCGACCCATCGATCACACGGCCGCCTGATCAAGGGGCATTACGTCTGGCGCTAGGCCGGACCGTGGCTGTGGGGGTGGTTGGGACACACTCTCTCGCCAGATCACAAAAAACGGGCCCTCGGGCCCGTTTTTTCGTGGGTACCTGGCCGTTGTCTAGAGCAAGCCCTGCGTCCGCGCGAGATGGCTGGCCTGCGAGCGGCTCTTGACGTTGAGCCGGCGGAACAGGCGCCACAGGTGCACCTTGACGGTGTGCTCGCTGATCTGCAGTTCTTCGGCGATGTCGCGGTTGCTCATGCCGCGGTCCAGCATGCCGAGCAACTGTTTCTGGCGCCGCGACAGTTTTTCTGTGGGCGCCAGTGACATGGGCTCCAGGTCATCGCTGAGGAAGACGCGCAAGACGTTGGAAATCTCGGTGGCACCGGCTGACTTCTGGATGTAGGCGTCTGCGCCGGCTTCAATGGCCAGGTCTTCGTAATCCTGGGCCGAGGCGCCTGACAGCACCACCAGCGGTACGTCGGGGAACTGCTGCTTCAATTCGCGCACACCAGAAACCCCATTGGTATCCGGCAATTTGAGGTCCAGGCAAATCAGCTCGGGCGTGCCATGCTCCTGCACGGCTGCGGCGACGCCAGCCATACGGTCGATTTCAGCCACAGTGGCCTTGCTGCTCAGTCGGTGGATCAGCAGGACAACGGCTTCCCGCATCAGCGGATGGTCATCAATGACAAAAATGCTCATTAATTCGGATCTAGGTAAGAGTGGGCTGATGCCCGAAACACAAAGGGGGAAGCTATGAGAACTTTAGTACAAAAAATTAAATTGTGTGCACTATTTTCGAGCATCCGAGGCACGGCAGTATTGCGTTCAATGCAGGTAGTCGGGCCGAGTGCCGGTGATGGCACTGACCGTGCGGCGATCAGGGTTCAGCGATCAGCAAAGTGCTGCAGCGCTGCGTCCACTTCTTCGTCAGCGACACCGTCCAGTGGCGTGACCTGGCTTTTCAGCGGCAGCAACGCAGCACTGCCCCCTTTTTGCAGGTCGGCAATGACTTGCGCCGCGTCGCGCGGTGATTCAAAGCCCTGGCTCTGCAACAGCACCTTGCCGCTGGCCGCCAGCAGCTTGAAGTGGAACTTGCCGTCCTTTTCCCGGTACTGCGTGAACTTTGGGGTCGCCGCTTTGGCAGCCTTTTCCTTCACGGCAACGGCTTGAACACCAAGCTGCCGCAGGCCCACGGCTTGCCGCAGCTCGGCCATGAATGGCGTGGCCATGTCGCGGGCCTTGCGGGCGCCGGCCTGCAGCACGGCTTCCATGCGGGCCGGTTCGGCCATCAGCGCGTGGTAGCGCTCGCGCATGGGGGCGACTTCGCGGTCAATGCGTTCGAACAGCATCTGCTTGGCATCGCCCCAGGCGATGCCTTCGGCGTAGGCCTGGCGCAGCGCCTCGGTTTCCGCGGCGCTGGCGAACGCCTGATAAATCTGGAACAGGGCTGAGCCTTCCACGTCCTTGGGCTCGCCCGGCGCGCGGGAGTCGGTGACGATGCCGCCGATCAGCTTGCGCAACTGCTCTTTGGGTGCGAAGAGCGGGATGGTGTTGTCGTAGCTCTTGCTCATCTTGCGGCCGTCCAGGCCGGGCAGCAGCGCCACGGATTCCTCAATCACCGCTTCGGGCAGCACCAGACGCTCACCATACAGGTGGTTGAAGCGCTGCGCCATGTCGCGTGCCATTTCGATGTGCTGGATCTGGTCGCGGCCCACCGGCACCTTGTGCGTCTTGAACATCAGGATGTCGGCACCCATCAGCACCGGGTACATGAAGAGCCCGGCCGTCACGTCGGCGTCGGGGTCGTTGCCGGCGGCTTCGTTCTTGTCCACGGAGGCCTTGTAGGCATGGGCGCGGTTGAGCACGCCCTTGCCCGTCACGCAGGTCAGCAGCCAGGTGAGTTCGGGAATCTCGGGAACGTCGGACTGGCGGTAAAACGTCACGCGCTCCGGGTCCAGGCCGGCGGCCAGCCAGCTGGCGGCGATCTCCATCGTGGAGCGCTGGATGCGGGCCGGCTCATCGCATTTGATCAGCGCGTGGTAGTCGGCCAGGAAGTAAAAGCTCTGCACGCCCGGCAGGCGGCTGGCAGCCACCGAGGGCCGGATGGAGCCGACGAAATTGCCGAGATGGGGCGTGCCGGTGGTGGTGATGCCGGTGAGGAAGCGGGTAACCGGCAAGGCGGGGGAGGCGGATGTCATGGCGGGGGCGGGCAGGTTGAAGTCAGGGCTAGCGGATCAGGGCAATCAGGGGCGAGATCAGGACATTGATGACGGTGTAACCCACCGCCATCAGCGGACGCAGCCACAGTGAGCCGACCACGCCGGCAATCACCAGACCCATCACCACAAAGAAGCCCCAGGGCTCGATGCGGGCCACCCATTGCGCCTGTTTCCAGGGCAGCAGGCCAACCAGGATGCGGCCGCCGTCCAGCGGCGGCAGAGGGAACAGGTTGAAGGCCCACATCACCAGGTTGACCAGGATGCCGGCCTGCGCCATCTTGATGAAGAACACCTCCTGCACGCCGAACGCGGCCATCAGCACCAGGCCCAGAGCCCACGCAATGGCCTGCGCGAAATTCGACGCCGGACCGGCCAGCGCCACCCAGACCATGTCCCGCTTGGGGTTGCGCAGTTGCCCGAAGTTCACCGGCACCGGCTTGGCATAGCCGAACAGAAAGGCGCCCGACGTGGCGAAGTACAGCAGCAGCGGCATGGCGATGGTGCCGACCGGGTCGATGTGCTTGAGCGGGTTGAGCGTGATGCGGCCCATCATGAAAGCGGTGGTGTCGCCGAAGTGGCGGGCGGCATACCCGTGGGCGGCCTCGTGGATGGTGATGGCGAACAGCACGGGCAAGGCGTAGATCGCCACGGTTTGAATCAGGTTGGCAAAGTCCATCGGCGGATTGTCTCATTGGACGGTGTGCCCCCACGTTCGCTCGCTGCGCGCGGCTTTCTGCCCCCCAGGGGGCGCTGCGCCTGCGGCCCGGCAGAGCCGGTTCCGCTGCCCGTGCCCGGGCGCCCGACGGTTTTCTAGAGCCCCAGCGCCGTCACGCTGCCGCGGCCCTGGCGGATCAGCACTGGCTCCCCACCCGCGCCCATGGGGGTGAGGTCGATCACCGTGGTCGGGGCCTGGTGGCAGGCGCCGGCGTCGATCACGGCGGCAAGCTCATGCTCCATCACGGCGCGGATGTCGTGTGCGTCGTTCAGCGGCTCGCCACCGCCGCGCGGAATCAGCGTGGTGGCCAGCAGCGGGGCGCCGTGCAGTGCCAGCAGGTCCTGCAGGACCTTGTGGTCCGGCACGCGCAGCCCGATGGTCTTGCGCGCCGGGTGGCTGAGGCGGCGCGGCACTTCCTTGCTGGCTTCGAGGATGAAGGTATAGGGCCCCGGCGTGGCGGCCTTGAGCAGGCGGAACTGCCGGTTGTCCACCCGCGCATAGTTGGCGAGCTCGCTCAGGTCCCGGCACAGCAGCGTGAGGTGGTGCTTGTCGTCCACCCCGCGGATGCGGCGCAGGCTGTCGGCGGCGGCCTTGTCGTCGAGGTGGCAGACCAGCGCATAGCTGGAGTCGGTTGGCACGGCGGCAATGCCGCCACGCGCGAGCAGGGCCACGGCCTGCTTGAGCAGCCGGGCATGCGGGTTGTCGGGGTGGACTTCGAAGAACTGGGCCATGGGGCGTACCGGCGGGGCCGTCAGGCCTCGACCGGTTCGATCTGCACACGGCTTTCCCGCACGGCCAGCCAGGCGCCGGCGGCACCGCAGACCGCGATCATCACCATGCCCAGCATGGCCCACTGGTCGGGCACATGCGAGAACATCACCCAGCCGCCCACCATGGCAAAGCCGATCTGGGCATAGAGAAAAGGCGTCAGCGTGGATGCCGGGGCACGGCCATAGGCCAGGATCATCATGAAATGCCCGATGGCACCCATCAGGCCCATGATGGCCAGACTGATCCACAGCGTGGCCGAGTCGAGGTGCACCCACACAAACGGCAGCGCCACGGAGGTGGCGATGGTGGCGACCCAACCTGTGTAAAAGTGGGTCGTCAGCGGGTTCTCGGTGCGGGCCAGCCGGCTGGTGAGGATCTGGAAGCCCGCGTTCGACGCCACCAGGCCGAGCGGCAGCAGCATGGCCCAGTTGAAGTCGTCGCTGTCAGGCCGGATGATGATCAGCGTGCCGGCAAAGCCGCCGATCACCAGCGCCCAGCGCAGCCAGGACACCTTCTCGCCGAGCGTGAAGGACGCCATCAGCGTGATCACCAGTGGCGTGATCATCACAATGGCCGTGAACTCCCCGACCGGCATGTGCAGCAAGCTGAAGTAGGCAAACACACTGGTGCTGAGCAGCAACAGGCCGCGCATCAGCTGGAACCTGGGGTGTTCGGTGCGCAGCCGCACCTTGCGGCGGATCGGCAGGATCACCGCGGTGGTGGCAATCGCCTGGAAGGCATAGCGGAACCACAGCGCCATCATCACCGGCACACTGGCAGAAATGAACTTGGTGGTGGTGTCCAGCACCGCGAAGCAGGCCACGGCCGCCACCAGCAGTGCAATGCCTGCCAGGGGGTGGGACGCGGGTCTGCCGGAACCAGTCATGGCAGGCGTCACTGGATCCGGTCTGCGATCAGTTCCCACACCGGCGTGAGGCCTCCGGGCAGGAAGGGCAGGTTGCCCAGGTCGGTATGGCTTTCGTCGGGGCTGTGGAAGTCGCTGCCGCGCGAGGCGGCCAGGCCGAACTCCTTGGCGGTTTCGGCGTACTTCACGTACTCCTGCGCCGTGTGACTGCCGGTCACCACCTCTACCGCCTGGCCGCCGTGGGCCTTGAACTCGGTGAACAGGGCGAACTCTTCATTGGGCGTGAACTTGTAGCGGCCAGGGTGGGCGATCACGGCCACGCCCTTGGCCTGGGTGATCCACTGCACGGCATCGCGCAGATTGGCCCAGCGGTGCGGCACATAGCCCGGCTTGCCTTCGGTGAGGTATTTGCGGAAGACTTCCGAGGTGTCGCGGCACACGCCGGTCTCGACCAGAAAGCGCGCAAAGTGCGTGCGAGAGATCAGCTCCGGATTGCCGACGAACTGCAGCGCACCTTCAAAGGCGCCCTGGATGCCCACGCCTGCCAGCGATTGCGCCATTTCGCGCGCCCGCTGCTCGCGCCCGCCCCGGGTGTCGTGCAGGCCCTGGTGCATGGCCGGGTCGTTCGCGTCAAAACCGAGTCCGACGATGTGGATGGTTTCATTGGCAAAGGTGACCGAGATCTCGGTGCCAGTGAGATAGTGCAGCCCGTTGGCCCTGGCCGCGGCGGCAGCGCGCTGCTGGCCGCCGATCTCGTCGTGGTCCGTCAGGGCCCACAGTTCAACCCCGTTGGCCTTGGCGCGTGCCGCCAGTGCCTCCGGTGTCAGCGTGCCGTCGGACACCACGGAGTGGCAGTGCAGGTCGGCGTTCAGGATGTTTTGTGGAGCCACAAGGCCATTTTAGGCCTTGCGCTTTCGTGCTGCTGTCAGCGCGGGTATGGCGCGCCGACAGACGCTTCAGCGGAAGCCGAAAAACGACAGGACAAAGCCGATGACAACGACAAGGCCGACGATGTAAATGATGGTGTTCATGGGGTTCCTCTTGACACGATCCTGGCCTGAGGCCAAGGGACGCACAGCGGGATGCGTGCGGTGCAGTACCCATGGTCTCGCAGGGCGTGGTTGGCGCGTGTAGTCCGGGTCACCCACGCGCCGTGGGACAAGCACGCCGCGTGCGTCGTCGGGCGCCGCACCAGAACCCGAACGCCTACAGCTCCGCCCCCTCCACCAGAAAGCGCACGCGCCGCACGCCTTGCCATTCATCGGCGTCGAGCCGGAAGGCCAGCGTGACGCGTTGCGGCAGCGCTTCGGTGTGGCCGAACCAGATGCCATCGACCGGTTGGCCCTGGTGCTTGAGCTTGAGCGACAGGTGTTTTTCACCGACCAGCCGCTGCGACACCACCTCGACTTCCTCGCTGAAGGTGGGCGCGGCAAAGCCCTGGCCCCAGACTTCCTTGTGCAGCGTGTCCACCACATCGGTGCGGCGGTACTCGGCGGGCAGCGGCCCGTCGGTGTCGAGGCGCCGGGTCAGCGTGGCGGCGTCCAGCCATTCGCGGGCCACCTGTTGCAGCGCCTGTTCGAAGGTTTCAAAATTTTCCTCGGCGAGTGTGCAGCCGGCGGCCATCGCGTGGCCACCGAAGCGCAGCAGCACACCGGGGTGGCGCTTGGCCACCAGGTCCAGCGCGTCGCGCAGATGAAAGCCGGCAATCGAGCGGCCCGAACCCTTGAGTTCGTGTTCCTTGCCGGGTGCCTGGCTGGCGGCGAACACAAAGGTGGGCCGGTGCAGCTTGTCCTTGATGCGCGAGGCCACGATGCCGACCACGCCTTCGTGGAAGTCGGGGTCAAAGATCGCAATCGCTGGCGGCGGCTCGGTGTCGTCGTCCACCATCGCATCGGCGGCCAGTTGCGCCTGCTCGCGCATGCCGGCCTCGATGTCGCGCCTCTCGCGGTTGATGCCGTCCAGCATCTGGGCCAGTTCGTCGGCGCGGGCGGTGTCGTCGGTCAGCAGGCATTCAATGCCCAGCGTCATGTCGCTCAGACGCCCGGCGGCATTGATGCGCGGGCCGAGCGCAAAACCGAAGTCGAAGGTGGTGGCCGCATCGGCCTTGCGGCCTGCCGCGCGGAACAGGCTGGCAATACCGGCAGGCATCTGGCCCTGACGGATGCGCTTGAGGCCTTGCGCCACCAGCCGGCGGTTGTTGGCGTCGAGCTTCACCACATCGGCCACGGTGCCCAACGCCACCAGTGGCAGCAGTGCGTCCAGCCGCGGTTCGGTCTGGCCTTCAAACTGGCCGCGCTGGCGCAGCTCGGCGCGCAGCGCCATCAGCACATAAAACATCACGCCGACACCGGCAATCGATTTGCTTTCAAACGCGCAGGCGGGCTGGTTGGGGTTGACGATCACATCGGCGTCGGGCAACTGCACCTGGCCATCACGCAGCGCCGGCAGGTGGTGGTCGGTCACCAGCACCTGCATGCCCAGCGCCTTGGCGCGGGCCACGCCGTCGATGCTGGCAATGCCGTTGTCCACCGTCACCAGCAGGTCGGCACCGCTGGCTTTCACACGTTCTGCAATCGGCGGTGTCAGGCCGTAGCCGTCGATCACCCGGTCGGGCACCAGGTAACTCACGTGCTGCGCACCCAGCAGGCGCAGGCCGCGCAGGCCGACGGCGCAGGCGGTGGCGCCGTCGCAGTCGTAGTCCGCCACGATGCAAATCTGCTTGCCCGCCGCCATGGTGTCGGCCAGCAGGCGTGCGGCCTCCTGCGCGCCATGCAGTGCGGCGGGCGGCAGCAGGCGGGCGAGTCCGTCGTCCAGCTCGTCGGGTGCACGCACGCCGCGCGCCGCATAAAGTTGAGCCAGCAGCGGGTGCACGCCGGCCTGCTGCAGCGCCCACACGCTGCGCGGGGGAACATCACGAACGTGGATTTTCATCGTCTGGCTTTCGCGGCAGACCCGCCACGGCAAGTGAAGGAAGTCATGAAGGTCATAGTTGTTCCAGCAGGGTCAGCACGGCGGGTGCTGACAAGCGGCCCAGGGTGCGTGCCAGCCAGCCGTCCTGCCGGGTTTCAAAGGTGTGGGCATTGCGTTCGCCGCACAAGGTCAGCGCGACCCGGCGGCCTGCCTGCTGGCTTGCCAACAGTTGGCTGATGTCGCTGGCGTCCAGCGCAGTCCAGGCCTGGGCATAGGCGGCCCAGTCATCGCTGAACACGGCGGGCGCCAGGCTGCGCTGCACCACCACGGGTGATGGCTGGATGGCCCCTGCGGGCAGGGTGCCGGTTCCACTCAACCAGAACGAATTGACAGGGACCCGGCCTTGCGCCGCACGCGCTTCGTTCAGGGGATGGGTGTAGAGCAGCATCTGCATCTCGTTTTGCAGCAGCTTGATCTTGCGGGCGGTGTTGCTGGTGTCATTGGCTGCCTGCTTCGGCAGCCAGGGGTCGACATTGCGGCCCAGCACGCGGTCCAGCGACGCACTTGGCTGGTGGCGGAAGATGTCGCCCTCGGCCAGCCAGCGGCCCGGCCCCAGCGCCTGGACGTAGTGCAAGCTGATGCCTTCGGTTGCAAAGTAGGGCTGCATGGCGGCCATCAGGGTGCGCGATTCGTCCTCTGTGAGGGCCAGTGCCGCCGGGTCGGTCAGGGTGGCGTGCTCGCGGCCCATGGCCCAGTGGCAGGGCGTGATCCACGCCCAGGCGCTGCCGGGCGTGGCCTGCAGTTGTTGCGCCGCGTCGAGAGCCGCCCAGGGGATCAGGCCATCCGCGGGCGATCCAGTGGCCCAGCCCAGTGACCGGGCCAGCGCCCGCTCGTGCGGTGGCGACAGGGTGTGGCTGTCCGCGTCGTCGCTGTGCGCACGGGTCATGCCTTGCAGCAGGCGGCTCAGGTTGGGCACGCCTTGGGGCAGCAGCGTTTTCATCGCGGGCAGCCAGGCCTCGGTCGCGCAGGTGGCAAATGGGATCAGCAGGTGAGTGACCGGCGTGTGCCCGGCTGTGGCGGCGATGGGGAATTTGGCTGACATGGGGGCATTGTCCGGGATGCAACAATACCGCCATGCAAATCCCTTATGAGCTGCTGGTGGGTTGGCGCTACACGCGCGCTGGCCGCGCCACCCGGCGCAACGGCTTCATTTCCTTTATTTCAGGCGTTTCCATGCTCGGCATTGCGCTCGGCGTGGCGGCGCTCATCATCGTGCTGAGCGTGATGAACGGCTTCCAGAAGGAAGTGCGTGACCGCATGCTGGGTGTGATCTCGCACATCGAGGTGTTCGCGCCCAACGGTGCGGCCTTGCCGGACCCAGCCAAAACCATGGCCGAGATCAAGGCCAACCCGCAGGTCGTGGGCGCCGCCACCTTCATCGCGGCGCAGGCCCTGCTGGCGCGCGGCGAGGACATGAAGGGCACGCTGGTGCGCGGCATCGACCCGGCGCTGGAAGGCCAGGTCACCGATCTGGCGGTCACCTCGGCCTCGACGCTGGCCCGCCTGGTGCCGGGCAGTTTCGGCGTGGTGCTCGGCGGTGAGCTGGCGCGCTCCATGGGCGTGCGCGAAGGCGACTCGGTGACGCTGATTGCGCCCAGCGGCCAGGTCACGCCGGCAGGTGTGGTGCCGCGCCTCAAGCAGATGACGGTGGTGGGCACCTTTGACTCCGGCCACTATGAGTACGACTCGGCCCTGGTGATGCTGCACCAGGACGATGCCGCCAAGATCTTCCGGCTCGAAGGGCCGACCGGCATCCGCATCAAGCTCAAGGACCTGCAACAGGCGCGCGAGGTGGCGGTGGCCCTGTCCACCAGCCTCAGCGGCGACCTGCTGATCCGCGACTGGACACGCCAGAACCGCACCTGGTTTTCTGCCGTGCAACTGGAAAAACGCATGATGTTCATCATTCTCACGCTGATCGTTGCGGTGGCGGCCTTCAACCTGGTCAGCACGCTGGTGATGACGGTGACCGACAAGCGCGCCGACATCGCCATCCTGCGCACGCTGGGGGCCAGCCCGAAAAGCATCATGGGCATCTTCATGGTGCAGGGCGCGCTGGTGGGTGTGCTGGGCACGCTGGGCGGCCTGCTGCTCGGGCTCGGCATCGCCTTCAACATCGACGTCATCGTGCCGGCGCTGGAGCGCCTGCTGCACGCCAGCTTTCTGCCCAAGGACATTTACCTCATCAGCCGCATGCCGAGCGAGCCGCAGTACAGCGACATCATGCCCATCGTGGTGATCTCGCTGGTGCTGGCGTTCCTGGCCACCATCTACCCCAGCTGGCGCGCCAGCCGCGTTAACCCCGCCGAGGCTCTGCGATATGAATAAGGCCCCCACGCTCCCCTCTTCGAGTGGTTCGCTGCCCCCCGGGGGGGCTGAGCTTGCTCGGGGCGGCCCTTCGCTGCGCTCTACTGCCCCCACGCCCGGCACTGACGTGTCCTCGCTGCCTCGCGACGGCCTGGATGAAGTCGTGCTCAAGGCCAGCGGCCTCACCAAGCGTTTCCACGAAGGCCTGATCGACCTGACGGTGCTGCACGGCGTGGACCTGCAGGTGCATGCCGGGGACACCATGGCCATCGTCGGAGCCTCCGGTTCCGGCAAAAGCACACTGCTGCACCTGATGGGTGGGCTGGATGCACCGACCAGCGGCGAGGTCGAGCTCAAGGGGCAGTTGATGTCAGGCCTGTCGGCGCAGCAGCAGGGCGAACTGCGCAATCTGCATCTGGGCTTTGTCTACCAGTTCCACCACCTGCTGCCCGAGTTCAGCGCACTGGACAACGTGGCCATGCCCCTGTGGATTCGCCGCCAGACGCCGGCGCAGGCGGCAGAGGTTGCCAAAAAGATGCTGGCGGCCGTTGGCCTTGAGAGCCGCATCCACCACCGGCCCGCTGAACTCTCGGGCGGCGAGCGCCAGCGCGTGGCGATTGCGCGCGCGCTGGTGACGCAGCCGGCCTGCGTGCTGGCCGATGAGCCGACCGGCAACCTGGACAGGTCCACCGCCGACGGCGTGTTTGACCTGATGCTGCAACTGGCGCGCGATTTCGGTACGGCATTTGTGCTGGTCACTCATGACGAGACGCTGGCCGCGCGCTGTGCACGCCAGTTCCGCCTGGTGTCCGGGCGCTTGCAGCCGTGAGCAGGATGTGATGTAGTGCGGGTCTGACGCCACACCGGTGGCAAGGAGTGCCCCGTGAACAGTCCCGACCATGACAAAGTCTTCACCGGATCCATCCCCAGGCTCTACGACGAGTACCTCGTTCCGCTGATCTTCGAGCCTTACGCGGTGGACATGGCCGAGCGGCTGGCATCGCGCGCTGTGCCGCAGGTGCTGGAGCTGGCTGCCGGCACCGGTGTTGTGACCCGCCGGCTGGCGGCTGCGCTGCCGGACGGCACGTCCATCATCGCCACCGATCTGAACCAGGCCATGCTCGACCGCGCGCGCGAGGTCGGCACCGCCAGGCCTGTGGTGTGGCGTCAGGCGGACGCCATGCAACTGCCTTTCAGCGATGGCACCTTTGATGCCGTGGTGTGCCAGTTCGGTGCCATGTTTTTTCCCGACAAGGCGAAGGCCTTTTCAGAAGCCAGGCGCGTTTTGAAGCCGGGAGGCGTGTTTGTCTTCAATGTGTGGGACCGCCTCGCCGACAACGAATTTGCGGACACGGTGACTGCGGCCCTGGCCACTGTGTTTCCCGAGGATCCTCCGCGCTTCATGGCACGCACGCCGCACGGCTACCACGACCTTGGCGCCATTGCGGAGGATGTTCGCGGCGGCGGGTTTTCCGCGCAGCCGCTGCTGGCGACAGTCACAGCGCGCAGCCGGGCCGCCAGTGCCCGCACCGTGGCCATTGCCTATTGCCAGGGCACACCCTTGCGAAACGAAATCGAGGCACGCGGCCCCGACCGGCTGGTCGAAGCGACGGATGCTGCAGAGATGGCCCTCTCGCGGCGCTTCGGCGCGGGGCCGGTGGACGGCAAAATCCAGGCGCACGTGGTGATGGTCGAACGCTGAAGCCTGTCGCACGCGCCCGGGCGGGTCTGCTTTCTGGTCGCCCTCAGGGCAGCTCGTGCAGCGCCATGCCGGTGAAGCGCGGCCAGGCTGAAAACGTCGCTTCCAGTGCAGGCAGTTGCTGCAAGAGGCCCGGCAAGTCGTGATGGAAAGTGGTGGCGCTGCCGTCCAGCACGTATGAGCTCGCCAGCCGGAACGACGCACCTTGCGGGTTCTTCAGCGGACTGTTGAGCATCAGCAGGAAGTGCCTGCCGCCGAGCTGCAGTTGCCACAGCGTGCCCATGTCGGCTTGTTCATAACGCTGGCGGTTTTCCGGTGCAATGGGGCCGGCCTCCAGCGCAATCCTGACGTTCCGGCCCTGTGCTTCGCCCCAGTCCAGAAACGGCACGGCGAAGCGGTAGATGTTCTCGGGGTCGGTGCGGTAGTCCATCACCACCAGACCACTCAGCGACGGCGCCAGGGCCGCCAGCAATGCGCTGCGACCTGACCACCAGAAGGGGACCACCATCTCCAGCGGGAGTGCTGATTGCTGGGGACCGGCGTGGTCCTGCAGGGACTGCTGCAATGACTGGACCAGCGCGAGGTAGTGGCCGTCCATCTCGGCGTCTGACCATGTGTGGCCCTTCAGAAGGTAAGGCTCCACATCGAACTGCACGCCCTGAAGGCGGGCAGCTGCGGGTGCCTGGCGGTTGAACACGGCGTAGGCTTGTGCACGCCGCGCAGCGGCGCTGCGCTCGGCGGGCAACACCATGGCAGGGTCGCCATCCACCGCCCAGACCGACACGCCTTGAGCGCCAGCCCGCTGCACAAAAGCTTGCAATTTCCCGGCTTCCTGCACAGCGCCCCGGACCAGCGGGATGGTGATGAACAGCGTCGTCAGGCCGTAGCGGCGTGCCCGCTGCAGCACGGCATCGGGTGCCTGCTGCCACGCCTTCGCTTGCCAGACCCATGCCGCACGGCCAGGAATGGGCCCTGACGTCGGCAGCAATTGCAGGCTCTGCAGCGTCAGCTCACCGCCGTCGCTAGGGCAGGCAATGGTCCAGTGGTGCCAGGCAGGCGCTGAACTGGCGACAGGGAAGGCCCACGACCGGGTTGGCGGGCCTTGCAGCGCCGGGAGGATGCCGAGCGATGAGGCCTCTTCATGGGACGCCTGCAACGCGCTGGATGACAGCAGCTCAAACTGGCCTTGGCCGCCGCCGCTGAGTTGGAGCTGGCTGTGCGCCCTCGGCAGAAGGTCGGGGGCTGAGAGGCGTACACCGGCGGCTTGCAGACCGGCGCGGCACTGCAGCCTGAGCTGTCCGCTGCGGAGTTCCACGATCGCCCGGCCTTCGGCGCCATAAGCGCTGGCTTGCAGGCGCGGCAGCAGATTGGTGGCCAGCGGCAGGGTGCTCGCCGCCGGGGTGGACGTGCGCACCTTGCCCGGGGCGATGTCGCTGATGGCAAGGCGCTGGCCTTGCTGACGCGCTGAAAGCGAAAACCGGCTTCCCAGATCAGCGGCCGTGGCTGCGTCCACGGGATGCAGGCCAAGTACGGCACGTGCCGGTGCGTCAATGGCCAGACGTGGGCAGTCCCGTTCCGATGGCGCATCGCTCACGGTGGCAGACAGCGCGGTCCCGTCGGCCCCGGTGATTTGCGACAGCAGGTGTGCAGCCGGGGAGGGGTCGCCTGTGCAGAGCTCAAGCCATGCGGCCTGGGCCGGTGCTGCACAGAGGGCAATGGTGACGCCAACAGTGCCTGCGGCAGTCAGCCAGAGGCGACGACGACCCCGGTAAAGGCGAAGAGCGGGCGGCATGACCTGAGCGCCCATCGTGGGTTACAGCGAGAACTGCAGCTGCAGCTCCCCCTTGAAGGGCGGCAGAACGAGCTGCCGGTCGGATTGCACCAGCGCGTTGTCAACGCCCGGTGGAGGATTCAGTCGCCAGCCCGCAGGCAACTCCAGTGCGAGGCCCGTCACCGCTTCCGGGGCCCGCACGGTCAGGGTTTTCACGCCGTTGGCAGTGCTCACATCCAGCGTGACGCGGTCACGTGCTGCCCACCACGCACCGAATGTCCCGAGCGTTCCGAACCAGGCGGTGGGCTTCATTTTGTCGATCAGGCCACGGTTGAACTCGAATTTATGGCCGACGATATCCGGATGCGTCAGCACCACGAACAGGCCACCGTAGCGCTGGATTTTTTCTGCCACCTCTATGGCTTGCGGCAAACGGCTGCCCATCAGCGGTGGTGCTTCATCCTCGATGGTGATCGGAAACTCGAACACGCTGGTTTCATCCACCGAGCGGTGGTTGTAATTGAGGCGGAAGGGCAGGTGCGTCAGCGCGTTGTTGGCGGTGGTGGAGGAGCTGAAGCGGTAGCCGCTGGCCTCCAGTGCCTGCGGCAGCATGTCCGGGTTCTCAAGGTGACCGGGCCGGAAGCTGGTCACCTGCAGTCCGGGCACCGTGGCCTCCAGCAGGTATTTGCTGATGCGCAGCTCGCCCATCACCGTGGCGTTGCGGATGTCTTTCTGGCTTTTGACAAACGGTTCATAGCCTGGATAGGTTTCTTGTCCTGTACCCGGCGGGAGCTTGCTGAACACCATGGAATGGGCCACCGAATGGCTGGCGACTTCCATGCCCATGTCTTTCAGCTGGCGTGATCGGGCAGCACCATTGAGGTTGAAAAACACGTCGTCATTCCAGTCGCGCACATACTTGGTCTGGACGAAGTAGGTGGCGGCCACCCCCTGATCCTTCTGGTATTGGGCGTAGGTGATGGCGTTGTTGATGGACTGGGTGAAGTCGATGTCGTGCGTCAGCAGGATCGACAGCCGCTTGCCCTGCGGCACAGTGCCGAGTACGGCGGCATCGGGTTCGCGCTGCTGATAGATGTCCTTGAGCCACAGGTACAGCACGTCCATGCCGGGTGCAAAGGTGTTGACGTAGCTGGTGTTCACGTCCTCCTGCCGGTTGTTGTGCCCCAGCAGGCTGAGGGCGCCGATGTCCAGCCCCAGGGCGTAAGTGCGGCCGGCACCGGTATCGCGTGTGACCAGTGCGGGCGTGCCATCTTCATACTTGGCGAGCACGGTGCCCGTGGGTTCGGTGTAGCCATAGCTTCCGCGGGGCTGAGCGGCGCTGCCAAAGGGAACGGTCTGCGCTGATGTCCCGAAGTAGCGCGTGATGAAGGCGTTGTCTGAGCCGAAGCTCAACTGGGTGTGCGCCGTGGAGGCTGTGGCCTCTGAAAAGCCAAACAAGGCATTGACGCCTCCGCCCAGCACGTTGGTCGCGATCAGGGTGCCGCCTTCGGCCGTGAAACCGGCCAGCGCCGACAGCGCCTCCGCGCTCATGGACTTGCCGGAGACCACCGGGTACACCATGACGACACGGTGCTTGAACGCCTCGCGGAAGTCCTCCGTTACCGTGAAGGGAATGCCAAACGATTTGAGGCCATGCACCAGGCCCAGCCAGCTCGAGTCTTTGTCGGTCAGCAAAATGGCGAGGCGACTGGCCGATCCGCCCCCAAACTCGGCGAGCGATGTGGGCTTTTCTGCACGCAGGGGGCTGGCTTGTGCCGGGCCGCTGAGGCCTGGAAACCGGAAGGCGCTGTCGCCGGAAAATCGCCAGATGCCGACGGCCAGCAGGGCCAGCAGCAACAGGCCAGAGAATAATTTGAGGGAACGGGACATGCGCAAACCAGACTAAAAAGTGTGTCTCATGGTAACAAGCGGTCCGCGCGGCCCTGAAGGAAAGCCGCCGGTCGGTCATCGCCGCTGCCAAAGGGCAGACAGGTGCAGCAGGCTCAAAGAATCCGGTTGAACCAGAGCAGCGACAAGGACGCCGACACCAGTGCCAGCGCAGCGGCCAGCAGGGCCAGCAGGCCGGAGATTTCCGTTTCCTTTTTCTCGACCGCCAGGCGTGAACTCAGCGTTTCATACACCTTCTTGAGGTCAGCGGCGGTGCCAGCATAGAAGTACTCGGCCTGGGTGGTGCGGGCAATCCCCTTGAGGGTTTCCTCGTCCAGCCGCACCCGCATCGACCAGCCCTCAAAGCCGATGGTTTCGCCATCGACCGTGCCCACGCCCACGGTGTAGATGCGCACACCGCGGTCGGCCGCGGCCTTGGCGGCATCGAGCGAATCCACGCCGGTGGTGCGCTGCCCGTCGGTCAGCAAGATGATGGCGGCCGAGCTGTAGGAGCCCGGCGCCACCGGTGTGAAGTCTTTTTTGGCGTCCTTGCCGTCGCGGGGCTGGTCCAGCGAGGTGCCGCGCGGCCGGTCGCGGCCGGTCTGCATGGATTCGAGCGTGATGCCCGCGTCGGGAAAGAGCTCGGCCAGGGACACCACGATGCCGTTGCCGATGGCGGTGCCGCGCTGCAGCTGGAACTTGTCGATGGCGGTGACCAGGTCTTCGCGGCTCAGCGTGGCCGGCTGTACCACGGAGGCGGTGCCGGCAAAGGCCACGATGCCGACACGCACGTTGCGCGGCAGGTCGGCCAGAAAAGCCTTGGCAGCGTTTTGTGCGGCCACCAGCCGGTTGGGCTGGACATCGGTGGCGCGCATGCTGCCCGAGACGTCCATCGCCAGGATGATGGTTTCGCGCTGCGACGGCAGGCTGATCACGGCAAAAGGCCGGGAGGCCGCGATGAGCATCACGGCGATGGACAACAGGAACAGCAGCGGCGGGATGTGCCTGCGGAAACCCTGGCCCGGCCCCATGGCCTCGCGCACGATGGACAGGCTGGCGTAGCGCAGTGCCAATTTTTTCTTGCGTCCCAGCAGCCACAGGTAGACCGCCACCAGCAGCGGCAGGGCCAGCAGCAGCCAGAGGAACTCCGGCCACAGGAAGTTGGGCAACGGCATCTTGGGCCAGGGCAGGTTGGGCCAGGAGAGGTTCATGGGGAAATCCTTGGCGGCGTCAGACGGTCTCAGGCAGCGCGCTGCAGGTGCGCCGGCAAGCCGCGGCCGCCCTGCGCGGCACCGGTGGCGCGGCTGCGGCGCTTGCGCAGGTCGGTGAAACGCATCAGCGTGTCGACGAGGTCATCGTCGGTGGACAGTTCCAGCGCGTCCACGCCAGCGCGCGCCAGCGACTGCCGCAACTCGGCCTCGCGCTGCGCCGCAATGCGTGAAAACCGCTGGCGGAAGCCGGCGTCGTGCGTGTCCACCATCAACTGCTCGCCGGTCTCCACGTCGCGGATCGGAATCAGGCCCAGATCCGGCAGCGACAGCTCCAGCGGGTCGAGCAGGCGCACGGCCACCACTTCATGTCGTTGCGCGAGCAGACCCAGGGGCTTTTCCCAGCCGGGTTCGCTGATGAAATCCGACACCACAAACATCGTGGAGCGCCGGCGCACCAGGTTGGCGGCCGACTGCAGCAGCTCATGCAGCTTCGTGGTGCCCGCGTTCGTGCTGGGGCTCTCGGGGCGCGCCTGCAGCGCATGGAGCAGGTGCAGCACGTGCTGCCGCCCCCCCCGGGTGGGAATGACGGCATCGACGCCGGAGCCGTACAGCATCGCGCCCACGCGGTTGCCGTGGCGTGTCAGGGCCCGCGCCAGCACGGCGACGAACTCGGTGGACACATCGCGCTTTTTCTGATCGCCCGAACCGAAGTCCATCGAAGGGCTCAGGTCCAGCAAAAACCAGGCACTCATCTCGCGGTCTTCGGTGAAGACGCGCACATGCGGCTGCGACAGCCGGGCCGTCACGTTCCAGTCGATGTGGCGGACGTCATCGTGGTGCTGGTATTCGCGCAGGTCGGCCAGGTCCATGCCGGTGCCGCGCAGCAGTGTGCGGTAGTCGCCTTGCAGCAGTCCATCGAGCCGGCGCAGCACCGTCCACTCCAGCCGGCGCAGCAGCAGTTCGGCGTTGGAAGACGACCCCCTCATATGCAATCTCCCAAAGGCCGAACTGCGACAGGTATCTCATGCAAGCAGAAGCCGCGGAACCGGCTGTGCCGGGCCGCAGGCGAAGCGGCCCCCCTCTGGGACAGGGGACTACCGGAGGCGAGCGATGGTGGCGGCGCTGCCTTCCACAAGCAGGAGCCGCGGGACTGGCTTCGCCAAACCGCAGGCGGCGCGGCCCCCTCGGGGGGCAGGGAGCTACGCGAAGCGAGCGACCGTGGGGGCACCATATTCAGGCCGCCAGTTTTTCATGGGCCAGCGGTTTGACCGGCTGCGGGATCTTGGCCATCACCTTGGCCACGACCGCGTCGGCGGTCAGGCCCTCTGACAGCGCCTCGTAAGACAGCACCAGGCGGTGGCGCAACACATCGGGTACCAGGTCGGTCATGTCTTCCGGCAGGGCGTAGCTGCGACCGCGCAGCATGGCCAGGGCCCTTGCGCCCTCGGTGAGGTTGATGGTGGCGCGCGGGCTGGCGCCGAAGGTGATGTAACGCTCCAGGTCCTTCAGCCCATGCCGGGTGGGGTTGCGGGTGGCCGACACCAGCCGCACCGCGTACTGCACCAGGGAAGGGTCCACGTACACCCGGCGGCATTCCATCTGCAGGGCCGCCAGCTGCTCGGTGGTGGCCACGGCCGCCACTTCAACGGCAGGGCCTGTCACGCGCTGCACGATGACGAACTCTTCCTCGTCCGTGGGGTAGTCCACCAGCACCTTCATCATGAAGCGATCCACCTGCGCTTCGGGCAGCGGGTAGGTGCCTTCGGTTTCAATCGGGTTCTGGGTGGCCATCACCAGGAAGGGTGCGGGCACCTTGTGGGTTTCGCCGGCAATCGTCACCTGCCGCTCCTGCATCACTTCCAGCAAGGCACTTTGCACCTTGGCCGGCGCGCGGTTGATCTCGTCGGCCAGCAGCAGGTTGGTGAAAACGGGGCCGAGCGAGGTGCTGAACTCGCCGCTTTTCTGGTTGTAGATGCGGGTGCCCACCAGGTCGGCAGGCACCAGGTCGGGCGTGAACTGGATGCGCTTGAAGTTGCCGCGCACGGTGTTGGCCAGTGTCTTGATGGTCAGCGTCTTGGCCAGGCCCGGAACGCCCTCCACCAGCAGGTGGCCCTGCGCCAGGATGGCCACCATGACGCGCTCGAGGAAGCGGTCCTGGCCGACCACGACACGTTTGACTTCGTAGAGGATCTGCTCCATCAACTGTGCCGTGTCGTGGCTGGCGTGGTTGGTTTGGGTGGTGTGTTCAGTGTCCGGGTGGTGCTGTTCCATGGGTCGCTTTCGGCTTTTTCAGAAGGGCGGCATGCCCGCGGCAGACGCGGCGTTTTCAATCGGCACGGCAAAACCAATGCCGACAAAGGTGCGCTGCTGGTTGGGGTTGTAGATGGCGGTGACGATGCCGATGACCTCGCCATCCATGGTGACCAGCGGGCCGCCCGAGTTGCCCGGGTTGGCGGCAGCGTCGAACTGGATCAGGTTGCTCATCATCTGCTTGCCCTCAGGCGAGCGGAAGCTGCGCTTGAGCCCGGAGATCACCCCGGCCGATGCGGACGGGCCGATGCCGAAGGGGTAACCCACCGCCATCACCTGATCGCCCGGCGACAGGTCTGCTGTGGAGCGCATGGTGGCGGCCGTCAGGTCGTCCGGAATCTTGTGGGCCTGCAGCACCGCCAGGTCATTTTCCGGCTGAACGCCGGTGATGCTGGCGGTCGACTCGAGGCCGTCGGCAAACGTCACCTTGATGGTGGTGGCGCCCTGCACCACATGCAGGTTGGTCAGGATGACGCCTTTGTCGACGATGACGACACCGGTGCCGACGCTGCGCTCGCCGTCTTCCTTGCCATCCTTGTCCTTGCCCAGCCCGACGATGCGCACCACCGACGGGATGATGGCGTCGTAGGCCCGCGCGGCCGGCGATGGCAGCACGGTGGTTTCCAGTGTTTTCAGCACCGCGGCGTTGATGTCGTCCTGCGTCAGCCTGCGGTTGCCCGGTTTCATCGACAAGGCCATGCTGACGGCCAGCAGCAGGGCCAGCATCCCGACGGTGAGCCACAGCAAGGTGAGCTGGTGGGTACGAAGGCGCGTGGTCAGCCGCGACAGCCGGGAAGTGGCCGCAGGGCTGTCAGGGGCCACAGCGGCGGTGGTCAGCGGTTCGGACGGGGGCGGCGGCGACTCCGCCGGGGCGCGTGTCGAGCTGCTGTAGAGTGCTGGCCTTCGCATCCGGTCACCTTTCGGTTGCTGTGGGGGGCGTCCGACAACAGGAACCCCTGCACGGCACCCCGTTGATTGACAGATGCACCGTATCACGATTTGTCCATCCATGCACGTCGTTCGGCTATCCTGAGCGCCTGGCCCTGCCATGCCCTGGCTGCTTCCGTCCACTGCCCGCTGCGGCCATTTTCCGATGACCTTCTGGATCGATACCCACTGCCATCTTGACGCCCCCGAGTTCGACGCCGACCGGGCGGCCGTCCATGCGCGGGCGCTGGCGGCCGGCGTCGGGCATTGCGTGCTGCCGGCGGTCGAGGTGGCCAACTTCGAGACGGTGCGCGACCTGGCGCACCAGATGTCATGCAGTTACGCGCTGGGTATTCATCCCCTTTTTGTGAGCAAGGCCAAAGAGGCCGACCTGGCCGCACTCGATGCGGCGCTGACCCGTCACGCCGGCGACCCGCGCCTCGTGGCCGTGGGCGAAATCGGGCTGGACTATTTCGTGCCCGCGCTGACGGCCTCCCCGATGCGCGAGCGCCAGGAGCACTTCTACCGCGAGCAGCTCAAGCTGGCCCGGGCGCACCAGCTGCCGGTGATCCTGCATGTGCGGCGCTCGGCCGACCGGCTGCTCAAGCACCTGCGGGAACTGGCGCCGGCGGCGGGCTGGCGCGGCATTGCGCACGCCTTCAATGGCAGCGAGCAGCAGGCGATGGAATTCATCAAGCTCGGGTTCAGGCTTGGCTTTGGCGGTGCGATGACCTTCGAGACCGCGCAGCAGTTGCGCCGCCTGGCCACCGATCTGCCGCTGGAGGCGATCGTGATGGAAACCGACTCGCCCGATATACCGCCGCACTGGCTCTACACCACGGCCTCGCAGCGTGAGGCCGGGCAGGCGCAGGGCCGCAATGAGCCGGGGGAGCTGCCGCGCATTGCTGGCCATCTGGCAGCGCTGAGGGGCCTCACGGCGGAGGCGCTGGCCAGTGCCACGACCGCGAACGCGAGGGCCGCCTTGCCGCGCCTGCAGGCCCTGCTGCCATGCTGACCGGTCTGCCGCCGCTGGTTTCGGCCCACACGCGCCTGCTCATTTTGGGCAGTTTCCCGGGGGCGGCATCGCTGGCCGCGCAGCAGTACTACGGCCATCCGCGCAACCATTTCTGGCCGATTCTTCAGGCCCTGTTGCCGCCCGGCCCATCCGCACCGGAGGGCGCACAGGCCGATGGCTATCCTGCACGCTGCCGCTGGTTGCTGGCGCAAGGCCTGGGGCTGTGGGATGTGTACGGCGCGTGCGAGCGTGAAGGCAGCTTGGACAGCCAGATTCGCCATGCCGCGGTCAATGACTTGTCCGGTCTGCGCCACCAGTGCCCGGCGCTGGAGGCCATCGCACACAATGGTGGCGAGAGCTTCCGGCATTCGGCCCACACCCGGCAACTGGGTTTGCCGGTCTACCGCCTGCCCTCCACCAGCCCGGCCAACGCCTCCTGGAGCTTTGAGCGCAAGCTGACAGCCTGGCGCGAGGTATTCGAGAAACACGGATTGGCCTGATGATTTCCAGACACAAGAACCTGCCCACCGCACCACTCCCGGAAGTGAACTTCTCGGACCACGGCGGCGTGCGCTTCCTGCACCTCGGCACCGAATGGGTGCAGGGCTCCATGCTGCACGATGCGCCCTACGACATCGAGCTGGAGTACGTCCAGCGCATGATGGCGGGGCTGCTGTTCACCGACCCGGCCCAGGTGGTCAAACAGCACGCGATGCAGCTGGGCCTGGGGTCGGCGGCGCTCACCAAGTTCTGCTACAAAAAGCTGCGCATGAAGACCACGGCGATTGAAATCAACCCGCAGGTCATCGTCGCCTGCCGTCTGTGGTTCAAGCTGCCGCGGGACGACCTGCGGCTGCAGGTCATCGAGGCCGATGCCGCAGCGGAAATCCGCAAACCGCAGCACCAGGGCTCAGTGGATTTGCTCCATGTTGACCTGTACGACCACGAAGCCGCCGCGCCGGTGCTCGACAGCGCTGACTTTTACGCCGATTGCCGGCGCCTGCTTGGCGAGGACGGCGTGATGACGGTCAACCTGTTCGGTCGCGACGCCAGCTACCTGCGCTCCCTCACCCACATTGCGCAGGCCTTCGGCCCCGAGGCCGTCTGGGCCTTCACCCCGACGCGCGAGGGCAACACCGTGGTGCTGGCGCAGCGCGAGCCGAGTCGCCCCGAGCGCAGCGCGCTGCTGCAGCAGGCGGGCGCGATCGAATCGCGCTGGGGCCTGCCGGCCAAAAAGTGGCTGCGGCTGTTCAAGCCGGTGTACTGAGGTGGCAGTGCCCGCCCTTGTGAGTGGGGTGCCCGCCGGGAGGGATGGGGTACAGTGCCAGCCATGAGCGCCTTGTTGCCCCCCAAGTCTCCCCGGGAACCGCAGCCCGGCAAAGCGTCGAAGGCGTCTCCTTCGGGTCCGCTGGAATGGCGTCGCCTGGTCGAGTGGCTGAGCGAAGACGGCCTCATCAGCCGTACCGAAGCCGACCGCACCATTGCCCGTTGTTCGCAGGTGCAGAGTGCGCAGCACCCGCTGATCAGGCTGGCCAGCGTCAGCATGACGCGGGTTTCCGACGGCAAGCCGCTGGACATCGAGATGATTGCGCAGTGGCTGGCCGGTCGCGCCGGCCTCGCTTATCTGCGCATTGACCCGCTGAAAGTGGACGTGGGCAAGGTGGCCGACACCATGTCCGCCATGTATGCCGAGCGGCACAAGGTGCTGCCGGTGCAGGTCAGCCCCAGTGAGGTGGTGATTGCGACGTCCGAGCCCTTCGTCACCGACTGGGTCTCAGAGGTGGAACGCCAGGCCAGGCGCAACGTGCGTCTGGTGGTGGCCAACCCCGTCGAGATCACCAAATACACCGCCGAGTTTTTCGCCCTGGCCAAGTCGGTGCGCGCGGCCATCAAGTCGGGCGGCAGCTCGGGCTCTGCCAGTTTTGAGCAGCTGGTCGAGCTCAACAAGAGCAACAAGCAGCTCGACGCCAACGACCAGGGCGTGGTGCAGGTGGTCGACTGGCTCTGGCAGTACGCCTTTGACCAGCGTGCCAGCGACATCCACCTGGAGCCGCGCCGCGAGCAGGGTGTGATCCGCTTTCGCATCGATGGTGTGCTGCACCCGGTCTATCAGTTGCCCATGGGCGTGCACAACGCGATGACGGCGCGCATCAAGCTGCTGGGCCGCATGGACGTGGTGGAGAAACGCCGGCCGCAGGACGGCCGCATCAAGACACGCAATCCGCGCGGTGACGAAATCGAGATGCGTCTGTCCACCCTGCCCACCGCATTCGGTGAAAAGATGGTGATGCGGATTTTTGACCCTGACACCACGGTGAAAGACCTGGACGCGCTGGGTTTTTCGCAGCACGACGCCGAGCGCTGGGAGCAGCTCGTCAAGCGCCCCTACGGCATCGTGCTGGTGACGGGCCCGACGGGTTCCGGCAAGACCACCACGCTGTACTCCACCCTCAAGCGGCTGGCCACGGAAGAGGTCAATGTCAACACGATTGAAGACCCGATCGAGATGATCGAGGCGGCCTTCAACCAGACCCAGGTGCAGGCCCATCTGGACTTCGATTTCCCCGAAGGCCTGCGCGCGCTGATGCGCCAGGACCCGGACATCATCATGGTGGGCGAGATCCGCGACCTGCAGACGGCCGAGATGGCGGTGCAGGCGGCCCTGACCGGGCACCTGGTGTTCAGCACCCTGCACACCAACGACGCACCGTCGGCGGTATCGCGCCTGATGGAGCTGGGCGTGCCGCCCTACCTCATCAACGCCACCTTGCTGGGCGTGCTGGCCCAGCGCCTGGTGCGCACCTTCTGCAGCAACTGCCGCGAGCCCGACGAGCAGACGTCCCGGGAAACCCTGTCGGAGCTGGTCAAGCCCTGGCAGATCAGCGGGGGCTACCGGCCCTACCGCCCCGTAGGCTGTGTCGATTGCCGCATGACGGGCTTCCGCGGGCGCATGGGCCTGTATGAGTTGCTCACGGTGACCGAAGGCTTCAAGGAAAAAGTCTCGAAGGAACCCAATATCGATGCCCTGCGACGTCAGGCTGTTGCCGATGGCATGCGTCCGCTTCGCCTGGCGGGTGCCCTGAAGGTAGCCGAAGGCCTGACCACCATCGAAGAGATTCTGGCGACCACGCCGCCGATGTCCTGAGGGGGGCCCTGGCCGGCGGGCCGGTGCGGGCTTCAAGTAAGAAGCGCGTCAGCAGCGCTCTTTCCCCTCCTTTTTCTCTCCCTTTTTCCTCCTCATTTTCTCTTGTCAGCGCGGGCGCCCTCCACCCGGGGCGGGCGCTGCCGTGCCGCCTCCGGCCGGCGTGCCGGCCAAGGGCTGCCGACGATCGAAAGACATTCGAAAGAAAGATGAAAGGTAAGTGAAAGCCACATGCCTCTTTTGGCCGATTGAATGCACAATCCGACGATTCATCTTTATCCAGAGGAGACAAACCGTGAATATCAAGAGTCAAAAAGACTTCTTTTCCGGTCTCATGTTCATGGGCGTCGGCGTGGCGTTCGCATGGGGCGCCACGACATACAACGTCGGTGAGGGCGCTCGCATGGGCCCCGGTTACTTCCCGCTGATGCTGGGCGTCCTGATGACCATTCTGGGCGTCGGCGTGACCTTCAAGTCGCTGGTCGTGGAAGCCGAAGGCGGCGACAGGATCGGCAAGTGGGCCTGGAAGCCGCTGGTCTACATCATCGCGGCCAACCTGGCTTTCGGTGTGCTGCTGGCTGGTTTGCCCAGCATCAAGCTGCCCGCCATGGGCATGATCGTCGCCATCTATGCGCTGACCTTCATCGCCAGCATGGCCGAGCCTGGCTGGAAAGTGAAAAACACCCTCATCCTTGCCACCATCCTGGCGGCGGGCAGCTATCTTGCCTTCGTGGTGCTGCTCAAGCTGCAGTTCCCGGTGTGGCCTTTCTTCATCACCGGCTAAGGAGACACCCTCATGGAATTGATTTCTCATCTGTCGCTGGGTTTCGGTGTTGCCTTCACGCCGATCAACCTGCTGTACGCCTTCATCGGCTGTATCCTGGGCACGCTGATTGGCGTGCTGCCTGGCATCGGCCCGGTGGCGACCATCGCCATGCTGCTGCCAGCCACCTACGCGCTGCCACCTGTTTCGGCACTGATCATGCTGGCCGGCATTTACTACGGCGCGCAGTATGGCGGCTCCACCACCGCCATCCTGGTGAACCTGCCCGGTGAATCCTCATCGGTCGTGACCTGCATCGACGGCTACCAGATGGCCCGACGGGGGCGAGCGGGGCCTGCGCTGGCGGCTGCTGGCCTGGGTTCCTTTTTCGCCGGTTGCGTCGGCACGCTGATCCTGGCGGCGTTTGCGCCACCCCTGACTGAACTGGCCTTCAAGTTCGGCCCTGCCGAGTACTTCGCCCTGATGATTCTGGGCCTGATCGGCGCCGTGGTGCTGGCCTCCGGCTCGCTGCTCAAGGCGATTGCCATGATCGTGCTGGGCCTGCTGCTGGGCCTGGTGGGTACTGACGTGAACTCGGGCGTTGCCCGCTTCAGCTTCGACATCCCTGAACTGACCGACGGCATCGGCTTCGTCGTGATCGCCATGGGTGTGTTCGGTTACGGCGAGATCATCAGCAACCTGGCACAGCCCGAGCACGAGCGGGAAGTTTTCACGGCCAAGGTGTCTGGGCTCTTCCCGACCAAGCAGGACTTCAAGGACATGACCCCGGCTGTGCTGCGCGGTACCTTCCTGGGCTCGGCGCTGGGTATTTTGCCCGGTGGCGGCGCGCTGCTGGCTGCTTTTGCCGCCTATGCGCTGGAAAAGAAAATCAAGATGAAGCCAGGCGAAGTCCCCTTCGGCCAGGGCAACATCCGCGGCGTGGCCGCACCCGAGTCCGCCAACAACGCTGGCGCGCAAACCTCCTTCATCCCGCTGCTCACGCTGGGCATTCCGCCCAACGCCGTGATGGCGCTGATGGTCGGTGCCATGACCATCCACAACATCCAGCCTGGCCCCCAGGTGATGACCAGCAACCCGGAACTGTTCTGGGGCCTGATCGCTTCCATGTGGATCGGCAACGCCATGCTGATCATCCTGAACCTGCCGCTGATCGGCATGTGGATCAAGCTGCTGACCGTGCCTTACCGCTATCTGTTCCCGGCCATCGTGCTGTTCTGCGCGATTGGCGTGTACTCCACCAACAACAACACCTTTGACGTCTGGATGGTGGGCGGTTTCGGCGTGATCGGTTACCTGTTCGTCAAGCTCGGCTGCGAACCTGCACCGCTGCTGCTGGGCTTCATTCTGGGCCCGATGATGGAAGAGAACCTGCGCCGTGCGCTGCTGCTGTCGCGCGGCGACTGGAGCGTGTTTGTCACGCGTCCGCTGTCGGCCGGCCTGCTGGGTGCAGCCCTGCTGATGCTGATCATCGTGTTGCTGCCGTCGGTGAAGAACAAACGGGAAGAAGCCTTCGTCGAGGAATGACGCGCGCCTGCGGGCTTTCTCCCGCAACTCCAAAAAGGCACCTTCGGGTGCCTTTTTTCATGGGGCTTCATGGCTCGGTGGTGGCGAGCGTGGGCCGGCTCCATCCGGTAACGCACCGTTACAGGGAGTCGACCTTCAGTCCACATGCAAAGTGCACGCAAACCGTGCCGGGATGCTGAAAAGTTTATTTTTTTAAAAATACAAAACGCAGAAATATCAATCCAAACAACAGCTTGGGATAAACATTCAACTTCCTGTTCAGGGTTGGCACATTGCATGCAAACACGCCTGCATCACCCCACCCCCTGATGAGGAATCACGATGCAAACTGTCTTCAAGCAACTTCGCCGTCTGGCGGTTGTGCTGCCGCTGGCGGCGGCCCTGGCCCAAACCGCCATCGCGGAAACCGTGGCGCGCTACGGCATCTCCATGGCCGACATTCCCCTCACCACCGGCCAGCCCGACCGCGGCGCGGGTGCCTACCAGTTCACCGGCCACACCATCTATGACCCGCTGATCGCCTGGGAGGCGAATATCGGCACCCGCCCCGGCAAGCTGATGCCCGGTCTGGCCACCGAGTGGAAGAGCGACGCGAAGGAGCCGAAGAAGTGGACGTTCACCCTGCGCAAGGGCGTGAAGTTCCATGATGGCTCCGCCTTCGACGCCGAAGCGGTCATCTGGAACCTGGAGAAGGTGCTCAACGACAAGTCCCCGCAGTTCGACGCCAAGCAAAGCGCCCAGGTGCGCCCGCGCATTCCTTCGATTGCCAGCTACAAGAAGACCGGCGACCTGACGGTGGAAATCACCACCAAGGACGTCGATGCGCTGTTCCCTTACCAGCTCCCCTGGTTCCTGATTTCCAGCCCGGCACAGTGGGAAAAGATGGGCAAGGACTGGGGCAAGGTGGCCTTCCAGCCCTCGGGCACCGGCCCTTTCAAACTCGACAAGCTGGTGCCGCGTGAGCGTGCCGAGCTGGTGAAGAACGCCGGCTACTGGGACACCAAGCGCATGGCCAAGACCGACCGCATCATCCTGCTGCCGATTCCCGAGGCGCTGACCCGCGCCAACGCCTTGCTCAGCGGCCAGGTCGACCTGATTGAAACGCCGCCGCCCGATGTGCTGGAGCAGCTCAAGAAGGGCAACTTCAAGGTGGTGAGCAACGTCACGCCGCATGTGTGGCCCTACCACTTCAGCACCCAGCCCGGCTCGCCGTGGACGGACATCCGTGTGCGCAAGGCGGCCAACCTGGCCATCAACCGCGATGAAATCGTGAAGCTGCTGAACGGTCTGGCCACGCCGGCCAAAGGCCAGCTCGACGCGACCAGCACCTGGTTTGGCAAGCCCACGTTCGAGATCAAGTACGACCTGCCGCAGGCGCGTGCACTGATGGCGCAGGCCGGCTACTCCAAAGCCAAGCCACTGAAGGCCAAGGTCATCATTGCCCAGGGCGGCAGCGGCCAGATGCTCTCCTTGCCGATGAACGAATACATGCAGCAAAGCCTGGCTGAAATCGGTATTGCGGTCGAGTTCGAAGTGGTGGAACTGGAGAACCTGTACCTGCATTGGCGCAGTGGTGCCAAGGCCGACATGAATGCCGGCAAGGGCATCACCGCGATCAACCTCGGTTACGTCACCGCGGATCCGTTCTACGCACTCACCCGCTTTGTGGATACCCGCTACATCGCGCCCAACGGCGTGAACTGGGGTGGCTTCTCCGACCCCAAAGTGGACGCCCTGGGCGAGCAGATCCGCTCGACCTTTGATGTGAAAAAGCAGGATGCCCTGCTGGCCAAAATCCACGAAACCATGGTCGACCAGGCGCTGATGATCTGGGTCGTGCATGACGTGAATCCGCACGCTCTGTCGCCCAAGGTCAAGCAGTTCGTGCAGGCCCAGCACTGGTTCCAGGACCTCACCACCATCGGCATGTGATGAACGCTGTGCCACCGGGAACCCCCGCGACGGACGCCTGAGATGCTGGCCTACCTGTTTCGCCGCCTGTTCTACACCGTGCCGATTGCGCTGGGTGTCACCTTGCTGTCCTTCCTGCTGGTGTATCTGGCGCCGGGCGATCCGCTCAATGCGATCGCGCCGGCAGACGCACCCGCCGAAGTGGTCACCGCCTTGAAGGCCGCCTACGGCCTCGACAAGCCGCTGCCCGTGCAATACGGCCTCTGGCTGGCGCGGGCGGTGCAGGGTGATCTGGGGGTCTCGATCGCCTCCGGGCGCGCTGTGCGCACCGAGGTGTTCTCGGCCGTCCAGAACACCTTGCTGCTGGCAGCCTTTGCGGCCTTGCTGGGCATGGTGGCCGGTGTGGTGCTGGGCGCTCTGGCCGGCAACCACATCGGCGGGCCGGTGGACCGCCTGGCCAGCGGCCTGTCGGTGCTGGGGGTGAGCGTGCCGCATTACTGGCTGGGCCTGGTGCTCACCATCGTGTTTTCGGTCTGGCTCGACTGGCTGCCCGCCATGGGTGCCGGGCCGGGCAGCTCGGCCGACGGCGGCAACGGCTGGGTCTGGGACTGGCCGCATTTCCGGCACCTGATCCTGCCTGGCGTGACCTTGTGTGTGATTCCCATGGGCATCGTCACGCGCACCGTGCGCGCGCTGGTGGCCGACACCCTGCAACAGGAGTTCGTCACCGCGCTGTGGGCACGTGGCCTGGGGCGCATGGCGGTGTTCAAACATGTGGCCAAGAATGCGCTGCCCACCATCCTCGCGGTGTCGGGCCTGCAGCTGGGCTACCTGATGGGCGGCTCCATCCTGGTCGAAACCGTGTTCGCCTGGCCGGGCACCGGATTTCTGCTCAACACCGCGATCTTCCAGCGCGACATTCCGCTGCTGCAGGGAACCATCCTGGTGCTGTGCATGTTTTTTGTGGCGCTCAACCTGCTGGTGGACGTGCTGCAACCGCTGATCGACCCGCGCATGCGCCGGGCCTGAGGGCTGCTTGCGCTGTACCCATCGCTCCTGATTGCAAACCATGTCTACCCTTGTGAATTCCTCCCCGCTGGCCGTGCCGGCCGCAGTGCTGCCGCCGGCGGCTGCCAGCGCTGGCTACTGGCGCTCGGTGTTGCAGCGCCTTCGGCGCGACCGCGTGGCGATGGTCTGCGCGGGCCTCTTGCTGCTGCTGGTGCTGGCCGCCATCTTTGCGCCTTGGGTGGCCCCGGCCGATCCGTTCAAGGCCAGCATGCTCAAGCGCCTGCAGCCGGTGGGCAGTCCGGGTTACCTGCTGGGCTCTGACGAACTGGGCCGTGACCTGCTCAGCCGCCTGATCTACGGCGGTCGCCTGTCGCTCACCATGGGCGTGGTGCCGGTGGTGATGGCCTTTTTGATTGGTACCTCGATTGGCGTGATGGCCGGTTTTCTGGGCGGCAAGGTCAACATGGCCGTGATGCGCACGCTGGATGTGTTCTATGCGTTTCCGTCGGTGCTGCTGGCCGTGGCCATCTCCGGCGCCATGGGCCCCGGCATGAGCAACAGCCTGCTGGCCCTCACGCTGGTGTTCATTCCGCAGATCGCCCGCGTGGCCGAAAGCGTGACCACCCAGGTGACCCGGCTCGACTATGTGGACGCGGCGCGCATGAGCGGTGCCGGCTCGCTCACCATCGTGCGTGTGCAGGTGCTGGGCAATGTGCTGGGCCCGGTGTTTGTGTATGCCACCGGCCTCATCAGCGTCTGCATGATTCTGGCGTCGGGGCTGTCCTTCCTCGGCCTGGGCGTGCGGCCGCCCGAGGCGGAGTGGGGCCTGATGCTCAACACCCTGCGCTCGGCCATCTTCAACAACCCGCTGGTGGCGGCCTTGCCGGGCGTGATGATTTTCGTCACCTCGATCTGCTTCAACCTGCTGGCGGACGGCATCCGTTCCGCCATGGACCTGCGACGCTGAACCCCATGACCGACACCCATTCATCACCCTCTGCCAGGCTGGCCCCGCAGCCCGATCGCGGTGGCCCGGCCCAGCCCTTGCTGTCGGTGCGCCACCTGGTCAAGCATTTTCCGGTGCAAGGCGGCTTCTGGCCCGGTACTCGCCGCGCCGTGCATGCGGTCGACGGCGTGAGCTTCGATGTGGCCAAGGGCGAAACGCTGGGCATCGTGGGCGAGTCCGGCTGCGGCAAGTCCACCACCGCCCGCCTGATTGCCAAACTGATTGATGCCGACCAGGGCAAGCTGGTGTTTGACGGCGATGGTGTCGGTGAGTTTGGCGGCCTCTCGCTGCAGGACTACCGGCGCAGCCTGCAGATGGTGTTCCAGGATTCGTTTGCCTCGCTGAACCCGCGCCTCACGATGGAAGACAGCATCAGCTTCGCGCCGCGCGTGCACGGGCTGAGCGAGGCCGACGCCCGGCAGCGTGCCCATGCCCTGCTGACGCGCGTGGGCTTGAGCCCGGCGCAGTACGCAGCGCGCTACCCGCATGAGCTCTCGGGTGGACAGCGCCAGCGCGTGAACATCGCACGCGCACTGGCGCTGGAGCCACGCCTGGTGATCCTCGACGAGGCCGTGGCCGCGCTCGACAAGTCGGTGCAGGCGCAGGTGCTCAACCTGCTGCAGGAGCTCAAGGCCGAGCAGGGCCTGACCTACATCTTCATCTCGCACGACCTGCACGTGGTGCAGTACCTGTGCGACCGCGTCATGGTCATGTACCTCGGGCAGGTGGTAGAGGTGGGGCCGGTCGAAGAGATTTACGCAGCCGCCAAACACCCCTACACGCAGGCGCTGCTGTCGGCCGTGCCGGCCATGGACCCGACGCGGCGCATTGCCCGCGCGGTGCTCGCGGGTGATCCCCCCAACCCCATCAACCCGCCGGCAGGTTGCCGTTTTCGCGACCGCTGCCCGCAAGCCCAGGCCGTCTGCGCGCAGCAAACGCCTGCGCTGCAGGCCATGCCGCAGGCGGGCCACGCGGTAGCGTGCCACATGGTGATCCCCGGATCGGGTCACTCCGAGGCGCCGGCCGCGTTGGCGTCAACAGTTTCGGTGCCGGAACTTGCCGAGGTGGTCGCATGAGCAAGACCTCCACAATCCCTTTGCTGACAGTCGATTCGCTGAGCGTGCGCTTTTCCGGCGCACGTGTGGCGCAGGCGCTGCAGGGCGTGTCGCTCTCGCTGGCCGCAGGTGAGACCCTGGGCCTGCTCGGGGAGTCCGGCTCGGGCAAAAGCGTGATGTTGCGCTCGCTGCTGCGGCTGAACCCGCCGAAGCACACCGAAGTGCACGGCCGGATTCTGGTCGATGGCGAGGATGTGATGGCTCTGAAGGATGCCGCGCTGGCGCGTTACCGCGGCGGCGTGGTGTCCATGGTGTTTCAGGAGCCGGGGCTGGCGTTCGACCCGGTGTTCACCATCGGCGACCAGATCACCGAAATGATTCGCGCCCACGAGCCGGTGGACCGTACCACCGCACGCCGGCGTACGCTGCAGATGCTGGAGCGGGTGCAGATTCCCCAGGCCGCCAGGCGCATGGACGCCTATGCGCACGAGCTTTCAGGCGGCATGCGTCAGCGGGCCATGATTGCGCTGGCGCTGTGCTGCAAGCCACGCCTGCTGCTGGCCGACGAGCCGACCACCGCGCTGGACGCCACCGTGCAGATCCAGATCCTGCTGCTGCTGCGCGAGCTGCAGCGCGAGCTGGGCATGGCCGTGATTTTTGTGACCCACGACATCGGCGCTGCAGTCGAAGTGTCAGACCGGTTGGCCGTGATGTACGCCGGCCGCATCGTCGAGCAGGGCCAGGTGGCCGACATCCTGGCGCGCCCGCAACACCCCTACACCCGGGGCCTGATGGATTCCACCGTGGTCAGCGGCATGCGCGGCAAACCGCTGGTGGCGATTGCCGGCGCGCCGCCGGATCTGGCCCATCCACTGCCGGGTTGCTCGTTCGCGCCGCGCTGCGCGCACGCCACCGAAGGCTGCACTTCGGCCATTCCTGCACTTGCGGGCAGCAGTACCCACACCGTGGCCTGCTGGCACCCCTTGAGCGCGGGCGACCGCGTGATGGCCGCCGACATGGAGCCGGCCTTGCCATGAAGCCCGCGCGCGAAGCGTCCGTCAGCCTGTGCGACCAGGTGTTCAGCCGCCTGGCCGACGAGATCGTGCTGGGCCGCCTGTCGCCCGGCATGCACCTCGACGAGCAATCCATTGCCCAGCGCTGCGGTGTCTCGCGCACGCCGGTGCGGGAGGCGCTCAAACTGCTGGCCGTCACCGGCCTGGCGCATTACCGGCCCAATCGCGGCTCGGTGGTGCGCAGCCTGAGCACGGGCGACCTGGACGGCATGTTCGAGGCGATTGCAGAACTCGAATCGGCCTGTGCGCGCTACGCGGCCCTGCGCATGAGCGATGAGGAACTGGCGCAGCTCAAGGCCTGCCACACCCGCGCCCTGCAGGCGCTGGAGAGCCACGACATGGAAACCTATGACAGCGCCAACCGCAGCTTCCATGCGCTGATCTGCGAAGGCGCGCACAACCCCTTCCTGCAGGAGTCCATGGCCACCCTGCGCCGCCGGCTGATGCCTTTCCGGCGCGGGCAGTTCGTCAACCGCTCCCGCTTGCAGCAGTCCTACAGCGAGCATTGCGCGGTCGTGGAGGCGCTGCTCGCCCGTGATGCGGATGCCGCCCACCGGGCGATGCGCGCCCACCTGCTGTCAGCGCGCACCGGCGCGGCGTGGCTGCTGCCGGACGCCTGATGCGTGTCGTTGACGCTGCGTCGACCGCATCGCCTGCCCCTGCTCACCGTTCGCCCTGAGCGTGTCGAAGGGCCGGGCGCAGCCCACGCCGTGTGGCGCATGACCGTTGCCGATTCCCCGCACCTCCAGTTCAAACACCTTCACCATTTCCCCCGGTTTTCCTGTCCTTTTCCCCGCCTGCATCCAACGGCAAACCCCGGATAATCCCACCATGAACTTCGACTTCAACAATCCCTACACGTCCAGCCGCATTCCACTGTTCGCACGCAATGTGGTGTCCACCTCCCATCCGCTGGCGGCCCAGGCGGGCCTGCGCATGATGCTCAAGGGCGGCAATGCGGTCGATGCGGCGATTGCAGCAGCGGCCGCCATCACCGTTCTGGAGCCGGTGAGCAACGGCTTGGGAAGCGACTCGTTCGGCATCCTGTGGGACGGCCAGAAGCTGCATGGGCTCAATGCCTCCGGTCGTGCACCACAAAGCTGGACACCTGACTACTTCAAGCGCAAATACGGCGACGGCAGCGTGGCACCGCCCAAGCGCGGCCCCGATTCCGTCACCGTGCCGGGCGCAGTGGCCAGCTGGGTGGCCATGAGCGAGCGTTTTGGCAAGCTGCCCTTCGCCGACCTGCTGGAGCCTGCCATCGACCTGGCCGAGCGCGGCTACCTGTTGCCGCCGGTGGTGCAGGAGAAGTGGGCCGCCGCGGTGCCCGAACTGCAGTCGCAGCCTGGGTTCGCCGAGGCGTTCCTGCCGTGGGGCCGCTCGCCGACGGTCGGTGAGTTGTTCCAGTTCAAGGCCGCAGCGAGAGGCCTGCGGGCGATTGCCGAGAGCAAAGGAGCGGCGTACTACGGCGGTGAAATCGCCGAGGCGATTGAAAAATTTGCCGCGCAGCATGGCGGCAGCATCACCGCCAAAGACTTTGCCAGCTACAAGCCGGAGTGGGTGGAGCCCATCTCCAAAAACTACCGCGGCCACACGCTGCACGAGATTCCGCCCAACGGCCAGGGCATTGCCGCGCTGATCGCACTCGGCATCCTGGACAAGTTCGACCTGGCCAGCCTGGCTGTCGATGGCGTGGATTCGCAGCACCTGCAGATCGAGGCCATGAAGCTGGCCTTTGCCGATGTGTACAAATATGTCGCCGAACCATCGTCAATGGCGGTGACCGCCGCGCAAATGCTCGATGACGCCTATCTGGCCGAACGTGCCAAACTCATCGACATGAAAAAGGCACAGGACTTTGGCGCGGGCAACCCCGTCAAGGGCGGCACCATCTACCTCACGGCAGCCGATGAGAACGGCATGATGGTGAGCTTCATCCAGAGCAACTACATGGGCTTTGGCTCTGGTTGCGTGGAGCCTGAATTCGGCATCAGCCTGCAGAACCGCGGCCACGGCTTCAGTGTGCTGCCGGGCGTCAACCAGGTGGCACCGGGCAAGCGGCCTTTCCACACCATCATCCCGGCCTTCCTCACCAAGGACGGCCAGCCGGTGATGAGCTATGGCGTGATGGGCGCCAACATGCAGCCGCAGGGCCACGTGCAGACCCTGGTGCGTATGCTCGACTACCAGCAGAGCCCGCAGGCGGCGTGCGATGCACCGCGCTGGCGCTACAACGCAGGGCTGGAGATCAACGTCGAGTCGGCGCTCCGCGCGGACACCGTCAAAGGCCTGGCCGATCGCGGGCACCGCATGGAAGTGATCAACGATTCCTACCAGGACTTCGGCGCCGGCCAGTTCATCTGGCGCGCCGGTGACCCGAAAGTCGAAGGCTATGTGGCCGCGAGCGACTCGCGCCGCGACGGCCAGGCCGTCGGCTTCTAGTCCAGATCACCGCCTTGACCGACGCCGCACCCCATTCAACCCCCTCCAGCGCGCCCGAGGTGCAGGCGGCAGCGGCAGCCCGCAAAGGCATGGCCTCCGGCCTGCTCCTGGCCACTTTTGGCGCGATCGCCTTCAGCGGCAAGGCCATCATCGTCAAGCTGGCCTACCGCTACGGTGTCGACGCGGTCACGCTCATCATGTACCGCATGCTGTTCGCGCTGCCGATCTTTGCCGTGATGGCCTGGTGGGCCACCTATCGGCAGGGTGGCCAGCGCAAGCCGCCGCTGACCCGCAAGGACTGGCTGGGCGTGCTCGGGCTGGGGGTGACGGGCTACTACCTCGCCAGCTTTCTGGATTTTGCGGGCCTGGCCTATATCAGTGCGTCGCTCGAGCGGCTGATTCTCTACCTCAACCCGACACTGGTGTTGTTGATGGGGCTGGTGGTGTACCGCCGCAAGATCACCGCGCGGCAGGTGGTGGGCATGGCCATCAGCTACTGCGGCGTGGTGCTGGTGTTTGGCCACGAGATCACGCTGCAGGGCGCAGACGCTGCCTGGGGTGCGCTGCTGGTGTTCCTCAGCGCCGTGAGCTACGCGATTTACCTGGTCTACAGCGGCGAGATGGTGCAGCGCCTGGGCGCCCTGCGTCTGGTGGGCCTGGCGACCAGCGTGGCCTGCCTGTGCTGCCTGCTGCAGTTCGTGCTGTTGCGGCCCTTGAGCGCGGCCGCCGTCGCGCCGGAGGTGATCTGGCTGTCGGTGCTCAATGCCACGCTGTGCACTGCCGTGCCGGTGCTGATGGTGATGATGGCGATTGAGCGCATCGGTGCCAGCATGGCAGCGCAGACCGGCATGGTGGGGCCGATTTCCACCATCCTGATGGGCGTGTTGATTCTGGGTGAGCCCTTCACCGCATGGATCGCTGCGGGCACGGCGCTGGTGATCTCGGGTATTTTTGTTTTTACCCGAAGCCGGTAGAGCCCCCACGGTCGTTCGCTTCGCGTAACTCCCGAGGCCTTGCAGGCCGCGGCTCGCGAGACGCTTCGCCTCTGTCGCCTGTCCAAAGCTGCTCAAGCAGCTTTGGAGCCGCAGGCTCCAGCCCCTCGGGGGCCGCCCGCCTGTGGCCCGGCGAAGCCGGTTCCATGGCTCCGCTGGTGGAATACAGGCCCCAGCGGTTGGTCGTTTACTGAATTCCGTTCGTCCTGAGTTTGTCGAAGGACGAATCCCGGGGGTGTCGCTGCAGCCAGTTAGTTTTTCTGACGAGGTGCCGCGCTTTTTATGGCGATATCGGGGAAAGCGCGCGCATCTGGTTCAGTGCCTCCTTGACCTTGGCCAATGGGGCGCTCCAGTCATCGGCTCTTTCCTGCCTGAACAGGCGTGCGCTGGGGTACCAGGGGCTGTCGTCGCGTTGGAGCAGCCAGCGCCAGTCCGGCGCATGCGGCAACAGGATCCAGACCGGCTTGCCCAAGGCTCCGGCCAGATGCGCGGTGCTGGTGTCCACGGTGATGACAAGGTCGAGCGTGGAAATCAGCGCGGCGGTGTCCGCGAAATTGGCCAGTTTCTTGCCCAGAAAGGTGAGGCGGCTGTCGGCCTGCAGTGCGGCCGCATCGGCTTCGCGCAACTCGGGCTGGAGGCATATCGCCTTCATATCGTCCGGAAGGGCGCGCAGAAACTGGCTCAGAGGGATGGAGCGCTGCCTGTCGCGCTGGTGCGCCGGATTGCCGGAGCACACGATGCCTGTACGCGGCCAAGCCGGCATGCCGAGCCCGTCGATTTGTTTGCGCCAGCTTTTGATACGCTCGGGCGCCGCCCGCAGGTAGGGCGTTTGCGGCGTGGTGATTTCGCTTTTGTGGCGGCCCAAGGCAAGCGGAAGGCTCATCAGGGGGCACTGGACATCGAAGGCTGGCAGCGGCTCACCGTCTTCCAGCACGCGCACGCCGGCAGCCAGACCCGACAGAACGTCGCCCAGACCGCCTTGTACCTGCAGCAGCACGCTAGCGCCCAGCGCTGCCACGTCAGCGGCGTAGCGGCAGAATTGCAGGGTGTCGCCGTAGCCGTATTCGGCGTGAATCAGAACGGTTTTGCCGGCGACCGGTTCCGCCCCCAGCCACAGTGGCTGGGCAAAGCTCTGCGGGTGGGGCCTGCCGCTTGCTTTGAATCGCCACTCCCATTCCTTCCAGCCGCGCTCATAGTCGCCAAGGAGCAGGCTGGCGAAACCCAGGCCCCAATGGGCCCGCGCATTGTGAGGGTCTATGCCAAGAATCGCCTCGTAGCGCGCAATCGTTTTATCGTATTGGCCCTCATAGGATGCTTGCGTCATGAAGTCGAAGCCGGGCTGAAGCCGCAAGAGTTCCCGAAGGTGTGCGCTGGCCCTGCCCATGTCGCCCTGGTCCTGCGCCAGGGTGGCCAGCATGAAGTGCGCATCGAACTGGGACGGGTCCAGGACCAACGCCTGTTCCAGCACGAGCTGCGCTTGCTGAAACTGCTGCTGTTCGCACAACACGTAAGCCAGGTTGACGAAGGCGCTGGCATCGCACGGGTCCGCCAGGGTGGCGGCGCGGTAGCGTAAGCCGGCTTCGTGCAGATCGCCCCTATCTAGCAAGGCGTTGCCCTGTTTTTTCAGGTCGGTGGAACTTACCGTTCCAGCCAGGGGCGGCGGGTCCGCTGCGGCGCGCGGTACCCGCTGCTTTTGTCTATCTAGCCAGCTCCAGAATCCCATATTGCCTTTGGCCCGCTCTTGAATCAGAGGAGGAGTTCATCTTATTTTTTGGCTGGTACTTTTCCCGCGGCGGGCGCCTGTGCGGTAGGCTGGCGGTTCGCGGCGCTCAAACGCTGCGCTACCGTGACGGAAGGTTGTCCCGAGAAGGCGTCGAGCCGGTTGCCCATGGCCTGCTCCAGCAGGTTGAGGCGGGCCTGCGGTGCCGGGTGGGTGCTGAGCGACAAGGCGAACAGGGCGTCGCCTGGTGATGCAGTCCGCAACTGCTGCAGCACCGCCACCAGGCCATAGGGGTCGAACCCGGCACTGGCTGCAAGCGCCACGCCCGCACGGTCGGCGTCAAACTCGTCCTGCTGGTCCAGCCCTTTGCTGTAGACGTTGCGTCCCAGGGCCAGAAACTGCGAGGACACCATGCCCGTCAGGTCGTTCTTGAGTTGCGAGCCGATCAACTGTGTCACCAGTCCGGCGCGGGCGGTCTTGTTCAGTGCGATCAGGTGATGTCTGGCCGTCACGTGCGTGATTTCATGGGCCAGGATGCCCGCCAGTTCGCCCTCATCGGCGACGCGGTCCAGCAGGCCCTTGGTGATGAACACATAACCGCCGGGCGCTGCAAAGGCATTGAAGCCTGCATCATCCAGCACGGCAAACGTCCAGGGCAGGTTGGGGCGTGCAGACTGCAGGCTGATCCAGCGGCCCAACTGGTTGACGTAGCGCTGCACGGCCATGTCCGGGTACAGCGGCTTGCTGCCCAGCAGCACCGCCGCCAGTTGCTGGCCGATCTGGATTTCACGCGGCTCGTCGATCTGGTCGATGGATTGCGAAAGCAACTGGAACAAATCGCCGCCATTGGCCGACGGGTTGGCGCCGGCCGGTGCCAGCGCGGCGCCCAATGCGGCACCGGCAATGCCTGCCGCGCCGGAGTTGGCAGGCGCTGATGACCCGGGACGCAGCAGTGACTGGAACAGGTTCAGCGCCTTGCTGGCGTCCTGTGCCTGCACGGGCGTGGTGCCCAGGCACGCCAGCAGCAGGGCGCCCCACAGCGGGCGGGTGAACGAGCGTGGCAAGCAGGAAAGCGAGGGCATGGTGGGGGTCTGCATCATCGGCTTCCTGAATCAGAGTTGCTGCCGCCAGCCGGGGTGCTGGCCGTGGCCGCGGGCAGCGGCTCCACCGGCCGGCTGGCCAGCGACGCGCGCTGCGCAAACTGCCGGGCCTGGTTGGCGTCCACGCGCATGCCATCGATCTGCGTGACGGCTGTCATGTTGGGTTGCGACCTGGCGAGGTCTTCTGCATCAAGCCCGCGAATGCCCAGTGTCGAGGTGGTCACGGTGCTGCCTTGCCCCTGCGCACTGCCGCGGTTGAAGAAACCGGTGATGCCCCGCAGGACATTCGATCCGCCGCCGCCCTGGGTGCCGGCACTGGCGGATGCCACATCGAACATGTGAACCCAGCCAGGCGTGCCGTCTGCCATGCGCACCTTGATCCAGGCGCCCTGGCGGTCACCCACACGGGTGAGGGCGGTCTGCGCCGGCAGGTCCAGCAGGCTGCGTGCGGTGTCGCCCGGTGCCTCCCTGAGTTGTGCTGCGCGCTTGACCAGCAGTTGTTCCTGGGTTTTGTCCTGAGCCAGCGCCGGTGACGCTGCAGCAGCGGCAAGCGTCGCTGCCGTCATGACCGCCGTGGCCTGCCGCTTGCATTTACTCAGTATCATGGCCGGCTGTCCCTGTGTTTTGGTCATCAAGGAATTATTATGGATTTGGGTATTGCAGGCAAATGGGCGCTGGTTTGCGGCGCCAGCAAGGGTCTGGGCTTGGGTTGTGCGCAGGCACTGGTGCGTGAGGGCGTGCATGTGCTGATCGTGGCGCGCGGTGCCGAGGTGCTGCAGGCGGCCGCCGTCCAGTTGCGGGCCGATGCAGGCAAGCCCGCAGGCACCACGGTCGAGGCCGTGGCGGCAGACATCACCACCTCTGAAGGCCGCGCGGCCGTTTTTGCGGTGCGCAAGGATTTCGACATCGTCGTGACCAATGCCGGCGGCCCGCCCCCCGGCGACTTCCGCGACTGGGACCGCGAGGCGTGGATCAAGGCGGTGGACGCCAACATGCTCACGCCGATTGAACTCATCAAGGCCACGGTGGACGGCATGGCGGCGCGCGGTTTCGGCCGCATCGTCAACATCACCTCCAGCTCGGTCAAATCGCCGATCGACGTGCTGGGGCTGAGCAATGGCGCGCGCAGCGGCCTCACGGGCTTTGTGGCCGGCGTGGCGCGCACCAAACTCGCCGCGCAGGGCGTGACCATCAACAACCTGCTGCCCGGCGCTTTCGACACCGATCGCCTGCGCGGCACCATGAGCGGCGCAGCCAAGAAAACCGGCCAGCCGCTGGAGGCCATCATGGACGCGCGCCGCAAGAACATTCCGGCGCAGCGCTTCGGCACACCCGAGGAGTTTGGCGCCATCTGCGCGTTTTTGTGCAGCGCGCACGCGGCCTACATGACCGGCCAGAATGTGCTGGCAGATGGCGGTGCCTACCCCGGCACCTACTGAGCCGGTGGCCTGCGCGGTTCCTTGCCGTGTCCTTGCGCTATCTCCACTTCGACTACGCCGAGGGCACAGACGGCATCGGCACGCTGGAGGCCATGGCCGCCACCTGGCCGGAGCAGGTGCCGGCTGTTCATGCGGAGGTTGCCCGGGTGCTCGACTGGGCCCACCACGGCTTTGCAGGCCGGCGCGGCCCGATCGAAGAGGGCGGCGACTGGGACTATGACCTGCAGGGTCTGCAGGAATTCACCGCGCCGGAAGCCTGGCAATACGACGAGGTGACGCAGCGCCTGTCGGTGACGGCCGGCCCGCCGGGAAAGCCGCGGCACACCGTCACCGTGTGTTTCAGCGGCAACCATGCCTTCTGCGCTGCCTTCATGCAGCACTTCACAGTGGGACAGGACGACTGACTCCCCTGCGTTGAGGGCCGCGCCGCATCCGCAACACCGGCCCACCAGCCAGCAGCGTTCTGAGCCTATTTGGCGAACAGCGAGCCGATGTCGGCAAAGGCCTTGAACTCCACGGCGTTGCCTGACGGGTCCAGGAAGAACATGGTGGCCTGCTCGCCCACTTCACCCTTGAAGCGGACGTGCGGCTCGATCACGAACGACGTGCCAGCCGCCTGGAGCTTGTCGGCCAGCGCCTGCCATTGCGCCATCGGCAGCACCGCGCCGAAGTGGCGCACCGGCACGTTGTGGCCATCGACCGCGCTGGTCGAGCGGTGGCCCACTTCGCCGGGCGCCAGGTGCGCCACGATCTGGTGACCGTAAAAGTTGAAGTCCACCCAATCGGGCGCGCTGCGGCCCTCCGGGCAGCCCAGCAGGTCGCCGTAGAAGCGGCGCGCCTCGGCGATGTCATGGACGGGAAACGCCAGATGAAAGGGCGGAATGGTGCTTGCAGCGGGTGTGGTGGTCATGGGTGTCCTCAAAAAAGAAACTTTGAAAATCTGATGCAGGAACTTTAAAAGTTTTCATTGATCAAGAAAAGCGATATATATTTGTTCTAAGTAACAAATTAATTGATGATTCAACCGTGATTCCTGAGCTCCGCACCCTGATGGCCGTCGCCCGCCATGGCACCTTCGCCGCAGCCGGTGAACACCTGGGCCTCACGCAATCGGCGGTGAGCAGCCAGATCAAGCGGCTGGAAGCCTCGCTCGGCTTTGAGTTGTTCGACCGCACCGGACGCTCCGCCACGCTCAATGCCGCTGGCGGCATGACCCTGGCGCGGGCTGAAGAGATCGTCGCGCTTTTTGCGAAGCTCGGTGAGCTGCCGGATGACGGGCGTGTGCAGGGCCTGCTGCGCATCGGCGCCATCGCCTCGGTGCAGTCCACGCTGCTGACCCGCGCCCTGGTGCGGTTTCGCCAGCAATTTCCGCAATTGCGCCTGCGCATCGTGCCTGGCGTGTCCATGCATTTGATGGACCAGCTCGATGCTGGGGAAATTGACGCCTCCATCATGATCCGGCCGCCGGTGGGCCTGCTGCCCGAGCTGACCTGGCAGCCGCTGATCCGCGAACCCTTTGTGCTGGCGGTGCCCGCGAGCACCCGTGGCAAGGACTGGCGTCAACTCATCCAGACGCAGCCCTTTCTGCGTTATGAACGGACGTCCTTTGGTGGCCGCATGGTTGAACGCTTCCTGCGTTCGGCCCGCCTCGCGGTGCAGGAGTCGATCGAAATTGATGACATCGAAGGCATGGTGCAAATGGTGGCCAATGGTTTGGGCGTGGCCCTGATGCCGATGGTGGAGGCACACCTGCCGCTGCCGCGCGAGGTGCGTGCCATCTCTTTAGGCGAACACACTTTTTACCGTGAGATCGGCATCATCCAGCGTCTGCCGGCAGCCAACGCTGCCGTGATCGGCCCGTTGGTGCAGTGCCTGCTCGAGGCGGCTGACACCAGCCCCAAGCCGTCTGGCTCGCGTCGTCGTTGACAGGGCTGGCGCGCAGCATCGCTTCAGCGTCGTGACGACACCACAATGCCGCCCACAATCAGCAGGAACGCGACAGCGTGGTACAGGTGCGGCAGCTCGCCCAGAAAGGCGGCTGACAGCAAGACCGCAAACAGCGGCGTGAGGTTCGAGAAAAAGCCTGCAATGGCTGGCCCCACGCGCTGCACGCCGAGGCCCCAGCAGCGGTAAGCCAGCACGGCCGGACCGACCGCCACATACGCCAGCGCCGCCACCACCGGCCAGCTCCACGCGATGTGGGCGTCGGTCAGTGCCCACTCGCCGACTGCGAACGAGCCAGACCAGCCCAGGCCGAACACAATCTGCGCCATCAGAAAGGCTGCCCAGTCGCCGCGGATGTGCGCCGGCTCCTTCGGTTGCGACAGCAGCCAGCTGTAGAAGGCCCAGGCCAGTGTGGCCAGCAACACGTACACGTCGCCGGGCACCAGATGCACCTGCATCAAGAGGTCCCACTGGCCGCGCGACAGCACCACCAGCACGCCGGCAATCGACAGCAAGGCGCCGGCCATCTGCACGCGCGAGATGCGCTGGCCAAAGAACAGGCTGCCGACGACCAGCATCCAGATCGGGATGCTCGCCGCCACCAGGGTGACGTTGAGCGGTGTTGATGTCTTGAGTGCGAGGTACTGCAGCGCGTTGTAGCAGCCCACGCCCAGCAGGCCCAGCACGGCAAAGCGCCTCCAGTTCGGCCACAGGTCGCTGCCCGGGCGCAACAGCCGGTGCGCCAGCGGCAGCAGGATGAGGAAAGCCATTGCCCAGCGCAGGAAGTTGAGCGTCATCGGCGGCACCAGTCCGGCCACCAGACGCCCCACCACCGCATTGCCGGCCCAGAGCAACGGTGGAACCACGAGAAGCAGGGCGGTGGCAGGTGTCAGGCGTTGCGTCATCGGTGTGACTGTACCAAGCGATCCTGCTGCCTGCAGTTGCAACACCTTCAACCCTTTCCAATCCCGCAGTCACCAGGCCTTCGAGCAGCGCCTGCCAATTCGTGGCACGATAGCCGCCACCTGTGGCCTGTACTGACCGTAAAGGCTGCCCGCACCCGGCAAGCCCTTGCCCTGACACCTGACTTTCCCGAGGAGACTTCATGAGCACCATCACATCCCGCGCCGTGCGCGTTGACCAGCACGGTGGCCCCGAACAACTCAAGCTGGTGGACGTCACCGTGGGCGACCCCGGCCCCGGCGAGATCCGCATCCGCCACAAGGCCATTGGCCTGAACTTCATCGACGTGTACCAGCGCTCGGGCCTCTACCCCATGCCCATGCCGGTGCAACTGGGCATGGAGGCCGCCGGCATTGTCGATGCGGTGGGCGAAGGCGTGACGCACCTGAAGGTGGGCGACCGCGCCGCCTATGCCAGCCAGCCCCCCGGCAGCTACTGCGAAGTGCGGGTGATGCCCGCCAAGTGCGTGTGCAAGCTGCCGGATGCAATCTCGTTCGAGACCGGCGCCGCCATGATGCTCAAGGGCCTGACGGCCCAGTACCTGCTGCGCCGCACCCAGCCCCAGGGCGGCCTGAAGGCCGGTGACTTTGTGCTGTTTCATGCTGCCGCTGGTGGGGTGGGTCTGATCGCCTGTCAGTGGGCCAAGGCGCTCGGCCTGCAGCTGATTGGCACCGCCGGATCGGACGAAAAGTGCGCGCTGGCCAAGGCCCACGGTGCGGCCTTTGTCATCAACTACGCCAAGGAAGACTTCGCCGCGCGTGTGAAGGAAATCACCGGCGGCAAGGGCGTGAAGGCGGTGTACGACTCGGTCGGCAAGGACACCTTCGACAAGTCGCTCGACTGCCTCAGCCCGTTCGGCCTGATGGCCAGCTTTGGCAATGCGTCCGGCCCTGTTGCGCCGTTCTCGCCCGGCATCCTGGGCCCCAAGGGTTCGCTCTATGTGACGCGGCAGACGCTGTTCACCCACATCGTCTCGCGTGAAAGCACGCAGGAGATGGCTGATGAGCTGTTCGACATGGTCACCAGCGGCAAGGTGGTGATCCGCATCGACCAGCAGTTTGCGCTGGCCGACGTGGCTGACGCCCACCGCGCGCTGGAAGCCCGCAAGACGACTGGCTGCACCATCCTGACGCTGTAAGCTGCGGCTGCGCGGACTGGGCAGCCCGGTCGGCAGGTAAAAGGTGTGTAAAGCCGGGGGAGGTATTCAACGCGGGCCGCCGCCATCGCGTTCAATACACATTGCCTCCTGGAGACATCCATGCCTGCTGCGTTCAGAGCCAGACCATTGCCCATTGCGCTGTTCTGCGCGTCGCTCCTGTGTGTCCTCGGCGCGTCGGCGCAGACCGCAGCCCCGAAACCATTCCCTGCAGACGCCGCCTGGCGTGCCAGCTCCCGGCTGGGCTACGCACCGACACCGGCCACTCTGCAGACGATGGCAGGGGCAGCCGCTTCGCCCCGCGGGTGGGCTGTGCAACAGATCGATGCCGCCTTTGCAGCAAGCCGCCAAGCGCCCCAGGTTCCGGCTGATCTGACCGGCCTCACCACCCCGCTGGCGGACATCGCCCGCGGCGTGATCGCTGAACGGGAGGCCCGCAAGATGCAGCGTGAGGAGGTCAGCGCTGCAGCCACCGGCGCTTCGCAGGGCAACGTTGCGGCGAATGCCAACCGCGACGCCTTCAGCCGCCAAATGGCGCAGAGCGCGTCAAGCTGGCGCCTGATGGCCTGCAGCGATCCCGCGCTGGAAAATCCGCTGCTGGCCCGCATGACCGAGTTCTGGTTCAACCACTTCAATGTGTTTGTCGGCAAGGGGCCGGTGCGCCCCTTCGTCGGGCATTACGTGGTGAACGCCATCCGTGCCAACGCACTGGGCCGGTTTGAAGACCTGCTGCTGGCCACCGCCCGGCACCCCGCCATGCTGCTGTACCTTGACCAGGCGCAGAGCAACAACCGCGGGCTCAATGAAAACTATGCGCGCGAAGTGATGGAGCTGCACACGCTGGGGCTCAACAAGGGCTACACCCAGAACGATGTGCGCGAGCTGGCCCGCATCCTCACCGGCTGGACCGTCAATTTGAAGGATGGCGAGGGCTTCCGCTTTGCCGTACGCCTGCACGATACCGGTGAAAAAACATTCCTGGGTCGCAGTTACGGCAACGCCGGTGTAGCCGAAGGCGAAGAGGCGCTGCGCTTTCTGGCGCGGCAACCCGCCACGGCACGGCGCGTCTCGCAGCGGCTGGCCACCTTCTTTATCGCCGACCAAGCCCCTGCGGCATTGGTCGAGCGCATGAGCAACACCTACCTCTCCACCCAGGGCGACATCCGCGCTGTGATGCGCACATTGGTGGAGTCGCCCGAATTCTGGGCCGACGGCAACACCCTCTTCAAGACGCCACTGGACTTTGCCTGCTCGGCGCTCACCGCCGCGGGCGGCGTGAAGGAGCGGCGCGACGTGGTGCAGACGCTGGGCTTTCTGGCGCAGGCCGGCCAGCCCCTGCACGGCTGGCAGACGCCCGACGGCTACAAGACCGACGCGGCCACCTGGCTGGCACCCGAAGCCCTGACGCGACGTGCCGACTACGCGTTGGCCCTGGGGCAACGCACGCCGGAGCTGGACTATCTGAAGGTGTTTCTCGCGCCCGCCACGCGAGAGCGCATCGCCCAGGAGCCGCCGCCAATGCACACCGGCCTGATGCTGGCCAGCCCTGATTTCATGCGCAAATGAACAGCGTGCGGCCAGCCCTGCCTTGTCCTGGAGAAAACTGATGAACACCATCCACCCTGTACCCGCTGCTGAACATCTGCGCCGCCGTGACCTGCTCGGTCTGGCTGGCCTGTCTGTGCTGGGGGCGGCCGGGTGGGCCGGCGCGCCGCGCGTCTGGGCGCAACCACTGCCTGCCGGGATGGCAGGGCGGCAGTCGCTGGGCCATTCACTGGACGGTGGTCGGCTGGTGGTGGTGTTCCTGCGCGGGGCCTGCGATGGCCTGTCGGCCTTGGTACCGCACACCGATGCCGATTACTACGCCATCCGCCCCCACATCGCCATCCCCGCACCCGACGGCACGGCGCAGACGGCCCTGCGGCTGGATGGCACATTCGCATTGCATCCGGCCCTCAGCCCGTTGCTGCCGCTGTGGCAGCAGGGCGTGCTCGGTTTTGTGCCGGCGGCGGGTTTGCCTGCACCCAACCGCTCTCATTTCGATGCGCAGTACCAGATGGAGATTGCGCAGGCCGGCCGCAGCAGCGCCCCCGGCTGGCTGAACCATGTCGCCCAGCTTCGCGGCGGTGCCGCCGGTGATGTGACTGCGCTGGGCGTGGGCGAGGCCAACCCCGCCATCCTGGGCGGGCCCGCTGCGGTGAAGCTGATCGCCCGCGGGCAGGCGGCCGAGCGCACCGGCGTGCTCGCCAATGACCGTGCACGGCAGGCGCTGATGGACCTGTACGCCGGCAACGACAGGCTGAGCGAGGCTTTCCGCCAGGGCGCCGGCAGCCGCATGCAAAGCGCCCAGGAGTTGGGCACGCAAAAAGCAGCCAACGAGAAACTGGCGCAGGAGCGTCAGGTCGGCATGGCCGACAGGATGCTGGACCGCGACGGTACACCCACCAGCCCCCAGGCCCAGTCCGCGCAGATGCAGGCCGCCAGCAATGGCGCGGCTGATCCGGTCGGCCTGCAGCTCGATGCCCAGCACCTTGGCACGCTGATGCGCAGCGACCGCAAGCTGCGCATCGGCTTTCTGTCGGCCGGCGGCTGGGACACGCATGCCAACCAGGGGGCTGTCACCGGGCAGCTGGCCAACAATCTCGGCAACCTCGCGCGTGGTCTGGCCCAGCTGCGGCAGGATTTTGCCGAGCCCGGTGATGTGGTGGTGGTGATGAGCGAGTTCGGCCGCACCAGCGCCGAGAACGGCACCCGCGGCACCGACCACGGCTTTGGCAACGCGATGTGGCTGATGGGCAGCCGCGTCGCGGGTGGGCGCTGGCACGGCCAGTGGACGGGTCTGGCACGCGGCAACCTCAATGAGGGCCGCGACCTGCCGGCCCACCATGACTACCGTGCCGTGCTGGCCCAGGTACTGCGCAGCACCTTCGCGCTCAGCGACTCACAACTCGCCACCGTACTGCCGCAGGCGAGCTGGGACAGCCGCCTCGATGGCCTGATGCGCAAATCCTGAGGTTCCGGCAAGAGCTTTGCCCAGGGTGAAAGGGTTGTTGGTGGCCGTGCGACCTGCCGGTAAACTGCACTGGCACTGACGCAGGGCCTTATCTTCCTTATGACATTCACTGCTCCTGAATGGCTTGACACGCTGCGCGCCCAAGCCCGCCAGCCGCCCTTGCGCCCACGCGTCCCACTGTGGGCGGGTGAAGCCATGATCGGGTCGGTCGAGCCCGGATTTTTGTACCAGCTCCCGCTGCATGCGCTGACAGATGGCCAGCACCCGCTGCTCCAGCAGGAGCGCCCCGAGACCCGGGGCTGGCGCCTGATGGGCGACGTGACGACCAGCCTGCACCGCATTGCCCTGGCCCTGCGCGACGCAGGGCTGGCGGGCGCCTGGCGTGACGAGCAACTGGCCGTGCCTGACCAGTTCGGCCACCGCCAGGGCACGGTGGAACGCGCCGCCGTGCGGCCCCTGGGCATTGCCACGCTGGCGGTGCATCTGGTGGGCCAGGCGCCCGATGGCCGCCTCTGGGTACAGCAACGGGCATGGAACAAGGCCAACGACCCGGGTCTGTGGGACACGCTGATGGGCGGCATGGTGTCTGCGGGCGATACGCCGGACACCGCACTGGCCCGCGAAACCTGGGAAGAAGCCGGCCTGCGCATCGGCGATGTGCAGTCGCTGGCCCATGGCGGCCGGGTGGTGATCCGCCGGCCCTCAAGCGACGGCGGCGGCGCAGGCTATGTGCGTGAAGACATCGACTGGTACCTGTGCACCGTGCCCAAAGGCATGGCGCCCGTCAATCAGGACGGCGAGGTGGTGCAGTTCGCCCTGATGGCGCGCGAGGAACTTGCGCAGGCGTTGCAGCGTGGCGAGTTCACGCTTGAGGCGGCGTTGATTTTGGCGGCAGTGCTGGGCCTTGCGCCTTAGGCCCTACGCCTTGTCCGTCAGGGCTGATTGCCGCAGCCGGTTGGGTGCCAGTGCACCGGCTGAATCGAGGATGGGGTAGGCGATCGAGCAGATATGCGAGTTGATGCGCTTGAGCTCGCTGATCAGGTCGATGTGCAGCGAGCTGGTTTCCAGGCTGTGCAGGGTGTTGGCCGACAGGCGCTCCAGGTGGGTGCCGGCATAGGCGCGCTCCAGGTCGCGAAAGCGCGCCTTTTCTTCCAGCAGCTTTTGCGCATCGCGCACCGTGCCGTTGAGAAACACGCTCATGCCCAGGCGCAGGTTGTCGGTCAGGCGCTCGTGCAGCTCGGTGATCTCGGCCATGCCCGCCTCGGAAAACTGCCTTCCCGGCTTGATCTTCTTGTCCTCGATGTCGATCAGCACGCGCTCGATGATGTCGCCGATCTGCTCCATGTTGATGGTGAAGCTGATGATGTCCGTCCAGCGCCGGCTTTCTTCCTCGGCCAGCGCCTCGCGCGAGATTTTCGTCAGGTAGTACTTGATGGAGGAGTAGAGCTCGTCCACTGTGTCGTCCATCTTGCGCAGCTCTTCGGCCAGTTTCAGGTCGTCCTTGCGAATGACCTCCATCACGCCGCGCAGCATGCTTTCCACCACGTCGGCCTGGTGCAGCGCCTCCCGGGCCGCACATGAAATCGCCAGCGACGGCGTGGCCAGCGCGGTCGGGTCCAGATGGTGTGGGCGTCCACCGGCCGTGCTTTTCTCGGGCTTGGGCAGCAGCGCCTGCACCCAGCGGGCAATCACCTGCGTCCAGCCGATGAAGACCATGCCGACCATCACGTTGAAGGCCAGGTGGAACAGCACCACCACCGTGGCCGGCTCGCCCACGATGTAGGGGCGCACGTGCTTGAGCCACAGGCCAATCAGCGGCGCGGCGATCACCACACCGAGAATCTTGAAGAACAGGTTGCCCAGCGGCACCTGGCGCACCTGCACCGCCGAGCCAAAGGTGGTGAGCACCGCCAGCAGGCCGCTGCCGAGGTTGGCGCCCAGCACCAGACCCAGCGCCACATCGGTCGGCACCATGCCGGAGGCCGCCAGCGTGGCCGTCAGCAACACGATCGCCAGGCTTGAATACGACACCACGGCCAGGAAGGCGCCGGCGGTGATCTCCAGCAGCAGGTCGCTGCTGAGCGAGCCCAGCAGGGCCTTGACCGCGGGGGCCTGTGTCAGCACCGCGGTGGATGACGTCACAAGGCGCAGCGCCAGCAGCATCAGGCCCAAGCCGATCAGGATGCGGCCAATGCGGCCGGTGTGGGTGTCCTGACGGGAGATGAACAGCACCACGCCGACAAAGATGAACAGCGGCGAGAGCCAGGAGAGGTCGAATGAAAACACCACGGCCATCAGGCTGGTGCCGATGTCTGCGCCCAGCATCACCGCCAGTGCCATGGGCAGGGTGACCAGGCCCTGGCCCACGAATGACGAGACGATCAGGGACGTGGCCGTGCTGGACTGCACCAGCGCCGTGACGCCGATGCCCGACACGGCGGCGGCAAACCGGTTGCTGATGCTGTGCGCCAGCACCTGGCGCAGGTTGGCACCGAACACCCGAAGGATGCCGGTACGGACCAGATGGGTACCCCAGACGAGCAGCGCAATGGCTGCCAGCAGATTCAACAAATGCTTCATAAAGTCAGCATTCACTATACGCCAGCAGGCGGCCTTGATGAGCCCATGGGCGCCATGGATGTCGCCCAGGCCTTGCGCCGGGGAGTCAGCGGGCCCGGCGTACCCGGATCAGTTCATCCAGGATCAGGCAGATGGCGCCTATGGTGATGGCGCTGTCGGCGACGTTGAAGGCCGGGAAATGCCAGCCATGCACATGGAAGTCCAGAAAGTCCACCACATAGCCGTGAACAGACCGGTCGATCACATTGCCGATGGCGCCGCCCAGAATGCAGGCCAGGGCGAAGGAGAACAGCTTTTGCCCGGCGTGCGAGCGCAGCATCCACACGATGAACAGTGCCGCGGCGATGCCGATGGCCATGAAGAACCAGCGCTGCCAGCCTGCAGCCGAGGCGAGGAACGAAAACGCCGCGCCGAGGTTGTGCACCCGCACCACATTGAAAAAGCTGGTCACGTAGGTGGCGTCACCCAGGTGGTAGTAGCCGAGGATCAGCACTTTGGTGAACTGGTCGGCGATCAGGATCAGCAGTGCCAGACCCAGCCAGGGCAGCATGGCTGCCGTGTTGCGTGCGGAGGACTTGGCCATCAGGCGTACGTCCGGGTTTCACCGGCGCCCAAGAGGTTGCTGGTGCAGCGGCCGCAGAGGGTGGGGTGGGCCGTATCGTGGCCGACGTCTTCGCGGTAGTGCCAGCAGCGCTCGCACTTCACGGCTGTGCTGGCAGTCACGGTGGAAGCCAGCGCACTGCCAGACCGCAGTTCGATCGCCGACGTGATGAAGATGAACTTCAGGTCCTCGCCCAGGCTGGCGAGCAGCGCGTGGTCGCCAGCGTCAACTTCAAGCGCCACGTTGGCCTGCAGCGAGGAGCCGACTTTTCCGTCAGCCCTAAGCGCCTCGATGTCCTTGTTCACGGCATCGCGAATCTCGCGGATGCGGCTCCACTTGGCCAATAAGGCCGCATCGGGTGCGGGCAGCTCGGAATAGGTTTCCAGAAAAATCGATTCCGAATCGCCAAATACCTTCCAGGCCTCCTCGGCGGTGAAGCTGAGGAAAGGCGCCATCCATCGCAGCATGGCGTGGGTGATGTGCCAAAGTGCGGTCTGCGCGCTGCGGCGGGCCAGCGACTTGGGGGCTGTGGTGTAGAGCCGGTCTTTCAGCACGTCGAGGTAGAAGGCGCCCAGGTCTTCGCTGCAATAGATTTGCAGTTTGGAGACCACCGGGTGGAACTCGTACACCTCGTAGTGCGCCAGGATGTCGGCCTGCAGCTGTGCCGCGCGGCTCAGCGCATAGCGGTCAATCTCCAGCAACTGGTCCAGCGGTACGGCGTCTTTGGCCGGGTCAAAGTCGCTGACGTTGGCCATCAGGAAGCGCAGGGTGTTGCGGATGCGGCGGTAGGCGTCCACCACGCGGGCGAGGATTTTGTCGTCAATGCCCAGGTCGCCCGAGTAGTCGGTCGAGGCGCACCACAGGCGGATGATCTCCGCACCCAGCTTGTCGCTCACTTCCTGCGGCACCACCACATTGCCTTCGGACTTGCTCATCTTGCGGCCTTTGCCATCTACCGTGAAACCGTGCGTGAGCAGGCCTTTGTAGGGCGCATGGTCGTACATCGCGCAGGCGGTCAGCAGCGACGAATGGAACCAGCCGCGGTGCTGGTCATGGCCTTCGAGGTAGAGGTCGGCCGGCCAGTTCGATTGGGCCGCGTGGCTGTGGCGCAGCACGTGCTCGTGCGTGGTGCCGGAGTCGAACCACACGTCGAGGATGTCGGTGCTCTTGATGTAGTTGGGCGCGTCATTACCGATGATGGATTCGGCCGTGGCCTTGCTCCAGGCCTCTATGCCGCCGGCTTCCACCATGGCGGCGGCCTGGTCCATGATTTCCATGGTGCGCGGGTGCAGCTCGCCGGTGGCGGTGTGGATGAAGAAGGGCAGCGGCACGCCCCAGTTGCGCTGGCGGCTGATGCACCAGTCGGGCCGGCCGGCGATCATGTCGCGCAGCCGGGTCTTGCCGTTTTCCGGGTAGAAGCTGGTTTCCTCAATGGCGGTCAGGGCCAGCTCGCGCAGTGTCTTCTGTGCCTTGTCTTTGGTGAACACGCCCACGCCTTCGTCCATGCGCACAAACCACTGCGCAGCGGCGCGGTAGATCACCGGCGTCTTGTGGCGCCAGCAGTGCGGGTAGCTGTGGGTGATGTCGTGGGTGGCAAACAGGCGCCCGTGTTCGCGCAGCTTCTCGATGACCAGCGGCGCGGCCTTCCAGATGTTGAGGCCGCCAAACAGCGGCAGCTCATCGACATAGCGGCCATTGCCCTGCACCGGGTTCAGGATGTCGTCGTAGGCGATGCCGTTGGCCACGCAGGAGTTGAAGTCTTCCACGCCGTAGGCGGGCGAAGAGTGAACAATGCCGGTGCCGTCGTCGGCGGTGGCGTAGTCGGCGAGGAACACCGGGCTGAAGCGGCGGTAGCCCGCATCGACGTCATACAGTGGGTGCTTGAAGTTGATCAGCCCCAGTTTTTTGCCTTGCGTGGTCGCGACCACCTGGCCGGTGAGCTGGTAGCGCGCCAGGCATTTCTCGACCAGCACGGCAGCCAGCAGCAGCAGGCCGCGCTCGGTATCGACCAGTGCGTACTCGAGCTCGGGGTTGAGGTTGAGCGCCTGGTTGGCCGGGATGGTCCACGCGGTGGTGGTCCAGATCACGGCGAAGGCATCTTTGGCAAGGCCGGGCAGACCGAAGGCCGCCGCGAGTTTTTCAGGCTCGGCGCACTGGAATCCGACGTCCAGCGTGTGCGACTTCTTGTCGGCGTACTCAATTTCGAACTCGGCCAGCGACGAGCCGCAGTCGAAGCACCAGTACACCGGCTTGAGGCCGCGGTACACAAAGCCGCGCTCCATGATGCGTTTGAGCGCGCGGATTTCATTCGCCTCGTTGGCGTAGTCCATCGTGCGGTAAGGGTTGTCCCATTCGCCCAGCACGCCCAGGCGCTTGAAGTCGGCCATCTGGCCGGCAATCTGTTCGGTGGCGAAGGCGCGGCTCTTGGCCTGCACTTCGTCCCTCGGAAGATTGCGGCCGTGGAGTTTTTCAATCGCGTTTTCGATCGGCAGGCCATGGCAATCCCAACCGGGCACATAGATCGCGTCCAGGCCCTTGAGCTGGCGCGCCTTGACGATCATGTCCTTGAGCACCTTGTTGACGGCGTGGCCAATGTGGATCTTGCCGTTGGCATATGGCGGGCCGTCGTGCAGCACGAACTTGGGCTTGCCGCAACGGGCGTCACGCAGCTTCTTGTAAATGCCCTTGTCCTCCCATTCTTTCGTCCAGCCGGCTTCGCGCTTGGGCAGGTCGCCGCGCATCGGGAAGGGCGTGTCGGGCAGGTTCAGGGTGCTGCGGTAATCGGTTTTGGTGTCGGACATGGAAGGCTCAAAAAGTCGGGGCGGGCGGTGCCCGATCGGCTGTCAGGGGAACAGGGTGATGGGGCGAGCACCATGCACTGGTGCAGGCAGCGACCCCAGGCGACGGGATCGTCTAAATTCGGTCGCGCGTGGTCTGGCGGCTGGTTTCGGTGTGCATGGCTGCCGGAAAAGACCCGTGGGCGGTCTCGAAAAACGCACGTGCGTCGTCACAGTCTTTGGCAATGCCTGCTTTCAGGCTGTCCAGACCATCGTATTTCAGCTCGTCGTGCAGTTTGTGCAGCAGTTCCACAAGGATGATTTTACCGTATGCCCCCTCCGGCCCCAGCGCTTGCGGCCAGCTCAGGCAGTGGGTTTCCAGCAGCACCCGCCCGCCATTGATGTCGTCGGGGTCCAGCGACGGCCGGATGCCCAGGTTGGCCACGCCAGGAATGGCCTGCGCGCCCAGGCCGTGCACCAGCACCGCAAAAATGCCGCTGGCCGCGGGTTTCCAGTGGGAAAACCGCAGGTTGAGGGTGCGAAAGCCGAGGTCCCGGCCCAGTTTGCGGCCATGCACCACATGGCCTGACACGCTGTAGGGCCGACCGAGGAGGCTGGCGACCCGGTCCATGCGCCCTTGGGCCAGGGCTTCGCGCACCGCTGAGCTGGACACCCGGGTGTTGCTGACCTGATAACTGTTCATGCGCGCCACGTCAAAGCCCAGCTGGCTGCCAGCCGCGTCCAGCATGGCGTAGTCGCCCGTGCGTCTGGCGCCGAAACGGAAGTCGTCGCCCACCAGCACGTAGCGCGCGCCCAGCCCGCGCAGCAGCACTTCCTCGATGAAAGCCTCCGCGCTCTGGCTGGCCAGCGCCGCATTGAAGGGCAGCACCACGCACTGGTCAATGCCGCAGCGCTGCAGTTCGGTGAGCTTGTCGCGCAGGGTGGCAATGCGCGCCGGGGCCAGTTCAGGCTTGCGGGCCAGCCGCGCAAAGTAGTCGCGGGGGTGCGGCTCAAAAGTCATCACGCAGCTCGGCACGCCGCGGTGCTGCGCCTCATTTTTCAGCAGCGCCAGCATGGCCTGGTGGCCGCGGTGCACGCCGTCGAAGTTGCCGATGGTCAGCGCGCAGTGGGGCGCCAGGCCCGGGTGGTGAAAGCCACGGAAAATCTTCATGCCCTGATTATCGTTTTTGTAGCGGAACAGCCCCAGCGGGTGCGGTTGGGAGGCGGCGAAAGCCTTGATTTGAAGGCTTTCGTCATCATTTCCCTGTATATTGACAGACGTGTAGCCATACAACCGGTTCGACAACGCTGTTTCCATCGTGATGGAGGTTCGTTTTGAAGGTCTTGAAGCTATCAGCCCAGGGATTGCCACAGTCGTGGATCAGCCTCGAGGAGGCCGTGTTGCACTACGCGGCCGACGAAGTGCGCTGGGAAATGGGCGCGCGCATCGTGACCTTCCATGGCGGCCACAATGCCATCACCGGCGAGCAGTCGCTCATCACCGTCAACAGCATCATCGGCACCAAGGGCGTGCCGAACATCAACCCCTTCGAACTCAAACCCAGCCTCACCAACGGCAAGCTGTTCGCCCGCGATCGCAATGTGTGCGCCTACTGCGGTGGCGATTTCCATGAGGAAGAGCTGACGCGCGAGCACATCATCCCCTTCGCCCAGAACGGCGTGGACACCTGGATGAACGTGGTCACCGCCTGCCGCGCCTGCAACCACCGCAAGAGCAGCCGCACCCCCGAGCAGGCCCACATGCCGCTGTTGTACACGCCTTATGTGCCCAGCCTCTGGGAAGACTTCATCCTGCGCAACCGCCGCATCCTGGCGGACCAGATGGAGTTTTTGATGGCGCACATTCCCAAAACGTCACGCCTGCACGCGTGACGCCTCCCCAAAGCTCACTCCTGCACGCCTGACCTCATTCAGCGGCCACAGCGGAACCGGCTTTGCCGGGCTGCTGGTGGCGCCCCCTTGAGGGGGAGACGGCCGCAGGCCGCTTCGGGGGGGGACGTTACTTCTAGGCGAATACGCCGGCGGTGTCCTGCATGCGGGCCGACACCTCGCCGAGGTGGTGCAGGGTGTCGCCAAAGGTCATTTCCAGCTGCGTGAGCTTCTTGAAGTAGTGGCTGACGATGTACTCGTCGGTCACGCCGATACCGCCATGCAACTGCACCGCCTGCTGGCCGACGAAGCGCATCGAGACACCCATCTGGTACTTGGCCCGGGCCAGCGCGCGGCGGCGTTCGTCCGCTGGTGCATTGAGCTTCAGCGAGGCGTAATAGCTCATCGATCGGGCCAGCTCCAGCTGCATCTTCATGTCGGCGACGCGGTGGCGCAGCGCCTGGAAGCTGCTGATGACCACGCCAAATTGCTTGCGCGTGTTCATGTACTCGACGGTGATGGCCAGTGTCTTGTCCATCACCCCCACGGCCTCGGCGCAGGTGGCGGCAATGCCGATGTCGACCGCATGGGCCAGCACGCTGGCGCCGTCTTGCGTGATCAGGGCTGCGGGTGCGTTCTTGAGCGTGACTTCGGCGGCGCGCGCGCCGTCTTGGGTGAGGTAGCCGTGCGTGGTCACGCCAGCGGCGGTGCGCTCGACCAGGAACAGGGCCATCTGGCCGCCAGCCATGGCGGGCACCAGAAAGGCATCGGCGTGATCGCCTGCGGGAACGACGCTTTTGGTGCCGCTGAGTGACCACTTTCCGCTGGTTTCGTTGGCCGTGGCTGCGCAGGCGTCCAGCCGGTAGCGCGCGCCGCGTTCCTGGTGCGCCAGCACCACCAGCACCTCGCCTGACGCGATGCGGGGCAACCAGTCGGCCTTGAGGGCGTCGGGTGCGTGGCCGGCGAGCACCGCACTGGCGATCAGCGTGTGGGCCAAAGGCTCCATCACCATGCCGCGACCCAGTTCCTCCATGACCACCATGCCGTCGACCGGGCCCATGCCGAGGCCGCCGTCATCTTCGGGGATGTAAAGGCCTGCCAGGCCCAGTTCGGCCAGCTCGCCGTAGGCTTCGCGGGAAAAGCCGCCGGCAGCCGTGATGCTGCGCCGGCGCTCGAAGTCATAGCCCTTGTCGACCCATTTGCGGACCGCGTCGCGCAGTTGTTCCTGGTCGTCAGTGAAATCAAAATCCATGCTTGTTCTCCAAAATGCAGCCGTTCGCCCTGAGCTTGTCGAAGGGTCGAGTGACTTTTGTGAGGTGTGTGTTGTGGCGAAGGGGCTTCGACAGGCTCAGCCCGAACGGTGGTTTGGTTAGCCGAGTACGACCTGGGAGACGATGTTGCGTTGCACCTCGTTGGAGCCGCCGTAAATCGTGGTCTTGCGCATGTTGAAATAAGTGGAGGCCAGCGGCGCATTGCCCGGTACACCGCCGGGGAAGTCGCCCTGCCAGCCGGCTTCCATCGCTTCTTCGATGAAGGGCAGGCTGAAGGGGCCGGCGGCCAGCATCATCAGTTCGCTGTAGCGCTGCTGGATCTCGCTGCCGCGAATCTTGAGCAGGCCGGCAATGTCCAGCGAGTTCTTGCCGGATTTTTCAGCCGACAGCACGCGCAGCACCAGCATCTCGAGCGCCACCACATCCACTTCCAGCTTGGCAATTTCGTCGCGAAAACGGACGTCGTCGTACACGCCCTCGGCTTTGGCAATGCGTTTGAGGCGTTCGAGTTCGCGCTTGGCGCGGTTCACGTCGGCGATGTTGGTGCGCTCGTGGCTCAGCAGGTGCTTGGCATAGGTCCAGCCCTTGTTTTCCTCGCCGATCAGGTTCTCGGCCGGAACCTTCACGTTGTCGAACCAGACCTCGTTGACTTCGGCCTCGCCGTCCAGCAGCTTGATGGGCCGCACGCTCACGCCGGGCGACTTCATGTCGATCAGCAGGAAGGAAATGCCGGTCTGTGGTTTGCCCTCGGTGCTGGTGCGGACCAGACAGAAAATCCATTCGCCGTACTGGCCCAGCGTGGTCCAGGTTTTCTGGCCATTGACGAGGTAATGGTCGCCCTGGCGTTCAGCCCGGCACTTGACCGAGGCCAGATCGGAGCCCGACCCGGGTTCGCTGTAGCCCTGGCTCCACCAGACCTCGCCGCTGGCGATGCCCGGCAGAAAGCGCTGCTGCTGCTCGGCGTTGCCGAAGGCCATGATCACGGGGGCGACCATCACCGGACCAAAGGGCACCACACGCGGCGCACCAGCCAGCGCGCATTCTTCTTCAAACAGGTGCTTCTGCACCGCATTCCAGCCCGGTCCGCCAAACTGCTTGGGCCAGCCGTGGCCCAGCCAGCCTTTTTTGCCCAGGATCTTGGCCCAGCGCTGCATGTCGTCACGCGACAGGCGCAGGGCGTTGTGCACCTTGTGCGAGATGTCTGCGGGCAGGTTGCTGTGAACCCAGGCGCGAATGTCTTCGCGGAAGGCCTGTTCTTCAGGCGTGAAGGCTAAATCCATGGCGGTGATGTCTCCGGTCGGTTGTCGCAGGGCGATGGCATGGGCCAGCCCCGCCCAGCTCGTTTTTTAGCACGGGCGTTCGTTATTTTCTGTCTCAGTTGGGACAAGCCTGATGGTGCCCTGTGGTCATCCGCCTGTCCAGCGCAATGCACCGGCGGCCTGCTGTTGACGTTCTAAACTAGCGGGCTATGGCCAGAGAGCACAAACACATCGTCATCCTGATTTCCGGCAGCGGCTCCAACATGGCGGCGCTGGCCCGTGCGGCCGAGCGCGAGGACTGGTCCGCCACGCTGGGCGCGAAGGTGGCTGCCGTGGTCAGCAACCGGGCCGACTCGCCCGGGTTGGTGCTGGCGCGGGAACTGGGGTTGGCCACGCAGGTGGTGCCGCACAAGGACTACGCCTCACGCGAAGCCTTTGACGCCGCCCTGATGGCCGCCATTGACGCGCATTCCCCGGCGCTGGTGGTGCTGGCCGGCTTCATGCGCATCCTCACGCCGGGCTTTGTGGCGCACTACGCCGGGCGGCTGGTGAACATCCACCCCTCGTTGCTGCCCGCCTTCGCCGGGCTGAACACGCACCAGCGCGCCATCGACGCGGGCTGCCAGGTGGCCGGGGCCACGGTGCACCGGGTCACGGTCGACCTGGACCATGGCCCCATCCTGGCCCAGGCGGTGGTGCCGGTGCTGCCGGGTGACACCGCCGATGTGCTGGCCGCACGGGTGCTGAGCCAGGAGCACCGGCTGTATCCGCAGGCGGTGCGGGCCCTGCTGCGCAGCCTGCCCGGCTGACGGCTCCGCTTCGGCGGCGGCTGCCCGCCATGACCGGCGGCCCCTTCAATGCTGTGCCTGCCTGGCAGCTGAAAATTCAGGGTAAACACTGTTCAAAAGCGCTTGCGGCATGCCCGCCGGCTACTTAATATTCTCTTGGTTACTCAAAAGTAGGTTTGGGCTGTTTCCCCCATGGAACGGGACAGCCATCGAAAAAACCGGGAGACATTTTGAACCTTGCGGCTGCGCCTCCCCTGCTGGAGGTGGTTGATCTGACGCTGGCCTTCGGCGGAGTGAAGGCCTTGCGTGGCGTCAGCTTTGAGGTGCGTGCCGACACCATCACATCGGTCATCGGCCCCAACGGCGCGGGCAAGACTTCGGTGTTCAACACCATCTCGGGTTTTTACCGCCCGGCCTCTGGCAGCATCCACTTCGCCGGGCAGTCGCTCGATGGCATGGCCCCGCCCCGTCGCGCGGCGCTGGGGCTGGCGCGCAGTTTCCAGAACATCGCCCTGTTCCGCGGGCTCACGGTGCTCGACAACATCAAGCTCGGCCGCCATTGCCATCTGAAGACCGGGCCGCTGCAGGCGCTGTTCTTCACGCCTGCTGCGCGCCGCGAAGAGGAGGAACTCCGGCGCGAGATCGAGGAACGCATCATCGATTTCCTCGAGATCGACCACATCCGCCATGCGCCGGTATCGGCGCTGTCGTACGGGCTGCAAAAGCGGGTGGAGCTGGCGCGCGCACTGGCCATGAAGCCCCGGCTGCTGCTGCTCGATGAGCCGGTGGCCGGCATGAATCGCGAAGAAACCGAGGACATGGCGCGCTTCATCCTCGAAGTGCGGCGCGAGTGGGGTGTGACGGTGCTGATGGTGGAGCACGACATGGGCATGGTGATGGACCTGTCGGACCACGTGGTGGTTCTGAACTTCGGACAGGTGATTGCCGACGGTACGCCGGCCGAGGTGCAGTCCAACCCGGAGGTCATCAAGGCCTACCTCGGCTCCGGCGATATCGGCGAGTTGCGGGCGCGCTTCCAGCAGGCAGCGCATGCCGGCCGGCAGAGTGCAGGCAAGGTGGCGGCATGACCATCGACTGGTGGTTGCTGTTCGAGATCAGCCTGGCCGGCCTGGGCACTGGCGGGCTGTATGCTGTGACGGGTCTGGCCTTCGTGATGATCTACAAGGCCACGCGTGTGGTGAACATCGCCATCGGCGAAATGCTGATGGTCAGCACCTACATCTTCTTTGCGTTTTCGGCCGGCATGGGCTTGCCGGTCTGGCTGGCCATTCCGGGCGCGCTGCTGGTTTCCGGCGCGTTCGGTGCGCTGGTGGAGCGCACGCTGATCCGCCCCATGCTGGGCGAGTCGCCGATTTCCTCTTTCATGGTCACGGTGGGCCTGTCGTCCATCCTGATCGGTCTGGTGGAGCTGATCTGGACAGCCGACCAGCAGCGCCTGCCCGAGTTCTTGCCTTCGAAGCCGATTGAAATCGGCGAGGCCTTCATCTCGCCCAAGATTTTTTACGGTTTCTGGACGGCCAGCCTGCTGATCGCGGTGGTGCTGCTGGTGTTCCGCTTCTGGCGCGGCGGGGTGGCGCTGCGTGCCACCGCGTCCGACCAGGCTGCGGCCTATTCCATGGGCATCAATGTGCCGCGCGTGTTCTCCATGGCGTGGATCGCAGCGGCCATGATTGCCGGCGTGGCGGGCATCCTGGTCGGCTCCATCGGCGGCATTTCGTCGGCGATGGGGGTATTTGGCTTGTCGGTGCTGGTGGTGGTGATCTTTGGCGGGCTGGACAGCGTGCTCGGGGCCCTGGTCGGCGGTCTTCTGGTCGGCGTGATCGAGGCGCTCACCGGCTTCTATCTGGGTGGCGAATACAAGATCCTGGCCACCTTCAGTTTGCTGCTGCTGGTGCTGATGGTGCGGCCTTATGGCCTCTTCGGCACCCATGAAATCGAGAGGCTGTAGACGATGCGAATAGGGTCTGCCAAGGAAAGCTACGCCGCTGACACGGCGCTGTTCGACAGCGCCACGCAGCGCGTGTGGGTCGGCCTGCTGGCCCTTCTGCTGTGCGCCTTTCCGTTCGTGGCCAGCGAGTACTGGCTGTACCTCGCGTGTCTGGTGGCCATCAACATTGCCAGCACCACCGGGCTCAACATCCTCACCGGCTACACCGGCCTGGTGAGCCTGGGGCAGGCGGCTTTCATGGGCATCGGCGCGTACACCGTCGCCATCCTGCAGATTCGTGTGGGTTCGCCCTTCCTGCTCAATCTGCTGGCCGGTGGCGGCGTGGCCATGCTGGCCGGCGTGCTGGTGGGGCTGCCCTCGCTGCGCGTGAAAGGGCTGTACCTCGCGATCGCCACCATTGCGGCGGGTGTGATGGCGCACTTTCTTTTTTCGCATATTCCCATGGCAGGGGGCAGCAGTGGCCTCACGGTGCCACCCGCCCGCATCCTGGGTCTGGAGCTGGACAACTCGTTTCGCCTGTACTGGGTGATCGTGCCCGTCACCGCACTGATGCTGCTGGGGGCGGCCAACCTGTTCCGAACGCGCATTGGCCGTGCCTTCATCGCCATCCGCGACCGCGACATTTCGGCCGAAGTGCTGGGCATCTCGCTGCTGCGCTACAAGCTGCTGTCCTTCGCCATCTCCTCGTTTTACGCGGGTGTGGCCGGCGGCCTCTTTGCTTACTTTTTCCGCGCCGTCACGCCCGAGAGCTTTCCGCTGCTGATGTCCATCTTTTTTCTCGCCGCCGTGATTGTGGGCGGCATGGGCAGCGTGCTGGGCTGTGTGCTGGGCGCTGTCTTCATGACGCTGGTGCCCGAGCTGCTCAAGCTGGTGGTGGGCTGGTTGCCGGTGTCGGTTTTTGGCGGCAATGTGGCGCTGGTGTTGTCGCCCATCCGCACCATCGTGTTCGGTTTGATGATCGTGCTGTTCCTGATCTTCGAGCCGCATGGCCTGGCGGAGATGTGGCGACGCACGCGCCGGCTGTTTCACCTGTGGCCCTTCCGTACCTGAGACATTTCAACTAGGAGACAACCATGAAAAGCTTCCGCAGAAACCTGTGCCTGGCCGCGCTGACGGCTGCCACCCTGGCGGCAACGCCTGCGCTGTGGGCGCAAAAAGCGCCAGCCAAGGCCGAGTCCAAAGAAGACATCGTGCTCGGCGGCTCCATCCCGCTGACGGGCGTCTTCGCCTTTGCCGGCATTGCGATCGATCAAGGCATCAAGGACTACCTGACCATCCTCAACGAGGGTGGCGGCATCAAGGGCCGCAAGGTGCGCTATGTGCCCGAAGACACGGGCTACAAGGTGGACCAGTCCATGGCCGCTTTCAAGAAGATCACCAGCCAGAACAAGGTGAGCCTCTACTACGCCGACTCCACGGCCTTTGTGAAAACCGTGAACCCGGAGCTCGAGCGCAACCAGAACATCCTGATGACCGGCGCCTCGTTCGCCAAGGAAATCAGCGATGCGCAGAAGTACCCGCTGCAGTTCATGGTGGGCCCCAACTACAGTGAGATGGTCGGCATCCTGCTGCAGTACATCGCCAAGACCAAGCCGGGCGCCAAGATCGCGCTGGTCTATTCCGACACCGAATTTGGCCGCGATCCGGTCGATGCTGCCCGCGCCGAGGCCAAAAAGCTGGGGCTGAATCTGGTGGCCGAAATCGTCACGCCACCCAGCAGCGTGGATGTGTCGGCCGAGGTCGTGAAGCTGCGCCGCGCCGACCCTGACTACACCATCTTCCACGGCTACGTGTCGGCGCCGATTCCCGAGTTCATCAACCAGGCCAAGGCCTTGAACCTGAAGAGCCAGTTCATGGGCACCTTCTGGAGCATGGACAACACCACCGTGATGCGCATGGGCGCCAACGCCGACGGCTTTCTGGGCGTGATGCCTTACCGCTACTACTACGACACCGAGGGCAAGTCGCCGATGCTCGAGCGCATCCGCAAGATGCGCCCGGAGTACCAGACCACCGGCTACATCCAGGGATTCCTCAGCACCATGCTGCTGACCGAAGCAGCCCGTCGTACGCTGGAGGCCGGCAACGAACTCAACGGCAAGAACATGAAAACGGCGCTCAGCTCCATCCGCAACTTCGACACCGGCGGGCTGATCGGCGTGCCGCTGTCGATCAAGGGCAACTCCATCCCGATCGGCCGGATCTACCGCGCTGACGTCAAGCAGCAGAAGATGGTGCCGGCATCGGACTGGATCAGCTTGCAGCAGTGATGACATATTCTGGCCACGACGTGAAGGCAGCAGACAAGGTGTGCCATGGCGTCTGACATGATGCTGGAGGTCAACAACATCGAGGTGGTCTACAACAAGGCCGTCCAGGTGCTGCGCGGCCTGTCGCTTGCGGTGCCGCGCGGGCAGATCGTGGCCTTGCTCGGCAGCAACGGGGCGGGCAAGTCCACCACGCTCAAAGCCATCTCCAACCTGCTGGCGCTGCAGGACGGCGACATGACGCGGGGTGACGTCCGCTTTGACGGCCACGACACCCGCGGCATGGCGCCCCATGCGCTGGTGCGCGCGGGCGTGTTCCACGTGATGGAGGGCCGCCATGTGTTTGAAGACCTGACCATCGAGGAAAACCTGGTGGCGGCCACCTACGCCGTCACGGGCCGGCGCGCCGGCAAGGCCGACTTCGACCGGGTGTACGAGTACTTCCCGCGCCTGCATGAACGCCGAAAGGGCCTGGCGGGCTACCTCTCGGGCGGCGAGCAGCAGATGCTGGCCATCGGCCGCGCGCTGATTGCCGAGCCCAAGCTGATCCTGCTGGACGAACCCTCGCTGGGCCTGTCGCCAGTATTGGTGGAAACGATTTTCGAGATCATTGCCCGCATCAATGCCGAGCAGGGTGTCTCCATGCTGCTGGTCGAGCAGAACGCGTCCATCGCGCTGGCGGTGGCGCACTACGGCTACATCATGGAAACCGGCAAGGTGGTGATCGACAACACCGCCGAGAAGCTGGCGGCCGATCCGGACGTGCGGGAGTTCTACCTCGGCGTGGGCAGCGAAGGCGGCGCCAGGAGCTTCAAGGCGCTGAAGCACTACAAGCGCCGCAAGCGCTGGCTGTCCTGATGCCGGTGCGTTCTGCCGTTTCCCGCATACATCGATGAAACTTGATCAACCCTAATCAACCCTAATCAACCCTGATCCACCCATGCCATACACCCTCACCATGCCGCAGATGCTCCGCGAGCACGCCCGCGTACGCGCGGTCGCTGTGGCCATTCGCCAGAAGGAGCACGGCATCTGGAAGCCGCTGCCATGGCAGCGCTACTTCGAGCGGGCGCGGCATGTGGGCCTCGGCCTGCGCGCGGTGGGGCTGTCGGCGCAGGGGCATGTGGGCGTGCTGTCCGAGAACCGGGTGGAGTGGGTACTGACCCAGCTGGGCGCCGGCCTGGTGGGCGGCATCACGGTGGGCGTGTATCCCACCAGTCCGACGAACGAGATTGCCTACGTGCTGGCGCACGCCGATGCCGAAGTGGTGATCTGCGAAGACCAGGAGCAGTCCGACAAGGTGCTGGAGGCGCGCGCACTGCTGCCGCGGCTGCGCAAGATTGTGGTCATCGAGCGCAAGGGGCTGGGCGACACCCGGGCCGAGGCACCGGATCTGGTGATCGGCTTCGAGGAACTCGAAGCGCTGGGTGCGGCGTCTGCAGAGGCCGCCGTGGTCGATGCGGTGCTGGCGCGCCAGCAACTCGATGACACGGCCCTCATCATCTACACCTCGGGCTCCACCGGCAAGCCCAAGGGCGCGATGATCAGCTACGGCAACATTGCGGCCATGGCGCCGGGGGTGATCGAGCGCCTGGGCCTCACGCCGCAGACCTCGCACCTCTCTTATTTGCCGCTGTGCCATGTGGCCGAGCAGATGCTGACCACCTTCGTGCCGCTGTATCTGGGGTCGCGGGTGGATTTTGGCGAGTCCATCCGCACTGTGCAGGAAGACCTGCGCGAAGTGGCGCCGACGATGTTCCTCGGTGTGCCCCGCATCTGGGAAAAGCTGCACTCGGCCATCTCGATCAAGATGCATGAGGCGGGTGGCTGGCGCCAGCGCCTGTTCGAAGCCGGGCTGCGCGCCTGCGCGCCGTTTGCGCACAAGGCAGCGCACCAGCGTTCCCTGGGTGAGAAGCTGCGCTTTGCCTTCTACTACAGCCTGGTCTTTCGCGCATTGCAGAACTTCATTGGCCTGCGTCAGGCGCGCGTCGCGCTCACTGGCGCCGCTCCGATTTCACCCGCCATCGTGCTGTTCTTCCGCACCCTTGGCGTGCCGCTGGTGGAGGTCTACGGCATGACGGAATCCAGCGGCATGGTGGTCGGCCAGAGGGCCGACCAGGTGGTGCTGGGCACGGTGGGTGTGCCCACGCAGGGGGTGGAGCACCGGCTGTCCGATCAGGGCGAGCTGCAGATCCGCGGCGGCGTGGTGTTCAAGGGCTACTACAAAAACCCCGAGGCCACGGCGGCGAGCATCGTGGACGGCTGGCTGCACACCGGTGACGTGGTGCAGGCGCAGGGCGGTTGCCTGCGCATCGTGGACCGCCTGAAGGACATCATGATCACCGCGGGGGGCAAGAACCTCACGCCCTCGGAAATTGAAAACACCATGAAGGCCAGCCATTTCATCAAGGAATGCGTGATCGTGGCGGATGCCCGCAAGTTTGTCGGCGCGCTGATCCAGATCGACTACGAGGCTGCGGCGCAGTGGGCCGAGGCGCGCAACCTCACCTTCACCCACTTCCGCTCGCTGGTCGAGACCACCGAGGTGCGTGAGCTGATCCAGAGCGAGGTGGACAAGGGCAACGCCACCCTGGCCGAGGTGTCCCGCATCCGGCGCTTTCATCTGCTCACCAAGGAGCTGGACCACGACGATGGCGAAGTGACGGCCACCATGAAGGTCCGCCGCGCCAGCATTTACAAAAGCTATGCCGCCGAGATCGAGGCCTTGTACCGCTGAATCCGGCCACCAGCCCTCTGATCATGTTTGAAAAAGTTGAAAAAGGCCCAGACTCCTTGACTGCCCGCCAATCCACCTCTCCCTGGATGCCCAGCCAGGATCGCGAACAGGTCCGCATCAGCAAGCGGGAAGCCGTGCTGCGCACTGCCGCGCAGGTGTTCAACGAAAAAGGCTATCTCGCCAGCACGCTGGACGAAGTGGCCGAGCGCCTGAATGTGACCAAACCGACGCTGTACTACTACGTCAAGAGCAAGGACGAGATCCTGTACGAATGCGTGCGCATCGGCCTGACCATGCTGCAGGACGCCATCGTCGTGGTGGGTGCGTCGGGAGGTACGGCCGCCGACAAGCTGATCGCAGCGATGCGCAAGTACACCGAGATCGTGACGATGGACTTCGGCATGTGCGTCATTCGCGTCGGGGAAGACCCGCTGCCGCTGGAGAGCCAGCGCAAGCTGCGGCGCATGAAGGCCGGCATTGACCGCGAATTCCGCGAACTGATCCGCCAGGGAATTGAAGAGGGCACCATCCGCCCGTGCGATCCCAAGATCGCAGCTTTCACGATAGCCGGCGCCTTGAGCTGGATCGGTCGCTGGTACCGGCCCGACGGCCCCTGGACGCCCGACGACATCGCAGACCAGTGCATCGGCCTGCTGGCGCAGGGACTGTTCCAGCCGGGTGCCCAGCCCGTACGCCGGATGGCCGCCCAGCCTGAAGTGGCCACCCCCACAAAACCCAAGCCAGCGAGGCGCCGTGAGCCGCGCGCAGTGCGCTGAGCTGCAGTCCGACATTGACAACCCGACAAGCCAAGGAATCCAGCATGTCTTCCGAAACCCGCGAAGTGCTCGTGACCCACGAGGGCGCCATCGCCTTTCTCACCTTCAATCGTCCAGCGGCGATGAACGCACTGGATGTGCCGACCGCCACAGCTTTTCTCGCCGCCTGCCAGTCACTGGCCACGGACGACACGGTGCGGGTCGTGGTGCTGCGTGGCGCGGGGCGCGCGTTCGGCGTCGGCGGCGATCTGTCGGCCCTGCAGCATGACTCGGCGCGCACTGCCCACGAGCTGATTGGCTGCCTGCACGAGGCCGTGCTGCTGCTGACCGGCATGGATGCACCGGTCATTGCCAGCCTGCACGGCGTGGTGGCGGGCGGCTCGCTGAGCCTTTCCATGGCCTGCGACCTGGCGATTGCCGCCGAAGGCACGCGCTTCAATCTGGCCTACACCAATGTAGGGGCCAACTGTGATGTGTCGGGTTCGTGGAGTTTGCCTCGTCTGGTCGGCCTGCGCCGTGCGATGCAGATTGCGCTGTTGTCGGAGACATTCGACGCGGCCGAGGCCTTGCGTCTGGGGGTGGTCAACCGCGTGGTGCCTGCGGCCGATCTGGAAAAGGAAACGCTGGCGCTCGCCACACGGCTGGCGGCTGGCCCCACGCTGGCCTACGGCCGCATGAAGCGGCTGATGCGGCAGTCCTTTGACAACGATCTGCCGACGCAGCTCGATGCCGAGCGCGAGAATTTCAAGGCCAGCACGCAGACGGCGGACTTCCAGGAAGCGCTGCAGGCCTTCTTTGCCAAACGGCCGCCCGTGTTTCAGGGCCGCTGAGCGCTACCATCGGGGGCGGCGACCCCTCCCTCTGACGTTGCAGGAGATGACCATGACACGAGATGTATTTGTAGCCGGGGTCGGCATGATCCCTTTTGCCAAGCCTGGCGCCAGTGCATCGTATGACGTGATGGGCGCAGAGGCTATCCGCGCCGCGCTGCAGGATGCGGGCCTGGACTACGGGAAAGTGCAGCAGGTCTATGCCGGCTATGTCTATGGCGACTCCTGCTCCGGGCAACGCGCCGTCTATGCCGTGGGCATGTCCGGTGTGCCGGTGTTCAACGTCAACAACAACTGCTCGACCGGCTCGACCGCACTGTTTCTGGCCCGCCAGGCGGTGGCGTCCGGCAGCGTGGACTGTGCGTTGGCTGTGGGCTTCGAGCAGATGAAGCCGGGCGCGCTGGGCTCGATTTTTGAAGACCGCCCCACACCGTTTGACCGCTTCGAGGATGAAGCTGATGCGCTGCTGCAGGTCGAAGGCGTGCCGCTGGCGCTGCGCTACTTCGGTGGCGCGGGCCTCGCCCACATGAAGCAGTACGGCACTTCGCTGCGCACCTTCGCCAGCATCCGCGCCAAGGCCAGTCGCCATGCAGCCAACAACCCGCTGGCCTTGTTCCGCCAGGTGATGACCGAAGACGATGTGCTCAACGCACCTGCCATGTGGCCGGGCGTGATGACGCGGCTGATGGCCTGCCCGCCCACCTGCGGCGGCGCCGCAGCCATCGTCTGCAGCGAAGCGTTTGCCAGACGCCATGACTTGGACCGTTCGGTGCGCATTCGCGCGCAGGCCATGACCACCGACTTTCCTTCGACCTTCGAGGCCCACGACATGCGCCAGGTGGTGGGCCTGGACATGACTCGCGAAGCGGCGCGTCAGGTGTACGAGTCGGCGGGCATCGGCCCCGAGGACGTGCAGGTGGTGGAACTGCACGACTGCTTTGCCCACAACGAACTCCTCACCTACGAAGGTCTGGGCCTCTGCCCCGAGGGTGGTGCCGAGCGGTTTGTGCAGCAAGGCGACAACACCTATGGCGGCCAGTACGTGACCAACCCGTCGGGTGGCCTGCTATCGAAGGGCCATCCGCTCGGCGCGACCGGTCTTGCGCAATGCACGGAGCTGGTCCAGCAACTGCGCGGCAATGCCGACAGGCGGCAGGTCACCGGCGCCAGGCTGGCCCTGCAGCACAACCTCGGTCTGGGTGGTGCGTGCGTGGTGACGCTGTACGAGGCCGTGTAGCGAGACTCTCTCACCTTCACAGCCCTTGGCGCGACCACGCGTTCGCGCGTAGTAACACCGACCGGGCTGTTACACCCGGCTACGTTTGAATTCCCTGTATGTCACCACGGATTGAATCTGTGGCGGCAGGGCTGCCGTATTCCCTGCAGCCGTTTGAATCATCTTGATTTCGGCTCGAGTGCTCACTCAACCTTTCATTCAACTTCAGACACTTCAAAGGAATTCATATGCGCAACTCCAGCAAACTTGCATCCATCGGCCTGGCAGTGGCCCTGTCCTGCGCCGCCGTTTCGTCCTTCGCACAAGTTACCGTGGGCGGTGCACCGATGTACGCCAGCAAGGACATCATCGACAACGCGGTCAATTCCAAAGACCACACCACGCTGGTGGCCGCAGTCAAGGCTGCGGGCTTGGTCGAGACCCTGAAAGGCCCAGGCCCCTTCACCGTGTTCGCGCCGACCAATGCCGCGTTTGCTGCCTTGCCTGCCGGCACGGTGGACACCCTGCTCAAGCCCGAGAACAAGGGCGCCCTCACCGGCGTGCTGACCTACCACGTCGTCGCGGGCAAGATGGATGCAGCGGCACTGACCAAAGCCATTGCTGCAGGCGGTGGCAAGGCCACGCTGAAGACGGTGGCGGGCGGCAACCTGACCGCGATGGCGGCCAATGGCGGCGTCACCGTCACCGATGAAAAAGGCGGCTCGGCCAAGGTCACGATTGCTGACGTGTACCAGTCCAACGGTGTGATCCACGTCGTGGACAAGGTGCTGCTGCCCAAGTAAGCCTCAGTGACCCGTGGGAGATGCCGCGCGCGTCACGCCGGCATTCTGAGCCCGTGCGCAGCGATGCCCACGGGCTTTATCCGTCATGCTGGATGCGTCATGTGTTCTGCAACTGATGCAGTGCCGCGTTGGCAATGCTGCGCGCATTGACGCTGAAGAACTCCCGCAGCGCGGCCCGCGTGTCGCTGCGGCCGAAACCGTCGGTGCCCAGCGTGAGGTAGGAACGGCCCGCCGGCACCCAGGCGCGCACGCTCTCGGGCACGGCACGCACGTAGTCGGTGGCGGCAATGATGGGGCCGGTGCTGCTGGCCAGTTGCTGCGCGATGAAGGGCTCGGGTGCTGCCATGCCCTGCAAGGCCTCGCGCTGGCTCGCGGCACCATCACGCGCCAGTTCGCTCCAGCTCGTCACACTGTAGACGGTGGCGTGAATGCCTTGCCCGGCCAGCAACTGGGCGGCCTTGATGACCTCGGTCAGGATGGCCCCCGAGCCCAGGAGTGTGACACTGCGACCGGCCTGCGCGGTTTTGGATGTGCCTTGCGTGGGCGCGTAGCGTTTGAACAGATAGCAGCCGTGAATGATGTCGGCCTCGGCATCTGGCACCAGATCCGGCTGCGCGTAGTTCTCGTTCATCAGCGTGACGTAATAGAAGACGTCCTGTTGTTCGACCATCATCTCCTGCATGCCGCGGTTCAGGATGACGGCCAACTCGCCGGCAAAGGCCGGATCGTAGGCCTTGCAGTTGGGAATGGTGGCGGCGATCAGGTGGCTGCTGCCGTCCTGGTGCTGCAGGCCCTCGCCGCCCAGCGTGGTGCGGCCCGAGGTGGCGCCCAGCAGAAAACCCCGCGCGCGCTGGTCGGCGGCGGCCCATATCTGGTCGCCCACGCGCTGGAAGCCGAACATCGAGTAGTAGATGTAGAAGGGCAGCATGGCCAGGCCATGCACGCTGTAGCTGGTGGCCGCGGCCGTCCAGCTGGCCAGGGCACCGGCTTCGCTGATGCCTTCTTCCAGAATCTGGCCGTCGAGCGCCTCGCGGTAGCTCAGCACCGAGCCGATGTCTTCCGGTGCGTATTTCTGACCGACGCTGGAGTAAATACCCACCTGCTTGAACAGGTTGGCCATGCCAAAGGTGCGCGCTTCGTCCGCCACGATGGGCACGATGCGCGGGCCCAGTGCGCTGTCTTTCAGCAGGCCGCCCAGCATGCGCACAAAGGCCATGGTGGTGCTCATCTCCTTGCCGTCGGCGGCGAGGGCAAATTGCGCATAGCCAGCCAGTGGCTGGACTGGCACCGCGTCGGCGGCGGTGTCGCGGCGCGGCAGGTAGCCGCCCAGCGCCGTGCGGCGCGCCTGAAGATACTGCATCTCCGGGCTGTCGGCCGCCGGCTTGTAGAAATCGATGCGCCTGGCCTGCTCGTCGCTCAGCGGCAGGTTGAAGCGGTTGCGGAATTCGATCAGATCGGTCTCATCAAATTTTTTCTGGGAGTGCGTGGTCATGCGGCCCTGGCCGGCGCTGCCCATGCCATAGCCTTTCTTGGTGTGCGCCAGGATCACGGTGGGCTGGCCACGGTGGTTGGCGGCTGCGGCGTAGGCGGCGTGAATTTTTACCAGGTCGTGGCCGCCGCGCTTGAGGCGGTCGATCTGCTCGTCCGTCATGCCCTGGGCCAGGCGCGCCAGCTCCTCGTTCTGGCCGAAGAAGTTGTCGCGGTTGAAGCGCCCGTCCTTGGCGGCGAAGGTCTGCATCTGGCCGTCCACGGTGTGGGCGAAGGCCTGCGTCAACGCGCCGGTCAGGTCGCGGGCGAATAGGCCATCCCAGTCGCTGCCCCAGACCAGCTTGATGACGTTCCAGCCGGCGCCGGCGAAGAGCTTTTCCAGCTCGTCGATGATGCGGCCGTTGCCACGCACCGGGCCGTCGAGCCGCTGCAGGTTGCAATTGACGACCCAGACCAGGTTGTCGAGCCCCTCGCGGGCGGCGAGCGTGAGCGCGCTCATCGACTCCGGTTCGTCCATCTCGCCGTCGCCGAACACGCCCCACACCTTGCGCTGGCTGCAATCAAGCAAGCGGCGGTGCGTGAGGTAATGCATGAAGCGCGCGTGGTAGATCGAGCTGATCGGGCCGATGCCCATGGAGCCGGTGGGGAACTGCCAGAAGTCCGGCATCAGGTAGGGATGCGGGTAGCTGCACAGACCCTGCGCCTGCTGCGCCGGGGCGGTGAGTTCCTGGCGGTAAAAGCTCAGGTCTTTTTCGGTGAGCCGGCCTTCGAGGTAAGCACGTGCATACACGCCCGGTGCGCTGTGCGGCTGGAAGAACACGAGGTCGCCACGGTGCTGTCCGGGTGCGGTGCCTTCGCGCGCACGAAAGAAATGGTTGAAGCCGGTTTCGAAAAGGTCGGCGGCGCTGGCATAGCTGGCGATGTGGCCGCCCAGTTCGCTGGAGCCGCCAGACTCTGCCTGGTTGGCGCGCACCACCATCGCGAGCGCGTTCCAGCGCATCAGCGAGGCGAGTCGTTCCTCGATCGCCAGATCGCCCGGGAACACCGGCTGCTCGTTCACCGCAATCGTGTTCATATAAGGCGTGCACAGCTCGGGCTGCCAGCCGATGCGACGCTCGCGTGCGATGCGCGCCAGGACGTCCAGCATCTGCCGCGCACGGACCGGCCCCTGGGTGGCTGCGAGGGCATGGAAGGCTTCGGTCCATTCCGCGGTTTCCTGCGGGTCCAGGTCGGACTCCGAGGGGGCTGCGGACTGGAGGAGGTGGTGGTGGGTGAGGTCGTTCATGGCAGTTGTCACTCTACGCCGTCCGGCGCCAAAGGTGTTGCTTCAATATCGGGATGATTGCCGTATTGAAAGCATAAAATGCCTGAATAAATTGAATATACGGAATATGAAGCTTGACAATGTCGATTTGAAGATTCTTCAGGAGCTGCAGCAGGATGGCTCGCTGTCGAATGTGGAACTGGCCCGCCGCGTGCATTTGAGCCCGTCGCCGTGCCTGGCGCGCGTCAAGGCGCTGGAGGCTGCCGGTGTCATTGACCGCTATGTGGCAATTGCCAATGCCGCTGCGCTGGGCCTGGGGCTGAGCGTGTTCATTTCCATCAGCCTGCGGTCGCAGAACAAGGAGTCGCTGGCGGAGTTCGAGCGCCGCATCGCCGAGCACGACGAGGTGATGGAGTGCTACCTGATGTCGGGCGACAGCGACTATTTGATCCGTGTGGCGATTGCCGACATCGGCGCGCTGGAGAAATTCATCCTGGAGCAACTCACGCCGATTCCCGGCATCGAGAAAATCCGCTCCAGCTTTGCGCTCAAGCAGGTCCGATACAAGACGGCCTTGCCACTGCCACTGGCCTGAGTGCTCCGCAGGCCTCAGGCCGTGGGCTCGCTGAGGGACCCGGGCTCGTCACCCTGCAGCGCCGGATGCGAGACCTCGATCGCATTGATCTTGGCCAGCAGTTCCTGCCGGCGAACGCTTTCTTCCGGCGGCGGGCCGGCCGGCTCGCCCACTGTGTCGACAAACTGGACGTAACGCTTGGGGCCCGGGCTCATCTGCCGCAGGCAGGTTGTCAGGCTGTCGATGATCTGCCCACCGGCATGGTGTTCAGGCGTGCCGTGCCAGATGGCCATGTGCAGGTTGAAGGCGTTGGGCTCGCCCAGCTTGCCTGAAAGCCGAATGCCGTCCGCCAGGATTTTGGTCGACACCTCGGACACGGCCTCGCGGCTCACCGGCCCGTCAATCAGCATCAGGAAGAGGTTCTCGTCGTAGCGAACCACCGTGTCCATGTCGCGCGCTGAGCGGCGCAGGATTTCGCCGATGCGCGACAGGGCCATGCTGCGATGGCTGTCGTTCAGCTCGTCGGCGCTGGGTGCCTGGTCCAGCCAGCGAATCAGCACGATGCCGCATGCCGAACGGTGGCGGCGCGCGCGCTGCAGCATGTGCTCCAGCCGGTCATCGAGCACGCGTGGCAGCATCAACCCGCTGGCGGGATCGTAGTTGGCCAGCGCGGAGATGCGATGGTTGGAAAACAGCGCCGCCCGGCTGCGCCAGGCCAGCACAAAGAAGATCCAGAGCAGGCCGACCATGGCAGACAACACGCCAGCGGCCTGGGCCGACTCGATGTGCATGACCCACCCCGCGTTGTAGAAGATACGCGCCAGGGCCGCCAGGCCGATGGGTGCGCAGCCCAGCAGCAGCAGCAGGTTCCAGCGCTGCCCCCGCAGGGACATCCAGACCAGGCTGCCGAGAATCGTCACCGTGGCAATGCCCAGCCACAGATTGCGGACATCGCGCGGAATGAAGTCCTGCCCGATCGCCATCAGGCCGGCCATCAGCAGGCTGCCTGCGGTGACGCCCACCAGCAGCCTGTGGATGTGCGGGTAGCCGCTGCGTGCGTAGCTGGCCTGGCCACAGAACCAGGCGCCTGCGGCCATGCTCAACGCAGCGCAGACCCAGCCCATGACCTGGTTGAGGTGCGCGCTGCCCGGCCACATGCGCCAGCTGCCATAGCCAATCAGCACCAGCTGCGTGAACATCAGCGTCACCACCACCGCGCCAAACCAGAGAAACACACGGTTGCGTGCCATCGCGTAGGCGGCCATGCTCAGGGCAGCCAGCACACTGAACATGCCCCACATCAGACCGATCACCACGCCCACGCGGGACGCACCGTCGACATACTCGACCGGCGACAGCAGCATCGGGCGGTCGGTGAGCGGCCGTTGATTCTCGAAGCGCATGTAATAGGTCTGCGCATGGTCATCGTGAGTCTGCAGTTCAAAACTCGGCACCCGGGTGCGCAGGGACCAGTCCGATGGCGCCAGCGCTTGCCCCGCCGTCTGAACCCGCCATTCGCCTTGTGGGCCGCGCGAAAACAGGCTGGCCTTGGTCAGTGCCCGTCCCGGCATCCGGATGAACCAGGTCTGCAGCGACTCGGTGGGTGGCAGTGAGAAGGTGGCCCAGACGTCCTGGTCGCTGGAGGTGGGCAGCACCGTGGTGCTGGTATAGGGCTGGAATTCCCTCGGACCGGCGGCCATCAATGCATCAGGCGAGGTCACGCTGCCTTTGGGCACAGCCACCCACCTGAGCGGTTCAGACAGCGTGATGGTGACGCTGTCCTCATACAGGCGGTCGAAGTCCTGCGCATGGCCGGGCTGCAGCAACAACCCCAGCATCAGCCACCCCAACAGCAAGCCCGCCTTTCTGTCCATCCGCATAGCTTATTGCAAAAGCGCGTGTGGTCTGCTGCCGCATTGCATGGTCATTTCAACTTGACAAGATCGTGTCGCCGTAGCAGCGGGTGTGAACCAACAGCGGCTTCAGCGCCGCCGTGCCGGACGCCGCGAGTTGTCGTAGAAAGCAGGTGGCTTGTTCGCCACCCAGTGCAGGAAGGCTGCGATTTCCGGGTGGGCCTGCAGTGCAGCCCAGGTGTGATAGGTCTGCGCCAGTTCGCGCTCATTGAAGGTGGCGTGGATTTTCCGGTGGCAGATCCGGTGGATCAGGGATTTGGTCTTGCCGCCTTGGCTGCGCGGAACCAGATGGTGTTCGTCCACACTGGCGCCCGGCACCATCGGCCGCCCGCACAAGGGGCAGACGGCAGGTTCGGTGGGCGGCACGTAACCCAGTGGCTCGGTACCGCGCAGGGCACGTTTAGCGACCAAAGCCGCTCGCCTTCATGTGCTTGATGTGCTTCAGTCGCAACGGCAGCTCCACACCGGTGTACCAGTAGGCCCATGCCACCACCAGCACCTGCAGGGGCAGGCGCAACCAGAGACCGTCTGGTGTGAACTGGGGAAAGAGGTCGGGGTGCAGCGCCATGTGCACATTGGCCGGAAAAACGGCGATGCACAGGGCGATCAGGCCCCAGCCTGCCAGGCGCTGCCAGCGCGCGAAGAGCAGCAGGGCGCCGAGCCCGATTTCAGCGACGCCACTCAGATACACCAGCGCAAGATGCGAGGGCAGATATGGCGGCATCATCGCCACATAAAAAGCCGTGTGCCAGAAATGGTTCACGCCAGCGGCGATAAAGAAGAGGGCGAGCAGCCAGCGGGTGAACGATTTGAGCCGTGTCATGGCCACCCCTTCCCCTTCACATCTTGGACTGGAACACCAGGCCGGCATGCTCGCGCAGCGCGTGGAACTTGATCTTGGGCCACTGCTGCTCCACCGCGCGCAAGGTGGCGCTGTGGTCCACCAGCAGCGTGGGCGCATCGACGGCGTCCAGCGCCACCCGGTGGGAGTTGGCGTCGATGAATTTCTTCAGCTCGTTCGGGTCGTCGCTGGTGACCCAGCGCGCCAGGTTGAACTGGCTGCCCATGATGCGCGCCTTGACGCCGTACTCATGCTCTAGCCGGTGCGCAACCACTTCAAACTGCAGTTGGCCCACAGCGCCCAGCAGCAACAATGAGCCGGCAATCGGACGGAACACCTGGATCGCACCTTCTTCGCCGAGCTGGGTGAGGCCAGCGCGCAGCTGTTTGCTGCGCAGCGGGTCGGCCACCTCGACCGCACGGAACATTTCCGGCGCGAAGAAGGGCAGGCCGGTGAACTGCAAGGCCTCGCCCTCGGTAAGCGTGTCGCCGAGCTGCAGCACGCCGTGGTTGGGGATGCCGATGATGTCGCCGGCAAAGGCGGTGTCGAGCAGCTCGCGGCGCTGGCTCATGAAGCTCACCACCGTGTTGGGCCGCAGCTCCTTGCCGCTGCGCACCACCTTGAGGCGCATGCCGCGGGTGAACTCGCCGCTGGCCACGCGCAGGAACGCGATGCGGTCGCGGTGCGCCGGGTCCATGTTGGCCTGGATCTTGAACACCACGCCAGAGAATTTTTTCTCTTCAGGGTGCACCACGCGCTGGATGGATTCACGCTCGGCCGGCGCTGGCGCCAGGTCCACCAGCGCGTCCAGCACTTCCTGCACACCGAAGTTGTTGATGGCTGAACCGAAGAACATCGGCGTCTGCCGGCCGGCCAGGAACTCGTTGCGGTCAAACGCTGGCGTGGCACCGGCGACCAGTTCGATCTCGCCCTGGGCCTGCGCGTACTCCGCGCCGAAGCGTTTGGCGGCCTCTGCGTTGTCCAGTCCCGACAGGATTTCATCGTCGCCGCCGGCCTTTTCTTCGCCAGGGCTGAAGACGCGCATGCGGTCTTCGCGGCGGTCGTACACGCCGTGGAACAGCTTGCCCATGCCGACCGGCCAAGTGAATGGCACCACGGTCATGCCGAGTTCGCGCTCGATCTCGTCCATCACGCTCATCGGGTCCTGCACCTCGCGGTCCATCTTGTTGACGAAGGTCAGGATGGGGGTGTTGCGGGCGCGGCAGACCTGCAGCAGGCGGCGTGTTTGCGGCTCGACACCGTTGGCCGCGTCGATCACCATCAGGGCGGCGTCCACCGCCGTGAGCACGCGGTAGGTGTCTTCCGAGAAATCCTGGTGACCGGGTGTGTCCAGCAGGTTGATCACGCAGTCGCGGTATTCCATCTGCATCACCGAGCTGGCCACCGAAATGCCGCGCTGCTTTTCAATCTCCATCCAGTCCGAAGTGGCGTGGCGAGCGGCCTTGCGCGCCTTCACGCTGCCGGCAATCTGGATCGCGCCCGAGAACAGCAACAGCTTTTCAGTCAGCGTGGTCTTGCCCGCGTCGGGGTGCGAGATGATGGCAAACGTGCGGCGGCGCTTGACCTGCTTTTCGATTTCGGTGGGAGCGTGGGTTTCGGACATAACCCACGATTATCGATGACATGGCCCCCACGCTTGCATTTCTCCGCTCGTCCTGAGCCTGTCGAAGGACACCCCTTTCATTCTTGAGAAGATGGAGCTGGCCTTGCCTGGAGCGGCCCGGCGCTGCGGCCGCCGTTTCTGTTGTTCAGGGAGGCGGTTCTGAACCGGGTTGCCGGGCAAAGCGCGGCTGCGTGACGCCATCGATGACAACCTCTTCATTGAACATCGCGGCTGGCCGCACCCACAAGCCCTTTTCGCCATACAGCGCGCGGTACAGCGTCATCGGCTCCAGGCTTTCGCTGTGGCGCACGGTGCCCACCACCTCATACAGCATGCCTTTGTAGTGGCGGTAGAGGCCTGGCGGGGTTTCAATCAGGGGCGGCAGGGTTTCAGGCATGAGAGGGCTTGAGAATGGTGCTGTCAAACACCGTGGTGGGACAATGGGAGGCTATGCATCCTAAAGCCTTACTCGACAGCTGCGCCGAACTTCTCAAGCAGGTTCTCAAATTCGATCATCCCGCCGACATGGTGGTGTCGCGCTATTTCCGCGAACTGCGCCTGGGCCCCCGCGAGCGGGCCACGGTGGCTGAAACGATTTACACCGTGCTGCGCAAGAAAAACCTCTTCACCTACCTGGCCCAGCACGGCAGCGGTGCGCCCGAGCGGCGCCTGGCCATCCTCGGCTTTGCCAGTGGGCGCGATTTTCTGCTGGGCGCGCTGACCGAGCAGGAAAAAGACTGGCTCGCCCGCTGCGACCAGGTCAAACCGGCCGACCTGATGGAACTGCACCGACATAACCTGCCGCAGTGGCTGGTGGAGCCGCTTAAGGAACAGCTGGGCGACGATTTCTGGCCACTGGTCGAAAGCCTCAATGCTTCTGCCGGGCTGGACTTGCGGGTCAACACGCTCAAGGACAAACGCGCCGAAGTCCAGAAAGAACTGGCCAGAGCCGGCATCAAGACCACGGCCACGCCGTATTCCCCCTGGGGTTTGCGCATCGCCGACAAGCCGCAGCTCGCCAAACTCGAGGTGTTCACCCGCGGTGCCATTGAGGTTCAGGACGAAGGCTCGCAATTGCTGGCCTTGCTGGTCGATGCCAAGCGCGGCGAAATGGTGGTCGACTTCTGCGCCGGCGCCGGTGGCAAGACGCTGGCGCTGGGCGCCTCGATGCGCAGCACGGGCCGGCTGTATGCCTTTGACACCTCGGGCCACCGGCTGGATGCGCTCAAGCCGCGGCTGGCGCGCAGCGGACTCTCCAACGTGCATCCGGTGGCGATTGCCCATGAGCGCGACGACCGCATCAAGCGTCTGGCCGGCAAGATTGACCGGGTGCTGGTCGATGCGCCGTGCTCCGGGCTGGGCACCCTGCGCCGCAACCCTGACCTGAAATGGCGGCAGAACCCCAAGGCGATTGAAGAACTCACGGTCAAGCAAACGGCGATTTTGCAGAGCGCAGCACGCCTGCTCAAGCCCGGCGGGCGGCTGGTTTACGCCACCTGCAGCATTCTTCGCGAAGAAAACGAGGCGATTGCGGAGGCCTTCAGTGCAGCGAATAAAGACTTCAACGTCCTTGAAACAGGCCCTTTGTTGACCCATCTGGGGGTCGAACATGCCGACAAGTTGTGCCGCGGACCCTACCTGCGGCTCTGGCCTTACCTGCACCAGACCGACGGGTTTTTCGCTGCCGTATGGCAAAAGTCGTGATATTTTTAGCGGAAGTTAGCGTAATTTAGTCGAAAGTTCCTGATTTTTTAACGGAATTTGTCCGGTTTTGATGACCCTGGGGGTCGTCGGATTCCGCTTGGCATTTGGGGCTCCCGGTCTTACAATAGAGCAGCGTTTGACGAAGCTGCCCCAGATGGAATCCGGTAGCCACCGGGACAGACCGCATTTAAGGATGTTTATGATTTTGTTTGATGCCGCCATCGACTGGCTGGCCAATGGACTGCTCGCGGCCACCTGGTGGCAAATTGTGCTGTACACCCTGGTGACAACCCACATCACGATCGCCAGCGTCACGATTTACCTGCACCGCCACCAGGCACACCGTGCCATGGACCTGCACGCGATCCCGTCGCACTTCTTCCGCTTCTGGCTCTGGCTGGGAACGGGCCAGGTGACCAAGGAGTGGGTGTCGATCCACCGCAAGCACCACGCCAAGTGCGAAACCTCGGAAGACCCGCACAGCCCGCAGGCTCACGGCATCAAGACGGTGTTCTGGAAGGGCGCCGAGCTCTACCGCGCCGAGAGCAAGAACAAGGAAACCATGGTCAAGTATGGCCACGGCACCCCCAGCGACTGGATCGAGCGCAATCTGTACACCCGCTACAGCTGGCAGGGTGTGGGCTTGATGATGATCATCGACCTGGCTCTGTTCGGCGTGGCCGGCTTGGCCGTGTGGGCCGTGCAGATGGCGTGGATTCCCGTGACGGCAGCCGGCATCATCAATGGCATCGGCCACTACTGGGGCTACCGCAACTTCGAGGCGCCAGACGCCAGCACCAACATCTCTCCCTGGGGCATCATGATTGGTGGCGAAGAGCTGCACAACAACCACCACACCTATCCCACGTCGGCCAAGTTCTCGGTCAAGCCTTACGAGTTCGACATCGGCTGGATCTACATCCGCGCGCTGGAGCGTGTGGGGCTGGCCACCGTCAAGAAGGTGCCGCCCAAGCTTCAGCTGGGCACCATCCAGCCCGTGGCCGACGAGAAGACCCTTGAGGCCCTGATCGCCCACCGCTATGAAGTAATGGCCGGTTTCGCCCGCGAACTGCGCCGTGCCGGACGTGCCGAGATCGAGGCCCTCAAGGCACGCCAGGCTGATGTGTCGGTGCTCAAGGCTGCCAACCGCTGGCTGCACCGCGATGACGACAAGGTGCCCGCCGCTGCCAGGCCGCAACTGGCCCAGGCACGTGCCGAGCACCCAGTGCTCGACAAGATGGTCACCATGCGCGAAGAGTTGCGCCAGATGTGGATGTCGACCTCTGCTTCGCGCGAGCAACTGGCCGGCGATCTGCAGGCTTGGTGTCACCGTGCAGAAGAAAGCGGCATTGCCGCGCTGCGCGAGTTCTCCATGAAGCTGCGCGCCGCCCGGACCTGATTCTCCTGCGTCCGCAGGGGTGTCGCCACCCCACGTCAACCGCCTCAGTGCCCACGCGCTCAGGCGGTTTTTCTTTTGGAGGGTACGGGTTTGCGCCCCAGGTGTTGTGAGCCGTGTCGGTGTTACCGCCGGTCAAGTGGATGCCTGACGGGGGTGGCCACCAGCCGCCGTAGACAAGTCGCCCCTCACGCTTGCAACACGTGCCCTAAGTGGCCAGGACTGGCGCAAGGTGCGTCAGGCGCATGGGCCGCATGCGCGCGAGAACCATGCAGGCATGAAAAAACCCGCTGGGTTGCAGCGGGTTCGTTCGAGGTGCAGGCACAGCGTGCCGCGGGTTCAGGCCGAATTACTTCAGCTTGATTTCCTTGTATTCCACGTGCTTGCGTGCCTTGGGATCAAATTTCATGATCAGCATTTTGTCAGGCGTGGTTTTCTTGTTTTTGGTGGTCGTGTAGAAGTGACCGGTGCCGGCAGTAGATTCCAGCTTGATTTTTTCGCGTGCGCCTTTGGCCATGATGTTTCTCCTTAGACTTCGCCGCGGGCACGAAGATCCACCAGGATCGCATCGATGCCTTTTTTGTCAATCAAGCGCAGACCGGCGCTGGTGATGCGCAGGCGCACCCAGCGGTTCTCGCTCTCGACCCAGAAACGGCGGTACTGCAGGTTAGGCATGAACCGGCGCTTGGTTTTGTTGTTGGCGTGAGAAACGTTGTTTCCCACCATCGGGCCTTTGCCCGTTACCTGACAGACGCGTGCCATGAGCACTCTCCGTATAAAAAATTGGAAATCGGATGCTGGGCCGCCCCTGAAAGGCCATGCGAAATGACCCGAAGAAAGCTCAGCTAAGCCAGCGATTATAGCCTGAAAACAGAATCTGTCCAACTCGGGGGCCGGAGCTTACCCACAGCCCTCGCAAGCGGGCCACCCAGGCGCCACCGCCCCCGACGGGCTGGTGGTCGGCTGATGCCAGTTCACTGCTCGAGAAACCGCTGCGCATCCAGCGCGGCCATGCAGCCGGTGCCCGCGCTGGTGATGGCCTGGCGGTACACGTGGTCCTGCACATCGCCCGCCGCGAAAACGCCCGGCACGCTGGTCATGGTGGCAAAACCCTGCAGCCCGGTTTTGGTGATGATGTAGCCGTCCTTCATCTCCAACTGGCCGGCAAAGATGTCGGTATTGGGCTGGTGGCCGATGGCAATGAAGCAGCCCTTGAGGGTGATGTCCTGCGTGGCGTCGGTCTGCGTGCTTTTGAGGCGCACACCGGTCACGCCGGAGGCGTCGCCCAGCACCTGGTCCAGCGTGTGGTGCAGCTGAAGCTCGATCTTGCCGGCGGCCACTTTCTCGTGCAGCTTGTCGATCAGGATGGCCTCGGCCTTGAACTTGTCGCGGCGATGCACCAGCGTCACCTTGCTCGCGATGTTGGAAAGGTACAGCGCTTCTTCCACCGCCGTATTGCCGCCGCCCACCACGCAGACTTCCTGGTCGCGGTAGAAAAACCCATCGCAGGTGGCGCAGCCCGAGACCCCGCGGCCCATGAAGGCTGATTCGGACTCCAGCCCCAGGTATTTGGCCGATGCGCCCGTGGCAATGATCAGGGTGTCGCAGGTGTAGCTGCCGCTGTCGCCGGTGAGCGTGAAAGGGCGCTTGCTCAGATCGACCTGGTTGATGTGGTCAAAAATGATTTCCGTGTTGAAGCGCTCGGCGTGCGCGAGGAAGCGCTGCATCAACTCTGGCCCTTGCACACCGTCGACGTCTGCCGGCCAGTTGTCGACGTCGGTGGTGGTCATGAGCTGGCCACCCTGTGCAATGCCGGTGATCAGCACGGGGTGGAGGTTGGCGCGCGCAGCATACACGGCGGCGGTGTAGCCGGCAGGGCCTGAGCCGAGGATCAGAACTTTGGAATGTTTCATGGTGAAAAACTGATTGGGAAAGAGATGGAAGTCAGGTAGATTTGGGTCTGGCTCATGCAAAAATCAAGCGCTGATGGCCCGGGTCGCCGGAGCAAACCAGTGCAGGCTGGATGAATCCGGAGGGGCCTTGGTGCCGTACCATTGTAAGAACTCGAACGAGCCACTGTCGGCTCCGAGGTTGGGAGAAAGCTGATATGTCGACGATGGTGTCCAATCTTGAATTGATTCGCCGGGTGCCGCTTTTTTCAATGTTGACGCCCGCCCAGGCCGAGTCGGTGGCTGCAGCCGTCGTCAAGCGCCGCTTCAAGCGCGGCGAATCCATCGTCGAACAGGGCAAGAAGTCCAACGCCCTGTCCATCATCCTCACGGGTCGTGCCCGCGTCATGGCCACGGATGCGCGTGGCCGCGAAGTCATTCTGGCGACCATGCACCCCGGCGATTACGTCGGTGAAATGAGCCTGATTGATGACGAGCCCCATTCCGCCACCGTGCGCGCCGAAATCCAGACGGACGCCCTGATCCTGGGCCGGCTGGAATTCGCCCGCTGCCTGCCCGAGAACAGTTCCATGGCCTATGCCGTGCTCAAGGGCCTGGTGCAGCGCCTTCGGCAGGCCGACCGCAAGATCGAATCCCTGGCCTTGATGGACGTGTACGGCCGTGTGGCACGGGCGCTGCTCGAATCCGCGGCACAAGACAACGCCGGCAATGCCGTGATCCGGGAAAAGGTATCGCGCCAGGACCTCGCCAAGGTGGTGGGTGCCTCGCGCGAGATGGTCAGCCGTGTCATGAAAGACCTGGAGGAGCGGGGCTTCATTGAAACCCGCGACGACGGCTCGGTGTTGATCATGGAGCGGCTCCACACGCTGGGCTGACGGGCTGCGGCGCTTCTGCCCGGACAGCTCCTGCACCCGCTCTCGGGCCGGTCAACTGCGTTAAGCTCTGCCCCGAGCCATGACTTACTCCCTCGACACCCTGAACTCCAGAAATTCCTCCTCGACAGGCGCGCCTGTCGGCGTCAAACGGTTCGCCCACGAAGTCAGCCTCATCCTTGGCCTGTTGGGCCTGTTGCTGTGGCTGGTGGCCTTGTTGAGCTATTCCTCCCAGGACGCTGCCTGGTCGACCTCCGGCACCGCCGAGCTGGTGGGTGGTGTGCAGCCGGTGGCGCGCAACTGGGGTGGTCGCCTGGGGGCCTGGCTGGCCGATGCCAGCTACTTCCTGCTCGGGTTTTCCGTCTGGTGGGCGCTGGCGGCCGGTGCCCATGTGTGGTTGTCCTCGCTGGCGCGCTGGCTGCGCGGTGAGGCAGCCGTGGCGGAAACCGGGGCGCTGTCGGCCCGGGCCCGCTTCTGGCTGGGACTGGCCGTGCTGCTGCTGGCCAGCGCCGCGCTGGAGTGGTCGCGTCTTTACCGTTTTGAATTCCGCCTGCCCGGCCACGCCGGCGGCGCGCTGGGTTACCTGGCGGGCAGCCTCGGCGTGAAGTGGCTGGGGTTTGCAGGCTCTGGCCTGGTATTCATTGCCTTTGGCGTGATTGCTGTCTCGGTGGTGTTCGGCTTCTCATGGGCCCATGTGGCCTTGCGGGTCGGGGCGTGGATCGACAACGTCATCGAAGGTCGACGCGAAAAGCGCGAAATGGCCGAAGACCTCGCCCTGGGCAAGCTCGCAGCGCGCGAGCGCGAGGAAACGCTGGTCGATGAACGCATCGAGATTGAAGAGCATCACCCGGTGCCGGTGCTGATCGAACCGACGCTGGTCGACATTCCGAAAAGCGAGCGGGTGGCCAAGGAGCGGCAAAAACCCTTGTTCAGCGAGATGCCCGATTCCAAGCTGCCGCAGGTGGACCTGCTCGACGGC